>NZ_JACARE010000015.1:133883-242550 GCF_013386765.1 Pseudomonas yamanorum
CCCAGGATTTTTGGGGCCGCTGCGCAGCCCAGCGGGAGCAAGCTCCCTCGCCACAGCAAGCTGCCTCACCACAGCAAGCTCCCTCACCACTAGGAAGCCTTGCAGCAGGTCAGGCCGGTGGCTGGGTCTGGAGCATCGACGGGCGCTGACTCACCTCGGCATACCAGGCAGCCAGTCGTGGATGGCTCGACCGCCACTGCATGTCCGGGTGGCGGAAATCCAGATAAGCCAGCGCACAGGCCACGCTGATTGCAGCCACGTCAAACGGCCCGGCCAGTTCGGCGATGGCGTCCTGTTCCAGCATGTCGAGCGCGCGGCGGATCTTGTCGCGCTGGCCTTCCAGCCACAGGTCCCAGTGTTTTTCCACCGGGCGCATGGCAGTTTCATAACGCACCAGCACGGCGGCATCCATGATCCCGTCGGCCGTCGAGGCCAGGGTCAGGCGGCGCCAGCGAGCCGGGCCGTCGCGGGGGATCAGCGGCGTGCCGGTATGTTGGTAGTCGAGGTAATCGAGGATCACCCGGCTGTCATGCAGTGCATTGCCGTCGGCCAGGCGCAGCGCGGGGATCTTGCCCAGCGCGTTGTCCAGGATCACATCGGCGTCGGGCGCGACCGGCGTCGGCACGCACGCATGCAAGGTCACGCGGTCCAGTTGGCCGGTCTCGTGCAACAGCACCCGTACTTTGCGCACAAACGGCGAGGCAGGGTTGTGGAACAACGTCATGCTGGGGGTGGACATGGGCATTCCTCGGAAAAGGGCAGCGCTAATCTATCTCAACGCTTGAGCAACGCCCAGCTGCCAATGACCGCTGGAATGCCCAGCCCGACCCAGCTCAACGAATCCCACAACCCGTCCCCCAGCAACGCCGCAAACAACCCGGCCGCGCTCAGCAGCCCGATGGCCAGCGGAATGCCGAAGACCTTCCAGAAACTCGACTGTCTCGGCTTCATGACTTGCCCGCCTTGCGCCGCACCCGCCACAGGTACACGCCGCTGCCCAGGACGATGATGGTCAGCACGTCCAGCACCGCCCAGAGGATCTTCATCGGCATGCCGCCGTAGTCACCGAAGTGCAGCGGCTGGGACATGCCCATGGCGTCCATGTACCACGGGCGTTCGGCGATGGCGGTGACCTGCAGGTTGCTGGCGTCGATCAACACGGGTGTCAGCAGGTGCGACGTCAGGTGGGTGCTGCCTTTCATGAACACCGCGTAGTGATGCTCGCTGGAAAAGCGCGTGCCGGGGAACGCGATAAAGTCCGGCTCCATGCTCGGCGCGGCCTTGGCGGCAATCGTCAGCAGGTCGGTGGCGGGCGCACGCAAGGTCAGCGGCGGGGCGTTCCTGTAGGGTTCGATCATCGCGCTGAGGCTGTCGGTGCGCCAGGCGGCGATGATCAGGTCGGCGCAGGCGCTGATCACGCCGGTTACGCCGACCACCAAGGCCCAGGTCAGGGTCACCACGCCGATCAGGTTGTGCAGGTCGAGCCAGCGCAGGCGCGTGGACTTGTCCTGGCGCACCGTGGCGAACTTCAACCGGCGCATGAACGGCAGGTACAACACCGTGCCGGAGATGATCGCCAGCACAAACAGAATGCCCATGAACGCCAGCAGCAACTTGCCCGGCAGCCCGGCGAACATGTCGACGTGCAGGCGCAGCAGGAACATCGTCAGCCCGCCGTTGGCCGCGGGTGTTTCCACGGCCTCGCCGGTGCGGGCGTCGAGCATGAAGGTGTGGGAGGCGTTGGGTTCGGTGCCGGCGGTGGCGGCCATGATTGCGATCACGCCGTTCTTGTCGTCTTCGTCCCAGGCCAGGTATTGCATGGCTTCGCCGGGGCGATGGGCCTGGGCCTTGGCCACCAGCTGTTCGAGGTTCAACTGTGGGGTGTCGGCGGGCATCTGTGCCAGCTCGGGCTCGTTGCCCAGCAGGTGATCGATCTCGTGGTGGAAGATCAACGGCAGGCCGGTGAGGGCGAGCAGCAGCAGGAATACGGTGCAGACGAGGCTGGTCCAGGTGTGGATGAAGGACCAGCGGCGGATGGTTTTGCTTTTCATTTTCTAGCCTTCAGACACACCGAAGCCGCCCATGGGGCGGCCTGGTTGTTAGCTCAGTCGATTACCACTGGTAGGTGGCACTGGCGACTACGCTGCGTTGGTCGCCGTAGTAGCAGTAGGACGCATCACAGGTGGAAATGTAGTCCTTGTCGAACAGGTTGGTGGCGTTGAGTTTCACCGATGCGCCTTTGAGGCTGTTGTCCAGGCGGCCGAGGTCGTAGTGCACGGAGGCGTCGAACACGGTGTAGGCGTTGGCCTTGCCCAGCCAGGTATTGCCCTGGTCTCCATAGGTGTTGCCGGTGTAACGGGCGCCCGCGCCAATGCCGAAACCGTCGAGCACGCCGGCGTGCCAGGTGTAGTCGGTCCACAGGGACGCTTGCTGGTTGGGCATCAGTTGCAGGCGGTTGCCTTTGTATTGGCCTTTTTGTACTTCGGATTTGGCCAGGGTGTAAGCGGCGATCACCTTGAGGTTCTCGGTCACATCAGACACCGCTTCAAGCTCCAGGCCCTTGACCTTCACTTCGCCGGTCTGGTTGGTGATCGACTGGCCACCGGCCCCGAAGCTGGTAACCAGCACGTTCTTTTGGGTCAGGTCATACACCGCAGCACTCAGCAGGGTATTTGAGCCGGGCGGCTGATACTTGACCCCCATTTCCCATTGCTTGCCTTCAGTGGGTTTGTACGACTCGGTCGGCGAGACGCTGGCGTTGCTCGCGGGCTGGAACGACTCGGCGTAGGAGAGGTACGGAACGAAGCCCGAATCGAACACGTAACTCAGCGCAGCGTTACCGCTGAAATTCTTGCTGCGGTCGGTATTGGTCGCGTCGTTCTTGTTGAAGTACGTGGTGCCTTGGTGCACCCAGTCTTCACGGCCACCGAGGGTCAGGCGCCACTTGTCCAGGGCCATCTGGTCCTGGGCGTAGAGGCCAGTCTGGATGGTTTTCTGGTTGTAGTCGTAATAAGCGGTGGAGCGCGCCGGGCGCACCACCGGCTGGGTGTTGACCGGGTTGTAGAGGTTGACCGTCCCGCCGTCACCGAAGATCGACAGGTACGAGGTGTCGGTGCGCTGATGGTCCAGGCCGAGCAGCACGGTGTGGGTGATGTCGCCGGTGGCGAAGTCAGCCTGAAAATTGTTGTCGACGGCGAACTGGCCGATGTTTTCGTCCACATTGGTCGACGAGCGGCTGGTGTTGCCCTCGGCATCAATGGTCGAGAAACCGTAGGACCCCACGGTCAATTGCTGGAAGGACAACTCCGATTTGGTGTAGCGCAGGTTCTGCTTGAACTGCCAGGTATCGTTGAAGCGATGCTCAAAGGCATAGCCCAGCGCGTAGTAGGTGCGGTCGTAGTACTCGTAGTCGGGATCGCCCAGGTTCTTGTGATGAGACACGTCGCCCAGCGGCGATTTGATCTTGGTGCCGACAATCGGCAGGAACTGGCTGGTGGCGCCGGTATCGTCACGAGTGAACTGCGACAGGAAAGTCAGCTTGGTGTCGGTATCAATATTCCAGGTCAGGCTGGGGGCGATGTTGTAGCGCTTGTTGTCGATGTGATCGACCTGGGTACCGGCATCGCGCACTACACCGCTGAGGCCGTAGAGAAATTTACCTTCATCATCAATCTTGCCGGTGCTGGCGAAGTTGATCTGACGATAGTTGTCGCTGCCGTACTGCACCTGAATGGCGTTGCTCGATTCAGCGCTTGGGCGGCGGCTGACCATGTCCAGCAGGCCGCCCGGTGGCGTCTGGCCGTAGACCGACGAGGCCGGGCCACGCAGCAGGGCGAGGCGGTCGAGGTTCCAGGTTTCCGCCTTCGGGTTGGCGTACACGCCGCGCGGTAGTGGCAGGCCGTCGAGGAATTGCGTGGGTTCGAAGCCGCGCACACGCATCCAGTCGTAGCGGGTGTCGCTGCCGTAGCTGGCGGACACGATGCCGGGCATGTACTTCACGGCGTCATCCAGGTTCTGGACGTTGCGGTCCTGCATTTGCTGACGGGTGGCGACAGAAATCGAGCGCGGGGCTTCCACCAGCGCGGTATCGGTCTTGGTGCCGGCGGCGGTGCGAGACGCCAGGTATCCATCAACCGGCCCCCAGGCACTTTCCGCATCGGCTTGCCCGGTAATACTGGTCTCCGGCAACGCCACAACCCCATCCGGAATCGCTACCAGGCTGAACGTGCCTGCACTGCTCTGCTCCAGTTGCAGCCCGGTCCCACGCAACGCCTCGCGCAACGCGCCCTGTGCATCGAATTGGCCCTTCACCGGTGCGGAAGTCTTACCCGACGCCAACCCAGGATTCAGCGTCAGCGCCAAACCCGCCTGGCTGGCGATCTGGTTCAGCGTGGTGGCCAATGGTGCTGCCGGCAGGTTGTAGGCGCGCACGCTGGAGGCCTGTTCGGCGGCAATCAGCTGGGTGCTGGCCAGCGGGGCGCTGAGGGCTATGGCCACGGCTAACAGGCTGGGGCGCAACAAGGTGTCTAGCGTGCGGGACATACGGCGGCTCCTGAATGGAAATATTTCTCAATTGCCTATGTGCCGAACGAGATGCAAAAAGTGATAGGGCCCAATGAAAATAATTTCTATTTGGGTCCGCATCGGTGGCTCCAGGCGCTATTTCCCGTAGCAGCTGTCGAGCCTGAGCGAGGCTGCGTTGGCAGCGCTGCCGAACCTTCGCCTGGCATCGCACTGAGTCGCGCCCGACGCAGCCTCGCTTAGGCTCGACAGCTGCTACGTGGCTATTGCGTGGGCGGCTTGGCCTTTACGGTGACCCACCACGGTGTGTGCTGCTCGATTTGCACCGGCAAGGTCGGCAGCAACGCGTTCAGCGCCAGGTTGGTGTCGTGCAGCGGGAAGCTGCCGGTGATCCGCAGGTCGGCCACCTGTTTATCCACACCCAGGTACCCGCTGCGGTAGCGGCTCAGTTCCTCAACCACATCGCCGAGGCGGGCGTTGTCCACCACCAGCATGCCGCGGGTCCAGGCGTCGGTGCCGGGGTTTACGGCCAGCATCGGGCCGAGGCCGTCGCGGCGCATCAGCACTTGCTGGCCTTCCTTGAAGACCTGCTCCTGGTGCAGCGCCTCGGGCTGCGCGCCGACGGCAGACTGCAACACGCTCAGGCGCGTGCCGTCGTCTTCGCGCTTGACGATAAACCGCGTGCCCAGGGCCCGCAGGCTGCCTTCGCGGGTTTCGACAAAAAACGGGCGGGCGTCGTTGTGGCCGGTCTCGACGAGGATCTCGCCTTCCTGCAACACGATCAGCCGGCGTTTCTCGTCGAAGCGTACGTCGATGGCGCTGTGGGTATTGAGGTTGATCACCGTGCCGTCGGCCAGCTTCAGGGTGCGCTGTTCGCCGGTGGCGGTGCGCTGGTCGGCCAGCCAATAGTTGAGCGGCAGGTAGCGCTGGCCGGCGAACAACACCAGGCCGCACACCAGCACCACACTGGCCAGGCCGCTGCCGAGCTTGCGCACACGGCGGCGAATGCCTTCGCGGGACTGCAACAGCGCCGCCCGGGCCGGGCCCGAGGCCGCGCTGAAACGCTGATCGAGCATCCCCAACTGGCGCCAGGCCCGGGCATGTTCTTCATCGCTGGCCAGCCATTTGGCGAACTCTTCCTGCTCCACGGCGCTGCCGTCGCCCGAATCGAGGGACAGTTGCCAGGCAATGGCCGCGTCGAGCACCCGTGCCGACACCGGCCTGGAACTGACCGGGCTCACAGCGGCTCGCCATACAGGGCGATGTAGCACTGGCGAATGCCCTGGGCCAGGTACTGCCGCACGCGGGGCACGGAAACCCCCAGGCGCTGGGCGATTTCGGCGTGGCCCAGGCCATCGAGGCGGTTATAGAGGAAGGCCGCACGGGCTTTGCTGGAGAGTTTGCCCAACAAGCGGTCGATGGCCTTGAGGTCTTCGAGGATCAGTTGCTGATCTTCCGGGGACGGGTGTTCGCTTTCCGGGATCAGCATCAGTTCGGTGAGGTAGGCCTGTTCCAGCGCGGCGCGGCGGAAGTAATCGAACAGCAGGCCCTTGGCGATGGCCACCAGGAAGGCCCGGGGCTCGCGGGGTTCGCGCAGTTCTTCACGGCCCAGCAGGCGCATGAAGGTGTCCTGGCTCAGGTCTTCGGCACGGCTGGGGCAGGCCACGTTGCGTCGCAGCCACGCCAACAGCCAGCTGCGATGGTCGCGGTACAACGCGCCAACAAGCTCACTGTGGGGACTTTGGATTGACGACAAGGCGACACCGATCGGAAAGTTTAAACTAACGAGAATTATTCGCGATTGTGGCAGAGGCGTCGTACGGGTGCAATTGGCGTTGGTCGGGTGGCGGCGTAATGACATCTTTTATGATGATGCAGCTTGTTGTGGCGAGGGAGCTTGCTCCCGCTCGGCTGCGCAGCGGCCGCAATCCAGGCTATGCATTCACTCAGTAGGAGAGCGGTCGGCTGGTTTTGGGGGCGCTTCGCACCCCAGCGGGAGCAAGCTCCCTCACCACGATTATAAGGAGGGGGCCTGTTTGCGACGTTTCCATTGACCAAGGCGCTCCTGCAAGGCCTTGGGGCTGTCGATCTGCTGCTGCCGGGCCCGGTTGAACAGAATCAACATCAACTCTGCCGTCGCCAACGCATCTGCACTCGCATGGTGACGCTCGCCCACCTGCAGTTTGAAATGCCCGATCCAGTCATCCAGCCCGGCCTCGCGGATGTTCGCGTCGGGGCACAGCAGCGGGGCGATGTCGGCCACGTCCAGGAATGGGTGGTTCAGGCGATAGCCCAGGCTGTCCTTGAGGGCCCGGCACAGCATGTGTTGATCGAAGGGCGCATGGAACGCCAGCAACGGGCTGTCGCCGACAAACTCCATAAAGTCCATCAACGCTTCAGCCGGATCACTGCCCGCGGCAATGGCGCTGGGGCCTAGGCCGTGGATCAGCACGCTGGGGCTGAGCTTGGTCTCGGCCCGGTGCAGGGTGCGTTCGAACAGTTGGGAGAAGTCCACCGCGCCGTCCTCGATCACCACGGCGCCAATCGACAACACCAGGTCGCGATTGAGGTTCAGGCCGCTGGTTTCCAGGTCCACCACCACCCAGCGCTGGGCCCGTAGCGATCCGCCTGCCAGTTCCCGTGGCTTGGGCAGTTGCTCGACACGCCGCTGTTGCGCCGCGTCCAGGCCCGGTTTGGCTTTGCGCAACCAGCCAAACAAACTCACAGCTGATACCGCAGGGTCAGGCTGCTTTGCAGGCGTTGGGCCTGGCGCAGGGATTCGCGCAGGATGCGGCGGTCGAGGTGGTTGAGGCTGTCGGGGTCGACGCGGTTGGAGTAGGGCAGGTTCTCGCGGGTTTGCAGTTGGTGCTGCTGCATGCGGGTTTGCTGGATGAAGTGGTAGGCCTCTTCGTAGGCCGCACCGTCGAGACGTTCGATGACTTCCCTGGCCACCAGTTGGCGCAGGCGCTCCAGGGTGTTGTTGGCGTGGATGCCATTGGCCAGGGCCAGCAGCCGGGCACCGTCGACAAAGGGCGTGAGGCCTTGCACCTTGAGGTCGAGTGTCGCCTTGTCGGCGCCTTTGCGTGTCAGCACGAAATCCCGGAAACGCCCCACCGGCGGGCGCTGGCGCAACGCGTTCTCGGCCAGCATGCGCTGGAACAGGCGGTTGTCTGCGACTTGATCGAGAATGCCCTGGCGCAATTGCTCGCACCCTTGTTCGTCGCCCCACACCACCCGCAAATCGAAATAGATGCTCGAGCCCAGCAGATTCTCCGGCGTGGCCTCACGAATAAACCCGGCAAACCGGCGCGCCCATTCGGCCCGGGACAGGCACAGCTCCGGGTTGCCGGCCATGATGTTGCCCTTGCACAGGGTAAAGCCGCACAGCGCCAGGCTCTGGTTGATCTGTTGCGCCAGGGGCAGCAGGCGGCCACGAATCTCGGCAGCCTCGGCGGCGTCTTTGGCTTCAAACAGAATGCCGTTGTCCTGGTCGGTATACAGCGTTTGCTCGCGGCGGCCTTCGCTGCCGAAGCACAGCCAGCTGAACGGCACGCCGGGGTCACCCTTGTCAGCCAGGGTCAGCTCGATGACGCGGCACACGGTGTGGTCGTTGAGCAAGGTGATGATGTGGGTGATCTGGGTGGACGACGCCCCGTGGGCCAACATGCGTTCCACCAGCTGGCCGATCTCCCCACGGATCGCCACCAGGTTGTCCACCCGTGGCGCATTGCGGATGGTGCGGGCCAGGTGCACCAGGTCGACCCGTTGCAGGGAAAACAGGTCACGTTCGGACACCACCCCACACAGGCGCTGATCCTTGACCAGGCACACGTGGGCAATATGCCGTTCGGTCATGGCAATCGCAGCATCAAAGGCACTGTGGTCCGGCGTGAGGAAGAACGGCGCCTGGGTCATGTGACGCTCAATGCCCTGGCTGAAATCGCTGGTGCCGTCGGCCACCACCTGGCGCAGGTCCCGCAGGGTGAAAATCCCCAGGGGTGCCTTGTGCTCATCGACGATCACGATGCTGCCCACTTGCTGCTCGTGCATCTGCGTGACCGCTTCGCGCAGCGGCGTCAGCGGGCTGCAGGTCACCGGGTGACGCATGGCCAACTCGCCCAGGCGAGTGTTGAGCGAATACTGGGTGCCGAGGGTTTCCACGGCTTTTTGCTGGACCTGCTGGTTGACCTGATCCAGCAGGCTGCTCACCCCGCGCAGGGCAAAGTCGCGAAACGCGCTGGAAAGGGCGAACAGCTTGATAAAGGCCGGCTTGTTCAGTTGCAGGCAGAAGGTGTCTTCGGCGGCTTTGTGCTCGGTGCGGGTCGCCCGCTCGCCCAGCAGCGCCGCCAGCGGGAAACATTCACCGGTGGTGATTTCAAAGGTGGTTTCTGCTGAATCCGGTCGCTCGCCCACCACGCGGCCCTGCTTGACGATGTAAAAGTGTTCCACCGGCCCGCCCGAGGGCTTGAGGATGCTCTCGCCGGGGCCGTAGAAGCGCAATTGGCACTGCTCTACCAGAAAAGCCAGGTGGGCGTTTTCCATCTGGTTGAACGGCGGGAAACGTTGCAGGAATTGCAGGGTGCCGTGGATGTTCTGCAACACAGCGGTTTTCCCCGCTTGTGTGAAAGCATCAGCTTTACTCATACCTATGACCGCAGTTTTTTTGTCGTTATCGTGCCTCATGGTCGACTCCTGCGCTGCGGGTGCCCATTGGACGTAAGTCTAGGTAGCGAATTGCCCTCAACTACTAGGGAAAAACCTTACATGAATATCGTCCAAACCCCGTAGAACGCCCACTAGGCAAACTTTCCGACGAAGTGCACATTGTTCGCCCTTCCGGCGATGTCTGACTTCTGTGCTGGGAGATTGATTAGAACTGCCGAGAAACGTATGTCCGACCACGATATTTTGAGTGATGCCGAGCGCGAGGCCCTGAGCGCTGTTATGCAGGAGCCGGATTTGCCGCCACAACGTGTACTGATCGTGGATGACGACAAGGACGCGCGCGAACTGCTGGCGGAAATTCTTGGCCTGGACGGCATTCGCTGCATGACCGCCGACAGCGGCGAGGCGGCGTGGGACTTGTTGAGCTCCAGCAGCTCCATCGGCTTGCTGATCACCGACCTGCGCATGACGCCGAGCAACGGGCTGCAATTGATTCGCCAGGTACGGCAGTCTACTCGGGCGGCGTTGCCGATCATCATCATGTCGGGGGACGCTGAAGCGCCGGACGTGATTGATGCGATGCATTTGAGCGTGGTGGATTTTTTGCTCAAGCCGATTGATAGCGTGAAGCTGGCGAAGATGGTGAAGCGGGAGTTGGGGATGGTGCAGTAACGGATCCTCTCGATGATGAGCCAGGCACCGAACCGAGTCGCGCCCGACGCAGCCTCGCTGGCGCTCGACAGCTGCTACGAGATGCAAAAAAAGCCCTGATCATTTATTGATCAGGGCTTTTTCGTTTTCAGCGTTTAGTTACAAGCCATTCTTGGCCTTGAACTCCCGACGCCGACGGTGCAACACCGGCTCGGTATAACCATTGGGCTGCTTGGTCCCTTCAATCACCAACTCCACCGCCGCCTGGAACGCGATGTTGCTGTCGAAATCCGGTGCCAGCGGACGGTACAGCGCGTCCCCGGCGTTCTGGCGGTCTACCACCGGCGCCATGCGCTTGAGGCTTTCCATCACCTGGGCTTCATTGACGATGCCATGGCGCAACCAGTTGGCGATGTGCTGGCTGGAGATACGCAGGGTGGCGCGGTCTTCCATCAGGCCGACGTCGTTGATGTCCGGCACTTTCGAGCAACCCACGCCCTGGTCGATCCAGCGCACCACGTAACCGAGGATGCCCTGGGCGTTGTTGTCCAGTTCGTTGCGGATTTCTTCGTCAGACCAATCGGTATTTTGGGCCAGGGGAATGGTCAGGATGTCGTCCACCGAAGCGCGCTCGCGCTTGGCCAGTTCGGCCTGGCGGGCGAAGACGTCAACCTTGTGGTAATGCAGCGCGTGCAGCGCAGCCGCCGTCGGCGACGGAACCCACGCCGTGTTGGCGCCGGCCAGCGGGTGAGCAATCTTCTGCTCCAGCATGGCGGCCATCAGGTCGGGCATCGCCCACATGCCTTTACCGATTTGCGCGCGACCTTGCAGGCCGGTGCTCAAGCCGATATCGACGTTCCAGTTTTCGTAGGCGCCGATCCATTTTTCAGCCTTCATCGCGGCCTTGCGCACCATCGCGCCGGCTTCCATGGAGGTGTGGATTTCGTCGCCGGTACGGTCGAGGAAGCCGGTGTTGATAAACACCACGCGCTCGCTGGCCGCCTGGATGCAGGCCTTGAGGTTGACCGTGGTGCGGCGTTCCTCGTCCATGATCCCGACTTTGAGGGTGTTGCGCGGCAGCTTCAGCACGTCTTCGATGCGGCCGAACAGCTCGTTGGTGAACGCGGCTTCTTCCGGGCCGTGCATCTTCGGTTTAACGATGTAGACCGAACCGGTGCGGCTGTTCTTGCGGCTGGTGTTGCCGTTGAGGCTGTGAATCGCCGACAGGCTGGTGAGCAGGCCGTCGAGAATGCCTTCCGGCACTTCGTTGCCGTCTTTGTCGAGAATCGCGTCGATGGTCATCAAGTGGCCAACGTTGCGCACGAACAGCAGCGAACGACCGTGCAGGGTCACCTCCTTACCGTCGGCACCGGTGTAAACGCGGTCGGCGTTCATGGTACGGGTAAAGGTCTTGCCACCCTTGGCGACTTCTTCCGACAGGTCGCCCTTCATCAGGCCGAGCCAGTTGCGGTAGATCACCACTTTGTCATCGGCATCGACGGCGGCGACGGAGTCTTCGCAGTCCATGATGGTGGTCAGGGCGGCTTCCATCAGCACGTCCTTCACGCCGGCGGCATCGGTCTGGCCGACCGGGGTGCTGGCGTCGATCTGGATTTCGAAGTGCAGGCCGTTGTGCTTGAGCAGAACTGCGGTCGGCTTGGCGGCATCGCCGTGATAGCCGATCAACTGTGCATCGCTGCGCAGGCCGCTGTTGCTGCCGCCTTTAAGGCTGACCACGAGCTTGCCGTCGACGATCTTGTAGCCGGTGGAATCCACATGGCTGCCGGCAGCCAGTGGCGCGGCTTCGTCGAGGAAGGCGCGGGCGAAGGCAATGACCTTGTCGCCACGGACCTTGTTGTAGCCTTTACCCTTTTCGGCACCGTCGGCTTCGCTGATGGCGTCGGTGCCATACAGCGCGTCATACAGCGAGCCCCAACGTGCATTCGAGGCGTTGAGGGCGAAACGGGCGTTCATCACCGGCACCACTAGTTGCGGGCCGGCCATGTGGGCAATTTCTTCGTCGACGTTTTGGGTCGATGCCTGGAAATCCGCGGCTTCTGGCAGCAGGTATCCGATATCTTGAAGGAAGGCTTTGTAGGCCACCGCGTCGTGGGCCTGGCCGGCGTGTGCCTGGTGCCAGGTGTCGATCCGCGCTTGAAAATCGTCGCGTTTGGCGAGTAGGGCTTTGTTCTTCGGCGCCAGGTCGTGGATGACCTTGTCGGCACCGGCCCAGAACTGGTCGGCGGTGATGCCGGTACCAGGAATGGCTTCGTTGTTCACGAAGTCGAACAGGACTTTGGCGACCTGCAGGCCACCGACTTGAACGTGTTCAGTCATTGCTTGCCTCACTCTGCGGAGCTTATGCGCTTTTCAGCTTTTCAATTTACCAATGAAGCCTCTGGCCATGTAAACCGCGAACACGCCGCACCAGTACATGCCGTTGAAGGCGGCTGGGCGGGCTGCGTCGCGGTGCGTGGTTGCCTTGGCAGACATCGACCTAACGTTATGTAGTGCGCGATTGGGCATACTACATGATGAGTTGCGGTTGTGAAAATTAGACTAAATACGTCGTTTAGCGACCCACTTTGGTCGTACGGTCACAGTGGGGTACAGGATGTTCTCAAAAAACTATTGGATTGTTCCAGATAAATATAAAAATGGTACACGATTTGTTTTCGTGCCTACCTGAGTCCACCTTGGTAGGTGCGAGGGGAACGCCGGGTTCCTACCTGATTTTCATAAGAAGAGGACGACACCATGGACCATCTCGTACTGACTGTCATCGCCCCGGATAAACCCGGCGTGGTTGAACGCATCGCCCAATGCATCGCCTCACACGGCGGCAACTGGCTGGAAAGCCGCATGGCGCACATGGCCGGGCAGTTTGCCGGGATCTTGCGCGTGAGCGTGCCGGCGGAAAATCGTCTGGATCTGATTGGGGCGCTGGAGGACTTGTCCACCCATGGCATTCGCGTGCTGCTGGGGGAAAGCAGTTCGGTGGCGGCCAGCGAGTCGCAACCGATCGCGATGACGCTGGTGGGCAATGACCGGCCGGGGATTGTCCGTGACATCACCGCGCTGCTGAGCAAGCAGGGCGTCAACCTGGAGCGCTTGATCACCGACGTGCGCCCTGCGCCCATGAGCAGTGACCCGCTGTTCCACGCCGAGGCGCTGCTGGCGGTGCCATTGACGCTGCCGTTGGAGACCTTGCAGGCCGCCCTGGAAACCCTGGCGGATGACTTGATGGTGGAACTGGAGCTACGCAGCGAGGAATAGTTGCCCACAAGGTTATGCATGGAAATCTTGCATGGGCCTGTGGATAACCTGTAGAGACCCGCGTCCAGCCCAAGCGGGCCGTGGTTCTTCGCCGGCTGGCTAAAAAACGAACAGTTTCAAGGGCTTGTGCACAAACGCCGGGGATCAGGCTGTGGATAACCTTGGGGTTAATGCCTGCAAGCCACGCCGGCTGTGGCTTGCAGAGGTTTGTACGTTATTTGATCAGCTTTTGCGCACGGTCAGCCAGGCGTCGAGGCTGTAAACCACCAGGCCGGCCCAGATAAAGCAGAAGGCGATCAAAGTGGCGGGCGCCAGGTGTTCGTTGAACAGTAGCACGGCCTCCAGCAGCACCAGGGTGGGCGCCACGTATTGCAGGAAGCCCAGGGCGGTGTAGGGCAAATGCCGCGCGGCGGCGTTGAAACATACCAGCGGGATCAGCGTCACCGGGCCTGCGGCCACCAGCCACCAGGCTTCGGAAGTGCTCCAGAACTCCATCTGTGCGCTGTGGGCGGACGGGTTGAACAGCAGCCACGCGATGGCAATCGGCACCAGCATCCAGGTTTCCACCACCAGCCCGGGCAGCGCCTTGACCGGCGCCTGCTTGCGGATCAAGCCGTAGAAACCAAAGGTGGCCGCCAGTACCAGGGACACCCACGGCAAGCTGCCGACCTGCCACACCTGTTGCGCCACACCCAATGCCGCCAGGCCCACGGCCACCCATTGCAGGCGGCGCAGGCGCTCGCCCAGGATCACCATGCCCAGCAGCACGTTCACCAGCGGGTTGATGTAGTAACCCAGGCTGGCCTCCAGCATGCGGCCGCTGTTCACCGACCACACATAGGTCAGCCAGTTACCTGCGATCAAGGTACCGCTCAGGGCCAGGATCGCCAGGCGCTTGGGGTTGTCCCGCAGTTCCTGGAACCAGCCGGGGTGCTTCCAGACCATCAGCAGCAAACTGCCGAACAGCGCCGACCACAGCACGCGGTTGACGATGATTTCTGCGGCGGGAACGCTGGCGATGGCTTTGAAATACAGCGGGAACAGGCCCCAGATGACGTAGGCGCTCAGGCCCAATATGTACCCGCGACGCGGGTTGGCGGCTTGCATGCAGAATCCTTGCTTAGGCAGCTAACAAAGCCGCGATTGTAAGGATATTTGTCAGCCAGTGGGATCTGCTTTTCTGTAGGAGCTGGCTTGCCGGCGATGCAGGCGCCTCGGTTCTGCAGGAATACCGAGGTGATGCTATCGCGGGCAAGCCCGGCTCCTACAAGGGTGGTGGTGTGGGTTAGAACAGTTTCAAGGGTTCTTCATTGAGCGCCGACAACTGCTCGCGCAGCGCCAGCACCTGGTCGCCCCAATAACGTTCGCTGCCAAACCACGGGAAGCTGTGGGGGAACGCCGGGTCGTCCCAGCGGCGTGCAAGCCAGGCGCTGTAGTGCATCAGGCGCAGGGCCCGCAGTGGTTCGATCAACGCCAGTTCGCGCGGGTCGAAGTCGTGGAACTCCTGGTAGCCGTCCATCAATTCCGACAGTTGCCCCAGGCATTCCTGACGGTCACCGGCGAGCATCATCCACAGGTCCTGAACGGCGGGGCCCATGCGGCAGTCGTCGAGGTCGACGATGTGGAACATCTCGTCGCGGCACATCATGTTGCCGGGGTGGCAATCGCCGTGCATGCGGATGTTCTTGTGGGGCGTGGCTTTGTAGACCTCTTCCACCCGCTTGAGCAGGTCGCGGGCCACGGACTCGTAGGCCGGCAGCAGGCTTTTGGGAATGAAATTACCTTCCAGCAGGGTGTTCAGGGAGTCGTGACCGAAGTTCTTCACGCCCAGGGCTTCGCGGTGTTCGAAGGGGCGGGTGGAGCCGACCGCGTGCAAACGGCCGAGCAGTTGGCCCAGGCGATACAACTGGTCGAGGTTGCCCGGCTCCGGCGCGCGGCCACCGCGGCGCGGGAACAGGGTGAAGCGGAAGCCGGCGTGTTCGAACAGGCTTTCGCCGTTGTGAATCATCGGCGCCACCACGGGCACTTCGCACTCGGCCAATTCGAAGGTGAAGCTGTGTTCTTCGAGGATCGCTTCGTTGGTCCAGCGCTGGGGCCGGTAGAACTTGGCGATCAGGGGCTCTGAGTCTTCGATGCCGACCTGGTAGACACGGTTTTCGTAGCTGTTGAGCGCGAGGATGCGGGCGTCGCTGAGGAAACCGATGCTTTCGACAGCGTCGAGCACCAGATCAGGGGTCAGTGTTTCAAACGGGTGTGCCATGCGAACTCCTGCGCGCAGCAGGGCGCCGCGTCCGGCCGGGTATGGTAACGCACCGGGGTCGAGATAGGTGGTGGCTGATAGTCCGCTATCGCGGGCAAGCCCGGCTCCCACAGTAATACTCGGTCAACTGTGGGAGCCGGGCTTGCCCGCGATGAGGCCCTGTCAGGCGCCGACGATCCCGCCATCATCCCGACGAATCGCCATCACCGATGAGCGTGGCTTGCCATTCGGCAGATGTTCCGGCCAGGTCGAGCCACCGGTTTCCCCCGGATGCTGAATCCCTACAAACAGGGTTTTCTGGTCTGGCGAGAAGCTGATCCCGGTCACTTCACAGGCCACCGGCCCTACCATGAACCGGCGAATTTCCCCGGTCGCCGGGTCGGCGCACAGCATCTGGTTGTTGCCCATGCCGGCAAAGTCGCCGCCGTTGCTGTAGTCGCCATCGGTGAGGATCCACAACCGCCCGGCCTTGTCGAAGCCCAGGCCGTCCGGGCTGTTGAACATGTTCTGCGGGTTGATGTTGGATGAGCCGCCCTTGGGCGTCCCGGCGTGCACGGTCGGATTGCCGGCCACCACGAACAAATCCCAACTGAAGTCCGGCGCGCCATGGTCGTTGGCATTGGCCTTCCAGCGCAGGATCTGCCCGTAGACGTTCTTCTCCCGCGGGTTCGGGCCGCCCACCGGCTGGCCGTCTTCGCCGCGCTTGGCGTTGTTGGTCAGGGTGCAATACACCTGGCCGTCGGCAGGGCTGACCACGATCCATTCCGGGCGGTCCATGCGGGTGGCTTTCACCACGCTGGCCGCCAGGCGTGCGTGGATCAGCACTTCGGCCTGGCTGGCGAAACCGCTGTTGACGTCGATGCCGTTCTTGCCGTAGGTCAGTTCGACCCATTGGCCCTGGCCCTTGGGATGGTCGGCATTGCCGTCGCCCGCGTCGAAGATCGCCACGTACAAGGTGCCGTGGTCCAGCAGGTCCTTGTTGGCCTTGGGGCTCTTGTGGTTGATCTTGTCGCGGCTGATGAACTTGTAGATGAACTCGCCGCGCTCGTCGTCGCCCATGTACACCACGGCGCGGCCGTCGCGGGTTTGCGCCAGGGCAGCGTTTTCGTGCTTGAAGCGGCCCAAGGCGGTGCGCTTGACCGGCGTGGATTGCGGGTCGAACGGGTCGATTTCCACCACCCAGCCATGGCGGTTGAGTTCGTTGGGGTTCTTGGCCATGTCGAAGCGCGGGTCATGCGGGTGCCAGTGGATGTCTTTGCTGGCGGCCACCACACCGTAGCGTTTCTGCCCGGCGTCGAAGGTTTGTTGCGGGTTGCTGCTGCCGAAGCAGTCGGTGAAGTTTTCTTCGCAGGTGAGATAGGTGCCCCACGGCGTCTTCCCGTTGGCGCAGTTCTGGAAGGTGCCGAGGACTTTCTTGCCGGTTTTGTCGGCACTGGTTTTCAGCCAGGCATGGCCCGCCGCAGGCCCGCCAAAGCGGATCGGCGAGTTGCCGTGGATGCGTCGGTTGTATTTCGAGTCCTGGACGAACTGCCAGGTATCACCTTTGCGCCGCACTTCGATCACCGACACGCCTTCGCTGGCCTGGGCCTTGCGCACGTCTTCGGTCGATTGCGGCGCGCCGCCGTGGGCGTAGAGGTAGCGGTAGTTGGTGTATTCGTTGTTGATCGCCATCAGCGCGCGGTTCTCGTCACCGGGGAAGGCGAACAGGCTCATGCCGTCGTTGTTGTCGCCGAACTGCTGTTCCTGGGCCTTGGCGGTGCCGTTGCCGCTGGGGTCGAAGGCCGGCGCGTTCTTGTGCAGCGGCTGGCCCCAACTGATCAGCACCGAGGCGCTGTAGCCGGGCGGCAGGGTGATGGCGTCGCTGGTGGCTGAGGCGATGCTGGCGAAACCCAGCAATGGGCTGTTGGAGGCGGCGTTCACGGCCAGGGCGCTGCGGGTCAGCAGGTTGCCGCCGAGGAACATCGCCGCACCGCACAGGGCGCCGGCGCCGATAAAACGCCGACGGGTGAGGCCGACCATCTGTTCCAGGTCGGTGGCTTGGTTTTCTTCTAATAGGCTCATTTCAGGCTCCCTGCGGGTTTTTGCAGACACCTTAGGGAGCGGTCGTGACGAAATTGTTGCAGTTTGAAGCGCTACACCGGGGTGCCTAGCAGCACGTTGCTGGGGGAGAACTGCACCTTCACCGGGTGGCCTTCGGCGGCATTCATCTGCGCAAGCGCCTCGGGCCGGGCCAGGGCACACAAAACCTGGCCGTTGGGCAGGGTGATACGCACCTCGCTGGGACCATCCTCGGCGTCGAGAATGGCCTCGATTTTCCCTTCCAGGCAATTGTGTCCAGGTGTTGCTGGCTGCGAGACGGCCAGCACTTCAAGCCAGCCGGCCTTGATCAGGGCGACGACTTCCGTGCCGATCTCCAGCTCCAGGCGCAACGTGCTGTCGTGGGTAATCTGCGCCTCCAGGCTCAACCCGGCGGCCAGTTCCAGGCGAATCAGATCGTTGCGGCCGTGGCTGTCGATGGCAATCACCCGGCCGTGCAATTGGTTGCGTGCGCTGGTGCGCAGCATCAGGCGGCCCAGCAGGTTGAAGTCGCTGGCGTCTTCGGCGGAGTCCAGCACCTGGGCTTGCAGCACCTGCAGGCGCTGGTAAAGGCGCAATACCCGTTCGCCTTCGGACGTCAGCTTGGCGCCGCCGCCGCCCTTACCGCCCACGCTGCGTTCTACCAGGGGCTTTTGCGCCAGGTTGTTCAGCTCGTCGATGGCGTCCCACGCGGCCTTGTAGCTCAAGCCCGCGCTTTTTGCGGCGCGGGTGATGGAGCCCTGTTCGGCAATGTGTTGCAGCAACGCAATGCGCTGGGGGCGACGGACGATGTGTTGGCTCAAGAGGGTTGGCAGGGACATGGCTACACGCTTCGATGGAATGCGCAGACGTTGCGGGCAGGGCGCTCCCGAGTCAAGTCATGTGCCCGGCTTGGGCGTGCGCGCCAGGCAATACACGTCGACTTGCCGGGCGCCGGCGTCCATCAGCAATCGGGCGAGGCTGTTGGCGGTGGCGCCGGTGGTAAGCACGTCGTCGATCAGCGCCAGGTGCCGGCCTTTGACTTGGGCACCTTCTGCCAGGGCGAAGGCCTGGAGCAGGTTGCGCTGGCGGGTTTTGGCGTCCAGATCCTGCTGCGCCACGGTTTCATGAGGCCGTAACAGCAGGTGCTCATCGTAAGGGATATTCAGGTAATTGCTCAGCCAGCGGGCGAGCATCGCCGCCTGGTTGAAACCCCGTTCCCGCAGGCGTTTGCGGGCCAAAGGCACGGGCAGCAGGCAGTCGGGGCGCATGAGTTCGGCATCGTCATAACGGTGTTGCAGAAATTGCCCCAGCAGATGCGCGAGCAAATGCCCCAGCGGCCAGCGGGCCTGATGCTTGAAACGGCTGATCAGGCTGTCGACGGGAAAGCTGTAAGTCCAGGGCGCAACCACGTGTTTAAACGCCGGCGGTCGCTTCAGGCATTGGCCGCACACCAGGCCCGCCATGGGCAACGGCAGCGCGCACACTTCGCAGTGGTCCATCAGCCAGGGCAGCTCGGTTTCGCAGACGTTGCAGACAGGATGGGCGGTTTCGCTGAGTTCATCGCAGACCAGACAGGTCTGGTTGCTTTTTAACCAGATGTAAACCTCGTGTTTGTTATCAAGTTGACAGTGCATGAATCTTCCTTAAATATGCCGAGCATCCGTGTCGTGCCTGTGGGTATTACTCCCCGCAGGGCTTGCCAAAGCATAATCAAGGAATCGCCCATGAGCGCCAGCATCACTGCCAACCTGCGTCACGATTGGTCTTTAGCCGAAGTCAAAGCGCTGTTTGTGCAGCCCTTCAATGACCTGTTGTTCCAGGCGCAGACCGTGCACCGCGCGCATTTCGACGCCAACCGCGTCCAGGTTTCCACGCTGCTGTCGATCAAGACCGGCGCCTGCCCGGAAGATTGCAAATATTGTCCGCAGTCGGGCCACTACAACACGGGCCTGGAAAAAGAAAAGCTGATGGAAGTGCAGAAGGTCCTCGAAGAGGCCGCCCGCGCCAAGGCCATCGGTTCGACCCGTTTCTGCATGGGCGCCGCCTGGAAGCATCCGTCGGCCAAAGACATGCCCTACGTGCTGGAGATGGTCAAAGGCGTGAAAGCCATGGGCCTGGAAACCTGCATGACCCTCGGCCGCCTCGACCAGGACCAGACCGAAGCCCTGGCCCAGGCCGGCCTCGACTACTACAACCACAACCTCGACACCTCGCCGGAGTTCTACGGTTCGATCATCACCACCCGCACCTACGGCGAGCGCCTGCAAACCCTGGCGTACGTGCGTGATTCGGGGATGAAGATCTGCTCCGGCGGCATCCTCGGCATGGGCGAGTCCCTGGACGATCGCGCCAACCTGCTGATCCAGCTGGCCAACCTGCCGGAGCATCCGGAATCGGTGCCGATCAACATGCTGGTGAAAGTGGTGGGTACGCCGCTGGAAAACGCCGAAGACATCGACCCGTTCGACTTCATCCGCATGCTGGCGGTGGCGCGCATCCTGATGCCGCAGTCCCATGTGCGGCTGTCGGCCGGGCGTGAGGCGATGAACGAGCAGATGCAGGCCCTGGCGTTTTTTGCCGGTGCCAACTCGATTTTCTACGGCGACAAACTGCTGACCACCGCCAACCCGCAGGCGGATAAAGACATGCAGTTGTTCTCGCGCCTGGGCATCTTGCCGGAGGCCCGTGAAGAGCACGCCGATGAAGTGCACCAGGCGGCGATCGAGCAGGCGCTGGTAGAACAGAAAAGTAGCGAGCAGTTCTACAACGCGGCTGTTTAAGCCATATCTCTTGTCGAAGTGCGGTCCAGTGTGGGAGCTGGCTTGCCTGCGATAGCGGTCTGTCAGGCACATTGATGCTGAAAGTGCCGCCGTCATCGCAGGCAAGCCAGCTCCCACAGGGTTGAGCGCTAATCGAGGTCTGCATGTCTTTCGATCTCGCCGCGCGTCTTGCGGCCCGTCGTGCCGAGCACCTGTACCGTCAACGTCCACTGCTGCAGAGCCCTCAAGGCCCTGAAGTGGTGGTCGATGGCCAGCCGTTACTGGCGTTCTGCAACAACGATTACCTGGGCCTGGCCAATCACCCGCAAGTGATTGAAGCCTGGCGCGCGGGCGCGGCACGCTGGGGTGTGGGCGGTGGCGCTTCACACCTGGTGATCGGCCACAGCACGCCGCACCATGAACTGGAAGAAGCCCTGGCCGACCTGACCGGCCGCCCGCGGGCGCTGCTGTTCACCACCGGTTACATGGCCAACCTCGGCGCGGTCACGGCGCTGGTGGGGCAGGGCGATACGGTGCTGGAAGACCGTCTCAACCACGCTTCGTTGCTGGATGCCGGTTTGCTCTCGGGAGCGCGCTTTAATCGTTATCTGCACAACGACGCGGCCAGCCTGGCCAAGCGCCTGGAGAAGGCCACCGGCAATACGCTGGTAGTGACCGATGGCGTGTTCAGCATGGACGGCGACCTGGCCGACCTGCCGGAGCTGGCCCGTGAAACCCGGGCCCGGGGCGCGTGGCTGATGGTGGATGACGCCCATGGCTTCGGGCCTCTGGGCGCCAATGGTGGCGGGATCGTCGAGCATTTTGGCTTGAGTCAGGAAGACGTGCCGGTATTGGTGGGCACCCTGGGCAAGGCCTTCGGTACTGCCGGGGCATTTGTGGCGGGTAGTGAGGAACTGATCGAAAGCCTGATCCAGTTTGCCCGCCCGTATATCTACACCACCAGCCAACCGCCGGCGTTGGCCTGCGCCACGCTGAAAAGCCTGGAACTGCTGCGCACCGAGCATTGGCGGCGGGAGCATCTCAAGGGGTTGATCCGCCAGTTCCGCCAAGGCGCCGAGCAGATCGGCCTGGAGCTGATGGACAGTTTCACGCCGATCCAGCCGATCATGATTGGCGACAGCGCCCGTGCCGTGCGTTTGTCGCAGATGCTCCGTGAGCGCGGGCTGATGGTGACGGCGATCCGCCCGCCAACCGTGCCCGCCGGCAGCGCCCGCCTGCGGGTGACCCTGACGGCGGCCCACAGCGAAGCCCAGGTGCAGCTATTGTTAAACGCATTGGAAGAGTGTTTCCGCTTGTTAGGCCAGGAGCCCGACCATGCGTGATCGACTGATACTGCTGCCCGGCTG
The DNA here is from genome assembly GCF_013386765.1 of Pseudomonas yamanorum. GTDB lineage: Bacteria > Pseudomonadota > Gammaproteobacteria > Pseudomonadales > Pseudomonadaceae > Aquipseudomonas > Aquipseudomonas yamanorum_A. The sequence goes on from NZ_JACARE010000015.1 coordinate 155,441, forward strand.
GGGCCTTGGCGTGTCGCCGCTGGAACCGCTGGCGGCGGCGCTGCAAGGGCTGGATGAACACCTGCGGGTGCATATCGAACCCTTGCCGGTGCTGGCTTCCGGCGACCTCGACGAATGGCTGGACGAGCTGGACGCCAGCCTGCCGGACAACGTTTGGCTGGGTGGCTGGTCCCTCGGCGGGATGCTGGCTTCTGAGCTTGCAGCGCGCCGCGGCGATCGTTGCTGTGGCCTGGTGACCCTGGCCAGCAATCCGTGTTTTGTCGCCCATGACGGCTGGCCGAGCGCAATGCCCGGCGAAACCTTCGATGCGTTTCTCGCCGGGTGCAATGCCGATTCCCAGGTCACGCTCAAGCGCTTCGGCCTGCTGTGTGCCAAGGGCGCGGAAGACCCTCGCGGGCTGGCGCGCTTGTTGGTCAGTGGAGCGCCGAATACGCCTTCTCCGGTCCTGATGAATGGCCTTGAATTACTCGCTCAATTGGATACCCGTGAGGCGTTGCTGGCCTTTCGTGGCCCACAGTTGCACCTGTTTGCCGGCATGGACGGCCTGGTGCCCGCCGAGGCGGCCAGCGACTTGCTGACGTTGCTGCCCGATGTTGAAATCGGCCTGATTGAACAGGCCGGTCACGCTTTTCTACTGGAGGACCCCCACGGTGTGGCGGGGGCCATCCAGGCTTTTTTGCATGAGTGCGGTGATGACTGATTTATCCCTTCCGGTGCTGCCGGGCGGCTTGCCAGACAAGCGCCAGGTAGCGGCCTCCTTTTCCCGCGCAGCCGCCAGTTACGACAGCGTTGCCGAGTTGCAGCGTACGGTGGGCAGTGAGCTGCTGCGACGTGTGCCGGCAGATATCTCGCCGCAACGCTGGCTGGACCTGGGCTGCGGCACGGGTTATTTCAGTCGTGTGCTGGGCCAGTCATTTCCGGACACCCAAGGCGTGGCCCTGGATATTGCCGAAGGCATGCTCAACCACGCCCGGCCGTTGGGTGGTGCGCAACATTTTATCGCTGGCGATGCCGAGCGCTTGCCGTTGCAGGACGCCAGTTGCGGGCTGATCTATTCGAGCCTTGCTGTGCAGTGGTGTTCGGACTTTGCCGCCGTACTCAGCGAGGCGCGGCGGGTGTTGCAGCCTGGCGGCGTGCTGGCGTTTGCCAGCCTGTGCGTGGGTACGCTGGATGAGTTGCGCGAAAGCTGGCGTGCGGCGGATGGCATGGTCCACGTCAATCGCTTCCGGCCATTCAGTGCTTACCAGCAACTTTGCGCCGCCAGTGGCTTGCGGGTGCGCAGCCTGGAGCAGCGTCCCCACGTGCTGCATTACCCCGACGTGCGCAGCCTGACCCACGAATTGAAAGCCTTGGGTGCACACAATCTGAACCCGGGGCGCCCCGGAGGCTTGACGGGCCGGGCGCGGATTGTTGCACTGGTGCAAGCCTACGAGCAGTTCCGCCAGGCCCAGGGCCTGCCGGCAACTTATCAAGTGGTGTACGCCGTCCTGGAGAAACCTCTATGAGTGCCGCTTACTTCATCACGGGGACCGACACCGACGTCGGCAAGACCACCATCGCCGCGGGCCTGCTGCATGCCGCGCGTCAAGCCGGCAAAAGCACGGCGGCGGGCAAGCCGGTGGCCTCGGGCTGCCAACTGACGCCCAAGGGGCTGCGCAATTCGGATGCCCTGGCGTTGCTGGCCGAGTGTTCTTTGCCCTTGACCTATGCCGAGGTCAACCCGGTGGCGTTCGAGCCGGCCATCGCACCGCATCTGGCGGCCCGTGAAGCCGGAGTGGCGCTGACGGTGCAGTCGTTGCTCAAACCCATGCAGCATATTCTGGCCAAGCAGGCCGACTTCACCCTGATTGAAGGTGCGGGCGGCTGGCGTGTGCCCTTGGCGGATCAGGACAACCTGTCGGACCTGGCCCAGGCGCTGAAGCTGCCGGTGATCCTGGTGGTGGGCGTGCGGCTGGGTTGCATCAGCCACGCGCTGCTGACCGCCGAAGCCATCGCCCGGGACGGTTTGCCGTTGGCAGGTTGGGTGGCGAATATCATCGACCCCAAGACCTCTCGTCTGGAAGAAAACCTCGCCACCCTGGCTGAACGGCTGCCCGCGCCATGCCTGGGCAGGGTGCCAAAGCTCAAGCATCCCGGCGCTGAAGCGGTGGCGGAGTACTTGCAACTGGACCTGCTTGACTAGTTTTGCCTATCAATAAGGCATTATGCCATTAGTGTTTTTGACGGGCGTTTTGCCGGTATGTCTGCTTCAATAACGGTTCACGATTCTCTTATAGGCAGGTTCACGCCATGGAAATCTCTGGTAGCAGTGCGTTTTACTCGGGGCTGAGCGCGATTCAGACCGGGCAGAACCGTGTCGACCAGGCCGCCGGCAAGATTGCCAGCGCCGCCACTACCCAGCCTTCGGATGCGCAGAACGATCGCTTGCGTGCAGCCGATGCCAATCAGGCGTCGAACTCGGCCAGCAATATGGTCGAGATGGCCCAAGGCAAGTTCCAGGTCGAACTGGGCGCCAAAGTCGCCAAGGCTTCCGACGAAATGCTCGGCACGTTGATCGATACCTACGCCTGAATGTTGCGCTCTCCAGCTTCTCTGTAGGAGCTGGCTTGCCTGCGATAGCATCACCTCAGCCATCCTGATACACCGCGGCGCCTGCATCGCAGGCAAGCCAGCTCCCACATTGATCTCCATCTCCCTCAGGTTTTGAATCTTCATGCGGCATTTCGCTGCAGGCCTTGCCGTGCCTGACGTTGACCCACGTCATGACAAACGGCATTTGCGCGACGCTTGACAAGGATTGGTCGTAAACGTATGTTTCAAACAACTGTTTGACCGCCATAACACATCCACGCGGTTGTTCATCCCAGATACATCAGCAGAGGTTTATCGCTATGCCTGACTACAAGGCCCCCTTGCGTGATATTCGCTTCGTTCGTGACGAACTGCTTGGCTATGAAGCGCACTATCAGAGCCTGCCGGCTTGCCAGGACGCTACCCCGGACATGGTTGACGCCATTCTCGAAGAAGGCGCCAAGTTCTGTGAGCAGGTACTGGCACCGCTGAACCGCGTGGGTGACATCGAAGGTTGCACCTGGAGCGAGTCAGGCGTTAAGACCCCTACCGGTTTCAAAGAAGCCTACAAACAATTCGTTGAAGGCGGCTGGCCAAGCCTGGCCCACGACGTGGCGCACGGTGGCCAAGGCTTGCCGGAGTCCCTGGGCCTGGCAGTCAGCGAAATGGTCGGCGAAGCCAACTGGTCGTGGGGCATGTACCCGGGCCTGTCCCATGGCGCGATGAACACCATTTCCGAGCACGGCACTCCCGAGCAGCAAGAGGCTTACCTGACCAAACTGGTGTCGGGCGAGTGGACCGGCACCATGTGCCTGACCGAGCCGCACTGCGGCACCGATCTGGGCATGCTGCGCACCAAGGCCGAACCTCAGGCTGATGGTTCCTACAAGGTTTCCGGCACCAAGATCTTCATCTCGGCCGGTGAACACGACATGGCCGACAACATCGTCCACATCGTGCTGGCCCGCCTGCCGGACGCACCGGCTGGCACCAAAGGCATTTCGCTGTTTATCGTTCCCAAGTTCGTACCGAACGCCGACGGTTCGATTGGCGAGCGCAACGCGGTGTCCTGCGGTTCCCTGGAACACAAGATGGGTATCCACGGCAACGCCACCTGCGTGATGAACTTCGACGCGGCCACCGGTTTCCTGATCGGCCCGGCGAACAAAGGCCTGAACTGCATGTTCACCTTTATGAACACCGCTCGCCTGGGTACCGCGCTGCAAGGCCTGTCCCACGCTGAAATCGGCTTCCAGGGCGGCCTGAAATATGCCCGTGACCGCTTGCAAATGCGCTCCCTGACTGGCCCGAAAGCGCCGGACAAGGCCGCCGACCCGATCATCGTGCACCCTGACGTGCGCCGCATGCTGCTGACCATGAAAGCCTTCGCCGAAGGCAACCGCGCGATGGTGTACTTCACCGCCAAGCAGGTTGACGTGGTCAAGTACGGCACCGACGACGAAGCCAAGAAACAGGCTGACGCACTGCTGGCCTTCATGACCCCGATCGCCAAGGCGTTCATGACCGAAGTCGGTTTTGAATCCGCCAACCACGGCGTGCAAATCTACGGCGGCCACGGCTTCATCGCCGAGTGGGGCATGGAGCAGAACGTTCGCGACAGCCGCATTTCGATGCTGTACGAAGGCACCACCGGCATCCAGGCCCTCGACCTGCTGGGCCGTAAAGTGCTGATGACTCAAGGCGAAGCGCTGAAGGGCTTCACCAAGATCGTCCACAAGTTCTGCCAGGCCAACGAAGGCAATGCAGCCGTGCAAGAGTTTGTTGCACCGCTGGCTGCACTGAACAAAGAGTGGGGCGAGTTGACCATGAAGGTCGGCATGGCAGCCATGAAAGACCGTGAAGAAGTCGGTGCCGCTTCGGTGGATTACCTGATGTACTCCGGTTATGCCTGCCTGGCCTACTTCTGGGCCGACATGGCCCGCCTGGCCGCCGAGAAATTGGCTGCGGGCACTACCGAAGAAGGCTTCTACACCGCCAAGCTGCAGACCGCGCGCTTCTACTTCCAGCGCATCCTGCCGCGCACCCGCACCCACGTTGCAACCATGCTGTCGGGCGCCAACAACCTGATGGACATGAAAGAAGAGAACTTCGACCTGGGCTACTAAGCCTCGGCGAGTTCATTTAAAAAGCCGCCGCTTCTTCGGGAGCGGCGGTTTTTTTATGCGCGATAAAAAACCACATCGCAGCACTCAGGGATTGCGCCGCGCGGCCGTTAAAGTGATGGCAATGTGATACGCATCACATCGAATGTGCTTAACTGTGATCAGTGAAGGCACTGTGCCATCTTTTTTAGTGGGTCGGAGCTTTACCCTTGTCTCGCGCGTCTGCTGTACGTTTCAGTCATTTTTTACCTTCACTGCTGTTGTTGCTGGCGGGGCTGTCGGCTGCGTACGTGAAGGATCTCAATGTGTTCTTCACTTCACTGTTCAACGTGCTGCCAACCCTGGTTTTGCTGTTGGGCGGCTCGTACTGCGCGGTCTACCGCAGGCAGCGCGAGCTGTTCCTGATGATCACGGTGTACGTCGTCTATTTCCTGCTGGACACCCAGACCGATTACTACCGCGACCACGGCCGTGTTCGTGAAGACGCCGCCGTGGTCTTCCATCTGTGTTGCCTGTTGTTGCCGCTGCTGTTCAGCATCTATGCGCTCTGGCAGGAAAAAACCCACCTGTTTCGCGACTTTGTCGCACGGTGCGCGGTGCTGTTTGCGGTGGGCTGCGTGGCGCTCGCCCTTGAACAAAGTTTCCCACAGGCCTTGTTGAGCTGGCTCGCCGAGATTCGCTGGCCTGCCTTGCATGGCCGTTGGATGAGCCTGATCCAGCTGTCGTATCCGATGTTCCTGATCGGCTTTGTCACCCTGGCCGCGCAGTACTGGTACCAGCCCAGGCCGCTGCACGCCGCGCAACTGGTGGGGCTGCTTGGGTTGTTCTGGATGTTGCCGCAAACGTTCATCCTGCCGTTTACCCTGAACATCATGTGCAGCCAGGTGATGCTGATGATTGCTGCCGGTGTGGCCCACGAGGCCTATCAAATGGCCTTCCGTGATGAGCTGACCGGGCTGCCCGGCCGCCGCGCGCTCAACGAGCGCATGCAGCGCCTGGGGCGCAACTACGTACTGGCCATGAGCGACGTCGATCACTTCAAACGCTTCAACGATACCCACGGCCATGATGTGGGCGATCAGGTACTGCGCCTGGTGGCCAGCAAGCTGTCCAAGGTCAATGGCGGTGGCCGGGCCTACCGCTACGGCGGTGAAGAGTTTGCCGTGGTGTTTGCCGGCAAGACCCTGGATGAATGCCTGCCGCACCTGGAAGAGATCCGCGAAATCATCGCCAACTACGACATCAAGCTGCGTAACCTGGACCGTCCCCAGGACGACCAGCAAGGTCGCCAGCGTCGCACGGGCAGTGGAGCGTCCAGCGTGTCGGTGACCGTCAGCATCGGCGTGGCCGAGCGCCAGGCCGAGCAGCGCAGCCCTGAAGAGGTGCTCAAGTCTGCCGACCAGGCGCTTTACAGCGCCAAGGGCGCCGGGCGTAACTGCGTGGTGGCCTCCGGGCAAACCCGCCGGGGCGCGGTACGGGAAAGCGCTGCCGGTTGAGTGATGGCGCTGTATTCAGCGGCCCTACAATGATTGTCCGGCGGGCCCTGCGGCAGTAGGTTGAAGGCATCTGCTGCCGGAGACATTGCCATGCCTGACTACAAAGCTCCCCTGCGCGACATGCGCTTTCTGATCGATCACGTCTTTGATTTCCACGGCCACTACGCGGCACTCGGGGCGAACGACGCCAGCCCGGACATGGTCGGCGCGATCCTCGAAGAAGGCGCCAGGTTCTGCGAAAACGTGCTGTCGCCGTTGAACCGCTCCGGTGATGAAGAAGGCTGCCATTTCGACAACGGTATGGTGACCACGCCCAAGGGCTTCAAGGAAGCCTTCGCCCAGTACGTGGAGGGCGGCTGGCACGGTCTGGCGGCAGACCCGGCCTACGGCGGGCAAGGTTTGCCGCTGTCCCTGGGCCTGATGCTGGCCGAGATGATTGCCTCCAGCAACACGTCCTGGGGCATGTACCCGGGCCTGACCCACGGCGCGATGTCGGCGATCCATGCCCACGGCACCGAAGAACAGAAAAACACCTACCTGAGCAAGCTCACGGCAGGCCAGTGGACCGGCACCATGTGCCTGACCGAAGCCCATTGCGGCACTGACCTGGGGCTGATCAAGACCCGCGCCGTGCCTCAGGCTGACGGCAGCTATGCGGTCACCGGCAGCAAGATTTTCATCTCGGCCGGCGAGCACGACATGAGTGAAAACATCATCCACCTGGTGTTGGCCAAGCTGCCGGATGCGCCGGCCGGGACCAAGGGGATTTCGCTGTTTATCGTGCCCAAGTTCCACGCCGACTCAGGTGAGCGCAACGAGGTGAGCTGTGGTTCCATCGAGCACAAGATGGGCATCAAGGCTTCGGCCACCTGTGTGCTGAACTTCGACGGCGCCCGGGGCTTCCTGATCGGTGAGGCAAACAAGGGTCTCAATTGCATGTTCACCATGATGAACCATGCGCGGCTGGGCACCGGCATGCAGGGCCTTTGCCTGGGTGAGGCAAGTTTCCAGGGCGCGATCAAGTACGCCAACGACCGCTTGCAGATGCGCTCGCTGACCGGTGCCAAGGCACCCGAAAAGGCGGCTGACCCGATCATCGTGCACCCCGACGTACGGCGCATGCTGTTGACCATGAAGGCCTTCAACGAAGGTAACCGGGCGTTGACCTATTTCTCCGCACAGTTGCTCGATACGGCGCACCTGAGCAGCGACGAAGGCCAACGCCAGGAAGCCGAAGACCTGCTGGCGTTCCTTACGCCGATCTGCAAGGCCTTCATGACCGAAACCGGGCTGGAGGTGACCAACCATGGCATGCAGGTATTCGGTGGTCATGGCTTTATTCGTGAATGGGGCATGGAGCAGTTGGTGCGCGATTGCCGGATTGCGCCGATCTATGAGGGCACCAACGGGATTCAGGCTTTGGATTTGCTGGGGCGCAAGGTGCTCGGCAGCCAGGGCAAGCTGTTGCGGGGCTTTACCAAAATCGTCCACAAATTCTGCGCAGCCAACGCCGAACATCCACAGCTCAGGGCCCATGTGGCTCAGCTCAACGAGTTGAATCAGCAGTGGGGCGACCTGACGATGAAGGTCGGCATGGCCGCCATGAAAAATCCCGACGAAGTCGGTGCTGCCGCGCTGGATTACCTGATGTACAGCGGTTACATAATCCTCGCTTACCTGTGGTTGCGCATGGCGCTGGTGGCACAAGAACAGTTGGAAAGCGGCAGCGGTGATGCCGATTACGCCCGAGGCAAGCTGGCCACCTGCGAGTTCTATTTCAAGCGCCTGCTGCCACGCACGGCAGCCCATCGGGCGGCCGTAGAGGCGGGCAGCGAATGCCTGATGAGTCTGCCGGCGGAGCTGTTTGCGCTTTAATGACCGTAAAATACTTGTTGGTCACAAGCAGACCCTATGTGTCACAAAAGTTGTTCGGTTACACTCGGGGTCTGTAAAACCGACCCCACCCGAATAACGTTAAAGTTCTCACGAGGTTTGCCATGGCTGACTACAAAGCGCCGCTGCGCGATATGCGCTTCGTCCTCAACGAAGTTTTTGAGGTCGCCAAACTCTGGGCCCAACTGCCCGCGCTGGCGGAGACCGTCGACGCAGAGACCGTTGAGGCAATCCTCGAAGAAGCCGGCAAAGTCACCTCCAAGACCGTCGCCCCGCTCAGCCGCGGCGGCGACGAAGAAGGCTGCCGCTGGGAGAATGGCGCGGTCTTCACCCCGGCGGGCTTCAAGGCCGCCTACACAACCTACGCCGAAGGCGGTTGGGTAGGTGTCGGTGGCGATCCGGCCTACGGTGGCATGGGCATGCCCAAGGCGGTGTCGGCCCAGGTTGAAGAGATGATCAACTCCTCGGGCCTGGCCTTCGGCCTGTACCCGATGCTGACCTCCGGCGCCTGCGTGTCGATCAACACCCACGCCAGCGAAGAACTCAAAGCCACTTACCTGCCGAATATGTACTCCGGCGTGTGGGCCGGTTCCATGTGTCTGACCGAGCCCCATGCGGGCACCGACCTGGGGATTATCCGCACCAAGGCTGAGCCTCAGGCAGACGGTTCCTACAAGGTCAGTGGTACCAAGATCTTCATCACCGGTGGCGAGCACGACCTCACCGACAACATTATCCACCTGGTGCTGGCCAAGCTGCCGGACGCGCCGGCGGGTCCCAAAGGGATCTCGCTGTTCCTGGTGCCCAAGTTCATGGTCAATGCCGATGGCAGCCTGGGCGCGCGCAACCCGGTGACCTGTGGCTCCATCGAACACAAGATGGGTATCCAGGCCTCCGCGACCTGCGTGATGAACTTCGACGAAGCGGTGGGTTACCTGGTGGGCGAGCCCAACCGTGGCCTGGCGGCGATGTTCACCATGATGAACTACGAGCGCCTGGGCGTTGGCATTCAGGGCCTGGCCTCCGGCGAGCGCTCTTATCAGAACGCTATCGAATATGCCCGCGACCGCCTGCAAAGCCGTTCGCCAACCGGTCCGAAAGCCAAGGACAAAGTGGCCGACCCGATCATCGTCCACCCGGACGTGCGGCGCATGCTGCTGACCATGAAAGCCTCGAACGAAGGTGGCCGCGCATTCTCTACCTACGTCGCGATGCAGTTGGATACCGCCAAGTTCAGCGAAGACGCCACCGCCCGCAAACGCGCGGACGACCTGGTGGCCCTGCTGACCCCGGTTGCCAAGGCGTTCCTGACCGACCTGGGCCTGGAAACCACCGTACACGGCCAGCAGATTTTCGGCGGCCATGGCTACATTCGCGAGTGGGGCCAGGAGCAACTGGTGCGTGATGTGCGCATCACCCAGATCTACGAAGGCACCAACGGCATTCAGGCCCTGGACCTGGTGGGACGCAAGATCGTCGGCAGCGGCGGGGCGTTCTACCAGCTGTTCGCCGACGAGATCCGCCATTTCACCCGCACTGCTGGATCCGAACTGGCCGAGTTCACCAAGCCGCTGGACGCGGCGGTGGATGACCTGGACGAGCTGACCGCCTGGCTGCTGGACCGCGCCAAGTCCAACCCGAATGAAATCGGCGCGGCGTCGGTGGAGTACCTGCATGCCTTCGGCTACATGGCCTATGCCTACATGTGGGCCCTGATGGCCAAGGCAGCCTTGGGCAAAGAGGCCCAGGAAGACTTCTACGCCAGCAAACTGGGCACCGCACGTTTCTACTTTGCCCGCTTGTTGCCACGGATCGCGTCACTGAGTGCTTCGGTAAAAGCCGGTAGCGAATCGCTGTTTTTGCTGGATGAGGCCCAGTTCTAAGGGCCAGGAGGGCGTGTAAGCATTCTCTTACATGACGTGCTGCTAATCGTCCTCTATCGCCATATTGGATCCACGGATAATCTACTTCACATGGACGTCGCGCAGGAAGCGCAAAGCAACAACACGGACACGTAGGATTCTGCCAGGAAGGCGGAGTGAAATGGATGTCAGGGAAACAGTCTGCAAAGCCCCGCTTCGGCGGGGTTTTCTTTTGCCTGCGAAAAAGTCAGACAGGCGCGTTCATCACGTCTTCCAGCAGCGTGCGCAACAATTCCAGCGTCGCCTGCTGACGCTGCACATCCCGGCACACCAACCCCACTTTCAACGGCACCCGTGGTTCGCTCAACGGTTTCCACAGCAACGCCTTGCTGTTGTGTTCGTCCTGCGACCGCCCGGGCAGCACTGTCGCGAGCTTGGTGTGGGGCAGGCTGTCGAGAATCCCCACCATCGTATTCAACTCTGCCTGCACTTGCGGGCGCCGGCCCAGGTTGGCCAGTTGACCTTGCCATATCTGGCGCACTTGAAACTCTTCCCCCAGCAGCAACATCGGCAACTCAGCCGCTTGCTTCAAGGAGACTTTCTTGAATTCCCGCAGCGGGTGATCAGACGGGATGACCACCTTCAGTTCATCTTCGTACAGCAGCACGCCGTGCAATCCCGGCTGGCGCGGCGGCAGGTAGCTGATGCCGATGTCGAGGGAGCCGTTGAGCAGCCGGCGTTCGATTTCCATGCCGGTCAACTCGTAGATCTGCACCACCAGATGCGGCTGGGCCTTGCGCACCCGTTCGAGCATCTGCGGCACCAGGCTGGTGTGCACGGTTTGCAGCACACCGATGGCCAAGGTGCGCAACGCCTGGCCCTTGAAGTTGCGCAGCGCTTCTACGGCATGCTGCATGCCGTCGAGCAGGGGCAGGGCATGGTTGTACAAAGTGTGGGCCGCGAGGGTCGGCAGCAGGCGCTTGCTGCTGCGTTCGAACAGGCTCACATCGAGGTTCTGCTCGAGCTGGCGAATCTGCTGCGACAAGGCCGGTTGGGAGATCGACAGGCGCTCTGCAGCCCGCCCGACGTGGCCTTCTTCATACACCGCGACGAAATAACGCAGTTGCTTGAAATCCATAAGTAACGCTTATCGAAAAAGCTGGAAAATCGAAATGGCCGAGTGCCCCCGAGACGCCTAGTCTAGCGCCTATTCACAGGGCTTACAGGGCCGGAAAGTGCGATGAGTAGTGTTTATGTTGACGGCGTTTGCATAGGCAGGGCAAAAAACCTCGGTCATGGGTTGCTCGGTGATATCGACCAAGGTGTGATTGCCAGCGGGGTTCATCCATGAACCTGTTCAACCTGCGTCGCCCGGTCCCCAGTCTGGATGATCTGATTCTCGACGCGAAAACCCCGACACTGCGCGACGACCTTTCCAGCGACTGCTTGATGCCCAGCGTGGCCCGGCCGCCCCAGGTGTTCGTGCGCGGCCAGGGTTCCTGGCTGTGGGACAGCGAAGACCGCGCCTATCTCGACTTCAATCAGGGCGGCGGCGCCAACAGTCTGGGCCACAGCCCGCAGGTATTGGCCAAGGCATTGGCCGATCAGGCCCAGTCACTGATCAATCCCGGCCACGGCCTGCACAACCGCGGTCAACTGAACCTCGCCGACCGCCTGTGCCATCGCACCGGCAGCGACCAGGCCTACCTGCTCAACAGCGGCGCCGAAGCCTGCGAAGCGGCGATCAAGCTGGCGCGCAAATGGGGCCAGCTGCATCGCGGTGGTGCCTATCGCATCATCACCGCCAGCAACGGTTGCCATGGCCGCAGCTTTGCCGCGATGTCGGCTTCGGCCGCCGTCAGTGAAAACCGCTTCGAGCCGCAACTGCCGGGTTTCAGTCACGTACCGTTTAACGACCTGCCGGCACTGCATGCGGCGGTGGATGCACAAACCGTGGCGATTATGCTGGAGCCGATCCAGAACGATGCCGGCGTAATTCCCGCGACCGAGCATTACCTCAAGGGCGTCGAGCGCCTGTGCCGCGAGCTGGGGATACTGCTGATCCTCGATGAAGTGCAAACCGGCACCGGCCGTTGCGGCACCTTACTCGCCGAACAGCACTATGGCGTGCGCGCCGACATCATCACCCTGGGCAAAGGCCTGGGTGGCGGTGTGCCGCTGGCGGCGTTGCTGGCACGGGGCAAGGCGTGTTGTTTTGAGCTCGGTGAGCTGGACGGCACCCACCACGGCAATGCGCTGATGGCATCCGCTGGCGTGGCAGTGCTGGATACGGTGCTGAACCATGGATTTCTTGAGCACGTCTGCGAGGTCGGCGCGTATCTGGGCGAAGGGCTGGCACGTCTGGCGCACCGCTATGACCAGGGTGAACTGCGTGGCCAGGGCCTGCTGTGGGGGCTGACCCTGTCGGAAGATTCTGCAGATGCCGTGGTAAAGGCCGCGCTCAGTGAAGGACTGATCCTGAGTGCGCCACAACCCGACTGCCTGCGCTTCACCCCGGCGCTGACGTTGAGCAAAAGCAACGTCGACGAAATGCTCCTGCGCCTGGCGCGTGCCTTCTCCCGGGTGCGCACCGCACAGCTGCAATGCCGCAAGGGCATTGCCGTTTAACCCCTTATTTCCTGAACCGTCTCGCGGTATACGCGGCGCCTCCAGCCTGATTCTTTTGGCTGGGGGCGTTTTTTTGTCTGCGTAATTTTTGGATTGAAAAGGGTGCTTGAGCATCATTGGGAAAAATGGCTTTTTAGCGGACGTCGGCAAGGACTGCCGATTGGGCGTGAAGATTTTTATCATGCTCTATTTCTAATCTATACCACTGGGTGGTATGTTTTTGGGAAGGGATGCCTTATGAAGCTCAGGCTGTTCAAAACGCGGAATTTTGCCAACGCAGCCAGCAAGGCTTGGATATGTGATTCGGAATTGAGGGAGGCATTCAGCGAGATGCTTGGCGGCCAAGCCGATAATTTGCGCGGCGGTGTTTGGAAGAAGCGTCTGAATCAGAACCGACATCGTTCAATTGTCTTGGCCAAGGGTAGGCATTACTGGGTTTATCAATTGCTATTTGCCAAGCAGAACCAAAGCAATATCAGTCAAAGCGAACTGGTTTGGTTTCGGTCGCTGGCTAAGACCTATGAAGGTTTCAGCGAAGCACAGATTCAGCAGATGCTGGATCTCAGGGAGTTTGTGGAGATACATCATGACCAAGAAATATAAAAGTGAGGCGTTTGAGTCCATTCATCAATCCGCCGAAGCGCTTTATGCCATAGGCGCCATAAATAAAACGACTCTTCGTGGGTTCGACGAGGCATGCCTTGCGGATATCCCGGCACAAATCCCGGCTGAGCAAATCAAACAACTACGCGAGCGCAGCCACGTCAGCCAACCGGTGTTTGCGCGTTATTTGAACACCAGTGCCTCTACGGTGAAGCAATGGGAGTCAGGTGAGAAAAGGCCCGGCGGCATGGCGCTCAAGCTGTTGAGCATCGTGCAAAAGCACGGTTTGGAAATCCTGGCCTGAGGATGGCCCCGTGCCAGATCCCACTGAACCCTCACGAACGCCCAAGGTCGATTAGCTTGTACGGCTCACACGAGCCGATTTTCAGGAGCTGAACCCATGGATATCATTCGCATCATCATCGCCATTCTGCTGCCGCCACTGGGTGTGTTCCTGCAAGTGGGTTTCGCCGGCGCGTTCTGGCTGAATATTCTGCTGACCTTGTGCGGTTACATTCCGGGCATCGTGCACGCCGTGTATATCATCGCCAAACGTTAACAGGCCTCAGCCTTTCGCGATCAGCCGTGAGTTGCGCTCATTGCGAAAGGCCAGTTGCTCGATGGTCTGGGTGGCGTGCTCCGCTTCCTCGCGGGCCTGGAGGATCATCCCGTGATGCTCCGATTTGCTGCACACCGGGTCCGCATTGCTGGCGTCTCCGGTCAGCATGAACGCCTGGCAGCGGCAGCCACCGAAGTCCTTTTCCTTCTCGTCGCATGAACGGCATGGCTCGGGCATCCAGTCATAGCCGCGAAAGCGGTTGAAGCCGAACGAGTCGTACCAGATGTGCTGCATGCTGTGGTCGCGCACGTTGGGAAACTGCACCGGCATCTGTCGGGCGCCGTGGCACGGCAGCGCGGTTCCGTCCGGTGTCACCGTCAGAAAGATACTGCCCCAGCCATTCATGCAGGCTTTCGGGCGCTCCTCATAGTAATCCGGCGTGACAAAGATCAGCTTGCACGGATGGCCTTCGGCTTCGAGCTTGGCGCGGTATTCGTTGGTGATGCGTTCGGCGCGCACCAGCTGTTCCTGGGTCGGCAAGAGGCCGACCCGATTGAGCTGGGCCCAGCCGTAGAACTGGCAGGTGGCAAGCTCCACAAAGTCCGCTTCCAGCGCAATGCACAGCTCGATGATGCGGTCGATCTTGTCGATATTGTGCCGATGGGTAACGAAGTTCAGCACCATCTGGTAGCCATGGGCTTTCACCGCTCGGGCCATTTCCAGTTTCTGCGCGAAGGCTTTTTTCGAGCCGGCCAGCAGGTTGTTCACTTGCTCGTCGCTGGCCTGGAAGCTGATCTGGATGTGGTCCAGGCCCGCCTTCTTGAAGTCGCTGATCTTCTGCTCGGTGAGGCCGATGCCGGAGGTGATCAGGTTGGTGTAGAAACCCAGCTTGCGCGCCTCGGCGATCAGTTCGGCGAGGTCCTGGCGCACCAGCGGCTCACCGCCGGAAAACCCCAGCTGCGCAGCGCCCATTTCCCGGGCTTCGCGAAATACCTTGATCCACTGTTCGGTGCTCAGCTCTTTGCCCTGCTCGGCGAAATCCAGCGGATTGGAGCAATACGGGCATTGCAGCGGGCAGCGGTAGGTCAGCTCGGCGAGCAGCCATAGCGGCAGGCCGATTTCCGGCTTGGGTGGCAGATCAGGCAAGTTCGATCCAGTGCTGAGCACGGGCAACCTCCATGAATTGCTCGATGTCTTCACCGAGTTCGGGTACGCCCGGGAATTGCTGGTCCAGCTCGGCGATGATCGCGCTGACGTCGCGCTCGCCATCGATCAGGCCACCGATCAACGCGGCGCTGTCGTTGAGCTTGATCATGCCTTCCGGGTACAGCAGCACATGGCCTTTTTGCGCGGGTTCGTACTGGAAGCGATAGCCCTGGCGCCAGGTCGGTTTTTTGCTGCGATCGAAGCTCATAGGGTGATCCCCTTATGCCATACACGCTGATCAGTCACGCTGTGATACGGCGGGCGTTTCAGTTCGTAAGCCATGCTCATGGCATCGAGCATGCTCCAAAGAATGTCCAGTTTGAACTGGAGAATTTCCAGCATGCGCTCCTGGCCTTCGCGGGTGGTGTAGTGCTGCAGGGTGATGGCCAGACCATGCTCCACATCCCGGCGAGCCTGGCCCAGGCGGGTGCGGAAATACTCGTAGCCGGCCGGGTCGATCCATGGGTAATGCTGGGGCCAGCTGTCGAGGCGCGATTGGTGGATCTGTGGGGCGAACAGCTCAGTCAGCGAACTGCTGGCGGCTTCCTGCCAGCTGGCGCGGCGGGCGAAGTTGACGTAGGCGTCTACCGCAAATCGTACGCCGGGCAGTACCAATTCCTGGGAGCGCAGTTGGTCCGGGTCCAGTCCAACCGCCTGGCCCAGGCGCAGCCAGGCTTCGATGCCGCCGTCTTCGCCAGGGGCGCCGTCGTGATCCAGCAGGCGCTGGATCCACTCGCGACGGATTTCCCGGTCCGGGCAGTTGGCCAGGATCGCGGCGTCCTTGAGGGGAATGTTCACCTGATAATAAAAGCGGTTGGCGACCCAGCCCTGGATCTGCTCGCGGGTCGCGCGGCCTTCATACATCGCCACGTGATACGGGTGATGGATATGGTAGAAGGCGCCCTTGGCCCGCAGGGCCTGTTCGAACTCGGCGGTGGTCAGCGGTGTGTCAGTCATTTGGCTCGCTCCTACAATTCAATGCTCATGCCGTCGTACGCCACTTCCACATTGCGCCGCAGCAACTCGGCTCGCTCGGGCGAGTCCTCATCCAGGATCGGGTTGGTGTTGTTGATGTGGATAAGCACCTTGCGCTGCTTGGGCAACTGCTCCAGCACTTCCAGCATGCCGCCGGGGCCGTTTTGTGCCAGGTGGCCCATCTCGCGGCCGGTGCGGGTGCCCACGCCACGGCGCTGCATTTCGTCGTCGTCCCACATCGTGCCGTCCACCAGCAGGCAATCGCTGCCGGCCATGATCTCCAGCAACGGCCCGTCGACCTTGCCCAGGCCCGGCGCATAGAACAGCTTGCCGCCGGTGCGCAGGTCTTCGACGATCAGGCCGATGTTGTCGCCTGGGTGTGGGTCGAATCGGTGAGGCGAGTAGGGCGGCGCCGCGCTGCGCAGAGGCAATGGCGTGAAGCGCAGGTTGGGGCAGGCGGGGATCGTGAAGCTGGCGTCCAGCTCGATGCGGTTCCAGGCCAGGCCGCCGTTCCAGTGGGTCAGCATGGTGAACAGCGGGAAACCGGTGCTCAGGTCTTCATGGACCATGTCGGTGCACCACACCTGGTGCGGGCAGCCTTCGCGCAGGCTCAGCAGGCCGGTGGTGTGGTCGATCTGGCTGTCCATCAGGATGATTGCGCTGATGCCGGTATCCCGCAGGGCGCGGCCGGGTTGCATCGGAGCGAACCCTTGAAGCTGGGCGCGGATGTCTGGCGAGGCGTTGCACAGGACCCAGTTCACGCCGTCATCGGAAATCGCGATGGACGATTGGGTACGCGCCTCGGCCCGCAGGCTGCCATCGCGAAAACCCGCGCAGTTCACGCAGTTGCAGTTCCATTGCGGGAAACCACCGCCCGCGGCGGAACCTAGAATCTGGACAAACATGGCCGCTCCATTACACACAACTCAAAAATAAAAACGCCCCGGGCGAGCCGAGGCGTTGCATTGCGATACAAAGCCAATCAGCGGCTGGCAAAGTACATGGTGACTTCAAAGCCGATACGCAGATCAGTGTAAGCAGGTTTGGACCAGGTCATATTCTTACTCCTACGAAGGGATGGGACGTTTACTACCGAGTAATACATATAGTCCACCTCCGGGCGCAGATGTTCAGAGGTGTGCATATGAATGTTACGTACTTCTGCGAAAGATAGCGCTGTCCTGTGGGAAAAAGCCTTTTACCGTAGCGGCAATGATCAGGCTGATCACTGCCAGGGCGTCGGGAGGCGTGCGCCATTGGCCAGGCAACGCCAGCCGCCTGCAGCAGCATTGAGTTGCTGTGCAGCTCCCATTAAATCCTTGCGGGTGCGGGTCTGGATGAAATCTTGCAACTGCTGGATGTAATCCGACGGGTGGCCTGCCAAGTGCGCGTGCCAGAGCAGTTCAGCGGCTTGAGCTGTGGGGAGCGCGCCGAGGGAAAATTGCCGGGCCAGATCACCCGGCAGTTCGCTGGTGTTGATCAATTCGGGCAGCTGTTTCAGGAACGTTTGCAGGTGATCCAGAATTTGCGCCAGGGAAGCGGTGGGAGATTGCACCCCGAACAGCAGGCCGGTTTGTCCGTTGAATTGTCGGATGCCGCTGAATACCGCGTAGCCCAATTGCAGCTCGACACGCAGGCGCTGGTAGAACGGCGCTTGCATCAGGTGGGCGAGTAAACGCCAGCACGCCTCGTCGGCCAGGGATTGGCTGGGTGTAGGGCAGAACAGCAGCAACGCCGCGTCGCTGGAATCGGTACTCACCTCGTGCCACAGATGCTGGCCGCTGATGGATGGGCATTCGCTGACAGCCGTTTCCGGATGGCCTGGCAGTTTCGCCGCTGCACTTTTGATTGCGGTCTCGCAGGCGGCGGGGAGTCCGACGGCAAGCCCTTGCCAGCGAGCGGTCGGCCATCGGTCTTGCCCGGCAGTCTGGTTTACAGGTGGGACGCCGGCGTAATACTCGGGTAATGCCTTGAGTAATTCCCGGATCGCCATCGTCGGTGCGGTTGCGGGTGCCTGGGCTTGTTCGTCGAGCTGTGTCAGGCAGCGAGCGACTTCCTCCAGCACTGCGGGCATTGGCTCATGGAGCCCGACCATTTTCAGCTGCCAGTAATTGCCAGCCGCCTCGAAGGATAATTCGACGCCCGCCTGGCTGGCGTTCTCCCGCAGCCGTGGGAAAAGGTCTGCGCGCAGAGGCGAATCCAGTTGCCAACGCAGGTAAATCGCACCGTCGTCGGTGTCGCCTGGCAACGCCTGGCTGAAGTTCAACGCCGAGAGGTCCTTTCGTCCCCAGGAGCGATCCTGGGCGAAAGTGCGCAAGCCGCGATGTGCGCTGGTCTGCCCACGAATCAGTCCCGGGCGCTCTTCCTTGACGGCCGGGCGCAGGAACGGATTGCCGGGTGGCAGTTGCCAGGCGTGCCGGGACGGCTGCAGGTGCAGGGAGTCCAGCAAGGCCTTGAGGGACGCGGCGCCTTGGTCGGACAGGACTGGCTCGTTTTCCTGCCGGGCCATTGCCAGGGCTCCGCTGACCTGTTGTCTGCGGGCGAGCAGCAGGGCGTACTCTTCCCGTAGCGCTGTCCAATCGCTGTGTGCGAAAAAGCTCAGCCAGTCGTGCAACAGTTCTTCGATTGCTGCCGTCTGCTGTGCACCTTGGGCATCCAGAGTGAAGTCGATATCCAGCAGCATCTGGCCGTTGAACTGGTACAGCGCCGTTGCGCGAATGGCGCTGACCCATTGCCGCGCCTGCAACTCGGCGAGCAGCCCGCCGGGTGCCGAAGCGTTGAGCCACAAGCACAGGAAATCCAGCGCTTCAGGCGACGCGTCGCCTGTCACCACGTGGTGCCAGTGGTGTTCATCGGCATGTTGATAAGTGACATGGCTGCCAGCCATCAAGGCGGGTGCTGGTGCTTGTGCACGCAGTTGCCCCGGCTTGAGCATTTCACTGAATCGCTGTGCGATGGATTGCAGTTCCTCCAGCGGCTGAGGCCCGGCAAGGCTCAGGGTCATCTGCCCGGTCTGATAGAAGCCTTCATAAAAATCCCGCAACGCCTGCTGAAACGCCTCACGCTCTACCGGCAAACTATCCCGGTTGCCCGCGTGAAACGCCCGCAGCGGATGATCCGCCGCAACGCCTTGCAGTAACGCCTGCTGTTGTTGCGCCACGGCATCCTGCGACCAGGCAATGAACTCCGCCTGCAACACTTCGCGCTCGCGCAACTGATCTTCCAGGGCCAGGCGCGGATGGGCGAGCATATCCCCAAGGCGATCCAGCGCGGCATCAAATGCCGAAACAGGTACTTCAAAGAAAAAGTCGGTAGCACGTTCGCGGGTGCTGGCATTGACCTGTCCACCGTGGCGCTGCACGTAGGCCATCAGCCCTTCGCTTGCAGGAAACCGCTCGGTGCCCAGGAACAACAGATGCTCAAGGAAATGCGCCAGCCCCGGCCACGCCAAGGGCACATCGTGACTGCCCGCTGCAACGCGCAAGGCTGCCGCGCAGCGCTTCAAACGCGGTGCATGACGCAAGGAAACCCGCAGGCCGTTGGCCAGGGTCAATTGAAGGTGATGAGGGTGGGCCGGCGCAGGCATGAGCACTTCCGAAACGTAGGAAGTGCCTATGCTAGCGCAAACCTGCCGGATCAGTGCTTGTGCAACGCACCGTAAAGCTCCGGACGACGGTCCAGCAGGTAGCGGTTGGCCGCACGAGAGTCGACCATCAACTGTCGATCCAGGGTGCCGACAATCAACGCTTCATCGAGACCCGCCTGGGCGATCCGCTGGCCATCCGGCGCGGCGATGCTGCTCTGCCCGCAATACTGGATCTCGCCCTCCTGGCCGCAGTAATTGGCGTAGGCCACGTAACACTGGTTTTCAAAGGCCCGCGCCCGCACGGTGACATCGGCGACGAAATCGAACGGCACCATGTTGGCGGTCGGTACAAGGATCAACTCCGCACCGGCCAGCGCCAGGCGCCGGGTGTTCTCCGGGAATTCCAGGTCATAGCAAATCAGGAAACCCAGCTTCCAGCCGTTCAATTCCACCAGCGGAAAATCGTCGTCTCCAGCGCTGAACATCGAGTGGTCGAGGTCGCCAAACAGATGCGTCTTGCGGTAGTTGCACAAGCGCTGGCCGTTAGCGTCGATCAACTGTACGGCGTTGTAGATCTGCCCGTCGGCGCCGCGTTCCGGATAGCCGTAGAGGATCGCCACGCCTGAGTTTTTCGCCAAGGTGGCGATGGACTGCGCCGAGGGGCCGTCCTGGGCTTCAGCCAGCGCGCCGACCGCTTCCATGCCGATGTTATAGCCGGTGAGAAACATCTCCGGCAGCACCAGCAGGTCGGCGTCGTTGGCCTCTTGCGCCAACTGATGCAGGCGCTTGAGGTTGCCCGCCACATCCAGCGGCAAAGGCGGGCATTGATACAGGGCGACACGCATGGGCAACTCCTTATTCGGGCAGTGCAATCGGCCCGATTTCATCGAACACATCCCCCGGCCCCGGGTTCTGCGGGTGAGTGCTGCCACCGAAGTGAGTCATGATGCCCCACACCGCATTCAGCGAAGTTTGCACAGCGCCTTCAACCCAGGCAGGCGTCCAGGACACGTCGTCACCGGCGATAAAAATCCCGCGTTGTTCAGCCGGCATGTCCTTCTGCATGAAGTGCGCGTACATCCGCTGGTTGTAGCGATAGTGGCCCGGCAGCGCGCCCTTGAAGGCACCGAGGAAATGCGGGTCGGCTTCCCACGACACGGTGATCGGGTCGCCGATGATCCGCGCGGCGATGTCGACTCTCGGGTAGATCTTTTTCAACGCGTCGAGGGCCAGTTTCACGCGCTTCTCGATCGGCTGCGGAAGCATTTTCAAGGCGTCGCTCATCCACGAGTAGGACAGGCAAATCACACCCGGCTTGTCGTCGCCATTGTCGAACAGATAGGTGCCACGGGTCAGGCGATCGGTCAGCGTCATGCTCATCAAGTCGCGGCCGGTTTCCGGATCCTTGTCCTTCCAGAATGGCCGGTCGACCATCACGAAAGTCTTCGACGATTGCATGTAGCGGGTGCGGTCGAGGGCCATCCACATCTTTTGCGAGAACAGGGTTTCGTCGCACTCGATCTGGGTGGTCAGCAGCCAGCTCTGGCAGGTGGTCAGCACCGCGGCGTATTCGCGGGTGTCGCCGTAGTTGTCGGTGACGGCGAAACGGCCGTCGGGCGCGTGGGCAATGCGCTTGACCCCGGCCCGCGGCGCGCCGTGGTGCAGGGAGCTGAGGCTGGTGCCTTCGGGCCAGTGAGCGCAACGTTCCGGCACATGACGCCAGATGCCCATGGGCACCTGGGCGACGCCGCCGACCACTAGGTGTTGGTGATCGTCGCAGTTGGTCATCACCACGCGGAAGATTTCCAGCATCGAGTTGGGGAAGTCCGAGTCCCAGCCACCGGTGCCGAAGCCGACCTGGCCGAACACTTCGCGATGATGGAACGACAACTTGGCAAACGCCTTGGAGGTGGCGACGAAGTCGTAGAAGGTGCGGTCGTCCCACAACGGAACCAGGGTATTCCACAGCTCTTTAAGGCGCGGTACGTCACGGTCGCGGATGGCTTGCTGGATATCGGCGAACTGCGAGCCCGCTTCCAGTGCGTCGGCCCAGGCGTCAGCCACTTCCTGGAACAGTGCGGGAAGGTCGGCAAGTTTCTGTGCGTAGTGAGTCTGGCCTTCGAGGTCGATGACCGTGCTGCCGGAAGCGGGCGTCAGCGGGTTGGGAAACGGTTTGGTCTCCAGCCCGAGCTTGTCCACGTAGTGATAGAACGCAGTGGAGGACACCGGGAAGCGCATGCCGCCGAGTTCCGCGATGATGCCTTCGGCGCCTTCAAAGGCCTGGGAACGCAGGCGGCCACCCATTTTCGAGGCTTCATACACCACCGGTTTCAAGCCCAGCTTCATCAGCTCGTAGGCGGCCACCAGCCCGGCAATCCCGGCGCCGACGATCGCCACTTCGGCGCCGTGGTTGGCCGCCGGAATACTGCCCAGACCCGCCGGGTGCTCGATCCAGTCATCGAAGGCGAACGGGAAGTCCGGGCCAAAGATGGTGATCGGCTTTTTACCGGTGGCAGGGTGGCGGTTGGGCTTGCTGATGGTGCTGGAAGGAATGCTCATGGCTGACCTTGCTGGCGACTCGGCGGGGCGCGACCCGCTGAGTATAGGAAAAGATGGCAGCCATTCTAGGGAGCGTAGCGTTCGTTAATAAGACGCAATGTGTCGTCGGATTGAATTGTTTTTAGTCAGAGTGACGAAGTTGGTGGTCAGATTGGTTGCCCACGATCCAGTTTGTTACTAAGGATGATCGAGGTGGTGGTCTTCTCCACACCGTCGACGCTGCCGATCTGGTCCAGCAGTTGATCCAGCTGTTCCGGCGAATCGGTGCGCAACCAGGCCACGTAGTCGAACTCACCGCTCACCGCACACAGTTGCTGGACCTGCGCCATGGCGCTGATCCGACGCAACACTTCCTTGCCGGAGCGCGGTTGCACGGTAATCCCCACGTAGGCCTGTAAACCACCATCCACCACCCGCTGGCTGAGGCGCACGCCATAGCCGGTAATCACCTGGGTTTTTTCCAGGCGTGCCAGGCGCGAGGTGACGGTGGTGCGCGCGATGCCGAGTTGCCGGGCAAGCATGGCCACGCTTTCGCGGGCGTTGATCTGCAAAGCGGCGATCAACTGGCGATCGATTTCATCGAGGACGGGAGGGTGAGAGGCGGACAAGGTGTTCTCCGGCACGGGCATCAATGGGCAAGCATGTTACAGGCTCGTTCCCCTTGATGCTCGCGACGGCGCCGCGCTTAGTTGCGCAGGAACTGTTGGTAGTTTTCCGGGGTAACCAGTTGGGTCGGAACCCACACATCGCCTTGCAGGGCGGCGTGCTTGATCAGCATCAGCGCCGCGTCCACCGAGCCGGCACCGATGGCCACCGGGTCGCGGAATACGGTCACTGCCAACTGGCCTTTTTTCAGCGCCTGCAAACCGTCGGGCGTGCCGTCGATGCCGCCTACCAGAATGTCCTGGCGGCCAGTCTGGCGCAAAGCCATGGCGGCGCCGATGCCCATCTCGTCGTTGTTGGAGGCCACGGCGTTGATGGTCTGGCCCTTGGTCAGCCAGTCATTCATCAGGTCCATGCCTTTTTCCCGTTGCCAGTCGCCGGACTGCTCTTCAACGACTTTGATCTCGGGGTACTTGGCCAGCACATCCTTCACCCCGCTGGTGCGCTTGCCGGTATCGCTGTGGGCGAGGCGCCCGAGGATGATCGCCAGGTTGCCCTTGCCGCCCATCTTCTCGGCCAGGTACTCCATCTGCATCCGGCCGATGGCGCGCTCGTCGGTGCCGACGAAGACGACGCCCGGCGGGAAGCTTTCCACCTCTGGGCGGCTGTTCATGTACACCAGCGGGATACCGGCGGCGTTGGCTTTTTCGGTGATCTTGCGGGTGGCCGCGGTGTCGGCCGGGTTGACGATGATCGCGTCGACTTTCTGGCTGATAAAGCTTTCCACCTGGTTCAACTGGCGGACTACATCGCTGGCGGAATCTTCCACCTGCAGCTTGACTCCATCGGGCGAGGCCTTGGCCCGGTCCTGCATGGCCTGCACCAGGTAGGACACATAGTTATCGAACTGCCCGACCGATACCCCGATGCGCAATTCGGCATGGGCGGCGGTGGACAGCAGCAGGGCACAGGCACAGCCAAGCAGGCGCTTCATGGGAGTTTCCTTTTTATTGTTCTGGTGCGACAAAGATTCTGAAGTGGACATTATTGGAAATAAAATTCCACTTCAAGCGAGAGCTGAAATTTATTTTCGCCGCTGATCGAACACATTAGTTTGTGCCAGATTGTTAAAAGTAACTGTTTGGTACATTATTTCTCGTTGGGTATACAGGAAGGACGTTTGCGAGATGAATAACTTTGGGGCTGCCACCGGCAGCAGATGGTTGCTGGTTGGCCTGGGCCTGCTGATCGCCTTGATCGGCCTGGGCCTGGCGGGCGGTGGTGGTTACCTCGTGGCGCTGGGTGGCAGCTGGTATTTCCTGCTGATGGGCCTGGCGATGCTGGTCTCCGGCGTGCTGATCGCCAAGCGCCGGCCTCAGGGTGCATGGCTATACGCCGTGGCGTTGGTGCTGACCGCGATCTGGGCGGTGTGGGACACCGGGCTGGAATACTGGCCGTTGGTATCGCGGGTGCTGACCTTTGCCGTCATCGGCCTGGTGGTCGCGCTGATTTATCCACAGCTCGCCCGTGCGTCGGGCTCGACACCCGGGCGTGGCGCCTATGGTGTGGCCGGGCTGCTGGGCCTGGGCGTGGTCGCCACCCTGGCGTACATGTTTGTGCCGACCCACGTGGTCAAGGCCAGCAGTGAGCCTGCGGTGACGCCGGTGACACCTGGCACCGAGCAAAAGGACTGGGCCCACTGGGGCAACACCACCGCCGGCAACCGTTTTGCCGCGCTGGACCAGATCAACAAAGGCAACATCGACAAGTTGCAGGTGGCCTGGACCTTCCACACCGGCGACATCCCCGAGAGCAACGGCGCCGGCGCCGAAGACCAGAACACCCCGCTGCAGATCGGTGACAGCGTTTACGTGTGCACCGCCTACGGCAAAGTCTTCTCCCTGGATGCCGACACCGGCGCCCAGCGCTGGAAATTCGACCCCCAGGGCAGCGGCCCAAACTGGCAGCGTTGCCGGGGCTTGGGTTACTTCGACAGCAGCGTCAGCGAGCAACCCGCCAGCGCCAAAGCCTGTGTGAAACGTCTGTTCCTGCCGACCGGCGATGCCCGGTTGATTGCGCTCAATGCTGAGACCGGCGCGCCTTGCGAAGACTTCGGCGACCACGGCACCGTCGACCTGAAAACCGACATGGGCGAAGTGAAGCCCGGTTATTACCAGCAAACCTCGACACCCTTGGTGGCGGGCAATGTGGTGATCGTCGGCGGCCGTGTGGCAGACAACTTCTCCACCGGCGAACCGCCAGGCGTGGTGCGCGCTTTTGACGTGCACAGCGGCGAACTGGTGTGGGCCTGGGACCCGGGCAACCCGAACACCACCAAGCGTCCGCCCGCAGGCGAGACCTACACCCGTGGCACGCCGAACGTATGGTCGGCCATGTCCTACGACGCCAAGCTCGGCCTGGTCTACCTGCCCACCGGTAACGCCACCCCGGACTTCTTCGCCGGTGAACGTACTGCCTATGACGACAAGTGGAGCTCCTCCATCGTCGCCATCGACGTGAAGACCGGTCAGGTGCGCTGGCACTTCCAGACCACTCACCACGACCTGTGGGACTTCGACCTGCCGGCGCAACCGCTGCTCTACGATATTCCTGATGGTAACGGCGGCGTGCAGCCGGCCCTGGCTCAAGTCACCAAGCAAGGTGAAATCTTCCTGCTCAACCGCGAAACCGGCGTGCCGATCGCCCGGGTCGAAGAGCGTCCGGTGCCGCAGGGCAATGTGCCCGGCGAGCGCTATTCGCCGACCCAACCGTTCTCGGTGGACATGCCTTCGATCGGCAATCAGCAACTGACCGAATCCGACATGTGGGGCGCCACGCCGTTTGACCAACTGATGTGCCGCATCCAGTTCAAGGGCATGCGTCACCAGGGCGTCTATACGCCGCCAGGCCTGGACCGCGCGCTGCAGTTCCCGGGTTCGCTGGGCGGGATGAACTGGGGCAGCGTGTCGGTGGACCCGAACACCAACTACATGTTCGTCAACGACATGCGCCTGGGTTTGGCCAACTACATGATCCCGCGCGACAAGATCGCCGCCGGTGCCAGCGGCATCGAGATGGGTGCGGTGCCGCAGGCCGGCACGCCGTTTGGCGCCATGCGCGAGCGCTTCCTTTCGGCGGCGGGTATTCCGTGTCAGAAACCGCCGTTTGGCACCATGTCGGCCATCGACCTGAAAACCCACAAGCTGATGTGGCAAGTACCGGTGGGTACGGTTGAAGACACCGGGCCGCTGGGCATCCGCATGCACATGCCGATTCCGATTGGCATGCCGACTCTTGGCGCGTCGCTGGCGACCCAGTCTGGCCTGTTGTTCTTCGCCGGCACCCAGGACTTCTACCTGCGCGCGTTCGATACCGGCAACGGCAACGAAATCTGGAAGTCCCGTTTGCCTGTCGGTAGCCAATCGGGGCCGATGACCTACGTGTCGCCCAAGACGGGCACCCAGTACATCGTGCTCACCGCCGGCGGCGCGCGACAGTCGCCGGACCGCGGGGATTACGTGATTGCCTACGCGTTGCCCAAGAAATAGGGCGTGAAAAAGCCGCACGGATGTGCGGCTTTTTTTGGCATCTTAGCTCACGTCCGCCAGCAGGCACCGGGCAAAGAGTTGTGGCACCGGAAGGTTGCGCTGACTGTATCGGCTCAGCAGGATGATTTCCCGATAAAAGGTCAGCTCGCCCAGCGGGATCACGCGCACCTGCGGGGATCGGTCCAGCCATAGCCCGGCGTGGGGAACCAGTGAAACACCCAGCCCGCATTCGACCATCTTGACGAGGGCTTCTATCTCGTCCAGCTCCAGCGCAACCTGCACGTCCAACCGCTGATCCCGCAGAAAGCGGCTGACCAGCCGCCCGCCAAACGAAGCACGGTCGTAGCGCACATGGGGATGAGCGGCGAGCAGTTGCAGCGGGTCATCACCCTTGACCGTTTGCGGCACGATCAGCACAAACGGCTCCTTGCGCAGCACCTGCACGTGCAGCTCCTTGGGCAAATCAAAGGGCGGGCGAATGATGATCGCCGAGTCGAGTTCGCCTGCGTCCACCTGGCTGAGCAGCTCCAGGGAAACCCCCGGCACCAACTTACACTCCACCGTCGGCGCAGCATGTCGCAGGCGCACCAGGGCTTGCGGTAGCAGGCCGGTCTGGGCGGTGGTGATGGCACCGACTTTCAACTCGCCACGGTACTCATTGGCGTCCACCGGCACAGCCATGCGATTGAACGTCTCGAGAATTTCCTTGGCCAGCGGCAGCGCGCGGATGCCCGCCGCATTCAGCGTGGCCTGGCGCCCGGTGCGGTCGAACAGTTGCACGCCGAGTACCTGCTCCAACTGGCGGATCTGCGCGCTGACCGCCGACTGTGTCAGCCCGATATGCATGCCCGCTGCGGCGAAGGTGCCGTGTCGGGTAACCGCGATAAAGGTTTTCAGTTCTCGCAGCATGGGCGTCCCGATTGATCAAAATAATTTGAGCTCGCTGCGAAAACTATCGTCTTTCCATCGGTTACAGCAAGGCTAGACTCGGAAGGACTTAATACCCATAGAGGTTAGACCTGATGGCACTGGCTCCTTTTCACCTGGCAATTCCGGTATTCGACTTGGCGGCTGCGCGGCAGTTTTACGGTGAAGTGTTTGGCCTGGAGGAGGGGCGGGCCAGTGATCACTGGGTCGACTTCGATTTCTTCGGGCATCAACTGGTGATTCATGAACATCCGAAAACCGCTTCTCAAGAGGCGGCGCACACCAATGCGGTAGACGGCCACGATGTGCCGGTGCCGCATTTTGGTGTCGTGCTGAGTTGGGAGGATTGGCATGCCCTGGCGGAGCGGTTGCAGGCTCGGAATACCCGGTTTGTGCTGGAACCGCATATTCGCTTCAAGGGTCAGGTGGGTGAGCAGGCGACGTTGTTCCTGTTTGATCCGTGCGGCAATGCGCTGGAGTTCAAGGCGTTCAAGGATATTGGGCAGTTGTTTGCCAAGTGAGGGGCGTCGCCGAGGAGACGCCCGTCTGATTCTGAAGCCTAAGACGCTTTGCACACCTTCGCAGCGGCAGGGTCGTTCGGGATAAACGAATCCGGTGCGCCGGGCTTCAACACCACGTACCCGCGCCGCCACGGCTGATCGTCCACCAGATTCCAGCGATGGCCTGTACCGGTGTTGTCTTCGGCGACCAGCACTTCACCCGGATGCAGCGTGAACTTCTCACCGCCGCGGGTAACGAACGCCAGGGTGCCGGACAGCGTCATGACGTACTGGGGTTCTGGGTCGTTATGCCAACTGTAGGAAGAGTGCGCCGCTGTTTGCTTGAAGTGGATGGCGGTCACATCATTGCGCATGCTCTGGTCGATGGTGCCTTCCATTACGTGGGAGTTGTTGTCGGCGCCCGTGCACAGCTTGAATGCTTTGATGGTGTCAGCGGGGGCGGCGTGAGCGCAGCTTAAGGTGGCGAGGGTGATTGCGGCAGCGGCTGCGGCACGCAGGCCCAGGCGGTGGATTACAGGGCGCGGCGTACGTTTCTTCTGATGCATGGAGCAAGTTTCCCTCGTGTTGGATTGGCGGCGATTGGGAATCATGGTCTTCGCCGTAGCCGTTCGGGACAACTAACTAATGTTTCATTGCGGCACGCCAGAAACGACAAAGCCGCGCAGTGCGCGGCTTTCAAGATGGTGGGCCCAGTAGGACTCGAACCTACGACCAAGGGATTATGAGTCCCCTGCTCTAACCAACTGAGCTATAGGCCCTCAGTAGGCCGCGGATTATAGCGATGGTTTCTTCGCTGTGCCATCCGAAAAGTCCGAAACGCTCATACGAAGGAAGGTGGCGGCAAAAAGGTCCGGCGGCAGTGGCAGGCTGACGATGTAGCCTTGCATCTGTTCGCAGCCTTCAGCCGCCAGGAACGCTTGCTGGGCAGGCGTTTCCACGCCTTCGGCGATGATGGTGAATTGCATGCTGTGCCCCAAGGCAATAATGGCGCGCACGATGGCGGCATCGTGCGGGTCATCCGGCAGGCCGCGTACGAAGGACTGGTCGATCTTCAGGAAGTCCAGCGGCAGGCGTTTCAGGTAGCTGAGGGACGAATACCCGGTGCCGAAGTCATCAATGGCCAGTTGCACGCCCAAGCGCTTGAGTTGGTGCAGCACCTCCAGCGCTTCTTCGGCCTGGCTCATGATGAAGTTTTCGGTGATCTCCAGTTGCAGGCAGCCGGGCTCCAGGTGGTTGTCCCGCAGCAGTTGTTCGATGCGTGCCAGCAGGTTGGGGTGGCGCAGTTGCGCGCCGGCGAGGTTGACGGACAGCGGGCCGAAGTCATCAAAGACTTCTCTCCAGTCGTGCATTTGCCGGCACGCCTGGTCCAGTACCCAGTCACCAATTTGCAGGATCATGCCGTTCTCTTCGGCCAGGGCGATGAAGTGCTCGGGTGGCACTTCGCCGAAGGTGGGATGTAGCCAGCGAATCAGCGCTTCGGCGCCGATCAGTTGCTGGGTGTCCAGGCTCAGTTTCGGCTGGTAGTAGAGGCGCAATTCGTCGCGCTCAATCGCCCGGCGCAGTTCGTGTTCCAGGGCCACTCGTTCGTTGGCCTGGGCGGTCAGGTCCTGGGTGTAGCTTTCGACGCGGTTGCGGCCTTTGGCCTTGGAGCGGTACATGGCGGCGTCGGCGTTTTTGACCAGGGTGGCGACGTCGCCGCCGTCCCGTGGGTACAGGCTGGTGCCGATGCTGGCGCTGATAAAGAACTCATGCTCGCCCGCCTGGAACGGTGGGGTGAAGCAGGCCAGCAGTTTATTGGCCAGGTGTTCGGCGTCGCTGGCTTGTTGCAGGCCGGGCAACAGGATGATGAATTCGTCGCCGCCCAGGCGCGCCACGGTGTCGACGTCCCGCAGTTGGTCCTTGAGGCGTACCGCGATGTCCTTGAGCAGCAGGTCGCCAATCGGGTGGCCGAGGCTGTCGTTGATGTGTTTGAAGCGGTCGAGGTCGAGGAACAGCACAGCACCCTGGCTGCCGGTTTCCTGTTGATGGTTGAGGGCAGCCTGCAGGCGGCTTTCGAACAGGGTGCGGTTGGGCAGGCCGGTCAGCGGGTCGTGGTGGGCCTGGTAATCGAGGCGCGCCTGGGCGTGCTTGAGGCTGGAGATGTCGGCAAACACGGCGACAAAGTGGGTGATCGACTGCTCGCGGTTACGCACCGCGCTGATGGTCAGCCAACTGGGGTACAGCTCGCCGTTCTTGCGCCGGTTGGAGATCTCGCCTTGCCAGTGGCCGTTGGCCGTCAGTTGATGCCACATGGCCGCGTAGAAGGCGCTGTCGTGCAGGCCGGAGGCGAGCAGGCGCGGGGTTTGGCCGAGGGCTTCGACTTCGCTGTAGCCGGTGATCTCGCTGAAGGCGCGGTTCACGGCGCTGATGTTTTGCCGGATGTCGGTGATCAGTACGCCTTCGGCGGTGCTTTCGAATACGGTGGCGGCCTGTTGCAGTTTTTCCTGCATCAGTTGGCGCTCGGTGATGTCCCGGGCGATGGTCAGCATGCAGTCTTCGTCGCCGATGGGCAGTGGGCGGCTGGAGACTTCACAGAGGCGAATCTCGCCGTCGTTGCGGCGGATGTGGCAGACAAAGTCGCGGACGAATCCGTCCCGTTGCAGCAGTTCCAGCATGTCCTTGCGTTCGTTCAGGTCGACCCAGATGCCGAGGTCCAGGGTGGACTGATCCAGTGACATCACGCTGTTGAAGCCGGTTATGCGGCTGAAGCCTTCGTTGACCTCGATCAGCAAGCCGTCGCTTTGGCGGGACAGCAGCAGGCCATCGGGGGAGGCGTGGAAGGCCTTGGCGAATTTCTCTTCGGAGGTTTGCAGCCGCTGCTGGGTTTCTTTCAGTTGGGTGATATCACGCACCACCACCACCAGGGCTTCGGTGGTGTCGAGTTGAAACGGTTCGGCGGAAATCAGCCCGGTGAAGGCTTGGCCGTTACTGCGCAGGAAAGGCATTTCCAGGTTACGGATGCTGGTGGTCTGCACCCGTTGCAGAAGACCGGGGCCTACACCCTGGATGCCCCAGATATTCAGTTCGGTGGCGGTTTTTCCTACGACTTCTTCAGCGCTCAGGCCGATCTGATCCTCGAACGCCTTGTTGACCTCCATCAGGCAGCCGTCGGACAGCCGGGCAATCACCAGGATGTCCGGGCATTGCTGGAACACGGAGGCGAACTTCTGCTCCGAAAGCTGCAACGCTTCCTCGGTGCGCTTGGCTTCGCTGATGTCGATCATCAGGCCGCGCAGCACCGGTTCGTGGCCGTGTTCGATCAGGCTGACGATGTCTCGCACCCACAGGCAGCGGCCATCGGCGGTGATCACCCGGTAGTCGACACTGTGGTCGCGGTTGGCTCGGGTTTCTGCGTAGCAATAGGATTCTGTGCGGGTCAGGTCGGCGGGGTGAATGATGTTGCGCCAGAAGCCCGGGATCAGCCAATGGGCCCGCGGATAGCCCAGCAGTTCCTCGGCGTGGGGCGACACGTAGCTGTAGGTGAAATCGCTGATGCTGGCTTCCCAGGCGATCGCTGAAAGGCTCTCCACCAGGCCGCGATAATGGTATTCGCTGCTGCGCAGTTCCTGTTCGAGGGCTACACGGCGGGAAATTTCCGAACTGAGCCGGCGATTGATCCGGATAACCACGGCCAGCACGATGCTCAGCAACAGCACCGCCGGCAGCCCGTAGAGCAGTACATCGGTCCAGAGGGTGCGGTGGTCGATGACGTTGCCAACCCAGTGTTGCTGGATGGCTTCGGTCTCGGCCGGGCTGATGTCGGCCAGGACTTTGTCGAGGATGCCCACCAGCATCTTGTCGTCTTTGGGCACGCCCATGGCCAATTGATAGCGATAGGGCGTTTCGCCGCTGATGTACAGGCCTTCCAGCTTGAGTTGGCGCAGGCTCCACACGCTGGAAGCGAGGTCGCCGACCACGGCGTCGACCTTATCCGTGGCGAGGGCCTGCAGCGTTGCGCTGACGTTGGGCATGGCGACCAGGTTGAGGTCCGGGTGGTGAGTGCGCAGCAGTTCGTGGGGCGCATAGTTTTCCACCACGGCCACCTTTAACCCGTACAGGTCCTTGAGGCTGCGCGGTTGCGGGCCGCCTTCATGGGCGAGGATGACGATGGGGAAGTCGAGATACGGCCGGGTAAACGACAGGAAGCCCTGGCGTTCGGGGGTGGACATGATGCCCGGCAGCAGGTCGAGCTGGTTGTTGCGGGCCTGTTCCAGTACCGCGCTCCAGTTCACCGGCTCGATCAGTTTGATCCTGAGCCCGAGGCGGTCCTGCATCAGGCGCACGTAGTCTGCGGCCAGGCCTTGGTAACGACCTTCTTCATCGCGGTATTCAAAGGGCGGCCAGGACGCATCGACGCCCAGGCGCAGCTCTTGATGGTCCGCCAGCCAGCCACGCTCTTCATCGGTGAGAGTCAACGCGCCAGCCGTTGCGGTCCAGGTCAGCAGCGACAGCAGTAACACAGTCGGCAATCTGGGCATAACGGTCTCGTTATGGCACGGGGAATGTTTCGAGTGTAGACGGGCATTTCGGGGGAGGTGAGGCGGGGGGAATTTAAACTGTAGAAAGCAAAACCCCCGGCCTGGGCCGGGGGTTCTGTGATCACTCGTCGAGGAAGGAGCGCAAATGCTCGCTTCTCGTCGGGTGGCGCAGCTTGCGCAGCGCCTTGGCTTCGATCTGACGGATACGCTCACGGGTAACGTCGAACTGTTTACCGACTTCCTCAAGGGTGTGGTCGGTATTCATGTCGATGCCGAAGCGCATGCGCAGTACCTTGGCTTCACGGGCAGTGAGGCCGGACAGTACGTCGCGAGTGGCTTCTTTAAGGCTCTCAACGGTAGCAACATCGATTGGCGACTGCATGGTCGAGTCTTCGATGAAGTCACCCAGATGGGAGTCTTCGTCATCACCGATCGGGGTTTCCATGGAGATCGGCTCTTTAGCGATCTTCAATACCTTGCGGATTTTATCCTCAGGCATTTCCATGCGTTCGCCCAGCTCTTCCGGGGTCGGTTCGCGACCCATTTCCTGCAACATCTGCCGGGAAATACGGTTGAGCTTGTTGATCGTCTCGATCATGTGCACCGGAATACGGATGGTGCGGGCCTGGTCGGCGATCGAGCGAGTGATCGCCTGACGGATCCACCAGGTGGCATAAGTCGAGAACTTGTAGCCGCGACGGTATTCGAACTTGTCCACAGCCTTCATCAAGCCGATGTTGCCTTCCTGGATCAGATCGAGGAACTGCAGGCCACGGTTGGTGTACTTCTTGGCGATGGAGATCACCAGACGCAAGTTCGCTTCAACCATCTCCTTCTTCGCGCGGCGGGCCTTGGCCTCACCGATCGACATACGACGGTTGATGTCCTTGATCTCGGCAATCGTCAGACCGGTTTCGGTCTGCAATGCAGTCAGCTTCTGCTGGCAGCGAACGATGTCGGCCTGGAAGCGACCAATGGCTTCAGCGTATTTGCTTTTGCCTTTGGCCAGTGCGTCGGTCCAGCTTTCGTCGACTTCGTTGCCCGGGAACTGGCGCAGGAAGTCGGCACGCGGCATGCGCGCATCACGGACACAGAGCTGCATGATCGCACGCTCTTGTGCACGCAGACGCTCAAGGGCGCTACGAACCCGCTCAACCAGGCCTTCGAATTGCTTCGGTACCAGTTTGATCGGCATGAAGAGTTCAGCCAGGGCCAGCAGTTCAGCAGTTGCCTGCTTGCTGCCGCGACCGTGCTTCTTCAGGGCCTTGCGAGCCAGTTCCATCTGATCGGAGACCGCGCCAAAGCGCTGGGCTGCGATGATCGGATCCGGACCGCTTTCGACTTCTTCTTCGTCATCGGTGCTGGCTTCAGCTTCTTCATCGTCGGTGTCGTCGTCCGCTTTCGCAGCCTTGGCATCGATCGGTGGCGGAACTTCAGCCGCAGGTGGCGCAATGCCGTCGTCCGGGTCGATATAACCGCTCAGGACGTCGGACAGGCGGCCACCTTCGGTGGTGACGCGAGTGTACTCGGAGAGAATGTGGTCAACCGTGCCTGGGAAGTGCGCGATTGCGCCCATCACTTCACGGATGCCCTCTTCGATACGCTTGGCGATTTCGATTTCGCCTTCACGTGTCAGCAGCTCTACCGTACCCATTTCGCGCATATACATGCGCACAGGGTCAGTCGTGCGACCGATGTCGGTCTCGACCGCTGCCAACGCGGCGGCTGCTTCTTCAGCGGCTGCCTCGTCGGTATCGGCGTCGGCCAACATAAGGGCGTCCGCATCCGGAGCACTCTCGTGTACGGGGATCCCCATGTCATTAATCATGCGGATGATGTCTTCCACCTGCTCTGGATCTGAAATATCCTCAGGCAGGTGGTCGTTGACCTCTGCGTAAGTCAGATACTTCTGCTCACGACCAAGGGTGATCAACTCTTTGATACGAGACTGCTGTTGCGCTTTTCCGGACATAACACCCTATCCACTGAAGGTCTTGGCGGGCAAAAAACAAGCCGAGGATTATACCCGAGCTATGACCTCACACGCCAGCTGAGGTCGGGTTTGATGCGGAAACATTGCGACTTAAAAGGTCGCGCAGTTGATTTTTCTCTTCGGCGGTCAATTCACTCTGACGCGCTTTTCGAAGAAGTTGTTCCAGGTTTCGCTCGCGTTGACGAGCTACCAAGCTAGTAATGGTGTCGAAAAACTGTTGTTCAAGGTTATCGCCATCAATCAGCCATTCCTTTTCTGCCAATGCCTTCAGCAAGCGGCCCTGTTCGGTGCCGTGCCAGCGTGCAATCAGCTGGAATGAGTTTAGCTTAGGATTCTTCTGTACGGCTTCGAGCAGGGCCACCAACAGTTGTGTATTGGTGTGGTCTTCGGCCGCAAAGTGCCCCGCATCCTCGACTTTTTGTGCCAGTTGCGGGTGGTGCAATAACGTACGCAGGGCCGCCATGGTGGGCGGCTCTACTGCTGCTGGGACGCGTGGCCCGCGCGGTTCGTCACGGTCGCCGCCACGTTTGCCGTTTTTGTCCCAGGGTTTCTTGTCCCATTTCTTGCCGCCAGCGCCGGGTTTCTTCGGTGTCCACTCCTGCTGGGGCGTGTAGGCCTCCTGCGGTTGGTGGAAGTCGGAATAGTCCGGCATGGCGTCGTAATCCATGCCCGGGTCGTAGGCCGGCGGCGCCTCTTGCGGCGCGCTGCGCGCCAGCTGGCTGACGGCCTCGCCACTCAAACCGGTAATTTCCAGCAGGCGCTGACGCATCAGGGTCCGCAGGTTGGCGCCCGGGACCTTGTCGATCAGCGGCGCTGCGAGGGTGACCATATGGGCCTTGCCTTCGAGGGAGCGCGGGTCGGACTCTTCGGTCAGTTGCTGGAAAAAGTAATCGGCCAGCGGTTGTGCATGTTGGTTGATGCGCGCGCGGAACGCGTCGGTGCCTTCGGAGCGGACCAGGGTGTCCGGGTCTTCGCCTTCGGGCAGGAACAGGAAGCGTGCGCGCCGCCCGTCCTGCAGGCTCGACAGGGTCGACTCAAGAGCGCGCCAGGCAGCGTTGCGGCCGGCCTGGTCGCCGTCGAAGCAGAATAATACGTTGGGCACCACGCGAAACAGGCGCTTCAAGTGCTCTTCGCTGGTGGCAGTACCCAGGGTGGCTACGGCGTTGCGCAAGCCTTGCTGGGCCAGGGCGATCACGTCCATATAGCCTTCAACCACGATGATTTCATCGAGGTTGCGGTTGTTCTTGCGCGCTTCGAACAGGCCGTACAGCTCCTGGCCTTTGTGAAACACCGGGGTTTCCGGTGAGTTCAGGTATTTGGGTTTGTCGTCCCCCAGTACTCGGCCGCCGAAGGCAATGATGCGGCCGCGACTGTCGCGGATCGGGAACATCACGCGGTCGCGGAAGCGGTCATAGCGCTTGCCGGTCTCGGCGTTTTCCACCAGCAGGCCAGCGTCGATCATGGCTTTTTGCTGCAGGGTGTCGCTGCTCAGGTGTTTGTACAGATTGTCCCAGCCGGGCGGGGCGAAGCCGAGGCCGAAGTCGCGGGCGATTTCACCGGTCAGGCCGCGGCCCTTGAGGTAATCGACGGCGGCTTTGCGCTGCGGATGGCTTTTCAGTGCCTGGCGGTAAAAGTCGGCGGCGGCAGTGAGCAGCGGGTACAGCGGCGAATCGGTGGGTTGCCGCGGTTTGTGCGGGCGGCCACTTTCTTCGCGGGGGATTTCCATGCCGGCGGCTTTCGCCAGTTCCTCGACGGCCTGGGGGAAGTCCAGGTTGTCGTGGTCCATGATGAAGCCGAGGGCATTGCCGCCAGCGCCGCAGCCGAAGCAGTAGTAGAACTGCTTGTCGGGGCTGACGCTGAACGACGGAGTCTTTTCCTTGTGGAACGGGCAGCAGGCGGTGTAGTTCTTGCCGGCCTTTTTCATCTGCAGGCGCGAGCTGACAACATCGACGATGTCGGTGCGGTTCAGAAGGTCGTCAATAAAGCTCTGGGGAATTAGCCCGGCCATGGCGTTCTCGTCATCACTGCGTGTAAAAGAGGGCCCGCAAAGTGTTCAAGGCGCGCGTATCGTGCGGCTCGATAATCTGTCGTCTGCTTGGTCTGTCAGGAAGTGTATCTGCCGAACATTCACTGACGTTAGTTCCGATCAGTGCCCGGCGTAGAAATGTTGCCCGGGAGTCCGGTCTTGGCCATGTGGGGGCCTCGGAAGCTCGTCTGTGGGCGCAGCCGACCTGTTGATCGTCTGTTGAAAAATAAGTGTGCTCGTCAGTAGCCTTGTTAGGCTCGTCAGAAGAGACGTGCACCGCTGGCAAAAGAGCCAGTCCTGACGTGTGAAGCGGTTCGTTTCAGTCGCGTGTGCGGCGTCAACGGTGAAGCATCAAGCGATATCCGCAAATGCCAACAGCCCGGCTGAGGGCCGGGCTTGGCAGAAGCTTGCTACGAACGTCTGTGTATTAGTACAGACGAACGGCGCGGCGCTGCTCGCGCTGAACTTTCTTGGCGTGACGCTTAACAGCGGCTGCTGCTTTGCGCTTACGCTCAGAAGTTGGCTTCTCGTAAAATTCGCGGCTACGAACTTCAGCCAGAACACCGGCTTTTTCGCAGGAGCGCTTGAAACGACGCAGAGCTACGTCGAAGGGTTCGTTCTCTTTTACTTTGACGGCTGGCATCCAGAGCTACCTTCTTTCATTACCGGGAATCAACGTTCTCGTCGCAAAAAATTCGCGGCTGAGGTCGTCGGTTTTTAAGGGTTGCGGATGTTAACCCCTCATTGCCCGGAATGCAAAGCCTCTGATCGAAAACCGCTAGTCGGGAGGGGGAGCGGCGACTATTATGCGCGCCTTCGAATTCAGCCTCTACAAGGCGCAAACCCATGCTAGTTCTGGGATTAGAAACCTCGTGCGACGAAACCGGTGTCGCACTTTACGACAGTGAACGCGGGCTTTTGGCCGACGCACTGTTCAGTCAGATCGACCTGCATCGCGCCTATGGTGGCGTGGTGCCGGAGCTGGCCAGCCGTGATCATGTCAAACGCATGCTGCCTTTGATTCGCCAGGTGCTGGACGAGGCTGGCTGCGTGCCGACCGAGATCGACGCCATTGCCTACACCGCGGGCCCCGGATTGGTCGGAGCCCTGCTGGTTGGGGCCTCTTGCGCCCAGGCGCTGGCCTTTGCCTGGGGCATTCCGGCCCTCGGCGTGCACCACATGGAAGGCCATTTACTGGCGCCGATGCTGGAAGAAAACCCGCCACAGTTCCCGTTCGTCGCTTTGTTGGTTTCAGGTGGCCATACGCAGCTGGTTCAGGTCGATGGAATCGGTCAATACACGCTTCTGGGCGAAAGCCTGGACGATGCGGCCGGTGAAGCTTTTGACAAGACTGCGAAGATGATGGGCCTCAATTATCCAGGCGGCCCGGAAATCGCGCGGCTGGCGGAAAAAGGCATCCCGGGACGCTACACCTTCCCGCGCCCGATGTGCGATCGCCCTGGCCTGATGTTCAGCTTCAGCGGCCTGAAAACCTCTGCCCTGAACACCTGGCAGCAGAGCGTCAGCGCCGGAGACGACAGTGAGCAAGCCCGTTGCGACATCTCGCTGGCGTTCCAGCAGGCCGTGGTGGAGACTTTGACCATCAAGTGCAAGCGTGCCCTGAAGCAGGCGGGTATGAAGCGCCTGGTGATCGCCGGCGGCGTCAGCGCCAACAAGGCATTGCGCAGCTCACTGGAGAAAATGCTCGGCGACATGAAGGGCGATGTGTTTTATGCCCGTCCCGAATTCTGCACCGATAACGGCGCGATGATCGCCTATGCCGGCTGCCAGCGTTTGCAGGCCGGTCAGCATGAGAGCCTGGCCATCAGCGTGCAGGCACGTTGGCCGATGGAGCAACTGCCGCCGCTGTAATCGGCGAACGTGAGCCAGGTTCAGCGAGCGTATTTAAAAATGCCGTTCGCGCCCGGCAAACAGGTCGCGTAAATTGCCCCGGTGGCGCCAGACGATCAGCAGCGTAAGCACGCTCATCGGCACCAGCGCCGCCGGCTCCTGCCAGGCCAGCAATGGCAGGGTCAGGGGTGTGGCGATCAGTGCGGCCAGTGAGCTGGTGCGGGTCAGGTAGAACGTCAGCAGCCAGGCCAGGAGGGCCAGCAGCGCCGCCGGTGGGTAGATCCCCAGCAGCATGCCGGCTGCCGTCGCGACGCCCTTGCCGCCGCGAAAGCGGAAGTACAGCGGAAACAGATGGCCGAGCACGGCGCAGACGCCGATCCAGGCTTGCTGTTGCAGCGAAAGCCCGGCCAGGTCGGCGATCAGCACCGGCAGCAGGCCCTTGCAGACGTCGCCGAACAGCGTCAGTACGGCGAGTTTCTTGCCGGCCAGGCGCAACATATTGGTGGCGCCGGCATTGCCTGAGCCACTCATTCGCGGGTCGGGATTTCCCGTCAAGCGGCTGAGCAAAATGGCGAAGGACAGCGAGCCGAGCAGGTAGGCGAGAGTCGCCAGTAACCAAAACATGCTAACTATTCCGGGCGAGGACGCCCTGATTCTAACGGGGCATCGCGCCCTTGTCGTGCAGCGGAGAAGAGTGCTTGGACAGAGTGTTTATCGAAGGCCTGGAAGTCGACACCGTGATCGGGGCCTACGACTGGGAGCGCGGTATCCGGCAATGCCTGCGTCTGGACCTGAGCTTCGCCTGGGACAACCGCCCGGCCGCGGCCGGTGACGACCTGACCCTGGCTCTGGATTACGCCAGCGTGTCTGCCCGCATCCAGGTCTTTGCCGAGCAGGCACAATTCCAGCTGGTGGAAACCTTCGCCGAGCGCTTGGCCGAAGTATTGATGAGTGAATTCCAGATTCCCTGGCTGCACCTCAAACTGACCAAGCCCGGCGCCGTTCCGGCGGCCAAGGGCGTGGGCGTGGAGATCGAGCGCGGATGTCGCTAACTCAGGTTTACCTTGGTCTTGGCAGCAATATCGAGCGTGAGGCGCATTTGTGCGCCGGCCTTGATGCGCTCGCGGGTTTCCTGACGGATATGCACTGTTCGCCGGTGTTTGAAAGCCAGCCTGTGGGCATCAAGAGCGGGCCATTCTTCAATCTGGTGGTGTCGGCCTATACCGACCTGCCGTTGATGGAGCTGGACCGCCGACTGAAGTTCATCGAGGCCGACAATGGCCGCTACGCCCCGGATCGCAAGGGTTTGCCGCTGGACATCGACGTGCTGCTGTACGGCGAGCTGGTGGGTAACTTCGACGGGCTGGTCCTGCCCCGGGCCGAAATCCTGAAGAACGCGTTTGTGCTGTGGCCGCTGTCGTTGATGGCGCCGGAGCGTGTGCACCCCGAGGCGGGCAAGACATTTGCCGCGCTGTGGCGGGATGCACACATTGATCAGGTACTGGCGCCCGTTGCGTTCCAGTGGCGAGATCAGTCGCTGACGCCGGATTCGCTCTTATAGGCTTTCAACGCCTTGAGCCGTTCGCGTTTGAGCGCTTCACCCAATTCAGGGCCTTTGAAGCCTTGTTCCAGTAGCGGCGCGACGGCCACACCTCTGGCCGCCAGCGCTGCGCCGCGCAAATAATCCGCCTGTGGATAACTTCGCTGCTCAAGGCCCTTGCGGCCGCGGGCGTCCATCTCGCACGCCACCACAAACTCCTCGAAACGCTGCGGACGACGGTAAACGTCAAAGCTTTGCAGCAACTCCAGCAAGGTCGAGGGCCTCAGCTCCAGTGCGCGATGACCGTGGGTGTGGTATTCGCCCACCAGCAGCGCCAGTTCCTGGCAATCCCTTGGCACCTTGAAGCGCTCGTTCACCGCCTTGATCAGCTTCAAGCCGCGATGCTCATGGGCGATGTGCTGGGGTAACTTATCCACAGGCGTGAGGCCCTTGCCCAGGTCGTGCAGCAGGCAGGCCCAGCGCACGGTCAGCGGTTGGGCATGTAGGGCAGCCTGTTCCAGCACGCTCAGGGTGTGCACGCCGGTATCAATCTCGGGGTGGTGAGCTTCGGGCTGCGGTACGCCAAACAGGGCATCGATCTCCGGCATCAGGGTTTTCAGGGCGCCGCAATCGCGCAGTACCTGGATAAACACCTGTGGCTGATTTTCCATCAGGGCGCGGGAAATTTCCTTCCAGCTGCGCTCGGGTGTGAGGGCTTCCAGTTCGCCGGAGTTGCTGAGGTCGCGCATCAACTCGAGGGTTTCCGGTGCGACGGTGAAACCAAGGCTGGCGTAGCGTGCGGCGAAGCGTGCAACGCGCAGCACCCTGAGCGGATCTTCGGCAAACGCCGGTGAAACGTGACGCAGAACGCGCGCTTTCAGATCGCGCTGGCCGTGGTAAGGATCGGTCAGGTTGCCGTCATCATCTTCGGCCATGGCGTTGATGGTCAGGTCACGGCGGATCAGGTCTTCTTCCAGGGTGACTTCGGGGCTGGCGTGAAATACAAAGCCGCCATAACCCCGGCCGCTCTTGCGCTCTGTGCGGGCGAGGGCGTATTCGTCGCCGTTCTTTGGATCGAGGAACACGGGAAAGTCCGAGCCCACAGGCTTGTAGCCCAGGGCGAGCATTTCCTCAGTGGTAGCGCCAACTACGACGCGATCAATATCGGTAACGGGGATGCCCAGCAGGCGATCTCGTACCGCGCCACCGACTTTGTAGATTTGCATGAAAAAGCCTCCATTAGCGGCACAGGATAACGCCTGCGGCCCGCCAATGGAGGCTTTGCGATTTCACAGATGCACGACGGCCAGGTCGAGGCGACCGTAGTCGTTGTCGCTGTGTTCGTTGCGGGGCGGAACATGGTGGGTTTTCATCACCTGGTCGCCCTGCAGCGTTTCCAGGTGGATATCGAACCCCCAGAGCCGGTGCAGGTGCTTGAGAACCTCGTCAGTGGACTCTCCCAAGGGTTTGCGGTCGTGCTGCTGGTGGCGCAGGGTCAGCGAGCGATCGCCGCGTACGTCGATGCTGTAGATCTGCACGTTGGGTTCGCGGTTGCCCAGGTTGTACTGCGCCGCCAGGGTTTCGCGGATGGTGCGGTAACCTGGTTCGTCATGGATCGCTGGCACCAACAGGTCGTCCTTGAGGTCGTCGTCCATGATGCTGAACAGCTTGAGGTCACGAATCACCTGGGGCGACAGGTACTGCAGGATGAAGCTCTCATCCTTGAAGCTGCTCATGGCGAACTTGATGGTCGACAGCCAATCGCTGCCGGCAATGTCCGGGAACCAGCGGCGGTCTTCTTCGGTAGGGTGCTCGCACATGCGTCGGATATCCCGGTACATGGCAAAGCCCAGGGCGTACGGGTTGATGCCGCTGTAGTAAGGACTGTCGAAGCCCGGCTGGAAGACCACGCTGGTGTGGGACGTCAGGAACTCCATCATGAAGCCATCTGTAACCAAGCCTTCGTCGTACAGGTCGTTCATCAGGGTGTAGTGCCAGAACGTGGCCCAGCCCTCGTTCATCACCTGGGTCTGGCGTTGCGGGTAGAAATACTGGGCAATCTTGCGCACGATCCGCACGATTTCCCGCTGCCAGGGCTCCAGCAATGGCGCGTGTTTTTCGAGGAAGTACAGGATGTTTTCCTGAGGTTCGGCGGGGAAGCGCGCATTGTCCTTATCGCTGTTCTTGCCTGCGCGTTTGGGAATGGTGCGCCACAGGTCGTTGATCTGCTTTTGCAGATGCTCTTCACGATCCTTCTGGCGCAGGCGTTCTTCTTCGGCGGAGATCGGATAAGGGCGTTTGTAGCGGTCGACGCCGTAGTTCATCAGGGCATGGCAGGAGTCCAGCAGGTCTTCCACCGCATCGATGCCGTGGCGCTCCTCGCACTGCATGATGTACTGCTTGGCGAAGACCAGGTAATCGATGATCGAGCTGGCATCGGTCCAGGTGCGGAACAGGTAGTTACCCTTGAAGAAGCTGTTATGCCCGTAGCACGCGTGGGCCACCACCAGCGCCTGCATGCAGATGGTGTTTTCTTCCATCAGGTAGGCGATGCACGGATCGGAGTTGATGACGATTTCGTAGGCCAGGCCCATCTGGCCGCGGGTGTAGGACTTTTCGGTGCTGAGGAAGTGTTTGCCGTAGGACCAGTGGTGATAGCCCAGGGGCATACCCACGGACGCATAGGCGTCCATCATCTGTTCGGCCGTGATCACTTCGATCTGGTTGGGGTAGGTGTCCAGGGCATAACCCGCCGCGATGCGGCTGATTTCCCGGTCATAGGCCTGGATCAGTTCGAAGGTCCATTCGGACCCCGTGGATATGGGTTGGCGCTTATGCTCTTTGGCGGTCATGTCACTAACCTGCGCTGGAAGAGTTCACGGAAGACCGGATAGATATCGCCGGCCGAGACCAATTGTTGCTGGGCGAAGGTGTCAGCGAAGGCTTCGCTGATGCGCTCGTACTCAAACCACAGCGCCTGGTGTTCGCGCGGGGTGATTTCGACGTAGGTGTAGTACTGCACGAAGGGCATGATCTGGTTGATCAGGATGTCGCGGCAGATGGGTGAGTCGTCGTTCCAGTTGTCGCCGTCGGAGGCCTGGGCGGCGTAGATATTCCACTCGTTCGCCGGATAGCGCTCCGCCATGATTTCCTGCATCAGCTTCAAGGCGCTGGAAACGATGGTGCCGCCGGTTTCCCGCGAGTAGAAGAATTCTTCTTCATCGACTTCCCGGGCGCTGGTGTGGTGGCGGATGAAGACCACGTCGATCTTGTCGTAGTTACGCTTGAGGAACAGGTACAGCAGGATG
Source organism: Pseudomonas yamanorum (assembly GCF_013386765.1). Taxonomy (GTDB): domain Bacteria; phylum Pseudomonadota; class Gammaproteobacteria; order Pseudomonadales; family Pseudomonadaceae; genus Aquipseudomonas; species Aquipseudomonas yamanorum_A. The sequence goes on from NZ_JACARE010000015.1 coordinate 198,336, forward strand.
AAGAAGCGCTTGGCGATGTCCTTCGTCGCCTGGGTCATGGAGCCGGACACGTCCATCAGGCAGAACATCACCGCCTTGGAACTGGGATTGGGTTGCTTGACCAGCAGGTTGTACTTCAGGTCGAAGGTGTCGAGAAACGGTACGCGATGAATCCGCGCGCTGAGTTTGGCGATTTCGGCCTCGATTTCCTGAATATCGCCGAAGTTGTCCGGCTCTTCGCGTTTCAGGCGTTCCAGTTCGGCCTTGGCGTCCCGCAGTTTTGCCCGGCTGCTGCCAGACAATGCGATTCGCCGCGCATGGGCCGAACGCAGGGTGCGGATGATGTTGATCCGTGACGGGTTGCCCTCGTTGCTGATCCCGGCGCGCACGGTCTTGAAGGTGTCGGTACCGGTCAGGTTGCGTTTGACCAGATTGGGCAGCTCCAGGTCTTCGAACATGAACTCCAGGAACTCTTCCTGGGTGATCTGGAACACAAACTCGTCCATGCCTTCGCCGGAGTTGCCGGCCTTGCCCGGGCCTTTGCCGCCCGCGCCGCCTTGGGGGCGCTGAATATGTTCGCCGCTGGTGAATTCCTTGTTGCCGGGGTGCACGACCGTCTGTTTGCCGCCCCGGCCGTGGTGCAGCACCGGTTCATCGATGTCACGGCCGGGAATGCTGATCTGTTCGCCATGCTCCATGTCGGTGATGGAACGGCGGCTGACGGCCTCTTCGACGGCCTTTTTGATGTGGTCACGGTAACGCCGCAGGAAACGCTGGCGGTTTACCGTGCTCTTGTTCTTGCCATTGAGACGTCGGTCGATCACATAGCTCATGTGGGAGCCCTCCGGGCAGCTTCAAGTTACAAGCTTCAAGCGGCAAGCTGGAAGCTTAAAGACAAGCGGTCGATTGCCAGGCTGTCCGGCGTACCGGGAGCCTGGCACTTCACGCTTGTCGCTGCCTTACTGCGATTTCCGGACCCGCAGGTACCACTCGGAGAGCAGCCGTACCTGTTTGTCGGTGTAGCCACGCTCGACCATTCGTGTGACGAAGTCGTTGTGTTTTTGCTGATCCTCCTTGCTGGCCTTGGCGTTGAAGCTGATGACCGGCAGCAGATCCTCGGTGTTGGAGAACATTTTCTTCTCGATGACGACCCGCAGCTTCTCGTAGCTGAGCCAGGTAGGGTTCTTGCCGTTGTTGTTGGCCCGGGCGCGCAGCACGAAGTTGACGATTTCGTTGCGGAAATCCTTCGGATTGCTGATGCCGGCGGGTTTTTCGATCTTTTCCAGTTCCTCGTTGAGGGCTACGCGGTTGAGGATTTCGCCGGTTTCCGGGTCGCGGTATTCCTGGTCCTGGATCCAGAAGTCTGCATAAAGCACGTAGCGGTCGAAAATGTTCTGGCCGTATTCGCTGTAGGACTCCAGGTACGCCGTCTGGATTTCCTTGCCGATGAACTCGATATAGCGCGGTGCCAGGTATTCCTTGAGGAATCGCAGGTAGCGCTCGCGGGTTTCGGCCTGGAATTGTTCCTGTTCGATCTGCTGTTCCAGCACGTAGAGCAGGTGCACCGGGTTGGCGGCGATTTCGTGGGGGTCGAAGTTGAAGACCTTGGACAGGATCTTGAACGCGAAACGTGTCGACAGGCCGTTCATACCCTCATCCACGCCCGCCGTGTCGCGGTATTCCTGGATCGACTTGGCTTTTGGATCGGTGTCCTTGAGGTTTTCGCCGTCGTACACACGCATCTTGGAGTAGATGTTGGAGTTCTCCGGCTCCTTGAGGCGCGACAGGACGGTGAACTGGGCCAGCATCTTCAGGGTGTCAGGCGCGCAGTGGGCCTTGGCCAGGGAGCTGTTGAACAGCAGTTTGTCGTAAATCTTGATTTCATCGCTGACCCGCAGGCAGTACGGCACCTTGACGATGTAGATCCGGTCGATGAAGGCTTCGTTGTTCTTGTTGTTGCGGAAGGTGTGCCACTCCGATTCGTTGGAGTGGGCCAGCAGGATCCCGGTAAACGGAATCGCCCCCAGGCCTTCGGTGCTGTTGTAGTTGCCTTCCTGGGTTGCCGTGAGCAGTGGGTGCAGCACTTTGATCGGTGCCTTGAACATCTCCACGAACTCCATCAGGCCCTGGTTGGCCCGGCACAGCGCGCCCGAGTAGCTGTAGGCGTCGGCGTCGTTCTGCGGGAATTCTTCGAGTTTGCGGATATCGACCTTGCCCACCAGCGCCGAGATGTCCTGGTTGTTCTCGTCACCCGGTTCGGTCTTGGCCACGGCAATCTGGTTGAGGATCGACGGATACAGCTTCACCACCCGGAACTGGCTGATGTCGCCGCCGAACTCGGCCAGGCGCTTGGTCGCCCAGGGCGACATGATGGTGTTGAGGTAGCGCCGTGGAATGCCGAAGTCTTCTTCGAGGATCGCGCCATCTTCCGTGGCGTTGAACAGCCCCAGGGGCGACTCGAACACCGGCGAGCCCTTGATGGCGTAGAACGGCACCTTCTCGATCAGCTGTTTGAGCTTCTCGGCCAGGGACGACTTGCCGCCGCCGACGGGACCGAGCAGGTAGAGGATTTGCTTCTTCTCTTCCAGGCCTTGGGCGGCATGGCGGAAGTACGAGACGATCTGGTCGATGCATTCTTCCATGCCGTGGAAGTCTTCAAAGGCCGGGTAGCGGCGGATCACCTTGTTCGAGAAAATCCGCGACAGTCGCGAATTGGCTGCGGTGTCTACCAACTCCGGCTCGCCGATCGCCAGTAGCAGGCGTTCAGCGGCAGACGCGTAGGCGCTGCGGTCCTTTTTGCACAGTTCGAGATACTCCTGAAGCGAGAGCTCTTCCTGGCGGGTGGACTCGAAGCGTTGTTGGAAGTGGCTAAAAATACTCATGACGTCGTCACCTCGCTCGATACGTGGAGCCGACGCCGGATCAATCAGTCGATGCTGGCAGTCATTGGTGGACACCAATGGCCGTTTTCCCCCCAGAACACCCTGAAACGCTACCGATGACCCGCACGCCGGTGTACCGGCTCTCCCCTGTTTTGGATGGCCTGCGCTTAAGGATAGTTCGGAATCAGGGAGGTCAAGGCGCGATACGAAATTAGTTTGGCCGCGCCGTTCGTCAGAAACGGCGCGAGGCCAAGCGTCACGCGGGATAGAGGGGTTTGAAAAAAATTATTGCGCGTCGCCTGCGGCAATTTCTGCAGGATAGGTCGTACGCCACAGCTCAAAGCCGCCGTCCAGGCTATAGACGTCGGAGAAGCCCTGGCTCACCAGATAGGCCGCCGCGCTTTGGCTGGAGTTGCCGTGGTAGCACGCCACGATCACCGGCGCGTCGAGGTCGGCGGCGCGGATGAAGTCAGCGATGTTGTGGTTGTCCAGATGCTGGGCGCCACTGATGTGGCCGGCGATGTAGGTCGGCTGGTCGCGAATGTCGACAACCACTGCGCCTTGTTCGCGCAGGGCCTGGGCTTGTTCTGGAGGAATACGTTTGAATTCAGTCATGGCGGGCTCCTTTGGCCTGTATGAAAGCGCGGCTCAGCGCTTTGCCGCGGCCTGCAGTTGTTCGGGAATGGGGGCTTCGCACTGGCAGCTCATACGCTCGCCGGTGTCGATGTTCATCAGTGTCATGGCGCCGCCCCACACGCAGCCGGTGTCGAGGGCGAACACGCCGGGTTCATCACATTTGCCTTCCAGGGCTGCCCAGTGACCGAAGATGATCTTCGTGTCACGGGTCTTGCGCTCCTTGTGGGCGAACCAGGGTTTGTAGCCGGGCAGGGCGGTTTCGGCGCCTTCCTTGCTCTTGAGGTCCAGCTTGCCTTCGGCGGTGCAGAAGCGCATGCGGGTGAAGTAGTTGGTGATCACCCGCAGGCGGGCGACCCCAGTGAGTTCGTTGTCCCACTTCACGGGATCGTTGCCGTACATGCCATCCAGATAAGCAGTGTAGAGGTTGTCATCGGCCAGGGCGGCCTCGACTTCACTCGCGCACTTGAGCGCCTTCTTCAGCGTCCACTGGGGTGGAATGCCGGCATGCACCAGCGCGATGTCGCGGCTTTCATCATAGTGCATGATTTTTTGCCGGCGCAGCCAGTCAAGCAACTCGGTACGGTCGGGCGCTTCGAGGATTTCCCGCAGGGTGTCGCCCTTTTTCAGGCGCTCGATGTTATGGCCGGCCGCCAGCAGGTGCAGGTCATGGTTGCCCAGCACACACACCAGGGAATCGCGCATGCCATAAAGGAAGCGCAGGGTTTCCAGGGATTGCGGGCCACGGTTGACCAGGTCGCCCACCAGCCACAGGCGATCCTTGGCCGGGTCGAAGGCCACACGCTCGAGCAGGCACTTGAGCGGTTCCAGGCAGCCTTGCAGGTCGCCGACGGCGTACGTCGTCATCAGTGCAGGGCTCCGGGCACCGCGAGGCGGAACGGGGCGATGATGGCGTCGAAGTGTTTACCATCGTCGGCGAGCATCTGGTAGCTGCCTTGCATGTTGCCCACGCGGGAGGTCATGACCGTGCCACTGCTGTAGGTGTGGCTCTTGCCGGGGGCGATCAGCGGCTGTTGGCCAACCACGCCGGCGCCGCGCACTTCCTCGACCTGGCCGTCACCGTCGGTGATGACCCAGTGGCGCGACAGCAGCTTGGCAGGCAGTTCACCGTTGTTTTGCACGGTAATGGTGTAGGCGAACGCAAAACGGTTCTGCTCGGGTTGCGATTGTTCCGCCAGAAAGCGGGTGACGACGCTGACGTCGATCTGATAGCGAGGATCGGACATGCAAGAGGCCTTAAAAGCAAAAGCGGGGGAACAGCGGATGCCGGTCAGTCTAGGCCAACTGATGGGCACTAGGCCAGACATGCTGTCTGGCCGTGCCCGACTCTGCTTTATTCAGCCGCAGGCGCTGGCTGAATGGCGAGCTGATCAGCCAGGCGCACGAAGGCGGCCAGGTCCAGTTGCTCGGGGCGCAGGCTGCCGTCGACGCCGGCGGCTTCGATTTCGGCGTTGCTGAGCAAGGCCTTGAGCGTATTGCGCAGGGTCTTGCGGCGTTGGTTGAACGCTTCACGCACCACGCGCTCCAGCAATTTGTGATCTTTGGCCGGGTGTGGCAACACTGCGTGAGGCACCAGGCGCACGATGGCGGAGTCGACCTTCGGCGGTGGGTTGAACGCGCCCGGGCCGACGTTGAACAGGTGCTCTACGCGGCAGTGGTACTGAACCATGATCGACAGGCGACCCCAGTCACCGCCGCCAGGACCGGCTGCCAAACGCTCGACCACTTCCTTTTGCAGCATGAAGTGCATGTCGCGGATGATGCCGGCGTTGTTCAGCAGGTGAAAAATCAGCGGGGTGGAGATGTTGTACGGCAGGTTGCCGACCACACGCAGGCTGTTGGGCGCGGCGTTGAGGCTGTTGAAGTCGAACTTCAGTGCATCGCCCTGGTGCAGGTTGAAGTTGGGCATGCCGGCGAACTGCTGGTTGAGGATCGGGATCAGGTCCTTGTCCAACTCAACCACGTCCAGCTGCCCGCCACTCTTCAGCAGGCCTTGGGTCAGTGCGCCCTGGCCCGGGCCGATTTCCAGCAGGCGGTCTTCGGGCTTGGCATGGATGGAGCGCAGGATGCGATCGATCACGCCAGCGTCGTGCAGGAAGTTTTGCCCGAAGCGCTTGCGCGCCCGGTGTTGGTAATGCTCGGTCATATACGGGTCTCGGCCATCTGATAGGCGGTTTCCAGGGCCACGTGCAGGCTGCCGGTATCGATCTTGCCGCTGCCGGCGAGGTCCAGGGCGGTGCCATGGTCGACGGAAGTGCGGATGATCGGCAGGCCCAGTGTCACGTTGACTGCGGCGCCGAAGCCTTTGTACTTCAGCACGGGCAGCCCCTGGTCATGGTACATCGCCAGCACTGCATCGCAGTGCTCCAGATATTTGGGGGTAAACAGAGTGTCGGCAGGCAATGGGCCGCGCAGGTCCATGCCCTCAAGGCGCAGACGCTCCAGGGTTGGTTCAATGATGTCGATTTCTTCATGGCCCAGGTGGCCACCTTCACCGGCGTGGGGGTTTAGCCCGCAGACCAGGATTCGTGGTTGGGCGATGCCGAATTTTTGTTGCAGGTCGGCGTACAGGATGCGCGTGACGCGCTCCAGGCGCTCGGGGGTGATGGCGTCGGCAATCTCCCGCAGGGGCAGGTGAGTGGTCACCAGCGCCACTCGCAGGTCGCCCGTTGCCAGCATCATCACTACTTGTTCGGTGTGGGTCAGCTCAGCCAGGAATTCGGTATGGCCGGAAAAGGCGATCCCCGATTCGTTGATCACGCCCTTGTGCACGGGGGCGGTGATCATTCCGGCGAAATCCCCGTCGATGCAGCCTTGGCCGGCCCGGGTCAGGGTTTCCAGAACAAAGGCGGCATTGGCTTTGTCCAGTTGCCCGGCGACCACCTTGGCCGCCAGCGGGGTATCCCATACGTACAGGCTGTTGGCCGGTGCCGGAAGGTCAGGCCAGTTGCCCGGGCCCACCTGCAGCAGATCGACAACCACACCCAGCTGCGCGGCCCGCTCAATGAGCAGGTCGCGGCTGGTAATGGCAATCAGGGGGTGTGGCTGGGGTTGCGAGGCGAGCAGCAGGCACAGGTCAGGACCAATGCCGGCCGGCTCGCCGGGTGTCAACGCGAAACGCTTGGGTTTCACTGAGGTGCCTGGTCGGTGCCTGTTTGGTCGGCGCCTGGCAGCTTGTTCTCTACGTAGGCTTCGTCACGGATCTGACGCAACCAGGTTTGCAGCTCTTCGTCGTATTTGCGGTTACGCAGTACGGTGAGGGCTTGTTGCTCGCGGGCCTGGGCAGTGTTGTCAGTGGCACGGCGGCCAAGGACTTCCAGCACGTGCCAGCCGTATTGGGTCTTGAATGGCTTGGACAGTACGCCTTGCGGGGTCTTGGCCATCACGTCCTGGAACTCTGGAACCAGTGCTTTCGGATCGATCCAGTTCAGATCGCCGCCGTTAAGCGCCGAGCCCGGGTCTTCGGAATAGCTCTTGGCCAGTTCGCCGAAGTCTTCGCCCGCTTCGATGCGGTCATAGAGCTTCTGGGCCAGTTCCTTGGTCTGTGCTTCGGTACGGATCTCGCTTGGCTTGACCAGAATGTGACGAACGTGAACTTCGTCCTTCATCTGGGCTTCTTCGCCGCCGCGCTTGCCGAGCAACTTGAGGATGATGAAGCCGCCAGGGGTACGGGCAGGCTGGGTGATGCCGCCCACTTCCATGGCGCTCAGCTCGCGGTCGAACGGTGGTGGCAGTTGCGCGGCTTTACGCCAGCCCATGTCACCGCCTTCGAGGGCGTTGTCGCTGCCGGACTGGGCAATGGCCATCTGGGCAAAGTCAGCGCCTTGCTTGAGACGGTCATAGATAGCCTGGGTTTTCGCCGCCGCAGCATTCAGCTGTTCAGCGTTGGCGCTGTCTGGCGTAGGGATCAGGATGTTGGCCAGGTGCAGTTCTTCGGAAAGCTGCATCTTGCCAAGGTCGGAGGCCAGGAAGTTCTTCACTTCCTGCTCGGACACCTGAACCCGTTCGGCCACGCGGCGCTGACGCACACGGCTGATGATCATTTCGCGGCGGATCTGGTCACGGGCGTCCTCATAGGACAGGCCGTCGTGAGCCAGTGCGGCGCGGAACTGATCAACACTCATGTTGTTGCGCTGGGCGATGGTGCCGACAGCCTGGTTCAATTCTTCGTCGCTGATCCGGATACCGGAGCGATCGCCGATCTGCAGTTGCAGGTTTTCAACGATCAGGCGCTCGAGCACCTGCTGGTCCAGCACGCTGGTCGGCGGCACGCCGCCCCCACGCTTGGCGATGGTTTGCTGAACTTCCTTGACCCGTTGGTCCAGTTGGCTCTGCATGATCACGTCGTTATCGACGATGGCCACTACCTTGTCCAGCGGTTGGACCGCCGCGTGAGCAGCGGCAGTACCCAGGAACAGCGCGCCCAGCATCAGCGGGCGCAGACAATCAGAAAGCTTGGTCTTCACGTTCACGATAACCTTCAATGCCTTTGTCGAGGAAGCTCTCTACCTTGGCGCCGGTCAGGCCGCCGAGTCCTTTAAGGACGATCTGGAAGAAGAGCCCGTGGTCACCCTTTTCGTTCAGCGGGGCGATCTGGCTGTATTCGTCGTTGGAAACCCAGTAACGGTTGATGACGCGCAGTTTCCAGCAGCAGTTGTCGTACTCGAAACCACCGAAGGCTTCCAGGGTACGGTTACGGGCATAGTCATACTGCCAGCGGGTGATCAGGTTCCACTGGGGAACGATCGGCCACATCATCGAGAAGTCGTGTTGCTGGATTTTGTAGTAATCCTTCACGAAGTTCGGTTGACCTTCGGTGCCGTAGTCGCCACCGAACTGCCATTTGCCGGTCAACTGGTTGTACACGACCTGGTCGTTGCGATAGCGATAGCCAACGTTGATAACCTTGTTCGGGTTGTCTTCCGGCTGGTAGTGGAACATTGCGCTGCCGGAGCGTGGGCTGTGGGTGGTGGTGTCCCAGTTGTAGTCGGCGGTGGCGCGCCAATCGCGGTTGAAACGGAACGAGTAGTCCAGGGCGATTGGGGAGACATTTTCGTGCGCGTCGTCGCGGGTCGCTGCGTCGATGCCTGGCAATTGAACTTCGCGGTCCTTGAAGTACACAGCCTGGCCGATGCTGACACGTTGACGTTCAAAGCCGTTGTCTTGAATCCAACGGCTTGTCAGGCCAAAGGACAGCTTGTTTTCATCGCCGATGCGGTCGCCGCCCACGAAGCGGTTATCGCGGAATAGCGAGGCGTAGTTGAACGTGGTTTCGCCAGAGTCGAATACCGGAATGTCTTCCTGGTTCTTATATGGAACGTAGAGGTAGAACATGCGCGGTTCGAGGGTTTGACGATAGTTGTCACCGAACAGCTGGGTGTTGCGGTCGAAATACAGGCCGGTGTCCAAGCTGGCAATGGGTATCGCACGGTCCTGCGAGCTTTTGAATGTGCCGCCCACATAAGGGTTGGCTGCAGTTGCCGCGGCTTGCGCTGCAACAATCTGGTCCTTACCCGTGCTATCCAGATCAAGATCGTATTTGGTGTAAACGTACTTCAACTTCGGCGTAACAAAACCGTAGGTCCAGTTCATCGGGTATTCGACGGCTGGCGCAGCAGTCAGGCGGTCACCGTTTGCACGGGTCAGACCTGTTACGTAAGTGTCCAGGCGAGGCGACACCAGGCCGTTTTCATCGGTAAAGGTGCCTTTCTCAAGATCCCGATCAAAGCGTACTGCCTCGGTCTCGTAAGTGAAGTTCAACCCACCTGGATGGTACGGCAGCGCACCATTGAAGGTGATCTGCGGCAGCCGGTCGTACGGAGTGATCTGGGAGATCGTCGCCAACTGGTAAGCCTGCAGGTTCAGCCGCGCCTGGTAGGTATCGCCACGATAGGTCACGGAACCCTGCTGGTTCACGTAGTCCTGGCTCTTGATCCCTTCCTGATAGGACTTCAAGTCCTGGAAGTAATAAGGATCGCTGATATTGGTGTAGTCGACCTGGGTCAGTACACGCGTATCCAGCCCACCCTTGTGCTGCCAGTTGAGCATGTAGCGGGTTTTTTCGTAATCGGTCTGGCCTTTACGCTCGCTGCTGTCGTCGTTCAGGTACGCGCCGCCGAACTGTCCTTCGCTGGACTTGGTGAGGTAGCGGAATTCGCCTTCCATCAACAGGCCGCGCTTGGTCATGTATTGCGGATACAACGTGGCATCGTAGTTCGGCGCCAGGTTGAAGTAGTACGGCGTAACCAGCGTAAAGCCCGTCTCGCCACCGGTGCTGAAGCTCGGCGGCAGGAAGCCGGATTGACGACGGTTGTCGATCGGGAAATAGATGTACGGGGTGTAAAGGATCGGAATGTCCTTCACGCGCAACGTCACGTTGGTCGCGGTACCGAAACCGGTGGCCGGGTTGAGCGTGATGTTGTTGCCCTTGAGCTGCCAGGCGTTGCTGTTCGGCTCACAGGTGGTGTACGTACCGTCCTTGAGACGGATGATCGCGTTCTCGGCACGCTTGGCGTACAGCGCGTTGCCGCGGATGCGCGATTTGTGCATCACGTATTCGGCGTTGTCGACCTTGGCCGCGCCGGTGTCCAACTGGACTTCAGCGTGGTCGCCCACCAGCAGGGCGCCGTTGTCGCGCAGACGGACGTTGCCGTTCAGCTCGCCACGGTTCTCGGCCTGGTACAGGTTGGCCTCGTCGGCCTCGACCTGCATGCTGCCCTGGCGCATGACGACGTCACCGGCCAGGGAGGCGATCTGTTGATCCTGCTCGTAACGAGAGGCTTTGGCACCGATGAAGGTCGGCGCGTCGCTCTTGTTCGTCTTGTCGTTCATGCCAGGACGAATCGGCTCGATGTACGCGCCGGAGCAATACGGGCCGGTCTCGGCCAGTTGCGCAGCGGTGAGCTTCTCGCGTGGGACCCAGTCCAGATGGCTGTAGTCGGCGCTGCGCGAACGCAGGCCCCGGCCCTTGGCTTCGGTGACCAGCGTGGTCTGTGGCACGGCCTCGGCAGTACCGCCGGACTCGCCTTGCGGCGTGCCATTGGCGGAGGTGACGGCACTGCCGTCATGCACCGGGCGCGGTGGCAACGGGGCTGCGGCCGTCTTCGGCGCGCAATCCCAGGCACCCGAAGCAGAGACTGAGCAGTCATACTGTTCCGCGGCGACCACGAATGAGGTGGCGAAAGGTTGCATGGCCAGCAGACTGCCGGTTACCAGCAACGGAAATTTTCTACGAAACGCGGGGGATTTCAATGCCATCTTATTAGTCCGGGCTTCCTGCGTGCCATCTGCCCGCGGTGTGGGCCGCACGCCTCTCGATGGTCTGAAAAAGATGCGTGATAATAAAGCATGACCCGCTTGACGGCTAGCGCCGTCGGAGACCCTTGTAATGCCCGACCAAGATCTACGTTTGCAACAGCTGCAAGTCTGGCTTGATGAGCAATTGCCTCGCCTTTTTACCGCCCAGGGCTGGGGCGTCGTACCCCCGGCCACGTTGACTGCGGCCAGCAGTGACGCGAGTTTCAGGCGTTACTTCCGTTGGGAGGGAGGAGGTCGCAGTTTCGTCGTAATGGACGCTCCACCCCCCCAGGAAAACTGCAAACCTTTCGTCGATATCGCTCATTTGCTCGAACAATCGGGAATAAATGTTCCGAAAATTTATGCGCAAGATCTGCTTCGCGGCTTTCTTTTGCTGAACGACCTGGGGAAAAAAACCTATCTGGACGTAATTGACGAGCAAAATGCCGATCAATTGTTCGCCGATGCCATCGACGCATTGCTGGCTTTTCAGCAATTGCCGATGGAAGCGCCGTTGCCCAGCTATGACGTCGCTCTGTTACGTCGCGAGCTGGAATTGTTTCCGCAATGGTACGTGAGCCGGGAGCTGGGCATCGAGTTCGACGCCCGGCAACTTGCCCTGTGGCAGCGCGTCAGCGAGCACCTGATCGACAGCGCCCTGGCCCAGCCCAAGGTGTTGGTGCACCGCGACTACATGCCGCGCAACCTGATGATCAGCGAGCCGAACCCCGGCGTGCTGGATTTCCAGGATGCGGTCTACGGCCCGGTGACCTACGACATCACCTGCCTGTTCAAGGATGCGTTCCTCAGTTGGCCCAAGGCCCGCGTACGGGAATGGCAGCGCGGTTACTGGCAGCGTGCCGGCGCGTTGGGTATTCCGGTGCAGGTGGACTTCGAAGAATTCCTGCGGGCCAGCGACCTGATGGGCGTGCAGCGCCATCTCAAGGTGATCGGCATTTTCGCGCGCATCTGCCATCGAGATGGCAAGCCACGCTACCTGGCCGACGTGCCGCGCTTCTTTGCTTATATAGAGGCGGTGCTCGCAGACCGGCCAGAGTTGAGCGAACTGGGTGAGTTGCTGGCAAGCCTGCGTATCGAGGCGGCCGTATGAAAGCCATGATCCTGGCCGCCGGCAAAGGTGAGCGGATGCGTCCGCTGACCCTGCACACACCCAAGCCGCTGATCCAGGCTGGCGGCAAGCGCCTGATCGAATATCACCTTGAGGCGCTGGCGAAAGCCGGCTTCACCGATATCGTCATCAACCATGCCTGGCTCGGCCAGCAGATCGAAGGCTACCTGGGCGACGGCTCCCAGTATGGCGTCCGCATCCAGTACTCGGCCGAAGGCGAGCCGCTGGAAACCGGCGGCGGGATTTTCAAGGCGTTGCCGCTGCTGGGGGACGAACCGTTCCTGGTGGTCAATGGCGATATCTGGACCGACTACGACTTCGCCAGCCTTGATCGGCCGTTGAACGGCCTGGCTCACCTGGTGATGGTGGACAATCCGGCGCATCACCCGTCCGGCGGTGACTTCTACATAAAGGACGGCGCGCTTCATGATGCAGCCCCCGATGCCGATAACCTGACCTTCAGTGGCATTTCCGTGCTCGACCCGAAGTTGTTCGCGGGTTGCAGTGCGGGTGCCTTCAAGCTGGCGCCGCTGTTGCGTGACGCCATGGCCAAAGGGTTGGTGACGGGGGAGCACATGAGCGGACGCTGGATCGATGTCGGGACGGTGGAGCGCCTGGCGCAAGTCGAAACCCTGCTGACAGCGGGGCACTAGGATGTTGTGGCCAGGGACTCTGATCGGAGCCGGGGCGGGCTTTGCCATTGCCAGCATTCCGGGGGCCATGTTGGGCGCGCTGCTGGGCCAGGCGCTTGATCGGCGCCTGGAGCTGCAAAGCTGGGCGCAACTGCGCGAGCGTCTTGGCGGTCGGACGGCGTTGCGCAATGACGAACTGCTGTTCGTGTTGCTTGGCCGCCTGGCCAAGAGCAACGGCCGGGTGGTGGACGGGCATATCCAGCAGGCGCGCCAGGAAATGCGTTCGCTGGACATGGCCGAGCCGGCCCAGCGCCGTGCGATTGCCGCGTTCAATCGCGGCAAGTCCGGCTCGGACCGGGTGCGCAGTTATTTGGGCGTGCTCAAGGCTCAGCCCCATGCGGCGGAAGGTGTGCTGCGTGCCTGTTGGCGCATGGCCTGGGCGGACGGCAAGGCCAGTACGGCCGAGCGCGAGTTGATTGAACAATGGGGCAAGTGGCTGGGTTGGACCGTGCAGCAGATCCAGGCGCTGGCGGCTGACTATGAGCCTGAGCGCAAGCCGCTGGCCAATCGTGGCGGGGCGTATCAGGAGGCGCTGCGGATTCTGGGGGTGACTTCCACCACCGAGCCGTCAGTGATCAAGCGTGCGTACCGCCGCCTGCTCAGCCGGCACCACCCGGACAAGATTGCCGGCAGTGGTGCCAGCCCGGCCCAAGTGCGCGAGGCGACTGAAAGAACCCGGGAGTTGCATAACGCCTATGCGTTGATTCGCGAGCGGCGGGACTTTCGCTAACTGTGGAATCTGGCTTGCCTGCGATGCGGGCAACTCGGTCTCACCGATGCGCCGAGGTGATGCCATCGCAGGCAAGCCAGCTCCCACAGTTGATCTTCATCAGCTTCAAAAGCTGCGCTCAACTCCCGCTGGCCTGTGGGCTCAACCAACCGCGAACCCGCCGGTAAAGTTGCTCCTGTCCGGCGGGGCTGTTGTCGGGGAACGCCTTCAGGGACACCTGCTTGTAGTTGTCATTCTTCAAGCGCTTGCTGGCCTGGGAACGTTCCAGGGCTGTTTTGCGCGCCTGCCCGTCGTCCTGATAGAACAGGTCCGCCGTCGCCAGCTTCAGTTTGGGGGCCAGTTGTTGCAGGTCCGGTTCACGGCCCGCCGGCGTTTGCGCGGCAACCATGACGAATTTCTGCACCTGCGCCGGTTGTTTTTCACTCAGGTAACGTGCCGCCCACCAGGCGCCGGTGCCGTGACCAAGCAACACAATGCTGCGGGCGTTCTGGGTCTGGGCGAAGGCGAGGGCGGCATCAATGCGCGCGAAGATTCGCGAGGCGTCAGTCTTGTCTTGTTCGTCGCTGCCGGGAACCACGGCCGGGTCGGTGCCCTCGGCTTCGGCGCTGGCGGCTTGTTCCACGGGTTTGGCGACAGTGCTGGCGTCTTTGCTGCTGGTGTCCACGGCGGCTTTGGGCGATTCGATGACCCGTGGCGGCAAGGTGTCGAGGGTCAGGTCCGGCAGTGACAAACTGAGAGTGCCCCACGCCGCGTCCGGCAATTTCTGGCGCAATGGCCCGATTGCTTGAGGCCAGTCAGCACTTTCGCCGTTGCCCGGGACGATAATCACCACGCCTTCCGGTTCACCCGTGTTGGCCGGTTTCCACAGGGCGAGGAAAGAGTCGCTGCCCGCCTGCAATTGTTGCTGCTCCTGTTGCGGGATTTGCCGCTCCAGGGCGTTGGCTTCTTCCTGGCTGCGCTCCGGCAAAGGCTGGCGCACCACCGGTTTTTCCGGGGCGGGAGCGGGAGTGTCGGCGGCCTCGACACAAAAGGCGCTGGTAAACAGCAGCGACAGGCACAATGCTGGCAGTGCCGAGCGGTGGAGAAGTGGCATCGTTGATTTCCGGCCAGAAGTGATTCCGGCAGCCTAATGGGTTGGTCAGTATTTGTCAGTGCTATGAGACGTGGATCATGGGTTTTCGCTTCCTGCTGGTTATCGGCTGTTTATGCTTTCCCTTGATCGCGGGCGCGGTGCCTGCGCCTGCTACTCACCCGGCGCAGTTGGATGCCGGCCAGCGTGAATGGCTGGGCCAGCACCCGGACCTGCGGGTCGGCCTGGTGTTGCAGGCGCCTTACGCCCAATACGATCGGCGCTTGCAGCGGCTGTCCGGAGCCAACGTCGAATTGATGCAGTGGCTGGCCAAGGCGCTGAATATCGAGCTGACCTGGCGCAACTTCCCCAATCAGGAGCAACTGGAGGCGGCGGTGCGTGACGGTGAGGTCGACCTCGCTCCCGGCCTGCTGCAAACCCCCGCCGGCTTGCGTTTGTGGCTGTTCTCCGACCCGTACATGCGCGTGCCCCAGCACATCGTCGGTATCCGCGACGGAGGCGCGGCGGTGGACCTGGAAAAGCTCGACGACCAATCCCGCGTCGCCGTGCGCATGCCCAGCGCGGTCGCGGATTACCTGCGCAGCACCTACCCGAGTCTCAACCTGCAGGGCGTGCCCATGGAGCGCCAGGCCCTGCAATTGCTGGTGAGCCAGCAAGCGCGGTATGCGGTGGTGGATGAAGCGCAATTGAGTCGGTTGTCGGGTGAAACCGAGTTCGCTGGCCTCGCCGTGGTGGGCGATATCGGCCTGCCGCAATTGCTGCGGGTGGCGACGCGGCGCGACTGGCCCGAACTGGCCGACATCGTGCAAAGCGCCTTGCGCACGATCCCCGCCCGGGATCTGGACCAACTGCACACACGCTGGCTGCAACCCAAATACCCGCGGGTAACCGAGTCGCCAGGCTTCTGGCAAAACCTCACAGTGCTTCTGGGCCTGCTGTTGCTGGCCAGCCTGGCCGTGGTGTTCTGGCAACGCCGCCAGCAACGCGGCCTGGAGCACAACCTGTTGGCCGCCCGGGAAGAAAGCGCCGCCCGCGCCGCCGGTGCCGAAGCCTTGCGCCTGACCCAGTTCTCCATCGACCAAAGCACCGTCGGCATCCTGTGGGTCAATTGGGACAGCCATGTGCGCTACGCCAACCTCGCGGCAGAAACCATGCTGGGCTACGCCCCCGGCGCTCTGATCGAGCGGCCGCTGATCGAGTTCGACCCGACGCTGACCATGGACCGCTGGCTCAACCTGTGGAAACGCGCCCGGGCCAGCGAAGACGGGCCGCAGAGCTTTGCTACCAATTGCCTGCGCGCCGACGGCAGTGTGTTGCCGGCGGATGTGTCACTGAGTTTCCTGCGGTTTGCCGACGGCGAGTATCTGGTGGTTTACCTCAACGACGTCACTGAGCGGCGCCGGGCGCTCGCGGCCTTGCAGGAAAGTGAAGCGCGCCTGCAAGGGATTGCCGCCAACGTACCGGGGCTGGTGTTTCGCCTGGAGCGCTTGCCGTTAAGCGATGACATCGAGTTCGCCTATATCAGCCAGGGCAGCGAGAGCCTGGTGGGCTACTCCCCGGCCGTCCTCGGTCACCGGGACATGGGCATCCGCAACCTGGTGCATCCCGAGGATCGGGCCAGCTACCACCGCACCCAGGACCAGGCCACTGACACAGAAAGCAACTGGACATGGCAAGGTCGCCTGCTGACGCGTACGGGTGAGCAACGTTGGACCGAGATCAAGGCGGTCAGCCGTCGCCTTGCGGATGGCGTGGTGGTGTGGGACGGGATTGTCTGGGACATCAGCGAGAGCAAGCGCATCGAGCTGGAACTGGACGCCTCCCGCGCGCAACTGCGGGAATTGTCCGCCCACCTGGAAACCGTGCGCGAGGAAGAGAAGGCCCGCATCGCCCGGGAAGTGCACGATGAGCTGGGGCAAATGCTCACCGTGCTCAAGCTGGAAACCTCGATGTGCGAGCTGACCTACGCACAATTGGACCCCGGCCTGCACGAGCGGCTGAACAGCATGAAGCGCCTGATCGCCCAACTGTTCCAACTGGTGCGGGACGTGGCCACGGCCTTGCGCCCGCCGATTCTCGACGCCGGGATTGCCTCGGCCATCGAATGGCAGGCCCGGCGCTTCGAAGCCCGTACCCAGATTCCCTGCCTCGTGCAGGTGCCGGACAACCTGCCGGCCCTGAGCGACGCCAAGGCCATCGGCCTGTTCCGCATCCTGCAGGAGGCGCTGACCAATGTGATGCGCCATGCCCAGGCGCATACTGTCGAACTGACACTGGTGGTGGAGGGCGCGCATCTGCGGCTGACCATCAGCGACGATGGCACCGGTTTCGTCCAGGCCCCCGGGCGTCCGGTGTCGTTTGGCCTGGTAGGCATGCGCGAGCGGGTGCTGATCATGGGCGGGCAATTGAGCCTGGGCAGTGAATTGGGCGAAGGCACCACCCTGAGCGTGACGGTGCCGCTGGATTGATAACCAAAAGAAGAGGACATCCACTGTGATCCGTGTACTGGTAGCCGAAGACCACACCATCGTTCGCGAAGGCATCAAGCAACTGATCGGCCTGGCCAAGGACCTGCTGGTGGTGGGCGAGGCGAGCAATGGCGAGCAATTGCTGGAAACCCTGCGCCATGTGCCCTGCGAAGTGGTGTTGCTGGACATCTCGATGCCCGGCGTCAACGGTCTGGAAGCCATCCCGCGGATTCGTGCGCTGAACAATCCCCCGGCGATCCTGGTGCTGTCGATGCACGATGAAGCGCAAATGGCCGCCCGTGCGCTGAAGGTCGGTGCTGCCGGTTATGCCACCAAGGACAGCGACCCGGCGCTGCTGCTGACGGCGATTCGCAAGGTCGCGGCGGGCGGACGGTACATCGACCCGGACCTGGCAGACCGCATGGTCTTCGAAGTCGGCCTGACCGATTCCCGGCCATTGCACTCGTTGTTGTCGGAGCGCGAGTTCTCGGTATTCGAGCGCCTGGCCCAGGGCGCCAACGTCAACGACATCGCCCAGCAGTTGGCGCTGAGCAGCAAGACCATCAGCACTCACAAAGCGCGCCTGATGCAAAAGCTCAACATCACCTCCCTGGCGGAACTGGTGAAGTACGCGATGGAGCACAAGCTTCTATAGCCGCTTATCCATTTGCGACCACCCGCAAGCCCTGGCAGACCCATTCCTGCCACCTGTAGCGCTCGCACTGTTCTATGCCCGCCATCCGTGTAGGGCGATCCCTACCCCAAACCTTCCATCCTGCTGATGCCAATCTCTCCGGGCCCCCGATTTGCGGGGCTTCGCGGTAGGACTACGCTTGTTCCATGGCAGTCCAAAACAAAAAGGTGCGGGTATGAGCGAGGTGGATTCAAATGATGTGCTGGTCAGCTTCCGTGGCGTGCAAAAGAGCTACGACGGCGAGAACCTGATCGTCAAAGACCTCAACCTGGAAATTCGCAAGGGCGAGTTCCTGACCTTGCTCGGGCCGTCCGGGTCGGGCAAGACCACCAGCCTGATGATGCTCGCCGGTTTTGAAACCCCCACCGCTGGCGAGATCCAGTTGGCCGGCCGCTCCATCAACAACGTGCCGCCCCACAAGCGCGACATCGGCATGGTGTTCCAGAACTACGCGCTGTTCCCGCACATGACCGTCTCCGAGAACCTGGCGTTTCCGCTCTCGGTGCGCGGCCTGAGCAAGACCGACATCAGCGAGCGCGTAAAGCGTGTGCTGAGCATGGTGCAGCTCGATGCATTCGCCCAGCGCTACCCGGCGCAACTCTCCGGCGGCCAGCAACAGCGGGTTGCCCTGGCCCGTGCATTGGTGTTCGAGCCACAGCTGGTGCTGATGGACGAACCCCTCGGTGCCCTCGACAAGCAACTGCGCGAACACATGCAGATGGAGATCAAGCACCTGCATCAACGCCTCGGCGTCACCGTGGTGTACGTGACCCACGACCAGGGCGAAGCGCTGACCATGTCCGACCGGGTGGCGGTATTCCACCAGGGCGAGATCCAGCAGATCGCCGCACCGCGCACCCTGTACGAAGAGCCGAAAAACACCTTCGTCGCCAACTTCATCGGCGAGAACAACCGCCTCAATGGCCGCCTGCACAGCCACACCGGCGACCGCTGCGTGGTCGAGCTGGCGCGCGGCGAGAAGGTCGAGGCGCTGGCGGTGAACGTCGGCCAGGTCGGCGGCCCGGTGACTCTGTCGGTGCGCCCCGAGCGTGTCAGCCTCAATGGCTCAAGCGAGAGTTGCGTCAACCGCTTCTCCGGGCGGGTGGCCGAATTCATCTACCTGGGCGACCACGTGCGCGTGCGCCTGGAAGTCTGCGGCAAGTCCGATTTTTTTGTGAAACAACCGATCGCCGAGCTGGACACAGCCCTGGCGGTCGGCGACGTGGTACCGATTGGCTGGCAAGTCGAGCACGTTCGCGCACTCGACCCACTTCTAGAGGCGAATTGATCGCCCCCTTGCTTCACCAACCTCGCACGTGGAGAGAACAACAATGTTGAGATCCCTGAAATATTCGGCCCTGGCGTTGAGCTTGATGGGCGCGACACAGGCCATGGCAGGCCCTGATTTGACGGTCGTGTCCTTCGGTGGCGCGAACAAGGCGGCGCAGGTCAAGGCCTTCTACGCCCCGTGGGAAAGCGCGGGCAACGGCAAGATCGTCGCCGGCGAGTACAACGGTGAAATGGCCAAGGTCAAGGCGATGGTCGACACCAAGAGCGTGTCCTGGGACCTGGTGGAAGTCGAGTCGCCGGAACTGTCCCGTGGCTGTGACGAAGACATGTTCGAACCCCTGGACCCGAAACTGTTCGGCAACCCGGGCGATTACGTCAAAGGCGCGATCCAGCCGTGCGGCGTGGGCTTCTTTGTGTGGTCCACCGTGCTGGCCTACAACGCCGACAAACTGAAAGCACCACCAGGCGGCTGGGCAGATTTCTGGGACACCAAGAAATTCCCGGGCAAACGCGGCCTGCGCAAGGGCGCCAAGTACACCCTGGAATTCGCCTTGATGGCGGACGGCGTGGCACCTGCGGATGTGTACAAAGTGCTGGCCGGCAAAGATGGCCAGGACCGCGCGTTCAAGAAACTCGATGAGCTCAAGCCGTTCATCCAGTGGTGGGAAGCGGGCGCCCAGCCGCCGCAGTACCTCGCCTCGGGTGACGTGGTGATGAGTTCTGCCTACAACGGCCGGATCGCGGCCGTGCAGAAGGAAAGCAACCTGAAAGTGGTGTGGAACGGCGGGATCTACGATTTCGACGCCTGGGCCATTCCAAAAGGCCTGGCGAAAGACCGTGCCGACGCGGCGAAGAAATTCATCGCCTTCTCGGTACAGCCGCAGCAGCAGAAGACCTACTCGGAAAACATCGCCTACGGCCCGGCCAATACCCAGGCGGTACCGTTGCTGGCCAAGGACATCTTGAAGGACATGCCGACCACACCGGAAAACATCGCCAACCAGGTGCAGATCGACGTGAGCTTCTGGGCGGATAACGGCGAGCAACTGGAGCAGCGCTTTAACGCGTGGGCGGCCAAGTAACTCGCTACACCGCCTGACCTTTTGTGGGAACAGGTTTGTGTGGGAGCTGGCTTGCCTGCGATCGCATCACCGCGGTGCAACTGATACACCGAGGTGCCTGCATCGCGGGCAAGCCCGGCTCCCACACACGCCGGTTTCCACATGAGATTTGCTGCGTTTGGCAGATTGCATTCATTTTCAAGTTCCGGAGTTCGCCATGGCCCTCGCCATTCCCAGCCCCACCCTGAAACAGCGCCTGGCGCGTGCCGAGCGGCTCAACCGCTGGAAGGCCCAGGCCTTGATCGCGCCGCTGGTGGTGTTTTTGCTGCTGGTGTTTTTGGTGCCGATTGTGGCGCTGCTGTACAAAAGCGTCGGCAACCCGGAAGTGGTGGGCGGCCTGCCGCGCACGGTGGTGGCGGTGACGGCCTGGGACGGTCGTGGCCTGCCCGGCGAGCCGGTGTACCAGGCCATCAGCGAAGACCTGGGCGAAGCCCGGAAAAACTCGACCCTGGGCGATCTGTCAAAACGCTTGAACATGGAACTGGCGGGCTATCGCAGCCTGCTGACGAAAACCGCGCGGGCGCTGCCGTTTACCGAAGCGCCTGCCTCCTATAAAGAAGCGCTGGAAAACCTCGACGAACGCTGGGGCGACCCGGCGTACTGGCAGGCGATCCGGCGCAACACCAGTAGCCTCACGCCGTACTACTTGCTGGCCGCCGTCGATCACCGTATCGACGACCTCGGCGAAATCGCCCCGGCCACCCCGGACCAGGCGATCTACCTCGATATCTTCGCCCGCACCTTCTGGATGGGCCTGGTGATCACCGTGTGCTGCCTGCTGCTGGCCTACCCGCTGGCGTACCTGCTGGCCAACTTGCCGGCGCGGCAAAGCAACCTGCTGATGATCCTGGTGCTGCTGCCGTTCTGGACCTCGGTGCTGGTGCGGGTGGCCGCATGGATTGTGTTGCTGCAGTCCGGCGGCCTGATCAACAGCGCGCTGATGGGCATGGGCCTGATCGATAAACCGGTGGAGTTGGTGTTCAACCGGCTGGGGGTCTACATCTCGATGGTGCACATCCTGCTGCCGTTCATGATTTTGCCGATCTACAGCGTGATGAAAGGCATCTCGCCCACCTACATGCGGGCGGCGATTTCCCTGGGCTGCCACCCGTTCGCCAGCTTCTGGCGCGTGTACTTCCCGCAGACCTACGCGGGCGTCGGCGCCGGCTGCCTGTTGGTGTTCATTTTGGCGATCGGCTACTACATCACCCCGGCGTTGCTGGGCAGCCCGAACGACCAGATGGTCAGCTACTTCGTGGCCTTCTACACCAACACCAGCATCAACTGGGGCATGGCCACGGCCCTGGGCGGTTTGCTGCTGCTGGCCACCGTGGTGCTGTACCTGATCTACAACTGGCTGGTAGGCGCCAGCCGCCTGCGCCTGAGTTAAGGAGACCGATGCGATGCTGAGCCCTTATATGTCGCCCGTGGAACGGGTCTGGTTCTACAGCTTGCGGATTCTCTGCGGCCTGATCCTGTTGTTCCTGATCCTGCCGGTGCTGGTGATCATCCCGTTGTCGTTCAACAGTGGAAGTTTCCTGGTGTATCCGCTGCAAGGTTTCTCGCTGCACTGGTACCAGGACTTCTTCGGCTCCGCGGAATGGATGCGCGCCCTCAAGAACAGCATCATCGTTGCCCCGGCGGCCACGGTGCTGGCGATGGTGTTCGGCACGCTGGCGGCGATTGGCCTGACCCGCGGGCATTTCCCCGGCAAGGCGCTGGTGATGGCCCTGGTGATTTCGCCGATGGTGGTGCCGGTGGTAATCATCGGCGTGGCCAGTTACCTGTTTTTCGCGCCGCTGGGCCTGGGCAACAGCTTCTTCTCGCTGATCGTGGTGCACGCGGTGTTGGGTGTGCCGTTTGTGATCATCACCGTGTCGGCGACCCTGCAAGGGTTTAACCACAACCTGGTGCGGGCGGCGGCGAGCCTGGGTGCGTCACCGCTGACGGCGTTTCGTCGGGTGACCTTGCCGCTGATTGCGCCGGGGGTGATCTCCGGGGCGCTGTTTGCCTTTGCCACCTCGTTTGATGAAGTGGTGGTGACGCTGTTTCTCGCCGGGCCCGAGCAAGCGACCTTGCCCCGGCAGATGTTCAGCGGCATCCGTGAAAACCTCAGCCCGACCATCGCGGCGGCGGCGACCTTACTGATCGCCTTCTCGGTGGTGCTGTTGCTGACCCTGGAATGGCTGCGCGGGCGCAGCGAGAAACTGCGCACCGCACAGGTCTAAAGACCGAGTCGCGATCAAATGTGGGAGCAGGCTTGTGTGGGAGCTGGCTTGCCTGCGATAGCATCACCGCAGTGTGACTGATACACCGAGGTGCTTGCATCGCGGGCAAGCCCGGCTCCCACACAAGCCTGCTCCCACAGGGAACGTACCATTCACCCCATGAATGGCAGACAACCTCAAATCCCAAGCTACTCTTGTGCCAGCCCATAACTGATAAGAGGCCGCGCACATGAGTACTTCCTCATTCAAGATCGCCCACAAACTGCTTACCGGCCCAGGCGCCATCGAGCAACTGGCCGCCGAGCTGACGCGGCTGGATGTCGACAACCCGCTGATTGTCACCGACGCGGCGCTGGTCAAGTCCGGCACCGTGGCGCTGGCGCTGGAACATCTGGGCGAACGGACCTACGAAATCTTTGACCGCGTGCTGCCCGACCCGGAAATCGCCATCGTCGAGGACTGCATGCGCGTCTACCGCGAAGGCGGGCATGACGGCCTGATTGGCGTCGGCGGCGGCAGTGCCATCGACATCGCCAAGAGCGTGGCAGCCTACGCCGGTTACCACGGCGCCCTGGCCGACCTGTTCGGCGTGGACCAGGTGCCGCGCAAAGGCCCGCCGCTGATCGCGATTCCCACCACCGCCGGCACCGGTTCGGAGGTGACCAATGTGGCGATTCTGTCGGACAAGGTCGCGCAATTGAAAAAAGGCATCGTCAGCGACTACCTGCTGCCGGACGTGGCCCTGATCAGCCCGCAAATGACCCTGACCTGCCCCCGCAGCGTCACCGCCGCCAGTGGCGTGGACGCGCTGGTGCACGCCATCGAATCCTACCTGTCGCTGAATGCCTCGCCGATCACCGATGCGCTGGCACTGGGTGCGATCAAACTGATCGCCAAGGCTTTGCCCAAGGCCTACGCCAACCCGGCGAACCTGCAGGCCCGTGACGATATGGCCACCGCCAGCCTGATGGCCGGCATGGCGTTCGGCAATGCCGGCGTCGGTGCAGTGCATGCGTTGGCGTATCCGCTGGGCGGGCGCTTCAACATCGCCCATGGCGTGAGCAATGCCTTGCTGCTGCCCTACGTGATGCACTGGAACAAGCTGGCGTGCGTGGAGCGCATGCAGGAGATTGCCCAGGCCATGGGCGTAAATGTGACGGGTCTGAGTGCGGTGGATGCCGCCGACCAGGCCGTGGATGCGATGACGCGACTGTGTGCCGCAGTGGAGATCCCGTCCGGCCTGCGCAGCTTCGGTGTGCCCGAGGAGGCGATCCCGGCGATGGCGGTAGAGGCGGCGGGGATCGAGCGCCTGATGCGCAACAATCCACGCAAGCTCAGCGCGGCGGATATCGAGAAAATCTACCGGGCGGCGTTCTAACCATTGAGCGAGGTCACGGTGCGCGCGGCAAAGCATGAGGTATACAATGCGCGCCATCGTGATTTAGCTCAAAAAAGGTGCGTCATGCAGCCCTTCGTCATTGCTCCATCGATTCTCTCCGCCGACTTCGCCCGCCTGGGTGAGGAAGTGGACAACGTGTTGGCCGCCGGTGCCGACTTCGTTCACTTCGATGTCATGGACAACCACTATGTGCCGAACCTGACCATTGGTCCGATGGTCTGCGCCGCCCTGCGCAAGTACGGTGTGACTGCGCCTATCGACGCACACTTGATGGTTAGCCCGGTAGACCGCATCGTCGGTGACTTCATCGAAGCCGGCGCGACCTACATCACCTTCCACCCGGAAGCCACGCTGCACGTGGACCGCACCCTGCAGTTGATCCGTGAGGGTGGTTGCAAGGCCGGCCTGGTGTTCAACCCGGCCACCCCGCTGAGTGTGCTCGAGTACGTGATGGACAAGGTCGACATGGTGCTGCTGATGAGCGTCAACCCGGGCTTCGGCGGGCAGAAGTTCATCCCTGGCACCCTCAACAAGCTGCGTGAAGCGCGGGCGCTGATCGATGCGTCGGGCCGGGATATCCGCCTGGAGATCGACGGTGGCGTCAACGTCAACAACATCCGCGAAATCGCGGCGGCCGGTGCCGACACCTTTGTCGCCGGCTCGGCAATCTTCAATGCCCCGGACTATCAGGAAGTGATCGCCAAGATGCGTGCAGAACTGGCGCTGGCGCGTCCATGAGTGGCTTTGAGCAGTTGTTCCCCGGCAAACTGCCACGGCTGGTGATGTTCGATCTGGACGGTACGTTGATCGATTCGGTGCCGGACCTGGCAGCGGCGGTGGACCAGATGCTGCTCAAGCTCGGGCGCAAGCCGGCGGGTGTCGAGTCGGTGCGCGAGTGGGTCGGCAACGGTGTGCAGATGCTGGTGCGCCGGGCCCTGGCCAACAACATCGATGCCGAGGGCGTGGACGAGGTGGAAGCCGAGCACGCCCTTGAGCTGTTCAACGTGGCCTATGAAAACGGCCACGAGTTGACCGTGGTCTACCCCGGCGTGCGCGACACCTTGAAGTGGCTGCACAAGCAGGGCGTGGAAATGGCCCTGATCACCAACAAGCCGGAGCGCTTCGTCGCGCCGCTGCTGGACCAGATGAAGATCGGCCGTTATTTCCGCTGGATCATCGGTGGCGATACCTTGCCGCAGAAGAAGCCGGACCCGGCGGCACTGTTCTTCGTGATGAAAATGGCCAATATCCCGGCGTCCCAATCGCTGTTTGTCGGCGATTCGCGCAGCGATGTGCTGGCGGCGAAGGCGGCGGGGGTCAAGTGCGTGGCCTTGAGTTACGGCTACAACCATGGCCGGCCGATCGCCGAAGAATCCCCGGCGCTGGTGATTGATGACCTGCGGCTGTTAATCCCAGGTTGCTTGGGAGCGGGCGCTGAGATAACGTTGCCCGACGCTGTTCCATCCCCTTCTGGAAATCCCATCGTGGTGGTCACTCGCAAACTCTGGATGAAAGTCATCAAGGCCCTGGCCCGCTGGCGTTGGCGCGCCTGACTGATCCTGGCCGCGCTGCGGCACGTTTGCACACCTGACCGTTAGACCCTCATGCCACGAGGCACCTCATGATCCGCGAAGAATTCCTGCGTTTGGCCGCTGCCGGCTACAACCGTATCCCCATGGCCTGCGAAACCCTGGCCGACTTCGACACCCCGCTGTCGATCTACCTGAAACTGGCCGACGAGCCCAACTCCTATCTGCTGGAGTCGGTGCAGGGCGGCGAGAAGTGGGGCCGTTATTCGATCATCGGCCTGCCGTGCCGCACGGTGCTGCGTGTACATGATCACCATGTCAGCATCACCCTGGACGGCGTCGAGATCGAAAGCCACGACGTTGAAGACCCGCTGGCCTTCGTCGAAGACTTCAAGGCGCGCTACAACGTGCCGACCATCGCCGGCCTGCCGCGCTTCAACGGCGGCCTGGTGGGCTACTTCGGCTACGACTGCGTGCGCTACGTGGAAAAACGCCTGGGCAAATGCCCGAACCCAGATCCGTTGGGCGTGCCGGACATTCTGCTGATGGTCTCCGACGCGGTGGTGGTGTTCGACAACCTCGCCGGCAAGATGCACGCGATTGTGTTGGCGGATCCTTCCCAGGCCGATGCGTTCGAGCAAGGCCAGGCCAGCCTGGAAGCGCTGCTGGAAAAACTGCGCCAGCCGATCACTCCGCGTCGCGGCCTGGACCTCAGCCGTCCGCCGGCGGCCGATCCGATCTTTCGTTCAAGCTTTACCCAGGATGACTACGAGCGTGCCGTCGATACCATCAAGGAATACATCCTTGCCGGTGACTGCATGCAGGTGGTGCCGTCGCAACGCATGTCCATCGACTTCAAGGCCGCGCCGATTGATTTGTACCGGGCGCTGCGCTGCTTCAACCCGACGCCGTACATGTACTTCTTCAACTTTGGCGACTTCCACGTGGTGGGCAGTTCGCCGGAAGTGCTGGTGCGGGTCGAAGACAACCTGATCACCGTGCGCCCGATTGCCGGCACGCGCCCTCGCGGCGCGACTGAAGAGGCTGACCTGGCGCTGGAGCAGGACCTGCTGAGCGATGATAAGGAAATCGCCGAGCACTTGATGCTGATCGACCTGGGCCGCAATGACACTGGGCGTGTCTCGGAAATCGGTTCGGTGAGGCTCACCGAGAAGATGGTGATCGAGCGTTATTCCAACGTGATGCACATCGTGTCCAACGTCACCGGCGAGCTGAAGGCCGGGTTGACCGCGATGGATGCGCTGCGGGCGATCCTGCCGGCGGGCACCTTGTCGGGTGCGCCGAAGATTCGTGCGATGGAAATCATCGACGAACTGGAGCCGGTCAAGCGTGGTGTGTATGGCGGTGCGGTGGGGTATTTCGCCTGGAACGGCAACATGGACACCGCCATCGCGATCCGTACGGCGGTGATCAAGGACGGCGAACTGCATGTGCAGGCGGGCGGTGGGATTGTGGCCGACTCGGTGCCGGCCCTGGAGTGGGAAGAGACGCTGAACAAGCGCCGGGCGATGTTCCGGGCTGTGGCGCTGGCTGAGCAAACGCCGCAGGGCTGACTGCTGATCTCGATCCAAATGTGGGAGCCGGGCTTGCCCGCGATGGCGGTGTGACAGTCGATAGATTAGTTGACTGATCTACCGCTATCGCAGGCAAGCCAGCTCCCACAGTTGTTTTGTGGGGGATGTTAGATCGGCTCAGAAATCCAGGCTCACCCCGACACTCAGCCCTTGCTGGGTAAAGTTGTCATCCTTTCTCACGTTATAGGCCGCGTTCAGCGCAAGGTCCTTGGTCACCTTGTGGGTAATCCCCAGGTTCAAGCGATCCGAATTGCTGCGTGGCGTGTAGCCGTCCAGTTTGAAATCAATCCCCGGCACGCTGTTGAGAGACATGCCCACTCGCTGCGTATCGTTTTCAAACTCGTGCTCGTGGGCCACTTCGCCAAACACCAGGGTTTGCGGGGTGAAGCGGTAGTTGGCTTGTAATCCGATTCCCAGGCGCTTGGAGTCGCGCTGTTGGTCATCAAAGGTCAGCGCGGTAGAACGGGCATCTTTCTCCGAATAACCATTCACCTCGACCCGCGAATAGTCAGCGCTGATAAAGGGCGAGAAATGCCATTCGCTGTTCGGCTCGGCGATGTCGTACCCAACCCGTGCGCTCAATGCCCATAGCCAGCCGTCAGTGTCGCCTTTCTCGGTGCCTTCGCTGACGCCCAGGGCGAACTTGCGCTTGAGGTTGTCGAAGTCCAGTTTGCCACCGGTCAACGCAGCGTCAGCCCACCAATGATCTTCCTGATACTGGGCGAACGCGGTGCCCATATAACTGTTGAGCTTGTAGTCCGAATCGCTGGCGCCGGCTTCAAGACTCTGGCGATAGAAGCCTGCTGCCACACCCACTCGCCACTCGTCATTGAGCCTGTAGCTGCCACCGATGTTCAGGTTATAGCCGCTGCCGTCACCGCTGGCCGAGCTGTTCTGATCATCGAAGTCCAGGTGCTGGCCGCCAGCGTCGACGATCGCCCGCCATTGGCCTACGGCCTGCCAGCTACCAGAGTCGGCTTGCCATTGGTTGCGCAATGAATCCTGATGCGCGCGCAAGGTGCCTTGGGCCATTTCCGGAAGCAGGGTGATTTCCCAGGGGGCTGCCAGCAGCGAATACGCGTAGTCGGCGATCAGTACCTGGCCGGCCTCGGTCGGGTGGACGGTGTCGTTGTAAATCAGCTTGGTCGGGTCCGGATTGGTGCCGCCGACGCCATACACCGGATTCCTGCAGGTGGTGCCGCTGAAGCAGGTCTGGTTGAGATTCTGGTCGGTGGCAAAGCCAAAGCGCCCGGGGTCGGCGAAGGTTTCCTTGAGCAGCAACGGAATGTTCAGCGGGATGATCTGTGCGTCTATTTGTGACAGGCGCTGGACCAATGTCTGGTTGAAGACGCCGGCCAGGGCGCTGACGGTGCCTTGGAGCGGCGTGCCATTGACGGCCGGTGTAAGGCCCAGGTCCGGCAGCATCCACACCATCACATAACGGGCTCCAGCCTGTTGCAGGGCCTGGGCGCTGTTGGCCAGGCGCCCGGCTGCGGCCGAAGCCTGATCGGGGCTGAGTACCAGGCCGTCGAGGAAGTCATTACCGCCGCCGGAGAGAAAGTACAACGCGTTGGGGTCGGCTCGGCCGCCCGTTGATGCGAGGTAGCCGGGGCGTGTACGCAACACTTGCCCGGTGTCGCTATCGGTGACGGTGGAGTTACCGGTGATGGCATCGTAGATTTGCTGGGTGGTGTAGCCGCCGACGGCCCAGTTATTGCCGTCTGCCTGGCCCAGCGCGGCGCGCTCCGGGGAGGTGGAGGCATTCAGGTCGCCCGGGGCAACCCCCAGCTTGCCGCCCAATAACGTCGAGGAGATCAGCGAAGTGCTTTCGCCGCTGCCGTCAAAGTATTGCGGGCCGGTGCGGTTGGTGAAGCGATAGGTTGAGCCGGGGGCGCCAGGGTCTGCGAAAGTCCCGGCATCAGCCAGGCTGTCGCCGAACACGATCATGGTCGAGTAGGGCGATGGTGCGGCGAACGCCTGGGAGCAAGCCAGAGTTAACAGGCAGCCGACGAGTGGGGCGAAGTAGGGCTTTTTGGTCATGAGTCCGTCCATGATTTTATTTTTTTGTCTGCACTATGACTGTAGCGACCTCCCAAGGGTTCTGAAAAAATTGACGCCAATTATCGGGCAGGCAGTTTCCCCCGTATTTGCGGCGCCATATTGCACCGCTGGCGAGGCTACGTTACTGTGCTTGGACGTATGAATGAGACCCTCCCCGTGTTGATCATCAGCAAACTCTTGATGCGAGTAGTCAAGGCACACGCCCGTTGGCGTTGGCGCGCCTAACTTTTCTCTACCGGCCACGCCGGACCTGTACCGATTTGCCTTCTTCACCCTTTGTTCGACGCCCCTTGCCGGCCAACCCCGGCAACCTGAAAGTGCGTCTGGCAGCGGGTCACTCCCTTGGAAGGCCGTCATTAGAAGTCAGTGAATTCAAGAGGTTTTAACCCACATGTTGCTGATGATTGATAACTACGACTCCTTTACCTACAACGTTGTGCAGTACCTTGGCGAGCTCGGCGCCGAGGTCAAGGTGGTGCGCAATGACGAACTGACCGTGGCGCAAATCGCCGCGTTGAACCCAGAACGCATCGTCGTTTCCCCAGGCCCGTGCACCCCGACCGAAGCGGGTATTTCCCTGGAAGCCATCAAGTTCTTCGCCGGCAAGTTGCCGATCCTGGGCGTGTGCCTGGGCCATCAGTCCATCGGCCAGGCATTCGGCGGCGACGTGGTTCGCGCCCGCCAGGTGATGCACGGCAAGACCAGCCCGGTGTTCCATAAGGACCAGGGCGTATTCCACGGTTTGAACCTGCCGGTGACGGTCACCCGCTACCACTCTCTGGTGGTCAAGCGTGAAACCCTGCCCGATTGCCTTGAGCTGACGGCCTGGACCCAACTGGAAGACGGCTCCGTCGACGAGATCATGGGCCTGCGTCACAAGACATTGAACGTGGAAGGGGTGCAATTTCACCCGGAATCGATTTTGACCGAGCAGGGCTACGAGCTGTTCGCTAACTTTCTCAAGCAGAGCGGCGGCACGCGCTAAGGACTTTTCATGGATATCAAGACTGCCCTGAGCCGTATCGTCGGCCATCTGGACCTGAGCACCGCTGAAATGAGCGATGTGATGCGCGAGATCATGACCGGTCAATGCACCGACGCACAGATTGGCGCGTTCATGATGGCAATGCGCATGAAGAGTGAGAGCATCGACGAAATCGTCGGCGCCGTGTCGGTGATGCGCGAGCTGGCCGACAAGGTCGAGCTCAAGACCCTCGACGGTGTGGTCGACGTGGTCGGCACCGGCGGCGACGGTGCGAATATCTTCAACGTGTCGACGGCCTCTTCCTTCGTGGTGGCAGCTGCCGGCTGTACCGTGGCCAAGCACGGTAACCGTGCGGTGTCGGGTAAAAGCGGCAGCGCCGACTTGCTGGAAGCAGCAGGCATCTACCTGAACCTGACCCCGGTACAAGTGGCGCGTTGCATTGATAACGTCGGTATCGGCTTTATGTTTGCCCAGTCCCATCACGGGGCTATGAAACACGCCGCCGGCCCGCGTAAAGATCTGGGCTTGCGCACCCTGTTCAACATGCTCGGCCCGCTTACGAATCCGGCCGGCGTGAAGCATCAGGTGGTGGGCGTGTTCAGCCAGGCGTTGTGCCGGCCATTGGCCGAAGTGTTGCAGCGCCTGGGCAGCAAGCACGTGCTGGTGGTGCATTCCAAGGACGGCCTGGACGAATTCAGCCTGGCAGCACCGACCTTCGTGGCGGAGTTGAAGGACGACCAGGTCACCGAGTATTGGGTCGAGCCTGAAGATCTCGGCATGAAAAGCCAGAGCCTGCACGGCCTGGCGGTGGAAAGCCCGGCGGCCTCCCTTGAATTGATTCGCGATGCCCTTGGGCGTCGCAAGACTGAAAACGGCCAGAAAGCCGCAGAAATGATTGTGCTCAACGCCGGTGCGGCGCTGTATGCCGCAGATCACGCCTACAGTCTTAAAGAGGGCGTCGCCCTCGCTCATGATGCGTTGCACACCGGGCTGGCGCGTGAAAAGCTCGAAGAACTGGGTGCGTTTACTGCGGTGTTCAAAGTGGAGAATGAAGGATGAGTGTTCCGACCGTTCTGGAAAAAATCCTCGCCCGCAAGGCAGAGGAAGTCGCCGAGCGCCGTGCCCGTGTCAGCCTGGCCGAGCTGGAAGGCCTGGCGAAAAGCGCTGATGCGCCCCGCGGTTTTGCCAATGCGCTGATCAAGCAGGCCAAGGACAAGCAGCCGGCCGTCATCGCTGAAATCAAAAAAGCTTCGCCGAGCAAGGGCGTGATTCGCGAGATCTTCGTCCCTGAAGACATTGCCAAGAGCTATGAGAAGGGCGGCGCCACGTGCCTTTCGGTGCTGACCGATATCGACTATTTCCAGGGTTCCGACCTGTACCTGCAGCAAGCCCGCGCGGCGTGCTCGCTGCCGGTGATCCGCAAGGATTTCATGGTTGACCCGTACCAGATCATCGAAGCCCGTGCGCTGGGCGCCGATTGCGTGCTGCTGATCGTCTCCGCACTGGATGACGTGAAGATGGCCGAACTGGCTGCCGTGGCCAAAAGCGTCGGCCTCGACGTGCTGGTTGAAGTGCATGACGGTGATGAGCTGGAGCGCGCGCTGAAAACCCTCGACACACCGTTGGTGGGCGTCAACAACCGCAACCTGCACACCTTTGAAGTCAGCCTGGAAAATACCCTGGACCTGTTGCCGCGTATCCCGCGTGACCGGTTGGTGATTACCGAAAGCGGCATCGTCAATCGTGCGGATGTGGAGCTGATGGAAATCAGCGGCGTGTATTCGTTCCTGGTGGGCGAAACCTTCATGCGCGCCGAGAACCCGGGGGCTGAACTGCAGCGCCTGTTCTTCCCGGAACGTGGCGTCGCCGTCAGCGGCTCGACCCTGGATTGATGATGACCCAGCCGGTGGCGATGACGGTCGAGGCCGGCCTTAAGGCCGAGCAGGATTTGCTCGCCGCGGTCTGCGCGGATGAGCAGCCGTTCGGCCTGTTGTTCTGGCAACCGAATGACCAGGCGTTGGTGATGCCCCGTCGCCTGAGCCGGCTTCCGGCATTCGAGACGGCCAGCCAGGTGTCGGCCGACGCCGGTTGGCCGGTGCTGTTGCGGGAAACCGGCGGCGAGCCGGTTCCGCAATCGGCGGCCACGGTCAACATCGCGCTGGTCTATGCGCCGCCGCGCAGTGAAGGTGACCAGGGCCGCATCGAAACCGGTTACCAGCGTTTGTGCCAACCGATTTGCGATCTGCTGATCGAGTTGGGTGGCAATGCCTCGGTGGGCGAGATTGACGGTGCGTTTTGCGACGGTCGCTATAACGTCAACCTCGATGGCCGCAAAATGGTCGGTACCGCCCAACGCTGGCGCCAAAGTGGCGGGCGCCCGGTGGGATTGGTGCACGGTGCGTTACTGCTGGATGACGATCGCGTCGAGCTGATCGCTGCGGTCAATCGCTTCAATCAAGCGTGTGGCCTGGAACAGCGGGTGCGCGCCGAAAGCCACATTGCCTTGCACGAAGCCTTCGCTGCGCCTGACGCGATTGCCCGGCTCGATGCGTTGTACCGGCAGATGTTGGCGAGCTTCCTGCCGGTTTAGCGAGTGCCGTACACCACCATGGTCTTGCCTTTGACATGGACCAGGTTGCGTTCTTCCAGGTCCTTGAGCACCCGGCCTACCATTTCCCTTGAGCAACCCACGATCCGGCCGATTTCCTGGCGGGTGATCTTGATCTGCATCCCGTCGGGATGGGTCATGGCGTCCGGTTGCTTGCACAGTTCCAGCAGGCAGCGGGCGACCCGGCCGGTGACGTCAAAGAACGCCAGGTCGCCGACTTTGCGCGTGGTGTCGCGCAGGCGCTGGGCGATCTGCCCGCTCAGGGCATACAGAATGTCGGGATCCTGCTGGGCCAATTCGCGAAACTTCGCATAGCTGATCTCGGCGACTTCGCATTCGACCTTGGCCCGCACCCAGGCACTGCGCTGCTGTTCCTTGCCGGCTTGTTCGAAAAGTCCGAGTTCGCCGAAGAAATCACCGGTATTGAGGTAGGCGATGATCATTTCGCGGCCATCGTCATCCTCGATCAGGATGGTGACTGAGCCTTTGATAATGAAGAACAGGGATTCCGAGCGCTCGCCCGCGCAGATGATGTTGTGCTTGGCCGGATGACGCCGGCGCTGACAATGCATCAGCAGTTTGTCGAGGTTCTTGATTTTGGGTGTGGGAGTAATAGCAACCATGGTTGTATCCCGAAAAGACTGCACGGTGTTGTTGAGCTTGTTTTTTTATCCAGCGCGATCAACGGCTAAGCTACATCATCCAATGGATGGCAATGCGCCATTGATTTGGCGCCAGCTTAACAGACACATTCTGACTACATTAGGGAATTTACCCGGCAAACCCTGCTGTTGATCGCTTTCATGGGAAACTCTGCCGCCCCAAAACCCTGTGCTAAGCTGGCGACCCTTTTTTAGCAGTGGAGTCTGGGCGATGAAGGCACGCATCCAATGGGCGGGCGAAGCCATGTTCCTCGGTGAGTCGGGCAGTGGCCACGTGGTGGTCATGGATGGCCCGCCGGAGGCCGGTGGCCGCAACCTGGGCGTACGCCCGATGGAAATGCTCCTGCTCGGTGTAGGCGGTTGCAGCAATTTCGACGTGGTCAGCATCTTGAAGAAGTCCCGACAGGCGGTGGAAAGCTGCGAAGCGTTCCTGGAAGCCGAGCGTGCCACCGAAGACCCGAAGGTGTTTACCAAGATCCACATGCATTTCGTGGTCAAGGGCCGGTCGTTGAAAGAAGCCCAGGTCAAGCGTGCCATTGAGCTGTCGGCCGAGAAGTACTGCTCGGCCTCGATCATGCTGGGCGCTGCGGGCGTTGCCATTACTCATGACTACGAGATCATTGAGTTGGGCTGATTCCTCAATCAGCAGGCAAAAAGAAAGGGCGCTAAAAAGCGCCCTTTCTGGTTTTTTGTAGGAGCAAGCTTGCTCGCGATGGGCGTTAACGATAACGCGGACATCCTGAATGAATGCGGTGCTCTTGCGTTTTTCGCGAGCAAGCTCGCTCCTACAGGGCCGGCCTCAGATGCGGTAAGTGCTCTTGGTCATGACCTTGGCCAGCAGGCTCATGCCGAATTTCACCGGTGCCGGGAAGCGGAAGCCGCCGGCGTCCAGCGCGCTTTCGGCGTGATGCTCTTCATCTATGCGCATCTGCTCAAGAATCGCCCGGGATTTTTCGTCCTCGGCCGGCAGTTGCTCAAGGTGTTCGTTGAGGTGCTTGCACACCTGATGCTCGGTGGCGGCCACAAAACCCAGGCTGACTTTGTCGCTGATCAACCCGGCCACTGCTCCAATGCCAAACGACAGGCCGTAGAACAGCGGGTTCAGCACGCTGGGATGGCTGTTCAACTGGCGGATGCGTTGTTCGCACCAGGCCAAATGGTCAATTTCTTCTTCGGCGGCATGTTCCATTGCGGCGCGCACTTGCGGCAGCTTGGCGGTCAGGGCCTGGCCCTGGTACAGCGCCTGGGCACAGACTTCACCGGTATGGTTGATGCGCATCAGGCCGGCGACGTGACGGGTGTCGCTCTCGCTCATTTGCGCTTCGGGCTGCACGATGGCGGGCGACGGGCGGTGCGGTTGGCCGCTGAATGGCAGCAGCGTGCGCATGGCCGTATCGGCTTGCAGCAACAGACGGTCAATCGGCGAGTAGTGACGTTGGGTAGTCATGCTGACCTCCGGGAAGAATCTCGGCGGCCAGTTTACCGCAAGAGAGGGTGAAGCGTTTGCGCTGGGTCAAATTGCTTGTGTGGCGAGGGAGCTTGCTCCCGCTGGAGTGCGCAGCGCTCCCGGTTTTATGCGGCCGCTACGCGACCGAGCGGGAGCAAGCTCCCTCGCCACTGGTGGTGCTCAACCCGGCGGCCAGTTCATCTGGCGCTGACCCAGAACATGCATATGGATGTGATAAACAGTCTGCCCGCCATCTTCATTGCAGTTCATCACCACACGGAAGCCCTTTTCGCAGCCTTGTTCAACGGCCAGGCGTTGGGCGGTGAACAGGATATGCCCGGCCAGCGCCTTGTCTTCCTCGGTGAGGTCGTTAAGGGTGCGGATCGGCTTTTTCGGAATCACCAGGAAATGCACGGGTGCCATTGGCGCGATGTCGTGGAAGGCCAGGACCTGGTCATCTTCGTAGATGATTCTCGCGGGTATTTCTCTGTTGATGATCTTGGTGAACAGAGTATCCACAGCTGTTTCTCCATTGTGAAAGTGCAAGGTGAGTGTACTCAGCGGGTCAGCGCGGGCAATAGGCCTTGTTGATGGCGCCGGCAATCTTGCGCGTCAGCCAGCGCGGGCTGAAGCGCGGGCTTAACGCCAGCCAGCGATTACGCCGGCCGGGAATGATGATGGCTTTGTTCTTGGCCAGGGCGCGCACGGTGTAGAGCGCAACTTCCTCCGGGCTCATCAGCTGTTGGCTGCGGTCCAGTTTGGCAGTGTCCATTTGTGCGGTGCCGAAGAACGCGGTACGGGTCGGGCCGGGGCAGAGGACGGAAACCTTGATGCCACAGGTTTTGAGTTCTTCGCGCAAGCCTTCGGAAAAGTGCAGCACGTAGGCCTTGCTGGCGTAGTAGGTGCTCATCCAGGGGCCCGGCTGGAAGGCGGCAACCGATGCGACGTTGAGAATCTGCCCACCGCCGTGCAGGGCCATCGCATTGCCGAGAGCGTGGCACATGCGGGTCAGGGCCAGGATGTTGACTTCCATCAGGTCCTGCTCGGTCATCCAGTCCTGTGCCAGGAACGGGCCGCTGGTGCCGATGCCGGCGCAGTTGACCAGCAGGTCGATCTGCCGTTCGCCCTCCTCAAGCTCCAGCAGGAACCCGGACAGGCGCAAGGGCTCGCCCAGGTCGCAGGCGCGGAACAGCACCTCGACGCCAAAGCGTTGGGTCAATTCGATTGCAATGCTTTCCAACTGATCACGCTGGCGGGCCACCAGAATCAAGCTGCGGCCGCGACGGGCCAGTGCTTCGGCCAAGGCCAGGCCGATGCCGCTGGAGGCACCGGTGATCAGAGCGTAACGGGTCATGCGTTTCTCCATCGCAACGCTACCGGGCCTGTGACAGAGGCGTCACAGGCGTCGGGCGTTTTTCACTGTTGCGTAGAGTCTACAGGTTCGGCTGTGTCGTCAGCACTTTGCACATCGACTTCATCGACGGCGGTGGCCTGGTCGCTGTCGTCATCGGAATTGATGGAGCTGCTTTCGTAGCTGGCGCCTACGTCGCTTTCCAGTTGGTCCAGGTAGCCGCTCATGCCCACCAGCACCGCGCCGGCAAAGATCAGCGGAATGAATGCCAGCCACAGGGCAGACAGGACTTTCACCGCGGTAGAGTTGCGCGGCGGTGGCGCGCCGTACTGGTTGGCGCCGGTATTGCCCGGGAGAACCATCAGCAGAATCGGGAAGATGCTGCCTACGAACGGCACCAGGTGCAGGAACCACAGCCAGCCGGACCAACCCAGGTCATGCAGGCGCTGTACGGTGATCTGCACGCTGACCCACACGGCGGCCACGAGTAGGGCGATCCCGACCAGGAAGCCAATGACCATGGCAATCGTCGGAGACACCGCAGCGATGCCCAGCCCGACAGTAAAGAACGCGCCCGAGACGAGCAGCATCACCACGCTCAATACCAGTGTCCACGCCAGGAAGCGCAAGCGCCCGATACGGCCGTTGACGGTGAATACTTTAAGGGTGGAAAACTCCGGCAGGTTCTCGCCTACGGCGGCCCGGGGCGGGGCGTAAGGTGATGCGGCGGGGGTTGTGTAATCGGTCGAGCTGCCGGAGCCCGTTTCGTGGGTTTCGGCAAGGCTGAAGGCGACGGGCTGCTCTTCTTCTATGCGCGCATCGACACCGGCATTTTTCAGCGCTTGCAGGTAGGTTTCGGCATCGGCGCGGGAAAGGTCGCGTTTCAGGGCGACAGGGCGGCCGGTGAAGAGTTTTTCGATCGCATCGACCTCGCTTTTGAACAGCTCGGCGAGGTTCAGCTTGGCGGTGGTGCTCTCGACGCCCGGGAGCAATGCGCCATCAAACACAATCTTGAAACGGTTGTCGCTCATGCGGGCATCCTTGTCACTGGAATAGGGGAGGCCTGCTTCGATCAGCAGGCTTTACATCGCGGATCAGCGTGGCCAGCGTTCAGGCAATTGTGCCGCGTGTTCGAGCGCCTTGCGGTATTCGGCATCCAGGCGGGCCACGAGTTCATCGACACTGGGCAAATCATCTATCTCACCGACGCCCTGGCCGGCAGACCATACGGTCTTCCAGGCTTTGGCCTCGTCGTTGAGTGGCTTGAGCTTGGAGCCGAAATTGACTTCGCCCTTGCCTTGCAGCGCAGCGAGGTCGAAACCGGCGTTTTCCAGGCTCTGGCGCATGAAGCTTGCGGGCACACCGGAGACGGCTGGAGTGTGCACGATGTCGGCGGCGCGCGATGTGAGCAGCATCTCTTTATAAGCATCCGGGGCGTGGCTTTCGGTGGTGCCGATAAAACGGGTGCCGAAATAGGCCAGGTCGGCGCCGAGTAGTTGTGCCGCGAGGATTTCGTGGCCGTGGTTGAGGCAGCCGGCGAGTAGCAGGGTCTTGTCGAAGAACTGACGAATCTCTGCAATCAGCGAAAACGGGCTCCAGGTACCGGCGTGGCCACCGGCGCCCGCCGCGACGGCGATCAGGCCGTCGACGCCGGCTTCAGCGGCTTTCTCGGCATGGCGCCGGGTGGTGACGTCGTGGAATACCAGGCCGCCGTAGCTGTGCACGGCGTCCACCAATTCTTTCACCGCGCCCAGGCTGGTGATGACGATCGGCACCTTGTGTTCGACGCAGATCGCCAGGTCAGCTTCCACACGCGGGTTGCTGTTGTGCACGATCAGGTTGACCGCATAGGGCGCCGGCTTGTCCAGCAGCGCCAGGCCCGCTTCGATCTCTTCCAGCCACGCCTTGAAACCGCTGCTTTCGCGCTGGTTGAGCGCCGGGAAACTCCCGACGATCCCGTTGCGGCAGCAGGCCAGTACCAGTTGCGGGTTGGAAATCAGAAACATCGGCGCAGCCACTACAGGCAGGCGCAGATTTTGTTCGAGCGAAGCGGGCAGCGACATTGGAAGTACCCCGAGTAATAGAAATTAGAACGGTTTGACCACGACCAAAATTACGATAGCCAGCAATATCAGAACTGGCACTTCATTGAACCAGCGATAAAAGACATGGCTGCGGGTGTTTTCGCCACGGGCAAAACGTTTTACCTGTGCGCCGCACATGTGGTGGTAGCCGATCAGCAGTACTACCAGGGTCAACTTGGCGTGGATCCAGGCGCCGGATTGAAAGATGGCGGGGTTGAGGTAGATCAGCCAGCCACCGAACACCAGGCTGGCAATCATTGCCGGGCCCATGATGCCGCGGTACAGCTTGCGCTCCATGACGCTGAAGCGTTCCTTGCTGACGGTGTCCTCGCTTTGAGCGTGGTAGACGAACAGGCGCGGAAGGTAGAACAGCCCGGCAAACCAGCAGACGATGCTGATGATATGGAAGGCTTTGACCCATAGATAAAGCATTTTTAGTTATTCCCAGGTTCACGGTAGCTGAAGATAGTAGTGGCTCAAGCGTCTACACGTCACGTTGACGGTTGTCGCAGGACGATACGGACCCTATTATCGACGGCTTTCCAGTGGGTTCGTTGAGGGCAGGTTTATGGTCAAGGTCGGTATCGTCGGCGGCACGGGTTACACCGGTGTCGAATTGCTGCGTTTGTTGGCTCAGCATCCGCAAGCTGAGGTGGTGGTGATCACTTCCCGATCCGAGGCCGGCCTGGCTGTGGCCGACATGTACCCGAACCTGCGAGGCCACTATGACGGCCTGGCGTTCAGCGTTCCGGACATCAAGACCCTGGGCGCGTGTGATGTGGTGTTCTTCGCCACGCCCCACGGTGTGGCCCACGCCCTGGCGGGCGAGTTGCTGGCCGCTGGTACGAAGGTGATCGACTTGTCGGCAGACTTCCGCCTGCAGGACGCCGATGAGTGGGCCAAGTGGTACGGCCAGCCTCACGGCGCGCCGGAGTTACTGGAAGAGGCGGTGTATGGCCTGCCGGAAGTCAATCGTGAGCAGATCAAGCAAGCACGTCTGATCGCCGTGCCGGGTTGCTATCCGACCGCCACGCAGTTGGGTTTCCTGCCATTGCTGGAGGCCGGGTTGGCGGATGCATCGCGCCTGATTGCTGACTGCAAGTCGGGTGTCAGTGGTGCGGGTCGGGGTGCAGCGGTAGGTTCGCTGTACTCCGAGACGTCGGAAAGCATGAAAGCCTATGCAGTCAAAGGCCATCGCCACTTGCCGGAAATTCGCCAGGGGCTGCGTCGCGCGGCGGGTAAGGATGTCGGCCTGACGTTTGTGCCGCACCTGACGCCGATGATTCGCGGGATCCACTCAACGCTGTATGCAACGGTCGTCGATCGCTCGGTGGATCTGCAGGCGCTGTTTGAAAAGCGCTATTCCAATGAACCGTTCGTCGACGTGATGCCGGCGGGCAGCCACCCGGAAACCCGCAGCGTGCGTGGTGCCAACGTGTGCCGTATTGCAGTGCACCGCCCACAGGATGGTGACCTGGTGGTGGTGTTGTCGGTGATCGATAACCTGGTGAAGGGTGCTTCGGGCCAGGCGGTGCAGAACATGAACATCCTGTTTGGCCTGGACGAGAAGCTGGGCCTGTCCCACGCGGGCATGCTGCCGTAAGTTTTCTGCTGTTGCGCAAAGGCCCGTTGATCGGGCCTTTCGTGTTTTTAATGGCCGCTGCGCAGATTGATATACCGTAACAATAGTTGACCGCTTTTCTAGGAGAAGCGGATAATGCCCGCCATCACGCATATGGCGGCGCTACGCCGGGAGATTATCAGCATGAGCGTTGAATCCTTCACCCCCACGGCTTTGCAATTCACCCACGGTGCCGCGCACAAGGTGAAGAGCCTGGTCGATGAAGAGGGTAATGATCGCTTGAAGCTGCGCGTATTTGTTACGGGCGGCGGTTGTTCAGGGTTTCAGTACGGTTTCACCTTCGATGAAGACGTGGCCGATGACGACACCATCGTTGAGCGCGAGGGCGTAAGCCTGGTCGTGGATCCGATGAGCTTCCAGTACCTGGCAGGAGCCGAGGTGGATTATCAGGAAGGTCTGGAAGGTTCGCGCTTCGTGATCAAGAACCCGAATGCAACCACCACGTGTGGTTGCGGGTCTTCGTTCTCGATCTGATCGACAGCGGATGTGAAAACGCCGCTTGGCCTTGATAGGGCCAAGCGGCGTTTTGCTGTGTGGGGTTCAGGCGGGGTAGATCGCGCCGAGTACGCGAAGCCCGCGGGCGCCGGTGACGCTGGGGCGGTTGGCGGCGATGCCTTCGAGGCAGCAATGGGCCAGCCAGGCGAAGGCCATGGCCTCGACCCAGTCCGGGTCTACGCCGTAGGTGGCGGTGCTGCTCACTTGAGTGGCGGGCAGCAAGGTGCTCAGGCGGTTCATCAAGGTTGCGTTGTGGGCGCCACCGCCGCAGACCAGCAGGGTTTCGGTCTGTGGTTGGGCGGTTTTCAGGGATTCGACGATGGTCAGGGCGGTGAGCTCAAGCAGCGTGGCTTGCACGTCCTGAGCTGCGAATGGCGGTAACCGGCCCAAGTGATGTTCCAGCCATCCCAGGTTGAAGACTTCGCGCCCAGTGCTTTTTGGCCCTTTGGTCACGAAGAATGGGTCGCCGAGTAATGCCTGGAGTAGCTGTGGCTCAACGTTTCCGCCGGCTGCCCACTGGCCATCGCGGTCAAAGTTCTCGCCGCGTTGCTGCAGGATCCAGGCATCGAGCAGGACATTCCCCGGGCCGCAGTCAAAGCCGGCGACCGGTTTGCCAGTCTCGATCAAGCTGAGATTACTGAAGCCGCCGACGTTCAGCACGGCGCGGTTGCCCGTACGCTCGCCAAACAATGCCTCATGAAAGGCGGGCACCAGCGGAGCGCCTTGCCCGCCGGCGGCGACATCGCGGCTGCGGAAGTCACTGACGACGGTGATTCCGGTCAACTCGGTGAGCAGCGCCGGGTTGCCGATCTGTACGGTAAAGCCCCGTGCAGGTTCGTGGCGAATGGTTTGCCCGTGACTGCCAATCGCACGAATGTCCTGGGCTTTGAGTTTCTGCTGATCCAGCAGGGCATGAATACCCTGGGCGGCGAGTGTCACCCAGTTATGCTGGGCGATTGCCGAACGGGCAATCTCGTCCGGGCCGCTGGCGCAAAGGCCAAGCAGCTCGGAACGCAGGGATTCAGGCATGGGGATGTAGTGGGTGGCGATCAGCTTGATCGCCGGCGCCTGCTCGATCAGCGCAATGTCCAGGCCATCAAGGCTGGTCCCGGACATCACACCTATATAGAGCGACATGGCTTAGCGTTTCGCCGAGGCCAGGAGAGTGGAGCGCTCCTGATCCATGCGGGCCATCAGTGGCTGGCTCTGCTGCAGGAAGCGTGCGCGCTCGGCCTTGGCGATTGGATCGGCCATTGGCAGCTTCTGGCCCAGTGGGTCGACGTGCACGCCGTTGACCTGGAACTCGTAGTGCAGGTGCGGGCCGGTAGACAGGCCGGTGGTGCCGATGTAGCCGATCACCTGGCCTTGCTTGACGTTACTGCCCGTCTGCACACCTTTGGCAAAACCTTGCATATGGCCATACAGCGTACGGTACGTGTTGCCGTGTTGGATGATCACGGTGTTGCCATAGCCACCACGGCGACCGGCGAGCAATACCTTGCCGTCACCGGCAGCCTTGATTGGCGTACCACGTGGCGCGGCGTAGTCGACGCCTTTGTGTGCGCGAATTTTGTTCAGAATTGGATGCTTGCGACCCATCGAGAAACGCGAGCTAATACGGGCGAAGTCAACCGGAGTACGGATGAAAGCCTTGCGCATGCTGTTGCCGTCGGCGGTGTAGTAGCTGCTGTTGCCTTGTTTGTTGGTGTAGCGCACTGCGGTGTAGGTCTTGCCACGGTTGGTGAACCGCGCCGAAAGGATGTTGCCAGTGCCTACGACCTTTCCGTTGGCGACCTTCTGCTCGTAGATCACGTCGAATTCGTCACCCTGGCGAATGTCCTGGGCGAAGTCGATGTCGTAGCCAAACACGCTGGCCATATCCATGGTCATGCTGTGGGACAAACCGGCGCGGGCGGCGGATTGCGACAAAGAGCTGTTGATCACTCCGTGTACATACGCAGAGCGCATGACTGGCTTGGTAGTGACTCGATTGAACGCAAAGCCCTTGGCGCCCTTGGTCAGCGTGATGCTTTCCAGGTCGCTGACGCTACTGTGCAGGTTGTTCAACTGGCCGTCGGGGGTGAACTCGAATTCAAGCTTCTGGCCGTGCTTGAGCTGGGTGAACTGCTTGGCCTGCTTGTCGCTTGCCAGTACATCGTTAACTGTCGCGGCGGGAAGGCCGACCTTTTCGAACAGGGTCGACAGGGTGTCGCCTTTGGCAACAATGACTTCCCGGTGTAGCGGGTTCTTCGGTGCTTCTACCGCCGGCGTGGCCTGTGCGGTCTCTTGGGTGTCTTCGGCGCTGTTTTCGATCTGGGCAAACGGCGATTCTGCGGCGCCATTTGTGGCTTGTAGTGCGTCGGAAGCGTCTTGATCTTGTGTCAGTTGCTCAACCGGACTTTCAAGGTCAAGGCTCAGTGTCGTTCGTTTGGCTTCTACATCGCTGGAAGGGAATACCAGGAGTGCCAGGCTCAGAAGGGCGGCGATCCCACTTGCGGCGAGCAGGTGGGTCTTCGGGTAAAGCGGCGGCGCTTTAGACGGTTCTGTGGTCATAAGTAATTTTGACTTTGAAAAGATGAATTGGAA
Source organism: Pseudomonas yamanorum (assembly GCF_013386765.1). GTDB lineage: Bacteria > Pseudomonadota > Gammaproteobacteria > Pseudomonadales > Pseudomonadaceae > Aquipseudomonas > Aquipseudomonas yamanorum_A. The sequence goes on from NZ_JACARE010000015.1 coordinate 241,033, forward strand.
AAGATGAATGACATGATGAAGATGAAATAACTGTATAAAATATAACCAAATCATCTGTGGTGCAAGCTTGCGAACGCTAGGCTTGCTGAACGGTGTCCGTGCGCAGGGCAAAACTTGTAATTAGTCCCTGATCTTGTATGGTTGGTTCCCTTTTGAATCTGAGCCTTGCGGGTCTGTTATGAAGTCGGTTGAAGAGCAGCTAGCGCTGATCAAACGTGGTGCGGAAGAACTGTTGGTTGAAGCTGAGCTGATCGAAAAGCTCAAGCGTGGCCAGCCCCTGCGTATTAAGGCTGGCTTTGATCCGACGGCGCCGGATCTGCACCTTGGGCATACCGTGCTTATTAATAAGCTGCGTCAGTTCCAGGAGCTGGGGCATCAGGTGATCTTCCTTATAGGTGACTTCACCGGGATGATCGGCGATCCGAGCGGCAAGAGCGCGACGCGTCCGCCGCTGACTCGTGAGCAGGTTCTCGATAACGCCGAGACCTACAAGACCCAGGTCTTCAAGATTCTTGATCCGGCCAAGACCGAGGTGGCGTTCAACTCCACCTGGATGGATCAGATGGGGCCCGCGGACTTCATTCGTCTGACGTCCCAGTACACCGTTGCTCGCATGCTTGAGCGCGATGACTTCGACAAGCGCTACTCCACCAATCAGCCGATCGCTATCCATGAGTTCCTGTACCCGCTGGTTCAGGGGTATGACTCGGTGGCGTTGCGTGCCGATGTCGAGTTGGGCGGTACCGATCAGAAGTTCAACCTGCTGATGGGGCGTGAGCTGCAGCGTGCGTATGGGCAAGAAGCTCAATGCATTCTGACCATGCCGTTGCTGGAGGGGTTGGATGGCGTCAAGAAGATGTCCAAGTCTCTGGGTAACTATGTAGGTATCCAGGAAGCGCCGGGTGTGATGTACGGCAAGCTCGTCTCGATTCCTGATGCGCTGATGTGGCGTTACTTCGAGCTGTTGAGCTTCCGCTCGATGGATGAGATCAATGCATTGCGTGCCGATGTAGAGGCGGGTGCGAATCCGCGGGACGTGAAGATCAAGCTCGCTGAAGAGATCGTGGCGCGTTTCCATGGCGAAGAGGCTGCTGCCAGTGCTCATCGTGCTGCGGGTAACCGTATGAAGGATGGCGAGCTGCCGGATGATTTGCCTGAGATCGAATTGACTGCTGGCGAGGCAATGCCAATCGCTGCTGTCCTTAATAAGGCGGGCCTGGTGAAGAACTCGGCAGTGGCGCGCGACCTTCTGGGTTCCGGTGGTGTGCGTATAGATGGTGAGGTTGTCGATCGCACCTTTATATACGAGCTGGGCGCGACCCACGTTTGCCAGGCCGGCAAGAAGGCATTTGCGCGTATTACGCTTAAATCCGAATAAACCTGAAATTAACTGTTGACGGCGTTTTATATCTGTCTATAATTCGCCCCACTTCCGGCGCAGTCGAAACGGAAAACTCCTTGGTAAACAAAGAGTTATGTAGGTTTCGGCAGCGAGTTGCTTCAGGTCATCGAAGCCGG
>NZ_JACARE010000016.1 GCF_013386765.1 Pseudomonas yamanorum
CGTCGTAGTGGTAGTGGCTGAGGAGCTGACCTTGCTGGCGCTGGTGCTCTCGGCCGGATCTGAACAGGTGTGAAGTGAGCGGGTTGCCATTCAGTTCGACGGTGGCAAGGTCGCCGCCTTTGTCGTGGTGGAAGGCCACGCGGTTGTTATCGGGCAGGCGCAGATAGTTGAGCTGCCCGCATTCGTCATAGCCATAGCGCAAGGTGCCCCAGCCCTGATGTTCGGCGGTGAGGCGGTTTTGCAGGTCGTATTCGTAGTGGAGCGGCCAGTGGCCGTCGTCGACACTGAGGAGATTGCCGAGGCGATCGTAGGTGTAATCGACAATGCTGCGGTCGGGCAGGGTTTTTCTTACGAGGCGACCGGCGCTGTCTCGCTGATAGCCAGTAACCAGCTGACTACCATCGTCGCCATATTCGGTCTTTTCCAGCAGATGCCCGGCGAGGTCATAAACGTAGGCGGTACGTCGGCCATCAAAGCCGGTTTCCTGCTGGATCAGGCCGTTGGCGTGATAGTCGAGCCTATAGGTTTCCCCGACTTCGTTTTCAAACTCGGTCAGTAACAACCGGGCATTGTCGTAGCGGTATTTGAGCTGTGTGCCGTCGGGATTAATCCGACGGCTGATCAGGTGCAGGCCGTCGGCATACTCGTATCGGGTAACCCGACCCAGTTCATCGCGCTCGGCAGTGATTTTTCCGTACGGGTTGTAGCTGAATTCGCGAGTGGCGCCGCCCGGCTGAATCACCTTCAGCAAACGACCTACGGCGTCCCACTGATACTGGGTCAGCGCACCATGCTCATCCTCGCAGGCTACCTGCCGCCCCAGGTCGTCATAGCGATAGCGCCGCACGCCGCCATTCGCCAATTTCTCTTCGGTGAGCTGGCCACGTTCATTCCAGATAAAGCGCTGACTGCTGTTGTCCGGGTGCCAGACGCCGCTGAGCTTGCCGTGTTTGGTGTAGGTGTATTCGGTGTAGTTACCGCCCGGATCGGTCTTGCGGGTGATATCGCCCTGGTCATTACGCTGGTATTTCCAGACCGCGTCGCCGCGACGTACTACGCGAACGAACCCGTTGTCATGCTCGTAGGACGTGGGCGCATCGTCCCCGGGAAACAGCGCAATCAACCGACCGGCTTCGTCGTACTGATACGCCGTCACCGACCCCAGCGGATCCTGCTCAACCGTCAGCCGGCCGTTGTC
>NZ_JACARE010000017.1:0-13776 GCF_013386765.1 Pseudomonas yamanorum
TTGGCCGTAGGCGCGGTAGTGGGCGGACCAAACGATTTCGCCGTCGGGCGCGGTGAGTTCTTGTGGGGTGCCAAGGTGGTCGAGTTGGTAGTGGAAGGGTTTTGCGTCTTCCGGGCCGTAGCCTTTCAGCAGCGCTAGCGGGCGGAAGCTGTTGGGTTCGTAGAGATAGCTCTGGTGATGATCGGCGCTGTGTTCGGCGATCAGCGTGTCGCCTTGCCAAAAAAACTCGGTGGTTTGGCCTTTTATCGTTTTGGTGATGCGCCGACCGAACGGGTCGTAGCGGTAGCTGGCCTGTGTGCCGTCCGGTTGGATGACACTGATCAGTCGATGCTGGCAGTCGTAGCGGTACTCGGTGACCAGTTGCTGGGCTCGGCCCCGACGTTCGCGCAGGAGGTTGCCGAAGGCGTCGTAGTCGTAATGACGGTCGCCTTGCATCAACAGGCGGTTGCCTTTGACTTCGCTCGGGCCGACGCGGTCTTGCATCAGCAGATTGCCCGCCGGGTCGTGAACGAAGCGTTCCTGCAGGTCGTGCGAGTGGTTGGCGCGGGTCAGGCGGTCGAGTGGGTCGTAGTGGTAGTCGTGCTGGCCTTTGCGGGTGTCGAGGATGCGGGTCAGGTTGCCGCGTTTGTCGTAATCGTATTGTCGGCGTTGGTGGCGTTGTTCCTGTTGGGTGATGGCGTGGGCGTGCAGCCGGCCCTGGTCGTCGTAGTGGTAGTGGCTGAGGAGTTGTCCCTGCTGGCGCTGGTGTTCGCGACCGGATTTGAACAGGTGCGAGGTGAGCGGGTTGCCATTCAGTTCGACGGTGGCGAGGTCGCCTCCTTTGTCGTGGTGGAAGGCGAGGCGGTTGTTATCCGGAAGGCGTAATTTTTCGAGTTGGCCGCATTCGTCATAGCCATAGCGCAAGGTGCCCCAGCCCTGATGTTCGGCGGTGAGGCGGTTTTGCAGGTCGTATTCGTAGTGCAGCGGCCAGTGGCCGTCGTCGACGCTGAGGAGGTTGCCGAGTCGATCGTAGGTGTAATCGACAATGCTGCGGTCGTGCAGGGTTTTTCTTACGAGGCGACCGGCTGCATCGCGCTCATATCGGGTAACCAACTGACTCCCATCGTCACCGTATTCGGTCTTTTCCAGCAGATGCCCGGCGAGGTCGTAGACGTAGGCGGTACGTCGGCCATCAAAGCCGGTTTCCTGCTGGATCAGGCCGTTGGCGTGATAGTCGAGCCGATAGGTTTCGCCGACTTCATTTTCAATCTCAGTCAGTAACAACCGGGCATTGTCGTAACGGTATTTGAGCTGCGTGCCGTCGGGATTAATCCGACGGCTGATCAGGTGCAAACCGTCTGCATACTCATAGCGAGTAACCCGACCCAGTTCATCGCGCTCGGCAGTGATTTTTCCGTACGGGTTGTAGCTGAATTCGCGGGTTGCCCCACCGGGCTGAATCACCTTCAGCAAACGACCTACGGCGTCCCACTGATACTGGGTCAGCGCACCATACTCATCCACGCAGGCAACCTGCCGGCCCAGGTCGTTGTAGCGATAACGCCGTACACCGCCATTCGCCAGCTTCTCCTCGATTAGCTGGCCACGTTCATTCCAGATAAAGCGCTGACTGCTGTTGTCCGGATGCCAAACGCCGCTGAGCTTGCCGTGTTTGGTGTAGGTGTATTCGGTGTAGTTACCGTCCGGATCGGTCTTGCGGGTGATATCGCCCTGGTCGTTACGCTGGTATTTCCAGACCGCCTCACCACGGCGTACAACTCGAACGAACCCGTTGTCATGCTCGTAGGACGTGGGCGCGTCATCCCCGGGAAACAGCGCAATCAACCGACCGGCTTCGTCGTACTGATACGCCGTCACCGCCCCGAGTGGATCCTGCTCGACCGTCAGCCGGCCTTTGTCATCGTAGGATTTGAAGTGCTCGGCACCGTCCGGATCAATTCGCTGCACCAGCCGTGCGCGCTGGTCGTGGACGTAGACTTCCTGGCTGCCATCGGCGTTGTGAACGGTGACGCTGCCGTTGTCGTCCCAGGCATACCGCGTGTCCATCTGGGAAAAACTGGCCCGGTGGCGGATACACCTTGCAGATTTACCGGACCTTTCCCACTCCCAGAAAAAACTCGCCCCACCAGCCAGTTGCCGCTCCAGGATCACCTGCTGATCGTCGTACCGATAACGCTCGCTTTCGCCGACAGCGTTGGTCGCCTCAACCAACCGCCAAGCGTCGTCATACTTGTAGGAAACAGCGTTCTGCTCGGTAACCCAGTCCAGTTCCCGCTGCATCTGATAGTCGACGGCAACGATATGTCCACGGTCATAACGCAGCAGCAATCCTTGGCCGACGTGGTTATCAATCCGCTGAATCCGCCCGGAGTAGTCGCGGGAAATGCGCAGCCGGTTGTCGTACGCGTCGCTGATCGACGTGAGCACACCGTCGCGGAAGTGATAGAAAAGAGAGGTTTGAGCCAGTACCAATTCATCAGGCAAAGCGCCCAGATAAATCGCTGCTTCCGCCAGGCTATTGGTGATGGCTGGCCGCGTAGCAGAGGGCAGGGGAAACGTCGTGCTGCGGTTTTCGTGATCGGTCCAGACCACCGTTTCACCGCTAACCACCAACCGCTGAGCCAGCGAATGGCTCCAGCCAAACCCCAACCCGCAATCCACTTCCACCGCACTGCTGCGATACAACCGCGTCCAGGCAAAGGGCAACACCCCATCCAACGAACCGTCGGTGAGCGTCAGCAGTTCCTCACCGGTAACCATCGACACCGGGCAGCCATTGGTTGCGGTCTTGTCTGCGGGAGCCGCCGCATCGCCGCCGGGGTTCTTTGCAGAGGAGGGAGCATCATCGACATGCGCTTTCTCCCGAACCACGGTGTTCTGACGCGGCCCCCAGCGCATCTGCACACCACCCTTTTTCAACCCCTCAACGGCGCCCCGAACCGCTACTGTCTTGTACCGTCCCACTGTCCCCATAAAGCTCTGAAGAACACTGAATATGCCCTTCACAAACTCAATGGCCGCCTCAACAATCCGAGCGCCATACCTGAGCGCACGCGAGCTCAAATAAGCGATGCCCGCCGCCGGCAGAACAACCGTCAGCAAAGCCGCCACCAACAAATCGATCAGCAACGACACCACAAACCCGGCCACCGCCTCGGCGGTGCTACCGGCGATCTCACTTGGTGGTAACGCCGACAGCCAAATCATCGCCGTGCGCAACATCAGGTACAGCGCCGCCTCATCACTGGCCAGCAACATCGCCTGTTCCATGACTTTTGGCGCAGTGCGAGCCAGTTCCATCAATTCGTTGGCTTTGGCTCCCAGGCTTTCAAACAACTGGCCCGGATCCTTGAAGATCTCCTGCACCTGCTTGATGGCGTCCCACACACCAGTAATCGCCGCCCAACTTCCCGCCAGCACGCCAGTGCCAATCGCGCTCGAAGTGGACCGTTCCCAATGCGGCTTGAAACCATTCCATTGCTTGCGAAGCCAGCTTTCCAGGTCAGCGGTCAAACCGTCGTAAGACGAAAACAGCGCCTCGACCTGCTCGTCCGAAACACCGCCTTGCACCCGTATCCGGTAGCGCTTGCCGGCCACGCAGGGGTGAGAGCCTTTCCCCTGTTCATCGAGCATGACCACGGTAGAGCTGCCGTCATCCAGCCCAATCACCTCAACCGGAATGCCTCCCAGCGGTACGTCATACACCGACTCAAACTTGCTCTCGATCTCCAGTAGGCCGCCGACCTCACAACGCACCACCGTCGAGAAATTGTCATCGGCCATGCTCACCGACTTGCTCGAATTCCCCGCCCGAATGACCCGATCCATCCCCAGCAATGACGGCAAATCCGCTGCATGACTGACCTTGTCCAACCCCTGCGAATACCAGGCGCCCACCTGCTGGCGATACACCGCCAGGCTCTGATGAAAGCCATCCAGTTCATGTTCGATATGGGCAATGTGGGACGAAGAAGCAGTCATCCGTGACGTCTCTGCAAAGGGGAGGCGTCGGAGTCTGCAACAGCAAAATGGGGGCTGGACGAGTGGTCCGGAAAATCAGATTGGGCTTACGGGGAGGGTGATTTTTTCCGTACCGAGCGGCTGCCCGGCACTACGTAAAACAGAGATTCAGCTCATTGACGGCAGTGGCGTTTTCAGTGGTGCGGTGCATTGGCCCTGAGCATCCTTGAGGCTGGCCTCAAACTCGACCAGCCCCCCGTGCATCTTTTGCAACGCCTCAATCTGCCGCACCAGCTCCTGCTTCTTGCTGGCGATCGCTTTGTCCGCAAGCTCCCAGGGCAATCCATCACCGTGATGTCCGCCCAGAATCGCCTGCAACTCCTTGAGCTTGAAACCCAACTGTTGAGCGCACTTGATGAACGTCAGCAGTTCGACGCTCTCTGCAGCGTAAATTCGATAACGACCTTCCCGCAGCGGCGGCGGCAACAGGCCGATCGCCTCATAGTGACGAATCGCCTTGATCGTGGTGCCCGACAACTGCGCGGCTTTGCCGATGTACATGAAAAGTCCTTTTCCCAAAAAGTGCGCCGGCCTGTTTCAGCCACTGTTCCCGCTGCGCTGATGTGGAGCCCAGCACCGGCCCGAACTGCAATGTCTTGATCGGCTGGATGCCACAAAACGCCAGCGTCGTCTTGCGCATCTGATGCAGCGCGGGCATGCGGTAGAACCACCTGTAATACCACGGCGGCGTGTCGAGGGTCACCAGCAAATGCGCGGTTCTACCCTTCAGGAGTTTGTCGGGGAAGGCCTTGCCCTTGCGGTATTTGAAGGCGAAACCGGACAGGAAAATCCGGTCGATAAAACCCTTCATCAATGCCGGAATGCCACCCCACCAGATGGGGAAAACAAACGTCAGATGATTGGCCCACAGGATGTCGGACTGGGCGCTGAGCAGGTCGGGTTCCAGGGGTTGGGCCTGGTTGTAGCCGTTGTGCAGGATGGGGTCGAACGTCAGGTCGCCCAGGCGCAGGACACGTACTTCGTGGCCGGCAGTTTTGGCGCTGGTGACGTAGGTGTCGGTGAGGGCAGAGCAGAAGCTGGTGCTGGAAGGGTGGCCGAGGATGACCAGGATGCGTTGGCTCATGGTGGTGGAGTCCTGAAAGATAGGATTTCAGGGTGAGGTGTGACCTTAGGGGGAGAGTCAAGAAGTGGCAGTGATTGGGAATGGCCAGGAAGACTCATCCCTTTCATTTGCAGGACGTTTCCTAGAGAATTCCAAGTGCTTGCGCCAGCAAAATCCCGCGACTAGTCTGCGTTCCGTCACTGCATATTCAGTGATCGGGTTTAGTCGCCCGGATTCGATTGGCGCACGATCAGTTCATGAGTCAGGCCGTTTTTCGCCTGCACTTTTATGGTGGCTGTGCGCAGGGCGTCCTCGGGCGCGCCGGGTTTCCAATCGACCGGTCGACTAACCTGCGTACAGCTGCCGCCTTCGTTTAGTCGCGAGGTGTGGTGGCTCCAACTGTTTGATTGGAGATTTACCATGGTCAAAGTTACCCCCGATCCACCCGCATTCCACAAAGCCTTACTCCGCGACACTGATGCCTCACGCCGAGTGATTGATCGCTACCTCAAAGCGCCGGATGCGCAGCCTTCACCCAATCCGTTTACCGTTGATGACGAACTGAGTTTCGAAGATGCTTTGGCCCATGCTGCCGAGCTTTTGCATTGCGCCGTGGCGACCGCCCAGGCGTCGACCGAGCCGCTGAATGGTTCGCAGCGCGCGGTGATGCATTTGGTGGAGATGTCGAAGGTGGTGGTGGATCGAGCGCTGGATTGTTTGCAGCCGAGGTGAGTTGACTTCTCGCCCCGAGTTTCTTCCAGGCATTAAAAAGCCGGCTTGTGGCCGGCTTCTCGGGGACTGGTTCAGCTTATTTTTGGTAAACCTCACCAGCCTTCAAATCGTTCACCCAAACTCGCGCCCGGGTGATAAGGGGCATCAGCGGGAACTCCTCCGCATCGCCAGGCAGGGCGGACCGGCTTTACACCAACCCCCTGCCAAATGTGCGGCGCATAATACCCACATTCCCTTCAATTTCCCAGCTTCGGATCCGATTTAGAGCCTTCGTAGCCCAATAAATGCTCATCCAGCGGCACTGGCGGGCGGCGGTTATTCAGTGTCGCCCACCAGAACACCCAACCCAGAATTTCAAAGTTCTGTTCATGCCGCTGTTCATAGGTCAAAAACTCGTCCGGATGTTCGGCGCTGTTGTGGCTGCGCATCCGCAGTCCGCCTCCAGGCCGGTTGTAGAGGTATTTGATGCGCAGCATTCCGTCGTGTTCTACCGCATAAATCTCGCCATCGATAATCTGTTTGCGGCCGCAGTCGATGGCAAGGGTGCTGCCGTCCTGGATGATGTCGATCATGCTGTTGCCGACCATGTAGGCGCCGAGGGCCCGCTCGGGGTTTACGCCGATGGTTTCAAGGGTGTGCAGGGAGAGGCGGATGCTTTCGGTTGAGGTGAAGGTGGGGTGGAGGGGGATCTCCACGTCGATTTTTACCGGGGTTGAGACCGGGTGGGCGATGTAGTTGCCGGTCTGTTCACGGGCGATACGGTGTGTGTGGTCTGCATCGGATCCTTCCAGCAGGAAGTTGGCGGGTGGATGTTTGGGGCCTTCGCCTGTGCGCAGCCAACGGCTGGTGACGCACAGCAGTTCTGCGAACTCGTTGAGACGGCCCATGGGGACACCGCGTTTGAACCAGTTGTTTACGTGCTGAGGCGTAACATCGCGGTTCTTGGCGAAGTCGGAAGCGGAAAGATGAACTTCCCTTAATAGCGCTCTTAAGCGATCACCTGATGTATTCATAAACGCAGAGTTTACTGGCCGTAAAATCAGATCAAATAAACCATGCGTTGAGTTGCCGTATGTAGGTGTTTCCTTATTGAAGGCTTATTCTGTTAGTTAACTAAACTAGTTAAACACGCTCTGTAAAAGTGTTTATTAGTGTGGTCGGATGTTTATATTTTTCCCACAAAAAAAGCCCCGAATAATCGGGGCTTTTTTAGAGCGAGTAGCGGTATCAGCCTTTGTAGGCAGCGACCGACTTCAGGATCTCGGCGCGGGCGGCGTCTGCGTTGCCCCAACCGTCGATCTTCACCCACTTGCCTTTTTCGAGGTCTTTGTAGTTCTCGAAGAAGTGTTTGATCTGTTCCAGCAGCAGTGGCGGCAGGTCGGTGTATTCCTTCACGTCGACGTACAGCTGGGACAGCTTGTCGTGGGGTACTGCGATAACTTTGGCATCGCCGCCGCCATCGTCAGTCATGTTCAGGATGCCGACCGGGCGTGCGCGGATAACCGAACCTGGGGTAACCGGGTAAGGGGTCACGACCAGCACGTCGAGGGGATCACCGTCGTCAGCCAGGGTGTTTGGGATGAAACCGTAGTTGGCCGGGTAGAACATCGGGGTGGCCATGAAACGGTCAACGAACAGGCAGTCGCTGTCTTTGTCGATTTCGTATTTGATCGGCGCGTGGTTGGCCGGAATCTCGATGGCGACGTAGATGTCGTTCGGCAGGTCTTTGCCAGCCGGAATCTTGCTGTAGCTCATTGGGCGTTGCCCCCGTAGTTGGCCATGAAACATGGCCGGATTGGCCTAAAAGTGGCGGCGATTATAGGCATATTCTGACGCCGATGCCATGCGTCAGACGTCGTAGGGCGCTTGGCGTTCAGTCTGATACCGCACGTCGGCGACTTGCAGTCGGTGCAGGCGCGCCAACGGGTCCTGGCGGTAGAAGTGGCTCAGTTGTTCGTACACCTGTGGATAAGTGTTGGCCAGTAAATCCGGGGCACTGAAGAAATATTCGCTGGTGACGGCAAAGAACTCCGCGGGGTTTTCCGCGGCGTAGGGGTCGATGGCAGTTTCAGCGTTCGGGTTGCGGTCGAGCTGGCGGTTGAGGTCGTCGAAGGCGCTCTGCATGACGCTGGCCCATTCCTGCACGCGCATGTCGTGGTGCAGCGGCGGCAGGCCGTTGGCGTCGCCGTTGAGCATGTCCAGCTTGTGGGCCAGCTCGTGGATCACCAGGTTGTAGCCTTCCCAGTTGCCGCTGGCCAGTACGCCGGGCCAGGCGAGGATCACGGGGCCTTGTTGCCAGGCTTCGCCGCTGTGTTCGCCGTCCCACTCGTGTTCCACGCCGCTGGCGTCGCGATGGCGCTGGGGGCTGAGGAAGTCGTCGGGGTACAGCACGATCTCGTGGAAGCCCTGGTACCAGTCAAGGTCGCCAAGGTTCATCAGCGGCAATTGCGCCTGGGCGGCGAGCAGCAGGCGTTGTTCCTGGTGCAGGTCGACGCCGGGCAGGGCGGTGAGGTGTTTTTCAGCCAGGAACACCACACAGGCTTCCCGCAGCCACTGGTCTTCTTCTGCGGTGATGCCGTCGAGGAAGGTCAGGTGGTGGCGCACCCGCTGCCACATTTCATCGGCAATCGGGTGCTTGGCCAGCAGGCGCCGGCGACGCCAGGCGCTGAGGGACCACATCGCCGGTTACTGCGGCTTGGCTTCGGTGGAGCTGCGGCCGAAGCGGCTGCGGAACACGCCGATGATCATCGGTACCAGCGACAGCAGGATGATGAACACCACCAGCAGCGACAGGTTTTTCTTGATGAACGGTACGTTGCCGAAGAAGTAGCCCAGGGTTACGAGGCCGCCCACCCACAGGATGGTGCCGAATACGCTGAACCCGAAGAAGCGCGGGTAAGGCATTTTGGCGATGCCGGCGACGAACGGTGCGAAAGTCCGCAGGATCGGCAGGAAGCGCGCCAGGGTCACGGTTTTGCCGCCGTGCTTGTCGTAGAAATCGTGGGTTTTTTGCAGGTAGTCGCGGCGGAAGATTTTCGAGTTGGGGTTGCTGAACAAGCGTTCCCCGGCCGTTCGTCCTATCACGTAGTTGGTGCTGTCACCCAGGATGGCCGCGAGCATCAGCAAGCCGCCCAACAATACCGGGTCCATGCCGCCGCCTGCTGCGATGGCGCCGGCGATGAACAGCAAGGAATCACCCGGCAGGAAGGGCATGACCACCAGGCCTGTTTCGCAAAAGATAACCAGGAACAGAATGGCGTAGATCCACACTCCGTAGTTTCTCACCAGCATGTCGAGGTACACGTCGAGATGCAGGATAAGGTCGAGCGGGTTGAAATCCATGGATGGCACCTGTGTGAATGGCCTGGCTCAGCGGGCCTGTGCGGAGGCTTCGGGTAATAAGGGCTACAAGGTTGTGGCTTATTTCTTACGACCCTGAAAGGTCCGCATTATACGGATAGAGTCGTGAAAAGCGTGTTGGTTTTGTAGCGGGGAATGTCGCGACATCGAACGTATTGTAGACACAGAGTCCGTGTGGGAGGGGGCTCCCACAACAGATGTATGAGGTTTGGTTAATAGATGTCAGTCATCGCTGATGGGCAGCACGTAGTTCTTGAACTCGGTGTCTTCCCGAAAGCCGATGGACTCGTAGGTCTTTTGCGCCACCTGGTTGTCGCTACTGGTGGACACCCGCAAGCGCACGGCGTGAGTTTCCTTGGCCATCTTCTTTGCGGTGCGCATCAGGTTGTCGGCCACCAACTGCCGGCGAGCATCCTCGGCCACGTAGATGTCGTTGAGGATCCACACGCGCTTGAGGGAAAGCGAGGAATAGCTTGGATACAGCTGGCAAAAGCCGAGCAGTTTCTTGTCGTCATCGTCGGCCAGCGCCAGGTAGATCACCGACTCCTTGCGGCGCAGGCGTTTTTCCAAGAAGGCACGGCTTGAATCGGGGAAGGGCAGTGCGCCGTAGAACTCGCGGTATTTGACGAAAAGCGGGGTCAACAGGTCCAGGTGTTCCAGGGTCGCTTGAGTTATCCGCATGCCAGGCCTCAACTTCCAAATGGGGTATGACCACACGAGCGGCCGTGTCTCGATGCTGCCTAAAGCGGAGAAAAAGCGCAATCGTGCAGGGATCAGTCCTTCGGCGGGCTGAGCAGGAAGTTGCCTTTCATCAGGTCGGGATCATCCGAATCGAGGGTTTGTACCTGCGCTTCATCCTTGAGGTTGACCCCCGACAACTGCCGTCGGCAGGCCTCACGCATCAAGTAAAGCAGGCGATGCGCCGCCATGCCGTAGCTCAAGCCTTCCAGCCGCACATTGGAGATGCAGTTGCGGTACGCGTCGGTGAGGCCGACCTTGGGGTTGTAGGTGAAATACAGGCCCAGGCTGTCCGGTGAACTGAGCCCCGGCCGCTCGCCGATCAGGATCACCACCATTTTCGCCCCCAGCAACTGGCCGACTTCATCGGCGACGGCGACGCGCCCTTGTTCAACCAGAATCACCGGTGACAGGGACCAGCCTTCAGCGTGGGTTTGTTCTTCCATGCGTGTCAGAAACGGCAGCGTGTGTTTATGCACCGCCAGGGCCGACAAGCCGTCGGCCACCACCACAGCCAGGTCCACGCCGCCCGGGTTGGCGTCGGCGTAGTCCCGCAAGGTCTGGGCGGATTCATCACTCAGGCGCCGCCCCAGGTCCGGGCGTTGCAGGTAGCTGTGGCGGTCGACAGCGGCGCTGTGCAACAACAGGCTGTCACGGCCACGTTCTGCCAGTTGGCTGCTCAGTCCTGCATGATCAAACGGCAGGTGTACAGCGTCCCGCGCTTGAGCGTGGGCGAACTGGAAATCCAGCTGCGCGCCGGTGGGAATGCTGGTGCCGGTACGGCCCAGGGCAATCCGCGCCGGAGTCAGGCGCCGCAGTTCCAGCCACGGGTTGTCTACATTATTTTCCGGGGTGTCGATGTGCACAGGCGGTTCCTTCTTCATCCCAGTTGCGCCAAGGCGTGGCGGAAGGCCGGTGGCAGGCTGTTGCCGAAGTGCACCTTGCCGTCGGCTTGCGTGAAGATGCCCATTTTCGCCAGCCACTGTTCAAACTCCGGCGCTGGCTTTAAACCCAATGTTTGCCGGGCGTAGAGCGCGTCGTGGAACGAGGTGGTCTGGTAGTTGAGCATGATGTCGTCGGAGCCCGGGATGCCCATGATGAAGTTGATCCCGGCCACGCCCAGCAGGGTGAGCAGGGTGTCCATGTCGTCCTGGTCGGCTTCGGCGTGGTTGGTGTAGCAGATGTCGCAGCCCATCGGCACGCCCAGCAGCTTGCCGCAGAAGTGGTCTTCGAGGCCGGCGCGGATGATCTGTTTGCCGTTGTACAGGTACTCGGGGCCGATAAATCCTACGACAGTATTCACCAAAAATGGCTTGAAATGCCGCGCCACGGCGTAGGCTCGGGTTTCGCAGGTTTGCTGGTCGACGCCGAAGTGCGCGTTGGCCGACAAGGCGCTGCCCTGGCCTGTTTCGAAATACATCAGGTTTTGCCCGAGGGTGCCGCGATTCAGGCTCAGGCCCGCCTCGTAGCCTTCCTGCAGCACGCTCAGGCTGATGCCGAAACTGGCGTTGGCCGCCTCGGTGCCGGCGATCGACTGGAACACCAAGTCCAGCGGCACGCCACGGTTGATGGCCTCGATGGAGGTGGTGACGTGGGTCAGCACGCAAGCCTGGGTGGGGATTTCGTAGCGCTGGATGATTGCGTCGAGCATTTCCAGCATGGCGCAGATCGAGGCGATGCTGTCGGTGGCCGGGTTGATGCCGATCATCGCGTCGCCGTTGCCGTAGAGCAGGCCGTCGAGAATGCTGGCGGCGATGCCTGCCGGTTCATCGGTGGGGTGGTTGGGTTGCAGGCGCGTGGACAGGCGCCCGCGCAGGCCCATTGTGCCGCGAAACTGTGTGACCACCCGGATCTTCTGCGACACCAGCACCAGGTCCTGCACGCGCATGATCTTCGACACGGCCGCGGCCATTTCCGGGGTCAGGCCGGGCGCCAGGGCGCGCAGGCTTTGTTCATCGGCTGCGTCGCTGAGCAGCCAGTCCCGCAGGCCGCCGACGGTCAGGTGGCTGACCACGGAAAATGCCTGTTTATCGTGGGTGTCGATGATCAGCCGGGTGACTTCGTCGCTTTCGTACGGGATCAGCGCTTCTTCAAGAAAGTGCTTCAGCGGAATATTGGCCAGGGCCATTTGCGCCGCGACCCGCTCGCCGTCGTTCTGGGCGGCAACGCCGGCCAGGAAATCTCCGGAGCGCGCCGGGCTGGCCTTGGCCATCACGTCCTTGAGGCTGTCGAAGCGGTAGGTCGATGCACCCACCGCGTGGGAAAAGCTTGCCATACAGAGTCTCCTTGTCGGTGCGGGCAGAATGTGAGTAAAGCGCCCGCACCGAGGTTTACGGCGTTTAGTGCAAGGCGGCCTCTGCGGCCTGGATCGCCGCAAATTCTTCTTCCGGCGTGCCTGCTACCAAGTGATGCCGACTGTAGAAAGCAAAGTAAGCAATTAATACTCCATAGATGATCGCAGCGCCAATCACCACGCGCGGATCCACCAGGAAGCCCGCCACAACGGCGATGCAAGCCAGTACCAGCGCGACGCCCGAGGTGAAGATGCCGCCCGGTGTGCGGTACGGGCGATCCATTTTGGGGCGGCGGATGCGCAAGGTGATGTGCGCGGCCATCATCAACACGTAGGAAATGGTCGCGCCGAACACGGCCACCAGGATCAGCAAATCACCCTGGCCGGTCAGTGACAGGCCAAAGCCGATGATGCCGGGGATCACCAGAGCCAGGACCGGCGCCTTGCTTTTGTTGGTCTGCGACAGCTTGCGCGGCAGGTAGCCGGCGCGGGACAGGGCGAAGATCTGCCGGGAGTAGGCGTAGATGATCGAGAAGAAGCTCGCGATCAACCCGGCCAGGCCCACCAGATTGACGAAGTGGCCCATCCACGTGGAGCCACCGTACGCCTTGGACAAGGCTTCCACCAGCGGATTGCCCGACGCCATCAGCGCATAGGCACCAGCACCGCCCGGGGCGATCACCAAAATCAGCAGGGCGAAGCTGGTCAGCACCACAATGGCGCCGATCAGGCCGCGCGGCAGATCGCGTTTAGGGTTCTTGGTTTCTTCGGCGGCCAGCGGTACGCCTTCGACGGCCAGGAAAAACCAGATCGCGTAAGGAATCGCCGCCCACACGCCGACATAACCGAAGGGCAGGAAAGTGCTGGCGCCCTTGGCCTCGGTCACCGGGATGTCCAGCAGGTTGGCGACACTGAAGTGCGGCACCATCGCCACCAGGAACACGCCCAGGGCAATCGCGGCGACGGCGGTAATCACAAACATCAGCTTCAACGCTTCACCCACGCCGAAAATGTGGATGCCGATAAAGATGATGTAGAACGCCAGGTAGATCATCCAGCCGCCGATGCCGAACAGCGACTCGCAATAGGCACCGATAAACACCGCGATGGCGGCGGGGGCGATGGCATATTCGATGAGGATCGCGGTGCCGGTGAGGAACCCGCCCCAAGGGCCGAACGCGCTGCGGGCGAAGCCGTAGCCGCCGCCTGCGGTAGGAATCATGGAAGACAGTTCGGCCAGGGAGAAACACATGCACAGGTACATGGTGGCCATCAGCAGTGTGGCGAGGAACATGCCGCCCCAGCCACCCTGGGCCAGGCCGAAGTTCCAGCCGGCGTAGTCGCCGGAGATCACGTAGGCAACGCCGAGGCCGACCAGCAGCACCCAGCCGGCAGCGCCTTTTTTCAGTTCTCGTTGTTGGAAGTATTCGGTGCCGACTTTTTCGAAGTCGACGGAAGAGCCAGTGGGTTCGCTGGGCATGTGAAAGTACCGTCCATTGTTATTGTTCTAATTCGGCATCTTTGTGCCGGATGAGGTAGCAACGACTGTGCGAAGTTCAACTGTGGGAGC
>NZ_JACARE010000017.1:13851-111519 GCF_013386765.1 Pseudomonas yamanorum
TGTGGGAGCGAGTTGTTAGTTAGAAGAAGCCCAGCGGATTGATGTCGTAGCTCACCAGCAGGTTTTTGGTTTGCTGATAGTGATCAAGCATCATCTTGTGAGTCTCACGGCCTACACCGGACTTCTTGTAACCACCGAACGCGGCATGCGCCGGGTACAGGTGATAGCAGTTGGTCCACACACGCCCGGCCTTGATCGCCCGGCCCATGCGGTACGCGCGGTTGATGTCGCGGGTCCACAGGCCGGCACCCAGGCCGAACTCGGTGTCGTTGGCGATCGCCAGGGCTTCGGCTTCATCCTTGAAGGTAGTGATGCTCACCACCGGGCCAAAGATTTCTTCCTGGAACACCCGCATCTGGTTGGTGCCCTTGAGCAGGGTAGGCTGGATGTAATAGCCGGTGGCCAAATCGCCGGTCAGCTTCTCGACCTTGCCGCCAGTCAGCAGCTCGGCGCCTTCGCCCTTGGCGATTTCGAGGTAGGACAGGATCTTGTCGAACTGCTGCTCGGACGCCTGGGCGCCGACCATGGTGTCGGTGTCCAGCGGGTCGCCGCGTTTGATCGACTCGACCTTCTTCATCACCACTTTCATGAAGTCGTCGTAGATCGACTCTTCCACCAGTGCGCGGGAAGGGCAGGTGCACACTTCGCCCTGGTTGAAGAATGCCAGCACCAGGCCTTCGGCGGCCTTCTCGATGAATTGCGGCTCGGCTTTCATGATGTCGGCGAAGAAGATATTCGGCGACTTGCCGCCCAGCTCAACGGTGGACGGAATGATGTTCTCGGCCGCCGCATGCATGATGTGCGAGCCCACTGGCGTGGAGCCGGTGAAGGCGATCTTGGCGATGCGCTTGCTGGTGGCCAGGGCTTCGCCGGCTTCTTTGCCGTAGCCGTGCACCACGTTCAGCACGCCTGGCGGCAGCAGGTCGCCGATCAGTTCCATCAGCACGTTGATGCCCAGCGGGGTTTGCTCGGCGGGCTTGAGCACCACGCAGTTACCGGCGGCCAGGGCTGGCGCGAGTTTCCAGGCGGCCATCAGCAGCGGGAAGTTCCACGGGATGATCTGGCCGACCACGCCCAGCGGCTCGTGGAAGTGGTAAGCGGCGGTGTGTTCGTTGATTTCGGCGCTGCTGCCTTCCTGGGCGCGGATGCAGCCGGCGAAGTAGCGGAAGTGGTCGGCGGCCAGCGGGATGTCGGCGTTCAGGGTTTCGCGAACAGCCTTGCCGTTGTCCCAGGTTTCGGTGATGGCCAGCAGTTCGAGGTTCTGTTCGATGCGGTCGGCGATTTTCAGCAGCACCAGCGAGCGGTCCTGGGCCGAGGTCTTGCCCCAGGCGTCAGCGGCGGCATGGGCAGCGTCCAGGGCCTTGTCGATATCCTTGGCCGTGGAGCGCGGGAATTCAGCAATGGGTTTGCCGTTGACCGGCGAGGTGTTGGTGAAATAGTTGCCATCGACCGGCGCGACAAACTCACCGCCGATGTAGTTGCCGTACTTGGCCTTGAACGAAACGATAGCGCCTTCAGTACCGGGGTGTGCGTAACGCATGGTGAGTATCTCCTGGCTTTTTGTGTTTATTGGAGGACGCACGGTTGTGCTTGTTAAAGCGTAGAGCAAAGGTTGGGCCAGTGCCTCGCAGTGCCCGTAAATCAAGGGGTTGGAGGTTGTTGAAAACCGTTGCTGTGACACACTTGATACAACCCGAGTGACAGTTTGTGCCACAAACGGTACAGCCTGTGACCGGTGGGTCTGCCCGGGATTGCAATGGTCGGGAGGCTGGAGGATGCTGGGCACTCGCGCGCGGTTTGTAGTTCACGCAGGGAGAATAATAAGAACATGCAAAACGATCATTTCAGTCGCCATGCCCAGCAAGTCTTGACCGTCACCCGTGGCCAGGACCCGCTGCACGGCCCCGGCAGCGATCCGTCCATCGCCCGCTCCTGGCTGCGTTGCCTGGAGGACTATCACCTCGACCCCGCGCTGACCATCGCCCCCACGGTGCTCGAACATGGCCGGCTGCTGGAAAGCCGCGAACGCCTGCAACAAGTGCTGAGCATCGCCGGCAGCGAAATGAACAGCCTGCATCAACAGCTCTCCGGTGCCGGCCATGCGGTGCTGCTCACCGATGCTCGCGGGGTGATCCTCAACTGTGTCACCGCTCCCAGCGAGCGCAAGATTTTCGAGCGCGCCGGGTTGTGGCTGGGCGCGGACTGGAGCGAGGCCTGCGAAGGTACGAACGGCATCGGCACCTGCCTGGTGGAGCGCCAGTCCCTCACCATTCATCGCGATGAACACTTCCGTGGCCGCCATACCGGCCTTACCTGCTCGGCCAGTCCGGTGTTTGATCCCCATGGTGAGCTGCTGGCGGTGCTGGATGTGTCGTCGGCGCGCGAGGCGGTGTCGCGCCAGAGTCAGTTCCACACTATGGCGCTGGTCAATCTTTCGGCGAAGATGATCGAGAGTTGTTACTTCCTGCGGCATTTCGAGAACCACTGGTTGCTGCGCTTTCATTTGCAGGCCGAATCCGTGGGCCTGTTCAGCGAAGGGCTGCTGGCGTTCGATGGCGAAGGGCGCATTTGCGCGGTGAACCAGAGTGCATTGAACCTGCTTGGGCAAATTCGTGGTGGGTTGTTGGGGCAGCCGGTGGAGGCGTTTTTCGATTGCTCCCTGGATGAGTTGCTCGGGCGTGCCAGCGCGAATGCCAGCGCCAGTTGGCCCCTGCGTACCCGCGATGGCCGTGGGTTGTTCGCGGTGTTGCGCGGCCAGCCACGCAGTGTGCCGGCGCCGGTTCCTCAGCCGATGCCCGAGCGGGCGCGGCTGCCGGGCATTTGCCTGGGGGACGCGGCGCTGCAAAACGATTTCCGCAAGGCGTTGCGTGTGTTTGAGCGCGACGTGCCGTTGCTGGTCAATGGCGAAACCGGCTCTGGCAAGGAGGCATTTGCAAAGGCGGTGCACCATGCCAGCCTCAGGGCCGACAAAGCGTTTATTGCACTGAACTGTGCAGCCATCCCGGAAAGCCTGATCGAAAGCGAGCTGTTCGGCTACCGCGGCGGCAGCTTCACCGGCGCCCGCAAGGAGGGCATGCGCGGCAAGCTGCAGCAGGCGGACGGCGGTACGTTGTTCCTGGACGAAATCGGCGATATGCCCTTGGCGTTGCAAACCCGGCTGTTAAGGGTATTGGAAGACCGGCTGGTAGTGCCTATCGGCGGCGAGCCACAGGCGGTGAACGTCAGAATCATCAGCGCCACCCACCGTAATTTGCTGGAGCGGGTACAGGACGGCAGCTTTCGCGAGGACCTGTACTACCGGCTGAACGGTCTGGAAATCGCCCTGCCACCCCTGCGTGAGCGTAGCGACAAGTCGCAGTTACTGGATTTTCTGCTGGCGGAGGAGGCGGGCGATCAGTCGGTGTTGCTTGACAGTCCCGCGCGGCAGGCACTGCTGGCATTTGCCTGGCCGGGCAATGTGCGGCAGTTGCGCACCGTGTTGCGCACGTTGGCGGCGTTGTGTGACGACGGACGTATCGGGCTTGAAGACTTGCCGGCAGTGATTCGCCAGGCGCGCCCGCAGCCCGCGAGGGCGGACGAGCTTTCGGACTCGCCCCTGGACGACGCAGAGCGCCTGGCGCTGCTCAATGCCTTGGAGCAACAGCGCTGGCATATGAGCCACACGGCCGAGCAACTGGGTGTCAGCCGTAACACCCTGTATAGAAAGCTGCGCAAACACGGGATTGCCCGTTAGCTAAAGGGTGCGATTTGTTCCTCCCTACGCTAACCTGCCTCGATGTTTTACGAGGTCGACTATGCACATTCATATTCTCGGTATTTGCGGCACGTTCATGGGCTCAATGGCAGTGTTGGCCAAAGAACTGGGCCATCACGTTACTGGCTCCGACGCCAACGTTTACCCGCCCATGAGCACGCAACTGCAGGCCCAGGGCATTGAGCTGACCCAAGGTTACGACCCGGCGCAATTCGACCCGGTTCCGGACCTGGTGGTGATCGGCAATGCCATGGTGCGCGGCAACCCGGCGGTCGAATATGTACTGAATAAAGGTTTGCCGTACGTGTCTGGCCCGCAATGGCTGGCCGACCATGTGCTGCAAGGCCGCTGGGTGCTGGCGGTTGCCGGTACCCACGGCAAGACCACCACCAGCAGCATGCTGGCTTGGGTGCTGGAGCATGCGGGCATGAGCCCGGGCTTCCTGATCGGCGGTGTGCCACAAAACTTCTCGGTGTCGGCGCGCCTCGGTGACACGCCGTTTTTTGTCATCGAAGCGGATGAGTACGACAGCGCGTTCTTCGACAAACGCTCCAAGTTTGTTCACTACCGCCCGCGCACGGCGATCCTGAACAACCTGGAGTTTGATCACGCCGACATCTTCCCCGATCTGCCAGCTATCGAGCGGCAATTCCACCACTTGGTACGTACCATTCCCAGCGAAGGCCTGGTGATTCACCCGACTACCGAACCGGCCTTGCAGCGGGTGATCGAGATGGGTTGCTGGACCCCGGTACAAACCACGGGCGCGGGCGGGCAATGGCAGGTCAAGCTGCTAAGCGAAGACGGCTCAAAATTTGAAGTCCTGTTCGAAGGCGTCGCCCAAGGCATCGTCGAGTGGGACATGACCGGCCAGCACAACGTCGCCAACGCTCTGGTTACCCTGGCGGCCGCGCGGCACGTCGGCGTGGTGCCGTCCATGGGCATTGCCGCGTTGAGCGCGTTCAAGAGCGTCAAGCGCCGCATGGAAAAAGTCGCTGAAGTGAACGGGATTACCATCTACGACGACTTTGCCCACCACCCGACGGCCATCGCCACCACCCTGGATGGCTTGCGCAAGCGCGTGGGGGATGCCCAGGTGATCGCGATTATCGAACCGCGCTCCAACTCCATGAAGCTGGGCGCCCACCGTGACGGTTTGCCGGAAAGCGTCAACGATGCCGACCAGGTGGTGTGGTATGCACCGGCCAACCTTGGCTGGGACCTGCCCGCCATCGCTGCGCTGTGCACCGTGCCGTCGATTTGCTGCGACTCGCTGGACGGCATCATCGAGCACGTGAAACACCAGGCCAAGCCCGGCACCCAAGTGGTGATCATGAGCAACGGCGGCTTCGGCGGCCTGCACGGCAAGCTGGCCGAGGCCCTGAAGTGAGCGGCCCGGAGCGCGTCACCCTGGCGATGACCGGTGCGTCCGGCGCGCCCTATGGCTTGCGCCTGCTTGACTGTTTGGTGCGCGAAGACCGCGAGGTGCACTTCCTGATCTCCAAGGCGGCGCAACTGGTGCTCGCCACCGAGACCGACGTTGCGTTGCCGCCCAAGGTGCAGATGATGCAGGCCTTCCTTACCGAGTACACCGGTGCGGCGGCGGGGCAGATCAAGGTCTATGGCAAGGAAGACTGGATGTCGCCGGTGGCCTCGGGCTCCGGCGCGCCGGCCGCGATGGTGGTGGTGCCATGTTCCACCGGGACCCTGTCGGCGATTGCCACCGGGGCCTGCAACAACCTGATCGAACGTGCGGCGGACGTGACCTTGAAGGAGCGTCGCCAGTTGATTCTGGTGCCGCGCGAGGCGCCGTATTCGAGTATCCACCTGGAACACATGCTCAAACTGTCGAACATGGGCGTGACTATCTTGCCTGCGTCGCCGGGCTTTTATCACCAGCCGCAAACCATCGATGACCTGGTGGACTTTGTGGTGGCGCGGATTCTCAACCTGCTGAATATCCCTCAGGACATGCTGCCGCGCTGGGGCGAACACCATTTGAGCAGTGATGAATAAATTTCTGATGCTGTTGCTGGCGTTGCATCTGACCGGTTGCGCCACTGCGCGCACGCTGGACGCGGCGCAACCCGGCGCGCCGGTGGTGTATGCCGGGACGCGCCTGGATATGTATGCGATTCAGGGCGGGTGCTGCGCGATGGACCGTTTCGGAGCCGAGGCGCCGAGCTATCCCCATGTCGATCTACCGGCCAGCGCCTTGCTCGACACGCTGCTGTTGCCACTGTCGGTGCTGACGGTGCTGGGGGTTGGATTTAACGCGACGGGCGGGCTTTAGGGGCTGAAAGGGGCGGCTGGCCTCATCGCAGGCAAGCCAGCTCACACATGAGGCTGGGTTCGCCATGACAGCGGTCAGTGTGGGAGCCGGGCTTGCCCGCGATGAGGCCAGCCGGCCCACTGCAAAACTACTTGCCGAGCTTGCGCAACTCATCCGACTCCACAACCCGCACCCCATCCTGCTCTTCCAGCGCCAGCCGCCACATCGCCCGCGCCAGTTCGCACACTTCAATGCCGTGGTACTTGCCCGGAATCAGTCGCGACAATGGGCCAGCCAGTTGCTCGGCCAACCTTGGCTCCAACCGTTCACCCAGCAGCAACGAAGGCCGGACAATGGTCAGTTGTGGCCAACCCTGAGCTTTCAACGCCTGTTCCATCTCACCCTTGACCCGGTTGTAGAAGATCGAGGATTTCGGGTCGGCGCCAATCGCGCTGATCACGATCAGGTGCCGCGCGCCCATTTCCCGAGCACGCTTGGCGAAGGCCACGACCATATCCAGGTCAACGGCGCGGAAGGCTTCTTCGGAGCCAGCCTGTTTGATGGTGGTGCCCAGGCAGCAGAAGGCGATGTCCACCTGGCCGCTCAGTTGCGGCAGGAACACCGCCGGGTCACCCACCGGGTTTTCCAGGTGTGGATGCTCGGCCAGCGGCTTGCGGCTGGGTGCCAGCACGCGGGTCACGGTCGGCTCGTTGAGCAGGCGGTCCAGCAGGTGTTCACCGGTCAGGCCGGAGGCTCCGGCGAGCAAGATATGCTGAGGCGTCAGGTACATGATGTTTCCCCCTTGGTACAGATTCAGCTTAGTTGCTCTTGGCTTCCTTGCTATTCATTGAGACGCTTTCCAGCGCTTTTCGTGCCTGCTGTTTGCGTAATAATTGCCAATGGGCAATGACGCCTTTGGGGGCCCAGATCTGCGGCTCGGAGGCTTCGAAGTTATCCGCCTGCTCGCGTTCGGCCACGTGGGTTTGCGCCAGCTTGAAGGCTTGCTGCAAATCATCGGTCTGGTTGAAGGCCTGGGCGAAGAGGGCGTCGCCGAAGTAGGTGAAGTCGGCCTCTTCGGAGCAGCCGAACGACACGCGGTCGGCGCGTGAGGCGGTCATGATCAGGGTGTGTTCGTCTTTGAGGGCCGGGATGAAACCCCCGGAGTAGCAGGCTGAAATCACCACGATCTTGTCGCGGTTTTTCAGCGGCGCCATTACCGCGGCCAGCTCATCGGCTGGCAGGTCGGCCAGTTCCATGCGCGGCTGGTCGAGCACCAGTTCGTGTTCGTGGGTGCCATGGCTGGTCAGGTAGATGAACACCAGGTCTTGCGGGCCGCTGCGTTCGGCGAGGGTCTGGACCGCACGGCGAAGGCTTTCGCGGGTGGCCATGGGGCGGTCGGCGATATGGTCGCGGTGGTTGACCAGGCGGATCTGGCCATAGGCTCCGAATCGTGTGGCGAGCATGTTGCTGACGTAGTCGGCTTCACGCAGGAATACGCTTTGTTTGCCGTCGCCGGCCACCACCAGGGTGTACAGCTCCACCCCTGATTTGGAGGCGGGCACCGCGGCGAGGGCCTCATCCAGCAGGCGGCCCTGGGCAAACAGGCCGATCTCCAGCGGGTCAGGCAACAATTTGCCATCGGCGTCGCGCACCCGCATGCCGTTGACCCAGGTGCCGGCCTGCACCGTGCCGTCGGTCAGCACCAGGGTGCCGCGCCCTTGATAACTGTCGCTGTCGAAGCCGCCAATATAGAAGCTGCCGTCGGTGAGGTTCAGGCGGCCCTGGCCGGTGAAGCGCCAGTCGACGAATTGGCCCACGTAATGGCTGCCGTCCACGCCAATCAGTTCGCCCTTGCCGCTGAGGGCGCCTTCCTTGAACTCGCCGATCCACACGTCGCCGTCGGCGTTTTCATAGCGGCCCTTGCCGTTGAGCTGGTTCTGCTTGAAGTGGCCGATGTACATGTCGCCGTCGGCGCTGTTGAAGGTGCCGTTGCCCTCCAGTTGGCCATCGACGAAGTGGCCGCTGAACTGGTTACCGCTGTCGTCGTTGCGCTGGCCTTCGCCGTTGGGTTTGCCGTGGGCGAACTGGCCCTGGTACTGGCTGCCGTCGGCCAGTTCGAGGCGGCCGAGGCCGGAATACTGGTCGTCCTTGAATTCGCCGCGATAGGTCATCTGCCCTTCTTTGAGGGTGCCTTCGCCGTTGCGCTTGCCTTGCTTGAAACCGCCGACGTAGCTGTTGCCCGCCGTGGTCAGGCTGCCTTGGCCGTCGAACAGGCCTTGCTGGAACTGGCCTTTATAGACTTCGCCGTTGCTGCCATGCCATTCGCCCTGGCCGTGCCACTGGCCTTTGTCGAACTGACCGGCGTACCAGCTGCCGTTGGGGTAATCCACCCGGCCCTGGCCTTGCAGCAAGCCATTGACCACATCGCCCCGGTAACGACCGCCATCGGGCAGCCGCGCATCGGGCGGCAACAGCGATTCGCCGTCGCCGCACGCGGTGAGCAAAAGGACAAGAGCAAGGGGAGCGAGTGGGCGCATAGCGGGATCCGGATAATTGAGCGCCGAGTATGCCGCAGCTGCGAGATCTATACATAAATTTACATGAAATGTGGTGAGCAGACGGGCTCACCACGGCCCGGCTCAGACGAAGCAGAGTGACAACGACTCCGCAATGTACGCCGGTTTTTCCTGGCCATCGATTTCCAGGGTGCAAGTGGCTTTAAGCAGCCATTGCCCGGGCTTTTTCTCGGTGGCGTCGGTCAGGGTCACGGCCAGGCGCACCCTGGAATCCACCTTCACCGGCTGGATGAAACGCACGCTGTCCAGGCCATAGTTGACCGCCATCTTCAGGCCCTCGGGCATGATCAGGATGTCTTCGATCAGCTTGGGTATCAGCGACAGCGACAGGAAACCGTGGGCGATGGTACCGCCGAACGGGGTCTGGGCGGCCTTCACCGGGTCGACGTGGATGAACTGAAAATCGCCGGTGGCCTCTGCGAACAGGTTGATGCGCTCCTGGTCGATGGTGAGCCATGCGGAACGTCCCAGTTCCTTGCCGACATAATCCTTGAGTTGCGCTACGGGTACTGAGGGCATTGCGACTCTCCTTAGTTCGTCATTTTGTATTTTTGGACAGGTCCAGAGAACCAATGTAGATCATCATGGGCACTTGGCCCGGTCAACCCACCATGCTTTTGGCGAATGCCGTTCCATAGAGGCGGCGTGCTTATAATGCCGACACGCTTTTGGGGAGAAGAACGGATGCTGTTACGCGGTCTGACATGGCTGGTGCTGTTTCAATTGCTCGGCACGGCCATCAATCATTTGTTTGTCCCGGTGTTGCCGGGGCCGATCATTGGCCTGTTGCTGATGCTGGCATACCTGGTTTGGCGCGGCGAAGTCGGTGAGCCCCTGAGCCTGGCGGCCAGCAGCCTGCTGCGTTACCTGCCGTTGCTGCTGGTGCCGCCGGCGGTGGGGGTGATGGTGTATGCCAAGGACATCGCTGCCGACTTCTGGGCCATCGTCGGCGCGTTGGTGTTGTCGCTGGTGGTGGCCATGGGCTTTGTCGGTGTGCTGATGCAAAAGCTGGTCAAGCGTCAGGCGCAGCGGGAGGAGGGCCAATGACCGTGGATTGGCAGGGCGCCTGGGCTGCGGTGATTCATCATCCCCTGTTCGGCATCGGCATCACCCTCGGCGCCTATCAACTGGTGCTGGCCGGTTTCGAGAAAACCCGCTGGATCTTCCTGCAACCGGTGCTGGTGTCGATGCTGCTGGTGATCGGCGTGCTGCTCGGTTGTGGCCTGACCTACGTCGAGTACCGCAAGAGCACCGAGATCATGAGCATCCTGCTGGGGCCGGCGACGGTAGCCCTGGCGGTGCCGCTTTACCTGAATCTGCGACGGATTCGCCAATTGTTCTGGCCGATTTTTACTACGCTGGTGATAGGTGGCGTATTGGCCACCGGCTTGTGCGTGCTGTTGGGCTGGTGGTTTGGCGCGGAACACATGATGCTGATGACCATGGCGCCCAAGTCTGTAACCTCGCCGATCGCGATGCTGGTGGCTGAGCAGATCGGTGGCGTGGCCGCCTTGGCGGCGGTGTTTGTGCTGATCACCGGGGTGATCGGCGCGATGATCGGGCCGGCGTATTTGTCGCGCCTGGGCGTACACAGCCCCGAGGCGCGGGGCATGGCCCTGGGCATGACCGCCCACGCCGTGGGTACGTCGGTGGCCTTGCAGGAAAGCGAAGAGACCGGCGCCTTTGCCGCGCTGGCCATGAGTCTGATGGGCGTGGCCACGGCGGTGTTCCTGCCGTTGGCCGTGTCGCTGGTTATTTAAGTCGGGTTTAAGGAAACCTTTATGAGTCTGGCGCTTTTCCCGCTCAATACCGTGCTGTTTCCCGGGTGCACCCTCGACCTGCAACTGTTCGAGGCGCGCTACCTGGACATGATCAGCCGCTGCATGAAAAAGGGCGAAAGCTTTGGCGTGGTGTGCATTCTCGACGGCAAGGAGGTCGGGCTGGCACCGGATGGTTATGCGTTGATTGGCTGCGAAGCGCTGATCCGTGACTTCAAGCAGCAGGACAATGGACTGCTGGGGATTCGGGTCGAGGGTGGCCGGCGTTTTCGCGTGCGTGACACCGGTGTGCAGAAGGACCAACTGTTGGTGGCCGAAGTGCAATGGCTTGACGAACACCCGGAGCAGCCCTTGGAAGAAGAAGACGCCGACTTGCTGGCGTTGCTCCACGCCCTGGCCGAGCACCCGATGGTGGCGTCCCTGGACATGGGCACCCACGCCGATGGCCAGCAAGCCTTGGGCAACCAACTGGCGTACCTGCTGCCCTTCACCGAAGCCGACAAGATCGACCTGTTGCAGCTCGATGACCCGCAGCAACGGCTGGATGCGATTCAGCTATTGCTGGATGAGCTGCAGGGCGAGCTGTTCACCTGATCAGAGAGTTTTCCGCTGCGATCTTCAGATTTTTCGTCGTTGTCCTGATCCCGTTGCCTGAAATAGTTGGCAATCACGTAACGATGATCAGGGGAAAAGGATGATTCGGCTTTCGCAGGCAGAGCAGGTGGTATGGGATGCGTTTTTTATGGCCATCACCACGCAAATACTTCATTTGAACGACAGTCGCGGCGCGGAGTACATCGCCGAACGCGCCGCGGATATTGCTGACGAAATGCTTCTGGAGCGGCGCGAACGCAGTGTGGAACGCCGCGCTGCCCCATCGGATTGGCTGGGCCCTGCTTAGTAGGCATACCTGAGAAGCGCGTGGGACGTGCCGGTAAACGCAATGAAGCCGAGCACCGCCCCACATACCGGCAATATCAACCACCAGACTTTCGGCGGCATCGGCGGCAACAGGCTGCGGTGCTGGCTGAAGTGCAGGCTGAAGGCGCATACCGTCATCGCCAGCAGGGTGCCCGCGAGGATGTCCGTGGGCCAGTGGGCGCCCAGGTACACCCGGGACACGGCGATGGTGGCGGCGGGGATGCAACCGAGCACCAGCCAGGTCAGGCGCAGGCGGGTAGGTTGACCGCGACCGGCCAGCACCGCCAACGCCAGGAAGAACGCAAACGAACCGGACGCATGGCCACTGGGCATGCTGAAGCTGGTGAGCGGGTCGGTCAGCACTTCGGGGCGCATCCGCGCAAAAAACAGCTTGGTGCCGGTATTGATCAGCGCGGCGCCCAGCAGGGTGGCGCCGACAAAGATTGCCTGGCGCCATTGCCGCGCCACTACCAGCAGGCCCGTCAGCACCGCGCTGGCGACGAACATCTTCTTGAACTCACCGAGCTGGGTCACCATCACCATCGCCCGGTCGATCGCCGGGCCGCGGTGTTCCTGCACCAGGGCCATCAGCCCCTGGTCAAAGTCGTTCAGGTAGGGATAGCCGATAAACAGCGCAATCAACAGTGTGCCGCCGATACAACCCATCCACAGGGTGGCGCGCCGGTGACCGCGCAGGCTGCTGTTGAGGCTCACGCCGATCAGCACCGCAAGGCACGCGACGACAATCCCGGCCTCCGGCCAGAACCCTTCGGGCAACGGCAGGCGGAAGGCCGCGCCGGTGGCCCAGCCCGGCAGCAGATACGCCACCGACCAGCCCGCGCCGGCCAACAGGCTCACGGCGGCAAAACGCGGGAAGGGCATGTCGCACATGCCGGCGACCATCGGCAGCATTGGCCGCAGCGGGCCAATGAAGCGTCCTACCAGCAGGCTGGCGATGCCGTACTTCTGGAAGTAAGTCTCGGCGCCGCTCATCCATTCAGGGTGATGCCGCAGGCCAGGAAGGCGCCGGATGTTCTGGTGGAAATGGCGACCAAGGAAGTAGGAAACAACATCGCCCAGTAGGCCGCCAAGGAAGCCCAGCAACAGGGTTTCCCCCAGGGACAACGCGCCGCTGCCGGCCAGTGCGGCGATGGCAAACAGCAACACCGTGCCAGGTACGATCAGGCCGGCAATAGCCAGGCACTCCACGCACGCCACGATAAACACCGCCACGGCCAGCCATTGCGGGTTCAGGGTCAGCCAGCCGGTAATGCCATCGAGCCATGGGCCCATAAAAACAACTCCTTTTTGTAGATCGTCCTTGTAGGGGGCCGGCTTGCCGGCGATGGCGTCCTTGAGTCCGCTATCGCCGGCAAGCCGGGCTCCTACAGGTTTATGTAGGTTTTCAAATCAAAAAATAGTCGCGGCCTTCGACCTGGCCCCGGCGCAGCGGGTTCCGTGTGCAATACGGCGCATAGCCGGCATCGACGAAGCGGTACATCAGGTGTTCATCGCGACCGCCGGGAATGCCCAGGCGGGTGGTCTGGATAACCTGGCCGGGCGCCAGGCCTACGTCTTCGACGTACAGCAACTCTTGATCAAAGCGCTTGGCGTCCCACATCGGCACCTTCAAACCCAGGGCCTTGCACAGCAAGGTCTGGCCGGCACACAGCTTTTGCGAGGCGCGTGGCCTGCCGCTGGCGTCCGGGTTGTTCAACAGCATCTGCGCCAGGCTGGCCGGGCCGGACACTTCATCGACCCATGGATAGGCCGATTTGATCAGCACCGCATTTCCCGGGCCGTGAGCGCTGAAGTTCAGCGAGTCACCGCCGCGGGCGTAGTACATATAGATGTGGCCGCCGTCCAGAAACAAAGCCTTACGCTTTTCTGTGTAGCCCAGCGACGCGTGGCTGCCCTTTTCGGCGAGGTAATAGGCTTCGGTTTCAATAATTCGCGCTGACAGCCACAAATCGCCGACGCGATGGCGAATGATTTTTCCGAGCAATTCCCGCGCGAGTAATTGCGCGTCACGGTCGAAAAAGCCGTCGGGCAGGGCGTTGGCGGGGATCAGCGGAGCAAAACTGGACATGGCGATCAAAGGTGACAGGGCTAAATGTGACAGGATGATAACAACTCCAGCCTTAATTCCCGCTGAACGTCAGGTTTTTACAGTTCATTTCGACCATCCGCCCCTCACCGCTGTCCGTAGGACGGCGTCACAGCTATAATCTGCCGCTTTCCTCTTTGCCAAGACCCCACCAGACCATGACTGAGTCCGTTCTTGACTACATGACCCGCCTGGGTCGCGCTGCCCGTCAGGCCTCGCGGTTGATCGCCCGTGCGAGCACCGCGCAGAAGAACCGCGCCTTGCTGGCGGCCGCCGACGCTCTGGATGCTTCGCGCTCCGAGCTCAGCGCGGCCAACGAACAGGATTTGGCCAACGGCCGGGCCAATGGTCTGGAGCCGGCGTTGCTGGATCGCCTGGCGCTGACGCCGGCCCGTATCGACGACATGATCGAAGGTTTGCGTCAGGTGGCCAAGCTGCCTGACCCCATCGGTGAAATCCGCGATATGCGCTACCTGCCGTCGGGCATTCAAGTCGGCAAGATGCGCGTGCCCCTGGGCGTGATCGGCATCATCTATGAGTCGCGTCCAAACGTGACCATCGACGCCGCGAGCCTGTGCCTCAAGTCCGGCAACGCTACCATCCTGCGGGGCGGTTCCGAGGCGATCAATTCCAACCGCGCCATTGCCGCGTGCATTCAGCAGGGCCTGGCCGTGGCCGAACTGCCGGCCGAAGTGGTGCAAGTGGTGGAAACCACCGACCGCGCCGCCGTTGGCGCGCTGATCACCATGCCGGAGTTCGTCGACGTGATCGTGCCGCGCGGCGGCAAGAGCCTGATCGAGCGCGTGAGCCGCGATGCCAAGGTGCCAGTTATCAAGCACCTGGATGGCGTCTGCCACGTGTTCATCGACGTCGCCGCTGACCTCGACAAGGCGATCCGCATTGCCGACAACGCCAAGACTCATCGCTACGCCCCGTGCAACACCATGGAAACCCTGCTGGTGCACGCCGGCATTGCCGAGCGCGTGCTGCCGCCGCTGGCTGCCATCTACCGCGACAAGGGCGTCGAGCTGCGCGGTTGCGAACGTACCCGGGCGATCCTCGGCAGCGACGTGATCGAAGCCACCGAGCAGGATTGGTACACCGAGTACACGGCGCCGATCCTGTCGATCCGCATTGTCGACGACCTGGACCAGGCCATCGACCACATCAATAAATACGGCTCCAGGCACACCGACGCCATTGTCACCGAGCATTTCAGCGATGCCCGGCGTTTCCTCAACGAAGTGGATTCCGCTTCGGTAATGGTCAACGCCTCGACGCGCTTTGCCGACGGCTTCGAATATGGCCTGGGGGCGGAGATCGGTATCTCCACCGACAAGCTCCACGCACGCGGCCCGGTTGGCCTGGAAGGGCTGACCAGCGAGAAGTACGTGGTCTTCGGTGACGGTCATGTGCGCACTTGATGGGTAAACGCATCGGGCTGCTCGGCGGTACCTTCGACCCCGTGCACATCGGCCATTTGCGCAGCGCCCTGGAAGTCGCGGACGCCCTCGGGCTGGATGAGCTGCGCCTGGTGCCGAATGCCCGGCCGCCCCATCGCGACACGCCGCAGGTGTCTGCGCAGCAGCGCCTGGAGATGGTCCGTCTCGCTGTGGACGGCATTGCACCGCTGGTGGTGGACGACCGCGAACTCAAACGCGACAAACCGTCCTACACTGTCGACACCCTGGAACTGATGCGGGCCGAGTTGGCCGCGGATGACCAGTTATTTCTACTTTTGGGCTGGGACGCGTTTTGCGGCCTGCCCACTTGGCACCGCTGGGAAGAGTTGCTCCAGCATTGCCACATCCTGGTGCTGCAACGCCCGGATGCCGACGCAGAATCGCCGGATGCCTTGCGCAACCTGCTGGCAGCGCGGTCGGTAAGTGACCCTTTGGCCCTGACCGGGCCGAGCGGGAATATTGCATTCGTCTGGCAAACCCCGCTTGCGGTGTCTGCCACCCAGATCCGTCAACTGCTGGCCAGCGGGAAGTCGGTACGTTTCCTGGTGCCTGACGCGGTCCTGGCCTACATCGATGCGCACGGGCTTTACCGTGCGTCGAACTGAAAAGGCGCGCTTGAACGCACGAACAGTCGTGCAGCGAGCGCCCGAACATACGAGCAAAACGAGTTTTATATGACGAACAAAGACGTAAGCAAAGTTAAGCGCAAAGGCACGTTCAAGAGCGCTCCTCTGCCAGTAGAAGCCCACACCGGCCCTGAGCTGGCTGGCGAAGAGCTGGTCAAGGTTGCCGTGGCTGCCCTGGAAGACGTGAAGGCCCAGGACATCCAGGTCCTGGACGTGCGCGACAAGCAGAGCATCACCGACTTCATGATCATCGCCACCGGTACCTCCAACCGCCAGATCGGCGCGATGCTGGACAAGGTTCGCGAAGCGGTCAAAGCCCAGGGCGTCAAGCCATTGGGTGAAGAAGGCAAGGGCGACAGCGACTGGGTTCTGTTGGACATGGACGACGTGATCGTTCACATGATGACCAGCAACGCCCGTCAGTTCTACGACCTGGAGCGTCTGTGGAAAGGCGCCGAGCAGAGCCGTGCCGCTGATGGCAAGCACCACAGCCCTGAAGTTGGCCACGCGCACTTCGACAAGCTCAATAAAGACCAGGAATAAGGAACGGCTGTGCGCCTGCGTCTGATCGCTGTCGGTTCACGCATGCCCAAGTGGGTGGAAGAAGGCTGGCATGAATATGCCAAGCGCCTGCCATCCGAATTGGCGCTTGAATTGGTGGAAATACCGCTCAACACCCGGGGCAAGAATGCCGACGTGGCGCGCTTTATCCGTCAGGAAGGCGAAGCCATGTTGGCCAAGGTCGGGCCCAACGAGCGGATCGTGACCCTCGAAGTGCACGGCAAGCCCTGGAGCACCGAGCAGTTGGCGGTGGAACTGGATCGCTGG
The DNA here is from genome assembly GCF_013386765.1 of Pseudomonas yamanorum. Taxonomy (GTDB): domain Bacteria; phylum Pseudomonadota; class Gammaproteobacteria; order Pseudomonadales; family Pseudomonadaceae; genus Aquipseudomonas; species Aquipseudomonas yamanorum_A. The sequence continues at coordinate 30,177 of NZ_JACARE010000017.1, forward strand.
CGCCTGGATTCGCGCACGGTCAACTTCATGGTCGGCGGCCCCGAAGGGCTGGCGCCGGAAGTGTGCGCGCGGGCGGACCAGCGCTGGTCGCTGTCGCCCCTGACACTGCCGCACCCGTTGGTAAGAATCCTGATCGGTGAACAGCTGTATCGCGCCTGGACAGTTCTGTCCGGGCACCCTTACCACAAATAATCTGCGCCCTGCCTGATGACCCAGCCGATCCGCATCAAGGACCACGAGAAAGACGCACGTCTTGTACGCGCGCGGGTGGTGTTCGGCGCGATTTTGGTGGTGGTACTGCTGGGCGTGTTGATTGCCCGCCTGTATTTCCTGCAAGTGATCCAGTACGACTATCACTCCACGCTGTCGGAAAACAACCGGGTGCACGTGCAGCCGATTCCGCCGACCCGTGGGCTGATTTTCGACCGCAATGGCGTGGTGGTAGCGGATAACCGGCCCAGCTTCAGCCTGAGCATGACCCGTGAACGTTCCGGCGACTGGCAGCAAATCCTCGATGTAATCGTCGAAGTGCTGCAACTGACGCCGGAAGACCGGGTGATCTTCGAAAAACGCATGAAGCAGGGTCGCCGGCCATTCGAGCCGGTGCCGATCCTGTTCGAGCTGACCGAAGAGCAGATCGCCCGGATCGCGGTGAACCAGTTCCGGCTGCCGGGTGTGGAAGTGGTGGCGCAGCTGGTGCGTCACTACCCGCAAGGGGCGCACTTCGCGCATTCGGTGGGCTACATGGGCCGGATCAACGAGAAAGAGCTGAAGACCCTCGACCCGGTCAACTACAGCGGCACCCACCATATCGGCAAGACCGGCATCGAGCGTTTCTACGAGCCGGAACTGCACGGGCAGGTGGGTTACGAGGAAGTCGAGACCAACGCCCGTGGCCGTGTATTGCGGGTGCTCAAGCGCACCGACCCGGTGCCCGGCAAGGACATCGTGCTGAGCCTGGACATCAAGTTGCAGGAAGCGGCGGAGATGGCCCTGGGCGGTCGCCGGGGTGCCGTGGTAGCGCTGGACCCAAGCACTGGCGAAGTGCTGGCGATGGTCAGCCAGCCAAGTTTTGACCCGAACCTGTTTGTCACCGGGATCAGCTTCAAGGCCTATGCCGAGTTGCGTGATTCCATTGACCGGCCGTTGTTCAACCGCGTGCTGCGCGGCCTGTATCCGCCGGGCTCGACCATCAAGCCAGCGGTGGCGATTGCCGGCCTGGATTCCGGTGTGGTCACGGCGTCGAGCCGCGTGTTTGACCCCGGTTACTACATGCTGCCCAACTACGATCACAAATACCGTAACTGGAACCGCACCGGCGACGGCTATGTGGACCTGGACACGGCGATCATGCGTTCCAATGACACCTACTTCTATGACCTGGCCCACAAGCTGGGGATTGATCGGCTGTCGGCCTACATGGGCAAGTTCGGCCTCGGTCAGAAAGTCTCCCTGGACATGTTCGAAGAATCTCCGGGCCTGATGCCTTCCCGTGAATGGAAGCGTGCGACCCGCCGCCAGGCCTGGTTCCCGGGCGAAACCCTGATCCTGGGGATCGGCCAGGGTTATATGCAGGCCACGCCGCTGCAACTGGCCCAGGCCACTGCGCTGGTGGCCAACAAAGGTGTGTGGAACCGTCCGCATCTGGCCAAGACCATCGAGGGCGAACGCCCGCTGGATGAAAACCCGATTCCCGACATTGTGCTGCGCGACCCGTCCGACTGGACCAAGGTTAACCACGGCATGCAGCAAGTGATGCACGGCGCCCGGGGTACAGCGCGTAAAGCGGCAGTGGGCGCGCAGTACCGGATTGCCGGCAAGAGCGGTACGGCCCAGGTGGTCGCGATCAAGCAGGGCGAGAAATACGACCGCTCCAAAGTTCAGGAACGTCACCGTGACCACGCCTTGTTCGTAGGCTTTGCCCCGGCCGACAACCCGAAAATCGTCGTGGCGGTGATGGTCGAGAACGGCGAGTCCGGCTCCGGCGTGGCCGCGCCCGTGGTGCGCCAGGTGATGGACGCCTGGCTGTTGGCCGACGACGGCAGGCTCAAGCCCGAATATGGCGGCCCCCCTTCAAGCACCGAGGTTACGGCCAGTGAAGAGTAATTTTGATCGCATCCTTTCCAGTGAGGATGTGATGCGCCGACGCGCCACCTTGCTGCAGCGTATGCACATTGATGGGCCGTTGCTGATCCTGCTGCTGACCCTGGCGGCGGGCAGCCTGTTCGTCCTGTATTCGGCCAGTGGCAAGAACTGGGACCTGCTGATCAAGCAGGCGTCCTCGTTTGGCCTGGGCCTGTTGTCGATGGTGGTGATTGCCCAGCTGGAGCCGCGCTTCATGGCGCGATGGGTGCCGCTGGGTTACGTCGCCGGCGTGTTGCTGCTGGTGGTCGTGGACGTGATGGGCCACAACGCCATGGGCGCCACTCGCTGGATCAACATCCCGGGGGTGATTCGCTTCCAGCCGTCGGAATTCATGAAGATTTTGATGCCGGCGACCATCGCCTGGTACCTGTCAAAACGCACACTGCCGCCCCAGCTCAAGCACGTGGGCATCAGCCTGATATTGATTGGCGTGCCGTTTATCCTGATCGTGCGCCAGCCCGACCTCGGTACCTCGCTGCTGATCCTCGCGGGCGGCGCGTTCGTGCTGTTCATGGGCGGCCTGCGCTGGCGCTGGATCCTCAGCGTGCTGGCTGCAGCGGTGCCGGTGGCCGTGGCCATGTGGTTCTTTTTCATGCACGACTATCAGAAGCAGCGAATCCTCACGTTCCTCGACCCCGAGAGCGACCCGCTGGGCACCGGCTGGAACATCATCCAGTCGAAGGCGGCCATCGGTTCCGGCGGCGTATTCGGCAAGGGCTGGCTGCTGGGCACCCAGTCGCACCTGGACTTTTTGCCGGAAAGCCACACCGACTTTATTATCGCGGTGATGGGCGAGGAGTTCGGCCTGGTAGGCATCTGCGCACTGTTGCTGATTTACTTGCTGCTGATCGGTCGCGGCCTGGTGATTACTGCCCAGGCGCAGACGCTGTTCGGCAAATTGCTTGCCGGCAGCCTAACAATGACGTTTTTTGTTTACGTTTTCGTCAACATCGGTATGGTCAGTGGCCTGTTGCCGGTGGTTGGGGTGCCGTTGCCGTTCATTAGCTACGGCGGAACTTCGCTGGTGACATTGCTGTCAGCGTTTGGGGTTTTGATGTCGATCCATACCCATCGTAAGTGGATCGCACAGGTTTGAATAAGGTGAAGATGTCAATGCAAGTAATGCGCGGCTGGGCTGCTCGGCACGTGTCCTGGATGGGCCTGCTGGGCCTGCTGGGAGCCGCTGTGCAGGAAGCGCAGGCCGGCGACTACGACGGTTCGCCCCAGGTTGCCGAGTTCGTCGGTGAGATGACCCGTGACTATGGTTTCGCCGGTGAACAGCTGATGGGCGTGTTCCGCGAGGCCCAGCGCAAGCAGGCGATCCTCGACGCCATTTCCCGGCCCGCCGAACGCGTGAAGCAGTGGAAGGAATATCGCCCGATGTTCCTGACCGACGCCCGCGTGGCGCGTGGCGTGGACTTCTGGCGCCAGCACGAGGCCGTGCTGGCCCGCGCCGAGCAGGAGTACGGCGTACCGGCCCAGGTGATTGTGGCAATCATCGGCATCGAAACTTTCTACGGCCGCAACACCGGCAGCTACCGGGTGATCGACGCCTTGTCGACCCTGGGCTTCGATTACCCGCCGCGCGCCGAATTTTTCCGCAAGGAACTGCGCGAGTTCCTGTTGTTGGCCCGTGAAGAACAGGTCGACCCGTTGACCCTCAAGGGCTCCTACGCCGGGGCCATGGGCCTGCCGCAGTTCATGCCGAGCAGCTTTCGCGCGTATGCCGTGGATTTTGACGGCGACGGCCATATCAATATCTGGAGCAACCCCGATGATGCCATCGGCAGCGTTGCCAGCTATTTCAAGCGTCACGGCTGGGTAGGCGGCGAGCCGGTGGTGATTCGTGCCGAGGTGACCGGTGACCGCGCCGATGAAGGCCTGACCCAGGGTATCGAGCCCGTCAAGACGGTCGGGGAGTTGCGGGCGCTGGGCTGGTCGAGTCAGAATGCGCCACGCGATGATATGCCGGTGACGGCGTTCCGCCTTGAAGGCGAGAACGGCCCGGAATACTGGATGGGCCTGAAGAATTTTTACGCAATCACGCGTTATAACCGCAGTGTGATGTACGCCATGGCCGTGCATCAGCTGTCAGACATGCTGGTCCAAGCACGGGGCAACAAGTAATGCGGGCATCGCCGTTCAATAAACCGCTCAAGCTGGTGGCGTTCGCCGCGTTGTCCTTGCTGGTTGTCAGTTGCTCCACCAGTCGCGGTCCGGCACAAAAGTCTGGCGGTACGGCGATCCGTTCCCAGCCGGGCCTGGACATCAACCGCGCCCACAAAGACGGCGCGCCGTGGTGGGACGTGGATGTTTCGAAAATCCCGGATGCCACGCCGACCCTGCACACCGGTCCTTACAAGGCCAACCCCTATACCGTGCTGGGCAAAAACTACTTCCCGCTGCAAGACTCCAAAACCTACGTGCAAACGGGCACGGCGTCCTGGTACGGCACCAAGTTCCATGGCCAGAACACCGCCAACGGCGAAGTGTATGACCTGTACGGCATGAGCGCAGCCCACAAGACCCTGCCGTTGCCCAGCTACGTTCGCGTGACCAACCTGGACAACAACCGCACGGTAATCCTGCGGGTCAACGACCGCGGGCCATTCTATTCGGACCGGATCATCGACCTGTCCTACGCGGCCGCCAAGAAACTCGGTTATGCCGAGACCGGCACCGCGCGCGTGAAGGTAGAAGGGATCGACCCGGCGCAGTACTGGGCCCAGCGTGGCAAGCCGGCACCGTTGATGCTCAACGAGCCGCAAACCCCGCAACCGCAAGTCACCGCGTCGGCCGGCAAGATCGAGCAGTGGACACCGCCACCGGCGCAGCACGCCCCGGACACGGTCGTCGTACCCCATGCAGCGCCTGGGGCTTCGACAGTGGGCGGGCAGTACCTGCAAGTCGGCGCTTTCGCCAACCCGGATGCAGCAGAGCTGTTAAGGTCCAAGCTCAGCGGGATGGTCAGCGCGCCGGTATTTATCAGCTCTATTGTGCGTAACCAGCAGACCCTGCACCGTGTGCGGATGGGCCCGATCGGCTCGCCGAGCGAAGTTGCGCAAGTGCAGAACAGCGTGCGCCTGGCCAACCTGGGGCAACCCAGCGTGGTCACCGCCGAATAAGCAAGACAAAGGATTGATGGTTCAGGCTCGCATGCGGGTTTGAGCCCTGGTTGTTGGCTCGTTGAACAATAAAAACCCAGGGGCAAGGGGTGGGCGTACAACCGAACACGCGACAGTCTGGCGACGGGCTGTCTGAATAGTTTTGCCCGCGAGGGCAAGTTTCCATAAGCAATTTCGAGAGACGGATGAACATCACCACCTTAGCCAAACGCACGTGCCTGCTTCTTTCGCTGATCATCACCCCGGCCGCCTGGGCGGTTGAAATGGTGCCGGCTTCCCCGCAACTGGCTGCCAAGGCCTGGGTCCTCATGGACGCCGCCAGCGGCAACGTGCTGGTGGAGAACAACGGTGACCAGCGCCTGCCCCCAGCCAGCCTGACCAAGCTGATGACGGCCTACATCGCGACCCTGGAAATCCGTCGCGGCCAGATCGGTGAAAACGATCCGGTGACCGTCAGCGAAAACGCCTGGCGCACCGGCGGTTCGCGGATGTTCATCAAGGTCGGCTCGCAGGTGACTGTCAGCGACCTGCTGCACGGCATCATCATCCAGTCCGGTAACGACGCCAGCGTGGCCCTGTCCGAGCACATCGCCGGCAGCGAAGATGCGTTCGCCGACATGATGAACAAGACAGCCGGCGATCTGGGCATGACCAACAGCCACTTCATGAACCCGACCGGCCTGCCGAACCCTGAGCACTACTCTTCGGCCCATGACATGGCGCTGCTGGCTCGCGCGATCATTCGTGTCGACCCGGTGCACTACGCGATCTACTCCCAGAAAGAGTTCTTCTGGAACAACATCAAGCAGCCTAACCGCAACCTGTTGCTGTGGCGTGACAAGACCGTCGATGGCCTGAAAACCGGTCACACCGACGAAGCCGGCTACTGCATGGTGTCGTCTGCTGTGCGTGACGGGCAGCGCCTGATTGCCGTGGTATTCGGTACCAACAGCGAGCAGGCCCGTGCGGCCGAGACGCAGAAGCTGCTGACTTATGGCTTCCGTTTCTTCGAAACCCAGACTTTCTACCAGAAGGGCACCGAGCTGGCTCAAGCCCCTGTATGGAAAGGCGCGACCCATCAAGTCAAGGCCGGCCTGGCTGAAGACCTGACCCTGACCATGCCTAAAGGCCAGCTCAAGAAGCTCGCTGCCAGCATGACCATGAACCCGCAACTGGTCGCACCGATCGCCAAGGGCGATGTCATCGGCAAGGTCGAAGTGAAACTGGACGATAAAGTGATCCACAGCGCCGACCTGATCGCTCTGGACGCCGTCGACGAAGGTGGTATCTTCCGACGCGTGTGGGATAGCATCCGTCTATTCTTCTACAGCTTGTTCAACTGATAGTGTGCACCTGCATGACCCTGCGCTGATCCGGCGCGGGGTTATGCCCGTCGCCACGGCTTACGCTTACGAGGCCGTTACGCCATGACCGATACCGAAGTAAAGGCGCCAAAGATCGAATTTCCGGTGAAGGATTACCCCATCAAGGTAATCAGCGACACGGGCGTGGGTCGCAAGGACACGATCATTGAGATCGTCAAGAAACATGCGACGATCAATGATGAGCGCGTGGATGAGCGTTCCAGCTCCAGCGGCAAGTACACCACCATTCAGTTGCACATCGTGGCGACTGACCAGGACCAGCTCTACAACATCAACAGCGAACTGCGGGCTACCGGCTTCGTGCACATGGTGTTGTGATGTCACAGACCCTGGGCTTTCGCGAGCTCGGCCAAATGGCATACGAACCGGTGTGGCACGCCATGCAACGGTTCACCAACGAGCGCGGCACGCAAGCCCCGGATGAGATCTGGCTGGTGGAGCACCCGCCGGTTTTCACCCAGGGCCAGGCCGGCAAGGCCGAGCATTTGCTGCTGCCGGGAGAAATCCCGGTGGTGCAGGTCGACCGCGGCGGGCAGGTGACTTACCATGGCCCAGGCCAATTGGTGGCTTATCTGTTGCTGGACGTGCGCAGGCTGGGTTTTGGCGTGCGTGAGCTGGTCAGTCGCATGGAGTCATGCCTGATCGAGCTGCTGGCCAGCTACGGTGTGACCGCAGTGGCCAAGCCGGACGCACCGGGGGTTTACGTCGATGGCGCGAAAATCGCCTCCCTGGGCCTGCGGATTCGCCACGGGTGTTCCTTTCATGGCCTGGCCTTGAACGTGGACATGGACCTGGCGCCGTTTCGACGGATCAATCCCTGTGGTTACGCCGGTTTGGCGATGACCCAGTTGAGTGATCACGCAACACCACTAGAATTTGCCGAGGTAAGTGCCCGGCTGCGCGCGCAGCTCGTCAAACACCTCGACTATGCTGAGCAGACGACCCTAACGGGCGGAATCGACTGATTATGACTACTGATGCAGTGCAAACCATGATCCCGACGCTGGATATCACCGAGCGTCCGGCCCCGCGTGCCAAGGTAGAAGCCGGCGTGAAGCTGCGCGGCGCCGAGAAGGTTGCACGCATCCCGGTGAAGATCATTCCGACCACCGAACTGCCGAAAAAGCCTGACTGGATCCGCGTGCGCATCCCGGTTTCGCCGGAAGTCGACCGTATCAAGGCCCTGCTGCGCAAACACAAGCTGCACAGCGTTTGCGAAGAAGCATCCTGCCCGAACCTGGGCGAGTGCTTCTCCGGCGGCACCGCCACCTTCATGATCATGGGTGACATCTGCACCCGTCGTTGCCCGTTCTGCGACGTTGGCCACGGCCGGCCGAAGCCACTGGACGTCAATGAGCCGGAAAGCCTGGCCATCGCCATCGCCGACCTGAAACTCAAGTACGTCGTGATCACCTCCGTAGACCGCGATGACCTGCGTGACGGCGGTGCCCAGCATTTTGCCGACTGCATCCGCGAGATCCGCAAGCTGTCGCCGAACGTGATGCTCGAGACTCTGGTCCCGGACTACCGTGGCCGCATGGACGTCGCGCTGGAAATCACCGCTGCCGAGCCGCCGGATGTGTTCAACCACAACCTGGAAACCGTGCCGCGCCTGTACAAGGCTGCGCGCCCGGGTTCGGATTACCAGTGGTCGCTGACCCTGCTGCAGAAATTCAAGCAGATGATGCCGCACATCCCGACCAAATCCGGCCTGATGCTGGGCTTGGGCGAAACCGACGAGGAAGTGATCGAAGTCATGAAGCGCATGCGCGAACACGACATCGACATGCTGACCCTCGGCCAGTACCTGCAGCCGTCCCGCAGCCACTTGCCAGTACAGCGCTTCGTGCACCCGGACGTGTTCGCCTGGTTTGCCGAAGAAGGCTACAAGATGGGCTTCAAGAACGTCGCTTCCGGCCCGCTGGTACGTTCCTCGTACCACGCCGACGAGCAGGCGAAACTGGTCAAGGCCAGCCTGGTCTCGTAAGCCTCGCCCTCACTGTAGGAGCGAGCTTGCTCGCGAAGAACTCAAGAGCACCGCGCGCATCCAGGATGCGCGCGTTATCGTTTACGACCTTCGCGAGCAAGCTCGCTCCTACATGTTGCGGTTAAGTCATCCTCTTCTGTTTGCAACCATTGCTGTTTAGAGTGCCTTGGGCAATCCACACGAGGAGAACCATGGATGACGACTCAATTAACCACTTGTGCGGTACCTGCGCTGCGCGCCGAAGGCGTGATCGGGCTGATTGCCCCTGCCGGGCCGGCCGAGCTGGATATCGACAAGGCCACGCAATGGATGCGCGCCCGGGGCTACACACTGCGGATTTTCCCCGGTGTGGGACAGCGTGATGGCTACCTGGCCGGCAGTGATGATGTACGCCTGAACGACCTGCACGCGGCGTTCGCCGATCCGTCCATCGACGCGATTTTTTGCCTGCGGGGCGGCTACGGCACCCCACGCCTGCTGGACCGCCTGGACTTTGACCTGCTGCGGGCCAACCCCAAGCCATTTGTAGGCTACAGCGATATCACCGCGTTGCACCTGGCGATCAACCGTTACGCCGGCTTCGTCACCTTTCACGGGCCGATGTACAACGCTGACTTGTTAGGTGAAAAGCAACAGCCTACCGAGTCATCGCTGTTCAGTATGCTGCGCGGGCAGGTGAAGGCCGGTACCCAGCTGACTCACCCTGTGGCCTATCCATTGACCACCGTCGAGCCTGGCATCGCCTGCGGGCGGCTGCTGGGTGGCAATCTATCGATGATCGCCGCGGTAATGGGCACGGATTACGAGATTGATGCCGAGGGCATCATTTTGTTTATCGAGGATGTGAACGAGCCGCTGTACCGCATTGACCGGTTGCTGACCCATTTGCGCCTGGCGGGCAAGCTCGCCCAGGTGGCGGGTGTGGTGGTGGGGGATGTGGCCGGGGTTGATAGCATTGCGCTTGAGCGCCTGCTGAAGCAGACATTCGAACCGTTGTGCATTCCTGTGCTGTCTGGCTGGCGCAGCGGGCACTGCAACCCGAACCTCACGTTGCCGATGGGCGCTGCGGTGCGGTTGGATGCGGGGGAGAAGCGGTTGGTGTTGGAGCAGGATGTGGTGTTTAAGGCCTGAGCCTTCAGTTGCTTCGCAAGGCCTCATCGCAGGCAAGCCTGCTCCCACAGTTGACCGCGTACATCATGAACGACGTGGTCAACTGTGGGAGCTGGCTTGCCTGCGATGGCGATAGTCGCCATACAACGATCTAGCGGCTCTGCAACGACTCCAGCAACTTCACCGTCGGATACCCATCCGCCGGCCAGCCCAGGGACTGTTGCGCTGCACGAATCGCCTTGCGGGTATTGGCGCCGATGATGCCGTCCGGGTTGCCGGCATCGTAACCATTGGCACTGAGCACCGTCTGCAAATCCATCCGCTGCGAGCGAGTCAATGGCAGCTCGTCTTTCGGCCAGCTCCCACGAATCACACCGCCACCGCCGAACCGTTCCGACAACAAGCCAACGGCCAATGCGTAGGACGACGAGTTGTTGTACTTGAGGATCGCGCGGAAGTTATCCAGCACCAGGAATGCCGGGCCACGATAGCCGGCCGGCAGCAGCAGGGCTGCGGAAAGCTGGTCCACGTTGGCCGGGACGCTGGCGCCCGGTGGCACCTGGATCCCCAGTTTCAACCATTCGCCAACGGTCTTGCGCACGCTGCCGTCGGCCAGGGCGTAGTCGAAGTTCAACGGCAGTTGCTGCACCTCGAAGCCCCACGGCTGGCCCTTCTGCCAGCCGGAGCTTTGCAGGTAGTGCGCGGTGGAGGCCAGGGCGTCGGCGGGACTGTTCCAGATATCGCGGCGACCGTCACCGTCGAAGTCCACAGCGTGGGTGTTGTAAGTGGTCGGGATGAACTGGGTCTGGCCCATGGCCCCGGCCCAGGAGCCTTTCATCTGGTCGGCGGCGATATCGCCATGCTGGATGATTTGCAGCGCCGCCAGCAGTTGCGCCTGGGCGAACGCCGGGCGACGGCCCTCATAGGCCAGGGTCGCCAGGGAGCGGATCACCGAGTTGTTGCCCTGGAACTGGCCGAAGTTGCTCTCCATGCCCCACACCGAGACCAGCGCCTGGCGGTCAACGCCATAACGTTCCTCAATGCGTTGCAAAATGTCGGCGTATTTCACCAGCAGCGACTGGCCATTGCGCACCCGTAGCGGCGACAGTGCGCCATCGAGGTATTCCCACACCGGGCGGGAGAACTCCGGCTGGCTGCGGTCGGCGCGGATCACCGCCATGTCAGGCACGACATTGGCGAAGGCGGTGTCGAAGACCTGTGGCGTGATACCGGCCTTCAAGGCTTCCACGCGAAAGCCCGCCTGCCATTCGGCAAAGGTCTGGGTCGGCTGGATATCAAGATTGTCCACCGCCAATGGCGCAACGACGGCAGGCGCAGCTACCGGTGCAGTCTGGAGCGGGGGCAGGGGTTGAGCATCGGCTGCGGTGGGTTTTTCGGCGCAGGCGACTAACAGAATGAGGCTGGAGGCAGCGATCAATTGGCGAAGGTGCCAACGACGGGAAAGACTAGAGGGCATGCACGGGTCCAGGGAATACGAATCAGGTACAGACCTTATCATGCCGGAGGGGCGCTTGCCTTCAGGCAGCCAGAAAGTAAGAAGCCTCCCAGCTATTAGACTGGAAGGCTTCGCGGCGGTAGCTGCCTTTGCCTTTGCCGGCTCGTTCCTGGCGACTGCGGAACAACGGCTGGGCGATGATAGATTTGGCCTTGTTGGGGCCATGCTTGGATGGCTTTTTGCTCATGATGGGTACTCTTTGGCGGGTTGATGATGCGGTGCGAATCATCGGCCGAAGTTTGGATTCTGTCCAGCCCAGTGATACGTAGGACTATTCAGCAGGCAACGCCAGGCGCTGTCCTGACATCAAAAGTGACAAACGACTCAGGCTCATCCAGGGCGAACCCGCGGCCTGGCCCTTGATCTGCGCGTCAATGCGCTGGGCTTCCAGCAGCAATTGCGCCCAGCGTTGTGCCGAGTGCCGTTGCAGGGCTTTGCTGATCAGCGGCTTGCGCTTGTCCCAAACCGGTGGCCGGGCCTGGCTGAAGGCCTTGTCCAGCGGGATACCCTGGCTGTATTGCAAGGCAATGTTTGCCAGAAGGCGCAGTTCCCGGGCCAGGGCCCAGAGTATGACCGGCGGCTCCACGCCTTCGCCCCGCAGCCCTTCGAGCATGCGCAAGGCGTGGGCGGGTTCGCCGTTCAGGATCGCATCCACCAGGCCAAATACGTCAAAGCGCGCGCTGTCAGCCACGGCGCCTTGTACGGTTTCAACCGTGATCTGGCCGCCTTCAGCCATCAGCTTGAGCTTTTCGATTTCCTGGGCCGCCGCCAGCAGGTTGCCTTCCACCCGCGCCGCAATCAGCTCTACCGCGTCATGGCTGGCGGTGAGTCCGGATTGGGACAGACGCTGACGAATCCACTGTGGCAGTTGATTGCTGTCCACCGGCCAGATCTGGATGAACTGGGTCTGTGCCCCTTCCACCAGTGCCTTGCCCCACTTGGTCTTCTGCGCGCTGCCATCGAGCTTGGGCAGGCTGATCAGCAGCAGCGTGTCTTCGGCAGGACGTGCGCAGTACTCCATCAACGCCGCCGCGCCTTTGTCGCCGGGCTTGCCCGAAGGCAGGCGCAGTTCCAGCAGGCGTTTCTCGGCGAACAGCGACATGCTTGCCCCGGCTTGCAGCAGCGTACCCCAGTCGAAACTGGCGTCGGCGCTGAACACCTGGCGTTCATCGAAGCCCTGTTGGCGGGCGGCGGTGCGAATCGCGTCCGCGGCCTCCTGGCACAGCAGCGGGTCATCACCGCTGACGATGTAGACGGGCGCAAGGCTGCCTTGCAGGTGCTTGGCGAGTTGGGCGGGGGCGAGTTTCATAGGCAGGGCGAACGGGGCGCCAGTGGCGCCCCGTCTGGCTTACTCAGCTGGGACTTCGACAGGCGATTGTTTCGGCTGGCTGTTTTCATACTCTTGCGCAGCTTTCAGCGCATCGGCATCTGCCTTGGCCTTGTTATCTGCCGTCTGTTGCAGTTGGTCCAGTTTTTCCGGGGTGATCAGTTGCAGGCGCAGAAGCATGCGCTGCACCAGCTCACGACGCATTTCCTTGCGCACCTGGATGGTTTCGGAGTCCGAACCCACCAGGTTGTTGCCGTCGTGGCTCACGACTTTCTGTACCTGGATCTTGTCGCCCATCAACGGCAGGTGGTCGTGGCCCTGGATTTCGAAGAAGAGCGTGGTGCTCAGCTCGATGTCCGAAGCACGCCCGGCACTGGCATAGCTGAGGTTGCGCTGCTCTTCTTTCTCATCCAGCAGGTTCAGTTTGTAAGCCGCGCCTGAATAGACTTTGACACCACTGCTTTCCAGGACCTGGCGCAGCTGTTGCACGGTCTCGCCGTAGGAGTTACGGGCGGTGACGTCCAGTTCCTTGATCGCCAGTTCGGTGGTGCCGGTGCCGCGCAGCTGGAAGCCGCAAGCGCTCAGTAGCACGGCAAGGCCCATAACCAGCAGATTGCGTTTGATCATTTTGATGCTCCCCTTGAAACCATGTGGGCCTTATCGAGGCCCTGGAGGTTTTGTTCGGCGCCAGGGTAATGCCCTGGCGCCCGATCCGATTAGCTAGCGACGATATTGACCAGTTTGCCGGGCACCACGATCACTTTGCGGATCGTCAGGCCTTCGGTGAAGCGCAGCACGTTTTCATTGGTACGGGCAGCGGCTTCGACGTCTTCACGGCTGGCGCTGGCCGGCATGTCGATCTGGCCACGCAGCTTGCCGTTGACCTGAATTACCAGTTGCAGCGTGTCTTGTACCAGCGCGCTGTCATCCTGTATCGGCCAGCCGGCATCGATGACGGCACCGCTGTGGCCCAACCGGCTCCACAGGTCGTGGCTGATGTGCGGCGTGATTGGCGCCAGCAGCAGGACGACGGTTTCCAGGCCTTCCTGAATCAGTGCGCGATCCAGATCGGTGGCTTGCGGCGCTTTTTCCAGCACGTTCATCAACGTCATCACCTGGGCAATGGCGGTGTTGAATTTGTGATTCTGGCCCACGTCCTGGCTGGCCTGGCGGATGGCCAGGTGTGTGCTGCGGCGAATGGCTTTCTGTTCATCGCTCAAGGACGCTACGTCCAGCTTGCCCGGCAAGCCCTGGCTGACATGGGCGTGCGCCAGGCGCCAGACGCGCTTGAGGAAGCGGTGCGAGCCTTCAACGCCGGAGTCGGACCATTCGGCGCTCATGTCAGGCGGCGAGGCGAACATCATGAACAGGCGGCAAGTGTCTGCGCCGAACTGGTCGATCATCGACTGTGGGTCGACGCCGTTGTTCTTCGACTTGGCCATCTTCTCGGTGCCGCCGATTTCCACCGGCAGGCCGTCGCTGATCAGTTTTGCGCTGATGACCTTGGCCTTGCTGTCACGCACCAGTTCGACGTCCGCCGGGTTGAACCAGGTGTAGGCGCCATTGGCTTCGCGACGGTAGTAAGTCTCGGCAATCACCATGCCTTGGGTCAGCAGGTTCTTGAACGGCTCGTCGGAGCTCACCAGGCCTTCATCACGCATCAGCTTGTGGAAGAAGCGCGCGTACAGCAGGTGAAGGATGGCGTGCTCGATACCGCCGATGTACTGGTCTACCGGCAACCAGTGGTCGGCCGCGGATTTTTCCACCAGGCCACCTTCATAGTGCGGCGAGGCGTAGCGGGCGTAGTACCACGAGGACTCGACGAAAGTGTCCATGGTGTCGGTTTCGCGCTTGGCAGGCTGGCCGCATTTCGGGCAAGCGCACTCGTAGAACTCGGGCATGCGCGCCAAGGGCGAACCGGCGCCGTCCGGCACCACGTCTTCTGGCAGTACCACCGGCAGTTGGTCTTCCGGCACCGGCACGTCACCGCAGGTTTCGCAGTGGATGATCGGGATTGGGCAGCCCCAGTAGCGCTGGCGGCTGATGCCCCAGTCGCGCAGGCGGAACTGGGTGCGCGAGGCACCGAGGTTTTTCTTGATCAGCGCCACTTCGATGGCGTCGAAGGCACCTTCGAAATCCAGGCCGTCGAACTCGCCGGAATTGATCAGGGTGCCGTGTTCGTTGTACGCGTCCTGCCACGGAGCCGGGTTGGTGTCACCGGAACTGGTGCGCACCACGGACTTGATCGGCAGGTTGTATTTCACGGCGAATTCGAAGTCGCGCTCGTCGTGAGCCGGCACAGCCATTACCGCGCCATCGCCATAGTGCATCAGCACATAGTTGGCGACCCATACCGGCAGCTTCTCGCCGCTCAGCGGGTGCTCGACGAACAGGCCGGTCGGCAGGCCTTTTTTCTCCTGGGTGGCGACGTCGGCTTCGGCCACGCTGCCGCCTTTGCATTCGGCAATAAATGCCTGCAGCTCGGGGTTGTTCTGTGCGGCCTGGGTGGCCAGCGGGTGTTCGGCGGCCACGGCGACGTAGGTCGCGCCCATCAGGGTGTCCGCACGGGTGGTGAAGACTTTCAGTACGCCCGCCGCGCCGATGGAATCGACGTTATACGGGAACTGTACTTCCATGCCCTTGGACTTGCCGATCCAGTTGCGCTGCATGGTCTTGACCTGCTCGGGCCAGCCCGGCAAATCGTCGAGGCTCGACAAGAGTTCATCCGCGTAGGCGGTGATCTTGAAGTAGTACATCGGGATTTCGCGTTTTTCGATCAGCGCGCCGGAACGCCAGCCGCGACCGTCGATCACTTGTTCGTTGGCCAGTACGGTCTGGTCCACCGGGTCCCAGTTCACGGTGCCGCTCTTCTTGTAGATCACACCTTTTTCGAACAGGCGAGTGAACAGCCATTGTTCCCAGCGGTAGTAATCAGGCTTGCAGGTGGTCACCTCGCGGGACCAGTCCACCGCCAGGCCCAGGCTGCGCAGCTGGGTCTTCATGTAGGCGATGTTTTCGTAGGTCCACTTGGCGGGCGCTACGTTGTTCTTCATCGCGGCGTTTTCCGCCGGCATGCCGAAGGCGTCCCAACCCATGGGTTGCAGGACGTTCTTGCCGAGCATGCGCTGGTAGCGGGAGATTACGTCGCCGATGGTGTAGTTACGCACGTGCCCCATGTGTAGCTTGCCGCTGGGGTAAGGGAACATCGATAGGCAATAGAAAGTCTCCTTGCCTGGCTGTTCACTGACTTCAAAGGACTTTTGCTCATCCCAGAACGACTGGGCGGCATTTTCTATTTCACGGGGCTGATATTGTTCGTGCATGGCTACTTTTGAACTGAATAGGGGTGGCCTAATCCTCTTCGGTGCAACGTTCAGGTTGATCGACACCAAAAAGTGGCGCGTCCGTGCCCAAACCCTGCGGGAAGTGGAGTTACAGGAAGCGCCGTAGCATACATGACCCCACTCTATCGAGGGAAACCCTGATTGCGCCGCCGAGGCCGTTGGTCGCGGCGTCAGGCAGGCAGGGCCAGCAGGACTACGCTGTTTAGTGGGGAGTGAGTCTTATCTTCAATGAGGTGAGGGATGGTTGATTCGCAGCGAACTTTAACGAAACCGCAGGTGTACGAAGGACTGATCGACCGTTTGGGTCGAGCACTGGATGCAGCAAAAACCGCAGGCCGATTGTGTGATGAACGGCCTCTGGAGTTGGAACTGCGTGGCTTGAGCCAGGCAGAGCTGGAAGTGATCAGGGTGTATCTGGAGTTAAATGAGCATCGCGCGTCCCATGGCATGGCCTCCCCGCCGGCGCAAGAGCCTTCACGCTCGGCCAAGGTGGTATGGCTCAAGGATTTGTCGGCCGGCCGCAGCCCGGAAAAACTCCGGTCCGTGCGTTTCAAGTGAAATACCGCGTAATCGGTAGCCTTCTCGAACGTGTGTTCTTGTAAAGATTGTCGCTAAACCCCGTTACACCTTAGGCTTCGGGCATCTTTGGAGATGCCCGATGCCTATTCGTTATTTCATTAAACAATTGCTGTTGCCGCCCGGCATTCTGTTGCTGTTGCTGGCCCTTGCCTGGTGGTTTCGTCGCAGTCGTCCACGACTCGCGGGGGTGTGCTTTGCGTTGGGCTTCGGCGGGATGTGGTTGATGAGCCTGCCGGTGGTGGTGCAGTGGGGGGCAAAGGCCCTGGAGACCGAGCCGCCCTTGGCCCGTGACGAATGGGCGACCCTGGCACAGCGGGCTGATGCAATCGTGATATTGGGTTCGGGGCGTGAACGCGGGGATCCGGCGTGGGGCTCTGATCAGCCTACGGGTGTCGGCCTTGAACGCCAGCGTTACGCGGCGAGATTGGCCAAGGCTTCGGGCTTGCCGGTGCTGACCACCGGAGGCTTGCATTACGGTACGCCGCCCAGCGAGGCGGAGTTGATGGCGGTGTCGATGCAGGATGACTTTGGCGTGAGCGTGCGCTGGAAGGAAGAGCGCAGCCGCACCACGTGGGAAAACGCGCAGATGAGTGCAGAGATTCTGTTGCCGCAAGGCATCAAGCGTGTGGTCGTCGTGACCCAGGCCTGGCACATGCCGCGTTCGCGCTGGAGTTTCGAAAAGGCCGGGTTTACGGTCGTTCCGGCGCCGGTGGGGTTTCTGGGCGTAGACAATGCCCGGCCACTGGGTGGCTGGATGCCGGAATTCAAGTCGGTATGGCAGAACGGTCAGTTGCTGAACGAAGCGGTGGGGCAGGTGGGCTACCGGTTGTTTTACAGGTAACACCGCAACGCAAATGTGGGAGCCGGGCTTCTGTGGGAGCCGGGCTTGCCCGCGATGCAGGCACCTCGGTGTGTCAGTTACACCGAGGTGATGCTATCGCAGGCAAGCCAGCTCCCACCTTCAGACTGTTTTCGACATCCGGCCCGCCAGCAAGGCCCAGCCAAACAGGCCAAGGCACAGGATGATCAACGGCCACGAGCGCCATTGCAGGTACGGCGTGAGGTTGTGCATCGGCACCACCTCACCGTAGAGAATCCCGCGTTCAAACTGCGGGATCTGCACGGTGATCTGCCCGTACGGGTTGATCAGGCCGGTGACGCCGTTGTTGGTGGCGCGGATCATCCAGCGACCGGCCTCCAGGGCGCGCATCTGGGCCATCTGCAAATGTTGCAGCGGGCCGATGGAGCGGCCGAACCAGGTGTCATTGCTGATGGTCAGCAACAGGTCGCTGCGGGCCGACAGGCCGGCGGCGAATTCCGGGTACACCACTTCATAGCAAATGAACGGCGCAATCTGATAGCCCTTGGCTTGCAGCAGCGCCTGGTCGGCCGGCCCGCGGGCGAAGTCCGACATCGGCAGGTCGAAGAAGGCGATCAGGCCACGCAACATGTCCTGCAACGGCACGTACTCGCCGAACGGCACCAGCTTCTGTTTCAGGTAAGTGCCATCGCCTTCACCCACCACGGTGATGCCATTGAAAAAGCGCTTGTGGTGGTGCACTTCCTGACGAATCGGCACGCCGGTGATCAGCGCGGTGTGCCGGTCAGCGGCGAACTTGCCCATCATGGCCAGGTAGCCTTCGACGGATTCCTTGAGTACCGGCACCGCGGTTTCCGGCCATACCAGCAGGTCCACGGGCTTGGAGGTGAAGCTCATGTCACGGTACAGCGCGAGCTGCGCGTTGAGCTGCTCGGGGTCCCATTTCATGCTTTGTTCGACGTTGCCCTGGACGGCCGCCACGGTCAGCGGTGCGCCGGCGGGGGTGGTCCAGGCGTGATGCTTGAGTGCCAGGCCGATGGCCCATGGCGCCACCAACAGCAGCAAACCGGCACCGATGAACAGGTTGCGTTTACCCGCCAGCAGGCGCGGCAGGTTGCAGATCAGCGCGGCGGTCAGCGCCAGGGCAAAGGAAATCAGCCACATGCCACCCAGTGGCGCGAGGCCGGCAAGGGGAGCGTCGAGCTGGCTGTAACCGGAGTAGAGCCAAGGGAAACCGGTGAGGAACCAGCCGCGAAACGCTTCCTGGCCCACCCACAAGGCCGCGAAGGCCAGGGCGTCGGCCAATGGCGCCTCATTGCGCCGCAGCCAGCGCGCCCAGAGCCAGGCAGGCAGGGCAAAGAACCAGGCAATGGCTGCGGTAAACGCCAGCATCAGCATGCCCGCCAGCAGCACCGAAGCGCCGCCGAAGTGGTGAATGCTGTAGTAGATCCAGCTGGTACCGGCGCCAAACAGGCCGAAACCGAAACACCAGCCACGCCACAAGGCCTGGCGTGGTGTCAGCTCACGCAATCCCGCATAAAAGAACCCGACCGCCACCAGCGCAAACGGCCAGAGATCGAACGGCGCCAGCGCCAGGGTAGTGATGGCGCCGGCCACCACGGCCAGCAGGTTACCGGGCCAGCCGGGTGCAATCATACGGCGCATGTCAGTCCTTAGCGGGCAATAGGTGTCAGGCGAATCAGGTGGATCCGGCGGCTGTCGGCATTCAGGATGCGAAAGCGATAGGCGCCGATTTCCGTGGTCTCATTCCGCTTGGGCAGATGCCCGAACGCGCTCATTACCAGGCCGCCGACGGTGTCGAATTCATCGTCGGAGAATTCGCTGTCGAAGAACTCGTTGAAGTTCTCGATCGGCGTCAGGGCCTTGACCAGGAAGTCACCGCTGGGCAGCGGCTTGATGTAGCTGTCTTCTTCCACGTCATGTTCGTCTTCGATATCGCCGACGATCTGTTCCAGCACGTCTTCGATGGTCACCAGGCCAGCCACGCCGCCGTATTCGTCAATCACGATGGCCATGTGATTGTGGTTCGCACGAAATTCGCGCAGCAGCACATTCAGGCGCTTGGATTCGGGGACGAAGGTGGCAGGACGCAGCAGGTCCTTGATGTTGAAGCTGTCGCCGTTCTCCTTGAGGATCAGCGGCAGCAGGTCCTTGGCCAACAGGACGCCCATGACGTCGTCATGGCTTTCGCCGATCACCGGGTAGCGCGAGTGCGCCGAGTCGATCACGGCCGGGAGGAATTCCCGTGGGGTCTGGGTCGCCTTGATGCTGACCATTTGCGAGCGCGGAACCATGATGTCCCGTACTTGCAGGTCAGCCACCTGGATGGCGCCTTCGACGATGGCCAGCGCTTCGCTGTCCAGCAACTTGTTCTGGTGTGCCTCGCGCAGCAGCTCCAGCAGCTCCTGGCGGTTTTTCGGCTCGTGGGCAAAGGCCTGGGTGAGTTTCCCCAGCCATGACTTTTGCCCGTTGCTCGATCGGTCTTCGCTCATAGCGATTACTCTAAATCCTTTATTGTTTCAGTTAGGTGTAGTTGCAATTTCGTCGTCTGCATATGGGTCACGATGACCCAATTCTGCAAGCAACGTTCGTTCCAGTGCTTCCATTTCTTCGGCTTCGTCATCGTCTATATGGTCGTAACCCAAGAGATGCAAGCAGCCGTGGATGACCAGGTGGGCCCAATGGGCCTCAAGTTCCTTGCCTTGTTCCTTGGCTTCGCGCTCAACCACCTCGACGCAGATCACCAGGTCGCCCAGCAATGGGATATCCAGTAACTCATCGGGTACGTCGGCGGGAAACGACAGCACGTTGGTCGCGTAGTCTTTTTGTCGCCAGGTGTGATTCAGCTCACGGCCTTCGGGTTCGTCCACCAGACGAATGGTCAGTTCCGAGTCGGCTGTGCGCTGGCGCAGGGCCAGGGTGCACCATTGGCGGAACTGCTCTTCGCTGGGGGCGGGCGCATCGGTGGCCAGCTGCAGGTCAAGCTCAAGCATCGCGGCGAGTGTCCTTGGCCGGTTGGTCGTCGCGGTGTTCGAAGCGCTCGTAGGCTTCGACAATGCGCTGCACCAGCGGGTGACGTACCACGTCTTTGGGCATGAAGTGGGTGAAGCTGATCCCCGGCACGTCCTTGAGCACGTCGATCACCTGGGCCAGGCCCGACTTGGTGCCTTTGGGCAGGTCGACCTGGGTGACGTCGCCGGTGATCACGGCTGTGGAGCCGAAGCCGATCCGGGTCAGGAACATTTTCATCTGTTCGACGGTGGTGTTCTGGCTTTCGTCGAGGATGATGAAGCTGTTATTCAGCGTACGGCCGCGCATGTAGGCCAGCGGGGCGATCTCGATCACCTGGCGCTCGATCAGCTTGGCCACGTATTCGAAGCCGAGCATCTCGTAGAGCGCGTCGTAGAGAGGGCGCAGGTACGGGTCGATCTTCTGGGCCAGGTCGCCGGGCAAAAAGCCCAGTTTCTCGCCAGCTTCCACCGCCGGACGCACCAGCAGGATGCGTCGCACCTGCTCGCGCTCCAGGGCGTCGACCGCACAGGCCACGGCCAGGTAGGTCTTGCCGGTACCGGCAGGGCCGATGCCGAAGTTGATGTCGTTGCCCAGAATCTCTTTGACGTAGCGCTGCTGATTCAGGCCGCGGGGCCGAATCATGCCTTTCTTGGTGCGCAGGGCCACGCTGGCTTCGGCCACCGGGTTGTTCGCCAAGTCTTGCACCGCAGATTCCTGCAGGTACAGGTGCACCGTTTCCGGCGACAGCTCGCTACCTTTGGTTTCCCGGTAGAGGCGGCGCAGAAGGTTTTCTGCCGAGGTGGTGTGTTGGGGTTCACCAATGAGCTCGAACTGATTGCCGCGGTTGCGGATCTCGATGCTCAGGCGTTGTTCGATCAGGCGCAGGTGCTCGTCGAACTGTCCGCACAGATTGGCGAAACGGCGAGCCTCAAAGGGCTCGAGGAGAAAACGATGTGGTTCTATGGGTGCGTTCAAGGTCGCTTTTAGCCGCCCTGGGGCAATTAAGATGAAATCAAGGATAACGCCAGCAGGCGGTGTGCGAAAGCACTTATATAGCCCGGACCCGCTCTCAAGAACAAACGCGATCCAGTGTGGGAGCTGGCTTGCCTGCGATGAGGCCGGCACGTCCAAAAGAGAGGCTGCCTGTTATATCGCTATCGCAGGCAAGCCAGCTCCCACATTTGATCTTCATTTGCCTTGAAAGCCGGGCTCTCAGTTAACCAGCGAGCCGCGCAGCGAGTGCGGTTGCGCCGCGTCGATATACACGTCGGCGAACTGCCCGATCAGCGTCGGATTATCGCAGCGGAAGTTGACGATCCGGTTGTTTTCGGTGCGGCCCTGCAATTCGCCAGGGTCCTTTTTCGAGTAGTCGGTGACCAGGATGCGCTGGGTCGAACCCACCATCTGTCGGCTGATCTCGAAACCCTGCTGGTTGAGGCGGTGTTGCAGGGCGTTCAAGCGTTCCTTCTTCAACGCTTCCGGGGTTTCGTCGAGCAGGTCGGCCGCCGGGGTGCCCGGGCGCTGGCTGTAGACGAAGGAGTAGGAGAAGTCGAAACCGACGTCTTCAATCAGCTTCATGGTCTGCTGGAAATCTTTCTCGGTCTCGCCCGGGAAGCCGACGATAAAGTCCGAACTGATGCAAATCCCCGGCACTGCCGCACGCAATTTTCGCAGTTTGGATTTGTATTCCAGGGCCGTGTGGTTGCGCTTCATGGCCGAGAGGATGCGGTCGGAGCCCGACTGCACCGGCAAGTGCAGGTGTTTGACCAGCTCCGGCACTTCGGCGTGGGCCTGGATCAGGCTGTCGGAGAATTCCAGTGGGTGCGAGGTGGTGTAGCGAATCCGCTCGATCCCGTCGACGGCGGCCACCACGCGGATCAACTCGGCGAGGTCCGCCAGGCGCCCGTCGTGGGTCTGGCCGCGATAGCCGTTGACGTTCTGCCCCAGCAGGGTCACTTCACGCACGCCGTTCTCGGCCAGGTGAATGATCTCCGCCAGCACGTCATCGAACGGGCGGCTGACTTCTTCGCCGCGGGTGTACGGCACCACGCAGAAGGTGCAGTACTTGCTGCAACCTTCCATCACCGACACATACGCGCTCGGGCCGTCGATGCGCGGCTCGGGCAGGTGGTCGAATTTTTCGATTTCCGGGAATGAGACGTCGACCTGCGGCAGCTTGGTGATGCGGGCGGCGTCGATCATTTCCGGCAGGCGGTGCAGGGTTTGCGGGCCGAAGACCACATCCACATAGGGCGCGCGGTCGCGAATCGCGGCGCCTTCCTGGCTGGCCACGCAACCGCCGACGGCGATCACCATGTCCGGGTTGGCCAGCTTCAGTTCGCGCCAGCGGCCCAGCTGCGAGTAGACCCGGTCCTGGGCCCGCTCGCGGATCGAGCAGGTATTGAGCAGGATCACGTCGGCATCTTCAGCGCGGGCGGTGACTTCCAGGGCCTGATGTTCACCCAGCAGATCGACCATGCGCGAGCTGTCGTACTCGTTCATCTGGCAACCGTGGGTTTCGATGTAAAGCTTCTTGGCCATGGGGATCGTCAACTGGTGGTAAAGAACCGCGCATTATAGGGGGCATGCCGATAGGTTCCTAGCACTGTGCATCGGGTGCCATGCTATAGTTCGCGCCCTCTTTTATATCCCCCGATGTGTTACCCGCCCACCATGACCAAACGTGAAGCTCCAATCTACAAGGTGATTTTCCTTAACCAGGGCCAGGTGTTCGAAATGTACGCCAAGCAGATCTATCAAAGTGATCTGTGGGGCTTCCTGGAAGTGGAAGAGTTCGTCTTTGGCGAGCGCACACAGTTGGTCGTCGACCCGGGCGAGGAAAAACTCAAGGCTCAGTTCGAAGGCGTGGTGCGCAGTTTTGTGCCGATGCATTCGATCGTGCGCATCGACGAAGTCGAGCGCCTGGGCACGCCGAAAATCAGCGAAGCCCGTGGCATGAGCAATGTCATGCCGTTTCCGATGCCGATGCCAGAGAAGTAAGACAGTTGAAGGCTCCCATGCCTGGCACGGGAGCAGTCAGTCAGCGTGAAGGATCAGGCAGTGGCGAGAATGGCGAGCTGCCATCTGCGCTCTGCAGTTCCTGCAGGTAGTTGCGGAAAATCTGCCCCAGTACCTGGGTCGCCACTTCCAGTTCGTCCCGCTGCATGTGTTCGGCCACTTCATCGGCCGTGTCCAGCGCATCTTCAGCGCCATTGACCGCCGCCATTTTCAGCACGATGTACGCCTGAACGTTATTGGCCGGTACGCCTTCGCCATGGAAAAACATGGTGCCCAGCTGGAATTGCGCCTGGGCATGGCCCTGCAACGAGGCTTTCTCGAAGTAGCTCAAGGCCTTGTTGAGGTCGCGTGCGGGATTTTTACTGTCGTAGAAGTACTCGCCCAACTCGTATTGCGCCTGCGCATCCCCGCCGTCGGCCTGTTTCTGGCACGCGCTCAGGGCTTCGGCCTGGCTTTCTGGCTGGGTATTGAGGGTGCAACGACCCATCGCTGGGATTAACAACGAGTTGCCGCCTGCCTGGGCAAACGCCAGCAGCGGCTGAAGGAGCAACAGGCAGCCCAGAACCAGGGTGCGGCCGGTGCGTTTCATGGGAATCGACTTACCTCTGACGGGGCGCGGGACCCACGGGGGGATCCAATAAGCGCGCATTATGAAATAAGCAGGCACCTGCTTACAAAGTCTTTACTCGTTTTTCTGCTGCGTGGGCAAGTTATCTGCCGGATTGCAGGTAAATTCTCGAAAAAAGACGGAAATGTCTGTAAGCAAAGTAGCAAATCTGACGCCGCCAGTGGCAACGTCAGATTTTTGAGACGCTTATTTCAAGGCAGCGAAGGCGCGTTCAGCGGCATCGAGGGTCAGTTTCAGCTCGGCATCACCATGGGCGATCGAGGTAAAACCGGCTTCAAAGGCGCTCGGTGCCAGGTACACGCCACCTTCCAGCATCAGATGGAAGAAGCGCTTGAACAGATCGGCATCGCTGCCCATCACGTCGTCGAAAGTGACGATGTCATCGGCGCCACTGAAGTACAGGCCGAACATGCCGCCCGCCTGGGTGGTCACGAACGGAATGCCGGCGGCATCGGCGCGCTGTTGCAGGCCGTCCAGCAGGCGGGTGGTGTAGTCGGTCAGCTCGGCGTGGAAGCCTGGGCGGCTGATCAGGCGCAGGGTGGTCAGGCCGGCGGCCATGGCCAGCGGGTTACCCGACAGGGTGCCTGCCTGGTACACCGGGCCCAGCGGCGCGATGTGCTGCATGATTTCGCGCTTGCCGCCGAAGCAGCCCACAGGCATGCCACCACCGATGATCTTGCCGAAGGTGCTCAGGTCTGGCGTCACGCCGTAGTAAGCCTGGGCGCCGCCGAGGGCAACGCGGAAACCGGTCATCACTTCATCAAAAATCAGCACCACGCCGTGCTTGTCGCACTGTTCGCGCAGGCCTTCCAGAAAGCCCGGTGCAGGCGGCACGCAGTTCATGTTGCCGGCCACCGGCTCGACGATGATGCAGGCCACTTCCTGGCCGACTTCGCTGAGCATCTGCTCCACCGCACCGATATCGTTGAACGGCAGGGTCAGGGTGTGTTTGGCAAACGCAGCCGGCACACCGGCAGAGCTCGGTACGCCCTGGGTCAGCGCGCCGGAACCGGCCTTGACCAGCAGGCTGTCGGAGTGGCCGTGGTAGCAGCCTTCGAATTTGATGATGCTGTCACGGCCGGTGAAACCACGGGCC
Organism: Pseudomonas yamanorum; assembly: GCF_013386765.1. Lineage (GTDB taxonomy): Bacteria > Pseudomonadota > Gammaproteobacteria > Pseudomonadales > Pseudomonadaceae > Aquipseudomonas > Aquipseudomonas yamanorum_A. The sequence goes on from NZ_JACARE010000017.1 coordinate 55,290, forward strand.
AGGCGAATCGCACTCATGGTGGCTTCAGTGCCGGAGCTGACCATCCGCACCATCTCCATGGACGGCACGATGGCGCACACCAGGTCCGCCATCTCGGTTTCCATGGCGGTCGGTGCGCCATAGGACAGGCCGTGTTGCAGCTGCTGGCGCACCGCATCCAGCACGTCCGGATGGCTGTGGCCGAGGATCATCGGGCCCCACGAACCCACGTAGTCGACGTAGCGCTTGTCATCTTCGTCGGTGACGTAGGCGCCTTCGGCATGCTTGAAGAACAGTGGTGTGCCGCCAACGCTCTTGAACGCTCGCACGGGGGAGTTCACACCGCCGGGGATGTGTTTCTGGGCATTGGCAAACAGGGTTTCGGAACGGGACATGATCGTGTTCTCTGAATTCAAGATTTTAGAAGATCGTTGAAAGCGCGGGCGCGGCGCGTGACTTCCTGGGTGCTGTCGGCACCAAACAGGCCGTGGACCACTGCCAGCAAGTCGGCACCATGGGCCACCAACGGCTCGGCGTTTTCCAGGGTGATGCCGCCAATCACGCAGATCGGCAGGTGCAACCGCGCGCGGGCCTGGGCCAGCAGTTCAACGGTGGCCGCCGGCGCGCCGGGCTTGGTATTGGAATTGAAGAAGCGGCCGAAGGCGACGTAACTGGCCCCTTCGCGCGCGGCCTGCTCGGCCAGTTCGATCTGGCTGTGGCAGGTGGAGCCGATAATTGCCTTGGAGCCCAACAAGGCGCGGGCCGGGGTCAGCGGGCCGTCGGTCTGGCCCAGGTGCACGCCGACGCCGAGGCGCGCGGCCAGTTCGGCATCATCGTTGATGATCAGTTGCGTCTTGTAGCGCGAGCACAGCTCCCGCAGTTTTTCGGCTTCCCGCAGGCGGCGTGCTTCGTCGCTGCTTTTGTCGCGGTATTGCAGCAGGGTCACGCCACCGTCCAACGCCGCTTCGACGTAGGCCAGGAACTTGCCGGCCAACAGTTGGCTGTCGGTAATGGCATAAAGGCCACGTAGTTTCATCGGGCAGGCCTCTTGTTGTTACGAGCAGAAATCCAACGGCAGACGACGAGGCACGAATTGCCCCTGGCCGAGTTGTTCAGCGTCACGCAGGGTGCGCCAAGTGTAGTTGAGGGCCGATTGCACGGCGCTGACCAAACCTTCGCCCTGTGCCAGCCGACCGGCCAGCGCGCTGGCCAGGGTGCAGCCGGAACCGTGATAACTGCCGGGCAGGCGCTGGCAGGTGAAGGTCTGGTGCGTGCCGTCGCGGCTGTAGAGGCGGTTGTGCACTTCGTGCTCGTCGCCATGGCCGCCGGTGATCAGCAGGTGCTTGATGAAGGGCAGTAACTTCGCGGCGCATTCGTCCGCCGTGCCTTCGGGCAGTTCAGCGAGGATGCGCGCTTCGGGCAGGTTCGGCGTGGCAATCAGCGACAGTGGCAACAGCCGTTCGCGCATCGCATAGCCAACCTCATCCTTGCCCAGGCTGCCGCCACCACCGGCGCGCAGCACCGGGTCGCAGACCACCGGCAAATGCGGGTGCGCCTTGAGCAATTCGACCACGGTGTCGACCATTTCCAGGGAACCGAGCATGCCCAGTTTCACTGCGGCCACTTCGGAGTCGCCGAGCACGGCGTTGGCCTGGGCCAGCACCCACTCACGGTCCAGCACGCGGAAATCGCTGACGTTGACCGTGTTCTGCACGGTCAGCGCGGTGACGGCCGGGGCCGCATGACAACCCTGGGCGAGCAGGGCTTCGATATCTGCCTGCAAGCCGGCGCCACCACTGGGATCATGGCCGGAGAGACAGAGGACAACGGGGCGAGAGCTGTAGATATTCATGGTGCGCGAGCTTACCACCAAACGCTTTTTGGGTGGCTGTCGGGCGATGGTTGAATTTTTAGTGGATAAGTATGGCGAAATGGCTGTTTGCTATCATCGTGAAATACAGGTCAAATGCCCTGTAATGCCCGCTCTAGAGCCTTTCAAAAAATCATTTGAATAGTGTCTTTTGGCCTGTAATGGCTATGCTAGAGTGGATTGAAACCAATAACTGTATCGCCGGTATACGTCTGCTCAAAAGGAATGGAGGCTTTTGACATAACCGGACAGGTCACGCTGGGGCTCTATGCGCTATTTGCTGATGTTACTGTTGAGCGGGCTGCCGATGCTGGCCGGCGCAGTCGAGTTCAACGAGACCACCACGCGGTTGCCCCTGGGCCAAGTGATGCAAGTGCTTGAGGACCCAAGTGGCGCCCTGACCATTGGCGATATCAGCTCGCCGGTCCTCGCCAGTCGCTTCAAGACCCATGACAAAGCCACCTTGAATGCCGGCTATTCACGCTCGGTGTTCTGGCTCAAGCTCGACCTTCGTTACCGCCCGAAAAACCCGGATGTCTCGCGCCACTGGCTGCTGGAACTGGCCTACCCGCCGCTGAACCAACTGGAGCTGTACCAGCCCGACAGCGTTGGCAACTATCGACTGGTCTCGCGCACCGGCAGCAGCCTGCCGTTTTCCAGCCGCGAAATCCGCCAGAGCAACTACCTGTTCAAGCTCGACTTCTTGCCTGGCCAGCAGGAAACCCTGTACCTGCGCCTGCAAAGCCAAGGCTCGATCCAGGCGCCGCTGACCCTTTGGTCCACCACCGCGTACCTCGAAGAGCAGCCGTTGCGCCTCTACGTGCTGGGTGTGATCTACGGTGTGCTGCTGGGCATGCTGGTCTACAACCTGTTCATCTACCTGAGCGTGCGCGACACCAGCTACCTCTACTACATCCTCTATATTGCCTCGTTCGGCCTGTATCAACTGTCGGTCAACGGCGTGGCCGTGCAGTACTTCTGGCCCGACAGCCCGTGGTGGGCGAATGCGGCGGTGCCATTCCTGATCGGTTCGGCGGCGCTGTTCGGCAGCCTGTTTGCCCGCAGCTTCCTGCACACCGCACTTTACAGTCGCTGGATCAACCGGCTGTTGCTGGCGCTGGCGGTCAGCGGTGCAGTCGTGATGGTGCTGGCGCTGTTCACCAGTTATGCACTGGCCCTGCGCCTGGCCACCGGTTTGGCGCTGGTGTTCACCGTGACCATCTTCGTCGCGGCCATCAAGGCCTGGTACTGCGGCCAGCGCATGGCGCGTTATTTCATCATTGCCTGGACCGCGTTCCTGTTGGGCGGTGTGGTCAATACGATGATGGTGCTGGGTTACCTGCCCAATGTGTTCCTCACGATGTATGCCAGCCAGATCGGCTCGGCACTCGAAGTGGCGTTGCTGTCCCTGGCCCTGGCCGACCGCATCAACTCGATGCGCGAGCAACAGGCGCAGATCCTGTTTGACGCCAGCCAGAAGCTCGAAGTGCTCAACACGCAACTGGCCCGCAGCAATCGCCTCAAGGATGAATTCCTCGCCACCCTGACCCACGAACTGCGCACACCGATGAACGGTGTGATCGGTTCCCTGGAGTTGATGCAGACCGAGCCGCTGCAAGGCGACCTCGCCCAGTACCATCAAACCGCCGCCGGCTCGGCCCGCGAGATGATGCGCATGGTCAACGGCATCCTCACCCTCACCGAATTGCAGGCCGGGCGCCTCAGCCCGCAGCCCGAGGTGTTCAGCCTGCGTGGGTTGCTCGACACCTTGAGCCAGCAGTTCGCGGCCAGCGCCCAGAGCAAGGGCCTGGAGTTTTCCATCGATCTGGCGGATGAGTTGCCGGACCGAGTCAGCGGCGACCCCGGCAAGCTGGCGCAATGCCTGGATTGCCTGCTGGACAACGCCTTCAAGTTCACCCACGAAGGGTCGGTGCGGGTGCGGGTAGTCGGCGTGCCACAGGCCGACGGGACGTTGCGCCTGACCTTTATCGTCACCGACACCGGCATCGGGTTCGCTTACCTCGACGAGGCGACCCTGTACCAACGCTTCTTCCAGCTGGATGGCTCGACCACCCGTCGCTACGGCGGCATGGGCATCGGCCTGGCGATCTGCCGGCAATTGATCGAATTGCTCGGTGGGCGCCTCACCCACAATTCCGAGCCTCGCCGCGGCAGTCGCTTCCAGCTGGAGCTTGCGGTCAGCCCGCTGCCGCCCGTGCGGCGAGCACCCCAGGCACAACGCACACCGCAGGAGTGCACGGTGTTGCTGGTAGACGACAACGGTGTGGCGCAATTGGTGGTGCGCGGCATGTTGCTCAAGCTCGGTTACCGCGTGAAAACCGTCGACAACGGGCCAGCGGCCCTGGCGCTGTTGCAAAGTGACACCTTCGATGCGGTGCTGCTGGACGTACCGGAGGGCGGGTTTTCGCTGTGCTGCCAGATTCGTGCATTGCCGGGTTGTGGAGAGCTGCCGGTGATTGCCCTGAGCAGCTCGGCGCAAAGCCCCGAGCGAGACGATTGCCACGGTGTGGGCGTGACGGATCGATTGGCAAAACCGGTACGATTTGATGCCTTGCAGGCGATGTTGCATATTCGGTTGCTGTCAACGGAAAAGGGCGAAAGTGCAGACATTTAGGCATTTATCCCCTTTTTCTTTCTGGTGGGGTGGTGCTTAACTCAGAAACAGGCCTTTGAATCAGCAGGCCAACTTTTTCGAGGAGGCTGCCATGAACCTGCACCAGTTCGCCGAAACCCACGACGTCACCAACCAGCCACCGTCCCTGGACGGCACCAACCTGTACCGTATCGATTTGCCGTTGCAAGACTGGTCCCGGCGCTTTGGCGCCGGCTGGGCCGAGCAGCGCATTGATACCTACGGCGCACTGGCGGGCGGGCCGTTGATGGAAGCCGGGTTCCTGGCCAACCAGAACAAACCGGTGTTCAACAGCCACGACCGTTTTGGCCATCGCATCGATCTGGTGGAATTTCATCCGGCCTATCACGAACTGATGCGCACCGCCGTCGAGCATGGCTTGCCGTCGTTGCCGTGGGCCCATCCGCAATCCGGCGCCCACGTGGCCCGTGCGGCCATGACCTACTTGCACAGCCAGGCCGAAGCCGGCACCGGCTGCCCGTTGACCATGACCTTCGCCTGCGTCCCGGCCCTGCGTTTGCAGCCGGACCTGGCAGAAACCTGGCTGCCGAAAATCCTCGCCACCGAATATGACCCGCGCAACGTCGGCATTGCCCACAAGGCCGGCGCCACCATCGGCATGGCCATGACCGAGAAACAGGGCGGCACCGACGTGCGCGCCAACACCACCCGCGCTTACCCGGTGGGTGCCGGCGGCCCGGGCCAGGCGTATGAGCTGGTGGGGCACAAGTGGTTCTGTTCGGCGCCGATGTGCGACGCCTTTCTCACCCTGGCCCAGACCGACAAGGGCCTGACCTGTTTCCTGCTGCCCCGGCACCGCCCGGACGACACGCGCAACGAGTTCTACATCCAGCGCCTGAAGAACAAACTTGGCAACTGCTCCAACGCCTCCAGCGAAGTGGAGTTTCGTGGTGCGTTGGCCTGGATGATCGGCGAGGAAGGGCGCGGTGTACCGACCATTATCGAGATGGTGGCCATGACCCGTTTCGATTGCATGGTCGGCTCCAGCGCCTTGATGCGCCAGGCGCTGACCCAGGCCAGCCATCACTGCGCCCATCGCCTGGTGGGCGGCCGGGTGCTCAGCGAGCAACCGCTGATGCAAAACGTGCTGGCCGACCTGGCCCTGGAAAGCGAAGCGTCCCTGGCCTTGAGCATGCGCATGGGCCGCGCGCTGGACCACCTGGATAACGAACAGGAAGCCAAATTCGCCCGGCTGGTGACGGCGGTCGGCAAATATTGGATCTGCAAACGCGCCCCCGCGATGATCAACGAAGCCGCCGAATGCATGGGCGGCGCCGGGTATGTGGAGGACAGCATCCTGCCGCGTTTGTACCGTGAGGCGCCGGTCAACTCGACGTGGGAAGGTTCCGGGAATGTGCAGTGCCTTGATGTGCTGCGGGCGTTGTCGAAAGAGCCGGGCGTGTTGGAGGCATTGTTTGTCGAACTGGGGGATGGCCACGGTCACCGGCAACTGGCGCGGCACATCGAACAGTTGAAGTCGGCCTTCATGGACACCCAGGACATCCAGTACCGTGCCCGGCAGCTCACCGAGGACATTGCCGTGGCGTTGCAGGCCAAGCTGCTGCTGGAGGCGGGCAACGCCAGTGTGAGTGATGGCTTTATCGCCAGCCGGCTGGGCGAGTCGTCGGGCCGGGTATATGGCACCTTGCCGCGTGGTGTGGAGGTGGAGGCCATTGTCGCTCGATCGACACCTCTATTTTCCTGAACAAACACGGTCAAAACGTGGGAGCTGGCTTGCCTGCGATAGCGGTGGGCCAGCTGGCATCAATGTAATAGGCAGACCGCCATCGCAGGCAAGCCAGCTCCCACAGGGAATGCAGGGTTCTTGCAGGCGCATTCCAATTCCGGTGTTCCAGTGCGCCAGGGATACAGGCAAGATGAGGGCCTGCAAGTCAGAACACAGGATGCTTACCGTGACCGAAGCTTTTGTTGTCGTTCAAACCGCCGAAGAAGCCGTGGATCGGCTGGCGGCTCTCCATGAGCGTGCCACTGGCGCGCTCAATCAAGCCCTCAAGCGCTACCTCAAAGACCGCGTCGAACCCGACGCCGAACAACGTGCGATGTTTCGTTACCCGGAACTTCGCCTGACCTACCTGGTGCAGGGTGAAGTCCCACAGACCACCCGGGCATATGCCAAGGTCCAGCTGCCGGGGACCTACAGCGTCACCGTCACCCATCCGTCAGCCTTCCGCAAATACCTGCTGGAGCAACTGGTGCCGTTGATGCACGACTTCACCGTGACGGTGGAAGTGGGCGTCAGCCAGCAGAACATTCCCTACCCGTACGTGGTTGAGCAGGGCGACGAACTTGCCGGCTCCGGCGTGACTGCCGCCACGCTCGCGCGGGTGTTCCCGAGTACCGACCTGTCGGCTGCCACCGATGGCATCGCCGACGGTCTCTACGACTGGGAAAACACCGACCCGCTGCCGTTGGCGCTGTTCGACGCAGCCCGCGTCGACTTCTCCCTGCGCCGCCTGGTGCACTACACCGGCAGCGACTGGCGCCATGTGCAGCCGTGGATTCTGCTGACCAACTACCACCGCTACGTTGACCAGTTCATCGTGCACGGCCTGGAACAGCTGCGCAGTGACCCGCGCTTTATCCGCATGGTGCTGCCGGGCAACGTGGTCATCGACAAGAGCATGGACCACGGCGAAGCGTCTGCCATCGCCGCGGGCGTGGTCTGGCACCGTTACCAGATGCCGGCCTACCACCTGCAGGCCAGCGATGGCCACGGCGTGACCCTGGTGAACATCGGCGTCGGCCCGTCCAACGCCAAGAACATCACCGACCACCTGGCCGTGTTGCGCCCGCATTGCTGGCTGATGATTGGTCACTGCGGCGGCCTGCGCCAATCCCAGACCATCGGCGACTACGTGCTGGCTCACGCCTACATGCGACGCGACGGGATTCTCGACCGCGTCGTACCGCCGAACATCCCGATCCCGGCCCTGGCCGAAGTGCAGATGGCCTTGCAGCAAGCGGCGGCCAACGTCACCGGCGAGAAGGGCGAAGAGCTGAAAAAACGCCTGCGCACCGGCACCGTGCTGACCTACGACGACCGCAATTGGGAGCTGCGCTGGGCCCAGGAACGTCCGCTGATCAACCTGTCCCGCGCCGTGGCCGTGGACATGGAAAGCGGCACTATCGCCGCCCAGGGCTACCGCCTGCGGGTGCCGTACGGCACGTTGCTGTGTGTGTCGGACAAACCGCTGCACAGCGAGATCAAGCTGCCGGGTTCGGCCAACGCGTTCTATGAGCGTGCGGTGAGCCAGCACTTGAAGATCGGCATCGAGGCGGTGGACCTGTTGCGCACTGAACTCAACTCGCTGCACTCGCGCAAACTGCGCAGCTTCGACGAGCCGCCGTTCCGCTAAACGGTTGGGATGGTTATTTAACGGTCAGGCCACTAGCATTGTCGGTCCTGACCGTTAGATGTTCCTTTGCCATGTCCCGTCCTGCCCGTCCCGTTTCCCGCCGCCCCGGTGTGAAAAGTCCGCAAACCTCGTCAGCCCCGCGTCGTGTCGCCAAGGCGCCACCGGCCGAGCCCAAATTGATCCTGTTCAATAAACCCTTCGATGTACTGACCCAGTTCAGCGACGAAGGCGGGCGCGCGACCCTCAAGGATTTCATCGACATCCCCGGCATCTACCCGGCCGGGCGGCTGGACCGTGACAGTGAAGGCCTGTTGCTGCTGACCAACGACGGCCAGCTACAGGCGCGCATCGCCGATCCCAAGCACAAGCTGGCGAAAACTTATTGGGTGCAGGTGGAAGGCGAGCCGACCGAGGAACAGCTGCAACGCCTGCGCGACGGTGTGGAACTCAACGACGGCATGACCCTGCCCGCTGAAGCCCGGCAACTGGACGAGCCGCAACTGTGGCCGCGCAACCCGCCGGTGCGGTTTCGCAAAAGCGTACCGACCCATTGGCTGGAGTTGGTGATTCGTGAGGGGCGTAATCGTCAGGTACGACGCATGACGGCGGCGGTGGGTTTGCCGACGTTGCGGCTGGTGCGGGTGCGGATTGGCGACTGGTCGATCGACGGCCTGGACCAGGGCCAGTGGAAGGAAGTGCCGGCGCGCTTATAAGGCGCCGGACTCGATCAGGCCGATCACCACGCTCTTGATGATGAACGCAGCAACGCCCAGTCCCAGCACGAAGAACAGGATCATCGAGCCAAAGCGCCCGGCCTTGGATTTCTTCGCCAGGTCCCAGACGATAAAGCCCATGAAAATGATCAGGATGCTGACCAGGCCGGTCATCATCCATTCTTCAAACACGGCGGGGTCAATCGAGTTCATCGGGTCGTTTCCGGCGGGGGCAGGGTGCCGATTATACGCCAGGGCAGTCGGCGCGACATTGACCTGCGTCGGTCTGTGGGAGCTGGCTTGCCTGCGATTGCATCACCTCGGTGTCTCTGAAAGACCGAGTCGTTTGCATCGCAGGCAAGCCAGCTCCCACATTTGTTCCGCTCCGGCCTTAGGTGCGCAGGTGGGTCAGCGGCAATTCGGTGCTGTTGAGCACCTGGTTCAGCACAAAGCTCGAACGCACGCTGGTGACACCTTCGATGCGGGTCAGGTGGCCCAGCAGCAGTTTCTGATAGTGATCCATGTCTGGCACCACCACCTTCAGTTGGTAGTCGGCGTCCATCCCGGTCACCAGGCTGCATTCCAGCACTTGCGGCAAGGTGCGGATGGCCGCCTCGAAATTCTCGAAACGCTCGGGTGTGTGTCGGTCCATGCCGATCAGCACGTAGGCCGTCAGGCTCAGGCCGAGCATCTTGCGGTCGAGCAGTGCGACCTGGCGGGCGATGTAGCCGTCGTCCTCCAATTGCTTGACCCGGCGTGAGCACGGCGAAGGCGACAGGCCGATGCGCTCGGCCAACTCCTGGTTGGAGATCCTCGCGTCGCGCTGCAATTCCGCCAAAATACTCAGGTCGTATCGGTCAAGTTTGCTCATGGGGCTGGCCTTTGTCGTAACTATTGCGGCGAATTATCTATCCAGGGTTAAAAATTGCGCAAGCACTGTTTATTGACGCAATCTTCGCAATCATCTGCCCGAGGCCCAGGCGTAGAGTTATCAACAGAATCACTGCCCGGACATACAGTCCACTGCAGCCCGCCAATAAGGCCGGCTGCGGCCGCCAACCCCACAGGGTTGCCCCGGCCCCCGGGCTGCACACTGTCCACAAGACGGCGTGAGGTGAGCCAACGTCAAAAGCGTTGAGCCAGGACGAAGTTCTCAAGGGGCGACCGACGGGTCGCCCCTTTTTATTGCCTGCGAAAATACTTCTCGTGACTGATAACCTGTCGCAGAACCGGGCCCCGGTTTTCCAGTCTTACGTGTAGGCCCTAATCCGCAGTGAGGAATAGCATGAAGCGCATCTGGCGTTTGGCAGGTGTTGGTTTGCTGATGGTAACCGTTGGTGCGCAAGTGATGGCCGACGAACAGCCACGCTCTGAAGGCGGTGGCCAGCATGAGGAAGGGCGCCCGGGCAACCAGCCGCGGCCGCAGAATAACCAGCCTCGACCGCAAAACAATCAACCGCGTCCTGAAGCTCCTCGCCCGGAGAACAATCAGCCGCGTCCGCAGAACCAGCATTTCGAAAATAATCAGCCACGGCCGCAGAATCAGAATGTCGAGCGCCCGAATGGCGGGGGCCAGTGGCAAGGTCGTCCGCAAGGCAACCAGCAGCCACAGCAACAGCCGCATCCGGCGAATAACCTGCCGATCCAGGGTCGCCCGGACACCGTGCGCCAGACCCAGGAACCGCGTCCCGGCAACTACCAGGACATTCCCCGTCGCAACAACGATGGCAACCAGCATTGGCAAGCCGGCAACGGCGGCCAGGGTGGTCCGGGCCGTCCCGGTTTCAACGGAGGCAACGGCGGCGGCAATAACCATCCCAATGATCACCGCTGGCCAGGCCGCCCCGACGGGCACGGCAATGGTTGGGGCCCTGGCCCGCAATACCGCCCGGGCTACATGGTCGACCGCTTCCCCGATCGCAACTACCGCGTGCCATATCGCGGCCAGGACTACTTCTTCTCGGGTGGCTACTGGTACCGTCCACAAGGCCCGCGCTACGTCGTCGTAACGCCGCCTTACGGGATTCGTGTGCAATACCTGCCGGATTACGCGCGGGAAGTGTGGGTGGGCAGTGCGCTGTTCTTCCTCGCCGCGGGTGCCTATTACACCTACGAAGAAAGCAGCCAGCAGTACGTAGTGGTGCAGCCGCCACCGGCCGCGCCAGCGCCGCAACCCGTGCCTCAGGGCAATGGTTATGACGTGGTGGCTTACCCGGCCAATGGCCAGTCACCGGCGCAAGTCCAGCAGGATGGCTATGACTGCTATCGCTGGGCCGTGCAGCAAAGTGGTTTTGACCCAAGGACCGTCACCTACGCACCCGACCCGGCGGTGGTGCAAACCTACCGCCAGGCCCAGGGCAACTGCCTGACCAGTCGCGGGTATCAGGTGCAGTACTAGGCCTTCGCGCCCGTGACCACTTCCTGCGGGTCGGCGTGCACCAGCACTTCGGCTCGCGGGTAGGCTTTGTGGATGGCATCGGCGGCCTGGTCGCTGATGCCATGGGCCACTGACAGGCTCAATTCCCCCGGTAATTCCAGGTGCAACTGCACAAACCAGTGGCTGCCGGAAATCCGCGTGCGCAAGTCATGGGCGCCCAATACCCCGGGCACACTGCACGCCAGTTCCAGCATGTGCTGGCTGACATCCGGCGGCAGTTCCTCGTCCATCAGCACCGAGAAGCTCTCCCGGGCGATCTGGATTGCGCTCCACAAGATGTAGGCCGCGATGCCCAGGCCAAACCAGGCGTCCACCTGATGAAAACCGAATGCCGCCAGCACCAGCGCCAGCAGGATGCTGCCGTTGAGCATCATGTCTGAGCGGTAGTGCAGCGAGTCGGCGCGGATGGCGTTGGAGCCGGTTTCGCGGATTACCCGGTGTTGCAGGATGAGCAGCGCCGCCGTCAACGCCAGGGACAGGATGATCACGCCGATACTCAGCCACGGTGCGCCCACAGGTTCCGGATGCTGCAAGCGCTGGAACGCCTGGAACGCGATCAACACTGCACTGCCGGCGATAAAAAGTGCCTGGGCCATGCCCGACAGGGATTCCGCCTTGCCGTGGCCATAACGGTGATCGTCATCGGCCGGGCGCAATGCGTAGTGCACCGCCAGCAAGTTAAGCAACGAGGTGACGCCGTCGAGCAGCGAGTCGGTCAACCCGGCGAGCATGCTCACCGAGCCACTGAGCCACCAGGCGATGGCCTTGGTCACAATCAGCACACAGGCCACGCCGACGGAAGCGCGGGTGGCCAGGCGCAATAGCCGGGCGTGTTCGGGACTGGTGGTCATGGGGCGGGTCAGTCCTTAAGCGGCGGGTTGCAGGCCCAGGGTGGCGAGCTGTTGCACGCTGCCCTTGAACTGAATCATGCGCGGGTCGTCCAGCGGCAGGTTACGCCCGGTTTCTTTCTGGATGATGGTTTGCAGCTTGGCGTTGTCGACCTTGCCGTCGGCGCCGATGGCTTGCTGGAGTTTTTCCGGAGCGACCTGTGCGGTCTTGCCAGGCTCGAAGTAAATCGCGCCGGTGGCGAAGTCGACACCGAAGGCAATCAGGCCCGGGATTACATAGAACAGCAGGCCGACTGCATCGAGCACGGCAATCGCCGGGTCGATCTTGCCGTCGATCTGGCCACGGCGGTCGGGGTAGAAAATCGAGCCGCAGGCCGTCAACTGGCTCAGCAGGGTGACGGCCAGAACACCGCCGATGATACGGGAAGCAACACGCATGGGACTCTCCTTGAACATAATGAAAGTGACTATAAGCCAGTCTACAAGGCGACGATGATCAAATGTGGGAGCTGGCTTGCCTGCGATGGCGGTGGTTCAGTGTCTGGTGTATTGGCTGACACACCGCTATCGCAGGCAAGCCAGCTCCCACCTTTGACCGCATTCCCATCAGGACGGGGCAGTGTCGTTGAGACCACCACCGACACCCGGCAGTTCGCCGTTATACTCGCCGCTCTGCTTTGGAGCCAGTATGAATTCGTTGCCAATCGATGATGTTTTACCCGCCCTGCGTGACGCCTTGGCGACGCGCCATGAAGCCGTGCTCGAAGCACCGCCCGGCGCCGGTAAAACCACGCGGGTGCCGCTGGCGCTATTGAATGAACCCTGGCTGGCCGGGCAGACCATCCTGATGCTCGAACCCCGGCGCCTGGCCGCCCGTGCCGCTGCCGAGCGCCTGGCCAGCGAGCTGGGGGAAAAGGTCGGTGAAACCGTCGGCTACCGCATCCGGCTGGACAGTAAAGTCGGCCCCAACACCCGGATCGAAGTGGTCACCGAAGGCATCCTCACCCGTCGCCTGCAGGATGACCCGGCGCTGGACGGCGTGGGTTTGCTGATCTTCGACGAATTCCACGAGCGCAGCCTGGACGCCGACCTGGCGCTGGCCCTGAGCCTGAATGGCCGGGACCTGTTTCGCGACGAGCAGCCACTGAAAATCTTGTTGATGTCCGCCACCCTGGAAGGCGAACGCCTGGCCGGGTTGCTGGACGATGCGCCGATCCTGCGCAGTGAAGGGCGCATGTACCCGGTGCAGATGCGCTGGGGCCGGCCGTTCCAGCCTGGGGAGTTTATCGAGCCACGGCTGGTGCAGACCATCCTTGAAGCCCTGCACGATGAGACCGGCAGTGTGTTGGTTTTCCTGCCGGGCCAGGCGGAGATTCGTCGGGTCCATCAGCAGTTGGCTGACGCACTCGGTGGTAACACCGATGTGTTGCTGTGCCCGTTGCATGGCGAGCTGGACCTGGCCGCCCAACGCGCCGCCATCGACCCGGCGCCCGCCGGCAAGCGCAAGGTGGTGCTGGCCACCAACATTGCCGAGACCAGCCTGACCATCAACGGCGTGCGCGTGGTGATCGATGCCGGGCTGGCGCGGGTCCCGCGTTTCGACCCGGGCAGCGGCATGACCCGCCTCGACACCCAGCGCATCTCCCGCGCCAGCGCCACCCAGCGCGCAGGCCGGGCAGGGCGCCTGGAGCCGGGGGTGTGTTACCGGTTGTGGTCCGAGGACCAGCATGAAGGGCTGGCGGCGTATTCCAGTGCGGAAATTCTCTCGGCGGATCTTTCCGGTCTGGCTCTGCAACTGGGCCGTTGGGGCGTGGCGCCCACGCAGTTGGTGTGGCTCGACGTACCGCCCACCGCTGCTTATGCACAGGCTCAGGATTTGCTTGAGCGCCTCGGCGCGTTAAGCGGCGACAAGCTGACCGCCCATGGCCAGAAAATGGCCGGGTTACCGGCGCATCCACGTATCGCTCATCTGTTGTTGCGCGGCCAGGATCTGGGTCTGGCAAACATGGCCTGTGACGTGGCAGCACTGCTGGGGGAGCGCGATATCCTGCGTGGTGCCGGCGCGGACTTGCACAGCCGTCTGGCCTTGCTGTCCGGCGAAGAAAAGGCCCGTGGCACTCAAGGTGGCGTGCAGCGCGCCCGGCAACTGGCCCGGCAATACCGTGGCTATTTAAGAGGCAAGGCCGAGCAGCCAGTGGCTGATCCCGATCACCCGCGCTGGCTTGGCGCCTTGCTGGCGCTGGCCTATCCCGATCGAGTAGCGCAACAACGCCGTGCGGGCGGCGCCGAATACCGCCTGGCCAACGGCCGCGCCGCGCTGTTCGCCGAAGCCGACAGCCTGATGAAACAGCCCTGGCTGGTGATCGCCGACTTGGGCAGCCGCCAGGGCCAGCGCGAAGAACGGATTTACCTCGCGGCGGATTTTGACCCGGTGCTGTTCGACTCGGTGCTGGCCGAGCAGGTGCGCAATGTCGACCAACTCGATTGGGACGAGCGCGAAGGCGTGCTGCGCGCCGAACGCCAGCGCAAGGTCGGCGAACTGGTGCTCAGCCGCGAGCCGCTGACCGGCCTCGACGAGTCTGCCCGCAGCCAGGCGCTGGTCAACCTGGTAAGGCGCAAAGGCCTGGAGCTATTGCCCTGGACCCCGGAGCTGCGCCAATGGCAAGCGCGTGTGAAGCTGCTGCGTGATCTGGATACCGGCAAGGCCAGTGAATGGCCGGACGTCAGCGACAGCGCCTTGCTCGCCAGCCTGGAACACTGGTTGATGCCGTACCTGGGCAAGGTGTCGCGCCTGAGCCATTTCGCCAATCTGGATATTGCAAGCTTCCTGCATAACCTGCTGCCGTGGCCGTTGCCCCAGCGTCTGGACGAGTTGGCGCCGCACCATCTGAAGGTGCCGTCGGGTTCGTCGGTGCGTCTGGACTACAGCGAGCAGCCGCCGATTCTGGCGGTGCGCTTGCAGGAATTGTTCGGGTTGGCGGACACGCCGCGCATTGCCGGCGGGCGGCAGGTGGTCAAGCTGCATCTGCTGTCACCGGCCAGGCGCCCGGTGCAGGTAACCCAGGACCTGGCGAACTTCTGGCGCAGTACGTACGCCGAGGTGAAGAAGGATTTGAAGGGGCGGTATCCCAAGCATTACTGGCCGGATGATCCATTGATTGCTGAACCGACTGCCCGGATCAAACCGAGAAAGTAAGCGCGCCGAAGATCAAATGTGGGAGCTGGCTTGGCTGCGATGGCATCACCTCGGTTTGTCTGATAGACCGAGGTGCCTGCATCGCGGGCAAGCCCGGCTCCCACACAAGCCAGCTCCCACACTGTTTTGCAGTGTGGCTTACTGCGCGGCAGGCAACAGGAACCGCGCAATCACCGGCAAGTGAGTCGAGATGCGCACCGTATCGCTTTGCCGCACCTTGGCCTCGACCTTCTTGATCCGCGAACTGTGGAACAGATAGTCCAGCGTACGATCCGGCCCTTCCACCGTCGGGTCATTCGGGAAATACGTCAGCCACTGGTCCCGGTCAATCCCGCTGGATTGGCTGTTGCTCGGGACCATCGGGTACTTTTCCCACAACAGATGCAGCTCACTGTCCGGTGAATATTGCCCGCGCTTGCCGGCGTCCAGGCGCAGGAACTGCCCCAGCGGCAGCAGGTTGAAATCCCCGCCCATCAGCCATGGCGTGCCGCGGCTTTCGAACTTATCCACCAGCTTGACCGTCGCCTGCACCTGTTCCTGCACCGCGTTGTGCCCGGGGGCCGTGCCGTCCAGGCGGGTATTGAGCACGGCCAACTGGCCGCCATCGCTCAACGGCAGGTAGGTCAGCAATAACGCCGGCTTGGGCTGGAATTGACGGCTGATCAGGTTGGCCCGTGCCACCGGCAATTGCAGGCGCTCGGCGTGTTCGATCTGGTAGCGGCTCATGGTCACCAGCTTGCGGCCGACGCTGCCGAAAATGTGCAGGTCGGGCACGAAGTCGGCTTTCCAGTCGAACGCCTGGGCGCTGCACGGGTAGAGGTCGGCCAGGCGCTCCTGGAGCAAGGCCAGTTGGTCCTGGTAGCTGGAGGGCTTGGCGCCTTCGTCAACTTCTTGCAGCAACAGGATGTCGGGCTGCTCGTCGCGGATCACCCGTGCCACTTCGTCGAGGCTGGCGGCCATGTCTTCAACGGTAGGGCGGTCGTCCGGGCCGCTGCCGTCCGGGGTGTCGTACCAGAACACGTAGTTCTTGCCCGCCAGGTACTGCACGTTCCAGGTCATCACCTTGAGCGCCTGGCCCGGCAACAGGGTCGGCGCGCGGGGCGCGACGCAGCGGATGGGCAGGGTTTCCTTGTCGGCAGGGCGCCAGGTCAGGCTGTAGATCAAGCCGGTCAGCAGGGCCGCGAGGATCAGCAGGCCCAGCAAGGTAATGCGCAGTAATCGGGTCATCGGCTCGGCTTATGGCGTTGCAGGACAAGGCCCGGAGCATATCACCGCGCGTCGGCGTCGCCACCAATCAACATGAACAGGCGGAACAACACCACGCTGGTGAACAGTTGCAGGAAGCTTTGTGCGCTGTCGATCAGCAGCCCCAGCAGCGGGTTCGGGTCCGGGTAAACCGCCACGCTGGCGCCCTTGAGCAGCCACAGCGGGGTCATCACACACAGCAGGCACACCAGGATGCGCCAGAAATGCCCACGGGTCAGGCGCAGGCTTTCCTTCATGGCCGACAGCGCCGACATGCCGCGCAACACCAGCAGGTATTCGGCAAAGGCCAGCACCACCATCAGCCACAGGCCCGGCAGGAAATACAGCGACAAGCCCAGCAGAATCAGCAGCGTACTGATCGCCGTCAGCAAGGCAAAGCGTGGCCACAGGGTCAGGGCCATCGCCAGCACATCCAGGGTGCGCGGCGATTCGCCCCGGGTGCGGGCGTCGAGGAACAGGATCAGTGCGCCGGTGTACAGCGGATACACCAGCAACCCGATGACCACGCTGTAGCCGGGAAACGCATCAGGGCCGAGAGTGTGATCGAGCACCTGTTGCAGCAGGGCTTCGAGGATGACCAATGGCAGGCACAACTGCACGATGGCGCCCAGGTTGCGCTTGAAAAAGAAGAAGGAGTCGCGCAGTACGTCTAACGGATTCATCAGGGTCTTCACAGGCCAAAAAGCAAGGGCGTTACTTTAACCGATCATGACCAGATGCAAGCAAACGTAAACCTTGCGTAAAGACCATTGAAACAATCAGTAACAGCCCCATAACTAGTCTGTACCTTGCACATCGTGCGCAAGGCAAAGATTTCTACCGGCAATCTAACGAGGTCGCCATGAACAGCGAAGAGCAAACCCTGATCGATGGACTGTTTTCACGGTTGCAGCAAGCCGAAACGGACTCAGCCCCCCGCGACGCCCAGGCCGAAGCGCGGATCAAGGAACACGTCACTCGCCAACCGGCCGCTGCGTACTACATGACCCAGTCGATCCTGGTGCAAGAACATGCGATCAAGAGCCTTGATGCGCAGAACAAGCAGCAGGCCCAACAGATCCAGGAATTGCAGGACCAACTGCAACAGGCCAGGTCTCAGGCGGCGCAGCCTGCACCGAGCAGCGGCGGTTTCCTGTCGAGCATCTTTGGCGGCGGCTCCCGCGACCCGCAGCCTGCCCAGAGCGCACCGGCGTCGTCGGGCGGTGGCTGGCGTGAGCCGGCGCGTCCGTCGTTTGGCGGGCAACCTGCACCGCAGCAGAACTACGGTGCCCCGCAGCAGAATTACCAGCAGCCACAACAGGCACCTGCTGCACCGATTGGCAGCGGCTTCCTCGGCGGCGCGCTGAAAACCGCAGCTGGCGTGGCCGGTGGTGTGATGCTGGCAGAAGGCATCAGCAGCTTGTTCAGCCACAACTCGCAACAACCTCAAGTGGTTGAAGAAATCATCCGCGAAGAGCCGGCGCCTGCCAGCGACAACGGCAACTGGGGCAACGACGACCAGAAATATGCCGGTAACGACAGCTGGGGCAGCGACAACTCCTCCGACAGCTTCGCCGACAACGACTATTCCGACGACTCCTCCTCCTTTGGCGACGACGATTCCTTCGTCTGACCCACACTCAACCGGGGCGCTTCGTCGCTCCGGGCTGATTTTTCTCGGAAACTTCCGTGTGGCTGGCATACTGGCAACCTTTCCGGGCCCTTGAGTCCGGGGTCCATGCGCGTGTCATGAGGATTTGCGGTGAAAAAGATAGCCGTGTTCGCCGATGTACAAAACCTCTACTACACCGTGCGCCAGGCGTACGGCTGTCACTTCAACTACGCCGCCCTGTGGGCTGACATCAGCCAGCGCGGGCAGATTGTCGAGGCGTACGCCTATGCCATCGACCGTGGCGACAGCAAGCAGCAGCAGTTCCAGCAGATCCTGCGCAACCTGGGGTTTACCGTGAAGCTCAAGCCCTACATCCAGCGCAGCGACGGCTCGGCCAAGGGCGACTGGGACGTGGGCATCACCATCGACATCATGGACGCCGCCGCCCATGTCGACGAAGTGGTACTGGCCTCCGGCGACGGTGATTTCGACATGCTGCTGGACCGCATCATCAGCAAGCACGGCGTCGAAGCCGTGGCCTACGGCGTGCCGGGGCTGACGGCCAATTCATTGATACGCGCCGCCAGCCGCTACGTGCCGATCGAAGGCGCGTTGCTGCTTAAATAGATTTTTGACGGAGTTGGAACAGGTTTGGAACGTATAGCGGTCATCGACTTTGAAACCACCGGCATCCAGCCGAGCAGCAGCTGCCGGGCCACGGAAATCGCCGTGGTCATCCTGGAGCAGGGCCAGATCGTGGACCGCTACCAGAGCCTGATGAATGCGGGCGTGCGCGTGCCGGGGTTTATCGAGCAACTGACCGGCATCAGCAACGCCATGCTGCGTACGGCACCGTCGGCGGAGCGGGTGATGAACGAGGTGAACGAGTTTGTCGGCACCACGCCTTTGTTGGCCCACAACGCCGCGTTTGACCAGAAGTTCTGGGATTTCGAGCTGGGGTTGATCCGGCGTACGCGTTTGCAGAAGTTTGCCTGTTCGTTGTTGCTGGCGCGGCGCTTGATGCCGGCGGCGCCGAATCACAAGCTGGGCACACTGACCTCATTTGCCCAACTGCCCCACACCGGCAAGGCTCACCGGGCGATGGCGGATGCGGAGATGGCGGCGAACCTCACCGCGCACCTGGCCGAGGAACTGCGCCGCACCCACGGGCTGCGGGAATTGTCCCACGAACTGCTGTGCAGCTTGCAGAAGGTTCCGGCGGCGAAGATCAATGATCACCTGAAGAAGCATCGCGGGTTCTGATTCCGGTACTGCTCCCAAGTGATGACGCGCTGCTGTGGCGAGGGAGCTTGCTCCCGCTGGGCTGCGCAGCAGCCCCAACACCTGCAGTCGGCGTTACATCAGATACACCGCTGTGCATGCTTTGGGAGCGCTTCGCACTCCAGCGGGAGCAAGCTCCCTCGCCACAGAAATCGCAATTTATCGAGGTTGTAGGCAGTCCAGCGACCGGTCCACCACCACCTTCGCCATCTCCACCAAATGCATCATCGCCCGCTGCTGCCCGTTCATGGGCTCGCCGGGTATCTGTGCGGTTGCTACTGCGCAATGCAGCAAGTCGGCAGCGCGTGCCAGGGCGTCTTCGAAGCTCATGTTGTCGTTCAGCACGAAGGGGGCGCCGTCCGGGGCGGAGGCTTTGAGGTAGTAATCGATGGCGCGGCGGGTGAGGGGGCTGTCGCTGCGAAACTCTGGTGGATCGGGGGTGACTTTGACCATGGTTTAGCTACTCCGTAAGGTAAGAAGCTGCACCTGTTCGCTTGCACGCGAATGAAGGTGGCAGCAGTACGCGGGTGTGCAAGACCGGGACGGAATAAGCCCGGCAGATCCGAAGATCTCCCGCGCACAGCTGCCATAAGGCATTTACGCATTTCCCGTTGGTCGGACTTGCACGTCCGGTCACCGATTGTTCGATGACCGAGCGAGACTAGCTACCTGGTCCGGCCGAAACAAGGCCGTGGGATTTTCTAGGAAAGGTCCTGCAAATGAAAGGGATCAGTCTTGCTGGCCCTTAAAAAGTAGGTGTATGAGGAAGGAAATGGAAAGTAACCTCACGCGAATTTAGATCAGCGAAAAAGTCATTCAACTTTTTGTTGATATCGTCGACTTGATTGTTCAGCATCAGTGAGTCGACTTACGCCATCGCAGGCAAGCCAGCTCCTACAGTTGGTCGCGTGTATTTCGGGCAACTAGGTCAACTGTGGGAGCCGGGCTTGCCCGCGATGGCGATAGATCACCCACCATTCTTCCCATTCCCCTCCAACTGCCCCAACGGCACCCGCCGCTCTATCGCGCTCGACAAGATGATCGAGGTCTTGCTGAACCCGAACTTCGCCACCCGATTGATCAAACTCTCCAGCTCCGGCATCGAGCCCACCGCCGCCTGCATGATCACGCACGGATCCCCGGTCACCCGATGGCATTCAGTCAGTTCAGGAATCTCCGACAGCGCGTCGTACACCTTCTGGCTCCCATGATTGGTCAGCCGCAACTCAATCACGCACTGAATCGGCAACCCCACCTTGGACAGGTCGACCTTGGCCTGATACCCGGTAATCACCCCGCTGGCTTCCAGCTTCGCCACTCGCTCGGCAACGGCGGGCGCCGAGAGGTTTACCGTGCGCGCCAATTGCGCGTAGGACGCGCGGCCGTCTTCCAGCAGGGCGCTGAGAAGCATGCGGTCGTATTTGTCCATGATAAGGCTCCGGGAATGCGTGGCTTTCGAAAGCACGGTTTATAGCCCCAACAACCATGTTTTGAAAAGTGTACTGGCGCTTTAAACAGGTTTTGTAACTTATGTTTACAGTCGAGGATTTCTAAAATAACGCTCCCTTGTCCTGCCGCAGAGCTGCCCAATGCCTGGCCCACGTCGCTTTCCCTTACCGTTGATCGCTGCCTTTTTTGCGTTGTACGTGATCTGGGGGTCTACCTACCTGGTGATTCGCATTGGCGTGGAGTATTGGCCGCCGCTGTTGCTGGCGGGGATTCGCTTCATGACGGCCGGCGCGTTGATGTATGCCTTCCTGCGCTGGCGCGGGGCCCCGGCGCCAAGCTGGGTGCAGTGGAAGGCCGCCGCCAAGATCGGCATTTTGCTGCTGACCTTCGGCAACGGCGCGGTCAGTGTGGCGGAGCATACGGGCGTGGCTTCCGGGGTTGCCGCGTTGGCGGTGGCGACCGTGCCGTTGTTCACCTTGCTCTGCGGTTATTTCTGGGGCGCGCGTAACACCCGTCTGGAATGGGCCGGGGTGGTGCTGGGGATTATCGGCATCGCCATGCTCAATATGGGTTCCAACCTGCAATCGAGCCCTACAGGTGCGGCCTTGTTGATTTTTGCCGCAGCGGCCTGGGCCTTTGGTTCGGTATGGAGCAAGCATTTGCCACTGCCCCAAGGCGCCATGGCCAGCGCGGCGGAGATGCTGATTGCAGGCGCGGTGCTGCTGGTGCTCAGTGCCGTCAGCGGTGAACACCTGCAAGCCATGCCGCCGCTGGAAGGCTGGCTGGCCCTGGCGTACTTGACCGTGTTCGGTTCGATCATCGCCTTCAACGCCTATATGTACCTGCTCAAGCACGTGCGCCCGGCGGCGGCCACCAGTTATGCCTATGTCAACCCGGCGGTGGCGGTGTTGCTCGGGATTGTGTTTGTCGGCGAGACCATCGGCACGGAAGAAGCCCTGGCGATGTTGGTGATTATCAGCGCGGTGCTGCTGATCAGCCTGCCACAGTGGCGAAAGCCGAAACCGGAAATAAGGTAAACTGCCGCGCATTGCGACCTTGCGCTGAACTTTTCCTACGGTATTTCCATGACTTTCGCCACACTTGGCCTGATCGAACCCTTGCTGCGCGCCCTTGAGACGCTTGGCTACCAGACCCCGACGCCGGTGCAGGCGCAAGCTATTCCGGCGGTGCTGGCCGGTCGCGACCTGATGGCCGCAGCCCAGACCGGCACCGGCAAGACCGCCGGTTTCGCCGTGCCGCTGCTGCAACTGCTGACCATGGAAGGGCCGAAAGTCGCCGCCAACTCGGTGCGCGCGCTGATTCTGTGCCCGACCCGCGAACTCGCCGAGCAGGTTCACGCCAGCGTCGCCGAGTACGCACAAAACCTGCCGTTGACCACTTATGCTGTGTACGGCGGCGTGAGCATCAACCCGCAGATGATGAAGCTGCGCAAAGGCGTCGATGTGTTGGTGGCCACGCCTGGCCGCCTGATCGACCTGTTCCGCCAGAACGCGCTGAAACTCAACCAGCTGCAAACCCTGGTGCTGGACGAAGCCGACCGCATGCTCGACCTGGGCTTCTCCGAAGAACTGGCGAACATCTACCGCATGCTGCCGAAAAAGCGCCAGACCCTGCTGTTCTCCGCGACCTTCTCCGACGAGATCCGCCAGTTGGCCGGGCAGATGCTGATTGACCCGCTGACCGTCGAAGTCAGCCCGCGCAACGTCGCCGCCAACACCGTCAAGCAATGGGTGGTGCCGGTGGACAAGAAGCGCAAGGCCGAGCTGTTTGTGCACCTGATGCGCAAGGGCCGCTGGAAGCAGGTGCTGGTGTTCGCCAAGACCCGTAACGGCGTGGACGCGCTGGTGGAAAAACTCCAGGGCCTGGGCATCAATGCCGACGGGATCCACGGCGACAAGCCACAAGCCACACGCCAGCGGGCGCTGGATCGCTTCAAGAGCAGCGACGTGCAGATCCTGGTAGCCACCGACGTGGCTGCCCGTGGCCTGGATATCGAAGACTTGCCGCTGGTGGTCAACTTTGACCTGCCTATCGTGGCCGAGGATTACATCCACCGCATCGGCCGTACCGGGCGTGCGGGCAACACCGGCGAGGCGATCTCCCTGGTGTGTGCCGACGAAGTGAACATGCTGTCGGCCATCGAGATGCTGACCCGTCAGACGTTGACCCGCAAGATGGAGCAGGACTTCGAGCCTGAGCATCGCGTGCCGGATACCGATGCCAGCGGGCAGGTGGTGAAGAAGCCGAAAAAGCCGAAGAAACCCAAGGCGTCCGGTGGCGGCAAGCGCAACCTGGGCAAGTGGGTGGAAAGTGGTGAAGTGTCGGTGGCGGAGCCGTCGATCAAGCCGGTGCGCAAGGTGCCTGCGTTTAATACGGGTCCGCGTAAGAAGAAGTAACTTGCGTTGACTGGCCGGGCCTCATCGCGGGCAAGCCCGGCTCCCACATTTGAATGTGTTCACAAGTCAAAATGTGGGAGCTGGCTTGCCTGCGATTGCGTAATTCAAGGCGCCGCCAACCACTCCAGAATTCCGCGCCCGGCCACTCGCCCGCTGGCAAAACACCCCGTCAGCAAATACCCGCCGGTAGGTGCCTCCCAATCCAGCATCTCTCCCGCACAAAACACGCCCGGCAATTGCTTGAGCATCAAACGCTCATCCAACACCTCAAACGGCACACCGCCCGCCGTACTGATGGCTTCATCCATCGGCCGGGTTTTCACCAGCGTCAGCGGCAGCGCCTTGATATCCACCGCCAACTGCGCCGGATCACTGAAGTGCTCAGCCGGTGATAGCTCCCGCAACAGCGCTGCCTTCACCCCATCCAACCCCAACTGGCTGTGCAAATGTTTGCTCATAGAGCGTGACCCGCGTGGCTTACTCAGCGCCGCAATCACCTTGTCCAGCGGCTTGCTTGGCAGCAGGTCGATATGCACTGTGGCCGAACCATCCCGGTTGATTGCCTCACGAATCTGCGCCGACAACGCGTAGATCAAGCTGCCTTCGATCCCCGTTGCGGTGATCACACATTCACCCAGCCGAGGTTTATCGTCCGCCAACCCGATGGTGACG
Organism: Pseudomonas yamanorum; assembly: GCF_013386765.1. GTDB lineage: Bacteria > Pseudomonadota > Gammaproteobacteria > Pseudomonadales > Pseudomonadaceae > Aquipseudomonas > Aquipseudomonas yamanorum_A. The sequence continues at coordinate 79,060 of NZ_JACARE010000017.1, forward strand.
TTCTTCAACGGCGCCCCGGCGAATTTGCTGACCATCAATTCGCTCCAGGCCGACACTTCGAAGCCACAGTTGCTCGGTTGCAGGGCCACGTAAGGCACGCCTTGGTCTTCCAGCAATTTCAGCCACGCCCCATCCGAACCCAACCGCGACCAACTGCCGCCGCCCAACGCCAGCAGCACCGCATCACCGCGCACATTTTTGTCGCCCTCGGGGCTGTGGATAAGCAGGCTGCCGTCGGCATTCCAGCCCAGCCAGCGATGGCGGGTGTGGATAACTACGCCCTGGTCCCGCAGGCGCTTGAGCCAGGCCCGCAGCAGCGGGGCGGCTTTCATGTCGGTCGGAAACACCCGCCCGGAGCTGCCGATAAAGGTTTCTATCCCCAGCCCGTGTATCCATTCGCACAACGCTTCGGCACCGAACTGACGCAGCAACGGCGCCATAAACGGCGCCCGCTCGGCGTAGCGCGACAGGAATGCCGGGTAAGCTTCGGAATGGGTGATGTTCATGCCGCCCACGCCCGCCAGCAGGAACTTGCGGCCCACCGACGGCATTCCGTCGTACAGGTCGACGCGCACGCCGGCCTGGCTCAACACTTCGGCGGCCATCAACCCGGCCGGGCCGCCGCCGATGATGATGACGTGTTGAGGTGGGGTTTGAGTCTGGGACATGGGGATAACTGCGGTTCGGCAAAGGAGGCCGAGCATTCTACCCGAGGATGCCGTTGCTGCCTGATCAAAAAACGTACAGCTTCCTACAGGCCAGGCGGCTTATGGCTTACAGTGGCTTTCACTCAGGTTATCCACAGGCAGTTCCACAGCGATTGTGGGTAACGTGCATAACTCAATGACAACCTGATGACGTCCATACCCGTTGCGCACTGTGGTGCAAGATCCCGTGGCGACGGGCGAGGGCCGGGCGGTCCTTGCTGTAGCCGCCGCCGATCACGCCCACCACCGGAATATCGCGGCCCAGGCAGTGGCGCATCACGCTTTCATCGCGGGCGGCGACGCCTGCGTCTGTCAGCTTCAGGTAGCCGAGGGCGTCGTCCTTGTGCACATCCACGCCGGCGTCGTACAGCACCAGGTCGGGCTGATACAGCGGCAGCAGGTAGTTGAGGGCATCGTCCACCACCTTGAGGTAATCAGCGTCGCCCATGCCCATGGGCAGCGGGATGTCCCAGTCGCTTTCGGCCTTGCGGGCGGGGAAGTTCTTTTCGCAGTGCAGGGACACGGTGATCGCGTCCGGGGTGTCGTGCAGGATGCGCGCGGTGCCGTCGCCCTGGTGCACGTCGCAGTCGAAGATCAGCACGCGGTTGACCCGCCCGCTGGCCAGCAGGTAATGGCTGATCACCGCCAGGTCATTGAAGATGCAGAAGCCGGCCGGGTAATCGTAGTGGGCGTGATGGGTGCCGCCGGCCAGGTGGCAGGCCAGGCCGTGTTCCAGCGCCTGTTCGGCCGCCAGCAACGAGCCGCCTACCGCGCGCACGGTGCGCCGGGCCAGGGCTTCGCTCCACGGCAGGCCCAGGCGCCGTTGGTCTTCGCGGGACAACTCGCCGCTCATGTAGCGTTCGATATACCCAGGTTCATGGGCCAGGGCCAGAATCTCGGCTGGGCAGAGTTCCGGGCGCAGCAACTGGCTGTCCCGGGTCAGGCCGCTCTCCACCAAATGGTCACGCAACAGGCGGAATTTATCCATGGGGAAGCGGTGGTCCGCCGGGAACTCGGGGCTGTAGTCGTCGTGGTAGATCAGTGGCAAAGGCATGGCGATTTCTGACGGGAACCAGCGACGGATCTTAACAGCGCGTTACACTCACGCACATGGCAAGGGAGGGGGATCAATGGAGCCGATACTGGAATTGGAGAGCGCACGCCTGGTGCTGCGCCAATGGAGCGATGCCGACTTGCCGGAGTTTGCGCGCATGTGCGCCGACCCGCAGGTGATGCGCTATTTCCCGGCCACCTTGAGTCGCCTGGAAAGCGCCGCGCTGATCGGGCGCATTCGCGGCCATTTCGCCGAGTACGGTTTTGGCCTGTGGGCCTTGCAGCGCAAGGACAGCGGCGAATTCATCGGCCTCACCGGGCTGTTGAATGTGAACTTCGAGGCCCCGTTCACCCCGGCGGTGGAAATCGGCTGGCGCCTGGCCAAGGAACACTGGGGCCTGGGCTACGCCAGTGAAGCCGCCTGGACGGCCCTGCGCTGCGGTTTCGACCGGCTGAAGCTGGATGAGATCGTCTCGTTTACCACTGAAGCCAATCTGCCATCACAAAAAGTCATGCAGGCCATCGGTATGCATTACGATCCCCTGGCAGATTTTGAGCACCCCAAGGTCGCAGCGGATGACCCGGTGCGTCATCATGTGTTGTATCGCATCACCCGCGCCCAATGGTTGGACACGCTGCACGGATAAGCAGCCCGGAATGCCCAATAGATTGTTGTAGGAGATGCTCTATGAGCCAAGTGTTGGAAGATCTGGTGGACCTGCTGACCCTGGAGCCGATCGAGGAAAACCTCTTTCGCGGCCGCAGCCAGGACCTGGGTTTTCGCCAGCTGTTCGGCGGCCAGGTATTGGGCCAGTCGCTGTCGGCGGCCAGCCAGACCGTTGAAGAAACCCGCCACGTGCATTCACTGCACGGTTACTTCCTGCGCCCCGGCGATGCGGCGTTGCCGGTGGTGTATTCGGTGGACCGGGTGCGCGATGGCGGCAGTTTCAGCACGCGCCGGGTGACGGCGATCCAGAAGGGCAATCCGATTTTCACCTGCAGCGCTTCGTTCCAGTACGACGAAGAAGGCTTCGAGCACCAGACCACCATGCCTGTGGTGGTCGGCCCGGAAAACCTGCCGTCGGAGCTGGAACTGACCCAGCAGCGTGCGCACCTTATCCCTGAGCACATGCGCGAAAAGCTGCTGTGCCCCAAGCCGATCGAAGTACGCCCGGTCACCGAGAAAGACCCGTACAACCCGCAGCCGTCGGACCCGGTCAAGTATGTGTGGTTTCGTGCCGATGGCGCCCTGGCCGACTCGCCGGCGCTGCACAAATACCTGCTGGCCTACGCCTCGGACTTCGGCTTGTTGACCACCTCGCTGCTGCCCCATGGCAAGACGGTGTGGCAGAAAGACATGCAGGTCGCCAGTCTCGACCACGCGCTGTGGTTCCACGCCGACCTGCGTGCCGATGACTGGTTGCTCTACGCCATGGACAGCCCGTGGGCCGGCAATTCCCGTGGGTTCTCCCGGGGCAGCGTGTACAACCGCGCCGGGCAACTGGTGGCGTCGGTGACCCAGGAAGGCCTGATTCGTCATCGCAAGGACTGGGCATGAGCCTGGGCGATGTGAAGCACTGGGTGTTCGACATGGACGGCACCCTGACGGTGGCCGTGCATGACTTTGCGGCGATTCGCGTGGCGCTGGATATTCCGGCGACCGACGACATTCTGACCCACCTGGCGGCGTTGCCTGCCGATGAAGCCGCGGCCAAGCACGCGTGGTTGCTTGCGCATGAGCGTGAGTTGGCGCTGGGTTCGGTGGCGGCTGTCGGTGCGGTGGAGTTGGTGCGGGAATTGGCGGGGCGGGGTTATCGCCTGGGCATCCTGACGCGCAATGCGCGGGAGCTGGCCCATGTGACGTTGCAGGCGATCGGTCTGGCGGACTGCTTTGCGGTCGAGGATGTGTTGGGGCGTGATGATGCGCCGCCAAAGCCTGATCCGGGTGGGCTGCTGAAGCTGGCTGAGGCTTGGGACGTGGCGCCGCAAGCGATGGTGATGGTCGGTGATTACCGGTTTGATCTGGATTGCGGGCGGGCGGCGGGCACGAAGACGGTGCTGGTCAATCTGCCGGAAAACCTGTGGCCGGAGCTGGCGGATTGGCATGCCGAGGATTGCGCGGTGTTGCGCCGGATGATTTAGCACCGGCAATGAAGATCAACTGTGGTAGCTGGTTTGTGTGGGAGCCGGGCTTGCCCGCGATGCAGGCACCTCGGTCTTTCAGCTAGACCGAGGTGATGCTATCGCAGGCAAGCCAGCTCCCACACAAGCCAGCTCCCACCTGTTGATCCGGTTTCTTCAGGGGTTATTGAAACAACACCTTCTGCCCTTCAGGCGACGTAAACATCTTGTCCCCGTTATGCCCAACCCCCGGCACTTCAACCAGCTTATGGCCCAACTGCGGGTGCCGCTGCTTGAGGTAGTCAAAATAGTTGTGCCCGCGAATCAGGCGATAGGCACCCTGGGTTTCAGCCCCGCAGCTCTTGTCCAGCGCCGGGTGGTTCGGGTCGGTGTCCTGCTGGCCCAGCAGGTAAGTCACATTGCGCGACACATACGCCTGCTCAAGCTGCTCGGCACTTTGCCCCTTGGCGTAGGCCGGCAGGTTTTGCATGCCGTACTTCCAGTCGTTGAAACCCGGGCAACTGGCCGTATCGAACTTCACCGGACGCTGCGGACTGAAGTAGGCGTAGGACGACGGGTTCGCCACCACATAACGCAAGCTGATGCCTTCGGTATGCAGCAGCGGGTGATCATGCCCGGTCAGGGCAAAACGCTGCACCACCTGGCCGCCGCCGGAATGGCCGGCCACCACGATTTCCTTCAGGTTCGGGAACAGCTTGCGGTTGCCCAGGTGCTTGATGATCTGGTCCAGCGCGCCGTAGGAGCTGATCTGGCCCGGGCCGGTGGACGGCTCGCCGGCCATCCAGTCGTTGCTGTTCCAGCGCAGGGTCTGGCTGTCGATCTGGTTGCGCTTGAGGTCGGTCTGGTTGAGGAACTGCGGCGCAATCACCAGGGTGTTGGCATTTTGTCCGGCGGCTTCGGCGGCTTTTTCGCCGCTGTCCAGGTAGGTCATCGCGTTGCGCAAACGGCCATGCACGATGATCAGCGCTCGGGTGACTTGCGGCAGTGGCTGGCGCCAGTCCTGGCTCAAGCCGACGCTCAGGTCGCCGGCATCCAGGTGGAAACGATCGGGGCTGACTTCCTTGACGCCATGCTCGGCGGCCCAGGTGGGGGTGGAACAGGTGATCAACAAACCTAACAGCAGACCCAGTCGTTTATTCATTTAAAGGCTCTTGGCGGTAAAGGTGTCGCATTGAGTGATCTGGCCCTGGGCGAAGCCGGTCTTGAACCAGCGAACCCGCTGTGCCGAGGTGCCGTGGGTAAACGAGTCAGGCACCACGCGGCCCTGGCCCTGTTGCTGCAAGCGGTCATCGCCAATGGCGTTGGCCGCGTTCAGTGCTTCTTCAATGTCGCCGGGCTCCAGCCAGTTCAGGCGTTTTTGCGCGCGGTTGGCCCACACCCCGGCGAAGCAGTCGGCTTGCAGCTCCTGGCGCACCAGCAGGCCGCCGTCGCCCTGCATCTGCCGGCCTTGCTGGCGGGCTGCCTGAATTTTCGCCGAGATGCCCAGCAGCGTCTGAACGTGGTGTCCGACTTCATGCGCGATCACGTAGGCCTGGGCGAAATCACCGGCGGCCTTGAAGCGCTGGGACATTTCCCGGAAGAAATCCAGGTCCAGGTACACCTGCTGGTCGGCCGGGCAATAGAACGGCCCGCTGGCGGACGTGGCGCCACCGCACGCGGAGTTCACCCGGCCACGGAACAGAATCAATTTGGGGTTCTTGTAGGTCAGGCCGTTTTCCTGGAACACCTGGGCCCAGGTGTCTTCGGTGTCACCGAGCACGGCGCGCACGAAGTCGGCCTGTTCATCATTGGCCGGTGGTGCCTGGCGGGTTTGCGGGCTGACGGAGGGCGCTTGCTCGGTAAGCTGGCCGCTGAGTTGCCCGAGGATCTGCATCGGGTCCTGGCCGGTCAGCCAGCCGATGCCGACGATCAGCACGATGGCCGTCAGGCTCAGGCCCTTGCCGCCACCAAAGCGCATGCCACCGCCACCGCCGCCACTGTCATCGCGGGCGTCCACCACGTTGTCGCTGCGTCGGCCTTTTTTCCATAGCATGTGGCAATCCTCTTGTTGAACCTGCAGCTCAGTGTTGTTGGTGTGTAGGGTTGGCGCCAGTCCGGCTGTCTGACGATGCTAAACGCTGTGTCGTCCGGCCTGTATGAAGCTTGTGTCAGTCGCGGCAATAACCTTCGCCGGTGTCGACGATCAGGCAGTCCTTCTTGTCGGCCAGCCATTTGAGGCCCGTGGCTTCGCCGTCACCGGCGCTCAGGATCTGTGGGCCGTCCGGGCGTTCAAATGTGATGCCGTCTTCAGACGCCTGGCCCTTGAAGGTGCCGGAATCATCGTCATCCAGGCCGTATTTCATGGTCAGTACATAGTGGCCGCGGCCGATGCTGTCGTCCTTGGCGATGGTCAGGTTGAGGCCTTCGACGCCAATCCACTTGCCCACCCATTTGTCGGTGGGCAGTACTTCCGGTACCAGCGTCGCTTGCACCGACGGCGGGGCAGGCGCTTTGGCCGTCTCGGCTTGTTTATCGCAGGCGCTGAGCAGCGCCAGGGTCGAAAGCATCAACAGGGTTTTTTTCATGGTGAGAAGGCCTTGGTTAAAAAACGCGCAATGGGCGGGCGGGCGTGGAGCGTTGGACTGGAAAACCGCAATTTAGTGCGCTGTTCGAACAGTGTTTGGTTATGCTCTTGAGCGAGGCGCGTCACACGTTCTAGATTATGCCGCGGTATGCGGCGGTCATTTCAGCCTGCCACACAAGAGAATGCAATGACCCTCAGCACCCCACTCTCCGGCGTCAACCACCCACTCAAAGGCATTTTGCTGATTGTGGTGGCGACCTTTCTGTTTTCCAGCCACGACGCGCTGTCCAAATACCTGGCCGGGTTTTACCCGATCGTGATGGTGGTGTGGGCCCGTTACCTGGTGCACACGCTGTTGATGGCCGGGATTTTCCTGCCGCAGTCAGGCTTGCGGGTGCTGCGCAGCAAGCGGCCGCTGCTGCAAGTGGCACGGGCCTTGTGCCTGCTGGGCACCAGCCTGTTCTTCACGGCGGCGCTGCACTTTATCCCGTTGGCCGAGGCCACGGCGGTCAACTTTCTTGCGCCGATCCTGGTCACCGCGTTGTCGGTGCCGCTGCTGGGCGAACACGTGACCCGCGGCCAATGGCTGGCGGTGATTTGCGGGTTTATCGGGGTGCTGATCATCGTGCATCCGGGCGGCGAACTGTTCACCCCGGCGGTGTTGTTGCCGCTGACGTCGGCGCTGTTCTTCTGCTTCTACCAACTGCTCACCCGCATCCTCAGCAAATACGACACACCCACCACCAGCAACTTCTTCGCCGGGCTGTGCAACACCTTGGTGATGAGTGCACTGGTACCGTTCTTCTGGCAGGTGCCGAGCCTGTGGCACGGGGTGTTGATGCTGGCGCTGGGCACCTGCGGTATGACTGCACACTTGATGCTGACCCAGGCCTTCCGCTTCGCCGCGCCAGCACTGCTGGCGCCGTTCGGCTATTGCCAGATCGTGTTTGCGGGGTTGTTGGGCTGGCTGGTGTTCAACCACACCCCGGACCTGACCACGGTGGTTGGCATCGGGGTGATATGCCTGAGCGGGTTGGCCGCTGCCTGGCAGCAGCGGCGCAGGTAGGAAACTCAGGCCTCGACGGTCGGAATCTTGCGGGGCGCCATGAAGTACATCCAGATCAGCGCGATGAAGTACATCGCCGGAATCAGGGTGAACAGCACGGTGTAGTTGTTGTTCGTCACGGTCAGGATATGGCCGACGATCTGGGTCATGAACATCCCGCCGATGGCCGCGCACATGCCGCCAAAGCCAAACACGGTACTCATCATGTGCTTGGGCGTGTAGTCCATCACCAGGCTCCAGATGTTGGCGGTCCAGGCCTGGTGCGCGCCAATGGCCAGGGAGATGGCAAACACCGCGACCCACAGCTGGCTGGAACCGGCGGCCATGATCACACCGACGATGCAGCAGGCGAACAGCAGCATCGACAACAGCCGCGCCTTGATCGGATTCATCCCACGGCCGATCAGGAACGAAGACAGAATCCCGCCGCCAATGCTGCCGAAGTCCGCCGTCAGGTAAATGATGATCAGCGGGATGCCCATCTGGGTCACGTTGATGCCCAGGTTGTATTGCTGGTTCAGGAACGGCGGCAGCCAGTACAGGTAGAACCAGAACACCGGCGCGGTCATCGAGTAGGCGAGGGCGAAGGCCCAGGTGCCGCGCATGCGCAGGATGCGGCTGAACGGCACGCGGGGTTGTTCCGGTTCCACTTCCTGCTGCACGTAGTCCAGTTCCGATTGCTTCACGCTCGGATGGTCTTCGGGGTTGTAGTACTTCAAACCCCAGAACACCAGCCAGATGGCGCCCAGTGCCGACATGCACAGGAACGCGGCCTGCCAGCCCCACACATGGAGGATCAGCGGCAGCAGCATCGGCGTCATCATTGCGCCGACGTTGGTGCCGGCGTTGAAGATCCCGGTGGCCACCGCACGCTCGCCGGCCGGGAACCACAGGCGGGTGGTCTTGACGCAGGCCGGGTAGTTGGCGGCTTCGGTGAGCCCGAGGATAAACCGGCACACCATAAAGCCCACCGCCGAGGTGGCCAGGCCGTGGGCGCCGGTGGCCAGGCTCCACAGCAGCACCGCGCAGAAGAACACGCGCTTGACGCCGACCCGGTCGATCAACCGGCCCTGCAGCACAAAGCCGATGGCGTAACCCACCTGGAACCAGAAGTTGATGTTGGCGTAGTCCATCGCCGTCCAGCTCATTTCCTTGGCCAGGATCGGCTGCATCACGCCGAGGGCGGCGCGGTCGATGTAGTTCAGAGTAGTGGCGAAAAACACCAGGGCCAGCATGCCCCAGCGGGTTTTACCGACAGCCATGGCGCCACGGATTTTGTCGCCGATGCCGCTATGGGGATTGCTGTGGCGCACGGCCGCAGCGGGAGTTTGCGAAGGCATGAGGAAGTACCCGTTTTTTTGAAATTTTTATGGTGTGTTCAGGGTCTTGGTTAACCGAGGCCGCTCAACAGGAGCGGGACTCAATGTGCTGTCGATGGTGCGCAGTGGCTAAAAAATCGTCAATTCGCTGATTGCCATTCTGTTCGATAATCGCCCATAAAACTAACCGGTTCGTACATTTCAATTGCTGTGATGAGTTTAGCGGCCAATAATTTGCCGTAAACAAGACATGCCTCAATGCCGGGAGTCGCCCCATGCAACGCTCCATCGCCACCGTTTCCTTGAGCGGAACCCTGCCGGAAAAACTCGAAGCCATCGCGGCGGCCGGGTTTGATGGCGTGGAAATCTTTGAAAACGATCTGCTGTATTACGACGGCAGCCCGCGTGAAGTCAGGCAAATGTGCGCCGACCTCGGCATTGCCATCACCCTGTTCCAGCCGTTCCGGGATTTTGAAGGCTGCCGCCGCGACCGCCTGGCGCGCAACCTGGAGCGGGCCGAGCGCAAGTTCGATTTGATGCAGGAACTGGGCACCGACCTGGTGCTGGTGTGCAGTAACGCGTCAGCCGATTCCGTCGGCGATGAAAGCATTCTGCTGGATGACCTGAGCCTGCTGGCCGAACACGCTGGCCGCCGTGGCCTGCGCATCGGCTATGAAGCGTTGGCCTGGGGGCGACACGTCAATACCTGGCAACAGGTGTGGAACCTGGTGCGCAAGATCGATCACCCCAGCCTCGGCGTGCTGCTCGACAGCTTCCACACGCTGTCCCTCAAGGGCGACCCGAGCGCCATTGCCGAGATTCCCGGCGACAAGATTTTTTTCGTGCAGATGGCCGACGCGCCGATCCTGGCGATGGATGTACTGGAGTGGAGCCGGCATTTTCGCTGCTTCCCCGGCCAGGGCGAATTCGACCTGGCGGGCTTCCTCGCCCCGATCATCAAGCGCGGCTACAGCGGGCCGTTGTCCCTGGAAATCTTCAACGATGGCTTCCGCGCCGCGCCCACCCGAGCCAACGCCGCCGACGGCCTGCGCTCGCTGCTGTACCTCGAAGAGAAGACCCGCCAGCGCCTGCAGCAAGAGGCAACCCCGGTCCCGGAAATCCTGTTTGAAACCCCGCCCGCCAGTGAATACGACGGCATCGAATTCCTGGAATTCGCCGTGGATGAAAACCTCGGCGCCAAGCTCACCTCGTGGTTGGAACGCCTGGGCTTCGTCAAGGCCGGGCAGCATCGCTCCAAGAGTGTCAGCCTGCTGCGCCAGGGCGATATCAACCTGATCCTCAACTGCGAACCCTATTCCTTCGCCCATAACTTCTTCGAGGCCCACGGCCCGTCGTTGTGCGCCACGGCGATCCGCGTGAAGGACAGCGCCAAGGCCCTGGAGCGGGCGGTGGCCTACAAGGGCCAGCCGTATCGCGGGCTGGTCGGCCCCAACGAGCTGGAGCTGGCAGCGGTGCGTGCACCGGATGGCAGCCTGATTTACCTGGTGGACCAGAACGAAGGCGGCCTCTACGACACCGATTTCAACCTGCAACCGGCGAGCGCTGCCAGCGGTGGCCTGCTGCGCATCGACCACATGGCCATGGCGTTGCCCGCCGACAGCCTCGACAGTTGGGTGCTGTTCTACAAGAGCCTGCTGGATTTCGAAGCCGACGACGAAGTGGTGCTGCCCGACCCGTACGGCCTGGTGAAAAGCCGCGCGCTGCGCAGTCGCTGCAGCTCGATCCGCCTGCCGCTGAATATCTCCGAGAACCGCAACACTGCGATTTCCCACGCGCTGTCGAGCTATCGCGGCTCGGGTGTGCACCACATTGCCTTCGACTGCGCGGACATTTTCGCCGAGGTCAGCCGGGCCAAGGACGCCGGGGTGCCGCTGCTGGATATCCCGCTGAACTACTACGACGACCTGGCGGCGCGGTTTGATTTCGATGACGAGTTCCTCAGCCAGCTCGCGTACTACAACGTGCTGTACGACCGCGACGCCCAGGGCGGTGAGCTGTTTCACGTGTACACCGAACCGTTTGAAGGCCGGTTTTTCTTCGAGATCATCCAGCGCAAGAACGGTTATGCCGGTTACGGCGCGGCCAACGTGGCGGTGCGCCTGGCGGCCATGGCCAAGTCCCGCAGCGGTGCGGCGCGCCAGGCCAGGTTGTAAGGTGCCGGCGCTTCCTTCGGCGTGCGGCGCGGCCCATAATCACCGCCTGCACCTAAGGCCGTGAGCGCACCATGACCCTGACTTCCGAGCTTCCCGCCGTGGCCACCGCGCCACGCAAGGGGCGCAAGAACAACCCGGAAAAGACCCGCGAGAATATCCTCCAGGAGGCCATCGTCGAGTTTGTCACCCAGGGCCTTTCCGGCGCCCGGGTGGACGCGATCGCGGAGCGTATCCAGACCTCCAAGCGCATGATCTATTACTACTTCGGCAGCAAGGAGCAGCTCTACGTCGAGGTGCTGGAGAAGCTCTACGGCGACATTCGCAACACCGAGACCCGGATGAACCTGACGGCCCTGGAGCCCCGGGAAGCGATCCGCCGGCTGGTGGAATTCACCTTTGATCACCACGATCAGAACGTGGATTTTGTGCGGATTGTGAGCATCGAGAACATCCACAACGCCGAGTATGTAAAACAGTCGACGTCGATCAAGGCGATGAACAGCAACATCCTCGAAGCCCTCGGCACCACGTTGCGCCGGGGCGCGGAGCTGGGGTTGTTCCGTGAAGGGCTGGAGCCGCTGGACGTGCACCTGCTGATCAACTCGTTCAGCTTTTACCGGGTGTCCAACCGCCACACCTTCAGCGAGATCTTTCAGATCGAGTTGTCGGATGAGGCGGTCAAGCAGCGGCATCGGGCGATGATCTGCGAGTCGGTGTTGCGCTATTTGCAGGCTTGAGGTCAACACCGAACAAATGTGGGAGCCGGCTTGTGTGGGAGCCGGGCTTGCCCGCGATAGGATCAACTCGGTTTGTCTGAAGTACCGAGGTGCTTGCATCGCAGGCAAGCCAGCTCCCACATTTTGATCCGGTTCCTGCAGCTAGTGGTTCATGCTCTGGAAGTGCGCAAGCATGCGCTCTGCATCCGCCACTTCCCCACTGAACAACTCAAACGCCTTCACCGCCTGAAACACCGCCATGTTGCCGCCATCCAGGGTGCGGCAACCCAGGGCACGGGCGTTGCGCAGCAGTTCGGTTTCCAGCGGGAAATACACAATCTCCGCCACCCACAAGCCAGCGTGCAGGGTGTGCAGCGGCACCGGCATGCCCGGTAGCTTGGCCATGCCCATGGGCGTGGTGTTTACCAAGCCGTCGGCCTCGGCCATGGAGCTTTCCAGGTCATTGCCGGCCTGGGCCCGGCCTGTACCGAAATGCTGGTTGAGGTTGTCCGCCAGGCTGCGGGCGCGCTCCACGTCCACGTCGAAAATGCTCAAGCGTTCCACGCCTTCGCCCAGCAGCGCATGGGCCACTGCCGCCCCGGCACCGCCTGCGCCCATCTGCACCACATGCCTGCGCGCCACGTCACTCAAGCCACGACGAAAGCCTTCGGCAAAACCCAGGCAGTCGGTGTTGTGGCCGATGCGCTCACCGTTGCGAAACACCACGGTATTCACCGCGCCGATGCCCCGCGCTTCGGGCGACAGGTCATCCAGCAACGGCAGGATCGCCTGCTTGCACGGGTAGGTGATGTTCAAGCCGGTGAAATTCATCTGCTCGGCAGCCATCAACAAGTCGGGCAGGGCGCGGGTGTCCACTTGCAACTGGTCAAGGTCGATCAGGCGATACAGATAACGCAGGCCCTGGGCATCGCCTTCGTGCTCATGCAGGGCCGGCGTGCGGGAGGCCTGGATGCCGGCGCCGATCAGGCCGGCGAGGATTCGAGGTTTGGACACCGGGTTCATCCCTTCAAGGTCTTGCTGAAATGTTCGAGGGCCAGGTGATAGCCATGGCTGCCAAAACCGGCGAGCACCGCCTTGGCGATCGGTGACACAAAAGAGTGATGACGGAACGCTTCGCGGGCATGCACGTTGGACAAATGCACCTCGATCACCGGGACTTCACTGGCCACCAGTGCGTCACGAATTGCCACTGAAGTGTGGGTCCAGGCCGCCGGGTTGATCACGATGCCGGCGCAACGGGCGCGGGCGCCGTGGATCCAGTCCAGCAATTCGCCTTCGTGGTTGGTCTGGCGGAATTCGACTTTCAATCCCAGCTGTTCGGCGCTGCGGCCACACAGGGCGGAGAGGTCGGCCAGGGTTTCGTGGCCATAAGTGGCCGGCTCGCGGGTGCCGAGCAGGTTGAGATTGGGGCCGTTGAGCACCAGCACGATAGGGGGCATGGGAGATTCTCCGCTGTTGTTTTTATGTCTGCGGATAAAATGTACTGAATGGTTAATTTGGTCAATCGTCGGGGTGGGAACCGTTCGATTATCGAACGCAGAATAAACCCGGTGTTGTGCAGATCAGAGTTGATATCAATTGAAAATCATTCTCGACAACGCTTAAGATGCCCGCCTGTTTCCTTTACATTCCAGGGAGTCGGTTTGTCGGACGTGGATCTCAAAGGCCTGTTTCTCAAGCATGCCGATACCCTGCGCGGGTATCTGGCCCGCAAGGTACGGGACCCGCAGTTGGCCGCAGACCTGGTGCAGGAGAGTTTCCTGCGCCTGGCGCAAAAGCCGGCCGGCGAGCGCATCGACAACTCCCAGGGCTATCTCTATCGCACGGCCGGTAATCTGCTGATCGACCATATTCGCCAGGAAGCGCGGCGCAAGACTGATTCCGTGCCCCATGAGGCGCTGGCCGAGATTGAAGACGAAATGGCCGGGTTGGAGGCTCAGGCAATGGCGCAGCAACAGCGGCAGGCATTGAAGCAGGCACTGGCGGAATTGCCGGAGCGTACCCGGCAGATTTTCCGCCTCAACCGCATCGAGGGCATGACCCATGCCCAGGTCGCGCGGCACCTGGATATTTCCGACAGCTCGGTGCAAAAGCATCTGGCCAAGGCGCTGGCGTATGTCATGCAGCGTTTGCAGGAAAGCGAGACGGGGCCGTCCGACGAATGAATTACCGACAAACCTGGGGTCAGACGTCACAGCGTTATATAACGAAAAATTCGAGATTCACACGTGAATAGCCCTGGTTCCCAACAGCACAGTATTACCGAGGCGGCTGCCGATTGGGCGGTGCGCCTGCACGCCGGCGACCTGACCGATCAGGAGCAAGCCGAACTGCGCCAATGGATCGCCAGGGACAGCCGCCATGAAGCGGCGCTGCGCTTTGCCGAGCAGACGTGGGCGGCGCTGGGCGAGGTGCATCGCGATGAGGCGGTGCATCGCCAGCGTCCCGCCTCGGCCGCTGCGCCGGTGCGTGGTGCCCGTCGTCGCAAGCCGTGGCGCATGGCGGCGAGCGTCGCGCTGTTGCTGGTGGTGGCCGGTGTCGGCTGGGTGCGCGGGCCTGAGGCGTTGTTGCAGATGCAGGCCGATTACGTCACCCACAAGGGCGAAGTGCGCACCGTGCAGTTGGCGGACGGCAGCAGCGTGCAGCTGGATTCCGCCAGTGCAATCAAGCTGGAGTTTGACGGCGTGCAACGGCGCATCAGCCTGATCAAGGGCTCGGCAATCTTTGATGTGGCACCGATGGCCGGCGAGGAAAAGCGGCCATTCGTGGTGCAGAGCGCCAGCGGGCAAACCCGCGCCCTGGGCACGCGGTTTGTGGTCGAGCGTGAGGATGACCGGCAGGCCTGGGTCGGCGTGCTGCAGCACAGTGTGGCGGTCACGCTGCAGGCAGTGCCGCAGAAACAAACCGTGCTCAAGGAAGGCCAGGCCGCGCGCTACAGTCCTGAAAACGGTGTGGTGGCCCTCAACGATCTCGACCTGGAGCGCGCCACCAGTTGGCGTCGCGGTGTGCTGATCTTCGACCGCTTGCCACTGGCCAAGGTCATCGAGCAGCTCAACCGTTACCGGCCTGGCAAGGTGGTGCTGACCAATGCCGACCTGGGCAGCCGCGAAGTCAGCGGCGTGTTCCGTCTCGATATGCTCGACACCGCCCTCGGCACCCTGACCGAAGAATTGCAGGTGCAGCGCCTGGATTTGGCGGGGCTGAGCCTGATCTATTGATGGGGTCGTCGGGCCCCGTTTACGCCCTTCGAAAAAACTTTCAAAAAACCTTACTGAGTTCCAACGCCTGACACGTCCTGTTAAGTGAGAAGTATTCGCATAAACAAGCATGGTCAGCGAAGGGATAACGTAGATGTCTGCAATCACCAAGGGGCGCAACACCAGTAGCCGGTTGGCCCTTGCCATTCACCTGGGGCTGTTCGCCTCTGCCTGCCAGGTGCAGGCCGCCGAGGCGCCAGCCGGTGAGTCACAGCCCGTCACGCTGACCTTCGATATTGCGGCGCAACCCTTGGGGCGTGCCGTACTGACCTTCGCCGACCAGGCCGGGCTGCAGGTGCTGTTCGACAGCGCGCGCCTGCAAGGCCTCACCAGTACCGCGCTCAAGGGCCGTTACAGCGCCCAGGAAGGCCTCGGCCGATTGGTGGGCAGTGCGCCGGTGGAATATCGCTTTACCGGGGATCGGCAAGTAACGCTGACTCGCGTCAGCGCCGACCATGACAGTGCGCTGACCGTGGGCACCACCACCATTACCGGCAACACCAACGGCAAGCCCAGCGACTGGGTGTACGACACGCCGCGCTCGGTGGCCGTGATCAGTCGCGAGCAGATCGACAAGCGCCCGCCGCGCCACGCCGCCGACATGCTGGAAGAAACCGCCGGCGTGTACACCGCCGTCAACCAGCGTGACCCAGGCCTGTCGGTGAACATCCGCGGCGTGCAGGACTACGGCCGGGTCAACATGAACATCGACGGCATGCGCCAGAACTTCAACGTCAACGGCCACCAGCAGCGCAACGGCACGATGTTGATCGACCCGGAATTCATCTCCAGCATCGAAATCGACAAGGGCAGCCAGTCCGGGCAAGGCGGGGCAGCAGTGTTGGGCGGGATTGCATCGTTCAAGACCCTGGAGGCCAGTGAGTTTCTGGCCGATGGCAAGGACTATGGCGGGCGTCTGCGTGCCGGTAGCGGGATTGGTGAACTGGGTAACGGCACCTATTTCAACGGCAGCGGAGTGTTCGCGTTTGGCGACGAGCGTGGCGACGTGCTGCTGGGGTACAGCGAACGGCATTTTGGCGACTACCGCGCCGGTACCCACAACGACCAGAAGCTGGGTACTCATTTGCGTGCGCGTGACTCCCAGCCTGCGGCCTTTGACGATTGGTTGAACAGTGAGGTCGGTGACACCGGCAGCGTGACCCGTTCTCAAATCGTCAAGTTCGGGCTGAACCTGCCCAATGACCAGCGGGTGCAACTGAGCTATCTGGAAAGTGACAGCGACAGCAATGACGCCTGGGCCTATACCGCCCCGGATAACCAGAGCGTCTACTACCAGCGCGTCAGCAAGAACAACCTCAATGCCAAGAATATCGCGCTGGATTATCGCTACACGCCGGATAACCCGCTGATCGATTTCAAGGCCAAGGTCTACTACGTCACCACACAAATGGACCGGGACAATGCGCCCAACGCCGCGTCGCTGACCTCCGGCAACTATGTGGCGGGCTACACGGATCATTTTCAGACCGATACCTGGGGCGTACAGGGCGACAACACTTCGCGGTTCGACTTCGATGCGTTGGGCCACCTGAGTTGGAACTACGGCGTGGAGGTGTATCAAGACAAGTTCAAGCCCGATACCAACAAAGTCGAGGCCACCAACCTTTCCGGCCTGTTGCCTTACGTTGAAGGCGGGACGCCCGGTGGCAAACGCACCATCGCCAGCCTGTTCAACAACCTGCAGTACGAATATGGCGACTGGCTGACGCTGGATGCGGGCTTGCGGTACGACCGCTATCGGCTGGAAGGCGTCACCGGGATGACGTTGTACCGGCGCGATCGTTTCTACAACAGTACGGTAGGCGCCAAGCGTGTCGAGGAGGTTTTCGACATCGATCGAGAGGAGGGCCAGTTCTCTCCCACGTTCGGTATCGGCATAAAGCCGGGCTTGGACTGGCTGCAACTCTACGCCCGCTGGGGCAAGGGTTGGCGCCCGCCGGCGGTGACGGAAACCTTCATGACCGGGCGGCCTCACGGCGGCAACTCATCTGAGCGGGTATTTCCCAACCCTTTCCTGAAACCCGAAGAGTCGCGGGACTGGGAAATGGGCGTGAACATCCTCAAAGAGGGACTGCTGTTCGGTGACGACCGGCTGGGCATGAAGGTGGCTTACTTTGATACCCGGATCGAGAACTTCTCGTTCCTCAATCACAGCGTCAGTTTGCCGGAGACCTCCGTCGGCGGTTTTCTCGGCACGATGGCGTACGTCAATAACACCAACCCGACGCGCTTTCGCGGGGTGGAGTACCAACTCAACTACGACATGGGGCGGGCGTACGCCAATCTCAGTTACACCCACATGATCGGCAGTAACGAGTTCTGCTCGAAGAACTATTACCTGGGCGGGGCGAAGAAGAGCGGGCCGTCCACCACGCGCTATGAACGCTACACCCGGCCAAACGGCACGATCGGCCTGCGCCCGGTGACCACCTATGAAGTGCTGGACGACGATGCTGCCAACAACAAGGAAAGCTGTGGCCGGATCATGGGCAACGCCACCTATATGCCGGCGGATCGCGGCTCGCTGACCCTGGGCGCGCGCTTCCTGGAAAAGCGACTCGATATGGGCGTACGGGTGCGTTACAGCTCGGGCAATGGCGAAAACCTCGACTCACAAGGTTATGACTTCATCGACCAGGCGCTATGGCCCCAGTACACCCTCTATGACCTGTACGCCAGTTACTGGATGACCGACCAATTGAACATCGCCCTGGCGCTGGAAAACGCCACCGATGAGGCCTACTTCGTCGCCATGGGGGATGCCAACAACCTGAGCCTGGCGCGCGGGAGAACGTTGAGCGGGATGCTCGAATACAAGTTTTGATCAAGGTGCACGGCACTTTATCAACCAACGGTTTTGCCCAAGGGTGGGCAAAAAGTGCGCTGTATGAGCGTGCTGATCAATCGTGTTGTTTATAACGAGGTTAAGTGATGACTATTTCTGTTAGTTACGAAGCTGCGCTCGGTGCTTACTCCGTCTCGGACTACCTGACCGACTGGGCACTGGGGTTCAACACCGCGGGTCACGGCAACAGCAACACCGGCGGCTTCAGCAACGGCTCCCTGAGCGGCGACCAATATTCGACCCACGGCGCCAACAATTCCGACTACGCCTTCATTGCCGACAGCAACACCAGCAATGGCCTGCACTACGTATTCAACCCGGCGCTGCCAGCCAGCCACAACGAAAACCACTACCTGTGGGGCAACCTGGATAACGTTCAACTGGGCACCGGCCTGGGCGGCGGCAATGGCAGCGACTTCACCCTCGACGCGTTCAAAGTGGCGTTCAACGGCCTCGACCTGAGCGCGGCGCAAGGCGCAGGCCGCGTTGGCAACGACGTGCAGAACGTGATCTACAGCCTGATGCAAGGCAACACCTCGGCCCTGGAAACCGTGCTCAATAACCTGCTGGACGACTTCGGCCTGTCCACCGCCAACACCTTCGACGAGATCTCGGCCGGCCTGGCGGCACACGCTACGGCAACCACCACCGACGTCGCCCTGGTGGGCGTGCAGGACGTGGCACAGGACTGGGCGCTCGCTGCCTGATTTTGCTGCGCCATGAAAAAAGCGAATGGAAGATCGCTCTCCCATTCGCTGCGTAAACCCCGTCGTCGCCATGAGTTATCGAAGGCCAGGGCGACGGCGGTGCCAAATTCTGCGCAGCGGCGTACGGCGTGTCAAACCCGGGCGGCGCTTCCTGTTTTCCCCCATGAGAATTCCCCCGATGCGCCATGCCGGCAACGAAACCCTGGCCGCCCTCACGGCCTATAAAAGTGGCTTCCTCAACATCGGCCTGTTCTCGGCGGTGATCAACCTGCTGATGCTGGCCCCGGCGCTGTACATGTTGCAGGTCTACGACCGGGTGCTGGCCTCCGGCAACGAAATGACCCTGTTGATGCTGACGCTGATGATCCTCGGCTTGTTCGGCTTGATGGGCGCGCTGGAGTGGGTGCGCAGCCAGGTGGTGATACGCCTCGGCACACAGATGGACATGCGCCTGAACCAGCGGGTGTACGACGCCGCGTTCGAGGCGCAACTCAAGGGTGGCACCCAGGCGGCGGGGCAGGCGTTGAGTGACCTGACGACCTTGCGCCAGTTCGCCACCGGCCAGGCGCTGTTCGCGTTTTTTGATGCGCCGTGGTTTCCGGTGTACCTGCTGGTGATCTTCCTGTTCCACCCCTGGCTCGGCCTCCTGGCGCTGGTTGGTGCGCTGATGCTGATGGCGCTGGCGTGGGCCAACCAGCATATCTGCCAGGCGCCGTTGACCCAGGCCAATCAGCTGTCCATCAGCGCCAGCCAACAGGCCACGTCCAACCTGCGCAATGCCGAAACCATCGAAGCCATGGGCATGCTGGCAACCCTGCGTGCGCGTTGGTTTGCCCAGCACCAGGCGTTTCTGGCGGCGCAGAACCTGGCCAGTGAAAAGACCGCCGCCATCAGCGCCTGGTCGAAGGGCGTGCGCCTGGCGTTGCAGTCATTGGTCCTCGGGTTGGGTGCGTTGCTGGCGGTGCAGGGGGCGATCACGCCGGGCATGATGATCGCCGGTTCCATCCTGATGGGACGGGTGCTGAGCCCCATCGACCAACTGATCGGCGTATGGAAACAATGGAGTTCGGCGCGCCTGGCCTATGAGCGTCTGACCCTGATGCTGGCGGCCAACCCGGCGCGCCCTGAGCGCATGAGCTTGCCGGCGCCCAGCGGCCAGTTGACGGTCGAGCAGGTGAGTGCGTGTGCGCCGGGCAGTCGTCGCCCGGCGTTGGCCAACCTTGGTTTCAGTCTGCCGGCAGGCGATGTGCTGGGCGTTATTGGCCCCTCCGGTTGCGGCAAGTCGACGCTGGTGCGGTTGCTGGTGGGGGCCTGGGCGCCGATGGCCGGCAAGGTGCGGCTGGACGGCGCGGACCTGGCGCAATGGGACAAGCAGCAACTCGGCCCGCACATTGGGTATCTGCCCCAGGACATCCAGCTGTTCGCCGGCAGCATCGCCGACAATATCGCGCGTTTCGGCCCCGTGGATTCGGACAAGGTGCTCGCCGCCGCGCAAATGGCCGGTGTGCACCCCATGATCCTGCAACTGCCCCAAGGCTATGACACCCAACTGGGTGAGGGCGGCGCCGGGTTGTCCGGCGGGCAGAAGCAGCGTGTCGCGCTGGCACGGGCGTTGTACGGCCTGCCCGCGCTGATCGTGCTCGATGAGCCCAATTCCAACCTCGACGAGGCCGGCGAACAGGCCCTGGTCCAGGCCATCACGCTGCTCAAGGCCCAGCGTCGCACGTTGGTGCTGATCACTCACAAGACCAACGTGCTGGCCCTGACCGACCAGTTGCTGATCCTGCGGGACGGCCAGTTGCAAGCATTCGGGCCGACGGCGCGGGTGTTGGAGGCCACGCAGAAACCTGCACCGGCGCCGCCCAAACCGGTGTCTGCAATGAGCATGAGCTACCGCCTCGGTGAAGGAAAAAAAGCATGAACCGACCTGTGCTTGTGGCGGACAACAGCGTGCCGCCGGTGAATAACGTGCTGGCCCTGGACGACAAAAAATACGCGCGCCTTGGGTGGCTGCTGGTACTCGGCGGCTTTGCCGGGTTTCTCGGCTGGGCTGCGCTGGCGCCGCTGGACAAGGGCGTGGCGGTGTCCGGCAAGGTCATGGTCTCGGGGCATCGCAAGACAGTGCAGCACCCGGCGGGCGGGATCGTCGAGCGTATCGAGGTGCGCGATGGCGAAGTGGTGAGCGCGGGGCAAGTACTGATCCGCCTGAAGGAAACCCCGTTGCGCGGGCAGATGCAGTCTTTGCGCAGCCAGTTCATTGCGTCCCAGGCCAGCGAAGCGCGTTTGAGTGCCGAGAGCGAAGGCTTGTCGGCCATTGTCTTCGGCCCCGAACTGCTGAATGAGCCTGAAGCCGCCGCCACCTTGAGCCTGCAACGGCAACTGTTCAGCAGTCGCGCCCAGGCCCTGGCCACGGAGCAGCAAGGCCTGCGGGAAACCATCGCCGGGGCCGAAGCGCAACTGCGCGGTACCCGGGATTCCCAGGCCAGCAAAGTACTGCAACGCACCGCGATGAATGAACAACTGCAAGGCCTGCGGGAGCTGGCGCGGGACGGCTACATTCCGCGCAATCGGCTGCTGGAAAGTGAACGCCTTTACGCCCAGCTCGACGGTGCGATTGCCGAGGATTTCGGCCGCATCGGCCAGTTGCAACGGCAAGTCCTTGAACTGCGCCTGCGCATCCGCCAGCTCGGCGAAGACTTCCAGAAAGAGCTGCGCGGCCAACTGGCCGAAACCCGCACCCGCAGCGACGACCTGCGCAACCGCCTGGCCTCGGCCGAATTCGAACTGGCCAACAGCCTGGTGCGCGCCCCGGCCGCCGGTGTGGTGGTGGGGCTGGACGTGTACACCGAAGGCGGCGTGATCAAGCCCGGCCAGGCGCTGATGGACATCGTGCCCCAGGGCGAACCATTGCTGGTGGAAGCGCGGGTGCCGGTGCAGATGGTCGACAAGGTGCACCCGGGCTTGCCGGTGGAGCTGTTGTTCTCGGCCTTCAACCAGAGCACCACCCCGCGCATTGCCGGTGAAGTGACGCTGGTGTCGGCCGACCGGCAGGTCGACGAGCGCACCGACGAACCGTATTACACCCTGCGCGCCCAGGTCAGCGCCGCCGGCATGCGCCAGCTCGACGGCTTGCAGATTCGCCCGGGCATGCCGGTGGAAGCCTTCGTCAAAACCGGTGAGCGCTCGATGCTCAACTACCTGTTCAAACCCTTGCTGGATCGGACTCACATGGCGTTGGTGGAAGAATGAAGGCGCTGTTATTCAGCCTGTGTTGTGCCTGCAGCGGTTCGGTTCAGGCGTTGGGATTGCTCGATGCCTATGACTTGGCGCTACGCAACGATCCGACGTTTCAGGCGGCAATCCAGGAGCGCGAGGCCGGCGAGGAAAACCGCGTCATCGGCCGCGCCGGGCTGCTGCCGAACCTGTCCTGGAGCTACAACAACTCGCGCAATGAATCCGAAGTCACCCAGTCAACGGCGGTGGGCAACGTTACCAGCGACCGCGATTACCGCAGCTATGCCTCGACCCTGACCTTGCAACAACCGCTGCTCGATTACGAAGCCTACGCGCGCTATCGCCAGGGCGCGGCGCAGGCGCTGTTTGCCGACGAACGCTTTCGCGGCAAGAGCCAGGAGTTGGCCGTGCGGGTGTTGAGCGCCTACAGCCAGGCGTTGCTGGCCCAGGAGCGGATCGAACTGAGTCGCGCCCAGAAACGTGCATATGTGGAGCGCCTGCAACTCAATGAACGGCTGCTCAAGGGCGGCGAGGGCACCCGCACCGATGTGCTGGAAACCCAGGCGCGCCTGAGCCTGGCCCAGGCTGAAGAGATCGAGTCGCTGGACACCCAGGACGCCGCCTTGCGCGAGCTGGAAGCCATCGTCGGGCAGCCGTTGCAGATCGAAGAGTTGGCGCCGCTGACCCGCCAGTTCGACATTCCGCCACTGGAGCCCAACCGTTTCGAAACCTGGCGGGAAATGGCCATGGCCAACAACCCGGAACTTAAATCCCAGCACCATGCGCTGGACGTCGCCGAGTACGAAGTGGAGCGCAAGCGCGCCGGGCACCTGCCCAAGGTCAGCCTGTATGCCAGCAGCCGCCAGACCAGCTCCGATTCGGAAAGCAGCTACAACCAGAAGTACGACACCAACAGCGTCGGCATCCAGGTCAGCCTGCCGCTGTTTGCCGGCGGCTCGGTGTCGGCGTCAACCCGCCAGGCCGCCAATCAACTGTCCCAGGCCCAGCACGAACTGGATGCGCAAACGGCCAAGACGCTGATCGAACTGCGCAAACAATTCAACCTCAACACCAGCGGCGCGGCCAAAGTGCGGGCGTATGAAATGGCGGTCGGCTCGGCCACTGCCCTGGTCACGGCAACCAGGAAAAGCGTGACCGGCGGCGAGCGTGTGAACCTTGATGTGCTGGACGCCGAGCAGCAACTGTTCACGGCCCGCCGTGACCTGGCGGACGCACGGCATGCGTACCTGCTGGCGCGGATACAGCTGAAGTATTTCGCCGGGTTGCTAAGCGAGCAGGACCTGCGGGCGTTGGCCGGGTATTTCCAGCCATCGGCATGAGTGGTTACAACCCGGCATTCGACGGGTTGTTCGTCGTTACTAATCTGTGAGACAGCTTCGAGGCATGGAGCCGGTTGTCGGGTGCATGTGGAAAATTGTTACCTGGCGGAAAATAACCTAACGGATGGGTTACGATGAAAGTAGGCACTTACAAAGGATGTGTGATTGCGGTGTTTCTCAGGGATGAGCATTGCCCGCCTCATGTGCATGTGGCGGGCAAGGAATGGGATGCGCGGTTTCGTTTCAGCTTTCTGGATGGGCATGTGGCGTTGTGGGATGTAGACCCCGAACGGCACCGGCCATCGATGTCGATTCTTGAAGGGATTCGCTACACCCTGATGCAACCGCATTACCTGGCGCGGGCACGCCGGATCTGGTGGGAAAAACTGCAAACGGTTTGTCTGGAGAATCACTCCTGGGACTGGGAAGCCAGCGAGGTGTTGCCTGGGTTGATCATTCAGCGCGGTGTCTATGTGATCGCACGCGCCCGGCACGATGTCGTGGGGCAGAAAACAATTTTGAATCTGGTCAGGGCACCGGGTTTTGTGGAGATCGATTTATGAAAAAAATCGTAAAGGCCAAAGTTTTACCGTATGTACCGATCACCGAGGCCGATATCGATAAGGCCATCGATCGAGGACGCAGGTCGAAGCGTTTGTACGCCAACGCCAGCAACGTGCGTTATGAGAGTGACAGCATTTCCATTGGCTTCAGCGACGGCAGTCGGATCCTGTTGCCGGTGGCGGGGCTGCCGGAGTTCAAGGGGTTTACCTTGCAGGATTTCCAGCAGTTGGAGGTGGGGTTTGGCGGAAAGGCGCTGTGCTGTGAGGGCCAGGACCTGGATATCTCCATCACGGGCCTTATCGCCACAAGCCAGCCGTTAATGGCCTTGGCTACAAGCCTGGTAGCCTCCAGCAACGGTCGCAAGAGCAGCGCCGCCAAATCCGCTGCCGCCCGTGCCAATGGCAAGAAGGGTGGCCGGCCGCGCAAGGAGGTGCTGGAAGACGGTGATTCCACTGATACATGAGGATCCAATGTGAGAGCCGGCCAGCTCCCACATTGGATATTTTCGGTGTCCTGGGGACTTATCGCCGAGTCAGCAACACACCCGATTCCATGTGGTGCGTCCACGGGAACTGGTCAAACATGGCGCACTGGGTAATCCGATGCGTGTCATGCAGTTGTGCAATGTTCGCCGCCAACGTTTCCGGGTTGCAGGAGATGTACAGGATGTTCTCGAAGCGCCGGGTCAGTTCGCAGGTGTCCGGGTCCATGCCGGCACGCGGCGGGTCGACGAACACGCTGCCGAATTCGTAGCTCTTGAGGTCGATGCCGTGCAGGCGTCGGAACGGCCGCACTTCGTTCAAGGCTTCGGTCAGCTCTTCGGCAGACAAACGCACCAGGGTGACGTTATCCACCGCGTTTTCATCGAGGTTGCTCAGGGCCGCATTCACCGAGGTCTTGCTGATCTCGGTGGCCAGCACTTTGCGCACGCGGGTGGCCAGGGGCAGGGTGAAGTTGCCGTTGCCGCAGTACAGCTCCAGCAGGTCATCACTGCGATCGCCCAAGGCTTCGTACGCCCAGTTGAGCATCTTCTGGTTCACCGTGCCGTTGGGCTGGGTGAACGCGCCTTCGGGCTGGCGATAGCTGAAGGTGCGACCGCCGACGTCGAGTTTTTCGACCACGTAATCGCGGCCGATCACATCACGCTTGCCCTTTGAGCGCCCGATGATGCTGACATTCAAATCAGCTGCCAGCTTGTTCGCCGCGGTGTGCCAATGCTCGTCCAGCGGGCGGTGATAGCACAGGGTGATCATCGCGTCGCCGGCCAGGGTGGTGAGGAACTCCACCTGGAACAGCTTGTGGCTCAAGGCGGCGCTGGCTTGCCAGGCGGCCTTGAGCTGCGGCATCAACTGGTTGATGCGCAGGCTGGCAATCGGAAACTCTTCGATGAGGATCGGCGTGCGCTTGTCGTCCTGGGAGAACATCGCGTAGTGGCGTTCGCCCCCTTCGCGCCACAGGCGGAACTCGGCCCGCAGGCGGAAATTCTGCAAGGGCGAGTCGAAAACCTGCGGCTCTGGCGCGTCGAACGGCGCCAGCAGGTCACGCAAGCGCGTGACCTTTTCTTCCAGTTGAACGGTGTAGCTTGCGGCGTCAAAAGTCATGCGTTGAACCAGCCCAGCTTGATCACAAACAGAATCGACAGGATCACCAGCGCCGGGTTCAGCTCACGGTAGCGGCCCGAAAGCAGCTTGATGGCGGTCCAGGCGATGAAACCGAAGGCAATGCCGTTGGCGATGGAATAAGTGAATGGCATCGCCAGGGCGGTGATCACCACCGGCGCGGCGACAGTGATGTCGTCCCAGTCGATTTCGGCCAGGCCCGAGGTCATCAGTACCGCAACAAACAGCAGCGCCGGCGCGGTGGCGAAGGCCGGCACGCTGGCCGCCAGTGGCGAGAAGAACAGCGCCAGCAGGAACAGGATGGCGACCACGACCGCGGTCAAACCGGTACGGCCACCGGCGCTCACGCCTGCAGCCGATTCGATGTAGCTGGTGGTGGTCGAGGTGCCCAGCAGCGAGCCGGCCATGGCAGCGGTGCTGTCAGCGATCAGCGCACGGCCCATTTTCGGCATGTGACCGTCCTTGCCCATGAGGCCTGCGCGCTTGGCCACGCCGATCAGGGTGCCGGAGTTGTCGAACAGGTCGACGAACAGGAAGGCGAAGATCACGCTCACCAGACCGATGTCCAGGGCGCCCTTGATGTCCAGTTGCAGGAAGGTCGGCGCCAGCGAAGGTGGCATCGACATCACGCCGCCGAACGGGGTGAAGCCGAGCACGATGGAGGCGATGGTCACCACCAGGATGCCGATCAACACCGCGCCGCGCACTTTCAAGGCTTCCAGTGCAACGATCAGCGCAAAACCGAGCGTGGCGAGGATCGGCGCCGGTTGTTTCAGGTCGCCCAGGCCCACCATGGTGGCCGGGTTGCTGACCACGATGCCGGCGTTGTGCAGGGCGATCAGCGCCAGGAACAGGCCGATACCCGCCGCAATCGCCGAGCGCAGCGGCAGCGGGATGCTGTTGATGATCCATTCACGGATGCGGAAGATCGACAGCAGGAAGAACAGCACCGCCGAGATGAACACAGCACCCAGCGCCACTTGCCAGGTGTGGCCCATGTGCAGGACCACGGTGTAGGTGAAGAACGCGTTGAGGCCCATGCCCGGTGCCAGGGCAATCGGGTAGTTGGCGATAAGGCCCATCACGGTGGAGCCGATGGCCGCCGCCAGGCAGGTCGCGACAAAGACTGCGCCCTTGTCCATGCCGGTCTCGCCGAGAATGCTCGGGTTGACGAACAGGATGTAGGCCATGGCCAGGAAGGTGGTGACGCCCGCGAGAATCTCGGTGCGCACATTCGTATTGTGTGCCTTGAGTTGAAACAGCTTTTCCAGCATGCCTGCTCCCTGTGACGCTATTTTGCGTCGTTATTTGTTGACCTCTAAGTCAAAGCACAAACTGCGCCAAGCGCCTGTGGTTCCAGAGAGGATCGGAAAAAGCGGCGCATCATACCAGCAGCCGAGGGCCAGTGGCGCATAGGCTTGATCATGGCCTTGAGGCATACTGCGCCGACGTTTATTACAGGGTCATCGACAGCATGAAAAAAGCCAGCGCCTGGAGTCTAGCTCTGTTCGGTTGTATCGGCCTGTGGCTCGGTGCAGCACCGGCGTGGGGCGCGCCTGCACCGGCGTTGAGCGAGGTTCGGGTGTTCAAGGTGCAGTCGGCCAAATGCACCGAAACCATCCCTGAGCGGGCGGCCAGCACCCAGATGTGCACACACCGCGGGCAAACCTTCGTGTATGTGATGGAAGTCGGCCTGGGCAACAGTTCCCACGCGTTCTTCGATGGCGCGCCGGTGTCCGGCAGCAGCACCCCCATCTGCCAGGTCGGCTCCATCAGCCAGGCGTGCAGTGGTGCCGGTACGTTGATGGGCTACATCTATACGTTCCAGCTGGATATCGAAGCCGGCGGCACGTTCCAGTACAGCAACACCTCGATCAACCCGCCGCGCAACCAACTGGTTACCACCCTCAGCATTCGCTGATCGCCACCCATCAATTGCCTTGAACGCTCATAACCCCGGGAAGTCGTACCGCTAAGACGGCGACTTCCGAGAACGCCGCGATTGCACACCAATCCGTGAGGTGTTTATGAGCGCGACCCCCAACTTTGCTGCGGCCAAGCCGTTCGTCAGTCACCCGATACGCCTGACCATCAATCGCCTGGACATCCAAATGGATGTGTTGCCATGGACCACTTTGCTCGACTTGCTGCGCGAGCAACTGGACCTGACCGGCACCAAGAAGGGCTGCGACCACGGCCAGTGCGGCGCCTGCACCGTGCTGCTCGACGGCAAACGCGTGAACGCCTGCCTGACCCTCGCCGTGATGTGCGACGGCGCCGAGTTGACCACCATTGAAGGCCTGGCCTCGGGCGAAGACCTGCACCCGATGCAGCAGGCGTTCATCAAGCACGACGCCTTCCAGTGTGGCTACTGCACCCCGGGGCAGATTTGCTCGGCGGTGGGCCTGGCCCGTGAAGGCCGCGCCCGCGACACCGCGCAAATCCAGGAACTGATGAGCGGCAACCTGTGCCGCTGCGGCGCCTACAACAACATCCGCGACGCCATCGAAGAAGCCTTGCCGGCATGCCGTGCGCAGGGAGGTGAGCAATGAATCCCTTCCATTACAGCAAGCCGGCCGACGTGCAGGAAGCGGTGCACCTGGTCAGCCCGGCGTCGCGCTTTATCGCCGGCGGCACCAACCTGCTGGACCTGATGAAAGAAAACATCAGCCGCCCCGAGCACCTGATCGATATCACTGGCTTGCCACTTCGTGACGTAGAAGAAACCGGCGAGGGCGGCTTGATGATCGGTGCCCTGGTGAGCAACGCCGACCTGGCCTGGCACCCGCTGATCGAACAACGTTACCCGTTGCTGTCCCAGGCCATCCTCGCGGGCGCCTCGCCGCAACTGCGCAACATGGCCAGCACCGGCGGCAACCTGCTGCAGCGCACCCGTTGCTACTACTTCTATGACGCCGCCGTGCCCTGCAACAAGCGCGAGCCCGGCAGTGGCTGCCCGGCGCGGGTCGGTTTGAATCGCATCCACGCGATTCTCGGCGCCAGCGACCAGTGCGTGGCTACCCATCCCTCGGACATGTGCGTGGCCCTGGCCGCCCTGGATGCCCGGGTGCATGTGCAAGGCCGTGGCGGTGCGCGGGTCATCGAATTTGCCGACTTCCACCGGCTGCCGGGGGATGCACCCCAGCGGGATAACCAGTTGGCCGACGACGAACTGATCACCGCCATCGAATTACCCGCCGACCACCTGGCTGCCCACAGCCACTACCTGAAAATCCGCGACCGGGCGTCTTATGCCTTCGCCCTGGTATCCGTTGCGGCAGCGCTGGAGTTGGACGGCGATGTGATCGTGGATGCCCGGCTGGCCCTGGGCGGTGTCGCCCACAAACCCTGGCGCGACCGCGCAGTGGAGGCGGCGCTGATCGGCCAGGCCGTCAGCCGCGAAACCTTCAGCGCCGCCGCCGAAGCCATGCTGCAAGACGCCGAGCCTTTGGAGCACAACGGCTTCAAGATCAAACTGGCACGCCGCGCGATCATTCGCGCCTTGAGCGATGCCGCTGTTGCGGGAGCCACGTCATGAGCGCGATCGGCAAACCGTTGGACCGGGTGGACGGTCTGCTCAAGGTCACCGGCCAGGCGCGATATGCCGGTGAATTTCCCGAGGATGGCCTGCTGCACGGCAGCGTGGTGTCGAGCAACATCGCCAAAGGCCGCGTCATCCGCATTGATGCGTCCAAAGCCCTGGCGCTGCCCGGTGTGGTGATGGTGCTCGACCACCTCAACCGCCCGAAACTGGCCAGCTACGACGACAGCTACGCCGACGCCGATGCCGCCGACGGCTCGCCCTTTCGCCCGCTGTATAACGACCGTGTGCTCTACAGCGGCCAGCCGCTGGCGTTGGTGATTGCCGACAACCTGGAACTGGCCCGCCACGCCGGCTCCCTGGTGGAGATCGAATACGCAGCCGAGCCTGCCGAGACCGACCTGCTGGCCTTGCAGCACCAGGCGCACCCGTCGACGCAGACGCCGCCCAAGCCGCGGGGCAACTTCCAGGCCGAATGGGCCGGCGCCGCCACTCGCCTGGATCTGCACTACAGCACGCCCATCGAGCACCACAACCCGATGGAACCCCATGCCAGTACCGTGCTGTATCAGCCGGACGGCACCCTGCACATCCACGACAAAACCCAGGGCCCGCAGAACTGCCAGGCCTATGTGCAAAAAGTCTTCGGCCTGGATAAACGCCAGGTGCGGATCTTTGCTGCGTTCGTTGGCGGCGCGTTTGGTTCCGGCTTGCGCCCGCAGTATCAATTGCCGTTGGCCGTGATGGCTTCGCTGGCACTGAAGCGTTCGGTGCGGGTTACGCTCACGCGTCAACAGATGTTCACCTTCGGCTATCGCCCGCGCACCTTGCAGCGCCTGCAATTGGGCGCCGCTGCCAATGGCCGCCTGCTCGCACTGGGGCACACCGCCATCGGCCAGACCTCGCGCTTCGAGGACTTCAGCGAGCACGTGGTGGAATGGAGCGGCATGCTTTATCACTGCGACAATGTGCAGTTGACCTACAAGCTGGTGCCGCTGGATGTGTTCACGCCGCTGGATATGCGCGCCCCCGGTGCAGCGCTCGGGGTGATCGGCCTGGAGTGCGCGATGGACGAGCTGGCCTGCGCCCTGGGCATCGACCCGGTGCAGTTGCGGCTGATCAACTATGCCGAGCGCAACCAGAACGAAGACAAGCCCTGGTCCAGCAAGGCGTTGCGCGAATGCTACAGCGAAGGCGCCGAACGCTTCGGCTGGAGCCAGCGCAACCCGGAACCGCGAAGCATGCGCGATGGCCGGCAGTTGATCGGTTGGGGCATGGCCGGTGGCGTGTGGGAGGCCCTGCAAATGAAGGCCAGCGCCAAGGCGCGGATCGACCACCTCGGCAAGCTCACCGTCAGCAGCGCCACCACCGATATCGGCACTGGCACCTACACGGTCATGGCGCAGATTGCCGCCCAGGCGAGTGGTGTTCCGGTGGGTGACGTGACGTTCCTGTTGGGGGATTCATCGCTGCCGACGGCGCCGTTGCAGGGTGGTTCGTTTACCGTGTCGTCGGTGGGCAGCGCGGTGCAGCAGGCGTGTGAAGCCTTGAATGCCAAGCTGTTGGATATTGCGCGCAAGACGTACCCGGCCTTTAAAGACGCTGAGTCGGCAAGGTTTGAAAACGGACAGCTGCATGCCGGTGATCAGCGGGTTTCTTTGGCGCAACTGGTTCAGGACAGCGGCGAGTCGGCGCTGGAAGTGCAGGTTGACTGCGAGCCGGGCAAACAGCGCGAAGGCTACGCCTCTGCCACGCATTCGGCGGTGTTTGTCGAAGTGCGGGTAGATGAGGACCTGGGCACCATCAAGGTCAGCCGGGTGGTCAGTGCGATTGCGGCCGGGCGGGTGGTCAATCCGAAGATGGCCCGCAGCCAGATTCTCGGCGGTGTGGTCTGGGGCATCGGCATGGCGTTACATGAAGAGACCCAGGTTGATCATCAATTGGGCCGTTACATGAACCACAGCCTGGCCGAGTACCACATCCCGGTAAACGCGGATATCGGCGAGATTGACGTGCTGTTTGTCGAAGAACACGACGAGATCGTCAACGCCCTGGGTTCCAAGGGCGTCGGCGAAATCGGGATTGTCGGGGTCGCGGCGGCGGTGGCCAATGCGGTGTATCACGCCACCGGCAAGCGGGTGCGGGACTTTCCCGTCACCCTCGACAAGGTGTTCTAGGCCTTGGTCTCTTCCACCGGCACATGCATCCGGTCGCGGTTGGCCAGGGTCGGGAACAGCTTGATCCAGACCCCGGTCACCACCAGCGTGCCGATCCCGCCCATGACCACGGCGGGCACGGTGCCGAACCAATGGGCGGTGATCCCTGACTCGAACTCGCCCAACTGATTCGACGCACCGATAAACAGCCCGTTGACGGCACTGACCCGGCCGCGCATTTCATCCGGGGTTTCCAGTTGCACGAACGAGGCGCGGATCACCATGCTGATCATGTCTGCCGCGCCCAGTACCACCAGCACCGCGAGGGAAAACCAGAACGAGGTCGACAGGCCGAAGGCGATGGTGGCGACGCCGAATACGCCAACTGCGGTGAACATGATCCGCCCGACATGCCGGTCTACCGCAAACCGTGCCAGCCACAACGACATGAGCAACGCGCCGACCGCCGGCGCCGACCTTAGCAGCCCCAGGCCCCATGCTCCGGTCAGCAGGATGTCCTTGGCAAACACCGGCAGCAACGCTGTGGCGCCGCCCAGCAGTACGGCGAACAGGTCCAGGGAAATCGCCCCGAGGATGTCGGGCCGGCTGCGGATAAAGCGAATCCCGGCCAGCAACGAGTCCATGGTCGCCTTGGCCTTGTTCAACGGTGTCTGCCGCGCCGGCAGGTTCAGGGTCAGCACGCAGGCGATCAGGTACAGCGCCACGGTCGGGCCATACACCCAGACGCTGCCAAAGGCATAGAGCAAACCGCCCAGGGCCGGGGCCACGATGGTTGCCAATTGCTGGGCCGATTGCGAGGACGCCACGGCGCGGGGAAACAGCGCGGTCGGCACGATGCTCGGCAGCAGGGCCTGGGTGGTGGGCATCTCAAACGAGCGCGCGGCGCCCAGCAGGAATGCCAGGATAAAAATCATCTCGCGGGTGACGTTGCCGGTCAGTCCGCCGATCGCCAGGGACAGTGCGATCAAGGCCTGCACGGTCTGGCAGATGGCGGCTACCTTGCGCCGTTCGTAGCGGTCGGCCACATGGCCGGTGTGCAGCATGAACAGCACCCGAGGCACGAACTCAACCAGGCCGACCAGGCCCAGGTCCAGCACGTTGCCGGTCAGTTGGTAGAGGTTCCAGCCGATGGCCACGGTGAGCATCTGGAAGCCGCTGGCGGTAAAGATCCGCGCCAGCCAGAACGCGATGAAAGGGCGGTGGTGACGTAACAGCAGCGCGGGTTCACTGGGCATCGGGGAGGCAGGTCTGGGTGGGGGAGAAGTGAGGTTATCACCAACTTGTAACCAATGGTTGCGTAGGTGGGGTTGGGGGGGAGATATGTGCACCTGATTGAGTGCTCCGCGGGTTGAATGGGGCAGTCAGATCAAAAGCAAGATCAACAGCACGGCGGC
>NZ_JACARE010000017.1:111549-396744 GCF_013386765.1 Pseudomonas yamanorum
ACATCAGATACACCGAGGTGATGCCATCGCAGGCAAGCCAGCTCCCACAGTTGACCGTGCCCGCTCTGGCTTCAGATGTTGATCTTGCCTTTGCTTCACCACACTCAAGCCGGCCTGTAGGCCGCTGTGCTCTGGCTTTTGATCTTGATTTTTTTTGACTGGGCCGGCATTCCGGCTTTTCAAAAGTGAGCCGCTGTAAGAGCGGAACCATAGGCGGCCGTTACCCAAATAACGGATATACACCCAGGGGCCCGCCCACCCCCACCACAGACAATCCCCACTCACCACTGAGGCAACCTGTCACGCGGCAAAAGACCACGCCTTGCTCACGCGAAAATGGGACTACTCTTTCAGCAATGCTTGATCCAGATCAAAACCCTCCCCCGGGATTGCTCTGGCGGCCGCAAGGCCAGAATCCCTGCGTGGCTGGTTAAAAAAAGAAACGAATTTAAATTCGCCACACTCCATATCCGTGGGGGCAGTGGGTGCAGGCCTCCAGCCAGCATTCGGTATTACCTGACAGAGGAAGACTTATGTTCGGTTTGGAGGCGCTAGATCTCGCCCGAATTCAATTCGCGTTCACCATTTCATTCCATATCCTGTTCCCGGCCATCACCATCGGCCTGGCCAGTTACCTCGCGGTACTGGAAGGCCTGTGGCTCAAGACCCACAACGACACCTACCGTGACCTCTACCATTTCTGGTCGAAGATCTTTGCCGTCAACTTCGGCATGGGCGTGGTCTCCGGTCTGGTCATGGCCTATCAGTTCGGCACCAACTGGAGCCGCTTCTCGGACTTCGCCGGCGCCGTCACCGGGCCGCTGCTGACGTACGAGGTGCTCACAGCCTTCTTCCTCGAGGCCGGTTTCCTGGGGGTCATGCTGTTCGGCTGGAACAAGGTCGGGCGCAAACTGCACTTCTTTGCCACGGTGATGGTGGCCGTCGGGACGCTGATCTCGACCTTCTGGATTCTCGCCTCCAACAGCTGGATGCAGACGCCGCAGGGCTTTGAAATCATTGATGGCCGGGTGATTCCTACCGACTGGCTGGCCGTGATCTTCAACCCGTCGTTCCCCTACCGCCTGATGCACATGGCCACGGCCGCGTTTGTCGCGACCGCGTTCTTCGTCGGCTCATCGGCAGCCTGGCACTTGCTGCGCGGCAAGGACAACCCGGCGATCCGCACCATGCTCTCGATGGCGATGTGGATGGCGCTGATTGTCGCGCCGATCCAGGCCGTCATCGGCGACTTCCACGGCCTCAATACCCTGAAGCATCAGCCGGCGAAGATCGCCGCGATTGAAGGCCACTGGGAAAATATCGGCAACGAACCCACGCCGCTGATCCTGTTCGGCTGGCCGGACATGAAGGCCGAGAAAACCCGATTTGCCGTGGAAATCCCGTACCTGGGCAGCCTGATCCTGACCCACTCCCTGGACAAACAGGTGCCGGCCCTCAAGGAGTTTCCGCCTGAGGACCGTCCCAACTCGACCATCGTGTTCTGGTCGTTCCGGGTCATGGTGGGCCTGGGCTTCCTGATGATCTTCACCGGCCTGTTCAGCCTCTGGCTGCGCAAGGGCGACAAGATGTACACGTCCAAGCCGTTCCTGTACCTGGCGTTGTGGATGGGCCCGTCCGGCCTGATCGCGATTCTCGCCGGTTGGTTCACCACCGAAATCGGTCGTCAGCCGTGGGTGGTCTACGGGCTGATGCGCACGGCGGACGCCTCGTCCAACCACAGCTTTGCGCAGATGAGCATTACGTTGGTGTTGTTTGTGGTGGTGTATTTCGCGCTGTTCGGTGCGGGCCTGGGCTACATGATGCGCCTGGTGCGCAAAGGGCCTGTGACCCACGAAAGCACCGAGCCCACCCACGGTGGCCCCGGGCAGAAACGCACACCGGCCCGTCCGTTGTCGGCGGCCGATGACAGCGGCGACGCCGATCACGGCGACACCTTGAACAAGGGGAACTGAGCCATGGGTATTGATCTTCCGCTGATCTGGGCCGTGATCATCATCTTCGGCATCATGATGTACGTGGTCATGGACGGCTTTGACCTGGGGATCGGCATTCTCTTCCCGTTCATCCCGGGCAAGACCGACCGTGACGTGATGATGAACACCGTCGCCCCCGTGTGGGACGGCAACGAAACCTGGCTGGTACTGGGGGGCGCGGCGCTGTTTGGCGCGTTCCCGCTGGCTTACTCGGTGGTGCTTTCGGCGCTGTACCTGCCGCTGATGCTGATGCTGATCGGGCTGATCTTTCGCGGCGTGGCCTTTGAGTTCCGCTTCAAGGCCAAGGACGACAAGCGTCACCTGTGGGACAAGGCCTTCATCGGTGGCTCGCTGGCTGCGACGTTCTTCCAGGGCGTGGCGCTGGGAGCGTTCATTGATGGCATCCCGGTGGTCGACCGCCAGTTTGCCGGCGGCTCACTGGACTGGCTGACGCCGTTCACCATGTTCTGCGGCGTGGCCCTGATCGTGGCGTATGCGCTGCTGGGTTGCACCTGGCTGATCATGAAGACCGAAGGCAGTTTGCAGGAGAAGATGCACAACCTGGCACGGCCCCTGGCATTCGTGGTGCTGGCGGTGATCGGTATCGTCAGCCTCTGGACGCCGCTGGCCCACCCGGAAATCGCTTCGCGCTGGTTCACCCTGCCGAATCTGTTCTGGTTCCTGCCGGTGCCGATCCTGGTGCTGGTGACCATGTACGGACTGATTCGCGCCGTGGCCCGCAACGCGCACTACACGCCGTTCCTGCTGACCCTGGTGCTTATCTTCCTCGGCTACAGCGGCCTGGGGATCAGCCTGTGGCCGAACATCATCCCGCCGTCGGTATCGATCTGGGACGCCGCCGCGCCGCCGCAAAGCCAGGGCTTCATGCTGGTGGGCACGCTGTTCATCATCCCGTTCATCCTGGGCTACACCTTCTGGAGCTACTACGTGTTCCGCGGCAAGGTCACCCATGAAGACGGTTATCACTAGGAGGATTGACTCATGTCCGGCAAACCTTCGTTGCACGACATCGAACAGGCCGAGAAAAAGCCGCTCTGGCAGCGCCTGGGCTGGCTGGCGATGATCTGGACCGGGAGCGTCCTGGCCCTGTTCGTGGTGGCCAGCCTGATGCGCATGTTCATGAATGCCGCAGGCCTGACCACCCACTGACATCCCGTAGTACCTATTGCCCTCCTTAATGGAGGGCTTTTTTATTTGCGCGCCTTGAGAATCACGAACTTGGGCGTGGTCGCCACTTGCTCGACGCCGCGGAACAGACGCGCCAGCTTGGTGTGGTAACCCAGGTGACGGTTGCCGACTATATAGAGCGCGCCGCCCACCACCAGGGCTTCCCGCGCCTGCTGGAACATGCGCCAGGCGAGGAAGTCGCCCACCACTTGTTGCTGGTGGAAGGGCGGGTTGCACAGCACCACATCCAGGGATTGCGGCGCTTGATCGGCAAGGCCGTCGCCGGCGTGAATCAGCACCTCGCGCTCGCCCAGCGCCGCGCGCCAGTTCTCGGTAGCCGATTGCACGGCCATGTAGGACTCATCCACCAGCGTGTAGTGCGCCTCGGGGTTCTGCAGCGCGCTGGCAATCGCCAATACACCGTTGCCACAGCCCAGGTCCGCCACGCGGGCGCCGCCCAGGTTCTGTGGCAAGTGCGGCAGGAACGCACGGGTGCCGATGTCCAGCCCTTCGCGGCAGAACACGTTGGCGTGGTTGAGCAGTTCGATGGCCGGGGTTTCCAGGCTGTAGCGCGTAGGGTAGGGCGACACGGCGTGTGGCCGTTCGGCCAGGGTGGCGATCAGCAGACGGGCTTTTTTGACCGCCAGCGAAGCGTGCATCGGCCCGATATAGCGCTCCAGCAATTCACCGGCGGCGCGCGGCAGGTGCTTGACCATCGCCCCGGCGATCACCTCGGCACCAGGGGCCAGTTGGCCTTGCAGGCGAATCAGTTGTTCTTCGAGCAGGGCCAGGGTCTTGGGCACGCGGATCAGCACGCGGTCGAACGGCCCGGTCGGTGTCTGGCTGGCGGGCAGGAACGTTACCGCGTCGAAGGCCTTGCCGTTGCGCGCCAGGTTTTTTTCAAGGCCCAGGGCCCCCAGGAACGAGTCGCCGCTGGAGGTGACCTGCACATGCCCTTCGAGGCTGGCCGCCAGGGCGCCGAAACTGTCGTTGAGCACCAGCACGCGGGTCGCAGGCGCCGGCTGTTGTTCCGCCAGGTGGCTGAGCAAGTATTCATCGGCTGCATCAAACGCCTGCAACGGGTCGTTGTGCTGTTCGGGCTGGCGGATCAGGTCGAGTTGGGCGAAGGGGCTGTCGAGCAGGGGCATGGCGCGGGAGACTCTGGGTAAGCGAACCATCTGGGTGAACGGCGACGCGGGGCCCATTGAGCTGGCGTCATCACCCGGAACTGGCTGCAAATGTTACGTTTTTTTCGAGGGGATTACATTCGGTGTTTCAAAACAGGCCGGCTTTCACGGCGGTGATCACGGCGGCAATCTTGTTGTTGACCCCAAGCTTCTTCATGGCGCTGCTGATGTGAAACCCCACGGTGCGTTCCGAAAGGCAAAGGATTGTGGCGATGTCCGAGGCGGTTTTGCCCATGGCCGACCATTGCAGGATTTCGGTCTCGCGCGGGGTCAGCTTGCTGGGAGCTTGCAGGCTGGGCTTGTCGGCGTACTTCTGCGCCACCACCGCGTGCAGGGCGTGACACAGCCAAAGCGCCTGCCCGGCTTTCTCATACAGCTCTTCAGGGCTTACGGGGCGGGTGTCACGTCCCAGGCTCAGCATGCTGAACACACCTTGAAAGTCATGCACCGATTGGGTCCATCCGAACTTCAAGCCATAAGACTGGGAATGAACCCATAGGTCCGGCACGGTGGAAAAGGTTTTCTCGTCCCATACGATCGGCAGCACCGAGCGCTTGCAATGGGCCACGATGGGGTCCAGGTCAAAGTAGTTTTCTTGTTTGTAGAGAGTGTTCCACTCATTTGAGTAGTTGTTTATTCGAACTGTCTTCGTCTGATTGGTTGGAAGATGAGCACTAAGTGTGAATGCGCAGTATTGAAAGTCGAGCTCGTAGGTAAGGTTCAGGGCTGCTTCATACATGCTGGTGATTTCGCTCTCGCCTTCCAGTTTGGGTAGCCGAGTATTGCGCCAGTTGACCATTGGTAACTCTCCATGGGTTTACACCTTTACCGTTGAATGGGTACTGCTCGGTCCCTTAGTTCGGCACGAAACCAATTGTAGGACATGGACCACAGCTCAAAATGAAAATTTGGACAGGCGTTCAGTAGGGGGGCAATTTTACAAACCTGACTGCTTGTACAAGTTGTGTTTATTCAGCGAGTTTTTTCTAATATTTTTAACAGCTTAGTGATAGTGTTATTTTGATGTTGTTTATATGCGCCCCCTCATCTGATAGCTGATGTGAAACATTCTAATAGCTAAATGATTAGTCAGAATTATAAGCTTGCTATTTATGTGTTTTCAGACACAACTGCGGCCCAAGGCCTTCGCAGAGGCAATGCCAGTACAAACCGGCGGTGTTTCCCTGCGCCGCTTTGAGGGACACTAGGGGCCTGTGCAAAACGGAGTTCCCCATGACGGCCAGCGCTGAAAAATTCACCCGCCAGACGTTGCTTGACGTGCAATCCCTGACCCCCAGCCTGTTTACTCTGCGTACGACCCGGGACCCGGGCTTTCGTTTTCGCGCCGGGCAATTCGTGCGCCTGGGCGTCACCAAGGCCGACGGCAGTATTGTGTGGCGTGCCTATTCGGTGGTCTCCTCGCCTTTTGATGAGCACCTGGACTTCTTCTCCATCGTGGTGCCAGGCGGCGAGTTCACCAGTGAACTGAGCCGCCTGTGCGAAGGCGATACCTTGCTGGTGGAGCGCCAGGCCACAGGCTTCCTGACCCTTGACCGGTTTGTGGACGGTCGCGATCTCTGGCTGTTGGGCACCGGGACCGGCATTGCGCCGTTTCTGTCGATCCTGCAGGACTTCGAGGTGTGGGAAAAATTCGAGCGCATCATCCTGGTCTACAGCGCGCGGGAGGCCAGGGAATTGGCGTACCAGTCACTGATTCACGAGTTGGGTGAGCGCGAGTACCTGGCGGAGTACGCCCACAAGCTCACCTACGTTCCCATCGTCACCCGTGAGCAACATCCGGGCGCATTGAATGGTAGGGTCACCACGCTGATCGAGAATGGCGAGCTGGAGCGCGCTGCCGGCGTCGAGCTGACGCCCGAGCATTCCAGGGTAATGATTTGCGGCAACCCGCAGATGATCGATGACACGCGCCAGTTGCTCAAACAGCGCGACATGCAACTGAGCCTGGCCCGCCGCCCCGGCCAGGTGGCGGTAGAAAACTACTGGTAAAACAAAGGCGCCCTGCAGGCGCCTTTGTTTTATTTGCCGAGCTTACTCGGGCTTGCTGTTCTGTGCCTTGAGCAGATCGCGGATCTCTCCCAGCAGCTCTTCTTCCTTGGTCGGGACCGGCGGCAGGCTAGGCGCTACGGCCTCTTCACGCTTCAGGCGGTTGATGGCCTTCACGCCCATGAAGATCGCAAACGCGACGATCACAAAGTCGATCACGCTCTGGATGAACTTGCCGTACGCCAGCACCACCGCTGGCGCATCGCCCTGGGCGGCCTTGAGTGTTACAGCCAGGTCTCCAAAGTCCACGCCACCGATCAACAGGCCGATAGGGGGCATCACCACGTCGCCTACAAACGAGGAAACAATCTTTCCGAAGGCGGCGCCGATGATAATACCGACGGCCATGTCGACCACATTACCTTTGACCGCGAAGGCCTTGAACTCACTTAACACGCCCATAGGTTATTCCTTGTTACAGATGAGGAGGGTAGAAGCCAGTGTAAGACAGTGTGGCGAGGCCTGCTCGACACAACTGCTAACAGTGTCAGTTTTTATCGACACACTAAATTGCAAATAGTTTGCAAAGTGCCACCAATCGCGCGCGGAATACCCGCTATTTCAGGGGGTTACCACACTATTTTCTTTATCGGGGTGGTACGGCTTTTCTATTTATCTTCTGACTCGCGGGTCACTAGCCTCTGGCAAGCACAACTCAATGTGCACTAAAAAAACCAGAGGATACCTCGATGAAAAACCCTATTAGCCGCGGGCCTATTTCTGCGCGACAGGTGCTGCTCGTAATGGGCGCCAGTCTTCTTTCGCTGTCCGTACACGCCGCCAACCTCACCCGCGATAATGGCGCGGCGGTGGGTGACAATCAGAACTCGCAAACCGCCGGTGCCAATGGCCCGGTGCTGTTGCAGGATGTGCAACTGATCCAGAAGTTGCAGCGCTTTGACCGCGAGCGTATTCCGGAGCGCGTGGTGCATGCCCGTGGCACCGGTGCCCACGGTACGTTCACCGTCACCGACAACCTCAGCGACCTGACCAAGGCCAAGGTGTTTGCCGCCGGCGAAGCCACGCCGGTATTTGTGCGCTTCTCTGCGGTCGTTCACGGCAACCATTCCCCGGAAACCCTGCGCGACCCGCGCGGCTTCGCCACCAAGTTCTACACCGCCGAAGGCAACTGGGACCTGGTTGGCAACAACTTTCCGACGTTCTTTATTCGCGACGCCATCAAGTTCCCGGACATGGTTCACGCCTTTAAACCGGACCCGCGCACTAACCTGGATGACGACTCCCGTCGTTTTGACTTCTTCTCCCATGTTCCGGAGTCCACCCGCACGCTGACGGAGCTATATTCCGACTCCGGCACTCCCGCCAGTTATCGCGAGATGGACGGCAACGGCGTACATGCCTATAAGTTGATTAACGCCAAAGGCGAAGTGCACTACGTCAAGTTTCACTGGAAAAGTTTGCAAGGCATCAAGAATCTCGATCCCAAACAAGTGGTTGAAGTTCAGGGGCGTGATTACAGCCACATGACTAATGATTTGGTCACGCACATTAACAAGGGCGACTTCCCGAAGTGGGACTTGTATGTGCAAGTGTTGAAACCTGAGGACTTGGTCAAGTTTGATTTCGACCCGCTGGACGCCACCAAGATCTGGCCAAATGTGCCGGAACGCAAAGTTGGGCAAATGGTGCTGAACCGCAACCCGGCCAACGTCTTCCAGGAAACCGAACAAGTGGCCATGGCCCCGGCCAACCTGGTGCCGGGCATCGAGCCGTCGGAAGACCGCCTGCTGCAAGGCCGGGTGTTCTCCTACGCCGATACGCAAATGTACCGCCTGGGGCCAAATGCCCTGCAACTGCCGATCAACGCCCCACGGGTGACCGTCAACAACGGTAACCAGGACGGCGCGATGAACTTCGGTAAAACCACCACCGGCGTGAACTACCAGCCAAGCCGCCTGATGCCACGGGAAGAGCCGCAAACTGCCCGTTACAGCCAGTCGGTGCTGTCGGGCAGCACCCAGCAGGCGAAGATCCAGCGTGAACAGAACTTCAAGCAGGCCGGTGATTTGTATCGCTCGTTCAACAAGAAAGAGCGTGAGGACTTGATCGAGAACTTCGGCGGCTCATTGGCCACCACCGATGACGAGAGCAAGCACATCATCCTGTCGTTCCTTTATAAGGCTGATCCGGAGTACGGCACCGGCGTGACCAAAGTGGCCAAGGGCGACCTGGCCCGCGTTAAAGCACTGGCCGAAAAGCTGACCGACTAACCGCCCACGCTCCCTGCAGGAGCCGGCTTGCCGGCGATAGCGCCCACAAGTACGCCATCGCCGGCAAGCCGGCTCCTACAGGGGCACATCACTGAGAATTTGCCATGCGAATCTTTATAGGCGCTGTCCTTGCGTGTTTGTCGTTCAGCGTATTGGCCGAACAAGCTGACCCGGCCGCGCTTAAGGCACAACTGCAGGATTACTACTTCGACGCCGCCCGCCGTGGCGACGTGGACATGCTCAACACCTTTATCGAATCCGGTTATTCGCTGAACACCCAGGACGAAAAAGGCTACACCGCGCTGATTCTCGCCGCCTATCACGGCGAAGGTGCCTACGTGGACCGATTGCTCGCCGCCGGCGCCGACGCCTGCGTGCAAGACAAGCGCGGCAACACCGCGTTGATGGGCGCGATCTTCAAGGGAGAGCTGAAAATCGCCCAACGCCTGCTCGCCACCGACTGCAACCCTGACCAGCGCAACGGCGCCGGACAAACGGCAGCCATGTACGCCGGGCTGTTCAAACGCGTGGAACTGCTGGATGAGCTGAAAGCCAAGGGCGCCGATCTGAATGCCGAAGACCCGATCGGTAACAGCGCTTCACGTTTGGCCAGTGGTGAAATCCGTACCCCGGCGCCGCGCTGAGCTATCATCGCGGTTTTTCGGTTGGAGGTTCTCAAATGGCAAAGGCCAAGCGCATGTATGGCTGCACGGAGTGCGGCGCGACCTTTCCCAAGTGGGCCGGCCAGTGCACTGAGTGCGGTGCGTGGAACACCCTGACCGAAACCATGATTGAAAGTGGCGGCGCCGTGGCCCCCAGCGGCCGCTCCGGCTGGACCGGGCAACAAACCCAGATCAAGACCCTGGCCGAAGTCAGCGTCGAAGAAATCCCGCGTTTCTCCACGGCCTCCGGTGAACTCGACAGGGTGCTGGGCGGCGGCCTGGTGGACGGCTCGGTGGTGCTGATCGGCGGTGACCCGGGCATCGGTAAATCCACGATCCTGCTGCAAACCCTGTGCAGCATCGCCAGCCGCATGCCGGCGCTGTACGTCACCGGTGAAGAGTCCCAGCAGCAGGTGGCCATGCGCGCCCGTCGCCTGGGCTTGCCTCAGGACCAGTTGCGGGTGATGACCGAAACCTGCATCGAAAGCATCATCGCCACCGCGCGCCTGGAAAAGCCCAAGGTGATGGTGATCGACTCGATTCAGACGATTTTCACCGAACAATTGCAATCGGCGCCGGGTGGCGTGTCCCAGGTGCGGGAAAGTGCCGCGTTACTGGTGCGTTATGCGAAACAGAGTGGTACGGCGATTTTCCTGGTGGGCCATGTGACTAAAGAAGGCGCGCTGGCCGGGCCACGGGTGTTGGAGCATATGGTCGACACCGTGCTGTATTTCGAAGGCGAGTCCGACGGCCGCTTGCGTTTGCTGCGGGCGGTGAAGAACCGTTTTGGCGCGGTCAATGAACTGGGCGTGTTCGCCATGACCGACCGGGGTTTGAAAGAAGTCTCCAACCCGTCAGCGATTTTTCTCACCCGCGCCCAGGAAGAAGTTCCGGGCAGTGTGGTGATGGCAACGTGGGAGGGTACCCGTCCGATGCTGGTGGAAGTCCAGGCGCTGGTGGATGACAGCCACCTGGCCAACCCGCGTCGTGTCACCTTGGGCCTGGATCAGAACCGCCTGGCGATGTTGCTGGCGGTACTGCACCGCCATGGCGGGATTCCCACCCATGACCAGGACGTGTTCCTCAACGTGGTGGGCGGGGTCAAGGTGCTGGAGACCGCGTCTGACCTGGCCTTGATGGCGGCGGTGATGTCCAGCCTGCGCAACCGGCCGTTGCCCCATGACCTGCTGGTGTTCGGTGAAGTGGGGCTGTCGGGTGAAGTGCGCCCGGTGCCCAGCGGCCAGGAGCGCCTGAAGGAAGCGGCCAAGCACGGCTTCAAGCGCGCCATCGTGCCCAAGGGCAATGCACCGAAGGAAATGCCGCCGGGCTTGCAGGTGATCGGGGTGACGCGCCTGGAGCAGGCGCTGGATGCCCTCTTCGAATAGTCGGCTACAACCCGGTCCCCTGTAGGAGCTGGCTTGCCTGCGATAGCGGTGGGTCAGGTTGCATATCCATTAGTTGATACACCGCTATCGCAGGCAAGCCAGCTCCCACACTGATTCAGGTTGAGGCTTATATCTCCAGCAAGGCGGCGAATTCCCGCTCCAACTCTGCCTGATCGCCGAGGTTCAGCTCGATTATCCGCCGTAGGTGGCTGATCGAGTCGAGGTCGATGTGCTCGCACACAAAGCCCAGTTGCCCATGATCGTCATGGGTCAGCCGCACTTGCATCTTCACATCGGTCTCGGCGTCCAGGTGAATGTCCACGTCGAACGATTCGTAGCGATGGCCCTGCCAGCCTTCGGGCCGTTGCACCAGCAGTCCCTTGAGGGACAAATCCACCAGTTGCACCGGCCAGACATGGCCGTCTTGCGTAAGCTCGGTCTTGGCATCGAAGGCAATCCGTCGGAAACGGCGTCGGTCTGAAGGCTGTTCGCTCATGGTAAAACCCTCTGTGGATAAGAGAATTGTAGCCCTGCGCCATCATGGGGCGATTATTTCTGCTTTTTTCGCCCCCGCAAGGCTCTAGACCAACGTAGGGGGGTGGCCTTTAAGGCCAGTAGCGCTAAACTCGGGATGGCTGTCTTTCTGTCCACCCTGGCTGGAATATAAAAATGAAAAATAATAATAGCCTGCTACGCCATCTACCCTGGCTGCTGCTGGCAATCGTAGGAGCGTGCGCCCTGGGCGTAGTGGCCTTGCGCCGCGGCGAGGCGATCAACGCCTTGTGGATTGTGGTCGCAGCAGTGGCC
The DNA here is from genome assembly GCF_013386765.1 of Pseudomonas yamanorum. Classification (GTDB taxonomy): domain Bacteria; phylum Pseudomonadota; class Gammaproteobacteria; order Pseudomonadales; family Pseudomonadaceae; genus Aquipseudomonas; species Aquipseudomonas yamanorum_A. Next base: position 123,071 of record NZ_JACARE010000017.1, read on the forward strand.
ATTTATCTGGTTGCTTACCGTTACTACAGTCTGTTCATCGCTAACCATGTGATGCAGCTCGATCCACTGCGGGCTACCCCCGCTGTGCTCAACAACGACGGTCTGGACTATGTGCCGACCAACAAACACATCCTTTTCGGCCACCACTTCGCGGCAATCGCCGGCGCAGGGCCGTTGGTCGGCCCGGTATTGGCGGCGCAGATGGGTTATCTGCCCGGCACCTTGTGGCTGATCGCCGGCGTGGTGCTGGCGGGCGCGGTGCAGGACTTCATGGTCCTGTTCCTGTCCACCCGTCGCAACGGCCGTTCCCTGGGCGACATGGTCCGCGAAGAAATGGGCCGCGTGCCCGGCACCATCGCGCTGTTTGGCTGCTTCCTGATCATGATCATCATCCTCGCGGTGCTGGCGCTGATCGTGGTCAAGGCCCTGGCCGAAAGCCCGTGGGGCATCTTCACGGTGATGGCGACCATCCCGATCGCGATGTTCATGGGCATCTACATGCGCTACATCCGCCCGGGCCGCATCGGCGAAATCTCGATTGTCGGCGTGCTGTTGCTGCTGGGCTCGATCTGGCTGGGCGGGCAGATTGCCGCTGACCCGGTGTGGGCCAAGGCCTTCAGCTTCACCGGGATCCAGATCACCTGGATGCTGGTGGGTTATGGCTTTGTGGCTGCGGTGCTGCCGGTGTGGCTGATCCTCGCGCCACGTGACTACCTGTCTACTTTCCTGAAAATCGGCACCATCATCGCCCTGGCGATTGGCATCCTGGTGACCATGCCCGATCTGAAAATGCCGGCGCTGACCCAGTTTATCGATGGCACCGGCCCGGTGTGGAAGGGCGGTCTGTTCCCGTTCCTGTTCATCACCATCGCCTGCGGCGCGGTCTCGGGTTTCCACGCACTGATCTCCTCGGGCACTACGCCCAAGTTGCTGGCCAGTGAAGGGCACGCCCGTTACATCGGCTACGGCGGCATGCTGATGGAGTCATTCGTGGCCATCATGGCAATGGTTGCCGCTTCGGTGATCGAGCCAGGCGTGTACTTCGCCATGAACAGCCCGGCCGCGATTGTCGGCGCTGATGTGGTTACCGTTGCGCAAACCATCAGCAGCTGGGGTTTTGCAATTACCCCGGAAGCGTTGCAGGCAGTGGCCCATGACATCGGCGAGTCCACCATCCTGGCCCGTGCCGGCGGTGCGCCGACCCTGGCGGTCGGTATCGCGCAGATCCTGCACAGTGTGCTGCCGGGTGAAAACACCATGGCGTTCTGGTACCACTTTGCGATCCTGTTCGAAGCGCTGTTCATCCTGACCGCTGTCGACGCCGGTACCCGTGCCGGTCGCTTCATGCTCCAGGACCTGCTCGGCTCCTTCGTACCGGCGCTCAAGCGTACCGAGTCCTGGACGGCCAACCTGATTGCCACCGCAGGTTGCGTGGCGATGTGGGGTTACCTGCTGTACCAAGGCGTTATCGACCCACTGGGCGGCATCAACACCTTGTGGCCGCTGTTCGGTATCTCCAACCAGATGCTGGCCGGTATCGCGCTGATGCTCGCCACTGTTGTGCTGATCAAAATGAAACGCCAGCGCTACATCTGGGTGACCATGCTGCCGGCTGTCTGGCTGCTGATCTGCACCGTGACCGCAGGCTTCATCAAGCTGTTCGACGCCAACCCGGCGATCGGCTTCCTGTCGCTGGCCAAGAAATACAGCGATGCCCTGGCCGCCGGCCAGATCCTCGCACCGGCCAAGAGCATCGACCAGATGCAACACGTGATCTGGAACGCCTACACCAACGCAACGCTGACGGCGCTGTTCCTGTTCGTGGTCTTCAGCATCCTGTTCTATGCGCTCAAGGTCGGCATTGCCGCCTGGGGCAAAAAGGAACGTACGGATAAAGAAGCGCCATACCAGGCCATCCCGGACGCTTGATAGAGGATTGCAATCATGTTCAATGACATCAGTCGCCTCGGTAAATACCTCGGTCAGGCCGCGCGCCTGATGGTCGGCATGCCCGACTACGACACCTACGTCGAGCATATGCAAACCAAACACCCGGACAAGCCGATGATGGACTACAAGGCGTTCTTCAGGGAACGCCAGGAAGCCCGTTACGGCGGCAAGGGTGGGCCCAAGTGCTGTTGAAGCACCGCGCTTGAACCCAACACCACTACTGTAGGAGCCCGGCTTGCCGGCGATAGCGATCTTCAGACCGCCATCGCCGGCAAGCCGGGCTCCTACATTTCTTTTAGCGAATGGGAGATCGTTGTTTTGTTAACCCCCATCCCCGTCACCGTCCTCAGCGGCTTTCTCGGCGCTGGCAAGACCACCTTGTTGTGCCACCTGCTCAAGGCCGAGCACGGCTTGAAAATCGCCGTGATCGAAAACGAATTCAGCGACGCCGGTATCGACACCCAACTGTTGGGTACCGAGCCGGTGCAAGTCATGACCCTGTCCAATGGCTGCGTCTGCTGCACCATCCACACCGACCTGACCAAGGCCCTGTACCTGCTGCTGGAGCGCCTGGACAGCGGCGAGATTGCCTTCGACCGGCTGGTGATCGAGTGCACCGGCCTGGCCGACCCAGCGCCAGTGGCGCAAACCTTTTTCATCGATGAAGAACTGCGCGAGCGCTACATCCTCGACGGCATCATTACCCTGGTGGACGCGGCCCACGCCGAGCACCACCTGACCCAGACCATCGCCCAGGCGCAGATCGGTTTCGCCGACCGCCTGCTGGTGAGCAAGCGCGACCTGGTGGACGACGCCACGTTCGACGCCCTCAGCGAGCGCCTGACCCGCATCAACCGCCGCGCACCGATTCGTGTGGTGGAACACGGCAAGATCGACCTCGGCGAACTGCTGGACGTGCGCGGCTTCAACCTGAATGCCGGCATGAGCCTGCGCCCGGTGAGCCAGGCGCCGTCCATCGACCGCATATCCAGCCTGGTGCTGCGCACTGACCAGCCGCTGGATATCGACAAACTCAGCGAGTTCATGAACGAATTGCTGGAAGACCACGGCAAGCAACTGCTGCGCTACAAAGGCGTGCTGAACATTGCCGGGGAAGACCGGCGCATGGTGTTCCAGGGCGTGCTGAAGCTCTACGGGTTCGATTGGGACACCGAATGGGCCGAAGGCGAGCTGCGGGAAAGTGTGATTGTGTTTATTGCCGATGAGTTGCCGGAAGAGAAGATTCGCGAAGGCTTTGCACGGGTCTATCAACGCTGACTTGAAATGCGGTCAATGTGGGAGCTGGCTTGCCTGCGATAGCAGTGTGTCAGTCACAGGTGTATCAACTGGCACACCGCTATCGCAGGCAAGCCAGCTCCCACACTTAACCGTATTTCAATTTGAAAACCGGCATAAAAAAGCCCGGCTCTTGAGCCGGGCTTTTTATTCAAGCTACTGCAATCAAGCGCCGTATACCGGCAGCTTCTTGCAGATGGCCTTGACCTTCTCACGAACAGCATCAATCACTGCGTCGTTGTTCAGGTCCGCCAGGATGTCGCAGATCCAGCCAGCCAGTTCCTTGCACTCTGCTTCCTTGAAGCCACGAGTGGTCACAGCCGGGGTGCCGAAGCGCAGGCCGGAGGTGACGAACGGCGAACGTGGGTCGTTCGGTACGGAGTTCTTGTTCACGGTGATGAAGGCTTTGCCCAGTGCGGCGTCAGCGTCTTTACCGGAGATGTCCTGCTTGATCAGGGACAACAGGAACAGGTGGTTCTCGGTACCGCCGGACACCACGTCAAAACCGCGCTCGATGAACACGCCCGCCATGGCCTTGGCGTTTTTCACCACTTGCTGCTGGTAGGTCTTGAACTCTGGCTGCAGCGCTTCCTTGAAGCAGATCGCCTTGGCAGCGATCACGTGCTCCAGCGGGCCACCCTGGCCACCTGGGAACACAGCGGAGTTCAGCTTCTTCTCGATCTCGGCGTTGGCACGCGCCAGGATCAGGCCGCCACGTGGACCGCGCAGGGTCTTGTGGGTAGTGGTGGTCACTACGTCAGCAAATGGAACCGGGTTCGGGTAGACACCAGCGGCGACCAGACCGGCCACGTGAGCCATGTCGACGAACAGGTAGGCGCCCACCTTGTCAGCGATTTCGCGGAAGCGTGGGAAATCCAGGATCTGCGAGTAGGCAGAGAAACCGGCCACGATCATTTTTGGCTTGTGCTCAACCGCCAGGCGCTCGACTTCGTCGTAGTCGATCAGGCCGTTGCCGTCGATGCCGTACTGAACGGCGTTGTACAGCTTGCCGGAGGAGGAAACGCTGGCGCCGTGGGTCAGGTGACCGCCGTGGGCCAGGCTCATGCCCAGGATGGTGTCGCCCGCTTGCAGCAGGGCCAGGTAGACGGCGCTGTTGGCCTGGGAGCCGGCGTGTGGCTGGACGTTGGCGTAATCGGCGCCGAACAGTTCCTTGGCGCGGTCGATGGCCAGTTGCTCAACGATGTCGACGTACTCGCAACCACCGTAGTAACGCTTGCCCGGGTAGCCTTCGGCGTACTTGTTGGTCAGAACCGAACCTTGAGCCTCCATAACCGCAGGGCTGGTGTAGTTTTCCGAAGCGATCAGCTCAATGTGCTCTTCCTGGCGCACGGCTTCTTGCTCCATGGCGGCAAAGAGATCGGCGTCGTACTTGGCAATAGTCAAATCACGGCTGAACATGGCGGTCCTCAAGGATCGGGGGCAGAAAAGAAGCGCATTCTAACCCAATGGGTTTTAGATGGCATATGAAAGGACATCATGTCGCGGACAAGCGGGGCTCACGTAGCCCCGTAGCCCCGTAGCCCCGTAGCAGCTGTCGAGCGCCAGCGAGGCTGCGTCGGCAGCGACTCGGTCCAGTGCCGGGCGATGGCTCGGCGGTGCGGCTTACGCAGCCTCGCTGGCGCTCGACAGCTGCTACGGGGGGTTAATCGAACATGAAGAGGGCATCATTGCTGAACTGCGCCTCAAACCGGTTCGCCGGCATCGGGCGCCCGAACAGGTAGCCCTGCACCTCATCGCAACCGTGCTCCCGCAGGAAGTCCAGCTGCTCATGGGTTTCCACGCCCTCGGCGATCACCGCCAGGTTCAGGCTGTGGGCCATGGCGATAATCGCCCGGGCAATCTGCGCGTCCTGCTCACCCGACGGCAGGCCGTCGACAAAGGTGCGGTCGATTTTCAGTACGTCGATGGGGAATTGCTTGAGGTAGTTCAGCGATGAATAACCGGTGCCGAAGTCGTCTACCGCAATGCTCAGGCCGAGGTTTTTCAGGCTGGCGAGGATCTGCATCGCCTCGTTGACCTCGCGCATCAGGATGCTTTCGGTCAGCTCCAGCTCCAGGCACGCCGGCGGCAGGCCGGTGTCCTTGAGGATGGTGGCGATGCGCTCGCCCAGTTGCCCGTCGGAGAACTGCCGGGCCGAGATGTTCACCGAGACCTTGGGCACCCGCACCTTGTTCTGGTGCCAGGTCTTGAGTTGGCGACAGGCTTCGCTGATCACCCAGTCGCCCACGTCCACCACCAGCCCCAATTCCTCCAGCACCGGGATGAAGTCCCCCGGCGGCACCAGCCCGCGGCGCGGATGACGCCAGCGCAGCAGGGCTTCGGCGCCTGTCAGGCGTTTGCCGTCGCCGCTGAACTGCGGCTGGTAATACAGCACGAATTCGTTTTGTTCCAGGGCGTGACGCAGGTCGCTTTCCAGCTCCAGGCGTTCCAGGGCGCTGGCGTTCATGTCGGCCTGGTAGAACTGGAAGTTGTTCTTGCCGCGCTCCTTGGCGTGGTACATCGCCGTGTCGGCGTTCTTCATCAATTGGCTGAGCTCGTTGCCGTCCTGCGGGCTCAACGCGATGCCGATACTGGCGGTGACGAAGAACTCGCGACCCTCCAGCACAAACGGCTTCACCAGGCTCGCCAGAATCTGCTCGGCCACATGAATCGCCCGGTTCAGCGCCATCTCGCGGTTGACCCGGGGTTGCAGGAGCAACGTGAACTCGTCGCCGCCCATGCGCGCCACGGTGTCGTCTTCGGCCACGCAGCCCAGCAGGCGGGTGGCCATTTCCTTGAGCATGCGGTCGCCGGCGGCGTGGCCCAGGGAGTCGTTGATCGGCTTGAAACGGTCAAGGTCGAGGAACATCAGCACCACCCACGACTTCTGCCGTTCCGCCGACTGCAACGCGGTGTGCAGGCGGTCCTGGAACAACGTGCGGTTGGGCAGGTGGGTCAGGGCGTCGTAGTAGGCCAGGCGGTGGATCCGCTGTTCGCTGGCCTTGCGCTCGCTGATGTCGCTGAAGAAACACACGTAGCTGGCCAGGTCGCCTTCGTCATCGAACACGGCGGTAATCCCGACCCACGCCGGGTAATGCTCGCCGTTGCGGCGCTTGAGCCACACTTCGCCTTCCCAGGTGCTGTGCTGGTGCAATTGCTTGAGCACGTAGCGCAGGTGGGCTTCCTGCTGTTCGTCGACAGTGAGCATGTTCGGCAACTGGTCGAGCACGTCCGCCACTGCATAACCGCTGACCCGGCTGAACGCCTCGTTGGCCTGCACGATATAACCGGCCGGGTCGGTGATCAGGATTGCCGACGTAGAGTGTTCGAATACCGTGGCCGCCATGCGCAGGTCTTTTTCCGCACGGCGTTGCTGGCTGATATCACGACCCACGCCGAGAATGCCTTCGAACGCGCCGTGTTCGTCCCACACCAGCACCAGGCGCAGTTCGATCGGGACCTTGCGCCCGTCGGCCCGCAGGCAATCGAACAGGAACAACTGGGTCTGCACGTCGTTGCGCAACGCGGCGAGGGATTCGGGTTGGTCCAGGGCGCGGCTGACTTGCTCCACAAGCGAGTAGATGCCAGTCAGTTGCTGCGGGTTGGCGATGGTCGACTGCCAGCCGTTTTCGAAGATCCAGTCCACGTCATAGCCCAGCACCGCATTCACCGACGGGCTGACGTAGTTGAGGGCCAGCTTGCTGTCGGTAGAAAAGATCACGTCGCTGATGCTTTCGGCCAGCATGCGGTAGCGCTGTTCGCTGTCGCGCAGGGACTCGCTGGCCTCGATCTGGTCGGTGATGTCCTTGGCCACGCCGATGATGCGCGTGACCTGGTCGGTCTTGTCCCGGGCCAGGGCCTGTTCGCGGATATCGAAACGCCGCCATTGGTTGTTGCGGTGGCGAAAGCGCAATTGGCACTGCAACTGGCTGAGGTAGCCGGCCTGACGCTGTTGCAGGCGCAGGTCGTGATAGCGCTCGGCGTCTTCAGGGTGCAGCAGGATTTCCCAGAAGTACTCGCCCATCTGCTGCAACTCGGGCTTGTTGTAGCCGAGGGTGTGGCCGAGGTGGTGGTTGCTGAAGATCATGCGCTGGCTGATCACGTCCTGCACATACAGGTGATCGGGCACGGTGCGCACCACGTCCGACCAGAACCCTTCGCGCTCCACCAGCGACAGCTCGATCAGCTTGCGGCTGGTGATGTCACTGATGCTCAGGATCACCGCCTTGAAGTCGTCCTGTTGTTCCGGCAGGCGCATCACCAGCCACAGATATTGGTCGTTGCCTTCGACATCGCTGAGCTGGATTTCCAGTTCGAGCTGCTTTTGCTGGGTCAGTACCGCGTCGATCACCTGGTTGCCGATGGCGGTCGGGCTCGACGGGCAGGCGTCGATCAGGCGTTCCCAGGCTTGTTCGCAAGAGGCCACATTCAGCAGGCGCACCGCCACCTGGTTGACCTCGGTGATGCGCAGCTCCTTGAGCAATTGCTGGCGTTGCTCCGGGTTGTCTTGCAGCAACTGTTGCAGTTGCTCGCGGGTTTGCAATTGGGCCTTGTCGAAGAACGCGCGCAAACCCGACAGGTCGAGCACGCACAGGGCCACGCCGGTGCCTTCGAAAATGTCCTGGTAGCGGCGGCGCCCCTCATGCACCTGGCGCTGGCGGCGGCGCATGTTCAGCAGCACGATCACCGGGATCAGCGAGAAGGCCAGGCCCAGCAGGCATTTGCCGATAAACGCCGGCAGCAATTGCTCCAGCACGGCGGCGCGGTCGAACAGGCCGCGCAGTTGCCAGTCGCTCTTGCTCAGGGGCGTGACCAGCACACTTTTGTTCAGTTCGTCCGGGGTCAACGCCGAGGCCCACTGGGCCGGCATGCCGCTGTCACGGCTGACCACGCGGTGGTTAAGGCGGTTTTCGATGACCCACATCGGCCGCTGGCCCTGGCCGTCCTGGCGGGTCAGGTTGGCCAGGTAATTGGGCGCCAGGCGCAGGGCCCAGTACATCTTGGTGCCGCCGCTGGGCTGGTGCAGCAGCAGGTAGATGACCGTGCCGTCGTTGTTGTTGCTCAGGTAATAGGACTGGGCGTGGCTGCGCTTGACCAGCTCTTCGAGCCAGGCGCTGTCCTGGCTGTCGTTGGCGCTGTCGCTGATCATCGCCCCGCTGGGGGCGAGCAGGGCCACGCTGCGCAGCTCCGGCAGGGAGCGTTGCAGGGTGCGCATCAGGATTTGCTGCTGTTCGGTGTCCCGCGGCGGCTCGACGATCGGTAGCAGGTTCAGGGCGATCTGCGCGCTGAGGGCCATGTTCAGGCTGATCTGTTCGGCCAGGTCGGCGCTGTAGTCGATGGTGTATTGCTGCTGGTTCTTCTGGTTTTGCTGCAGTTGGTCCAGCAGTTGCCAGAACAATAAGGCGAGCAGCAGCAGGACCAGCGTCGCCAATGCGCCCTTGAGGGTTCCGTGCAGGGGCGCTCCCGGCGCTATATGAGCGGCGCGCAGGGGAGTTGGCTTTGTTACGTTGGACAAACTGTGATCCTGCGGTTTGGCTGGACTGGCGCGCGACGTGCACTATAAGCCGGACGCCCGGAGGGCGGCTAGCATGCCTTGTGTTGTGGCAAAGTGCCAGCCCCGCCTGGCTGGACTGCCCACCCGCATTCAGGTAGCTTTGCCGGTTACGCGAGGGCGTTCCAGCCCCAGACAATCAGGCATCTACCGTACGCAGGCATTGATCGTCATCAACGGCCCGCGCGGCGCATGGCCTGGCACGGGCTTCGCCCGCTTAATTCATCAGTCACTGACGCTAGGTTCACCATGGCTCAATACGTCTTCACCATGCATCGGCTGGGAAAAGTTGTTCCGCCGAAGCGGGAAATCCTGAAAAACATTTCTCTGTCCTTCTTCCCGGGCGCCAAGATCGGCGTGCTCGGCCTCAACGGTTCGGGTAAATCCACCCTGTTGAAAATCATGGCAGGCGTCGACACCGAGTTCGACGGCGAAGCCCGCCCGATGCCCGACCTGAACATCGGCTACCTGCCACAGGAACCAATCCTGGACCCGACCAAGACCGTGCGTGAAGTGGTCGAGGAAGCGGTCAGCGTGATCAAAAACGCTCAGGCGCGCCTGGACGAGGTTTACGCGGCCTACGCGGAAGAAGATGCCGACTTCGACAAGCTGGCGGCAGAACAGGCCAAGCTCGAAGCCATCCTGCAAGCCGCTGACGGTCACAACCTGGACCGCCAGTTGGAAGTCGCCGCCGATGCGCTGCGCCTGCCGGCGTGGGACGCCAAGGTTGAGCACCTGTCCGGTGGTGAAAAGCGTCGTGTGGCCCTGTGCCGCCTGCTGCTGTCGGCTCCCGACATGCTGCTGCTCGACGAACCCACCAACCACTTGGACGCCGATTCCGTCGCCTGGCTGGAGCATTTCCTCCACGACTTCCCGGGCACCGTAGTTGCGATCACGCACGACCGGTACTTCCTGGACAACGTTGCCGGCTGGATTCTGGAACTCGACCGTGGCGCCGGTATCCCTTACGAGGGCAACTACTCCGGTTGGCTGGAAGCCAAGTCCAACCGTCTGGCGGCCGAATCCAAGCAGCAGTCGGCCCATGAAAAGGCCATGAAAGACGAGCTGGAGTGGGTGCGTAAAGGCGCCAAGGCGCGTCAGTCGAAATCCAAGGCCCGTCTGGCGCGTTTCGAAGAGATGCAGTCCCAGGAATTCCAGAAGCGTTCCGAAACCAACGAAATCTACATCCCGGCCGGTCCGCGCCTGGGTGACAAGGTCATCGAGTTCAAGAACGTCTGCAAGGGCTACGGCGACCGCGTGTTGATCGACAACCTGTCGTTCTCCATGCCAAAAGGCGCCATCGTTGGCGTGATCGGCGGTAACGGTGCGGGTAAATCCACCCTGTTCCGCATGCTGATGGGCAAGGAACAACCGGACTCGGGCACTATCGAAGTCGGCGAAACCGTGCAACTGGCGTGCGTGGACCAGAGCCGCGACGACCTCGACGGCAGCAAGACCGTGTTCCAGCAGATTTCCGACGGTTCCGACCAGATCCGCATCGGCAACTATGAAATCCCGTCGCGTACCTACGTGGGTCGCTTCAACTTCAAGGGTGGCGACCAGCAGAAGTTCGTCAAGGACCTGTCCGGTGGTGAGCGCGGTCGCTTGCACCTGGCCCTGACCTTGAAAGAGGGCGGCAACGTCTTGCTGCTCGACGAACCGTCAAACGACCTCGACGTTGAAACCCTGCGTTCCCTGGAAGAAGCCCTGCTGGACTTCCCGGGCGCCGCCATTGTGATCTCTCACGATCGGTGGTTCCTTGACCGCGTGGCCACTCACATCCTGGCGTACGAAGACGACTCCCAAGCCGTGTTCTTCGAAGGCAACTACACCGAATACGAAGCCGATCGCAAGAAACGCCTCGGCGAAGCCGCTGCCCAGCCGCATCGTGTACGGCACAAGAAACTGGCCTGATTCGGGTTGGTGGTATGAAAAAGCGGAGCCCTTTGTGGCTCCGCTTTTTTTTGCATTTTTTCAGCTGGACCGAGGTGGATTCATCGCAGGCAAGCCAGCTCCCACAGTTGAAATGCATTCCAGATGTGGGAGCGGGCTTGCCTGCGATAGCGGTTTACCTAGTGGTGCAAAATTCGGATTGAAATCCTCATTAAGGTGCAAAAACCGCTTTAATTTATATTAAATGCACCATTTAAATTCACAAAAGCGACATTTTGCCCTGTCGCGGTGCGACATGAATTGATAAAGTCCGGGACAAATCTCCTTTAACGACAATAAATTTGCCGAGACTTTTCATGATTGAATCCGTTGAATCCTTCCTTGCCCGCCTCAAGAAACGCGACCCCGACCAGCCTGAATTCCACCAGGCCGTGGAAGAAGTCCTGCGCAGTTTGTGGCCGTTTCTTGAAGCCAATCCCCACTACCTGAACTCGGGCATCCTGGAGCGCATCTGCGAGCCGGAGCGTGCGATTGTGTTCCGGGTGTCGTGGGAAGATGACCAGGGCAAGGTGCGGGTCAACCGCGGGTTCCGGATCCAGATGAACAGCGCTATCGGTCCGTACAAGGGTGGCCTGCGTTTCCATCCGTCGGTGAATCTGGGCGTGCTGAAATTCCTCGCCTTCGAACAAACCTTCAAGAACTCCCTGACCTCCCTGCCCATGGGCGGCGGCAAGGGCGGCTCGGACTTCGATCCCAAGGGCAAGAGCGATGCCGAGGTGATGCGCTTCTGCCAGGCCTTTATGAGCGAGCTGTACCGCCATATTGGTTCGGACGTGGATGTGCCCGCCGGTGATATCGGCGTGGGCGCGCGGGAGATCGGTTTCCTGTTCGGGCAATACAAACGCTTGAGCAACCAGTTCACCTCGGTGCTGACCGGCAAGGGCATGAGCTACGGCGGCAGCCTGATTCGCCCGGAAGCCACCGGTTTTGGTTGTGTGTACTTCGCTGAGGAAATGCTCAAGCGCAATGGCGAGCGTGTCGAAGGCAAGCGCGTGGCCATCTCCGGTTCCGGTAACGTCGCCCAGTACGCGGCGCGCAAAGTCATGGACCTGGGCGGCAAGGTGATTTCCCTGTCCGACTCCGAAGGCACCCTGTACTGCGAAAGCGGTTTGACCGAAGAACAATGGTCGGCACTGCTGGAGCTGAAAAACGTCCAGCGCGGGCGCATCAGCGATCTGGCTTCGCGTTTCAGCCTGGAATTCCGTGCCGGCAAGGCACCGTGGGAACTGGCCTGCGACATCGCACTGCCCTGTGCGACCCAGAACGAACTGGACACTGACGCGGCGCGCACCCTGTTGCGCAATGGCTGCGTGTGCGTGGCCGAAGGCGCCAACATGCCCACCACCCTTGAGGCTGTGGATATCTTTATCGAGGCCGGCATCCTGTTCGCGCCGGGCAAGGCATCCAATGCCGGCGGCGTGGCGGTGAGCGGGCTGGAAATGTCGCAGAACGCCATGCGTCTGCTGTGGACCGCTGGCGAAGTGGACAGCAAGCTGCACAACATCATGCAGTCGATCCACCATGCGTGCGTGCACTACGGCGAAGAAAACGGCCGGGTCAACTACGTGAAGGGCGCCAACATCGCCGGCTTTGTGAAAGTTGCGGACGCAATGCTGGCCCAAGGCATCGTTTAAGCCTCGGGCTCGATGCGCAGGATTTCGATCAACTGATCACCGACGGGGCGCTTCCACAGCACCTCGTCGCCCACCTGCGCACCCAGCAGCGCCCGGCCAAGCGGCGACCCCCAGTTGATCAGGCCCACCGTGGCATCGGCCTGGTCTTCGCCGACCAACTGAATGCGCTGCTCTTCGTCCTGTTCATTGGCAAACGTCACCCAACTGCCGATCTGCACCTTGTCGGTGGAGGTCGCCGGCGCCACCACCTGCGCGCTTTGCAGGCGCTGGTTGAAGTAACGCAAATCCCGCTCGAGGTCAGCCTGACGCTGTTTATCGGCCTGCTCGCCCTTGGCGGACTCTTCGCTGTGCTCGCTCTGCAACTGCGCCACCTTGGCCTGCAACTGCGCGAGCCCCAGGGCGGTGAGGTGATTGGGTTGCGCGCTGACCTGGCGTTCCACCGGCTGGCTGGCCTGGGCAGCGGCGCTGTCTTCGTTGACGAACGCTCGACTCATGGGATTCTCCTGCTATGGAGTTTGGGCCATGGTCGCAGGGGTTAAGTTTCGCCGGATGTCTGAAAGCGACCTATGGCGAGCGAAAGGCCCGGGCGGCGTCGCGGTCCTTTTCCTGTTGCCAGGCGCGTTCGCGGTCGTCCCAGTGGCGGTTCTTGTAGTCGTTGAGGTCTTCGTTCTCGCGCATGGCCTTGCACTGGCGAAAGCCGTCATCCCAGCCTTCGGCGTAGGTGCGGTCCTTCAGATAGCGGGGGACGTTCTTGCGAAACTCCCCTGTGATTACCCCGGCGGCCTGGCGGCCGCTGCTGCAACCGTCGTCATAGCCGTCGGCGAAGGCGGGTGGGTAACCCTTGGCCAGCAAATCTTCGTGGGTCGATTGGCAACCCGACAGCAAGGCCAACACGCCCAGCATTACTGCGTACCGCCACATCGCTTGCTCCCTGGCCGTTGAACGGCTGATGAGGGGAGTTTAGAAGGCGATTCGTTGGGGGGATGTGAAAGGGCTGTGATTAATCTGTTGGCACTGCTGCGTCTGAAGTGTGGGAGCTGGCTTGCCTGCGATGGCATCGTTGCGGTGCAACTGGCAGACCGCGTCGTCTGCATCGCAGGCAAGCCAGCTCCCACATTTGATAGGTGTTTTCCTGGAGAGTGGGGTCAGTAGTGATACCACTTCACTTCCAGCATCACTTCATTGACCGGTGTCGCCAAGTGGCTGTATTCCCGCTGCGCACTCAGTCTCAACCCCAGGTTGCGCGACAGTTCCCACTGTTGATTCAGGCTGATACTGCGCCGCACTTCGCCATTGGTGAAGAAATCACCCTTGGCTTCCAGGCTGAGGTTGCCCAGCGGGTTGCGCCACAGCACGCCGGTATTGAACCCGGCCGCCGGGGAGATGGCTTCGCCGAAGTCGCTGTTGTGTTCCACACGCACGGTGCCCAGTGCAAAGCCGAGCATGTCGTCGCGCAGTTGCCAGGTGCTGCCAGCGCCGCCGTTGACGTGGCTGACCAGGGTTTCGTCGTCATGCTTGCCCGGTACGCGCTCAAGGCCGCCGGTCACTTGCCACGACCAGGGTTGCAGCAGTTCGTTGCGCGGGGTCAGTGAGCGGATGGTCGCCAGATCCAGTTGCTGCAATTGCCAGTGGTTGCCTTCGTACTGGCGCAGTTTCATTTGCAGGATTTCGATCTGCGCGCCCAATGGGAAGCCTTCGGCGTTGTCGTTCAGGTCGTGGTAGGCCATGCGCAGGCCGTATTCGCCGAACGCTTTGTCGCCCCGGGTGCCGATGCCCGCTTGCCAGGTGCGGGATTCGTGGCCGTCTTCGGGCAGGCCGGGGCGTTCGATCTTCAGGTCCGGTGCCGGGTTCTGGTTGATCGCCCGCAGCAGTTCAAAGCTGCGCTGGGAACGTTCGGTGTCGCGCTCCAGGCCGTTGGCGCGGTAGCGGCCAAGGCGGTAGGCGGCGTCGATGATCAGGGCCTGGCGGTCTTTGGCGATGGCCTTGAAGGCTGGCTCTTGCAGTTGTTTTTGGTCGTCACTGATCTTCAGCACCCATTGCTGCTCGTCACTGTCCAGCGGCTTGGCGCGTTCCAGCAGTTCCCGTTCACGGGAGGGGCGGTAGTCGATTTTCTCCACCAGGCCGGCTTCTTTCACGGCTTTGACCGTGTCGGTGGGGATGGCGGTCAGCGGGAATTGTTCGGTCAGGCGCAGGCTCGGGCGGGCCACTTGCAGCAGTTCCAGCAGGCGATAGGAGCAGTTTTCGTCGAAGAAGAAGTAGTCGAACTGGATCTGCTTGAGCTCCCACACGTGCTCGACCATGCGCTCGGTCTCGACTTGGGTCAGGTTCAGGCGGTATTCCCACAGGTCGCGGTTCTCCAGGCTACGGTATTCCGAGAGTTTTTCCTGGTAGGGCACCAGTGCGAACAGGCCCGGATAGCCGCCCATCAGGCCTTTCCAGGCGTAGAGGATGCTGTTGTCCGAGCCTTCGATATAGGCGCCGAAGTTGATCGCATAGCTGAGCAGGGCGGTGTTGTTGCTCTGTACGTCAGCCTGGTCGATGCGCAGCAGGGTGTGACCGAACATTGACGAGGGGCTGTTGAGGTAGGCCGCCGGGAAGATCATCACCGCGCTGTGGGGGGCGACGTCCTTGAACCATTGCTTGAATTCCTTGCAGTCCAGCGCCGGCAGGTCAGTCAGGTGCAACTGGTCCTTGAGCCAACGGGTACGTGCCGGATACACGCATTGGGCGTGTTTTTCACCGAGGCTGGCCGGGGCATACAGCGCCTCTACAGTCGCCTTCAGCTCCTGGTCCGGATGGTGGGCGCCATCGGGAGCGAGGAAGAATTTCTTGTCGCTGACATAACTGCGCCAGCCCTTGAACTTGCCGGATTCGTAATGCCCCAGCGAGAGCCAGAACGGATCGTTGGCCAGTTGCTGCAAACGTTGATCATCAAGGTGCGGGGCCGCATACAGCGGGGCGCAGGCGAAGAGTGCCAACCAGGCAAGGCGTTTGAGCATGTGGGCAACTTAAGTCGAGATAAAAAGACCCAAAGGGGAGGCAGGTCCAAAAAATAATAAACCCGTGCCTCACGAGGCACGGGCAGGTCGAGCTTAAGCCTGGGTAGCGTATTTCGCCAGACGGGTGTCGCCTTTCAGTACCGCCAGGGTGTTGTTGTGCACGTCATCAGCAGTGACGTCAGCCTTGCTGAAGATTTGCTGGAAGTGCTCGTGAGTCACAGCGGCAAAGTGCTCGCGATCTTCAGGAGCAACGCCCAGTACCACGGCGTAGGTAGTCAGCGCCTCGCCGTTACCCTTGGCCATGTCTTCGGACAGCTCGTTCATCATGCCATTCATGGCAATCCACGATTTGCCACCGTAGGTCAGTGCGCTGTTGGTGCTGCAGCCGTTGGTGCCCGAGGTCATGCCGAAGGTGGCGTTGCCCGAGGTACCGTTGGTGGTGGAGGCGAGGAAGTGAGCGGGAGTGCCGCGTTGGCCTTCGAACAACATGTTGCCCCAACCGCAGTTCGGGCCACCTGGCGCTTCAGCCATTGCATTGAGGGAGACGACGGTGAAGAGAGTACCGAGAAGGATCCGTTTCATAGCTTTGTTCTCTTTGTGTGCAAACCAATGGACAAGGGTTCAGGCGCCTCAAAGCGCCCTAGGGGCCGGTTATTAGTCCAACCCGCGCAGTTTGGAGTTTAGGCATGATCCAAGGGTTCCGTGACTTTTTATGAAACAAGCCGGAAACACTCGGTTTTTTTACAGCCCCGAACCCGTGTCTATGCTTTCCCTAAGCCGTGCCTTGCCAGCCGGCCCAACCCGGCGCCAGAATGCCGTCATCTGCCCCGCCTGATGTAAGGAAGCCCGATGCCTGATCCTGTTGCTGCCAGCTTGCGTCTAGCGCCCGAAGCGCTGACTCGTCCTTTTTCCGCTGAACAGTTCAGCTTCTCGACCACCAATGATTTGGAGCCCTTTCGCGGTGTGCTTGGCCAGGAACGTGCGGTCGAAGCCTTGCAGTTTGGTGTGGCCATGCCACGCCCCGGTTACAACGTATTTGTCATGGGCGAGCCCGGTACGGGCCGCTTTTCGTTCGTCAAACGCTACCTCAAGGCCGAGGGCAAGCGCCTGCAGACCCCGGCCGACTGGGTCTACGTCAATAACTTCGATGAGCCTCGCGAACCCCGTGCCCTGGAGTTGCCAGCGGGCGGTGCAGCTGCGTTCATCAGCGACATCAACGGCCTGATCGATAACCTGGTCGCGACCTTCCCGGCGGTCTTTGAACACCCGACTTATCAACAGCGTAAAAGCGCCATCGACCGTGCCTTCAACCAGCGTTACGACCGCGCCCTGGATGTGATCGAGCGCCTGGCCCTTGAAAAGGATGTGGCGCTGTACCGTGACAGCAGCAACATCGCGTTTACCCCGATGCTCGACGGCAAGGCCCTGGACGAGGCGGAGTTTTCGCAACTGCCGGAAGCCGATCGCGAGCGTTTCCACACCGACATTTCCGAACTGGAAGAACGCCTCAACGAAGAACTCGCCAGCCTGCCCCAGTGGAAGCGCGAGTCCAACAACCAGATGCGCCAGTTCAACGAAGAAACCATCACGCTGGCCTTGCAGCCACTGCTGGCGCCGCTTTCCGAGAAGTATGCGGAGAACGCGGCGGTCTGCGGCTACTTGCAGGCGATGCAGGTCTACCTGCTGAAAACCGTGGTCGAGCAGTTGGTGGACGACGCGAAAACCGACGCCCAGGCCCGCAAGTTGCTGGAAGAGCAGTACTGCCCGAGCCTGGTGGTGGGCCATCCGGTCAACGGTGGCGCGCCGGTGGTCTTCGAGCCGCATCCGACCTACGACAACCTGTTCGGCCGCATTGAATACAGCACCGACCAGGGCGCGCTCTACACCACTTACCGTCAGTTGCGGCCGGGTGCGTTGCACCGGGCCAACGGCGGTTTCCTGATCCTTGAAGCCGAGAAGATGCTCAGCGAGCCGTTTGTGTGGGACGCCCTCAAGCGCGCCCTGCAATCGCGCAAGCTGAAGATGGAGTCACCGTTGGGCGAACTGGGCCGCCTGGCCACCGTGACCCTCAACCCGCAAGTGATTCCGCTGCAACTCAAGGTCATCATCATTGGTTCCCGTCAGCTGTACTACGCGTTGCAGGACGCGGATCCGGACTTCCAGGAGATGTTCCGGGTGCTGGTGGACTTTGACGAAGACATCCCGATGGTGGATGAAAGCCTGGAGCAGTTCGCCCAGTTGCTGAAAACCCGCACTTCGGAAGAAGGCATGGCGCCGTTGACCTCGGATGCCGTGGCGCGGCTGGCGACCTACAGCGCGCGCCTGGCGGAGAACCAGGGGCGCTTGTCGGCGCGTATCGGTGATTTGTTCCAGTTGGTCAGCGAGGCGGACTTCATTCGCCACCTGGCGGGTGATGAGCGTACCGACGCCGGGCACATCGAGCGCGCGCTCAAGGCCAAGGCCACGCGCACTGGACGGGTTTCCGCACGGATTCTCGATGACATGCTCGCCGGGGTGATCCTGATCGACACCGCCGGTGCGGCGGTGGGCAAGTGCAACGGGCTGACCGTGCTGGAGGTGGGTGACTCGGCGTTCGGTGTGCCGGCACGAATTTCCGCCTCGGTGTATCCGGGCGGCAGTGGCATCGTGGATATCGAGCGTGAGGTCAACCTCGGCCAGCCGATCCACTCCAAAGGCGTGATGATCCTCACCGGTTACCTGGGCAGCCGTTATGCCCAGGAATTCCCGCTGGCGATCTCGGCGAGTATCGCCCTGGAGCAGTCCTACGGTTACGTCGACGGTGACAGTGCGTCCCTGGGCGAGGCCTGTACCTTGATCTCGGCCCTGTCGAAGACGCCGCTCAAGCAGTGCTTTGCTATCACCGGCTCCATCAACCAGTTTGGTGAAGTGCAGGCGGTGGGCGGGGTCAACGAGAAGATCGAAGGCTTCTTCCGCCTCTGTGAAGCCCGCGGGCTGACCGGCGAGCAGGGGGCGATCATTCCCCAGGCCAACGTCGCGACGCTGATGCTTGATGAGAAGGTGTTGCAGGCCGTGCGGGACGGGCAATTCCATGTCTACGCCGTGCGTCAGGCTGACGAGGCCCTGAGCCTGCTGGTGGGCGAGCCGGCCGGTTCGCCGGACGAGGAGGGGCAATTCCCTGAAGGCAGCGTCAATGCGCGAGTGGTGGAGCGTCTGCGGGCGATTGCCGAGATGATCAGCGAAGATGACCTGAAGGAAGCCGAGAAGGAGCTGGCGCAGGAGGCGTTGGCCGAGGCCAAGCCGGTGTAATCAATGCCGAAGGGGCCGGCTGTCCGGCCCCTTCGGCATATTTTTGACGCCGCCATGACGGCAGTCGTCCGTTGGTCCCCCAGCCTTGGTTTGTAGCGGGTTTCTTCTATTCTCAGCTCAAGGGATATCCAAAGGAGTCGCTGGATAGAAACAGTCTTGCCCTGCAAGGCTGAATACCGGATCTACCGAGGGTCGCCGCCATGTCGCGCAACCTCTGCCTTACCCGCCAGTGCCTGGGCCTGGTCACCCGTATCGAATGTTCGATTCGCCCTCTCGCGGGGGATACCGGGATGTGGACTTTGTTGTTTGCCGCCGGAATGACTGGCGAGCAGCCTTCCACCATCAAGTCCCAAGGCCCGTTTCACGGACCTTTCGTGGCACAAACCATCCTCGATTCGATTGTCGAAAGCCTGACCCTGCACGGGTACGAGCTGGCTGATGATCCGCAGATCTGGTGTCTGCACCTGCAGGCGCACTTGCGACAGCTCAATGGCGGACGGCAAACGGCGTTGAGTGATATCCGCTAAACATCGAAAACCGAATGTGTGGGTTTGTGTGGGAGCTGGCTTGCCTGCGATGCAGGCAACTCGGTCTTTCAGCCAGACCGAGGTGATGCTATCGCGGGCAAGCCCGGCTCCCACACAAGCCGGCTTGGAGCTTCTGTACTGGTGGCGCTTACGGTTTGGGGGCAGGCGCTGCCTCGGGCTTGTCCAGCTTGACCTCAAATCCATACTCCACCGTATTCAGTCCGGTGCGCTGATAGGTTTCAAATGTGGTCGGCTGGCCGTAGAAGTAATGCACGTCGAACAACGCAGTGCCGTATTCCTCGGCCCGGTGGCTGACGCCGAGGATTTCCTTCAGGTAGTTGCCGCTTGCGTCCTTGGCATAGAACCGCCAGCTGTCGGCGGGGAACTGCTTCTGGTCGACAATCAGTGCGTTGTCTTTCAGCTCCAGGCCCTTGGGCAGTTGCCCGGCGGTGAGCGTGCCTTTTTCGATGGTGGCCAGGAACAGCGGCATTGATCCCACGGCAAATCCCGGGTTCTCGGGGAACAGGTTCAGGTCATAGGTGATGGTGGCGCGGCCCGGGTCGACCTCGTAGGCTTCGGCGGGCAGTTCGATCGGCTCGCCGAGCTTGCCTTCGTCGTTGGCCGTGAGGAAGGTCACGGGGGCATCGCCGCCGCCGCGGTCGTCGCCCAGCAGGTCGTCGTTGAAGGTGTACGGGTGATCAAACTCGATGTGCGCCGCGCTGGCGTCATCCACCGATTGATTGATGGTGACGCTTTTCTTCAGTTGGTCTTCGGACAGCGTGGCATCCTTCAGCCAGTCGGAGGCCTGGTCGTCATACACGGTGACCGGCATCGGCAGGGGCTGTACGGTTTTCTCCAGGCTGTTCTTGTCGAAGCGCCGTACGGGCAAGTCCAGGTCCTTGCGGGTAATCGTGGCTTGGGAGAAGTCGAGGACGCTGACTTGCACGTTGTCGATCAGGCCGTTGAAGTACACCTTGGTGTAGTGGCTGTCCTGCTTGTGTTCGAAGGCTTTCTGCTCGTCTTCCAGCTGCTTCTCGAAGGTGTCGGACCAGGCCTTCTGCTTTTGCATCTCCGCCAGTTGTTTCTCGTAGAACGCCAGTTGTGCGGCGTTCTCGTTGATCGAGCCCGAGCGTGAAAGGAATTGCCCGGTGGTGTCGCGCGCCTGCACCAGCAGCGGGTTAGGCGATTCGTCGGCGACTTCCGGCGCGAGTGGGGCGCTGTTGGTCAGTTCGATCTCGGCGTAGTTCTTTTCCAGGGTCAGCAGGGTGACCGTGACGTTTTCTTCGGTGCGTTTGCGGCCCACGTCCTTTTTCGACAAGTCGAAGGTGAAGACTTTACGCGGCGCGATCACTTCTACCTTGCCCTTGAGGGTGACGGGCTGCGGCTGGCTCTTGTTGTCAGTCTCGATGCCTTCGACGAACGGGTAGGTCACCGTCAGGTCATCGGGGTTGGTCAGGTTGGAACTGGTGGGGCTCAACTGGATGCCCGGGTCGGTTTCCGACCATTCCGGCTGGAACGGGATGACCTTGTTGTTGCTCAGGGTCACCGACTGCCATTCCAGGCCGTGGGGAAAGGGGAACTGGTCGGGCACGTTGAAGTTGAAGGGGAAGATCGGCTGCAGGTCCGTCAGGTAGTCCGAATGGGACGCCTTGCGCAGCACAAACAGGCCATTGATGTAGGTATCAACCAGGGCCTGGGGCGTCGGGTAATGCTTGAGCAGCGCCAGGCTGTCTTCGCTGTACTCGGCCTCGATGGGCTTGGTGGCGAGCTTGGCCCGCGCCCGTTCCAGCAACAGCAACGAGCCACCGAGCTCGGACACGGCGTCCTTGAGCTTGGGGTCCTGGATGGCGTCCAGGGACTGTTCGAACTTGGCGGTTTTCTCTTCGAGGCTGGCTTGCTTGTGTTCATCGCTGGGGGAACAACCGCTGCCCATCAGCAACGCCGCACACAGGCCAATGCTGGCCAAAGGGGATCGCACATCCATTATCTGAGTTTTCCTGTCCGACATCATCGAGCCGAGTTGATGAGCTCGACACTAGCAGAAAAATTCTTTTACAGATGCCGTACAGATCAGTTTTCTCGACGGTTTCTGGGGTTTGGATGCGGCTGGTATACTCGGCGCCATTTTTAGCCACGCTGTGTGAGATTCAATGGAACGCTTTATCGAAAATGCAATGTATGCCTCACGCTGGCTGTTGGCGCCGATCTACTTCGGTTTGTCCCTGGGGCTGCTGGCGCTGGGGTTGAAGTTTTTCCAGGAAGTCTTCCATGTGATTCCCATGGTGTTCTCCATGAGCGAGTCGGATGTGATCCTGGTGCTGCTGTCGTTGATCGACATGGCGCTGGTGGGCGGCCTGCTGGTGATGGTGATGATCAGTGGCTACGAGAACTTCGTCTCCCAGCTGGACATCGACGAAAGCAAGGAAAAGCTCAACTGGCTGGGGACCATGGACTCCTCGTCGCTGAAGATGAAGGTTGCGGCGTCCATCGTGGCGATTTCGTCGATCCATTTGCTGCGGGTCTTCATGGACGCCAAGAACGTCGACCCCGAGCACCTGAAGTGGTACGTGATCATTCACATGACGTTTGTAGTGTCGGCGTTTGCCATGGGTTACCTGGATAAGGTCACCAAGCATTAATTACCCCCTGGCGCTCTCCTGCGCGGGGCTCATCAAGGGCGTGGCTTGTGTGCTAGGCTGCTCGCCCTTTTAGTTTGGACGGCGTGTGTTGTCGTCCTACAGCGGAGCAGTTCCATGTCCGAAGTCAACTTGTCCACCGACGAAACCCGCGTGAGCTACGGCATTGGCCGTCAGTTGGGCGACCAACTGCGCGACAACCCGCCACCGGGCGTGAGCCTGGATGCGATCCTGGCTGGCCTGACCGACGCTTTCGCCGGCAAGCCTTCCCGTGTGGACCAGGAGCAAATGGCCGCCAGCTTCAAGGTCATCCGCGAGATCATGCAAGCCGAAGCTGCTGCAAAAGCTGAAGCCGCTGCGGGCGAAGGCCTGGCTTTCCTGGCTGAAAACGCCAAGCGTGACGGCATCACCACCCTGGCTTCCGGCCTGCAATTTGAAGTGCTGACTGCAGGTAGCGGCGCCAAGCCGACCCGTGAAGACCAGGTACGTACTCACTACCATGGCACCCTGATCGACGGCACTGTGTTCGACAGCTCCTACGAGCGTGGCCAGCCTGCTGAATTCCCGGTTGGCGGCGTGATTCCTGGCTGGACCGAAGCCCTGCAACTGATGAATGCCGGCAGCAAATGGCGTCTGTACGTGCCGAGCGAACTGGCTTACGGCGCTCAAGGCGTTGGCAGCATCCCGCCGCACAGCGTTCTGGTGTTCGACGTCGAGCTGCTCGACGTTCTGTAATACCTGCTGACAGTTGCTCCTGGCTCTAGGGGGGAGCTGGCTTGCCTGCGATAGCATCACCTCGGTTTCAAGTTAAACCGAGTCGTTTGCATCGCGGGCAACCCGGCTCCCACATAGAGCCAGTGTTATTCAGGGTTTGCAGGTTGCTCATGGATGAAACTTGCCATTGAGATCCGTCACTGGGCGCAACGCCCGGGCATAGCAGAACAGAAACAGATTTCTCACCACCTCCTTCAATACCCCAGGTTCACTCGAGCTCAGGCCATTGACGTCCAGGTCGCCCTGGTCCTGCAGTTCGCTTAGCGCTTCTTCTTCCAGTACTGCGCAGACTTCCCCGGTTTCCCGATGGAGGATTCGCAGGTAAGGGTGTGGACGGTCCAGCCAGGCATCGATCAAATAAGTCATGGGAAGCATCTCCTTGATGGGTTTCAATGAGAATAATTCTTATTCAAGGAATAGCAAGTGCCTATTGGCGATTTCCGGACTTTTCTGTGTGGATATTGTTTCTGATCAAAAGGCCTGGCCTTTTGCCGCCAGTGCGGAAGTGACGCGGGGAGGGTGAAGCGCCATCCCGTGCAGGGCACGGGATGGAGGCAGCAGGTTCAGACCTTGCGGACGAACTCGGACTTGAGTTTCATCGGGCCGATACCGTCGATCTTGCAGTCGATATCGTGGTCGCCGTCGCACAGGCGGATGTTCTTGACCTTGGTGCCGACCTTGACCACCAGGGACGTGCCCTTGACCTTGAGGTCCTTGATCACGGTGATAGTGTCGCCGTCCTGCAGGACGTTGCCCACAGAGTCTTTCTTCACGGATTCATCGCTGGCAGCCTCGGCTTCGCCACCGACGGCCCACTCATGGGCGCATTCCGGGCAAATCAGCTGGGCGCCGTCTTCGTAGGTGTATTCGGAATTGCATTTTGGGCAGGGTGGCAACGTGCTCACTAAAGCTCCTTTAGTTTCAGGATGGCTAAAAAGCGCACATTGTATAGGGTTTTAGCCGGGCAGGGTGCAGCAACGCCAGAGAACGCTGTGGGAGCTGGCTTGCCTGCGATTGCATCACCGCGGTGTGACAGACAAACCGAGGTGCCTGCATCGCAGGCAAGCCAGCTCCCACATGAAGCAGAGCAGAATCAGTGAGTACGGGCGACCGCAAACTCACTCAGCTCAACCAGGGCGTCCCGGTATTCGCTGGCTGGAAGGGCTTCCAGGCACTGGATGGCACGAGCGACGTAGTCACGGGCCAGTTGTGCGGTGTATTCGAGGGAGCCCGAGGCTTCCACGGCTTCGCGGATGCTTTCCAGGTCTTCGATCCCGCCTTTCTGGATCGCCTTGCGCACCAGGGCCGCCTGTTCCGGCGTGCCTTCGCGCATGGTGTAGATCAGCGGCAAGGTCGGCTTGCCCTCGGCCAGGTCGTCACCGACGTTCTTGCCCAGGGTTTCGGCGTCGCCGCGATAATCCAGCAGGTCGTCCACCAGTTGGAAGGCCACGCCCAGGTGATCGCCGAAGGTGCGCAGGGCTTCGCGCTGCTCGGGCGTCGCTTCGCACAGGGCTGCGGCACTGTGGGTCGAGGCTTCGAAGAGCATCGCGGTCTTGCCGCGAATCACTTCCATGTAGGTTTCTTCGGTGGTGCTGGCGTCACGAACCTTCGACAGCTGCAATACTTCGCCTTCGGCGATGATGCGCGTGGCCTGTGAAAGAATCTTCATCACCGGCATCGAGCCCAGCTCGACCATCATTTCGAACGAGCGCGAGTACAGGAAGTCGCCCACCAGCACGCTCGGCGCGTTGCCCCACATCGCGTTGGCCGTCTCGCGACCGCGGCGCATGCCGGACATGTCGACCACGTCGTCGTGCAGCAAGGTGGCGGTGTGCAGGAACTCGATGGTCGCGGCCAGCAGGCGCAGGTCATCGCCTTCGCGGCCGAGGGCCTTGCCACACAGCAACACTAATAAAGGACGCAGGCGTTTACCGCCGGCCGACGTAATGTAGTCGCCAATTTTGGAGACCAGCGGCACTTTAGAAGTCAGCTGCTTCTTGATGATGCCGTCGACGGCGCTAAAATCGTCCGCCACCGCGCGGTAGAAAGCTTGGGGTTGCATCAGCGACAGTCGCTCCAGAAGGGTTGCGCGGCATGCTAGGACCCACGTCCCGTAGTGTCAAGGCGCGATAGACGGCTACTTGCAACACCTCCATAGCTTGCGTACAATCGCGCACCCTGAACTTCCTGGGCAGCACCTGCCTTACGCAATTGCATTCGGGACGTCCATCCCATGCAGCCATGCCAGCCAATACCTCTTCTTATAAAGCGCTGGGTGAGCAGGATTATCGGAGAAATACCATGTCGTACGCAGTAATTGTTACTGGTGGCAAGCAATACAAGGTCGCCCCAGGTGAATACCTGAAGATCGAGAAGCTGGAAATCGCTACTGGCGAATCCGTTACTTTTGATCGCGTTCTGTTGGTCGCCAATGGCGATGACGTGAACATCGGCGCTCCAGTTGTTGCAGGCGCTACCGTTGTGGCTGAAGTGATCTCCCAAGGTCGTCACGATAAAGTCCGCATCATCAAGTTCCGTCGTCGTAAGCACCACATGAAGCGTATGGGCCACCGCCAGTGGTACACCGAGATCAAAATCACCGGTATTCAGGCTTAATTTCAGCCTAATTCCTCACTAGGAGAATTGACTCATGGCACACAAAAAAGCTGGTGGTAGTACCCGTAACGGTCGCGACTCAGAAGCCAAACGCCTTGGCGTGAAGATGTATGGCGGCCAGGTTATTATTCCGGGCAACATCATCGTGCGTCAGCGCGGCACCCAATTCCACGCCGGTTACGGTGTTGGCATGGGTAAAGATCACACTCTGTTCGCTAAAATCGACGGCGTGATCAAGTTTGAAGTAAAAGGCGCTTTCAACCGCCGTTACGTGAGCATTGTCCCGAAGACTGAAGTCGTCGCGGCATAATTACGTAGTTGCTGGAAAAGCCCTGTCTCGCGACGGGGCTTTTTCGTTTGTGGGGTGAGTCTCTTGCAAAGCTGTTTGTGATGGGCGAAAGCAGTGGATTTGCGGTCGTTGCTTGAGGTCGCTGCGCTCATTTTTGCAAGAGTCTTATGTCTTGGTTTCTTAAGCTCGTCCGTGCGACGAGAGGCGTTTTGTTATGAAGTTTGTTGATGAAGTTTCGATCCGAGTAAAAGCTGGCGACGGCGGTAACGGTTGCATGAGTTTCCGTCGGGAAAAATTCATCGAAAACGGTGGTCCTAACGGCGGTGATGGTGGTGATGGCGGCTCGGTCTACATGATCGCCGACGAAAACCTCAACACCCTGGTGGACTACCGTTACACCCGGCACTTTGATGCCGAGCGTGGCTCCAACGGCGGCAGCACCGACTGCACCGGCAAGAAAGGCGAAGAGCTGGTGCTGCGGGTTCCGGTCGGCACCACCGTAATCGACTCCGCTACCCAGGAAATCATCGGTGACCTGACCAAGGCCGGTCAGCGCCTGCTGGTGGCTCATGGCGGCTGGCACGGTCTGGGTAACACCCGTTTCAAATCCAGTACCAACCGTGCGCCACGCCAGACCACGCCGGGCAAGCCTGGCGAGCAGCGTGATCTCAAGCTGGAAATGAAGGTGCTGGCTGACGTAGGCCTGCTGGGTCTGCCGAACGCCGGCAAAAGTACGTTCATCCGCTCGGTGTCGGCTGCCAAGCCGAAAGTCGCCGATTACCCGTTCACCACTCTGGTGCCGAACCTGGGCGTGGTCAGCGTCGATCGCTGGAAAAGCTTCGTGGTTGCGGACATTCCGGGCCTGATCGAAGGTGCTTCCGATGGCGCAGGCCTGGGGATTCGTTTCCTCAAGCACTTGTCCCGTACCCGTTTGCTGCTGCACCTCGTCGACATGGCGCCGCTGGACGACACCAGTGCGCCGGACGCCGCTGAAGTGATCGTCAGCGAGCTGACCAAGTTCAGCCCGTCCCTGGCGGAGCGTGATCGTTGGTTGGTGCTGAACAAGTGCGACCAGATCCTCGAGGAAGAGCACGAAGAGCGCGTCAAGGAGATCGTTGATCGCCTGGAATGGACCGGTCCGGTCTACGTGATCTCGGCCATTGCCAAAGAAGGCACTGAGCGCCTGACGCGTGACATCATGCGTTACCTCGAAGATCGTGCCGATCGCCTCGCGGCCGACCCTGTCTACAAGGCAGAGCTGGCCGAGCTGGATCAGCGCATCGAAGACGAAGCCCGTGCCCAGCTGCAGGCGCTGGATGACCAGCGTGCGCTGCGTCGCAGTGGCGTCAAGTCGGTCCATGATATCGGTGACGACGACTGGGACGAAGAAGACGTGGATGATGAAGATGGCCCGGAAATCATTTACGTGCGCGACTGATTCGTTGCAGTAAACTTAAGCGCCGCTCAATCGAGCGGCGTTTTGGTATCTGGAAATCGGTAGTCACGAATAACGTTATGGGCGGCGCTGGGTCGCGCGGCCCTCTATCTAAGGTTGAAGATGATGCGGAGCAAGGTGACAGGTGCGCAGCGTTGGGTCGTTAAGATCGGTAGCGCGCTGCTGACGGCGGATGGCAAAGGGCTGGATCGTGCGGCCATGAGCGTCTGGGTGGACCAGATGGTGGCCTTGCATGAGGCTGGCGTCGAGTTGGTGCTGGTGTCGTCCGGGGCGGTTGCCGCGGGCATGAGCCGTCTTGGCTGGACCGCGCGACCCAGCGCGATGCACGAGCTGCAAGCCGCTGCCGCCATTGGTCAGATGGGCCTGGTGCAGGCCTGGGAATCCAGCTTTGCCGAGCACGGTCGCCACACGGCGCAGATTCTGCTGACCCATGATGACTTGTCCGACCGCAAGCGTTACCTGAATGCCCGCAGCACCCTGCGCGCTCTGGTTGAACTCAAGGTGATCCCGGTGATCAACGAGAATGACACCGTGGTGACTGACGAAATCCGTTTCGGCGATAACGACACCTTGGCAGCCTTGGTGGCTAATCTGGTCGAGGCTGACTTGCTGGTGATCCTCACCGATCGCGACGGCATGTTCGACGCTGATCCGCGCAATAACCCGGATGCCCAGCTGATTTACGAAGCGCGTGCCGATGACCCGGCGCTGGATGCGGTAGCCGGCAGTGTCGGTGGTGCCCTGGGGCGCGGCGGCATGCAGACCAAGCTGCGTGCGGCGCGGCTGGCGGCGCGTTCCGGTGCGCACACGATCATCGTCGGTGGTCGGATCGAGCGGGTGCTGGATCGTCTCAAGGCGGGCGAGCGCATCGGTACGCTGCTGTCGCCCGAGCGCGGCATGCTGGCGGCGCGCAAGCAGTGGCTGGCGGGGCATCTTCAGACGCGCGGTACCCTGGTGCTGGATGCGGGGGCGGTGTCTGCGTTGTCTCAGGGCAACAAAAGCCTGCTGCCGGTGGGTGTAAAACTGGTCCAGGGCAGCTTCCGCCGTGGCGAGATGGTGGTTTGTGTGGCGCCTGACGGGCGTGAGATTGCCCGTGGCCTGGCTAACTACAGCGCCCTTGAGGCGCAGAAAATCATTGGGCAGTCGTCTGAGGCGATTGTCGGTCTGTTGGGTTACATGGCTGAGCCGGAGCTGGTTCACCGGGATAACCTGATTCTGGTTTAAGTAATAGGGATGTCTCGATGCGCGTAATGAAGGGATTGCTCGGTTTGCTGCTGGCGATGCCGTTGCTGGCGTCGGCCGAAGAGATTGGCCAGGTGTCGACGGTGTTCAAGTTTGTCGGCCCCAATGATCGGATCGTGGTCGAGGCCTTTGATGATCCGAAGGTGGATGGTGTGACCTGCTACCTGTCTCGCGCCAAGACGGGCGGGGTGAAGGGCGGCTTGGGTCTGGCTGAGGATCGCGCCGAGGCGTCGATTGCCTGCCGTCAGGTGGGGGCGATTCGCTTCAAGGGCGAGCTGAAGGATGGGGATGAGGTGTTCAAGGAGCGCACGTCCCTGGTGTTCAAGACCATGCAGGTGGTGCGTTTCCTCGACAAGAAGCGCAATACCCTGGTGTATCTGGTCTACAGCGACCGCTTGATCGAAGGCAGCCCGCAGAATGCGGTGACGGCGATTCCGATCCTGCCGTGGCCTGCTGGGCAATAACCCTGCTCTATGTGGGAGCTGACTTGCCTGCGATACAGGCACTTCGGTGTATCAGTGATACCGAGGTGATGCTATCGCGGGCAAGCCAGCTCCCACATTTGTTTTGCAGTGCCTGTAAAAACGCAGGCAATAAAAAACCGACCCTGAGGTCGGTTTTTTAACAAGCTTATCGCTTAGGCTGCAGCAGCAAGGTTCAGAGCCTTGATGTGGCCATTCAGACGACCTTTATGGCGAGCAGCTTTGTTCTTGTGGATGATGCCTTTATCGGCCATACGGTCGATAACTGGCACGGCCAGAACGTAAGCAGCTTGAGCTTTTTCAGCGTCTTTTGCGTCAATGGCTTTAACTACATTCTTGATGTAGGTACGAACCATGGAACGCAGGCTGGCGTTGTGGCTGCGACGCTTCTCAGCCTGTTTTGCACGTTTTTTGGCGGAAGGTGTGTTGGCCACCGTCGAGCTCCTCGAAAGACTTTTTAGGAAATAGCAAACAAAATAGGCCGCGAATCATGCCGATGAGTTGAAGTCTTGTCAAGGGCGGGTGATGCGAACTGCTGAGTGGTCGATCTTAAGAGGCGGGTGATTTATTTCCGGCGCTTGACCTGTAAACTCGCGAGCTTTGGCTCTGTGCTTGTTGCAGGCGCGGAGTATCGCATATGTGGGCCGTTTGTTCGCCTGCTCTTTATCTATAGGCAAAAACTCTTTCAATGAATCTGCTCAAGTCGTTGGCCGCCGTCAGCTCTATCACGATGATTTCCCGGGTTCTTGGGTTTGTGCGTGACACGCTGCTGGCGCGTATTTTTGGCGCCAGCATGGCCACGGATGCCTTCTTTATTGCCTTTAAACTGCCCAACCTGCTGCGGCGGATCTTCGCCGAGGGGGCTTTTTCCCAGGCATTCGTGCCGATTCTGGCCGAATACAAGGCGCAGCAAGGCGAGGAGGCGACCCGTACCTTTATTGCTTATGTGTCGGGTTTGCTGACGCTGGTGCTGACGCTGGTGACGATCGCCGGGATGCTCGCTGCGCCCTGGGTGATCTGGGCCACGGCGCCCGGCTTTGCCAATACGCCGGAAAAATTCGCCCTGACCACTGATCTGTTGCGGGTGACCTTTCCTTATATATTGCTGATTTCCCTGTCGTCCCTGGCCGGGGCGATCCTCAATACCTGGAACCGTTTCTCGGTGCCGGCGTTTGTGCCGACCCTGCTTAACGTCAGCATGATTATTTTTGCGCTGTTCCTGACGCCGTACTTCGATCCGCCCGTGATGGCCCTGGGCTGGGCGGTATTGGCCGGCGGCCTCGCGCAACTGCTGTACCAACTGCCGCACCTGAAGAAAATCGGCATGCTGGTGCTGCCGCGCCTGAACCTCAAGGACACGGGCGTCTGGCGGGTGATGCGCAACATGCTGCCGGCGATCCTTGGGGTTTCCGTCAGCCAGATCTCGCTGATCATCAACACGGCCTTTGCCTCGCTGCTGGTCTCGGGCTCGGTGTCGTGGATGTACTACGCCGATCGCCTGATGGAGTTGCCATCCGGCGTGCTGGGCGTTGCGCTCGGTACCATCCTGCTGCCTACGCTGTCGCGCACCTATGCCAGCAAGGACCGCCACGAGTATTCGCGGATCCTCGACTGGGGCCTGCGCCTGTGCTTCGTGCTGGTGCTGCCGTGCGCCGTGGCGCTAGGGTTGCTCGCCGAGCCACTGACGGTTGCGCTGTTCCAGTACGGCCAGTTCACCGCGTTTGACGCCTCGATGACCCAGCGTGCGTTGATCGCCTATTCCGTCGGCCTGCTGGGCATTATCGTGATCAAGGTGCTGGCTCCCGGCTTTTATGCTCAACAGAACATCCGTACCCCGGTAAAAATCGCGATCTTCACCCTTGTGGTGACGCAACTGCTCAACCTGGCGTTCATTGGCCCGCTGAAGCATGCCGGGCTTGCACTGGCAATCAGTGTCGGGGCCTGCATCAATGCCGGCCTGCTGTTTTATCAACTGCGTAAACAGAAAATGTTCCAGCCTCAGGCGGGCTGGAGTCTGTTCGCGATCAAGCTGGTGGTGGCCGTGGGGGCAATGGCCGCGGTGCTGCTGGGCCTGATGCACTTCATGCCAGCCTGGGATCAGGGCCAGATGCTGGAGCGCTTCATGCGCCTCGGTGCGTTGGTGGTCGCTGGCGTTGTGGTGTACTTCGGCATGTTGCTGCTGATGGGCTTCCGCTTGCGGGATTTCAATCGCAAGTCGCTGAGCTAGAGACTTTTCGTCGATAAAGCAGTTGTTTTATCGATTCGCGCAAATGGCCTGCGCTGTTGCCTGTCGTCCAGGGCCGGGTGTGGTTATAATCGACCACTTTATGAGCAAGAAGCGCGTTATGCAGCTGGTTCGAGGTCTCCACAACCTGCGCCCCCAGCATCGGGGCTGCGTCGCCACTATTGGCAACTTTGACGGTGTTCACCGTGGCCACCAGGCTATCCTGGCCCGCCTGCGTGAGCGTGCGGTTGAGTTGGGCGTGCCCAGCTGTGTGGTGATTTTTGAACCACAACCCCGCGAATTTTTTACTCCTGAGACGGCGCCGGCACGTCTGGCCCGCCTGCGGGACAAGCTGCAGCTGCTGGCGGAAGAGGGCGTGGACCGTGTCCTTTGCCTGGCTTTCAACCAGCGTTTGCGCAGCCTCAGTGCCGCCGAGTTCGTCGACCGCATCCTGGTGGATGGCCTGGGCGTGCAGCACCTGGAGGTCGGCGACGACTTCCGTTTCGGTTGCGACCGGGTAGGGGATTTCGATTTCCTGCAACAAGCCGGCGTCACCCAGGGTTTTACCGTCGAAGCCGCGCAAACCGTCGAACTGGACGGCCTGCGCGTGAGCAGTACCCAGGTGCGTAACGCCCTGGCCGCTGCCGACTTCGCCTTGGCCGAGCGCTTGCTCGGTCGCCCGTTCCGGATTGCCGGGCGGGTTTTGCACGGCCAGAAGCTGGCGCGCCAACTGGGCACGCCGACCGCCAACGTGCAACTCAAGCGCCGTCGTGTGCCGCTGACAGGGGTTTACCTGGTGAGTGTCGACATCGACGGCCAATCGTGGCCCGGAGTCGCCAACATAGGCGTCAGGCCCACGGTTGCAGGTGATGGCAAAGCCCACCTGGAAGTTCACCTTTTGGATTTTGCCGGTGATCTGTATGACCGGCGTTTGACGGTGGCTTTCCACCAAAAGCTGCGTGAAGAGCAGCGTTTCGCCTCCCTGGAGGCGTTGAAAACGGCGATCAATGCGGATGTCGCCGCCGCCCGTGCACTAGCCGCACCTAGCGCCCATCGCTAATGAAGAGCCTTAAATGACCGACTATAAAGCCACGCTAAACCTTCCGGACACCGCCTTCCCAATGAAGGCCGGCCTGCCACAGCGCGAACCGCAGATCCTGCAGCGCTGGGACAGTATTGGCCTGTACGGAAAGTTGCGCGAGATTGGCAAGGATCGTCCGAAATTCGTCCTGCACGACGGCCCTCCTTATGCCAACGGCACGATTCACATCGGTCATGCGCTGAACAAGATTCTCAAGGACATGATCGTGCGTTCGAAAACCCTGTCGGGTTTCGACGCGCCTTATGTTCCGGGTTGGGACTGCCACGGCCTGCCGATCGAGCACAAAGTCGAAGTGACCTACGGCAAGAACCTGGGCGCGGATAAAACCCGCGAACTGTGCCGTGCCTACGCCACCGAGCAGATCGAAGGGCAGAAGTCCGAATTCATCCGCCTGGGTGTGTTGGGCGACTGGGCCAACCCTTACAAAACCATGGACTTCAAGAACGAGGCCGGTGAAATCCGTGCCTTGGCCGAAATCGTCAAGGGCGGTTTCGTGTTCAAGGGCCTCAAGCCCGTGAACTGGTGCTTCGACTGCGGTTCGGCCCTGGCTGAAGCAGAAGTGGAATACGAAGACAAAAAGTCCTCGACCATCGACGTGGCCTTCCCGATCGCCGACGAAGCCAAGCTGGCCGAGGCATTCGGCCTGGCGAGCCTGGCCAAGCCAGCCTCCATCGTGATCTGGACCACCACCCCGTGGACCATCCCGGCCAACCAGGCGCTGAACGTGCACCCGGAATTCACCTATGCCCTGGTGGACGTCGGTGATCGCCTGCTGGTGCTGGCTGAAGAGCTGGTCGAGTCGTGCCTGGCCCGCTACAACCTGCAAGGCTCGGTGATCGCGACCACGACCGGCTCCGCGCTGGAGCTGATCAACTTCCGTCACCCGTTCTACGACCGCCTGTCGCCAATCTACCTGGCCGAGTACGTTGAACTGGGCGCCGGCACCGGCGTGGTTCACTGCTCGCCTGCCTATGGCGTAGACGACTTCGTGATCTGCAAGCAGTACGGGCTGGTCAACGACGACATCATCAATCCAGTGCAAAGCAATGGCGTATACGCGCCGTCCCTGGAATTCTTCGGCGGCCAGTTCATCTTCAAGGCCAACCAGCCGATCATCGACAAGCTGTCGGAAGTCGGTGCGCTGCTGCACACCGAAACCATCACCCACAGCTACATGCACTGCTGGCGCCACAAGACTCCGCTGATCTACCGCGCCACCGCGCAGTGGTTCATCGGCATGGACAAAGAGCCGAACAGCGGCGAAACCCTGCGCAAGCGCGCGATCAAAGCGATCGAAGACACCAAGTTCGTTCCGGCCTGGGGCCAGGCGCGCCTGCACTCGATGATCGCCAACCGTCCGGACTGGTGCATCTCCCGCCAGCGCAACTGGGGCGTGCCGATCCCGTTCTTCCTGAACAAGGAAAGCGGCGAGCTGCACCCACGTACCGTCGAACTGATGGAAGTGGTTGCCCAGCGCGTTGAGCAAGAGGGCATCGAAGCCTGGTTCAAACTGGACGCCGCCGAGCTGTTGGGCGACGAAGCGCCGCTGTACGACAAGATCAGCGACACCCTCGACGTGTGGTTCGACTCGGGTACCACCCACTGGCACGTCCTGCGCGGCTCGCACCCGATGGGTCACGAGACCGGCCCGCGTGCCGATCTGTACCTGGAAGGTTCCGACCAACACCGTGGCTGGTTCCACTCCTCGCTGCTCACTGGCTGCGCGATCGACGATCACGCCCCGTACCGCGAGTTGCTGACCCACGGTTTCACCGTCGACGAGAACGGTCGCAAGATGTCCAAGTCCCTGGGCAACGTGATCGCGCCGCAAAAGGTCAACGACACCCTGGGCGCCGACATCATGCGCCTGTGGGTTGCCTCTACCGATTACTCGGGCGAGATGGCCGTGTCCGAGCAGATCCTGCAGCGCAGCGCCGATGCCTACCGCCGGATCCGTAATACCGCACGCTTCATGCTGTCGAACCTGACCGGTTTCAACCCGGCCACCGACATCCTGCCGGCCGAGGAAATGCTCGCCCTGGACCGTTGGGCCGTGGACCGTACCCTGTTGCTGCAACGCGAGTTGCAGGAGCACTACGGCGAATACCGTTTCTGGAACGTCTACTCGAAGATCCACAACTTCTGCGTGCAGGAGTTGGGTGGCTTCTACCTCGACATCATCAAGGACCGCCAGTACACCACCGGCGCCAACAGCAAGGCCCGCCGTTCGGCGCAGACCGCGCTGTACCACATCTCCGAAGCGCTGGTGCGCTGGATCGCACCGATCCTGGCCTTCACCGCCGACGAACTGTGGGAATACCTGCCGGGCGAGCGTAACGAATCCGTGATGCTCAACACCTGGTACGAAGGCCTGACCGAATTGCCGGCCGACTTCGAGCTGGGTCGCGAGTACTGGGAAGGCGTGATGGCGGTGAAGGTTGCCGTGAACAAGGAGCTGGAAGTGCAGCGCGCGGCGAAAGCCGTTGGCGGCAACCTGCAGGCCGAAGTCACGCTGTTTGCCGAGGAAGGCCTGACCGCTGACCTGGCCAAGCTGAGCAACGAACTGCGCTTCGTGTTGATCACGTCCACCGCCAGCCTTGCACCGTTTACCCAGGCTCCGGCGGACGCCGTGGCGACCGAAGTCCCGGGCCTCAAGCTCAAAGTGGTCAAGTCGGCCTTCCCCAAGTGCGCCCGTTGCTGGCACTGCCGTGAAGATGTCGGCGTGAACCCGGAGCATCCGGAAATCTGCGGTCGTTGCGTCGACAACATCTCTGGCGCTGGCGAGGTTCGTCACTATGCCTAAAGCCAGTCGTTTTGGACGCCTGGGCTTGCTCGTACTGAGCGTGCTGGTGCTGGTCATTGACCAGCTCAGCAAGGCTCATTTCGAAGGCGCCTTGCAGATGTACCAGCAGATCGTGGTGATTCCCGACTACTTCAGCTGGACCCTGGCCTACAACACCGGCGCTGCGTTCAGCTTCCTGGCTGACAGCTCCGGCTGGCAGCGCTGGCTGTTTGCCCTGATTGCCGTGGTGGTCAGTGCGGTGCTGGTGGTCTGGCTCAAGCGCCTGGGGCGCGATGACACCTGGCTGGCCGTCGCGTTGGCGCTGGTGCTGGGCGGTGCGCTGGGCAACCTGTACGACCGTATCGCCCTGGGCCATGTGATCGACTTCATTCTGGTGCATTGGCAGAACCGCTGGTACTTCCCGGCGTTCAATTTTGCCGACAGCGCCATCACCGTCGGTGCAATCATGCTGGCGTTGGATATGTTCAAAAGTAAGAAAACCGGAGAGACCGTTCATGACTGAACAGGTATTGGCTGAGCAACGCATCGGCCAGAACACGGAAGTCACCTTGCATTTCGCATTGCGCCTGGAGAATGGCGACACGGTCGACAGCACGTTCGACAAGGCCCCGGCGACCTTCAAGGTCGGTGACGGCAACCTGCTGCCGGGCTTCGAGGCGGCACTGTTCGGTTTCAAGGCCGGCGACAAGCGCAACCTGCAGATCCTGCCGGAAAACGCCTTTGGCCAGCCCAACCCGCAAAACGTGCAGATCATCCCGCGTTCGCAGTTCCAGGACATGGAGCTGTCGGAAGGCTTGCTGGTGATCTTCAATGATGCGGCGAATACCGAGCTGCCAGGTGTGGTGAAAGCCTTTGATGACGCGCAAGTGACCATCGACTTCAACCACCCGTTGGCCGGGAAAACCTTGACCTTTGATGTTGAAATCATCGACGTTAAAGCGCTGTAACTAACGAAACCGGCCCCTGTAGGAGCTGGCTTGCCTGCGATGGAATCACCTTGGCGTACCTGATATGCCGAGTCGTCTGCATCGCGGGCAAGCCCGGCTCCCACAGAGGCTTACTCTTACAGAGTAGAGTTGATCCCATTTCTTGCCCTGCAAGACACGAGGCACAGCATGCAAATCAAACTCGCCAACCCCCGTGGCTTCTGCGCCGGCGTGGACCGGGCGATTGAAATCGTCAACCGCGCCCTGGAAGTCTTCGGGCCGCCGATTTACGTGCGCCATGAAGTCGTCCACAACAAATTCGTGGTCGAAGACCTGCGCAGTCGCGGCGCCATCTTCGTTGAAGAGCTGGACCAGGTGCCGGACGACGTAATCGTCATCTTCAGCGCCCACGGTGTTTCCCAGGCGGTGCGTACCGAAGCTGCAGGCCGTGGCCTGAAAGTCTTCGACGCCACCTGCCCGCTGGTAACCAAGGTGCACATCGAGGTCGCGCGCTACAGCCGTGACGGTCGTGAATGCATCCTGATCGGCCACGCCGGTCACCCGGAAGTCGAAGGCACCATGGGCCAGTACGACGCCAGCAATGGCGGCGCGATCTACCTGGTAGAGGACGAAAAAGACGTCGCCGCCTTGCAGGTGCACAACCCTGAAAAGCTGGCCTTCGTTACCCAGACCACCTTGTCGATGGACGACACCAGCCGCGTCATCGATGCCTTGCGTTCGCGTTTCCCGGCCATCGGCGGGCCACGCAAGGATGACATCTGCTACGCCACACAAAACCGCCAGGATGCGGTCAAGCAATTGGCTGACGAATGCGACGTGGTACTGGTGGTGGGCAGCCCCAACAGCTCCAACTCCAATCGGCTGCGTGAGCTGGCCGAGCGCATGGCAACTCCGGCCTACCTGATCGATGGTGCCGAAGACATGCAGCGCAGCTGGTTCGACGGTGTCGAGCGCATTGGTATCACTGCGGGTGCCTCGGCCCCGGAAGTGCTGGTGCGTGGTGTGATTCAACAATTGCAGGCCTGGGGCGCCACGGGCGCTGATGAACTGGCTGGTCGTGAAGAGAACATCACTTTCTCCATGCCCAAGGAGCTGCGGGTTCGTTCGCTGCTCTGAGTCCCAGGGTGCCGGCATAGCCCCGGCACAGCGCCTGCTCGGTCTTGTTGCTGCGCAGGCTGATTCGCCCGCTGGCTGCCAGCACTATCTGATACAGGCTCAGTTGCTGGTCGGTCGCGCACACGTGGACCGTGCCAGCACTGAAGGCCCCCGCTGACAGCAGTGGCTCCCCCAGGCCGCTGAAGCGTATCTGGGTTCGCACTGGCGTATTCCCCACAATCGGTATCTGCCCACTGTCCTGGCGCTCCAGCAGTATCGGGTTGTCGTCGTCCAGATGACCGCGACCGTTCAGGTCCAGTATCACCCTCCATCCTCGGCTCCAGTCGTCGTCCAATGCATGGATGACCACCGTGCGATTGCGTGCGATGGCTTCCGTGCGGGCGTAGCGCACACCACCGGCAAGGGATTCGGCGGCGTTTTGGCGCCGTTGCGACTCCAGCAGCCCCTTGAGGCTCGGCACTGCCAGGTTGGCCAGGATGCCGCTCAGGAACAGGCCCAGTATCAGCTCGATCAGCGAGAAACCTCGTTGTTTCATGTGCCGTCCCTCCGTGGACGCGGTGTGTTTTTTCAGTCGATGCCGGATGGCAGACATAGTTATAGCGCTGGGGTTGGAACCTCGAATGATGGCCATCCTGTCCAAAGTATTTCGCTTTGTTCCGGGGTGCAGCGCTGGGCCAAGACCGACGCTAGTCTTGCGTCGCACTGCAGATTTTCTTCTGCTTTTTGACGACCTTCGACATGGATGGCGATGGTAATGAACACTTGCCCCGTAACGTTTCGACCTCAACCGGCCCAGGCCGGGATGACCCTGATCGAAGTCCTGGTGTCTGTGCTGATCCTCGCCGTTGGCCTGCTGGGGGCGGCGGTGATTCAGCTCAATGCGCTGAAGTACACCGACAGTTCCAGGATGACCAGCCAGGCCAGTTTCATTGCGTACGACATGCTTGACCGAATCCGGGCCAACTCGGGCGCCGATTACTCATGGGGGCAGAGCGAGCGCGCGCCTGCCAGTACGGCGGTCGCCAGTGTCCGTGATCTGGACCTGCACGATTTCGAAGCCAACATTGCAGGGTTTGCCGGGGAGAGCGCCAAAGGCTCGGTCGTGGTCAATCAGCGAGAGGTGACCATCAGCATCAGTTGGGACGACTCTCGCGCAGCGAAGGCTCAAGGCGCCCGGGAAACATTCACCCTGACGAGCCGGGTTGCCGTCGACTCGAGGGCGCTGCCATGAGGGGCGCGGCTCGCGGTTTCAGTCTGGTGGAGATGCTGCTGGCATTGGCGCTTGGCCTGGTGCTGATCATGGGGGTGACCCAGGTCGCGCTCAGCTCCCGAATCACTCATGCCAGCCAGAATTCAGCCTCGCTGTTGCAGGATGATGCACGCTTTGTCCTGGGCAAGCTGATTCAGGAAATACGCCTGGCGGGCATGTTTGGCTGCCTGTCCACCGCCTCAATCGGCAATGCGCCTGCGGGGTTTGATCGTCCCATCGGCTGGAGTATCACTGGCAGCTCACGGTCCCTAACGCTGGTGACCGCCGATGTCGGAGAGAGTGGCAGCAAGCCTGACTGGACAGTGCTTTCCGATTGCACCGGCGCTGCCCAAGCCTATGCAGGGAGCGGGCCTGTGCCAGCGCCCGGGCAGACCCGCTTTCCACTGCGCAGGCTGACTTACACCTTCGAGGGCGGGCAGTTGAAGTTCAGCACGCTGGCGGCCCCGAGCAAGGCCGTGCTGGTGGATAACGTGGGTGCTTTCGATATCAGTTTCGGGGTGGCCGGGAAGGCGGGCTCAACGATTGTCAGCCGATACGACCCTGACCCCGCTGATGAGTCGCTGATACGTAGTGTGCGGATTCTGCTGACGCTTCAGGACCCGAAAGGATTGGTTAAAGACCAGACCTACAGCGTTGTAGCGGCGCTGCGTA
Organism: Pseudomonas yamanorum; assembly: GCF_013386765.1. GTDB lineage: Bacteria > Pseudomonadota > Gammaproteobacteria > Pseudomonadales > Pseudomonadaceae > Aquipseudomonas > Aquipseudomonas yamanorum_A. The sequence goes on from NZ_JACARE010000017.1 coordinate 161,877, forward strand.
ATCGGCTGGAGTAGCTCGATGATGGGTTATTACCTCTCACGTTCGAGGCAGTCTGGCATGGTGTTGATGGTCGCCCTGGTATTCCTGCTGCTGTTGGCGCTAATCGGGTTGTCGTCGATGCAGGGCGCAATCTCCCAGGAAAAAATGACCGGCAGCGTTCGCCAGCGCAACCAGTCGTTTCAGTTGGCCGAAAGCGGCCTAAGGCTTGGCGAGTCTTCGGTGCAGGCGCCTGGTTTTGCCCTACGCCGTTGTCGCTCGACTACTGCCTGCGCGCCTCCTGCCGAGTCGGTTTCCGTCGTGGGACCAGGGACGAACCCCGTGTCGACCGTGACCTGGGTCGGGATGAAGGACAGCCTTTACGGCATTCAAAACCTGGGCTCGGGGACGGGGCTGGCTCATCTGCCGGCAGAAACCCAGGCCACCCTCTATCGCGTGACGTCGGTGGGTGTCAGTGGCCACTCGCGGTCCGTCCTGGAATCTGTGTATGCGCACGTGGGCAGCGGTCCCGGTGAGCGTTTTCGACGAATCATGTGGCGACAACTTCAATAGGTGAGCAGCACGATGAGCAAGGATTGCACAGGCTTCACCCTGATCGAATTATTGATCGCCGTGGCGATCATCGGTCTCCTGGCCGGCGTCGCCTATCCCGGGTACGCCAGCCATATGAAAAAGGTCTATCGCGCGGAAATTGCCGGGTTGCTGACTGAGCAAGCCCAGTACCTTGAGCGTTATTACGCGAGGAACGGTACTTTTATTGATGCGACTGGCGTCATCGCCGGCAATGATCGCTATAGAATCACCCCTGCATTGAACCCTCAGGATTTCGTTCTGCTTGCCACGCCGGCGATTGACTCGGTGATGGCGGGTGATCCCTGTGCCGCCTTCAGCCTGAGCAGTACCGGTGCGCGAAGCAATCCGGGCGCCGCGCCTGATATGACGGGCAAGGCGTGTTGGGGGCAATGATGAGGAAGCTGGACGATTGGGCGCCGGGCGTGCCTTTTTCTTTTTATCGGCTGGATCGAACAATGGCTAAGCAACAGCAAGTAGTGGTTGTGGGTGGTGGGGTCATCGGCTTGTTGACAGCGTTCAACCTGGCGACCCAGGGGCAGGCGGTTGTGCTGCTGGATCGTTCGGCGGTCGGGCAGGAGTCTTCGTGGGCAGGCGGCGGCATTGTTTCCCCACTCTATCCGTGGCGCTACAGCCCGGCGGTGACGGCCCTGGCGCACTGGTCCCAGGACTTCTACCCGCAACTGGCACAGCGCCTGTTCGCCGCGACTGGCGTTGATCCGGAGGTTCACACCACGGGCCTGTACTGGCTGGACCTGGACGATGAGGCCGAGGCGCTTGCCTGGGCGGCCCGCGAAGGACGCCCGCTGAGCAAGGTGGATGTTTCAGCGGCCCATGACGCGGTGCCGGTACTGGGCGCCGGGTTTTCCCAGGCGATCTATATGGCGGATGTGGCCAATGTGCGTAATCCGCGACTGGTCAAATCCCTCAAGGCGGCCTTGTTGGCCTTGCCAGGCGTGACGATTCACGAGCAGTGCGCGGTTGATGGGTTTATTCAGGAAGGCGGGAAGGTCGTTGGAGTGAACACGGCGTTTGGGCCGATCCGTGGTGATCAGGTAGTGCTCGCCGCCGGCGCCTGGAGCGGTGAGTTGCTCGGTAGCCTGGGGTTGGAGTTACCCGTGGAGCCGGTCAAGGGCCAGATGATCCTGTACAAGTGCGCGTCGGACTTTTTGTCGTGCATGGTCCTGGCCAAGGGCCGTTATGCGATTCCCCGGCGCGATGGGCATATTCTGATCGGCAGCACACTGGAGCATGAGGGTTTCGACAAGACGCCTACCGTTTCCGCGCTGGAAAGCCTGAAAGCCTCGGCCGTCGAGTTGATTCCGGCCCTGGCCGATGCCGAAGTGGTTGGGCATTGGGCCGGCTTGAGGCCAGGGTCGCCGGAAGGCATTCCCTATATTGGCAAAGTATCCGGGTTTGAGGGGCTGTGGCTCAACTGCGGGCATTACCGCAATGGCCTGGTGCTGGCGCCGGCGTCCTGCCAGTTGTTCGCCGATTTGTTGCTGGAGCGTCAGCCGATCATTGATCCGGCACCGTACGCGCCGGCAGGCCGAATCAACGCTGGATAGCCTTCGGCCCTTGCTCCAGGTGCGCCTGGGTGCAATACCACTCCTGGCGCTGGCTCAAGGCCCGGTCCTGCGGCAGGTGAAGGCCGCAGTGGGCGCAACGCACCATCTGGATGGTGCCGGGTTCGCTGGGCCGCTGCTGTTTGGCGGCCGGGCTTTTGAATTTGCGCCAAAACCATACCGCGGCAGCAATAACGGCAATCCAGAACAGTAGACGAACCATGGTGGGCAGCTTCTCGACAAGGAATGCGCCAGTTTAGCCAAGGACGTGGCAGGCGCACAGCGCAATAATGCTGCGCAATAAAAAAGGGAGCTCCGAAGAGCTCCCTTTTTGCGTCGCGGCGAACGATCAGTCAAAGATACCGAACGTCATGTAGCTGAACCACGAGCGGTCTTCGTTGTTGCCCAGGGCTTGAGGCCCTTGCTCTTCGATGATGTCGCCGTTTTCGTCACGGGGCTTGAGGTCCGATGGAATCGAATCCTTGGCGTCCTGGTATTGCTTGATGATGTCCTGGTTGGCGCGGGTTTCACCCGGAGGCAGCGGTGGACGGGATTCGATCAGGCCCAGGGTGTACTTGCTCAACCACGAACGGTTGTCGGCTTCGGCTACCTGAGGTACGAACTGGCCGTCCTTCAGGCTTGGGTGGTCCGGGTAGTTGAGCTTCAGGGTTTCCAGGCTGGTGGCCGCCAGGGCGTCCAGGTGCAGGCGCTGGTAAGCCTCGGTCATCACGGCCAGGCCGTCACCCACGGACGGGGTTTCCTGGAAGTTTTCCACGACATAGCGGCCACGGTTCGCAGCGGCGACATACGCCTGGCGGGTCAGGTAGTAGTGGGCTACGTGGATCTCGTAGGAAGCCAGCAGGTTGCGCAGGTAGATCATGCGCTGCTTGGCGTCCGGCGCGTAGCGGCTGTTGGGGTAGCGGCTGGTCAGTTGGGCGAACTCGTTGTAGGAGTCGCGGGCAGCGCCCGGGTCACGCTTGGTCATGTCCAGCGGCAGGAAGCGCGCCAGCAGGCCGACGTCCTGGTCAAACGAAGTCAGGCCCTTGAGGTAGTAGGCGTAGTCTACGTTCGGGTGTTGCGGGTGCAGGCGGATAAAACGCTCGGCGGCGGACTTGGCAGCTTCCGGCTCGGCGTTCTTGTAGTTGGCGTAGATCAGCTCAAGCTGGGCCTGGTCGGCGTAGCGCCCGAACGGATACCGCGACTCCAGTGCCTTCAGCTTTGCCGTGGCGCTGGTGTAGCTGTGGTTGTTCAGGTCGGTCTGAGCTTGTTGGTACAGCTCGACCTCGCTCAGGTTTTCGTCGACGACTTCCTTTGTTGACGAGCAAGCAGCAGTCATGGCGAGGATGGCGATCAGCAGCAGGTGTTTCACTTGCATGGCGGCTTGCGTCCCTATGACGGCCGCTGTCTTGGGCGGGGCCGTCCTGTTATGATGAGCGCCCCTTGGAAAGCCTCGGGGCAAAAGACGCCGTATTTAACCACAAGCGCGCAGCCGAAACCAAAGGCTGTGCCACGCCTAGTCTGAGCATGTCCGATAAAATTGAACTTCGCGCAGAGGTGCCGTCCGAATTGGGCGGCCAACGCCTCGATCAAGTCGCCGCACAATTATTCGCTGAGCACTCGCGCTCGCGCCTTTCCGCCTGGATCAAAGACGGCCGCCTGACTGTGGATGGAGCGGTTATCCGCCCGCGAGACATAGTCCATGGTGGTGCGATTCTTGAGCTGACTGCCGAGCAGGAAGCCCAGGGAGAATGGATCGCCCAGGACATTGAACTGGACATCGTCTACGAAGACGACGACATCCTGGTGATCAATAAACCCGCAGGCCTGGTGGTTCACCCGGCCGCCGGGCACGCTGATGGCACGCTGCTCAATGCCTTGCTGCACCACGTGCCGGACATCATCAATGTCCCGCGCTGCGGCATCGTGCACCGCCTGGACAAGGACACCACCGGCCTTATGGTGGTGGCCAAGACCATTCAGGCGCAGACGCAGCTGGTCACACAACTGCAGAGCCGCAGTGTCAGCCGGATCTACGAATGCATCGTGATCGGCGTGGTAACCGCTGGTGGCAAAATCAATGCCCCGATCGGTCGCCACGGCCAGCAGCGCCAGCGCATGGCGGTGATGGAAGGCGGCAAACAGGCTGTCAGCCACTACCGTGTGCTCGAACGTTTCCGCTCCCACACTCACGTGCGGGTGAAGCTGGAAACCGGTCGTACCCACCAGATTCGGGTGCACATGGCGCACATCAACTTCCCGTTGGTCGGAGATCCGGCCTACGGTGGTCGCTTCCGTATTCCGCCGGCGGCCAGTGCAACCATGGTCGATTCGCTGAAAACCTTCCCGCGCCAGGCACTGCATGCACGCTTCCTGGAGCTGGATCATCCGACGAGCGGTAAGCGGATGAGCTGGGAATCGCCACTTCCAGACGATTTTGTCTGGTTGTTGTCGCTGCTCAAGCAGGATCGCGAGGCGTTTATCGGATGAGTGACTGGCTGATTCCTGACTGGCCCGCGCCGGCAGGGGTGAAAGCCTGTGTTACCACCCGTGCGGGCGGCGTCAGTGTGGCGCCGTTCGACAGCCTCAATCTTGGCGATCATGTCGAGGACAACCTCGAGGCCGTTCTTGAAAATCGCCGTCGCCTCACCGATGCCTTCAATATCCAGCCGGCCTGGCTGCGTCAGGTTCACGGTGTCGTTGTGGTTGAGGCCGATCCCGGTCGGACTGCCGAAGCAGATGGCAGTTGGACCAGCACCCCTGGCATCGCCTGTACATCAATGACTGCCGATTGCCTGCCTGCGCTCTTCTGCAACCGCGCGGGCACCCGCGTTGCGGCAGCCCATGCCGGTTGGCGTGGCCTGGCTGCCGGTGTATTGGAAGCAGCGTTTGAAAGCCTGGATACCGAACCTGGCGAAGTACTGGTCTGGCTAGGCCCTGCCATTGGTCCGCAAGCCTTTGAAGTCGGCCCGGAAGTGCGGGAAGCCTTTGTGCAGCAACTTCCGGAAACGATTGCGGCGTTTGTCCCCAGTCAGAATACGGGCAAGTTCATGGCCGACATTTATCAGCTGGCCCGCCTGCGCCTCGCAGCCCGCGGAGTCACAGCTGTGTACGGTGGCGGCTTCTGTACCGTGACCGATCCCCGTTTCTATTCCTACCGTCGCAGCCCGCGCACCGGTCGGTTTGCCTCCCTTATCTGGCTCGAACGCTAGACTCTCTTGACTTGGGTCAATCCTGACGCAAGTCAGCAATAGGCTGCTTGAATCTTGCAGAATCCACCCCATCTATAGGGGTATCTGGCAGGTTTCTTCATTCAGGATGTGTTTGTTCATAGCTCCGGCCTGCTCAAAAGGAAGGTGACTAATGCGTATTGATCGTTTAACCAGCAAATTGCAGTTGGCTTTATCTGACGCCCAATCTCTGGCGGTTGGCCTGGACCATCCGGCCATCGAGCCTGCGCACTTGATGCAAGCGCTCCTTGAGCAGCAAGGCGGTTCCATCAAACCCTTGCTGATGCAGGTGGGCTTTGACGTCAACAGCCTGCGCAAGGAGTTGAGCAAAGAGCTCGACCAACTGCCGAAAATCCAAAATCCAACTGGCGACGTGAACATGTCCCAGGACCTGGCGCGCCTGTTGAACCAGGCCGACCGCCTGGCCCAGCAGAAGGGTGACCAGTTCATCTCCAGTGAAGTGGTGTTGCTCGCCGCGATGGACGACAACAGCAAGCTCGGTAAATTGTTGCTGGGCCAGGGCGTGAGCAAGAAAGCCCTGGAAAATGCCATCAACAATTTGCGTGGCGGCGAAGCGGTAAATGACCCTAACCACGAGGAGTCCCGCCAGGCCCTGGACAAATACACCGTCGACCTGACCAAGCGCGCCGAAGAAGGCAAGCTCGATCCGGTGATCGGCCGTGACGATGAAATTCGTCGCACCATTCAGGTCCTGCAGCGCCGCACCAAGAACAACCCGGTATTGATCGGCGAGCCTGGCGTGGGTAAAACCGCGATTGCCGAAGGCCTGGCCCAGCGCATCATTAATGGTGAAGTGCCGGATGGCCTTAAAGGCAAGCGCCTGTTGTCGCTGGATATGGGGTCGCTGATTGCCGGCGCCAAGTTCCGTGGCGAGTTCGAAGAACGCCTCAAGTCCCTGCTGAATGAACTGTCGAAGCAGGAAGGGCAGATCATTCTGTTTATCGACGAACTGCACACCATGGTCGGCGCCGGCAAAGGCGAAGGTTCGATGGACGCGGGCAACATGCTCAAGCCAGCACTGGCTCGTGGTGAGTTGCATTGCGTCGGTGCGACCACGCTGAATGAATATCGCCAGTACATCGAGAAGGATGCGGCCCTCGAGCGACGCTTCCAGAAAGTGCTGGTGGAAGAACCGAGCGAAGAAGACACCATCGCGATCCTGCGTGGCCTGAAAGAGCGGTACGAGGTTCACCATAAAGTCGCAATCACCGACGGCGCGATCATTGCGGCGGCGAAATTGAGCCATCGCTACATCACTGATCGTCAGTTGCCGGACAAGGCCATCGACCTGATCGACGAAGCGGCCAGCCGTATTCGGATGGAGATCGATTCGAAGCCCGAAGTCCTGGATCGTCTGGATCGGCGCCTGATTCAACTGAAAGTTGAATCCCAGGCCCTGAAGAAAGAAGAGGATGAGCCGGCGAAGAAACGCCTGGAAAAACTTCAGGAAGAAATTGTTCGTCTGGAACGCGAGTATTCGGACCTCGAAGAAATCTGGACCTCGGAAAAAGCCGAAGTGCAGGGTTCGGCGCAGATCCAGCAAAAGATCGAGCAGTCCCGCCAGGAGTTGGAAGCGGCGCGACGTAAAGGCGACCTGAACCGCATGGCCGAGTTGCAGTACGGGGTGATCCCGGACCTGGAGCGCAGCCTGCAGATGGTCGACCAGCACGGCAAGCCTGAGAACCAATTGCTGCGCAGCAAGGTGACCGAGGAAGAAATCGCCGAAGTCGTCTCGAAGTGGACCGGTATCCCTGTGTCGAAAATGCTCGAAGGCGAGCGCGACAAGCTGTTGAAGATGGAAAGCCTGTTGCACCAGCGCGTCATCGGCCAGGAAGAGGCGGTTGTCGCGGTGTCCAACGCGGTACGGCGTTCCCGGGCCGGGTTGTCCGACCCGAACCGTCCGAGCGGCTCGTTCATGTTCCTCGGCCCGACCGGCGTGGGTAAGACCGAACTGTGCAAGGCCTTGGCCGAGTTCCTCTTCGATACCGAAGAGGCCATGGTACGGATCGATATGTCCGAGTTCATGGAGAAACATTCCGTGGCTCGCCTGATCGGAGCGCCACCAGGCTATGTAGGGTACGAGGAGGGCGGTTACCTGACCGAGGCAGTGCGGCGCAAGCCTTACTCGGTGATCCTCCTGGACGAGGTCGAGAAGGCCCACCCGGATGTGTTCAACGTGTTGCTGCAAGTGCTGGAAGATGGCCGGCTGACGGACAGCCACGGGCGTACCGTGGATTTCCGTAATACGGTGATCGTCATGACCTCCAACCTGGGCTCGGTACAGATCCAGGAACTGGTGGGTGATCGTGAAGCCCAGCGTGCAGCCGTGATGGACGCGCTGACCAGCCACTTCCGGCCGGAGTTCATCAACCGGGTCGATGAAGTGGTGATCTTCGAGCCTTTGGCTCGGGATCAGATCGCGGGCATCACTGAGATCCAGTTGGGCCGCCTGCGCAGCCGTCTGGCGGAGCGCGAGTTGTCGCTGGAACTGAGCCGCGAGGCGTTGGACAAGCTGATCGCCGTTGGTTACGACCCGGTGTATGGTGCACGGCCGTTGAAGCGTGCTATCCAGCGCTGGATCGAGAACCCGTTGGCACAGCTGATCCTGTCGGGCAGCTTTATGCCGGGCACCAGCGTCGAGGCTACGGTGGAGAACGACGAAATCGTCTTCCACTGAGTCCAGGCTGTAGTGCTATAAGAAGAGGCCCCGCATTGCGGGGCCTTTTTTTTCGATAGGGCGTTGAACTGTAAGGCAAAGGCTTGTAAAGTGCGCCCCGCAGCAACGTCAGCCCAACGGTTTCTTCTCCCCAAGGAGAAATCAGAAAGAAGCGCAAATCCTTGTCTTAAAAGCAATTTAAAGGGTTGACAGAGGTTTTTAAGATTGTAGAATAGCGCGCCTCAGAGGCACTAACGTAGCGATACGGAAGCGTCGAAGAGAAGGTAACAAGCAACAACGTAACACTTTGAAATATGTAGTTCCGTGATAGCTCAGTCGGTAGAGCAAATGACTGTTAATCATTGGGTCCCAGGTTCGAGTCCTGGTCACGGAGCCAATTTCAAACCGGGGTATAGCGCAGTCCGGTAGCGCGCCTGCTTTGGGAGCAGGATGTCAGGAGTTCGAATCCCCTTACCCCGACCATATTTGGGTCGTTAGCTCAGTTGGTAGAGCAGTTGGCTTTTAACCAATTGGTCGTAGGTTCGAATCCCACACGACCCACCATTTTTGAGACCAGTTAACGCTGGAATCGAATCTTAAGATCAGAGGCCAAAAGCGCTGATCGAAGAAGGCGACTGAAAGGTCGCCTTTTTTTTACCGGGGTATAGCGCAGTCCGGTAGCGCGCCTGCTTTGGGAGCAGGATGTCAGGAGTTCGAATCCCCTTACCCCGACCATATTAAAAATCCTCGTATCGAAAGATACGGGGATTTTTTTTGCCCGCGAAAATCCTGGGTTCACCACAAAAAAATGTGGGAGCGGGCTTGCTCGCGAAAGCGGTGTGTCAGTCAGTACATCTGGCACTGAACCACCGCTTTCGCGAGCAAGCCCGCTCCCACACTAACCGCGCCCCATCCGGGGCCGTGTTATCAGTGCAATTTAAGGCGCGGCTCGGTCCCTCGCCCAATCTTGCTCCCCAGCATCAGCATCGCCGTGCGGAAGAAGCCATACAGCGCCATCTGGTGCATGCGGTACAGCGACACATAGAACATCCGCGCCAGCCAGCCTTCCAGCATCACGCTGCCCGTCAGGTTGCCCATCAAGTTACCCACCGCCGAAAAACGCGACAGTGAGATCAGCGAACCGTAGTCGGTGTACTTGTACGACGGCAGGTCCTTGCCCTCGATCCGCAGTTTCAGCGACTTGGCCAGCAAGGACGCCTGCTGGTGAGCTGCCTGGGCCCGTGGCGGCACGTTGCGATCGGTGCCAGGTTGCGGACAGGCCGCGCAGTCACCAAAGGCGAAGATGTTCTCGTCGCGAGTGGTTTGCAGGGTCGGCAGCACTTGCAGCTGGTTGATACGGTTGGTTTCCAGGCCGTCGATATCCTTGAGGAACCCTGGTGCGCGAATCCCGGCGGCCCAGACCTTGAGGCTGGCGGGAATCACCTGGCCGCTGCTGGTGATCAGGGCGTCGGCAGTCACCTCGCTCACGGCGGAGTTGGTCAGTACGGTCACCCCAAGTTTCTCCAGGGTTTTGTGCACCGGCCCGCCGATACGCTCCGGCAGGGCAGGTAGCACCCGTGGGCCGGCTTCGATCAGGGTGATGTGCATGTTTTCCGGTTTGATCTTGTCCAGGCCGTAGGCCGCCAGTTCATGGGCCGCGTTATGCAGCTCGGCGGCCAGCTCGACCCCGGTAGCACCGGCACCGACGATGGCGACGCTGATCTGCTCCACCACATCCGTTTGCCCGGCATGGGCCCGCAGATAGTGGTTGAGCAACTGCTGGTGGAAACGCTCGGCCTGTTTGCGGGTGTCGAGGAACAGGCAGTGCTGTGCTGCGCCCTCGGTGCCGAAGTCATTGGTGGTGCTGCCGACCGCGATCACCAGGCTGTCGTAGCCCAGCACGCGTGCAGGCACCAGTTCCCGACCTTCTTCGTCGAGGGTGGCGGCCAGCTGGATTTTTTTCTGCTCGCGATCAAGCCCGCTCATGCGCCCCAGCTGGAACTCGAAGTGGTTCCATTTGGCCTGGGCAACATAATTGAGTTCATCTTCCGAAGAGTTCAGCGAACCGGCCGCCACCTCGTGGAGCAAGGGTTTCCAGATATGGGTAAGGTTGGCGTCCACCAGCGTGATGCTGGCGGTGCCGCGCTTGCCCAGAGTCTTACCCAGGCGGGTAGCCAACTCCAGGCCGCCGGCGCCGCCGCCGACGATAATAATACGATGGGTCATGGGGATATCTCGCAAGGCTAAAAGAAATCGGTGCGGTTACCCGTGCGAGCGCAAGGCAGCTCATAGCGTCAGGTAACTCAAAAGGCGGCTCAGCAAACCCATGCCGATCACTGCAACCAGCACCACGGCAAGGAGCAGCCAGGGCCGGAAAGGCTTGCGCTCGACTTGGTTCTGGGACAGTTGCAGGTACTCTTCGACATGCTGTTGGTCGTCGGGGTTCAGGCGGCTGGTCATAAAGGCCTCGTCAGGTAGACGTTGCTAAAGGGCGCCACGTTACAGTCGTGTGATTGGCGGCATTGCAGGAAGCATAGTCGCCAACCCGATCACAGGCTGATGCCCACATCGAACACTATGCTGCGCCCCAGATTGTTGCGCAAGAAGTCCGGAGCGTCCGGATGAGCAAACAATACGCGGGCAAATGTCGGGCCGACCAGGGACAACGAGCGCCAGCCCTGGCGCAGGTACTCGGTGGGCGGTGGAAAATGGCTGTTGAGGTCCAGCACTTCGCGCTTGAGACTGGCGAAGGCGATCAGGTCCAGCTCCCCCAGGTCCATCCCGCGCTCCTTATAGTTATGAGCCTTCTTGCGCAGGGTGGGTGCCAGGCGCAGCAGGAATTCGTGGGCGGGAATGCGCCGCGGCTTGGCTTCGCGCCGAACCAGTTGGCTCAGGGAAAAGGCACTGCGTCGACGCAGCAGTTCGTCGCGCCACTCGTCGTTCAGGCGCCGGCCTTCGTCGAGTACGAAAAACACCTCGAAACTGGCGTCGCGAAACAACACATCCGGCGGCTCTTGCCCGGCGGCGTGGAATTCTTCGGCACGGTAGGGCACGTTCAAACCTTGCAAAAGGCGCTGGCAGACCCAACGCTCACGCTCCCATTTGCGGGCATTGGACAGGAACGCATTGGCTTGTTCGGCCGCTACGGTGAGCAGGCGCAAATAATCTGAGTCATCCATGTCACCAGCTTAGCGTCCAAATGATGACCGCAGGAAGTCCCGCGTCAAAAGGTCGGTGTAGACTGGCCGCTCGACCGTTTCCCGTGCTGAGAGGTGCGTGCAGTGAAGTTTTTTGTGGTGCTGTTCTTGAGTCTTCTGCCCTTGTGGGCCCAGGCCGTCGAGGTCGGTGAGCGTGTTGCACCCTGGACGTTGCTTGACCAGTTCGACCAGGCCTACACCCTGGATGACCAGGCGCAAACCCTGCTCGTCGCCCGCAGCATGGACGCGGCCAAAATCGTCGATGCGGCGTTGCAAGGCCACCCCAAGGGTTATCTGGAGGCGCGGCATACCGTGTTTCTCGCGGATATCCAGCGTATGCCCCGGCTGATTGCGAAGCTGTTCGCGGTGCCGGCGATGCAGGCCTACAACTATCGCGTCATGCTGGACCGCGATGCGCGCATAACGCCGCGCTATCCGGCGCCTGTGGATAAAGTCCTGTGGCTGCAACTGAACCACGGCACGCTGGTGGCGCAGCACGAATACGCTTCCGCCGCTGAACTGCGCCAGGCCCTGGAGCAGGTGCAGCCGTGATCAGCGCAGCGGTGCTGGCGCCGGAAACCCTCAGCATCGGCTGGCTGCTGTATGCGCCGGTAGTGATGTGGGCGCTCCTGCGTTCGCCGTGGGTCGAACTGTTTGCCGACCGGCGGCGCCAGCATTTACTGTTTGGTACCGTGTTTGCGCTGTTTATGTTGTGGTTAGTGCGCCGGGATTTCGACACCGGTGTGTCCTACCACTTCATCGGCATGACTGCCGTGACCTTGTTGCTCGATTGGCCCCTGGCCATCGTCGGCGGGTTTGCCGCGCAGTTGGGCCTGGTGTTGCTCGGTCGCCAGGACCTGGCCGCCGTGGGCATCAACGGCATGCTGTTGATCCTGTTGCCGGTGCTGGTCACCGAAGGCTGTGCGCTGCTGGTGGAACGGGCGAAACCGCGTAATCCCTTTGTGTATATCTTCTGTTCGGGCTTTTTCGCCGCCGCGCTGTCGGCGTTGCTGTGCCTGCTGGTTGGCCTGGGGTTGCTATGGTTCGACGGCCGTTTCGCGATGCCGGAGTGGATCGAGGATTTCGTCGGCTACCTGTGGCTGATCATTTTCCCCGAGGCCTTTATCAACGGCATGGTGATCAGCGCCCTGGTGGTGTTTTGCCCTGAGTGGCTGGAGACATTCAACCGCACCCGCTACCTCTCGGCGCCCTGGAAGGACGACGATCCACGGCCTTGATCCAGGTCAAATCCTGTACACGTGAGTGGTCGCATGCTCTGCAAAATTTCCAGGAGCACGGAATCATGAGTGTGTATGAGTGGGCACGGCAGGAGTTACGTAGAAGCCAGGACGCGGCGCAGGAAATCGGCTTTGACCCGGGCTTGACCCTGCGCGCCATGCTCAGCGCGGTGGTGCAGCAGAGCAAGGGCGTACGCAGTTTTGAAGACCTGGCCGACGAGCTGCAATACCTTGCAGAGAATCTCGACGACCAGCAGGACTATGGCTTTATGCGGCCTTAGTGTTTGGGCTGAAAGTCTTCGGAGAACAGTTCGTCCTCGGCGTCCGGGCTGACCGGAATCTTGTGTTCTTCCGACGCCCAGGCGCCCAGGTCGATCAGTTTGCAACGGTCCGAGCAGAACGGGCGGTTGGGGTTGGTCGCTTTCCATTCCACGGGCGCGCCGCAGGTTGGGCATTCGACGGTCAAGGGTTGGCTCATGATCGGCCTCCACGCAAAGTAAGGTAAAAGTGGTGCAGTCGCTCGACCTCGGCATGCAGCCGGGCCAGGTCCTGGTCGTTGACCAGCACGTCATCGGCATGGCGCAGGCGGTCTTCACGGGTGGCCTGGGCCTTGAGAATCGCCTGCACCTGCTCTTCGCTGATGCCATCGCGCTGCAGGGTACGCTGAATCTGCAACGATTGCGGCACGTCGATCACCAGTACGCGCTGGGTCATGGTGTACTGGCCGGACTCGATCAGCAACGGTGACACCAGGATCGCGTAAGGCGATTGTGCGCGGGCCAGATGGCTGCGAATCTCCTCGTTGATCAACGGGTGCAGCAACGCCTCCAGCCAACGGCGTTCGTTGGGTACTTCAAAGATCAGCTTGCGCAACGCCCCGCGGTCCAGTTGCCCGTCAGGTTGCAGCACGCCCTCACCGAAATGCGCGGCAATCTGCACCAGGGCAGGGCGCCCGGGTTCGACGACCCAGCGCGCGGCGTGGTCGGCGTCAATCAAGTCCACGCCAAGCCGCACGAAGTGTTCGGCTGCCGCGCTTTTGCCACTGCCGATGCCGCCAGTGAGGCCAAGAATCCAGGGTGTTGCAACAGAAGTGGTCATCTGAAACCGACAGACTGCAAATAGAAGTCGGTTATTTGACCACCCCAGAGCAATGCAATCCAGCCGGCAATTGCCAGATACGGACCAAAAGGCATTGGCGTGGAGGCTTGGGCTTTGCGCAGGCGCAATAGAATCAGGCCACCCATCACGCCCACCATGGATGACAGCAGCAGCGTCATCGGCAGGATTTGCCAGCCGCCCCAGGCACCGAGCATTGCCAGCAGCTTGAAATCACCGTACCCCATACCGTCCTTGCCGGTGATCAGCTTGAACAGCCAGAAAACCGACCACAGGCTCATGTAACCGGCTACCGCGCCCCATAACGCATCGGGCAACGACACAAAAGCGCCGAAGCTGTTGAGGATCAATCCCAGCCACAGCAATGGCAGTATCAGTGCGTCCGGCAGCAGTTGGTGGTCTACGTCGATCAGGCTCATTGCCAGCAGGCCCCAGCTCAATACCAGCACTGCGCCGGCCTCCCAGCCAAAGCCGAAATGCCAGGCGACAACCGCCGAGATCAATCCACATGCCAACTCGGTGAACGGATAGCGCGCGCCGATCGGTTGATGGCAGCTCGAGCACCGCCCCTTGAGCAGCAGGTAGCTGAGCAGCGGGATATTCTCCCAGGGCCGAATCGGGTGGTTGCAGTGGGGGCAGCAGGAGTTGGGCCGCATCAGGTTGTAGGGGGCGGCCACCGGCTCGGCGGGCAGGCCAAGGACTTCATGGGCCTGGGCTCGCCACTCGCGCTCCAGCATCTTCGGCAGGCGCCATACCAGCACGTTGAGAAAACTGCCGACAATCAGGCCCAGCACCAGCGCAGCCGATACGAACACCCATGGCTGATAAACCAGGATTTCAGTCAATGGCGTGCTCAAAAGGCAGTACCGAGCAGGAAGATCGGCAGGTACATGGCGAGTACCAAGGCCCCGACGATGCCCCCGAGTACCACCATGATCAGCGGTTCCATCAGGCTGGTGAGGTTGTCCACCAGATTGTCGACGTCGGCTTCGTAGTGGCTGGCGACTTTTTCCAGCATGGTGTCGAGGGTGCCCGACTCCTCGCCGATAGCGGTCATCTGGATCGCCATGCCAGGAAACAGACCGCTTGTGGCCATGGATTCATTCAATTGGGTTCCGGTTGATACGTCGTGCCGCATGCGATTGATTGCCTGTTTGAACAGCCCATTGCCCGTGGCGCCGGCCACTGAGTCCAGTGCTTGCACCAACGGCACACCGGCAGCAAAGGTGGTGGAGAGCGTACGGGCGTAACGGGCGACCGCCGATTTTTTCAGCAGTGTGCCTGCCACGGGGGCTTTCAACAAACTGGCATCGAGCCAGTAGCGAAAGCCCGTGGATGCACCATAGGCTTTGCGCAACCCGATGAAACTGGTTCCTGCGGCCAGCATCAGCACCCACCCGTTTTGCTGGATGAACTCCGACAGGCTGATGACGCCCAGGGTAAAGCCCGGCAGTGGCGCATCGACGCCGGCAAACAGGCTTTGGAACTGCGGCACGACGTGTATCAGCAAGATCGCGCTGACGACGGTGGCGACTGCCAGCACCGTGATGGGATAGGTCATGGCTTTCTTGATTTTGGCTTTCAGCTGCTGGCTTTTTTCCAGGTGAATGGCGACCCGTTCCAGCAGTGCTTCGAGCGCGCCCGCCTGCTCGCCTGCTGCGATCAGATTGCAGTACAGCTCATCGAAGTAGCGTGGCTGTTTTTGCAGCGCGGCTGCCAGGCTGCTGCCGGCGGCGATCTCCTTTTTCAAACCTTGTACCAGTGCCCGCATGTGCCGGTTTTCGACCCCTTCGGTAATGATGTCCAGCGCCTGCAACAGTGCAATGCCGGCCTTTAGCAGCGTTGCCAACTGGCGGGTGAAGAGGGCGATCTCTGTCGATTTGACCGGAGCTGCTAGGCTCGGCCAACCCCTGAATTTTTTCCGCACCCGCCCGGGGCTGATCCCTTGCTGGCGTAACAGGGCCTTGATCAATGCAGGATTATGGCCACTGGTTTCTCCAGATACTTTGTGCCCTTTGCGGTTGACGCCTTCCCAGGCATAGATCGCTGAAACATCATTCATTTCGCAGTTCCGCACGCCGACAGTGGAAGTTTTATAGCTTAGTCAGGTGACGGATTGGGGCCTGGGCGTCTTGAGCGAAAAAATGTCAGTTTGTGCGTCTTGTACAGGATTGGCTGCGCGGGGATGAGTACACTGGCGCGGTTACCGAGACGGGGTGCAGGATGCACCTTGCGACAGGTTTTATTCTGGAGAGTGAATGTGATGCGTCAGAAAGGCTTTACCTTGATCGAATTGTTGATCGTCGTGGCGATCATCGGCATTTTGGCCACCATCGGCCTGCCCATGTACACCAAGCACCAGGCCAAGGCCAAGTTCACTGCCGGGCTGGCTGAAATCTCCGCGTTGAAGGCGGGCTTTGAAGACACGCTGAACCAAGGTACGCCGCCGACCCTGGCGTTGATTGGCGGGACCAGCCCCACCGCCAACTGCAAGATTGACGTGACCGGCGATGTCGCCACCGGTGCCGGCACCATTGCCTGCGAAATCCTCGATGCACCCGCACCGGTCCTGAGCAAGAGCATCACCTTGACCCGCAGCGCCACAACCGGCTGGAAGTGCGTCACCACGGCAGAAGATCAATACGCTGCCAAAGGGTGTGCCTCCGGCGGTGCATGATCGCAAGGTCGTCTACTGTTTAGCCAACAATGGAGAGCGCGTGCGTAAACCGCTCCACATCCGCCACAAGGAAGTAGAGGTTGCCGATGACGTTGTCTGTCCAGCAGCGGGGGAGCACATTCCTCGTCGTGGTGATGTGTTTGCTGACCCTGGCTATTTGCGCGCCTTTCAGCAGTCACGACTGGCAACGTGTGGTGCAGATATCGGTGGCGGTGTGTGCCGTGGTGTATGGGCTGTGCTCGCCGCGGGCAGACCGATGCGTCGATAGGCCGACAGCCGTCGGAGTGTTACTGATTGGGGTGATGGGCCTGGCTTCTGCCGTATTGGCCCATCAGCCGGTCTGGGCCTTGACCGAGCTGGCGCTGGCAATCAGTTGTTGCGCCATTGCCGTTACTTTCAGCCGGGTCAGGCGCAAGGGGGATGAGTCCCTGGATCGCGTGTTGATCCTGTTCGTATTGTTGCTGTGCCTGATCAAAAGTATTCAGTATCTGCATGCTGGCATCCTCGCGTTTTCCAGCGGTGCAGCGGTATTGGACCCGGATCTGCTGCTTTCGGGGTTTTCCAATAAGCGCTTTTATGGGCAATTCCAGACCTTCACCCTGCCGCTGTTGGCACTTCCCTTGCTGATTTCAACTACCTCGCGTACAGCGCGGGCAATGGTGTTTGCGCTGCTCTGTGCCTGGTGGCTGATCGCGATCGCTGGCGGCACCCGTGGCACGTGGCTCGGTATGGGCATCGCCGGCTCCATGCTGGTGTTTTTTGGAGCGTCGGGGCGGCGCTGGCTGGCCTGGCAGTTGGCGGCGCTGGCCTGCGGGTTATTGCTGTATTGGTGGGTGTTCACTGTGCTGGCAGGTTACCTGGGGATTGAAGTTTCCAATGCTGCCGCAGACCGCCTGACGACCAGTTTGTCGGGGCGTGGGCCCATCTGGTGGCAGGCCTGGAGCATGATCGTTGAGCGGCCATGGCTGGGCTTCGGGCCGATGCATTTCGCCGACATCGCCAACGACATTGCCGCGCATCCTCACCAGGCGCTCCTGCAGTGGGCCAGCGAATGGGGCGTACCGTCGGCCCTGTGTGTGATCGTGTTGGTTGCGCGGGCGAGTTGGGCAACGGTGGGTGTGTTGCGTGAGCGTGCGTTGTCGTTGGCGCCCGTGGATCTGCTGCGCCTGTGTCTGTTTGGCGCACTGGTGGGGGCTTTGACCCAGTCCATGGTGGACGGGGTGATTGTGATGCCAGTTTCGCAACTCTGGCTGGCGTTGGTGGTGGGCTGGCTGATGGCATTGCATGTGTGGCGAACTCCACCGGTCGCCCCGGCGCCGATGTTTTACAGGACCTGGCTGGCGGCGAGTGTCGTGGCCATCGGCTTGCTGGTGTTCGTCGCGACTCGTGACGTGCCCCACCTCACGCAACGTAGCGAGCACTATATGAAACTGAGTGACGGTCATCTGCAGCCACGCTTTTGGGTGCAGGGCGTGATTGCCCTCGAAAAGCAGTGAGTTGCCGGACGTCCAAGGCAGTGCTAGCTTTAGCCCACCGCCCGTGTAGCTCAGTCGGTAGAGCAGCGCACTCGTAACGCGAAGGTCGCAGGTTCGATTCCTGTCTCGGGCAAAAAGGCAACACAGTTTTCAGATGATCCCAGAATGGTTCTGAAGGCCAGACGAACCGGTATTCATGCCTGTTCTTTTGTATCTGCGCGACCTTGATGACCCAGATGCATCCCCATTCCTCGATCTAAGAGAACGACATGACCACACAAGAAATGACCCAGGAAGCGCGGCACGAAGCAGCCCTCAAAAAGTACGTGGCGGAGTCGCCGGAACTGCTGGATGAGATCAAGGACCTGAGCGCCGATGATCAAAGGGACCAGATCCAATGGGCATTTGAGGATGAGGCCGAGGCTCAGGGCCTGCAGCCATGGGAATTGACCCTGAAGTACACCTCCACCCCCGAAGCGTTCGAGGCGGCGCGCCTGGCGTTGCACAAGGAGGCTGCCGAGGTGCTGGGTGTCGACTGGAACGAGTATTGCGGGATGAATAATCTCGCGATCTGACACAAGTTTAATGTGGCGAGGGAGCTTGCTCCCGCTGGAGTGCGCAGCGCTCCCAAGGTTTTTGGGGTCGCTTCGCAACCCAGCGGGAGCAAGCTCCCTCGCCACAAAAGCATGCGCTTACATTTAAAGGCGTTTCAGAGACTCAACCGCATCGACAAATCCACCGCCTTCACATCCTTGGTCATCGCTCCGATGGAGATGTAGTCCACGCCGGTTTCAGCGATGGGCAGCAAGGTGCTTTCGTTAATTCCGCCGCTGGCCTCCAGCTTGGCCTTGCCGCCGTTCAGGCGCACCGCTTCGCGCATGTCATCCAGGCTCAGCTCATCGAGCATGATGATGTCGGCGCCCGCCGCCAATGCTTCGCGCAGTTCCTCCAGGCTTTCCACTTCGATTTCCACCGGCTTGCCCGGGGCGATCTTGTGGGCGGCGCTGATGGCCTGGGCAATGCCACCGCAGGCCGCGATGTGGTTTTCCTTGATCAGGAACGCGTCATACAGGCCGATGCGATGGTTATGGCAACCGCCGCAGGTCACCGCGTACTTCTGCGCCAGGCGCAGGCCGGGCAGGGTCTTGCGGGTGTCCAGCAGCTTGACTTGGGTAGACGCGACAAAGTCCGCCAAATATTGGGCGCGGGTGGCAACGCCTGACAGCAGTTGCAGGAAATTCAGCGCACAACGCTCGCCACTGAGCAGCGAACGGGCCGGGCCTTCCAGGTGAAACAGCGCCTGGTTCGGGCTGACGCGCTCACCGTCGCGCACCTGCCAATGCACCGCAACGCGGGGGTCCAGCTGGCGAAACACCGCATCCACCCAGGCCGTGCCGCTGATAACGGCGGCATCGCGCGTAATGATCGTGGCCTTGGCCAGGCGTTCGGCCGGGATCAGTTGTGCGGTGATATCCCCACTGCCGATGTCTTCCAGCAGTGCGCGACGCACGTTGGCTTCGATTTCGGCGGTCAGGTCGGCTAGACGAAGATTGGGCATAACAGGCTCCACAAACAAAGTGCCTGGATTATAGGGGCAGGGCGGGCCTGAACCCAAGGCAAGCAAGTACCCCTGACGCGGCTTGTGCTGCTCATTTGCGCGGCCATCACAGAGTTTGCTGGCGCAACAACCCCCATTTGCAAGATAATCTCGCGCCTTGCAATTGGCGTCATAGCTTTGACGTCGCAGTGATAGCCCGATTTTCGCAGTGTTCCGGGGTGTTTGCTCCGTGACTGCACCGATCTTTCACACAATCGAATACCGCCGTTTCAGGAGGCCAGGATGCACAATGACGGGAAGGTGGTGCCGATCAATAAGGCACGGGCAACGCCATCGCCGCTTGCCCGCCTGCCGGTGGTGTTGCTTCAGGTCCGTGACAAGGCGGCGCAGCAACTCAGGCAGGGATTGCAGGAACTGTTTGATAACGCCGACGACACCTTGTTCGAAATGGCCGACAAGACCCGCAGCAATGTCGACCACGGTATTTTCTTTGAAGCCATGCGCGACTTGCGCCTCAAGCGCAAGAATTTCGAGCGTGGCTTTATGGAGCAGCTCTACGAGGCGTTTGCCAACCTTGGCACTGTGGAGCGCGGCGACCTGCAACTGATTCCGGTGGTGTCCTACACCGCGGTGTCTGGTGTTTCCGGCGATGAGCTGGAAAAAGCCGTCGCCCTTGAGGCCATGCTGGGCAAGGTGCTGCGCCGTGATGGCCTGGCCCTTGGGCAGTTGACGGCCCGGTTGAGCGCGCTGCTCGACAACCCGCTGGACGATCGGGACAACCCCCTTGGCCCGGCGATGCTGTGCGCGTTCTTCCTGCAAGCGGGACGCAGCCTTGGCGTGGAAATCCGGGTCAAGCTGATCATTCTCAAGCTGTTTGAAAAATACGTCCTCAGTGATGCCGACCTGCTGTACGGCGAAGCCAATCAGTTGTTGATCGCCACCGGCGTCTTGCCCGAACTCAAGGCCGTGCCATCGCGGCGTGCCGTCGCCACCGCTGAGTTGCCCGAAGACGCGCCCCCCGTTGCCGAACACCCCGCCGACGACAGTGGGCAGGAAGTCTTCGCGGCGCTGCAGGAGTTGTTGTCTGCCGTGCGCGGCAGTGTGGCCCCCACCCTCGAGGCCAGTGCCGAGACCCAGCCGATTTCCACCCGCGACCTGCTGCGCCTGCTCTCCCATTTGCAGCAATACGTGCCCGCGCCCGAGGTCGAGGATGATTTCGACCTGCGCAACCAGCTTGAACAGCTGCTGACCCGAGTCAGCGTCAAGAGCGGCAAGTCGCGGGTGGTGGAGGATGCTGACGAGGATGTGATCAACCTGATCGCCATGCTCTTCGAGTTCATCCTCAACGACGGCACGGTGCCCGAGTCCCTCAAGGCGTTGATTGCCCGCCTGCAGATTCCGATGCTGAAGGTGGCGGTACTGGACAAGAGCTTTTTCAGCCGCGCCAATCATCCGGCGCGGCGCCTGCTCAATGAAATCGCCGCGGCCGCCATGGGCTGGAGCCGACGCGACGACTATCAGCGTGACAGCCTGTACCTGCACATCGAGCAGGTGGTGCAGCGGTTGTTGAACGACTTTGTGGATGACCCGGCGATTTTCTCCCAGCTGTTGGCGGAGTTCACCGCGTTCAGCCATGACGAGCGACGCCGCAGCGAATTGCTGGAACAACGCACCCGCGATGCGGAAGAGGGGCGCGCCCGTACCGAAATCGCCCGTCAGCGGGTGGCCGAGGCCCTCAATCGGCGGTTGCTGGGCAAAATGCTGCCCGCGTTCGTCGTGCAGTTCCTGCAGCAAGCCTGGAGCCAGGTGCTGTTGCTGGCGTGCCTGAAACATGGCGATGACTCGCCGCAATGGGCAGCCGGGCTGCGCACCATGGACGAGTTGATCTGGAGTGTGGGCCTGAACGAAGACACCGAAGCCGGCCGGCACTTGCTGGAGCAGTTACCGGGCTTGCTCAAGGCCTTGCGGGATGGGTTGAGCGGCGCGGCATTTGATCCCTTCATCACCCGGGATTTTTTCACCCAGTTGCAAACCCTGCATGTTCAATCGTTCCGGGGCGATGCCGGCGAACAACCTTCGTTGTCGCCGATCGAGGTGCGCGAGGCATTCGTCCTCCATCCGGCTGCACCGGCCATTGCGGTGAGCCTGCCGGAAGATGATCCCGACCTGCTCAAGGCTCGCCAATTGCGGGTCGGTTGCTGGGTCGAGTTCCAGGAAGACGCTGAAAACACCCTGCGTTGCAAGCTGACGGCGATTATTGCGCCGGGCAATACCTGTATTTTCGTCAATCGAACCGGCCTCAAGGTTCTGGAAAGAAGCCCGGTTGAACTGGCATTGGAGTTCAAGCGCGGCGCGGTGCGAACCCTGGACGATGCGCTGCTGTTCGACCGTGCCCTGGCCTCGGTGATTGGCAACCTGCGTCAACTTCATCGCGCCAAGTGATCGCAACCAGACAGCGGAACGCGGCATACTGAGTCACCCCAGCCTCGTTCAAGGAACCTGTATGCAGTTGGACCCCGCCAGCGGTTGGTGCCAGGGCATTCGTCATTGCCCCTCGCCCAACTTCAACGAGCGCCCCGGTGGCGAGATTTCCCTGTTGGTGGTGCACAACATCAGCCTGCCGCCTGCGCAATTCGCCACCGGCAAGGTGCACGAGTTTTTCCAGAATCGTCTGGATGTCACGGAACATCCCTACTTTGAAGGCATTGCCGACCTACGGGTTTCTGCGCATTTTCTGATTGAGCGTGAGGGTGCGGTGACGCAGTTTGTTTCGTGTCGGGACCGGGCCTGGCATGCTGGTATATCCAGCTTTGAAGGCCGCGAGACCTGTAACGACTTTTCCTTGGGGATCGAGCTGGAAGGTACGGACGACCTGCCTTTCACCGATGCCCAGTATCAATCCCTGATTACCCTGACGCGCCAGTTGCTGGCGGCGTACCCGGGCATTACCCGCCAGCGCATTTGTGGCCATAGCGATATCGCCCCGGGACGCAAGACCGATCCCGGACCCGCTTTTGATTGGGCGCGCTTTCGCAGCGCCTTGCAGGATGGAGGACACGCACAATGAGTTTTCTGGTGTTGGTGCTGGCGGTATGGATCGAGAAGTTCTCGGCCCTGCGCCAGCGTATACAACGTGATGGCGGTTGGCTGCGTGAGCTGGCCAAGCTGGAATCGAGCGCCAGCCTGGGCAAACAGCCGTGGCTGATACTGGCGTTGCTGGTGCTGCTGCCGGTGGCCTTGCTCGCGCTGTTGTTGCTGGTGCTGGAGCCCGTTGCCTATGGCCTGTTGGCGCTGCCGGTGCATTTGCTGGTGGTGATCTACAGCCTGGGCCGTGGCGATCTATTGGCCGGGCTGGGACCGTTTCGGGATGCCTGGCGCAGGGGTGACCTGCAAGCCGCCGAGCATGTGGCCGAGCGCGACTTGAGCATCAGCGCCGACAGTGGCGAGCAGTTGCTGGAACGGGTCCAGGGCCATCTGTTGTGGCAGGCCTACCAAAGCTTCTTTGCGGTGATTTTCTGGTACTTCCTCCTCGGGCCGGTTGCGGCCCTGGCCTACCGGCTGCTGGCGCTGGCCACCGAAAACAGCCAGAACCCGCTGGTGGCCGAACGTGCCGGGCAATTGCGCCATGCCTTCGACTGGTTGCCGGTACGCCTGCTGGCGGCAAGTTTCGCCCTGGTGGGCAACTTTGTGGCGGTCGGCCGGGTGATGCTGCATGAGCTGCTGAGCTGGGACATCACGGCGGCGCAACTGGTGGACAAGGTCGGCCTGGTGGCCGCTGAAATCCCGCCGCCGGTGGTGGGCGCCGAGGGCATCAACAGCCTCGACCGAATCTGGGAACTGCTGCTGCGCGCCGCCGTGCTGTGGTACGCCGGCTTCGCCATCTGGACCGTGCTGCCCTGATCCACCCCTGTAGGAGCGAGCTTGCTCGCTCCTTCCTCCTACCTCGTTAACCTTAAGTTACAAACCTCCTTTTCGAATTGAGCTATACAGACAGAGCGCCAAATAGTGGCTATCTGCCGCCGCCCTGCGCCCTCAATAAAAATAAAAGAAAAGGGAGTTCACCTGTGAAGAGCTTGCTCTATCCCGCCGTCGCGTTCATGAACCGCCTGACCTTCGGCATGAAGTTCAGCCTGATCAGCGTGCTGTTCCTGTTGCCCATGCTGGCTACCAATTACTACCTGGTGCGTGATTCCTGGCGTGAATTCCAGGGCACCCGCATCGAGCTGCAAAGCCTCGACCTGCTGGGCAGCAGCCTGGCCCTGCGTCGCGACCTGGAAACCTTGAACAACCAGGTGCAGATCAACGCAACCCTTGGCCAGTCGGGAAAGGCCGGTGATATCGAAGGCAAGATCGTCGCCCTTGAACAGAGCCTGTTGCAGCGCCTGCAACGCTTCCAGGCGCTGTCCGCCGACCCCGAACAAGCCGCCGCCTTCGAAGGCAAACGCGATGAAATGATCGCTGCGTTCAAGGCCCAGCAACAGGAAACCTCGCTGCTCAGCAAAAGCGCGCTGATCGGCAAACTCCTCAACAAGGCGCAAATGCTCAGCCAGATCATTGCCAGCCAGTCGGGCTTGAGCCGTGACCGCCAAGGTGACCTGCGCCAACTCAGCGAACTGATCACCAGCGTCACTCCGCTCGTCACCCAGACCCTGGGCGAAGGCCGGGCGATGGGGGCTTATTCGCTGGGCCAGGGCTTTCTCAACTCATCTTCCAGTACCCGCTTTGATGAATTGCTGCAGCAACTGGAAAAACTCCAGGCCGAATATGGCCTGAAACTGCAAGACGCCCTCGGCGCCAGCAAACCCGCTCACGCCGCCCTGGCGAGCCTGGCGGACGCGAGCAAAGCCAGCCTCAAGCAAGGCAGTGAGTTGTTCGAAGAACAGGTCGTCATGGCCGAAACCCTGGACGCCCCGTGGCAAGGGTTCTACGACGAAGTCAGCACATTGATGGCCAAGACCTATCAGTTGGACGAAGCCACCCTGGCGTTCCTCGAGCAGCAACTGGAGCAGCGCCTGTCGGAAAACCGCACACACATGATCGGGTTGGTCGCCGCCCTGTCCTCGGTGTTTTTGCTGATCTTCTACCTGTACGCCGGGTTCTACGCCTCCACCCGCACCACCCTGCGCCGCCTCGGGGCGATGATGGACAAGGTGGCGGCGGGCGACATGACCGTCACCTTCGTCGCCCACAGCCGTGACGAACTGGGGGACTTGGGCCAGGTGTTCAACGGCACTGTGGCCAAGATCCATGACTTGATCGAGCGGGTAGGGCACACCGTCAACCAGGTCGAACACCAGGCCGGGCAAGTGGAGTCGGTTTCGGCCAGTAGCAACCAGGCCGTGTCCGGCCAGCGCAGCCAGATCGAGCAAGTGGCCACCGCCATGAACCAGATGTCATCCACTGCCCAGGAAGTGGCCCGCAGCGCGGCAGCGGCGGTCAGCAGCGCCCACAGCGTCAACGATGAAACCGTCAGCGGTCGTGGCCTGGTGCAGTCCCAGCAAGGCAGCATCGCAGCGTTGGCCTCGGAGATCGATCAATCGGTGCGGGTGATCAACCAGCTGGCCATCGATAGCCAGTCCATCAGCCGCGTACTGGACGTGATCAAGAGCATTGCCGAACAAACCAATCTGCTGGCGCTGAATGCCGCCATCGAGGCCGCGCGCGCCGGTGAGCAAGGGCGCGGGTTCGCTGTGGTGGCCGATGAGGTGCGCACCCTGGCCCGGCGCACCCAACACTCCACCGAGGAAATCGAGCAGATGATCGCCAAGCTGCACAGCGGCGTCGGCGCGGCGGTGAAGGCCATGGGCACCAGTCATGAGATGGCCAATGGCACCGTGGGCCAGTCGGAAAAAGTCCAGCAGGCGCTGGAAAATATCCTCGGCGCCGTGGGCATGATCGTCGACCAGAACCAGCAGATTGCCGCTGCCGTCGAGCAGCAGACCGCCGTGGCCCACGATATCGATCAGAACATCGTTGAAATCAACCGTGCCGGTGAACACGCGGCACACGGCGCGCACCAGACCGAAGAGGCCAGCCGGCAGTTGTCCTTGCAAGTGATCGAGCTGAAGCAGTTGATCGGTGCCTTTCGGGTGTGAGGTTTGGCTGTAGGACAACTTCGAAGATGGCGTGGCATTTGTCTTATTTTTGGTGCTGACCTTTTTCCGCTGCCAAAATAGACCAAAATTTGTGCCACATATTTCTCGGAGGTTCGCTTATGACCGCTGCCATTGTCGGCGTCAGAGGGCATTGCGTCCTTTGCGATGTGTCCTTTGAGCTCAAGCCCTGGCAGCTCAACGCCATTGCCATCAACGAACCCTTTGAGTGCCCGTATTGCCACAAAGGCGTGGAACCGAGTTGCCCCAAGCAGTTGAAGCAGTTCAAGTCCCTGGACAACCTTGGCCTGCTGCGCCCGAGCATGATCGTACTCACCAGCGCGGCGCTGCTGGTGGCACTGGTGGCGGAGTGGATAGGGCTGATCAGCGTGATCGGGCAGCTCAACATCTCACTGGTGGCTGTGCTGATCTACTTCATCACCTTGCGCTATGCCCGTCACCGCCAGCGAATGACCCTGACACTGCGTGAAGTAAAACCCTTACCAGTTGAATAGCTCGCAGGCATTGCGGGTGCTCGCTTGCGCCAACGCTGAAGGACTGATGCCCATGCGCTCCGCCAGAGCGGTGCAGATGTCCGGCAGGTGTTCGGGGCTGTTGCGCTGGCCGGGGTACATCACGGGCGCCATGTCCGGCGAGTCGGTTTCCAGCACTACGGTTTCCAGCGGCAGCCGGGCGATCACCTTGTGCATCCGCAGGGCTTGGGGCCATGTCGCCGCGCCGCCCAGGCCCAGTTTGAAACCGAGCTTGATGTACTCGCGAGCCTCTTCCTGGCTGCCGGCAAATGCGTGAATGATGCCGCCCCGTGGCAGGCGAATGCGCTTGAGGGTGGCGATCACCGCGCCGTGGCTGCGGCGCACGTGCAGCAGCGCCGGGAGCTGGAAATCCACGGCCAACTTCAGTTGGGCTTCAAACAGGGCCTGCTGGCGTTCGCGATCCAGTTGTTCGAGGAAGTAATCCAGGCCGACTTCCCCCACCGCACACAGTTGCCGGTGGCCGCTCAGGCGGGTCAGCCAGTCGCCCAGCTCCGTCAGGTCGGCGGGGCGATGGTCGTCGAGATACACCGGATGCAGGCCGAAAGCGGCGAATAGATCCGCGTCCGTTTGCACCAGGTCCCACAGCCGTTGCCAATTCTGCTGATAGACGCCCAGCACCACCATCCGGCGCACACCCGCATCGCGGCTGCGCGTCAGGACTTCACTGCGATCGGCATCGAAGTCCGGAAAGTCCAGATGGGTGTGGCTGTCGATCAGCTCCACACCGCTTACTCCGCGTGAATCCGCTGCTTGAAGGTACGGCCGATGGCATGCACGCCCGGCGCATAGTGCTGTTCTTCAATGGCCGCCAGCGCCAGGCGCAGCGCGGTGTCGGCGATCAATTGATGCTGCTGGGCCATGGCGTTCACTGGCAGCGGCAGGAAGTCCAGCAACTGGGTGTCGCCAAAGGTGCCGAGGCGCAGGGGGCGGGATTTGAGCGGGAAATCATGCAGCGCATCAAACACGCCTTGCAGCAGCACGTAGGACGTCGTCACCAGCGCGTCAGGCAAATGCCCCAGGCTTTGCAGCAATTGCTCCATCAACTGTCGGCCACAGTCGCGACTGAAGGCCTCGCCCTGTTCGATCAGCACTTCACCGCTGAAGTCTTTCAGCGCTTCCTTGAAGCCGGCGGTACGTTCCTGGCTGATGCTCAGCTCGGGCCGGGCGCCGATCAACACGATCTGCTTGGGCAGCGGTTGCAGCAGGCTGCTGGTCAATTGCTGGCAGGCCTGGCGATCATCACTGACCACCGAGCAGAACTGCGTAGACTCCATGACCCGGTCGATGGCGATCACCGGCAGGCCCTTGGCTTGCAGTTCACGGTAGCTGTCGTCGCTGGCCGGCAGGCAACTGGCAACAAACAGCGCATCGCAACGGCGGGCGCGGAACAGTTGCAGCAATTGCCGTTCACTGTTGGCGTCGTCGTCGGAGCTGGCGATCAGCAGTTGATAGCCACGGGCCCGTGCGCCTTGCTCCAGAAGCTTGGCGATCCGGGCGTAACTGGGGTTTTCCAGGTCCGGCAGGATAAAGCCCAGGGTACGGGTGTGCCGGCTGCGCAGCCCGGCGGCCTGGGGATTGGGCGTAAAGCCATGTTCTTCAACCACGGCGCGCACCCGTTCGACGGTTGCGCTGCTTATCCGTTGCTGTTCGGCCTTGCCATTGATGACGTAGCTGGCGGTGGTCACGGACACACCGGCAATGCGCGCGATATCACTGAGTTTCAAACCGGGATTTCCTTGTTTTTTAGAGCTTGCCCCGACATTTTGTCCAATCGTAACCGATTACTGCAGGCGACCATTGTCGCAACTCAACAGCCGAGTGGCTCTTCAATCATGCTTAATTAACGCGTAATCTGCCATAAATTCTAGATTAAACGTTTCAGCAAGCGTATTTTTACGATTATCGCGACGAACGTGGTCCTGCCAACTGACCACTCAGTCAATTTTATTCGAACGCTTTTGCACTGATTTATTCAAAATAATACCTAGTGCGCCCGCCGCACTAACTAGGAGAACGGCATGCTTGAGCTCACCCACGAGCAGATTTCCATGGGCCAGACGGCTGTGGATAAGTCTGCTGCCTTGCAACTGCTCGCTGAAAAACTGGTGGCCGATGGCCTGGTCGCCGAGGGATACCTCAGTGGCTTGCAAGCGCGTGAAGCCCAGGGCTCGACCTTTCTCGGCCAAGGCATCGCCATCCCCCACGGCACCCCTGAGACCCGCGACCAAGTGTTCGCCACCGGCGTGCGCCTGCTGCAGTTTCCCGACGGTGTGGATTGGGGCGATGGCCAGATCGTCTACCTGGCGATCGGCATTGCCGCCAAATCCGACGAACACCTGCGCCTGCTGCAACTGCTGACCCGCGCCCTCGGCGAGACCGACCTGGGCCAGGCCCTGCGTCGCGCCGGCTCCGCCGAAGCCTTGCTGAAGCTGCTGCAAGGCGCGCCGCAGGAGTTGGCGCTGGATGCACAGATGATCGGCCTGGGCGTGTCGGCTGACGATTTCGAAGAGCTTGTCTGGAGAGGCGCGCGCCTGTTGCGCCAGGCCGATTGCGTGAGCAATGGTTTTGCCGCCGTGCTGCAGCAAGTCGACGCGCTGCCCCTGGGTGATGGCCTGTGGTGGCTGCACAGCGAGCAGACGGTCAAACGTCCGGGCCTGGCCTTTGTCACTCCGGACAAACCCATGCGTTACCTGGGCCAGCCCTTGAGTGGCCTGTTCTGCCTGGCCAGCCTGGGCGAGGCACACCAAACCTTGCTCGAACGCCTGTGTGCCTTGCTGATCGAAGGTCGCGGCCAGGAACTCGGCCGTGCCACCAGCAGCCGCGCCGTGCTGGAAGTGCTCGGCGGTGAGTTGCCTGCCGACTGGCCAAGCGTGCGCATCGTCCTGGCCAACGCCCACGGCTTGCATGCGCGCCCGGCGAAGATCCTCGCGCAGTTGGCAAAAAGTTTTGACGGTGAAATCCGTGTGCGCATCGTGGATGGCGACGTCAGCGCCGTGTCGGTAAAAAGCCTGAGCAAGTTGCTGAGCCTCGGCGCGCGTCGTGGTCAGGTGCTGGAGTTTGTCGCTGAACCGGGCATTGCCGGTGACGCCTTGCCGGCGTTGTTGGCGGCGGTGGAAGAAGGCCTTGGCGAAGACGTCGAGCCGCTGCCGGCGGTCAGCGTTCAACAGGCTGTGGTCGACATCGAACCGGTGCTCAGCGCGCCAGCATCCGGCAGCCTGATCCAGGCCATCGCCGCCGCTCCCGGCATCGCGATTGGCCCGGCACATATCCAGGTGCTGCAACCCTTCGAGTACCCGCTGCGCGGCGAGTCGCCGGTGATCGAGCGCCAACGCCTGCACGCCGCGTTGACCGACGTTCGCCAGGATATCCAGGGCCTGATCGAGCGCAGTAAATCCAAGGCCATCCGCGAAATCTTCATCACCCATCAAGAGATGCTCGACGACCCGGAACTGACCGACGAAGTCGAGACGCGCCTCAAGCAAGGCGAAAGCGCCGAAGCGGCCTGGATGAGCGTGATCGAAGCCGCCGCCAAACAGCAGGAGTCGCTGCAGGACGCCTTGCTTGCCGAGCGCGCGGCCGATCTGCGTGACATTGGCCGCCGCGTGCTGGCGCAACTGTGTGGCGTCGAAACTGCTCAGGAGCCCGACGAACCCTACATCCTGGTGATGGACGAAGTCGGCCCCTCGGACGTGGCACGCCTGGATCCGGTGCGTGTCGCCGGCATCCTCACTGCCCGTGGCGGCGCCACCGCCCACAGCGCCATCGTCGCCCGTGCCCTGGGCATTCCGGCGCTGGTGGGCGCAGGCGCTGCCGTGTTGCTGCTGGCGTCCGGCACGCCGCTATTGCTTGATGGCCAGCGCGGTCGCCTGCATGTCGACGCCGACGCCGCCACCTTGCAGCGTGCCACCGTCGAGCGCGACACCCGCGAACAACGCCTGCAAGCCGCTGCCGCGCAACGCCATGAGCCGGCCCTGACCCGCGACGGCCACGCCGTCGAAGTGTTCGCCAATATCGGCGAAAGCGCCGGGGTTGCCAGCGCGGTGGAGCAGGGCGCCGAAGGCATTGGCCTGCTGCGCACCGAACTGATTTTCATGGCCCACAAACAGGCGCCCGACGAAGCCACCCAGGAAGCCGAATACCGCCGCGTGCTCGACGGCCTCGGCGGTCGGCCGCTGGTGGTGCGCACCCTCGATGTGGGCGGCGACAAACCGCTGCCGTACTGGCCGATCGCCAAGGAAGAAAACCCCTTCCTCGGCGTGCGCGGCATTCGCCTGACCCTGCAACGCCCGCAGATCATGGAAGCGCAATTGCGCGCGTTGCTGCGCTCGGCGGACAACCGTCCGCTGCGCATCATGTTCCCCATGGTCGGCAGCGTTGACGAGTGGCGCCAGGCCCGTGAGATGACCGAGCGCCTGCGCCTGGAAATCCCGGTGGCCGACCTGCAACTGGGGATCATGATCGAAGTGCCGTCGGCCGCGCTGCTGGCGCCGGTGCTGGCCAAGGAAGTGGACTTTTTCAGCGTCGGCACCAACGACCTGACCCAGTACACCCTGGCCATCGACCGTGGCCACCCGACGCTGTCGGCCCAGGCGGATGGCCTGCACCCGGCGGTGCTGCAATTGATCGACATCACCGTGCGCGCCGCCCATGCCCATGGCAAATGGGTGGGCGTGTGCGGCGAGTTGGCGGCCGACCCGCTGGCGGTTCCGGTGCTGATCGGCCTGGGTGTGGATGAGCTGAGCGTCTCGGCGCGCAGCATCCCCGAGGTCAAGGCGCGGGTACGTGAATTCAGTCTGGTCGAGGCTCAAGGCCTGGCCCAAAAAGCCCTGGCGGTGGGTTCTCCCGCCGAAGTGCGTGCGCTTGTGGAGGCCGTGTAAATGGCAAGGATTTTAAGCCTGACGCTGAACCCGGCGTTGGACCTCACGGTACGCCTGGCCCGCCTGGAACCGGGTGAGGTCAACCGCAGCGAAGCGATGATCACTCACGCTGCCGGCAAGGGCGTGAACGTGGCCCAGGTGCTGGCGGACCTTGGCCATCAGGTGACCGTGGGCGGCTTTCTTGGGGAGGACAATCCTCAAGCGTTTGAGATGCTGATTGCGCGGCGTGGTTTTACCGATGCGTTTATTCGTGTGCCGGGCGAAACCCGCAGCAATATCAAGATCGCCGAGCAGGATGGGCGGGTAACGGACGTCAATGCACCGGGCCCGGTGGTCAGCGAGCAGGCGCAACAGGCGTTGCTTGAACAACTGGCGCGGATTGCACCCGGATACGATGCGGTCGTCGTGGCCGGCAGCCTGCCTCGTGGCATCACCCCGCAGTGGTTCCAGGGCTTGCTGCAGCAACTGAAAAACCTTGGTTTGAAAGTCGCCCTGGACACCAGCGGTGAAGCCTTGCGCGCCGGGCTGAATGCCGGCCCCTGGTTGATCAAACCCAACACTGAAGAACTGGCCGATGCCCTGGGTCATTCCACGGATGCAATCCGCGAGCTGCACCAGTTGGGTGTGGAACATGTGGTGGTCTCCGACGGTGCTGCGGGCGTGAGCTGGTATAGCCCCGGCACGGCGTTGCACGCCACGCCGCCCAAGGTCAGCGTGGCCAGCACCGTGGGTGCCGGGGATTCGCTGCTGGCCGGGATGCTCCACGGTTTGCTGACCTTCGACGTGCCCGAAACCACCTTGCGCCGCGCCACCGCAATCGCCGCGATGGCGGTCACGCAGATCGGCTTCGGCATCACCGACGACGCACAGCTTGAGTCTTTGCAGAGCGGCGTCCACGTGCGCCCGCTGACAGAACAATAAGAGGGTTGGTCATGAAGTTAGCCATTGTTACTGCCTGCCCGAATGGCATGGTCACCAGCGTGCTGTGCGCCCGCTTGCTGGACGCCGCCGCACAACGCCAGGGCTGGAGCACCAGCGTCGAAGTGGTCGATGTGCAACACCCGGAACGCCAGTTGTCGGCGGCCACCCTTGAGGCCGCTGAGTGGGTATTGCTGGTCACCAGCACCCCGGTGGACATGCAGCGTTTTGTCGGCAAGCGCGTATTCCGCAGCACGCCGGCCCAGGCGTTGCAGGATGTGGAAGCGGTGTTGCGTCGCGGGGCCGAAGAGGCCCAGGTGCAGGTGGCTGAAGCGGCTCCGGCTAAAAGCACGCCGCGTATCGTTGCGATCACCGCGTGCCCGACCGGCGTCGCCCACACCTTCATGGCTGCCGAAGCGTTGCAGCAAACCGCCAAGCGCCTGGGGTATGACCTGCAGGTGGAAACCCAGGGGTCGGTAGGCGCCCGCACGCCGCTGAGCCCGGAGGCGATTCGTGACGCTGACGTGGTGCTGCTGGCGGCGGATATTGAAGTCGCCACCGAGCGATTTGCCGGCAAGAAAATCTATCGCTGTGGCACCGGGATTGCGCTCAAGCAATCGGAGGCGACTCTCAACAAGGCGCTGGCCGAAGCCAAGCAGGAGTCCGCCGCCAGCGGCGCCGCTGCCAAGTCGGAAAAGACCGGTGTCTACAAACACCTGCTGACCGGCGTGTCGTTCATGCTGCCGATGGTGGTGGCGGGCGGTCTGCTGATCGCCCTGTCGTTCGTGTTCGGCATTCATGCCTTTGAAGAAAAAGGCACCCTGGCCGCCGCGCTGAAAACCGTCGGTGACCAGGCCTTCATGCTGATGGTGCCGCTGTTGGCAGGCTACATCGCCTATTCGATTGCCGACCGTCCGGGCCTGGCGCCCGGGATGATCGGCGGCCTGCTGGCCAGCACCTTGGGGGCGGGGTTTATCGGCGGGATTTTCGCCGGTTTCCTGGCGGGCTACTGCGTCAAATTCATCAGCCGCGCGATCCGCTTGCCACAGAGCCTGGAAGCCCTCAAACCGATCCTGATCATCCCGTTGCTGGCGAGCCTGTTCACGGGCCTGGCGATGATTTACCTGGTGGGGCCGCCGGTGGCGCAGATGCTCACCGGCCTCACGGATTTCCTCAGCACCATGGGCACCACCAACGCCGTGCTGCTGGGCATCTTGCTGGGCGGCATGATGTGCGTCGACCTGGGTGGGCCGATCAACAAGGCGGCCTATGCGTTTTCCGTCGGCCTGCTGGCGGCCCAGAGCGGCGCGCCGATGGCCGCGACCATGGCCGCCGGTATGGTGCCGCCGATTGGCATGGGCATCGCCACCTTGCTGGCACGACGCAAGTTCGCCCAGACCGAACGCGAGGCCGGCAAGGCGGCGCTGATCCTCGGCATGTGCTTTATCTCCGAAGGCGCGATTCCGTTTGCCGCCAAGGACCCGCTGCGGGTGATCCCGGCCAGCATCGCCGGCGGCGCATTGACCGGTGCGCTGTCGATGTATTTCGGCTGCAAGCTGATGGCGCCCCATGGCGGTTTGTTCGTGATGTTGATCCCGAATGCAATCAACCATGCGCTGCTGTATCTGTTTGCGATTGTGGCGGGGAGTTTGTTGACGGCGGTGGTGTATGCCTTGATCAAGCGGCCCGAAGCGGTCGAGTTGACGGTCGCGCCCGTCAAGGTCTGACTCGGTCAATGTGGGAGCTGGCTTGCCTGCGATAGCGGTGCATCAGCAACAGGGATGTCAACTGGCAGTCCGCCATCGCAGGCAAGCCAGCTCCCACATTTGATCTCCAGTGTCTGAGAGGGTGTCACACGCCCTTCACGCCCCCATGCTTAAGTTTCCCTTTTGCTGCTCGAGAGGGAACCTGCATGAGCCACTTCAATCTCGGCCGCCGCCGCGTGATGCAAGCCGTCGGCGCCGGCCTGTTGCTGCCGGGCCTCGCGCCGGCGGTGATCGCCTCGGTCAAGGACCGCCCGCAGCTCACCGACGGCGTGCAGTCCGGCGACCTGCTGGGCGACCGCGCGATGATCTGGAGCCGCAGCGACCGCCCGGCACGGATGGTGGTGGAGTGGGACACCCGCAGCGTGTTCAGCAACCCGCGCAAATTCGTCTCGCCCCTGGCCGACAGCCGCACCGACTTCACCGCCCGTGTCGAACTCACCGGCCTGCCCGTCGACCAGGCGATTTTCTACCGTGTGCACTTCGAAGACGCCCAGACCGGCGTGGCCAGCGAGCCCTGGTTCGGCCATTTGCGCAGCGTGCCGCAACAGCGCCGGGACATCCGCTTCGTATGGAGCGGCGACACCGTTGGCCAAGGCTTCGGCATCAACCCGGACATCGGCGGCATGCGCATCTACGAAGCCATGCGCCTGCGCCTGCCGGACTTCTTTATCCACAGCGGCGACACCATCTACGCCGACGGCCCGGTGCCCGCGCAACTGACCACCGAAGACGGACGCCTCTGGCGCAACATCACCACCGAAGCCAAGAGCAAAGTCGCCGAAACCCTGAATGAATACCGTGGCAACTACCGCTACAACCTGATGGACGACAACGTGCGCCGCTTCAACGCCGAAGTGCCGCAGATCTGGCAGTGGGACGACCACGAAGTGATCAACAACTGGTCGCCGAGCAAGCAGTTGGATGAGCGCTACAAGACCCGCGACATCAACACCCTGGTGGGCCGCGCACGCCAGGCCTGGCTGGAATATTCCCCCATGCGCCGGCAGAGCGCCGACCAGGGCGGGCGCATCTATCGCAAGCTCAGCTATGGCCCGTTGCTGGATGTGTTTGTGCTGGACATGCGCAGCTATCGCGGGCCCAACGACGACAACCTCGGCGGCGAAAAACCGTTCCTGGGGCGTGAGCAACTGGACTGGCTCAAGCGCGAAATGAAGGCCTCACAGGCCCAGTGGAAAGTCATCGCCGCCGACATGCCCATTGGCCTCGGCGTGCCGGACGGTGAAGTCAGCCCCGGTGTGCCGCGCTGGGAGGCCATCGCCAACGGCGACCCGGGCCCGGCCCAGGGACGGGAATTGGAGATCGCCGAATTGCTCGGGTTTTTGCGGGCGCAGCAGGTGCGCAATCACGTGTGGCTGACGGCGGATGTGCATTACTGCGCGGCCCATCATTACCACCCGGACCGGGCGGCGTTCCAGGACTTTGAGCCGTTCTGGGAGTTTGTCGCCGGGCCGCTGAATGCCGGGAGTTTCGGGCCTAATCTGCTTGATAAGACGTTTGGCCCGCAAGTGGTGTTCGAGAAGGCACCGACGGTGCAGAACAGCTCGCCGTTTGCCGGCTTCCAGTTTTTTGGCGAGGTGCAGATTGATGGGCAGACGGCGGAGTTGACGGTGATTTTGCGGGACCTGGATGGCGTGTCGGTGTTCGAGCAGAAGCTGCAGCCCGCCTGATTTGGAATGCAGTTAAAAATGTAGGAGCTGGCTTGCCTGCGATAGCGGTGGATCAGTCAATAAATTATCGACTGATCCACCGCTATCGCAGGCAAGCCAGCTCCTACAGTCGATCTACATTGGCTGGAAGAGGCTAGTAGACATCCCGGCGATAGCGCCCCTGCTCGATCAACCGCTCGACGGCTTCACTGCCCAACACATCGTGCAGCACCTGATCCACACCCGCCGCCATCCCCTGCAAACTGCCGCAGACATAAATCGCGGCGCCTTCCGCCACCCATTTACGCAGCACATCAGCCGACTCACGCAGGCGATCCTGAACGTAGATTTTCTCTGCCTGGTCCCGGGAGAACGCCAGGTCCAGCAACGCCAGGTCACCGCTGGCCAGCCAGCCTTGCAGCTCGTCCTGGCAGTGGTAGTCGTGGGCGATATTGCGTTCGCCAAACAGCAACCAGTTGCGCTGCTGACCGTCGGCGATCCGCGCCTTGAGCAGGCTGCGCAACCCGGCCAGGCCAGTGCCGTTGCCCAATAGAATCATCGGCACCGGTTCGGTTGGCAAATGGAACCCACTGTTGCGCCGCAGCCGCAGGCTGATGCTCGAACCCTGCGGCGTATGCTCGGTCAGCCAGCCGGAAGCCACACCCAGGCTGCCGTCGGAGTGGCGTTCCTGGCGCACGATCAGTTCCAGCACGCCATCGCTGGCAATCGAGGCGATGGAGTATTCGCGCATGCTCAACGGCACCAGTGCATTGACCAGCGCCTGGGCATGCAGGCCCACCAGGTGCGCGCGATTGTCCGGCAGTTGGCGGCTGGCCAGCGCCTGGTCCAGGGTGTGGGTCAGGCCGTCGACCACGACACCTTCACTGCCGGCCAAGCCCAGACCCTCCAGGAAGTGTTCGATGGCCCACGGGCAATTGCGCGGTAGCACTTCCACCAGGTCACCCGCCAGCCAATCCCGGGGCGCGGGTGGGGTGAGGCCGAGCAGATAGACGCCGGAGCCACTGCTGTCCGGATTGAGCAGCGTGCGCTGGCTCAGCGTCCAGTTTTCATAAGTCGCGGTGGCCCATGCCGTCGCCGGTACATGGCCAGTCAGTTGACCCAGTTGTTGCTGCCAGTGCAGCAGGGCATCGGTGTCGCCGCTGTCGACTTCCACCGGGGCGAACAGTGGGTTGCCGCCCTGGTTGGTCAGCCAGAAATGCAGGCGCCGGGCGAAGCCGCAGAAGTGTTGATACTGGCGGTCACCCAAGGCCAGTACGGAGTAGTTCAAGCCCTTGAGGGACACGTCCCGGCCGAGCACGCTGCGCTCGAAACCCCGGGCGCTGTCCGGCGCTTCGCCGTCGCCGAAGGTGCTGACCACGAACAATGCATTGCTCGATTGGCGCAAATCCGCTTCGCTGACGCTGCCCAGCGACTGCACCTTCACCGGCAAGCCGGCGGCCTGCAATTGCCCGGCGGTCTGCCAGGCCAGTTGCTCGGCAAAGCCGCTCTGGCTGGCAAAACCGATCAGCCAGGCCGGTGCGTCGCTGTGGTTATCGGCCAGGCCTTTGCGTGCATCGCGCACTTGGCGTTTTTTGCGGCGACGGTCCAGGTACAGCAGCCAGCCGGTGATAAAGAACAGCGGCATGAGCAGCGCGGTGAAGGTCAGGATGATCCGCCCTGGCAGGCCGAAATAGCTGCCGGTGTGCAGTGCATAGATGCTGGTCAGAATCTGCGCCTTGAAGCTTTTGCCGGCGTAGGTGGCGTGGGACTTGACCTCGCCGGTGGCCGGGTCGAGGTTGATCTGGTTCAGGGCGCGGTCGTGGGGCGAGGTCTTCAGCAGGTAGTAGACCGTGGCGGGCTGGCCGGCCACTGCAGGCATACGGATGTTGTAGCCGCTCAAGCCGGGGCCGGCGTTGCTGTAGATGCTGCTCCAGATCGCGTCGTAATTGGCCACGGGCGTCGGGCCTTCCGGCGCCGGGCCGCGCTTGCGTACCCGTTCGTTTTGCGGAGCGTCGGACAGCAGCTTGGTCATGCCGTCGCTGTACCATTCGTAGGACCAGAACAGCCCGGTCAGCGCCGCCAATAGATAGAACAGCAGGCACCAGGTGCCGAACACCGAGTGCAGGTCCCAGTTGAAGCTGCGACCCTTTTTGCGCCAGTCCAGGGTCAACCACGCACGCCAGCTTGCCACCTGGCGCGGCCAGCGCAGGTACAGGCCCGAGAGGCAGAAGAACACCAGGATCAAAGTGCAGGCGCCGGTGATTTGCCGGCCAGTGTCGCCGATGGCGAGGAAGCGGTGCAGTTGCAGCACGAAGCCGAAGAAGTCCTGGCCGACGGGGTCGCCCAGGTAGTCGCCGGTGTACGGGTCGAAGTAGCGCATCTGGCCGCGACGTTCACCGGGCGGTGGAGTGAACCAGACCTTGGCGGCATTGGTGCTGTCGGGTTGCACCGTGAGCATCGACACGACTTTGCCTTCCCGGGCTTCCAACAGGTGCACCAGTTCAGCGGGCGGCAGTACACCGGCCGGGCGCTGTTCAACCGTCAATATGGTCGGGTTCAGCGCCTCGATGATTTCGTCCTGGAACGACACCGTCGCGCCGGTGATCCCCATCAAGGCCAACACCAGCCCGGCGGTAATGCCGAAGAACCAATGCAACTGGAACAGGGTTTTCTTCAACACGTCGTACGGCCTCGTCATCAGGTTAGGTGTCTCACGGCGCGCATTATGCCGCGAGTTGTCGAGAAAGATTCTTTTTTACACGCAAAAACCCCACGCATCCGATGCGTGGGGTTTTGTGCGGTGATTTGTATCGGTTTAGAAATGGAAACTGGTGGTCAACATGGCTGTGCGGCCTGCCGCCTGGTTGGCGAAGTGTGCGGCGAACGCCTTGTCGTAATAGGTCTTGTCGGTCAGGTTCTGCACGTTCAGTTGCAGGTCGACATTCTTGGTCAGCTTGTAGCTGGCCATCGCGTCGTAGCGGGTGTAGGACGGCACGTACACGGTGTTGCCTGCATCGCCATACACTTCGTCGACATAGAACGCACCGCCGCCGATGGTCAGCTTGGGTGTCACGTCATAAGTGGTCCAGAGGCTGAAGCTGTTCTTCGGCGTGTTGGGCATTTGGTTGCCCTTGCTGGAGCCGCTACTGATGACGCCGTTACGACCGTTCAACCCCGGGTCTACCAGTTCGCTTTTCAGGTAGCTGTAGCCGGCGAACACTTGCCAGTGATCGGTGAGCTTGCCGCTGGCGGACAACTCCAGGCCGTCGACGCGGGATTCACCGCCGTTTTCATAGGTCAGCGCGTCCACCAGGATCCGCGTGTTTTTCTTCTCGGTGCGGAACACTGCGGCGGTCAGGGACAGGCGATCATGGAACAGGTCCCACTTGGTGCCCAGCTCATAGTTGACGGTTTCTTCCGGTTGCAGGTCGCTGGTGGCGGCCCCGGCAGACAGCGGGTTGCCGTCGGCGCCTTCACCCACCAGGCCGCCGGCAGGCGATGCCGAGGTGGCGTAGGAGGCGTAGATGCTGCCGTTTTCCGCTGGCTTCCAGACGAGGCCGGCCTGCCAGTTGAAGAACTGGCTGTCGTTCTTGATCTTGCTGCGGGCCTTGACGGTAGCGCTTGGCACCGCGTTGGTGTTGGCCACGGTGTCGAAGGTGTCGTAGCGCAGGCCGACGTTCAGCAGCCATTGCGGGTCCAGCTCGATGGTGTCGAACACGTAGGCCGCGCGGCTGGTGGCCTTGGTGTTGGTGCCGTTGTAGTTGCGCGTGATGCTGCTGTTCCACGGGTCGTTCGGGTTTGGATTGCTCAACGATGTACAGCTGGGCGCGGTGCCGGGGTTGCACACTTGCGCGTTGTTGGAGGTGCCGAAGTTGTAGCCGCTGACACGGGTTTCTTCACCGGTGAATTCCAGGCCGGTGGAGTAAGAGTGCTTGAAGCCCAGGGCCTGGAAGCTGCCAAACAGGTCGGTCTGGTTGGTGGTGGTTTCGGTGGTGGACACGCGGGCGTTGGCGCGGCGCCATACGGTGCCGAACTGGCTGACGTTGCGCTTGCTGTCGTCCGGTTGTGTGAGGATGTAATCCTGCCCGGTGTTGCCATGGCGCAGGGTGTTTTTCAGCGTCATGTTCTCGTTCAGGTCGTGCTCGATGGAGAACGTACTGATGTCGGCGCGGGTCTTGCGGAAGTCGCGATCTTTCAGGCCGTAGAAGTTATTGCTGTCGCCGCCATCGGTGGGTTTGTCATGGCCGTGGGTAGCGGCGGTCGGCGAGCTGTAGCCATACGGAATCCCCGAATCCGGCAGGTCGTTGCTTTCCATGTGGTAGTAGCTGACGTTGACGCGGGTCGGTGTGCCCAGGCCGAAGGTCAGCGACGGCGCCACACCCCAACGGTCGTAGTTGACGGCGTCACGCCCGGCGACGTTCTGTTCGTGGCTCATCAGGTTCAGGCGGAAGGCCGCGCTGTCGAGGAACTGACGGTTGACGTCGAGCACGTAGCGGCGGGTCTGGTCGGAGCCGTAGGTGAAACCACCGTTGGTGAAGTCCCGCGCCTGTGGCGTCTTGCTCACCAGGTTGAGGCTGCCGCCGGCCGAACCGCGACCGCCGAAGGACGAGTTGGGGCCTTTGCTGACTTCGATGGATTCGATGTCGAAGATCTCACGGCTCTGGCCGCCAGTGTCGCGCACGCCGTCGAGGTAGGTATCGCCCTGGGCGTCGAAACCGCGAATGAACGGACGGTCGCCCTGAGGGTTGCCGCCTTCACCGGCGCCGAAGGTAATCCCCGGCACGGTGCGCAAGGCATCCTGCAGCGAGGTGGCGGCGGTGTCCTTGAGTACTTGTTGCGGCACGACTGTGACCGAGCGCGGGGTATCTACCAGCGGTGCGGTGTACTTCTGCGAGGAGGCTTTTTCGACCTGGTAGGACGTGCTGTCCTGTTCCTGGCCGGTGATGCTGGTGGCACCCAGGGAAATGCTGTTGCGCTCGCCTTTCTGCTCGGTGTCTTCAGCTGCTTGCGCCATTTGGGCGGCAGCACTGGCACTGATGGCAACGCCGATGGCCGAGGCCAGCAAACGCGGTGAACTGGCAGGTGTTTTTATCGAAGTGCGCGGCATGACAGTGTCCTTTCCCCAAGGAGTTGAGGCCGCGGAATATAGGGAGAACAAGACTTTATATCAATTGCGATACATTACTATTCGCACTGAATTTACGTTCTTTACACTTTTTGCTTACGGTTTTTACTCTCTCGTTCGTCCTTTGGGCGGAGTAGGGTTGTACACAGTCAATAAGAATCACTACCATTGGCGCCTCACTGTTTTCAGGTAACGCCCTCATGTTGCTGCACATTCCCGGCCTGTTCTCTCGCGAGGAAGTGCTGCGCATCCGCGAAGCCCTGGCGCACACCGAATGGGCCGACGGCAAAATCACTGCAGGGCATCAGTCGGCCAAGGCCAAACACAACCTGCAACTGCCGGAAGGCCACCCGCTTGCGAAGGAAATCGGCGCGGCGATCCTTGAGCGCCTGTGGAAAAGCCCGCTCTTTATGTCAGCGGCGTTACCGCACAAGGTCATCCCGCCGTTGGTGAACTGTTACACCGCTGGCGGCAGTTTCGACTTCCATATCGACAACGCCGTGCGCCAGTCCAAGGGCAGCCACGAGCGAGTGCGCACCGACCTGTCCTCCACCGTGTTTTTCAGCGACCCCGACGACTACGACGGCGGCGAGCTGGAAATCCAGGACACCTTCGGCTTGCAACGGGTCAAGTTGCCAGCAGGTGACATGGTGCTGTACCCCGGCTCCAGCCTGCACAAGGTCAACGCCGTGACCCGTGGCGCGCGCTACGCCTCGTTTTTCTGGACCCAGAGCTTGGTGCGCGAAGACAGCCAGCGCACCTTGCTGTTCGAGATGGACGGTGCGATCCAGCAGTTGAGCCGGGACGTGCCCGACCACCCGGCGCTGATCCAGCTCACCGGCACTTATCACAACCTGCTGCGCCGCTGGGTTGAGGTCTGACCATGGGCTTTTTATTGCGTCGAGAAGAAGTGCTCAACGTCGAGCAATTGCAGAGCATGCTCGACGATTCCCCGGTGCGCGCTGCCCAGGCGATTCTGATCGCGGCGAAGGAGGGCGTGGTGGATGCCCAGGCGCTGCTCGGGCAGATCCTGCTGGAAGGGCGTGGCATCGAGCGCGATGAAGCGCTGGCGGTGCGCTGGTTCCGCATTGCGGCCCAAGGCGGGCATCTGATGGCGCGTAATATGCTCGGGCGTTGCCTGGAGCATGGCTGGGGTTGCGAGGCGGATGCCGTGGCGGCGGCCCGGGAATATCGGCTGGCGGCGGAGGCCGGGCTGGATTGGGGCTTGTACAACTACGCCAACCTGCTGGCGACCGGACGCGGGGTTGCCGAGGATCAAGTCCTGGCGCTGGCGTGTTATCGACAGGCAGCGGAACTGGGCCATGCCAAGTCGATGAACCTGTTGGGGCGTTACCTGGAAGAAGGGCAGTTCTGCCCGAGGGATCTGGAGGCGGCGGTGGGGTGGTATCGCCGGTCAGCAGAAGGCGGGGATTTTCGCGGGCAGTTCAGTTATGCGGCGGTGTTGGCGGATCGCGGCCAGGTCGACGCGGCGCTGGAGTGGCTGCGCAAGGCGCTGGCGGGCGGGAATTTGAAGTTTTTGCGTGTGGCGCACAAGGCGTTGTCTGCCGCCAATGACCCGCAGATACGGGCGATGGCCGAGGCCTATCAGGATCGTGCTACGCAATTAAACCTGTAGGAGCCGGCTTGCCGGCGATGAGGCCCGAACGATCAATGTGATCTCAAGGGCCCTATCGCCGGCAAGCCGGCTCCTACAAGGGGGGCTTACAGGTAGAACGATTTCAGCGGCGGGAAGCCATTGAATTCAACTGCGCTGTAGCTGGTGGTGTACGCACCGGTAGACAACCAGTACATCCGGTCACCAATCGCCAGGTTCAGCGGCAGGCCGTACTTGTAGTTCTCGTACATGATGTCGGCGCTGTCGCAGGTGGGGCCGGCGATGACCACTTCTTCCATCTCGCCTTTCTTCTCGGTCCAGATCGGGAACTTGATGGCTTCGTCCATGGTTTCGATCAGGCCGGAGAATTTGCCCACGTCGGTGTATACCCAACGCTCGACGGCGGTACGGGATTTGCGCGCAACCAATACCACTTCACTCACCAGAATGCCGGCGTTGGCGATCAACGAACGGCCCGGTTCCAGGATGATTTCCGGCAGGTCGTCACCGAAATCTTCCTTGAGGAAGCGGATGATTTCCTCGGCGTAGGTTTCCAGGCTGTTGGTGCGGGTGATGTAGTTGGCCGGGAAGCCGCCGCCCATGTTGATCAGCTTCAGGTGGATGCCGTCTTCTTCCTTCAGGCGCTCGAAGATCACTTTGACCTTGGCGATCGCCGCGTCCCACACGCTGATGTCACGCTGTTGCGAGCCGACGTGGAAGGAGATGCCGTAAGGCACCAGGCCCAGGTCGCGGGCCAGGATCAGCAGGTCCATGGCCATGTCGGTCTGGCAGCCGAATTTGCGCGACAGCGGCCAGTCGGCCGTGGTCGAGCCTTCGGTGAGGATACGCACGTACACTTTCGAACCCGGCGCGGCCTTGGCGATGTTGCGCAGGTCGGCTTCGGAGTCGGTGGAGAACAGGCGCACGCCCTTCTCGTAGAAGTAGCGGATGTCCTTGGATTTCTTGATGGTGTTGCCGTAGCTGATACGGTCGGGGCTGACGCCGCGGTCCATGACCTTGTCCAGCTCGTAGATCGACGCGATGTCGAAGCTCGAGCCTTTATCCTTGAGCAGGTCGATGATCTCGACGGCCGGGTTGGCCTTGACGGCGTAGTACACCTTGGCGAATTCGAAACCGGCGCGCAGGTCATCGTAGGCCTGGCTGATCATCGCGGTGTCGATCACCACGAACGGGGTTTCCTGGGTATCGGCGAACGCCTTCATTTTGTCAAAAGTGGCGCGCGCGAAATAGTCTTCGACCTGGATCGACATGCTGGGAACTCCTACTGGCAAACTAGATTGATCAATGGGTGCAAATGAACGTCCTCCGTATCCCCACTTTGGTTCGCCTACTTCCCAAGGCATGTCGCCGAAAGCAAAAAGGCCATGGGATCAACCGCTTCCCTTGGCCTTGCTGTCTCGTCGTCAGTACTTGAGCCGGATGGATCGTTTCCAGCATGGACGTTCGGCGCGAACTTTAGGACGTGAGGGGCTATAGATCAACTAAAAATGTCGCGTTTTTGCACGCGTTCGTCGTGAGGCCGCGTGCAGCTACTTATGTAACCGACCGGTGTGACGGATTGATGTTCCCCCAGGAGTGTTATTCGAGGGGAATTTGGAGCGCTTTTGTGGCGAGGGAGCTTGCTGTGGCGAGGGAGCTTGCTCCCGCTGGAGTGCGTAGCGCTCCCGGCTTTTTTGGGGCTGCTGCGCAGCCCAACGGGAGCAAGCTCCCTCGCCACAGAAGTCAATCAGGCCAGTGCTGTCTCGGCAGGCGACACGATACTGGTCTTGCCCCCACGGGACTTACCGGAACTCAGGTACTCGGCAATCGACTCCTGGGTCACTTCCCCCAGGAACACCCGCTCCGCATCCATCACCGGCAACCACGAGCGGTTGAACTCGTACATGCGCGACAGCAGGATGCGCAAATGCTCGTCGTACGCCGCCGT
Source organism: Pseudomonas yamanorum (assembly GCF_013386765.1). Taxonomy (GTDB): domain Bacteria; phylum Pseudomonadota; class Gammaproteobacteria; order Pseudomonadales; family Pseudomonadaceae; genus Aquipseudomonas; species Aquipseudomonas yamanorum_A. The sequence goes on from NZ_JACARE010000017.1 coordinate 205,736, forward strand.
GGCGTTGAACTCGCGCAGGTACTGGCCGCAGGTGCCAGTCTGACGGTGCAGGTCGCGACGTCGCACATAACCCAGTGCCTTGTTCTCGGCATCGGTGACCACCACGTAGCGACGGTCGAGTTCGTCCATCTGCTCCAGGGCATCTGCCACCGGCGTTTCCGGGCTGACGGACGGTGCGTTGTCCGCCGCATCCTCGGCCTTCACCAGCAACAGGCGCTTGAGGGTGCTGTCCTGGCCCACGAAGTTGCTGACGAATTCATCGGCAGGGTGGGCCAGCAGGGTGTCCGGGTGATCGATCTGCAGCAGCTTGCCGGCGCGGAAGATCGCGATCTTGTCACCCAGCTTGATGGCTTCGTCGATGTCGTGGCTGACCATGATCACGGTCTTGTTCAGCGCGCGTTGCATCTCGAAGAACTCGTTCTGGATCATCTCGCGGTTGATCGGGTCGACCGCACCGAACGGCTCATCCATCAGCAGCAACGGTGCATCGGCCGCCAGGGCGCGGATCACGCCGATCCGCTGTTGCTGGCCACCGGACAGTTCACGCGGGTAGCGATGCAGGTACTGCTTGGGCTCCAGCTTGATCATGCTCATCAATTCGCGGGCGCGGTCGTGGCATTTCTGCTTGTCCCAGCCCAGCAGCTTGGGCACGACAACGATGTTCTCCTCGATGGTCATGTTCGGGAACAGGCCGATCTGCTGGATCACGTAGCCGATGTTGCGACGCAGGGTCACTTCGTCGAGGTCGGTGGTGTCTTCGCCGTTGATCAGGATCTTGCCCGAGGTCGGCTTGATCAGGCGGTTGATCATCTTCAGCGTGGTGCTCTTGCCGCAGCCCGACGGGCCGAGGAATACGCAAATTTCGCCTTCGTTGACGGTCAGGCTTACGGAATCAACGGCGGTAATGGTCTTGCCGTTGCTTTGGAAGGTCTTGGTCAGGTTTTGAAGTTCGATCATTTGAGCAGTCCTTTTGGAGTCAGCGTGCGTTGCAGCCATTGCAGAAGCAGGTCGGCGAAGATGGCCAGGAGACTGACCAGCACGGCGCCAACGATCAGCATCGACATGTCGCTGCGGCTGATGGAAGCCAGAATAAGTACACCCAGGCCACCGGCGCCGATGGTGGCGGCGATGGTCATCACACCAATGTTCATGACGACGGCGGTGCGCACACCGGCGAGGATCACCGGTACGGCAATCGGCAGCTCGACCATGCGCAGGCGCTGGCCGAAGGTCATGCCGATGCCTTTGGCGGCTTCGCGGATGCCCGGCTCAACGCCGGTGAGGGCGAGGTAGGTGTTACGCATGATGGGCAGCAGGGAGTAGAGGAACACGGCGGTGATCGCCGGCATCGGCCCCAGGCCCTGGCCAAACTTGGAGTAGAACGGCAGCAGCAGGCCGAACAAGGCAATCGACGGCACGGTGAGCAGCACCGTGGCGCTGGCTTGCAACGGGCCGGCGAGTGTCGGGAAGCGGGTCATCAGCACGCCCAGGGGCACGCCCACGACGATTGCCAGGATCACGGCAATGCCGACCAGGGTGATGTGCTGCCAGGTCAGGTGCAGGACTTGGGCCCAATCAAGATGGGAAAAGGCGTTCAGGAATTCCATGTCTTCTCCTCTTAGTTGATCGGATGCTGGCGCAGGAAATCTGCGGCCACGGCGGACGGGCTTTCATGGTCGACGTCGACCCGCGCGTTCAGCTGGCGCATGGTTTCGTTGTCGAACAGCGCGGCCAGCGGTTTCAGGTCGGCGGCCAATTCAGGGTGGGCGTCGAGATAAACCTGACGCACCACAGGCGCTGCGGTGTAGTCCGGGAAGTAATGCTTGTCGTCCTCCAGCAGCTTCAATTTGAAGGCGTTCAGGCGACCGTCGGTGGTGTAGACCAAACCGGCAAACACCTGGCCATTACGCAGCGCGGTGTACACCAGGCCGGCGTCCATCTGCCGGGTGTTCTTGCGGGTCAGGTTCATTTCGTAGAGCTTGACCATGCCGGCCATGCCGTCGGAACGGTTGGCGAACTCGGTGTCGAGGGCCACCAGGCGCGTGCCCTTGGTTTTCTCGGCGAGGGCCGTGGTCAGGTCGCTGATGCTGTTGATCTGCGGGAATTCCTTGGCCACGTTCTCTGGCAGCGCCAGGGCGTAGGTGTTGCTGAATTTCGACGGGGAGAGCCAGACCAGGCCTTTTTTCGCGTCGAGTTCTTTCACCCGGGCGTAGGACTGTTCGCTGTCGAGTTTCTCGTCGACGTGGTTATAGGCCACCAGCGACACGCCGGTGTATTCCCAGATCAGGTCCAACTGCCCGCTTTCCTGGGCACTGCGCGCCAGGTTGCTGCCCAGGCCGCCGGTCACACGGGTGTCGTAACCCTTGGTGCGCAGGTACTGGGAAGTGATTTCGGCGAGCAGGGTCTGTTCGGTGAACACTCGGGCGCCGATGCGGATGACCGGTTTTTCAGCGGCTTGTGCAAATCCTGCGAACAGCAGGACGCAGCTCAATATCAATGTCAGTTTTTTCATGTGATTTCCTTTGCCAAGCCTTAAGACGGACGCAACCCGCGTTCCAGCCAGAGACGGCTGGCCATGGTCACCAGGCCGTCGAGCAGCAAGGCCAGCAGCGCGGTGCACGCGGCGCCGAGCAACAGTTGCGGCTGATTGTTCAGGGCGATGCCGGGGAAGATCAGGCTGCCCAGGCTGTTGGCGCCAATCAGGAAGGCCAGGGGCGCGGTACCGACGTTGATCGCCAGGGCCACACGCACGCCACCGATGATGATCGGCACGGCGTTGGGCAGCTCCACCCGAAACAGCACCTGGCGCGGGGTCATGCCGATACCCACGGCGGCTTCTTTCAGGGAGCCTTGTACGTTTTTCAGGCCTTCATAGGTGTTGCGCACAATCGGCAGCAACGAGGCGAGGAACAGCGCGAAGATCGCAGGGCCGCTGCCGATGCCGAGGACACCGAGGGCGATGGCCAGTACGGCCAGGGGAGGGACGGTATTGCCGATGTTGAAGATCTGCATGAAGCGTTCTGCGCGCCCGACCATGTTCGGTCGGCTGAGCAGGATACCGGCGGGGATGCCCACAATCAGGGCTGCCAGCATGGAGACTAGAACAAGGATCAAATGAGCTTGCAGGTAAAACAACAAATCGTCGCGGTACAGTTCGATCGTGTTGATGCCGATCCAGTGGACCAGCAGGGCCAGGAGAGCGACGACAACCACTCCTCCTATCAGCCCTTTGCCATAGCGAATAGCCACAGGCGGACTCCTTTTTTCTTTTGTCGGCGAACACATTTCCGAGCGGCAATGCCATTCCTGGCTGTCGGCGAATGTGGTCGCGAATAGCAGCTCGCCATTACCGGCAACGCGGTATGCGGTCGAGCCATGAGCGCAGCCTCGTCAGGCTAACTTGCTGATTTTTCAGCCCCTGTTACGAGTGCGGTAGCAGGGGAGTGGACGTCTCTACCTTTTAAAAGGTTCCATACTTGGCAGCAATTAGCCACCCCCAATGGGGTGAACGGTGGTCCGTCACCTTGGGTTTGCGCTATACTCGCCGCCCTTTTTTGACTCACCTGCCAGGCGATTTCCCATGACCCACCAGGCCGCCGAAGTCGCGAAACGCCGCACTTTCGCCATTATTTCCCACCCCGATGCCGGTAAAACCACCATCACCGAGAAGCTGTTGCTGATGGGCAAGGCGATCGCGGTGGCCGGCACGGTGAAATCCCGTAAATCCGACCGCCATGCCACCTCTGACTGGATGGAAATGGAAAAGCAGCGTGGTATCTCCATCACCACGTCGGTCATGCAGTTCCCGTATCGCGATCACATGATCAACCTGCTCGACACCCCGGGCCACGAAGACTTCTCCGAAGACACCTACCGCACCCTGACCGCGGTGGACTCGGCCCTGATGGTCCTCGACGGCGGTAAAGGCGTTGAGCCCCGCACCATCGCGCTGATGGACGTCTGCCGTCTGCGGGACACGCCGATTGTCAGCTTTATCAACAAACTCGACCGTGACATCCGCGACCCGATCGAACTGCTGGACGAAATCGAAGCCGTCCTGAAGATCAAGGCCGCGCCGATCACTTGGCCGATTGGTTGCTACCGCGACTTCAAGGGCGTGTACCACCTGGCCGACGACTACATCATCGTGTACACCGCCGGCCACGGCCACGAACGTACCGATGTGAAAATCATCGAGAAGCTCGACTCCGATGAAGCCCGCGCCCACTTGGGTGACGAGTACGACCGGTTTGTCGACCAGTTGGAACTGGTGCAGGGCGCCTGCCACGAGTTCAACCAGCAGGAATTCCTCGACGGCCAGCTGACGCCGGTGTTCTTCGGTACCGCCCTGGGCAACTTCGGTGTCGATCACGTGCTGGACGCCGTGGTCAATTGGGCACCCAAGCCGCTGGCCCGGGTTGCCAACGAGCGTACCGTGGAGCCGGTGGAAGAGAAGTTTGCCGGCTTCGTGTTCAAGATCCAGGCGAACATGGACCCCAAGCACCGCGACCGCATCGCCTTCATGCGCATCTGCTCCGGCAAATACGAAAAAGGCATGAAGATGCGCCACGTGCGCACCGGCAAGGACGTGCGCATCGGCGACGCCCTGACCTTCTTCTCCTCCGAGCGTGAGCAACTGGAAGAGGCGTTTGCCGGCGACATCATCGGCTTGCACAACCACGGCACCATCCAGATCGGTGACACCTTCACCGAAGGCGAAGTGCTGGGCTTCACCGGTATCCCGCACTTCGCGCCGGAACTGTTCCGCCGCGTACGCCTGCGTGACCCGCTGAAATCCAAGCAACTGCGCCAGGGTTTGCAGCAGTTGGCGGAAGAGGGCGCCACCCAGGTGTTCTTCCCGGAACGCAGCAACGACATCATCCTCGGCGCCGTCGGTGTGCTGCAGTTCGATGTGGTGGCCAGTCGCCTTAAAGAGGAATACAAGGTCGAATGCTCCTACGAGCCGATCACCGTGTACTCCGCGCGCTGGATCGACTGCAGCGATAAGAAGAAGCTGGAAGAGTTCAAGATCAAGGCGGTGGAAAACCTCGCGATCGACGGCGGTGGTCACCTGACCTACCTGGCCCCGACCCGGGTCAACCTGGCGCTGATGGAAGAGCGCTGGCCGGATGTGAAGTTCCGCGCGACCCGCGAGCATCACTAAGGGTTGGCGATATAAGAGAGGGCGAAGCTGTGATGGCTTCGCCTTTTTCTTTGGCTGCTATCCGGGTTGTTTCATTGGCGAAAACTTCAGTTCGGGACTAGCTTGAAGCAAGGCGACGGCGCACAGCCGTCGTACGCAATTCAACTCCTGACTGGGCGGAATTCGACCATGAGTATCTTTCAACGTGTGGTGCTGTTGCTCAAAGTGCTGGTGATGATGTCACTGGGCATGTCTGCCGCGTGGGCCAATACGGCCGTGCAAAGCCATGGCACAGGGTTTGTGGCGGCGAAGACGGTACAGGCGGGTGGCTTGCAGCTGGCCAAGAGCGAATCCGAGCCCGGTGACGAGAACCAGGGCGGTTCCAAGGACGATGACGACGCCGAAAACCCGGACAATGACGGCGAAGACAGCGACACCTACAACGATGGCGACAGCGATACGTAAGTAACGCAGGCAAAAGAAAGCCCCGCTTACCGGACAGATGCGCTATCCGACAAGCAGGGCTGTAGAACACTGGAATGCTCTGGACTCACCCTCCAGAGCATTTTTTTTGCAGGTCAGACCACAAATTGCTCCGCGTAGTGGCAAGCCACCTGGCGGTTGTCGAGTGGTCGCAGCACCGGTTCATCGGTGCTGCACAGCTGGGTCGCGTACGGGCAGCGCTTGTGGAATGCGCAGCCGGACGGCGGGTTCAACGGGTTGGGCAACTCGCCGACGATTTTGATCTTCGGTTTGTTCGGGTCCGGATGAATGGTCGGGGTCGCCGACAGCAGCGCCTGGGTGTAGGGATGCAGCGGGCGCGCGTAGATGTCTTCCTTCGGGCCCACTTCAACCGGGCGGCCGAGGTACATCACCATCACGTCATCGGCAACGTGTTGCACCACCGCCAGGTTGTGGGAGATGAACACGTAGGCGGTGTTGAATTCCTGCTGCAGGTCCATGAACAGGTTCAGCACCTGGGCCTGGATCGACACGTCCAGCGCCGAGGTCGGTTCATCCGCCACCAGCACCTTGGGTTGCAGCATCATTGCCCGGGCCAGTGCGATCCGCTGGCGCTGGCCACCGGAGAACATGTGCGGGTAGCGCTGATAATGCTCGGGGCGCAGGCCCACCTGCTTCATCATCGCCTGGACCTTTTCCCGACGCTCGGCGGCGGACAGGTTGGTGTTGATCAGCAGCGGTTCGCCCAGTTGGTCACCGACCTTCTGGCGCGGGTTCAGCGAGGCGTACGGGCTCTGGAACACCATCTGCACGTCTTTGCGCAATTGCTTGCGCTGGGCCTTGTCGGCACCGGTGACTTCTTGCCCTGCGATTTTCAGCGAGCCTGAAGACGGTTCTTCAATCAGCGTCAGGGCGCGGGCCAGGGTGGATTTGCCGCAACCGGATTCGCCCACGACCGCGAGGGTCTTGCCGGCTTCCAGTTCGAACGACACGCCGTTGAGGGCACGCACCAGGGCGTGGCCCTTGAACAGGCCACGGGACACTTCGTAGTGACGGGTCAGGTCGCGGGCGGTAAGTACGACGGCCATTACGCCACCTCCTGATTCAGCGGGTAGAAGCAGCGGGCGAGGCTGTTGCTTTTCGGGTCAAGGCCCGGGCGTTGGGCGCGGCAGGACTCCTGCACATACGGGCAGCGCGGTGACAGCAGGCAACCCTGCGGGCGGTCATAACGGCCAGGCACGATGCCCGGCAGCGTGGCCAGGCGCGTGGCACCCAGGCTGTGCTCGGGAATCGCCTTGAGCAGCGCTTCGCTGTACGGGTGCGCCGGGATGTCGAACAACTGTGGCACCTGGCCGACTTCCACGGCCTGGCCGGCGTACATCACGCACACGCGCTGGGCGGTTTCGGCCACCACTGCGAGGTCGTGAGTGATCAGCACCAGGCCCATGTTCTGCTCTTTCTGCAAGGCCAGCAGCAGCTCCATGATCTGGGCCTGGATGGTCACGTCGAGGGCTGTGGTCGGTTCATCGGCGATCAGCAGTTTTGGCTCGCCGGCGATTGCCATGGCGATAGCCACACGCTGGCTCATACCACCGGACAGTTGGTGCGGGTAGGCATCCATTCGGCTGGCTGCGCCCGGGATTTCCACCTTTTCGAGCAGTTCGATGGCACGCTTGCGCGCTTGCTTGCCGGACATTTTCAGATGCAGGCGCAGCACTTCTTCGATCTGGAAACCCACGGTGTAGCTTGGGTTCAGCGCGGTCATCGGGTCCTGGAACACCATCGCCAGGTCTTTGCCGACGATCTGCCGACGCTGACGGTTGCTCAGCTTGAGCATGTCCTTGCCGTCGAAGTTCAGGGCGTCGGCGGTGACGATGCCGGGGTGCTCGATCAGGCCCATCAGCGCCATCATGGTCACGGATTTACCCGAACCCGACTCGCCCACGATCGCCAATACTTCGCCTTTGTCGACGGAGATGTCGAGGCCATCGACCACCGGTACGGCGGTCTTGTCGCCGAAGCGGACATTGAGATTCTTGATTTCTAGCAGTGACATGGGAATCTCCTCAGGCGGCGTTCTTGAGTTTCGGGTCCAGCGCATCGCGCAGGCCGTCGCCCATCAGGTTGATTGCCAGCACGCTGAGCAAAATGGTCAAGCCAGGCAGGCTCACGACCCACCAGGCGCGTTCGATGTAGTCGCGGGCCGAGGCCAGCATGGTGCCCCACTCAGGCGTTGGCGGTTGTACGCCAAGGCCCAGGAAGCCAAGGGCAGCGGCATCGAGAATCGCCGAGGAGAAACTCAAGGTGGCCTGAACGATCAGCGGCGCCATGCAGTTAGGCAGCACGGTGACGAACATCAGGCGCGGCAGGCCGGCGCCGGCGAGGCGGGCGGCGGTCACGTAGTCACGGTTCAGTTCGCCCATCACCGCGGCGCGGGTCAGACGGACATAGGACGGCAGCGATACGATCGCAATCGCGATCACGGTGTTGATCAGGCCAGGGCCGAGGATCGCGACAATGGCTACGGCCAGCAGCAGCGACGGCAGGGCCAGCATGATGTCCATCAAGCGCATGATGGTCGGGCCGAGCAGGCGCGGGAAGAAGCCGGCGAACAGGCCCAGCAGGATCCCCGGGATCAGCGACATCACTACCGACGACAAGCCGATCAGCAACGACAGGCGCGAACCCTGGATCAGGCGCGACAGCAGGTCACGACCCAGTTCATCGGTGCCCAGCAGGAACTGGATCTGCCCGCCTTCCAGCCAGGCCGGAGGGGTCAGCAGGAAGTCACGGTATTGCTCGCTCGGGTTATGCGGTGCCACCCAAGGGGCGAACAGCGCGCAAAACACCACCAGCAACATGAACAACAGGCCGGCAACGGCGCCCTTGTTCTTGGAAAAGGCTTGCCAGAATTCTTTGTACGGGGACGGATACAGCAGGCTTTGATCGACTGCTACCGCGGGAGTAGGTGTGGTCATGGTCATGATCTCAGCGCTGGTGACGGATGCGTGGGTTGGCGAAGCCGTAGAGGATATCCACCACGAAGTTCACCAGAATCACCAGGCAGGCGATTAACAGGATGCCGTTTTGCACCACGGGATAATCCCGTGCGCCAATGGCTTCAATCAGCCATTTGCCGATGCCGGGCCACGAGAAGATGGTTTCGGTCAGGACCGCACCGGCCAGCAGTGTGCCGACTTGCAGGCCCACCACGGTGAGTACCGGGATCAACGCGTTACGCAGGCCGTGGACGAACACCACGCGCGCCGGCGACAGGCCTTTGGCCTTGGCGGTGCGAATGTAGTCTTCGCGCAGCACTTCGAGCATCGACGAACGGGTCATCCGCGCGATAACGGCCAGCGGGATGGTGCCGAGCACGATGGCCGGCAGGATCAGGTGGTGCAGGGCGTCCCAGAAAGCATCCGTTTCGCCAGCCAGCAGAGTGTCGATCAGCATGAAGCCGGTGCGCGGCTCGATGTCGTAGAGCAGGTCGATCCGCCCGGACACAGGTGTCCAGCCCAGGCTCACGGAGAAGAACATGATCAGGATCAGGCCCCACCAGAAGATCGGCATCGAATATCCCGCCAGGGAGATGCCCATCACCCCATGGTCGAACAGGGATCCTCGCTTCAAGGCCGCGATCACCCCGGCTAACAGCCCCAGGATGCCGGCGAACAACAGGGCGGCCATGGACAGTTCCAGGGTCGCGGGGAAGAGTGCGGTGAATTCAGTCCACACGCTGGTACGGGTGCGCAGGGATTCGCCGAGGTCGCCCTGGGCGAGCTTGCCGACATAATCCAGGTATTGGGCGTAGAGCGGTTTGTTCAGACCAAGGCGTTCCATTGCCTGAGCGTGCATCTCGGGGTCGACTCGTCGTTCGCCCATCATGACTTCGACGGGGTCGCCAGGGATCATGCGAATCAACGCGAAAGTCAGCAAGGTGATGCCGAAAAACGTGGGGATCAATAACCCCAATCGGCGGGCAATAAAACTAAACATCTTGTTGTGTACCTCAATCAGCCGGTTAGGCAGGTTCGGCACCGTCAATGTCGACGGTGCCGAGCGTCTCTTATCTACTTCACCTGGGTGGTGGCGAAGTTATTTGTGGTCAGAGGGCTTTGGGTATAACCCTCGACGTTTTTACGCATGGCGGTGAACATTTTCGGGTAAGCCATGGGAATCCATGGTTGGTCCTTGTCGAAAACGTCCATTGCTTGTTCATAGAGTGCAGCGCGCTGGGTGGGTTCAGCGATGGCGCGCGCCTTGTCGATCAAGTCTTGAAACTCTTTGTTACACCAGCGGGCGTAGTTTTCGCCGTTTTTCGCTGCATCGCAACTCAAGTTCGGCGTGAGGAAGTTATCCGGGTCCCCGTTATCCCCGGCCCAGCCGGCGGAGACCATGTCATGTTCGCCATTTTTGGCGCGCTTGAGCATTTCGCCCCATTCCATGACCCTGATGTTCACTTTCAGGCCGATTTGCGCCAGGTCCGCCTGCATGCGCTGGGCGCCGAGCATCGGGTTGGGGTTGGTCGGGCCGCCGCCGTTGCGGGTGAACAGGGTGAATTCAGTGCCTTCCGGTACACCGGCTTCCTTGAGCAGTGCGCGGGCCTTGTCCAGGTCACGGGGCGGGTTCTTCAGCTTGTCGCTGAAACCCAGCAGCGTTGGCGGGTACGGGCCGGTGGCGTCGACCGCGTTGCCTTTGCCGTACAGGGACTCGTTGTAGCCTTTCTTGTCGAACGCGATGTTGATCGCGTGACGCACCCGCGCGTCGCTCATGTACTTGTGGGTGGTGTTCAGGGCGGTGTAGGCGGTGGTCATCGCGGCCAGTTCCGCCACCTTCAGGTTCGGGTCGGCCTTCATGCTCGGCACGTCATCCGGTTTCGGATACAGCGCGATCTGGCATTCGTTGGCCTTGAGCTTTTGCAGGCGCACGTTGTTGTCGGTGGTGATGGCCAGGATCAGCGGATCGGCCGGCGGCTTGCCACGGAAGTAGTCCGGGTTGGCCTTGAAGCGCACTTGGGCGTCTTTGGCGTAGCGGGTGAAGATGAACGGGCCGGTGCCGATTGGCTTGGCGTTCAGGTCATCGGTCTTGCCGGACTTGAGCAACTGGTCGGCGTATTCGGCGGAGTGGATCGAGGAAAACGCCATGGCCAGGTCGGCCAGGAACGGTGCTTCAGGGCGGGTCAGGGTGAAGACCACGGTGTGGTCATCGGTCTTCTCTACGCTCTTGAGCAGTTCCTTGAAGCCCATGCTTTCAAAGTACGGGTAGCCCACGTTGGACTTGTTGTGCCACGGGTGTTTCGGGTCCAGCTGGCGCTGGAAGCTCCAAAGCACGTCGTCGGCGTTCATGTTGCGCGTGGGTTTAAAGTAGTCGGTGGTGTGGAACTTGATGTCGTCACGCAGGTGAAAGGTGTAGGTCAGGCCATCGGCGCTGATTTCCGGCAGGTCCTTGGCGAGCGCCGGGATCACTTCGGTGGTGCCGGGCTTGAAGTCCACCAGGCGGTTGAACATGGTTTCGGCCGCGGCGTCAGCGGTGACGGCCGTGGTGTACAGGACCGGATCGAAGCCTTCCGGGCTGGCTTCGGTGCAGACGACCAACGGTTTGGCCGAGATGCCGACGGCGACGCTCAACAGCGCAGCGGCAATGGCAGCTTGTAACGGGAGCATTTTCATCTAAGAGCCCTCTGCAATCGATTGGACCAGACAAGCGTAGGCGGCAGGCTCGTCCTGAGCCCGCCGCCTACCTGGCGCTGATTAAAGAATGTTGAACGGAATGGTGGTGACCAGGCGGAACTCACGGATGTTGCCGTCAGCCTGGTTGGCGCTGGCACGGTGAGTCACGTAGGTACCACGGATGGTGGTGGCCTTGAGCGAGCCGCTCTGGATCGCGTAAGCCGCGCCCACGCCGTATTCCTGGTGGGTCTCGCCGTCCATCAGACGCAGGTCGCTACGCGCCACGCCGGATTCGCCGTAGGCAGTGCCGGTGTAGTGAGTACCGTCGATGCCCCAGCCGCGCGCCGAGTAGACGTTGAATTTCAGGCCTGGCACGCCGTATTCGGCCATGTTGATGCCGTAGGCGATCTGGAAGGATTTCTCGTTCGGTCCGTTAAAGTCGGAGGTCAAGGAGTTGGCCAGGTAGATGCCGTTGGTTTCGTGCAGGTAGTCGAAGTACTCGTTACCGTTGATGGCCTGGTAGGAGAAGGTCAGGCTGTGGGCTTGGTGAGTCAGGCCCAGGGACAGGGAGTAGGTATCGTTGTCGATATTCCCCATCAGCTTTTTACCGGTATCGGTAGTTTTGTAGTAGTTCAGGCCGGTGGTCAGGGACAGGGTCTGGCTGTCGCCCAACTCGTGGGTAGCGCCGAAGTAGTACTGGTTCCAGAAGTCTTCTACGTTGGCGGCGAACAGGCTGGTTTTCAGGCTCTTGAACGGCTGGTAGTTAACGCCCAGGGTCTTGACCTTGTCGGTTTCCTGGCCATTGCCGTATTCGGAACGGAATTTCGACAGGCTCTGCTCGGTCCGTGGCGAAACGCGGTCAAACACGCCGCCCTGGAACGACAGGTTGCTGAACTCTTCACTGTTGAAGCTCACACCTTCAAAGCTCGAAGGCAGTGCACGGTTGCCGATGGTGTCGACGATGCCGCTGCTGAAGTTCTGGCGACCGGCGGTCAAGGTGGTGTTAGAAACACGGAACTTGACGTTGGCCAGGCCCAGTTTGCTCCACTGGCCTACAGCATCGCCGTCGGAGTCGGCCAGGGTACGGTTGGAGCCACCCTTGATGTCGCGCTTGCTGCGGTCCAGGACCAGAGCGTTGTAGACCGCCACTTCAGTGCTCACGCCCACGGTGCCTTGGGTGAAGCCCGAGGTGCCGTTGAGGATGGTGCCCTGTACCCAGTTGGTACGGTTGGCGTCGGTTTGTGTCACGTTGTGCTTCTCGTACGAGAAACGCTGACCACGGAATTTATTCTCGCTGGAGAACCAGTTGCGGGTAGTGCCGCCCAGGCTGAATCCATCGATAAAGCCTTTGGCCTCGCTTTGGGCGCTGGTGCCGGCCAGTGTGGTTGGAACGAAGTCCTGGCTTGCAGGTTCAGCGTAGGCGGTAGCCGTGATGCTGCTGATGGCCAGGGCCAGTAGCGCGGTGCTGCTCAGTTTCATGGGTGAAGCTCCTTTGGTTCTCTTTTTAATGCCGGTCTTTTTAGGTGAACCGGCTATTGGGTGTGTAACTCTTTCAAGCCTTTGCAAACGTTTGCCCTTGGGTAAAACCCGAAATAAGGCTGCACGTTTGCAGCAAGGTGAATGCTCACCCTGCGCAATCCGGTTATCTTTTTATGGGTTGAGACTGACGCCCGAGAACACGTTGCGGCCGAAGGGGCTCACTTTGAAGCCTTCGACTTTGGCGCTTAACGGCTGGTTGACCGTCGAGTGGGCGACTGGCGTGATCGGCACCTGTGCTTTAAGCAGTTGCTGCGCCTGTTTGTACAGAACAGTCCTTTGTTCGCGGTCGGTCACGACCTTGGCTTGCTTGATCAGCTTGTCGTACGCCGGGTCACACCACATGGAGTAGTTGTTCCCGCCGATGGCGTCGCAGCTGTAGAGGGTGCCCAGCCAGTTGTCCGGGTCACCGTTGTCGCCGGTCCAGCCGATCAGGCTGATGTCGTGCTCGCCATTTTTGGTGCGCTTGATGTACTCGCCCCATTCATAGCTGACGATCTTGACCTTGAGGCCAATCTTCGCCCAATCGCTTTGCAGCATTTCGGCCATCAGCTTGGCGTTGGGGTTGTACGGCCGTTGCACCGGCATCGCCCACAGGGTGATCTCGGTGCCTTCCTTCACGCCGGCAGCCTTGAGCAATTCCTTGGCTTTTTCCGGGTTGTAGGCGGCGTCCTTGATGGTGTCGTCGTAAGACCACTGGGTCGGCGGCATGGCGTTGACCGCCAGTTGCCCCGCGCCCTGGTACACGGCGTTGAGAATGCTCTGCTTGTTCACCGCCATGTCCAGGGCCTGGCGCACTTCGAGCTGGTCGAAGGGCTTGTGCCGCACGTTATAGGCGATGTAGCCGAGGTTGAAGCCGGGTTTGGTCAGCAGTTGCAGCTTCGGGTCGGCCTTCAGGGCTTCGACGTCGGCCGGGCGCGGGTGCAGGGTGATCTGGCATTCGCCGGCCTTGAGCTTTTGTACCCGCACCGACGCGTCGGTGTTGATCGCAAAAATCAGCTGGTCGAGCTTCACGCGGCTCGGGTCCCAGTACTGTTTGTTGCCGGTGTAGCGGATCTGCGAGTCTTTCTGGTAACGCTGGAACACGAACGGCCCGGTGCCGATCGGCTTCTGGTTGATGTCGCTGGGCTTGCCGACCTTGAGCAAATGGTCGGCGTATTCAGCCGACAGGATCGAGGCGAAGCTCATGGCGATGTTCTGGATAAACGCGGCGTCGACCGTGTTCAGGGTCATCACCACGGTGTGCGGGTCGGTTTTTTCGACCTTCGCAATGTTCTTGTTCAGGCTCATCCCGTTGAAGTACGGAAACTCGGTGGGGTAGGCCTTGCGGAACGGATGTTCGGGGTCAAGCATGCGATTGAAGGTGAACAGCACGTCGTCGGCGTTGAAATCACGCGTCGGCTTGAAGTCCTTGTTGCTGTGGAATTTCACCCCTTCGCGCAGGTGGAAGGTGTAGGTCAGGCCGTCTTCGGAAATATCCCAACGGGTTGCAAGGCCCGGTACGACATTGGTCGCGCCTTTTTCAAACTCGGCCAAGCGGTTGTAGATAGGCTCGGCGGCGTCGTTATCGGTGGCCGTCGTGTATTGCGCGGTGTCGAAGCCAGCCGGGCTGCCTTCGGAGCAAAACACCAGGCTCTTTTTCTCGGCAGCCTGGCCCATCGAGGCCACAGCCAACAGGCTGGTGCCAAATATCGCGGATAGAACGGTGGTATGGCGCATGACAATCCCGATCCTTGTTTGTTGTTTTCGTCAGTGAGCAATCCCAAGGCCTGGGCCCTGGGACAACACTGATCCCACAACGGCAGTTGCCTTATCAGAGACGATGCTTCTGCCGTGCCACGACGTTATGGGTCGGGAGCCGGGCAGTAAATGCAACGAATCTGACAGACCTTGTAGGCAACGGAGCCGCGATTCGCAGTTAGCTGCCGTAGGACGGCAGCGTGTGCGGATGTGGTCTGTTTCCTACGGTCTTGGCGGATGCAATAACGGCGACGTTTATGAAACGTCGCCGCCAGTGACCCTTACTTGCCGCTTACGCTCACGCCGTAGAAGGAGTTCAAGCCAAATGGGCTGATCTTGAAGTCCTGCACGTTGTTGCGCATGGGTTGATACACCGTCGAGTGCGCGATAGGTGTCATCGGGACTGCATCTTTGAGGATATGTTGCGCCTGCTTGTACAGCTCGGTGCGTTTGGCTACGTCGGAAGTCGCCTTGGCTTCTTTCACGATGCCATCGAATTTCTTGTCGCACCACTTGGAGAAGTTGTTGCCGGCCAGGGAATCGCAGCCGAACAGCACGTTCAGCCAGTTGTCCGGGTCACCATTGTCGCCGCTCCAGCCAATGATCATGGCCTGGTTCTCGCCGCCTTTGGAGCGCTTGATGTACTCGCCCCACTCATAGCTGACGATGTTCACTTTCAGGCCGATCTGTTTCCAGTCGTTCTGCAGCATCTCAGCCATCAGCTTGGCGTTCGGGTTGTACGGACGCTGGACCGGCATCGCCCACAGGGTGATCTCGGTGCCTTCCTTGACGCCGGCTTCCTTGAGCAAAGCCTTGGCCTTGGTCACGTCGAACGGGGCGTCCTTGATGGTGGTGTCGTAGGACCACTGGGTTGGCGGCATGGCGTTGACGGCCAGTTGGCCTGCGCCCTGGTAAACCGAGTCGATGATCTGCTGCTTGTTCACCGACATGTCCAGGGCCTCACGCACGCGCAGGTCGGACAGTGGGTTCGGTGCAGTCTGGCCCTTGAGGACCGGCATTACGTTGTAGGCGATGTAGCCCAGGTTGAAACCGGCCTGGTGCGGCAGTTTCAGGTCCTTGTCTTCACCCAGCGCCTTGAGGTCGGCCGGACGCGGGAACAGGGTCACCTGGCATTCGTTTTTCTTCAGCTTCTGAATACGCACCGACGGGTCGGTGGTGATGGCGAAGATCAGGTTGTCGATCTTCACGTCTTCAGGCTTCCAGTAATCCTTGTTGCCGGTGTAACGGATGTTGGAGTCTTTCTGGTAGCTCTTGAACACGAACGGACCAGTACCGATTGGCTTCTGGTTGATGTCCTGTGCCTTGCCTTCCTTCAACAGCTGGGCGGCGTATTCAGCCGACTGGATGGAGGCGAAGCTCATTGCCAAGTTCTGGATAAAGGCGGCGTCCACGGTGCCAAGGGTGAACTTGACGGTGTGGGCATCGACTTTCTCGATGTTCTTGATGTTGGTGTCCATACCCATGTCCGTGAAGTACGGGAACTCGGTTGGATAGGCTTTGCGGAACGGATCATCTTTGTTGATCATCCGGTTGAAGGTGAACAGTACGTCGTCAGCCGAAAATTCACGAGTTGGCTTGAAGTACGGGGTGGTGTGGAACTTGACGCCTTCACGAAGGTGGAAGGTGTACGTCAGGCCATCCGGGGAAACGTCCCAGGTGGTGGCCAGCCCAGGAACAACAGCGGTGCCGCCGCGCTCAAACTGGGTCAGACGGTTGAACATGGTTTCGGCCGAAGCATCGAAGTCTGTTCCGGTGGTGTACTGGCCTGGATCAAAACCGGCCGGGCTCCCTTCGGAGCAGAACACCAGGTTGCTCGCCGCTTGGGCGAAAGGTGCAGCAGCCATTAAACCGGCGCTGACTAATAACGGAATGACTGCGTGTTTAAGCATGTTGGCCTCATGATTTGTTGTCATTTTTGGTAGTGAGGGCGACCTCGTGAGTCGACCTGCGGATACTTATGCAGGGCCCATACCCAATGCAAGATGTTGAGAGCCTACAACGGCTAAACAGTGGTACGAACGTACACGAATGTCGCATATGTGTAAGTTCAGACACATTTACGCACTTTTGAGGGTTTTTTTCGGTGCGAGGCGTGCACCAGGAATGCCCAGCCGAGGCGTCTGGCGCACTAGGTTGGGGCGGGGCTGTTACTTATTCAGACTGACGCCATAGAACGGTGTGAGCCCAAATGGACTGATTTTGAAATCCTGCACTTCCTTTCGAAGGGGCTGGAAAACCGTCGAGTTTGCGATAGGCGTTATAGGTACTTGTTCTTTAAGGATTTTTTGTGCCTGTTGATACCACTTGATGCGCTGCTCGCGGTCGCTGCTGACCTTGGCCTGCTGCACGAGTTTGTCGTAGGCCGGATTACACCATTTGGCATAGTTGCTGCCCTTCACCGCAGCACAACTGTAGAGCACGCCGAGCCAGTTATCCGGGTCACCGTTGTCGCCGGTCCAGCCGTAAATCATCACGTCATGCTCGCCGGCTTTGGCGCGTTTGATGTATTCGCCCCACTCATAGCTGACGATATTGGCCTTGATGCCGATCTTTTCCCAATCCTGCTGGATCATCTGCGCCGACATTCGGGCATTGGGATTGGACGCGCGTTGAACCGTCATCGCCCACAGATTGATGGTGGTACCTGGTGCAACCCCTGCTTCTTTTAGTAGCGCCCGAGCCTTGGCCGGGTCGTAGGGTGCGTCCTTGATCGTCGGGTCATAAGACCACTGCGCCGGAGGGAGCGCGTTCTGCGCCAATTGTCCGGCGCTCTGGTACACCGCCTTGATGATTGCTGGCTTGTCGATGGCCATGTCCAGGGCCTGGCGTACCTTGAGCTGGTCCAGGGGCGGGTGGGTCACGTTGTAGGCGAGAAAGCCCAGATTGAAGCCGGCTTGCTGCAGCACCCGCAGGTTCGGGTCCTGCTTCATCACTTCAATGTCGGAAGGGCGCGGGTAACCGCTGACCTGGCACTCGCCGGTCTTGAGCTTTTGCAGGCGCACCGCAGCGTCCGGGGTGATCGAGAACACCAGGTTGTCGAGCTTCACATCCTCGGGCTTCCAATACTGTTTATTGGCGCTGTAGCGAATCTGCGAATCCTTCTGGTAACGCTTGAACACAAACGGCCCGGTGCCCACCGGCTTCTGGTTGATGTCGGCGGCCTTGCCTTCCTTGAGCAACTGCGCGGCGTATTCGGCGGACTGCACCGAGGCGAAGCTCATGGCCAGGTTCTGCACGAAAGAGGCGTCGACGTTGTTCAGGTTGAAGCGCACGGTGTGCTCGTCGAGTTTTTCGACGTTCTTGATGGTGGTGTTCAAGCCCATGTCGGTGAAGTACGGCGACTCCGACGGGTAGGCCTTGCGGAACGCGTTCTCGGGGTCGAGCAGGCGCTGGAAGGTGAACAGCACGTCATCGGCGTTGAAGTCACGGGTCGGGGTGAAATAGTCGGTGGTGTGGAACTTGACGCCATCGCGCAGGTGGAAGGTGTAGGTCAGGCCGTCTTTGGACACATCCCAACTGGTTGCCAGGCCCGGTTCGACTTCGGTGCCGCCGCGCTTGAACTGGGTCAGGCGGTTGAACACGGTTTCGGCGGAGGCATCAAAATCGGTGCCGCTGGTGTACTGGCTGGGATCGAAACCGGCGGGACTGGCTTCGGAGCAGTAGACCAGGGTGCTGGCCGCCTGGGCCATCGGCATAAATGCCAGCAGGCCGGCAGCGAGGAGGAGCGGTTTAAAGGCGATTCTTTCCATGGAGACCCCTGAGATGGCAGCTGAAGGCTGCCCAAACGAAAACGGCGGTCACCGAGGTTACCGCCGTTCAGGATTGTCAGGTAGGGGTCACTGAAGGGTCTACTTGGCCCGGTCGGCGTTCCTGGGCTACAGGCTGTTAGTACCCGGTGCGAATACGACGGGTTTGTAGCTGAATTTCCACCACTTGAACGGGTTCTGGAAAATCGAATAAGGGTTGTTTTTTTCCGGTTTGAATTCCTTATTTTCGATACTGTTGTTGTTTATGGCATCAGGGTTGTCCACCGGGTTTTCGCCGCTCTTATAGATAACGTTAGAGTCGCCTGTAATCTCTTCGGCGGAGTACCTGGCAATGATCTCTCCTGTATAGCCTTTAACAGGGCGGTCGGTGAGCCGTTGAAATTCGGCGGCGAAAGAGTTTTCGCCGAGCTTTCCTGAGTAACAACTCAAAATTCGAATGTTGTCATAGTGTGAAACGATGACGCCGTTACGCTTTAGCGTGTTGTATAGCCCTTGCGGGGTGTGTTTTTTGCCGTTGTAGAAGATGTGCGTACCATCGCCGTGGGCAATGATGTTGAGTCGATGTTGGGTACCTTTTTTGTTCATGTCGGCAAAGGTGTAAAGGTTATCTTCGACTTTATTCAGGTTGTCTTTGGTCCCTGTGAGTGTGACCAGATTGCCATCCTTCGACACGGTTTCGGTGATGGGGGCCAGTGGCGCCATGGACGTTGGCTCCTTCTGCACTCGTACCAACTCAAAATCATTTGTCTTTGAATTGTATTCCCAGCTGTAATCTTTGGCCTTCAGGGCGTTAACGTTCGCCGGTACATCACCCGATCCGGACTCTGCCGCATAGGGCGCAAGTTCGTGCAGTAATTGCAGGCCCGATATTACTGCGGCAGCAGACCCGCCAATGCGATCGTCGGCTGTCATGCCATAAGTGGAGTCATGGACGCCGAAATAAATATTGCCCGCGTTGCCAAGGATGGGCACGTAACCAAAGGTGCGCCCCCACAATTCTTTCGCGTCCTTCCAGATTTGCTGCGAGGAACCAAACACTTCGGTCTGGTCGGACCACACCGCATTTTTGGCGTTCACCTCCTGGTATTTTGCCGCAATACTGGAGTCGAGGTTGCCGTACTTCAACCGATATTCGCTACCCCGTGATTCGGTATAGTTAAATGTCTCCCACACCGGTACTGCTTTATCTTTTAGGAGGCTGGAGTATCCCGGGTAGCTGGCATGATTGCCTGCGATCAAGTTGTCGAGCACATCCCCCGCCTTTGGCCAATGAGCATCTTTACCTCCTTGCCTATCGCTGGCATTGAAGCTACGCAGCAAATCATTTCGATTGCTTTTAGTCCAGTTGGAAAAATCTTCATCTCCCCTGATTTCATGGACGGCGCCGTTCTTCAAATCGATCATCAGGCCCTTATTGGGTCTATGATCATAATTGCCGTCATAGGGGGTATAAGGGATAAATGCATACCCCGCCAGTGGAAAGCCATATATGTTGGGGATAATGACTTGTCCATTATTTTCCAATGTACGATTAACCGCCTCTTGGCCTTCAGTGCTTAATTTTTTAAAACTTTCCTTGTTATTGGCCAGGCTTTGCAAGGTTCCCCGTGTTAGATAGTTATCTGCTTTTCCTGAACGCTTCGTAATTTCTCCCGACTCATCCCGCATCGGCTTGGCTATTTCGTCTTCCCAGTAATTTTGGAGTTTCTTGCCAAGTGACTCCAGATCGTTAATCTTACTCTGATCTTTAGGCGCGATTTCCATCTGATGGAAATTGAGCAGACCGCCTCCTGGTGGCTTATCGTGCTTAAGGGCACCCGCTGCAATTTCCCATGCAAAGTAGGTGCGTGTGTCGGTATCGGTCAGGTGTTCCGGTTTCCATTTCCCTACGTAGGAGTTGAACGTTACCGTGATTTTTTCATTCGGGTCATACCCGGCTGCCAACAAGCCAGCACTGAAATATCCAGAGGGCTCCATGAATAAACGCACATTCTGGAACTTAACGTTTCTTTCGCCTTCGCTGCCACTTTCTATATTTCCGATTTGCGCCTTTACACGGTTGGCATAGGCGTCAACAAGCTGTTCCCGTTCCAGCAGAGAAAGCCCGGCTATAGGCGCAGAAGCGCTGCCCGATCCATAAATTGTTGTTTTGTAGGTATTGGATTCGAATGTGGAAGATGCAACCTCGTCAGAGCTGGTCTGTGATGTATTGTTTTCTAGGCTATATGTTTCACTATTGCTCAACGGTTGTGGGACTTTCTGTTCCTGTGACTCGGTGCGTTCTTCCTGGGTAGATCCGGGAATTGGTGCTGTTGGGTAACGGACAATATTATACTGAGTCGATGTTGTCATTTTATGTTACCTGGCAGGGTGCGGGATGCATATTTATGGCGCTGCGCCGTTGAGTGAGCGACCACTTTCATTGGTGTAACCTCAAATGGCGTACGTGGTGAAGCGACATTGTTCTATCCACTTATGTGGATGGATATGCAGGAAGAGTTCCGAGTCATAAGTAAGTAAATATCATTTACGTATCAGGTTTTTTCACATGTTGGGTATTTTGCAGTCAACGATATAAGGCGTGGACCATATTCAACGGCGTGCATATTGCCCGTTTGGTCGGAACTTCTGGATAAAAAAAGGCGCGAGCCCTATAGGGTCGCGCCATTCTTTTATCTTGAATAAGTTTATTGCTGGACTTCAATCACTCCGTCGGCACTCATGCTCACCTGGCTGGTGCCGGCTTCGACTTCCGGCGTCGGCGCCGAATCCATCGCAGCGGCTTTCATCATCATCCCGCCGCGGGCGTAGGGCTGTGGATAACCATTGGTGTTGAAGTTCAGGTTGACGATCTTGTAGCCCTTGCCGCCCAGCGCATCGGTGGCCAGTTGGGCACGGGCCTTGAACGCGGTGACCGCTTCTTTAAGCAAGGCATCTTCGCTGGCCTTGCGGGTGGGGTTGGCGATGGCGAAGTCCATGCTGTCCATTTTCAGGTTGGTGAGCATGTCGCCGGTGAGCTTGGACAGCGCGGCAAAGTCGGCGCTTTCCATGCGCAGCTCGGCGCGTTCACGCCAGCCGGTGATTTTCTGGTTCTTGTTGTCGTAGATCGGGTAGCTGTTGCGGCTGCCCTGGCGCAAGGTCACGCCTTTGACTTCACGGGCCTGAGCCAGCGCCTTGTTCATGGTGGTGGTGATTTCGGCGGCCAGCTTGGCCGGGTCGGAGTTCTGCGACTCGGTGTAAAGAGTGACGATCATCTGGTCGCGCGCCACTTCCTGGCTGACTTCGGCACGCAGGGAAATCTGGTTGTAATGCAGTTCATCAGCGGCCATGGCAGGCAGGCTGGCGAGGGTGGCGGCGCCGAGGGCGAGGGTGGCTGCACTGCGAATGAAACGTGACATGTAAGCTCCTTGAGATGTTCGTGTTCGGTAAGACTGTAGACGCAAGGTTTCAGTTCTTCGGGTTTACACATTCGCAACAAGTTACTCAATGCCGACGAACGGTCATGTTCCTGACCCCTGCGTCAAAGAGCCACACACGCCGTGCCAGCGCTGTCGCTTCGTTTATACTCCGTGCGATCCGCCTGCAGCGCTCATCGGGAGAGCTCATGCTCGCCGCCGTAAAACTGACTTCCGCCACCCGCCAGAACCTCTGGCGCCTGACGTTCATCCGCACCCTGGTGCTGGCCGCACAGGCCGGTTCGGTGGGGCTTGCCTATTGGTTCAAGCTGCTGCCGCTGCCTTGGTTGCAGTTGGCCGTGACCCTCGGCTTCTCGACCGTCTTGTGCGTGTTTACCGCCATCCGGCTGCGCACCACGTGGCCGGTGACCGAGTTGGAATACGCCCTGCAACTGGCCTGCGACCTGTTTATCCACAGTGTGTTGCTGTACTTCTCCGGTGGTTCCACCAACCCGTTTGTTTCTTATTACCTGGTGCCACTGACTATCGCTGCGGTGACCTTGCCATGGCGTTACTCGGTGGTGCTGTCGGGCATCGCCCTGGCCCTGTACACCCTGCTGCTCGCCCAGTTCTACCCGTTGCAGACCTTCCCCATCGCCCGGGAAAACCTGCAGATCTACGGCATGTGGCTGAGCTTCGCCCTGTCGGCGGCGGTCATCACCTTCTTTGCCGCACGAATGGCGGAAGAGCTGCGTCGCCAGGAAGAACTGCGCGCCATTCGCCGTGAAGAGGGCCTGCGAGACCAGCAACTGCTGGCCGTCGCCACCCAGGCTGCCGGCGCGGCCCATGAACTGGGGACGCCGCTGGCGACCATGAGCGTACTGCTCAAGGAAATGACCCAGGACCATCACGACCCGGCCCTGCAAGACGACCTCAGCGTGCTGCAGGAGCAGGTCAAGCAGTGCAAGTTGACGTTGCAGCAATTGGTGCGTGCCGCTGAAGCCAATCGTCGCCTCGCCGTGGAGATGCAAGACGTCACCCAGTGGCTGGACGAAGCCCTGAACCGCTGGCACCTGATGCGTCCCGAAGCCAGCTACCGTTTCCACCTGCTGGGCCAGGGCACAGTGCCGCGCATGGCGCCGCCGCCGGACCTGACCCAGGCGCTGCTGAACCTGCTGAACAACGCCGCCGATGCCTGCCCGGAGGGGCTGGAAGTGACCCTGAACTGGGACGCCGAAGACCTCACCATCAGCATTCGCGACCATGGCGCCGGTGTGCCGCTGGCGATTGCCGAGCAGATCGGCAAGCCATTCTTTACCACCAAGGGCAAAGGCTTCGGCCTGGGCCTGTTTTTGAGCAAGGCCAGCGTGACCCGCGCGGGCGGCTCAGTGAAACTCTATAGTCATGAGGAAGGCGGCACGCTCACCGAGCTACGCCTGCCCCGTGTCGCACGAGGAGACATCGATGAGTGACGAGATCCAAGTCGAAGGCGAAGAACTGCCGCACCTGTTGCTGGTAGATGACGACGCCACCTTTACCCGCGTGATGGCCCGCGCCATGAGCCGTCGTGGCTTTCGCGTGAGTACCGCAGGTTCCGCCGAAGAAGGCTTGGCCATCGCCACGGCCGACCTGCCGGAATACGCCGCCCTGGACCTGAAAATGGACGGCGACTCCGGCCTGGTGCTGCTGCCCAAGCTGCTGGAGCTGGACCCGGAAATGCGCGTGGTGATCCTCACCGGCTATTCCAGCATTGCCACTGCTGTCGAGGCGATCAAGCGCGGCGCCTGCAACTACCTGTGCAAGCCTGCTGACGCTGACGACGTGCTGGCCGCCTTGCTCTCCGAGCACGCCGACCTCGACACCCTGGTGCCGGAAAACCCGATGTCGGTGGACCGCCTGCAGTGGGAACACATCCAGCGGGTGTTGACCGAGCACGAAGGCAATATCTCCGCCACCGCCCGCGCCCTGGGCATGCATCGCCGGACGTTGCAGCGCAAGTTGCAGAAGCGCCCGGTTCGACGTTGAACGGCGACTGAACAATCTGCTTCTGGCTGCACGGAGGCTGGGCTGATCACCTATGATCAGCCCAGCACGTGATGGTCGGCTGTAGGAGCGAGCTTGCTCGCGAAGGTCGTTAACGATGACGCGGGAAACCGGAAAGCACGCGGTGCCCTTGAGTTTTTCGCGAGCAAGCTCGCTCCTACATCGGTCCGACGCCTGTTCTTTATTTCCTACCGAGCCTGAACAATGAATCAGAACGCTGAGTATTCCGCGGTCAATGACGCGGTGCGTGGGCAATTTTTAAGGAAAGTCTGGGCGCTGATCACCCCTTACTGGCGCAGTGAGGAGAAGGGCAAGGCCTGGCTGTTGCTGCTGGTGGTGCTGGGGCTGTCGCTGTTCAGCGTGGCCGTGTCGGTGTGGTTCAACAGCTGGAACCGCGACTTCTATAACGCCCTGGAGAAGAAGGACTACGACGCCTTCACCCACTTGCTGATGTATTTCAGCGTGATCGCGGTGGTGGCGATCGTCACCGGGGTGTTCACCTCCTATCTGCAGCAGATGCTCACCATCCGCTGGCGGCGCTGGCTGACCGAAACCTACTTCGCCAAGTGGCTGAGCCAGAAGAACTACTACCACCTGGAATACGGCGGCTATACCGATAACCCGGACCAACGTATCTCCGAAGACCTCAACGCCTTCACCAGCAGCACCCTCAGCCTGGGCCTGGGTTTTATCAGTAACCTGGTGAGCCTGGTGTCGTTCTCGGTGATTTTGTGGGGCGTGTCCGGCAGCATCGAAGTGTGGGGCATCACCATTCCCGGCTACATGTTCTGGGCGGCGCTGGTGTATGCCGTGCTCGGCAGCTGGTTGACCCACTTGATTGGTCGAAAACTGATCGGCTTGAGCAACCGCCAACAACGGTTTGAGGCCGACTTGCGTTTCAGCCTGGTGCGGGTGCGCGAGAACGCCGAAAGCATCGCGCTGTTCAATGGCGAGCCGAATGAACACCAGCAGCTGAGCGCACGTTTCGGGCGGGTGTGGAGCAACTTCTGGAGCATCATGCAGCTCAAGAAGCGCCTGAATTTCTTCACCAGCGGTTACTCGCAGATTGCGATCATCTTTCCGTTTGTGGTGGCCGCGCCGCGCTACTTTTCCGGGCAGATAGAGCTGGGTGTGCTGATGCAGGTGGCCAGTGCGTTTGGCAGCGTGCAGGGCAGCCTGAGCTGGTTTGTCGACGCGTACACCGTGTTGGCCAGCTGGCGCGCTACCTGCGATCGTCTGCTGAGCTTTGGCGAGGCGATGGAAGAAAACGAAGGCCGCAACATGGGCATTGAGTTGCAGCGTCAGGGCGGCAATTTGCAGATGAACAACCTCAGCCTTGATCTGGCTGACGGTCGTCACCTGCTCGACGGCGCCAACCTGAGCGTTGCCGAGGGCGAACGCCTGATGCTCAGCGGCCGCTCTGGCAGCGGCAAATCAACCTTGCTGCGGGCCATGGGCAATCTGTGGCCGAACGGCCACGGCAACATCCGTCTGCCGGCCGAGCGTTACCTGTTCCTGCCGCAGAAGCCGTACCTGCCGATCGGCACCTTGCGCGGCGTGTTGAGTTATCCACAGGAGGAGGGCGCCTACCCGGCGGAACGTTATGCACAGGTGCTGGAAACCTGCCGCCTGGCACACCTGACTCCAAGGTTGGATGAAGCCAACCACTGGCAGCGCATGTTGTCACCGGGTGAGCAGCAACGCCTGGCCTTTGCCCGCGCGTTGTTGTTTGAACCGCAATGGCTGTACATGGATGAAGCCACGTCGGCGATGGATGAAGAGGACGAGGCGGCGCTGTATCAGGCGTTGATCGATGAGTTGCCGGGCTTGAGCATCGTCAGCGTCGGCCATCGCAGCAGCCTCAAGCGTTTCCATGGGCGGCATGTGCGGATCGAGAACGGGCAGCTGATGGAACAAAGCGTTTAGGGATGGCCGCGGGGTTTGGCGCACATCGCTAACCCCGCGTAGGCGTTCAGGAGGTGATTGAGAACTCCAGGGGGACGGACGACTGCCCGTGCGCCGTAAAGGAAACAACCCCTGTTCCTTTACTGAACGTACCTGAAAACGGGGTCTTCGATGTCTGGAAGGTTTCACTGTTGTCCTGTCCAGCGATGACTTGGCCGCTCCACAGTTGTGGTGGAGAAAACCTGTCATGCGTGACCAGTATTTGCGTGTCTATGCGATCGCCTTTTTTCAGGCCGGGAAAGGCGATGGTGAGATGAAAAAACTCCTTCAGGCTGGCCGTCAGCAGCGTGCCGTCTTTCACATCAGTGCTGGTGGGGGCTGGCCAGGTATGACGGTTTTTCAGCGGGATGATTTGCATGTGTCCGTTCCTTTGATGAAGTCCTCGTCCCGGAGTGCTGTGCTTGCAAGCACCCAGGTAGCGGATTCATTAGGGCCAATCCCGGCGCGGTTGCCTACTGTTAGAAATAACAGTGTCGATAAGCGGTCGGCTGGCGCTGACAAAAAAGCCCGGCTGATCATCGATCAGCCGGGCTTTTTCATGTCGCTTGAAAGCGTATTACTTTTTCAAGCCGTAATGCTCATCGAGCATCCCCGGGGCGTTTGGCGTTTTTGGCGCGTAGTCCCGTGGCGGTTCCTGGTTTTCCCGGGGTGGGGTCAGGCGTTCCCGTGGCGCTTGCGGTGCATCGGAATGCAGCGCGGCCAGCAGACGCTGGCGGGTGATGTCGTCCAGGGCCAGGCGGTTGGCACCCTCGGCGAGATGATCCTGTACTTCCTGGTAGCTCTGAGTGAGCTTTTTCACCAGGGTCGCGGTGCTGTTGAAGTGGGTAACAACCTCGTTCTGATAACTGTCAAAACGTTCCTGAATGTCATCCAGCTGACGCTGCGTGCGGTTAGGCGCGGCATTCGGCAGCAGGCGGGCAACCAGGAATCCAATGGCGACACCGGCAACCAAGGCGAGAGTCGGCAACAACCAAACTAAGAGCGAGTGTTCCACGAGTCCTTCCTCTATAAACGGCTTTGCTTTACGTTAACGGCTCGGACCTGCGCTGTATACCGCGATTAAGCTCGCAATGATGCCATGCACAGACTTTTAGCTAGACGAGTCGACCCCTTGAGAGGTCACGGAGTTCCTTCCTTGCTGATGCGTGAAACCCCTGTTTTGATCGATGGCCCGGTAGGCCAACTGGAAGCCCTGTATCTGGATCACCCCGAGCCACGTGGCCTGGCGCTGATCTGCCACCCTAACCCGGTGCAGGGCGGCACCATGCTCAACAAAGTCGTATCGACCCTGCAACGCACCGCCCGCGATGCCGGCTTGATCACATTGCGATTCAATTATCGCGGTGTCGGCGCCAGCGCCGGTGCGCACGATATGGGCACCGGTGAAGTCGACGACGCCGAAGCCGCCGCCACCTGGCTGCGTGAAAAACACCCCGACCTGCCGATCACCCTGTTGGGGTTTTCGTTCGGCGGGTTTGTGGCGGCCACCCTCGGCGGCCGTCTGGAAGCCAAGGGCGAGAAACTTGCACACCTGTTCATGGTGGCCGCGGCCGTGATGCGCCTGCGGGATAACGACGTGTTGCCACAGGGCTGCCCATTGACCGTGATCCAGCCGGAAACCGACGAAGTGGTCGACCCGCAACTGGTCTACGACTGGTCCGCCGCCCTGAATCGCCCCCATGAGCTTCTGAAAGTGGCAGAATGCGGACACTTTTTTCATGGCAAGCTGACCGATCTCAAGGATCTTGTGCTGCCACGTCTTTCGAATTGATGACAAGCGATCACCCATGACGACCCGTACCCGCATCCTCACCGGCATCACCACCACCGGCACGCCGCACCTGGGCAACTACGCCGGCGCGATTCGCCCGGCGATTCTTGCCAGCCAGGACGCCAATGCCGACTCCTTCTACTTCCTGGCCGACTACCACGCCCTGATCAAGTGCGATGACCCGCAGCGCATCCAGCGCTCGCGTATGGAAATCGCTGCGACCTGGCTGGCCGGTGGCCTGGATGTGAACCGGGTGACGTTCTATCGCCAGTCCGACATCCCGGAAATCCCCGAGCTGACCTGGCTGCTGACCTGCGTGGCGGCCAAGGGCCTGCTCAACCGTGCGCACGCCTACAAGGCCTCGGTGGACAAGAACCTGGAAAACGGCGAAGACCCGGATGCGGGCATCACCATGGGCCTGTACAGCTACCCGGTGCTGATGGCGGCGGACATCCTGATGTTCAATGCCCACAAGGTGCCGGTCGGTCGTGACCAGATCCAGCACGTGGAAATGGCCCGGGACATCGGCCAGCGCTTCAACCACCTGTTTGGCAAGGGCAAGGAATTCTTCACCATGCCCGAGGCGTTGATCGAAGAAAGCGTCGCTACCTTGCCGGGCCTGGATGGCCGCAAGATGTCCAAGAGCTACGACAACACCATCCCGCTGTTCACCAGCGCCAAGGAGATGAAGGACGCGATCTCGCGCATCGTCACCGACTCCCGCGCGCCGGGCGAAGCGAAGGACCCGGACAACTCGCACCTGTTCACCCTGTACCAGGCGTTCGCGACCAAGGCCCAGGAAGAAGAATTCCGCGGCGAACTGCTGCAAGGCCTGGGCTGGGGCGAGGCGAAGAATCGTCTGTTCCAATTGCTGGACGGCCAACTGGGTGAAGCGCGCGAGCGTTACCATCAACTGATGTCGCGCCCGTCGGACATGGAAGACCTGCTGCTGATCGGCGCCCGCAAAGCCCGCGCCGTGGCTGCACCGTTCCTGGCCGAGTTGCGTGAAGCGGTGGGCCTGCGTTCGTTTGTCAACCCGGTCGCCGTTGCCGCCACCACCAAGAAGAAAGCCGCGAAAGCCGCGCGTTTTGTGAGCTTTCGCGAAGACGACGGCAGCTTCCGTTTCCGTTTGCTGGCGGCCGAAGGCGAGCAATTGCTGTTGTCGCGCAACTTTGCCGACGGCAAAACCGCTGGCGCTGTGACCAAGCAGCTGCAATCGGGTCAGGCGCTGGATGTACGCAGTGAAGCCTTGAGCTTCAGCGTGTGGCTGGAAGGTGCTGCCGTCGCCGATAGCCCGGCGTTCGCCGACAGCGCCTCGCGTGACGCGGCCATCGAAGCCTTGCGCGTTGCGTTGACCCCAATCGAGGATTGACCCGACCAAGGGTTGATTGCCATTCTTCAGGGCCGTCGTTACAGTGGCGGCCCGTTTTTGTTGCCTTGCTAACGAATTATGACGCCCCTAGAACGATATCAAGCTGATCTGAAACGCCCCGAATTCTTCCATGACGCTGCCCAGGAAACTGCGGTGCGCCATTTGCAGCGCCTGTACGACGATCTGGTCCAGGCCTCGCAGAACAAGCCGGGCATGTTCAGCAAGTTGTTTGGCAAGAAAGACCACACGCCGGTCAAGGGCCTGTATTTCTGGGGTGGTGTTGGCCGGGGCAAGACTTACCTGGTGGACACTTTCTTCGAGGCGCTGCCGTTCAAGGAAAAGGTCCGTACTCACTTCCACCGCTTCATGAAGCGCGTGCACGAAGAGATGAAGACCCTGCCGGGCGAGAAGAACCCGCTGACCATCATCGCCAAGCGCTTCTCGGAAGAGGCCCGGGTGATCTGTTTCGATGAGTTCTTCGTGTCTGACATCACCGACGCGATGATCCTCGGCACCCTGATGGAAGAGCTGTTCAAGAACGGTGTGACTCTGGTCGCCACGTCGAACATCGTGCCCGACGGCCTGTACAAGGACGGCCTGCAACGCGCGCGCTTCCTGCCGGCCATCGCCCTGATCAAGCAGAACACCGACATCGTCAACGTCGACAGCGGCGTCGACTACCGCCTGCGTCACCTCGAGCAAGCCGAACTGTTCCACTATCCGCTCAACGAAGTGGCCCAGGAAAGCCTGCGCAAGAGCTTCCGTGCGCTGACGCCGGAATGCACCCAGGCGATCGAAAACGACAAGCTGATCATTGAAAACCGCGAAATCATTGCGCTGCGCACTTGTGATGACGTGGCCTGGTTCGATTTCCGCGAGCTGTGCGACGGCCCTCGCAGCCAGAACGACTACATCGAACTGGGCAAGATCTTCCATGCGGTGATCCTGAGCGGTGTCGAGCAGATGAGCGTCACCACCGACGACATTGCACGGCGCTTTATCAACATGGTCGATGAATTCTACGACCGTAACGTCAAGCTGATCATCTCGGCGGAAGTCGAGCTCAAGGACCTCTACACGGGCGGTCGCTTGAACTTTGAATTCCAACGGACCTTGAGCCGCTTGCTGGAAATGCAGTCCCACGAGTTCCTGTCGCGGGCGCACAAGCCGTAAGCGATGTGCTCGAAATGAAAAAGGCCCGCAGCGATGCGGGCCTTTTTTATGCAAAATTTCCAGCTCAACAGAAATCAACTGTGGGAGCCGGGCTTGCCCGCGATAGCGGTCTGGCAGCTAATGCAGCTGGTGCCTGACACGCCGCCATCGCAGGCAAGCCAGCTCCCACATTTGTACTGTGTACACCCTTTGGTTATGCGGCCTGCTGGAACTGCTGGCGATACTGGTTGGGCGACAGCTCGGTGTGCTGCCGGAACAGCCGCGCAAAGAAGCTCGCGTCGTCGTAACCCACTTCGTAACTGATGGTCTTGATGCTTTTGCGGCTGCCGGACAGCAAGCCCTTGGCCGTCTCGATGCGCAGGCGTTGCAGGTAGTGCAGCGGCTTGTCACCCGTGGCGGTCTGGAAGCGGCGCATGAAGTTGCGGATGCTCATGCCGTGTTCCCGGGCCACGTCTTCGAAGCGGAACTTGTCGGCGAAGTGCTCTTCGAGCCAGTGCTGGATTTGCAGGATAATCACGTCCTGGTGCAGCTTCTGGCCGCCAAACCCGATACGCCCCGGCGCATAGCTGCGCTGCACTTCATAGAGGATGTCGCGCGCCACGGCCTGGGCGATGTTGGCGCCGCAGAAACGTTCGATCAGGTAGATGTAGAGGTCGCAGGCCGAGGTGGTGCCGCCGGCGCAGTACAGGTTGTCGGCGTCGGTCAGGTGCTTGTCCTGGTTCAGTTGCACTTTGGGGAAGCGTTCGCTGAAGGCGTTGAAGAAACGCCAGTAGGTGGTCGCCTCCTTGCCGTCCAGCAGGCCAGCTTCGGCAAGCCAGAACACCCCGGTGGCTTCGCCGCACAGCACCGCGCCACGGGCATGTTGTTCGCGCAGCCAGGGCAGCACTTGGGGGTAGCGTTGGCACAATGAGTCAAAGTCGTCCCAGAAGGCCGGGAGTACGATGATGTCGGCGTTTTCAAGGCCGCCGTCCACCGGCATGATCACATCGCTGAAGCTGCGCACCGATTGCCCGTCGGGGCTGACCAGGCGGGTTTCAAACGCGGGAGTAAGGCCCTGGCCCAGCTGTTTGCCGTAGCGCAGGCTGGCGAGGTGGAAAAAATCCTTGGCTTGCATGAGGGTTGAAGCGAATACCCGATCAATGGCCAAAATGCTGACGCGCCGCAAGGGCGTGGAGATTTGGTTAGACATAATTTCATTTATTCTTATAGGGGAAAGTGGTCACCAGACGGCTGGATCGTCTTATTTTTTGTCGCATGTGTCCAGTGTCCCGTGACGCCTTCGCGGCTTAGGCTCTGTGATCCCGGTCTTGTCCGACAATTCACGCAGGTGACCCATGATTCCCAGAACCTTGTTCAGCTCGGAGCACGAACTCTTCCGCCAGAGCGTGCGCACCTTCCTCGAAAAAGACGCGGCGCCGTTCCACGGGCAATGGGAAAAGCAGGGCTACATTGATCGCAACCTGTGGAACAAGGCAGGGGAGGCGGGGATGCTCTGCTCGCACCTGCCGGAGGAGTACGGCGGCCTCGGGGCGGACTTTCTCTACAGCGCGGTGGTGATCGAGGAGATCAGCCGGCTGGGGCTGACCGGGATTGGTTTCTCCCTGCATTCGGACATCGTCGCGCCTTACATCCTGCATTACGGCAGTGAGGCGCTGAAGCACAAATACCTGCCCAAGCTGATCTCCGGGGAGATGGTCACGGCCATCGCCATGACCGAACCGGGTGCCGGGTCGGACCTGCAAGGGGTCAAGACCACAGCGGTGCTGGACGGTGATGAATACGTGATCAACGGCTCCAAGACCTTCATCACTAATGGCTTTCTGGCGGACCTGGTGATCGTTGTCGCCAAGACCGATCCCAAGGCCGGCGCCAAAGGCACCAGCCTGTTCCTGGTGGAAGCCAACACGCCGGGATTCGACAAGGGCAAGCGCCTGGAGAAGGTCGGAATGAAGGCCCAGGATACGTCGGAGCTGTTCTTCCAGGATGTGCGCGTACCCAAGGAAAACCTGCTGGGCCAGGCGGGGATGGGCTTTGCCTATCTGATGCAGGAGTTGCCCCAGGAGCGCCTGACGGTGGCGATTGGTGCGTTGTCGTCAGCCGAGGCGGCGTTGCAGTGGACGCTGGAGTACACCCGCGACCGCAAGGCGTTCGGCAAGGCGATCATTGATTTCCAGAACACCCGTTTCAAGTTGGCGGAGATTGCTACGGAAACCCAGATTGGCCGGGTGTTTGTCGACAAATGCATGGAGCTGCATCTGGAAGGCAAGCTGGATGTGCCAACGGCGGCGATGGCCAAGTACTGGGCCACGGACCTGCAGTGCAAGGTGCTGGATGAGTGCGTGCAGTTGCACGGAGGCTACGGCTTCATGTGGGAATACCCGATCGCGCGGGCGTGGGCGGATGCGCGGGTGCAGCGGATTTATGCGGGGACCAACGAGATCATGAAGGAGATTATTGCGCGGGCACTTTGAATCTTCGGCGTGGCTGATGATGCTATCGCGGGCAAGCCCGGCTCCCACAGTTGGAATGCATTTTCCTGTGGGAGCTGGCTTGCCTGCGATAGCTATCTAAAGGTCAATCACGGCGCAGGATTCGGATGATCCTTCTGGATCGCCTCAATCCCCGCCAACACTTCATCCGACAGTTTCAGGTCGGCACTGGCAATGTTGCTGTCCAGTTGCTCCAGGGTAGTGGCGCCAATGATGTTGCTGGTCACGAACGGTTGCTGGGTCACAAATGCCAATGCCATCTGCGCCGGGTCCAGGCCGTGCTCACGGGCCAATGCCACATAACGGCTGCACGCTGCTTCCGATTGCGCATTGAAGTAGCGGCTGAAGCGGCTGTAGAGGCTCAGGCGGCCCTTGGCCGGGCGTGCGCCACCTTCGTATTTGCCGCTGAGCATGCCGAACGCCAGCGGTGAATAAGCCAGCAACCCACACTGTTCACGAATCGCGATTTCCGCCAGGCCCACTTCAAAGCTGCGGTTGAGCAGGTTGTAGGGGTTCTGGATCGACACCGCGCGGGTCCAGCCGCGGGCTTCGGCCAGGGCCAGGAACTTCATGGTGCCCCACGGCGTTTCGTTGGACAGGCCGATGTGGCGGATCTTGCCGGCCTTGACCTGTTCATCCAGGGCTTCGAGGGTTTCCTCCAGCGGCGTCAGGTCCTCTTCAGCTTTGTGCTTGTAGCCCAGTTGGCCGAAAAAGTTGGTGCTGCGCTCGGGCCAGTGCAGTTGGTAGAGGTCGATCCAGTCGGTTTGCAGGCGTTTCAGGCTCGCGTCCAGGGCTTCTGTGATGTGCTTGCGGTTGTGCTTGAGGCTGCCGTCGCGGATGTAGTCGATGGTGTTGCCGGGGCCGGCGATCTTGCTGGCGAGGATCCAGTCGGCACGGTCGCCGCGGCTTTTGAAGTAATTACCGATATAGCGCTCGGTGGTGGCGTAGGTATCTGCCTTGGGCGGCACCGGGTACATTTCTGCGGTGTCGATGAAGTTGATGCCCGCGGCCTTGGCCCGTTCGATCTGTGCGAAGGCCTCTGCCTCGCTGTTCTGCTCGCCCCAGGTCATGGTGCCCAAGGCTATCGCGCTCACGTTCAGATCGGTTCGGCCCAGCTGTCGATAGTCCATCGGGTACTCCTTCGAGGAAAACAATCATAAAAGCAGGTTGAAATTTTTTTGGCAATCTGCATAATTGCCCACCTCTTTCTGCAGTGGAAGTGATGCGCCGCCTGCCGAAGAATCTTGCCGTTGAACGGACGCGCCGACCCGAGCCCCCGATAGCGTCTGTATCCGGCTGCCTTTGACTTGTCAAAGTACGCACTATTCAGTAAGATCCGCCGTCTAATTTACAGGGCGGCCCCTGAGGCTATTAAAGAATGACAACTTTTACTGCAAAACCAGAAACAGTTCAGCGCGACTGGTTTGTCGTCGACGCCGCTGGTCAGACCCTGGGTCGTCTGGCCACTGAAGTCGCCAGCCGTCTGCGTGGCAAGCACAAGCCTGAGTACACCCCTCACGTTGATACCGGTGACTACATTGTCATCATCAACGCCGAGCAGGTACGTGTTACCGGCAACAAAGCGCAAGACAAAATGTACTACCGTCACTCCGGTTTCCCAGGCGGTATCAAGTCTTCGAACTTCGAAGGCCTGATCTCCAAAAAGCCTGAAGCCCCGATTGAAATCGCGGTCAAAGGTATGCTGCCGAAGGGCCCACTGGGTCGCGACATGTATCGCAAGCTGAAAGTCTATGCGGGCGCTGCTCACCCTCATGCTGCTCAGCAGCCCCAAGAACTGAAGTTTTAACGGAATAGTTCATTATGTCGGCGACTCAAAATTACGGCACTGGCCGTCGCAAAACCGCTACCGCTCGCGTTTTCCTGCGTCCGGGTACTGGTAACATCTCGATCAACAACCGCACTCTGGAAAATTTCTTCGGTCGCGAAACTGCCCGCATGGTAGTTCGTCAGCCGCTGGAATTGACCGAGACCGTTGAAAAGTTCGACATCTACGTCACCGTTATCGGTGGCGGTGTAAGTGGTCAAGCTGGCGCAATCCGCCACGGTATCACTCGCGCTCTGATGCAGTACGACGAAACCCTGCGTGGCGCTCTGCGCAAAGCTGGCTTCGTTACTCGCGATGCTCGTGAAGTTGAACGTAAGAAAGTTGGTCTGCGTAAAGCGCGTAAGCGTCCGCAGTACTCGAAGCGTTAATTCGCTTTTACGTTCCAGAAAACGCCCAGCCTCCTCACGGAGCTGGGCGTTTTTTATTGCCTGCTATTTATGTAAAAAAATCTCTGTGACAACTTGCCACATCCGTAGAGCCCCTATACTCAAAGGCTTGGAGCTGGTGCCGGGGGTAATTACCTTGTCAGACGTGGGGCTTTTCATTACCATTCGGCAAAATTTTTATAAGTTCAGATTTAACACTTAGTAGACGCCTGATTTAACAGGCCACAAAGCTGATGGGAGAGGACTGAATGAGCAATGACGGCGTGAATGCAGGCCGGCGTCGCTTCTTGGTAGCAGCCACATCCGTGGTGGGTGCTGCAGGAGCGGTGGGGGCTGCGGTCCCGTTCGTGGGGTCATGGTTTCCCAGTGCCAAGGCGAAAGCCGCAGGTGCACCGGTGAAGGTGAATGTCAGCAAGATCGATCCAGGCCAGCAAATGATTGCTGAGTGGCGCGGTCAGCCAGTGTTCATCGTTCGTCGTACCGAGGAAATCCTGGGAAATCTGAAGAAGATCGAGGGCCAGCTGTCTGACCCCGACTCGAAGAATTCCGACCAACCCGCTTACGTCGATAAGGAAATTCGCTCGATCAAGCCGGAGATTCTGCTGCTGATCGGTATCTGCACCCACCTGGGTTGCTCTCCCACCTTCCGCCCGGAAGTGGCCCCCGCGGACCTGGGCAAGGACTGGGTCGGGGGCTATTTCTGCCCGTGCCACGGTTCTCACTACGACCTCGCTGGCCGCGTCTACAAGTCACAACCCGCACCACTGAACCTGCCAGTTCCGCCACATCACTACGAGACTGACAGTGTCATTGTCATTGGCGTCGACGAGGGGGAGAAAGCCTGATGAGCAAGTTCATGGATTGGGTGGATGCGCGCTTCCCCGCGACCAAAATGTGGGAAGACCACCTCAGCAAGTACTACGCACCGAAGAATTTCAACTTCTTCTATTTCTTTGGCTCCCTGGCACTTCTGGTACTGGTCAACCAGATCGTTACCGGTGTCTGGCTGACTATGAGCTACACCCCGTCGGCCGAAGAAGCCTTTGCCTCCGTCGAATACATCATGCGCGACGTCGAGTACGGCTCGATCCTGCGTCTGCTGCACTCCACCGGCGCCTCGGCGTTCTTCATCGTGGTCTACATGCACATGTTCCGTGGCTTGCTCTACGGTTCGTACCAGAAGCCCCGCGAGCTGGTGTGGGTGTTCGGCATGCTGATCTACCTGGCGCTGATGGCCGAGGCCTTCATGGGTTACCTGCTGCCGTGGGGCCAGATGTCCTACTGGGGCGCCCAGGTGATCATCTCGCTGTTCGGCGCGATCCCGGTCATCGGCAACGACCTGACCCAGTGGATTCGTGGTGACTACCTGATTTCCGGGATCACCCTGAACCGCTTCTTTGCCTTGCACGTGGTGGCCTTGCCGATCGTGATCCTGGGCCTGGTGGTGCTGCACATCCTGGCATTGCACGAAGTGGGTTCGAACAACCCCGACGGCGTGGACATCAAGAAGCACAAGGACGAAAACGGTGTACCGCTGGACGGCATTCCTTTCCACCCGTATTACACGGTGAAAGACATTGTCGGCGTGGTGGTGTTCCTGTTCATCTTCTGCTCGATCGTGTTCTTTTTCCCGGAGATGGGCGGTTATTTCCTCGAGAAACCCAACTTCGAACAGGCGAACGCTTTCAAGACCCCGGAACACATTGCCCCGGTCTGGTACTTCACTCCGTTCTACGCAATCTTGCGGGCGATTCCCGACAAACTCATGGGCGTTATCGCCATGGGCGCGGCGATTGCGGTGCTGTTCGTGCTGCCCTGGCTCGACCGTAGCCCGGTCAAGTCCATGCGCTACAAGGGCTGGCTGAGCAAGATCTGGCTGTGGGTGTTCTGCATTGCGTTCGTGATCCTGGGCGTGTTGGGCGTTTTGGCGCCGACCCCGGAGCGTACGTTGTTGTCGCAGGTCTGCACCTTCCTGTACTTCGCCTACTTCATTCTGATGCCGTTCTACACCCGGCTCGAGAAGACCAAACCGGTACCGGAAAGGGTGACTGGCTGATGAAAAAATTATTCGTTGCATTCATTCTTGCGGCCCTGCCGCTGCTGTCTTTCGCCGCTGAACACGGCCCAGAGCTGGAAAAAGTCGACATCGATGTGTCGGACAAGGCTGCGATGCAGGACGGGCTGCGTACGTTCACCAACTACTGCATGGGCTGCCACAGCGCCAAGTTCCAGCGTTACGAGCGCGTAGCCGATGACCTGGGCATTCCCCATGACGTGATGCTCAGCCACTCGGTGTTTACCGGTGCGAAGATCGGCGACCACATGACCATCGGCATGCAACCTGCCGACGCCAAGACCTGGTTCGGGGCTGCACCGCCCGACCTGACCCTGGTGGCCCGTGTGCGTGGCACCGATTGGCTCTACGGCTACCTGAAATCCTTCTACGAAGACCCGACGCGTCCCTACGGCGTGAACAATAAAGTGTTCCCGAACGTCGGTATGCCTAACGTTCTGGTCGGCCTGCAAGGCCGCCAAGTGGTAGGATGCAAGCAAGTACAAATCGTCGAAGACGGCAAGAAGCAGTATGATCCGCTCACCGGTACGCCTTTGACTCATGAAGCGTGCGATCAGCTGACCATAGTGCCGAAGACCGGCGCGCTGAACGAAGAGCAGTTCGACGAGAAGGTCAAGAATCTGGTGACCTTCCTGGCCTACTCGGCCAACCCAGTGAAGCTGCAGCATCAGCGCATTGGTACCTATGTGTTGCTGTACCTGGCCTTCTTCTTCGTGTTCGCCTATCTGCTGAAACGCGAATACTGGAAGGATGTGCATTGATCCAACCGTAAGTAATTGCTGTTAATCTTGCGCGCCCAGCGGCATCTCTGAAGGTAAGTCTGGTTTATCCAGGCGTCACGGAGATGCTCACTGGGCGCGCTCGTTTTTGAGCTTCCGATAATTTCAACAAGCGAGGAGGACCGCCATGGGCGTGACCAATCGGTTGGCCTGTTACTCCGACCCCGCCGACCACTATTCCCACCGAGTACGCATCGTGCTCGCAGAGAAGGGTGTCAGCGCAGAGATCATTACTGTGGAGGCGGGTCGTCACCCACCGAAACTGATCGAAGTGAACCCTTACGGCAGCTTGCCCACCCTGGTCGATCGTGACCTGGCGTT
Source organism: Pseudomonas yamanorum (assembly GCF_013386765.1). Taxonomy (GTDB): domain Bacteria; phylum Pseudomonadota; class Gammaproteobacteria; order Pseudomonadales; family Pseudomonadaceae; genus Aquipseudomonas; species Aquipseudomonas yamanorum_A. The sequence goes on from NZ_JACARE010000017.1 coordinate 243,691, forward strand.
GTGGGAGTCAACCGTGGTGATGGAATACCTGGATGAGCGTTATCCCCATCCGCCGTTGTTGCCGGTGTATCCGGTGGCGCGTGCCAACAGCCGCCTGCTGATCCACCGGATCCAGCGTGACTGGTGTGGCTTGGTGGACCTGATTCTGGATTCACGCAGTAAAGAAGCGGCCCGGGTTCAGGCACGCAAGGAATTGCGCGAGAGCCTGACCGGTGTTTCGCCGTTGTTTGCCGACAAACCTTTTTTCCTCAGCGAGGAACAAAGTCTGGTGGATTGCTGCCTATTACCCATACTCTGGCGCTTGCCGATTTTGGGCATAGAACTGCCGCGGCCTGCCAAGCCGCTGCTTGACTACATGGAGCGCCAGTTTGCGCGTGAGGCTTTCCAGGCGAGTCTGTCTGGCGTCGAACGCGATATGCGCTAAGGCTTAAGGAGCCGTTGATGAACTCCAGTCGACCTTACCTGGTCCGCGCGCTCTATGAGTGGATAGTGGACAACGATTGCACCCCGCACATGCTGGTCAATTCCGAGTTTCCCGCGGTTCAGGTACCGCAAGGTTTTGCCAGTGACGGACAAATCGTCCTGAACGTTTCACCCAGTGCTGTGCGTCACCTGCACATGGACAATGAGGCGGTCAGCTTCGAAGGGCGTTTCGGCGGTGTGCCGCATACGCTGTTCGTGCCCATCGGCGCCATCCTCGGGATTTACGCTCGGGAAAATGGCCAGGGCATGGTGTTTGATCTGGAGTCGTCCCTTGAGGATGACGAAGCGATCGAGCTCGAAGGCGAAGATGATGTACCGCCGCCGGATTCCGAGCCACCGCGCCCAAGCGGTCGGCCGAGTCTGAAAGTGGTGAAGTAACAAGACGCCAGCCCTCGGGCCAGTGTTGAAAATGCCTCGGCAATGCCGGGGCATTTTTTTGCCTGGTGAAAACCCCGGCGGTTATAGATGAAAGTCATGACGCAACGGTGATCGTACAACCGCCATGGGCTATCATGCGTACTTCTGATCGCCGAGATAGATGATTCATCATGGAAAACGCCAGCGCCGCCCCTCGTCATCCCCGCAAGCGCCGCAGCCTTGCCCAGGAATTGGTCACGGTGTTGTCCGAGCAGATCCGCGACGGCCAACTCAAACGTGGCGACAAACTGCCCACCGAGTCGGCGATCATGGATGCCCATGGGGTCAGCCGCACCGTGGTGCGTGAAGCCATCTCGCGATTGCAGGCGGCGGGGCAGGTGGAAACCCGCCATGGCATCGGCACCTTTGTGCTGGATACGCCGAGTCCCAGCGGCTTCCGGATCGACCCGGCCACTGTTGTTACGCTGCGTGATGTTCTGGCGATCCTCGAACTGCGGATCAGCCTGGAAGTGGAGTCTGCCGGCCTTGCTGCCCAGCGTCGCAGCGAAGAGCAATTGGCAGGCATGCGCGCAGCCCTCGATGCCCTGAACGAAAGCGCGGCCCGCGCTGGTGATGCGGTGGCGTCGGACTTCCAGTTCCATCTGCAGATTGCCCTGTCCACCGGCAACCGCTACTTCACCGACATCATGACCCACCTGGGCACCAGCATTATTCCGCGCACACGGTTGAACTCGGCGCGCCTGGCCCATGATGACCAGCAGCACTACATGAGCCGCCTGAGCCGCGAACACGAAGAGATCTATGAGGCGATCGCTCGCCAGGACTCGGATGCGGCGCGGGCGGCCATGCGTTTGCACCTGACCAACAGCCGTGAGCGGCTGCGCCATGCTCATGAAGAGGCTGAAGCGCAGCGCGGTTAATTCCAGCCTGGAAGGCTTGGAAGCTCATTGTGGCGAGGGAGCTTGCTCCCGTTGGGCCGCGCAGCGGCCCCAAAACCATTCCCCCGAGTTCTGTCTGAAAGAACCCCGTGTTCTCGCTGGGGCTGCTTCGCAGCCCAACGGGAGCAAGCTCCCTCGCCACAGGTTAATGCACAAGGCTTAACTCATGTCGTTCAGGCCGGCTGATTCGGCTTGTAGTCCTTGAGCAGCAGGTACGTACTCCAGCCCCACCAGTCATTGGTCCACTGCTTGTCGTTCAGGTTGTTGACGTCCTTGCGCCGCAGCACCTTGTCGCCTTCAGCTTTGAACAGCGGTGAAAAGTTGTTCGCCGGGTTTTGCGCGGCATTCAGGTCCGGCACATACAACGGCGCCTTGAAGTTGGCCGGCGAGGGCGCCACGCCGCTGACAAACGTTTCGAAGATTTCGTCGGCCGAGGCCTGCACGGCACGTTTGACCATGGCCCGGTTGGCCGCATCGTTGCTGTCGAAATAACGTTTATCACCGTAGGCGTGCCACTGTTCGCCCAAGGCGTTGCGCACATTGAGCCCGAACTTGCTGTCTTCGTCGTGCATGAAGCGGCTGATCAGCGAGCCCAGTTCACCCGGTGTCACCACTGCCGCCAATTGCTTGCGCGGTACCCGCAGGTGGCCGGCGGAAAACAGATCGGTCAAAAAGTGATCAGCGAAACCGTTCATGGCGTAGGCCAGTTCCAGCGCCTGGTCGGTGCCGGTCTGATGGGCCACCACCGCTTGTTGCAACGCCGCAGTATGGCCCGCCAGATAGGCTGCCAACGCCCATTCGCCGAAGTGATCGGCGTTGTCTGCCGCCAGTTTCAGATAGCGCCCCAGCGGAATCAGCGCCGACACGGCACTGCCGCCTCCGGTGATGCGGTTCCACTCTTCGGACAGTGTGTCACCCAGCGCGTCATAGGCTTCATGGGGCTGCTTGCCGTCCTTGATCGCCTGGTTGACCGCGTTGATCTCCTTTTGCATCACCGCCAGGATCTTGCCTGCTTCCTCCCGTGATGCCGGGAGTACCGCCAGCGAGTTGAAGGCGTCGGTAAAGCGCTGCACGCGATCAGCGGGCGATGCACCTTCGTTGATGGGGCGCCCGGGAATTCCGTAGAAATCGCCGCCCAGGGCGATGATCTGGCCATAGCTCAGGGCCAGGCCGTTGGGCAGGTGCAATTCAACCTGGCGCGCAGGAATCGCTGGGGCGTCCTTGACGAAGCGCAACAGGGTGTCGTCGCCGATGGCGGTGTGTTCGCCCCCTTCAAAACGCAGGGTGGGTGGCTTTTTTACAGGTGTGGCGAGTTCAAGACCTGACATGTTAGCTCCTTGCTATGTCGTAGGAATCTTCCGTAATAACTGTACGTATATACAGTTAAATCGAGCATAGAGGAGAAATTTCCTACGTCAAGGGAGGCGTATACAAATCCCGAACCGGTAGAAGGTCGATGAATTGCAGTTGACGAATATTTTTATAGTTGTACGATGACGTACGACATCAAGATAACCATCCGCAATCTCACAACAGAAAGTCTTCGCCCAGGGTGTTCGAATAATGAATCCACAAGAACTGAAGTCCATCCTCTCTCACGGTCTGCTGTCTTTCCCGGTGACCGATTTCAATGCCCAGGGTGATTTCCACCAGGCGGGCTACATCAAGCGTCTGGAATGGCTGGCCCCTTATGGCGCCACGGCCTTGTTCGCCGCTGGCGGCACCGGTGAGTTTTTCTCCCTGGCGGCCAGCGAATATTCGCAAGTGGTGAAAACCGCGGTTGATACCTGCGCCACCAGCGTGCCGATTCTTGCCGGTGTCGGCGGTGCCACCCGCCAGGCCATCGAGTACGCCCAGGAAGCCGAGCGTCTTGGCGCCAAAGGCCTGCTGCTGCTGCCGCACTACCTGACCGAAGCCAGCCAGGACGGGGTTGCCGCCCACGTTGAAGCGGTGTGCAAGTCGGTCAAGATCGGTGTAGTGGTCTACAACCGCAACGTCTGCCGCCTGACCGCGCCGCTGCTGGAACGCCTGGCCGAGCGCTGCCCGAACCTGATCGGCTACAAGGACGGCCTGGGTGACATTGAATTGATGGTGTCGATCCGCCGTCGCCTCGGTGACCGTTTCAGCTACCTGGGCGGCTTGCCGACTGCAGAGGTTTACGCCGCGGCCTACAAGGCCCTGGGCGTGCCCGTGTACTCCTCGGCGGTGTTCAACTTCATTCCAAAAACCGCGATGGATTTCTACCACGCCATTGCCCGGGAAGATCACGCCACCGTCGGCAAGATCATCGACGACTTCTTCCTGCCGTACCTCGATATCCGTAACCGCAAGGCCGGTTACGCCGTGAGCATCGTCAAGGCCGGGGCGAAAATCGTCGGTTATGACGCAGGCCCCGTGCGTACGCCGCTGACCGATCTGCTGCCGGAAGAATACGAAGCCCTGGCCGCGCTGATCGACAAGCAAGGCGCGCAATAACCCATCACCAAGGCCGCTGAGTAATCAGCGGCTTTTTGCGTCAGGAGAGCATTCGTGTCCCAAGCCAAGCGTTTTGAAAACTACATCGGTGGCCAATGGGTTGCCGGCGCCGACTATTCGGCCAACCTCAATCCGTCGGAGTTGTCTGATGTCATTGGCGAATACGCCAAGGCGGATCTTGCCCAAGTCCACGCCGCCATTGACGCTGCGCGGGCTGCATTCCCGGCGTGGTCCACGTCCGGCATCCAGGCCCGTCATGACGCCCTGGATAAAGTCGGCACCGAAATCCTCGCCCGCCGCGAAGAGCTCGGCACCCTGCTGGCCCGGGAAGAGGGCAAGACCCTGCCCGAAGCCATCGGCGAAGTGACCCGCGCCGGCAACATTTTCAAATTCTTCGCCGGTGAATGCCTGCGCCTGTCCGGCGACTACCTGCCGTCGGTGCGCCCGGGCGTCAATGTCGAAGTGACCCGCGAAGCCTTGGGCGTGGTTGGCCTGATCACGCCGTGGAACTTCCCGATTGCCATTCCTGCCTGGAAAATCGCCCCGGCCCTGGCCTACGGCAACTGCGTGGTACTCAAGCCGGCCGAACTGGTCCCGGGTTGCGCCTGGGCCCTGGCCGAAATCATCTCCCGCGCCGGCTTCCCCGCCGGTGTGTTCAACCTGGTGATGGGCAGCGGCCGTGTGGTCGGTGATGCCATGGTCAACAGCCCGAAAGTCGACGGCATCAGCTTTACCGGCTCGGTGGGTGTGGGTCGTCAGATCGCGGTCAACTGCGTGTCGCGCCAGGCCAAGGTGCAGTTGGAAATGGGCGGCAAGAACCCGCAGATCATTCTCGACGACGCCGACCTCAAGCAAGCCGTCGAGCTCTCGGTGCAAAGCGCGTTTTACTCCACCGGCCAGCGTTGCACCGCTTCCAGCCGCTTTATCGTGACCGCCGGGATTCACGACCAGTTCGTCGCGGCCATGGCCGAGCGGATGAAGTCGATCAAGGTCGGCCACGCCCTGAAAACCGGCACCGACATCGGCCCGGTGGTTTCCCAGGCGCAGCTGGACCAGGACTTGAAGTACATCGACATCGGCCAGAGCGAAGGTGCCCGGTTGGTCAGCGGTGGTGAACTGGTGACCTGCGACACCGAAGGCTACTTCCTCGCGCCGACGCTGTTTGCCGACAGCGAAGCCGCGATGCGCATCAGCCGTGAAGAAATCTTCGGCCCGGTGGCCAACGTAGTGCGCGTGGCGGATTACGAGGCGGCGCTGGCGATGGCCAACGACACCGAGTTCGGTCTGTCGGCGGGTATTGCCACCACGTCGCTGAAGTACGCCAACCACTTCAAGCGTCATTCCCAGGCCGGGATGGTGATGGTCAATCTGCCGACTGCCGGTGTGGATTACCACGTTCCATTCGGTGGCCGTAAGGGTTCATCCTACGGTTCGCGTGAGCAAGGTCGCTATGCGCAAGAGTTCTACACCGTGGTGAAAACCAGCTACATCGGTTCGTAACGGCTGCACCCTGTGGCGGGTCCGTGCCCGCCACAGGCTTACAATTTGATTACCCGCAAAAAAAATAATTAGTGGGAGTACATTTTCATGCAAGCGACCAAGCCGACCCATGTCCGCTATTTGATCCTGCTCATGCTGTTCCTGGTGACCACGATCAACTACGCCGACCGGGCGACCATTGCCATTGCGGGCTCCAGCCTGCAGAAAGACCTCGGCATTGACGCCGTCACCCTCGGTTATATCTTCTCCGCATTCGGTTGGGCCTACGTGGCCGGGCAAATTCCCGGCGGCTGGCTGCTGGACCGGTTCGGTTCGAAAAAAGTCTACGCCCTGAGCATCTTCACCTGGTCACTGTTCACCGTGCTGCAAGGCTATGTCGGTGAGTTCGGTGTCTCCACCGCTATCGTTGCGCTGTTCATGCTGCGGTTCCTGGTGGGCCTGGCTGAAGCGCCATCTTTCCCCGGAAATGCCCGCATCGTGGCGGCCTGGTTTCCTACGGCTGAACGCGGTACGGCCTCGGCCATCTTCAACTCGGCGCAGTATTTCGCCACCGTGTTGTTTGCGCCGCTGATGGGCTGGATCGTCTACACCTTCGGCTGGCAGCACGTGTTCGTGGTGATGGGCGGTATCGGCATTGTGTTCTCGCTGATCTGGCTGAAAGTTATCCACAGCCCGCGCCAGCACCCGATGATCAATGAGGCTGAGTTCCAGCATATTGCGGCCAACGGCGCCATGGTCGACATGGACCAGGACAAGGGCAAAGACAAGAAAACCGACGGCCCGAAGTGGGATTACATCCGTCAGTTGCTGACCAACCGCATGATGCTCGGCGTGTACCTGGGCCAGTACTGCATCAACGGCATTACCTATTTCTTCCTGACCTGGTTCCCGGTGTACCTGGTTCAGGAGCGCGGCATGACCATCCTCAAGGCCGGCTTTATCGCCTCGTTGCCAGCGATCTGCGGTTTTATCGGCGGCGTATTGGGCGGGGTGATTTCCGACTACCTGCTGCGCAAGGGCCATTCCCTGACCTTCGCCCGCAAGGCGCCGATCATTGGCGGCCTGCTGATTTCCAGTAGCATCGTGGCGTGCAACTACGTGGACATCGAATGGATGGTGGTGGGCTTCATGGCCCTGGCCTTCTTCGGTAAAGGCGTTGGCGCACTGGGTTGGGCGGTTGTTTCCGACACCTCGCCGAAACAAATCGCCGGGCTGAGTGGCGGTTTGTTCAATATGTTCGGCAACTTGGCGTCCATCAGCACACCGATCGTGATCGGCTACATCATCAGCACCACCGGCTCCTTCAAATGGGCCCTGGTGTTCGTCGGTGCCAATGCCTTGCTGGCAGTGTTCAGCTACCTGGTGATCGTCGGCCCGATCAAGCGTGTGGTGCTCAAAGAGCCGCCGGCCAACGGCCCTGAGCTGACTAAACTTTCCCAAGCGCATTCCTGAAGGGGCCCGCGTCATGCAGTTGATTGAACATGCCGATTCGCCACGCTCCATCCGTTTGCACGCGCTGGATAATGTGGTGATTGTGGTCAACGACCAGGGCGTACCGGCGGGGACCGAGTTTCCCGACGGCCTGGTGACGGTGGATTTCATTCCCCAAAGCCACAAGGTCACCCTGGAAGACATCCCCGAAGGCGGTCGGATCATTCGCTATGGGCAGACCATCGGGTATGCCTTGCACCCGATTCCCCGCGGCAGTTGGGTCCAGGAAGATCAACTGCGCATGCCCACGGCGCCGCCTCTGGACAGCTTGCCGCTGTCCACCGAGGTGCCCGAGGCCCAGGCACCGCTGGAAGGGTTCACCTTCGAGGGTTATCGCAACGCTGACGGCACCGTGGGCACGCGCAATATCCTCGGCATCACCACCACGGTGCAGTGCGTCACCGGGGTGCTGGACCATGCGGTGAAACGCATCAAGGACGAGTTGCTGCCCAAGTACCCCAACGTCGATGACGTGGTGGCGCTGACCCACAGCTATGGCTGTGGTGTGGCGATCACGGCTACCGACGCCTACATCCCGATTCGCACCGTGCGCAATCTGGCACGCAACCCGAACCTGGGCGGTGAGGCCCTGGTGATCAGCCTCGGTTGCGAGAAATTGCAGGCCGGGCAGGTGATGCATGAAAACGACAGCTCGGTTGATCTGAGTGAGCCGTGGCTGTATCGGTTGCAGGATTCCAGCCACGGCTTTACCGAAATGATCGAACAGATCATGGAATTGGCCGAAACCCGCCTGAAGAAACTCGACCTGCGCCGGCGGGAAACGGTACCGGCGTCGGAGTTGATCCTCGGCATGCAGTGCGGTGGCAGCGATGCATTCTCCGGGATCACCGCCAACCCGGCGCTGGGTTATGCCTCGGATCTGCTGCTGCGGGCGGGCGCGACGGTGATGTTTTCCGAAGTTACCGAAGTACGCGATGCCATCTACCTGCTGACCTCCCGCGCCGAGAATCAGGACGTGGCCCGGGAGCTGGTACGGGAGATGGATTGGTACGACCGTTACCTGGCCAAGGGCGAGGCGGATCGCAGCGCCAACACCACGCCGGGCAACAAGAAGGGCGGGTTGTCGAATATTGTCGAGAAGTCGCTGGGGTCTATCGTCAAGTCGGGCAGCAGTGCGATCAATGGGGTGCTCGGCCCGGGCGAACGGTTCAATCGCAAGGGCCTGATTTTTTGCGCGACGCCCGCCAGTGACTTTGTGTGCGGCACGTTGCAGTTGGCGGCGGGGATGAACCTGCATGTGTTCACCACCGGGCGTGGCACGCCCTATGGGTTGGCGATGGCGCCGGTGGTGAAGGTCTCGACGCGTACCGAGCTGGCGCAGCGCTGGCCGGACCTGATTGATATCGACGCCGGGCGGATTGCCACCGGGCGGGCGACGATTGAAGAGCTGGGCTGGGAGCTGTTCCACTTCTATCTGGATGTGGCCAGCGGCAAGAAACAGACGTGGGCGGAGCAGCACAAGCTGCACAATGACATTACGTTGTTCAACCCGGCGCCGATTACCTGAGACAGATGCGCACTGTGTGGGAGCTGGCTTGCCTGCGATAGCGGTGAGCCAGTCAACAATGATGTTTGCTGTACCGACGCCATCGCAGGCAAGCCAGCTCCCACATTTGATCGGTGTGCTCCAGACGAACCCGCGCCAGGTGGCTTATCATTAGCCACCTACCGACGCTCACCCAAGGTTCTTCCCGGCATGCTGGCAATCTTCCTACAAACCCTGAATATCACCGCGCCGGTGTTTGCCATGCTGTTCCTGGGTGTCCTGCTCAAGCGCATCAACTGGATCAACGACAACTTTATCCACACCGCCTCGTCCTTGGTGTTCAATGTCACCATGCCGGCCTTGCTGTTCCTCGGGATTCTCCACGCCGACCTGCATTCAGCCCTCAAGCCGGGCCTGCTGATCTATTTTGCCGTCGCCACGCTGCTGAGCTTTGCCCTGGCCTGGGGCTGGGCGATCTTTCGTTGCCCACGGGAAGACCGCGGCATCTATGCCCAGGGCGCGTTTCGCGGTAACAACGGTGTGATCGGCCTGGCACTGGCGGCCAGCATGTACGGCGACTACGGGATTTCCCTCGGCGCGGTGCTCGCCGCGTTGGTGATCCTGTTCTACAACACCCTGTCGACCATTGTGCTGGCGGTGTACAGCCCGGTGATCAAGTCCGACCCGTGGAGCATCTTCAAGAGTGTGCTGGCCAACCCGTTGATCATCAGCGTGATCGTGGCCGCGCCCTTCGCGTATTTCCAGATTGGCTTGCCCGGCTGGCTGGAATCGTCCGGGCAGTATCTGGCGGACATGACCTTGCCGTTGGCATTGATCTGTATCGGCGGCACTTTGTCGCTGGCGGCATTGCGCAAAAGCGGCGACATGGCCTTGAGTGCCAGCCTGATGAAGATGATCTGGCTGCCGGTGCTGGCCACCCTTGGCGCGTGGCTGCTGGGGTTCCGCGGGCCGGAGCTGGGGATTCTGTTCCTGTATTTCGGCGCACCCACGGCAGCGGCCAGTTTTGTCATGGCGCGGGCGGCGGAGGGCAATCATGAGTTGGCGGCCGCGATTATCGTGATCACCACCTTGATGGCGGCGGTGACCACGAATATCGGGATCTTCGTGTTGCAGGCGGGCGGTTGGATCTAGGCGTCTTTCTGGTAGCTGTCGATCACTTCCTGAGCCGCGCGGAAGGCATCAATCGCCGCCGGCACGCCGGCATACACCGCGCAATGCAGCAGCGCCTCGCGAATCTCCTCCACGGTGCAACCGTTGTTCAGCGCGCCGCGCACGTGGCCCTTGAGTTCCTGCGGGCACTTGAGGGCGGTCAAGGCCGCGAGGGTGATCAGGCTGCGGGTTTTCAGCGGCAGGCCTTCACGATTCCACACACTGCCCCAGGCATGTTCGTTGACGAAATCCTGCAGTGGCTGGCTGAACTCGGTGGCATTGCCCAGCGCTCGATCGACAAACACATCACCCATTACCTGGCGGCGCATTTCAACGCCGGGTTTTTTCTGTTCGGTCATTGCGATTCCCTCTTGTGTTGGCGGCGCCAGGCTTGCAGCGAAGTGAACAACAGGAAAGCCACCAGCGCTGGCAGGACGTAATACAGCATCAGTTGTTCAAGCTTGGTGGCCAGCGGCATGCCGAAGGTGAACGACACCACATGCAGCCCATACACCAGGTACAACCCCAGGAACACCAGGCCTTCGGCCCGGGTGACCCGGTAGCCCGAATAAAACACCGGCAGGCACAGGGCAGCCACGCCGAGCATTACCGGCAGGTCGAAATCCAGGGCGTTGGGCGATACTGACAGCGGCGAGGGCGCCACCAGCGCGGTAAAACCCAGCACGCCAAGCAGGTTGAACAGGTTGCTGCCGATCACGTTGCCCACGGCAATTTCCCGCTGGCCGCGCACGGCGGCGATCAACGAGGTGGCGAGGCACGGCAGGGAAGTGCCGACGCCAATCAGCGTCAGGCCGATGATGCGTTCCGACAGGCCAAGGTCCTCGGCCACGTCCACCGCGGCGCCCAGCAACAGGTGCCCGGCCAGGACGAGGATCAACAGGCCGCCGATCATCAGCAATACGCTGCTCAGCCAGGGTGCTTGCACCACGGTGTGAATGGTGCGGGGGCGGCGGGAGTGACGGGTCTGGTACAGCAGCACGCCGAGGTAGGCCACCAGGGCCGCCAGCAGTAACAAGCCGTCGGCCGGCGTCAGCTCTTCGTTGGCGGCGAGCACGAACACCAGCAGGCTGGCGAAAATCATCACCGGGATATCCAGGCGCACCAGTTGTCGCGAGACCCGCAACGGAATGATCAGGGCCGCCAGGCCAAGGGTGACGAGGGTGTTGAAGATGCTGCTGCCGATCACACTGCCCACGGCGATGTCGGTGTTGTCCGCGAGGGTGGCTTGCAGGCTGATGGCTATCTGCGGCGCGCTGCTGCCGAAGGCGACGATGCTCAGGCCGATGATCAGTGGTCGCACCTTGAGGCTGGCGGCCAGGCGCACGGCGGCGCGCACCAGGACTTCGGCGCCGATGATCAACAGCAGCAGGCCGCTGATCAGTTCGATCACGCTAAAGAGCGAGAGGGCGGTTAATCCGAAAATGGCCTGGGCTCCGTGGGTCAGTTGCTGAGGGCTTGCACGCGAACGCGTGCGGTGCCGCTGCTGATCATTCCCAGCTGTTCGGCGGCTTTGCGTGACAGGTCGATCAGGCGCCCACGGGTGTGCGGGCCGCGGTCGTTGATGCGGACAATGACGCTTTTGTCGTTGTCGAGGTTGGTGACCTTCACCTGCGTGCCGAAGGGCAGGCGACGATGGGCGGCGGTCAGGGCATTCTGGTTGAACGGTTCACCGCTGGCAGTACGATTGCCGTGGTGTTTGGCGCCGTAGTAGGAGGCGGTGCCGGTTTCGTCGTAGCCGTTGGGGTCGATGAGGCCGCTGGCGCAGCCGGCGAGCAGTGAGAACAGGGCCAGCAGGCCGAGTAGACGCTTCATTCAAGGTGTCCCCGAAAGTGATGTGGAAACCGGCTTAATGTGGGAGCCGGGCTTGCCCGCGATGCAAGCGCCTCGGTCTTTCAGGTGCACCGAGGTGATGCTATCGCAAGCAAGCCAGCTCCCACACAAGCCGGCTCCCGCAGTGAGACGACCGCGATCAGCCTTCGAGTTTGCTTTTCAGCAGTTCGTTGACCTGTTGCGGGTTGGCCTTGCCTTTGGAGGCTTTCATCGCCTGGCCGACAAAGAAGCCGAACATCTTGCCGCGCTTGGCTTCATCCGCTGCACGGTATTGTTCAACCTGTTCGGCGTTGGCTGCCAGCATCTCGTCGAGCACGGCCGAAATCGCGCCGCTGTCGGTGACTTGCTTCAGGCCGCGCTTCTCGATGATCTCGTCAGCATTGCCTTCGCCTGCGGCCATGGCTTCAAACACAGTCTTGGCGATTTTGCCGGAGATGGTGTTGTCCTTGATCCGCAGCAGCATGCCGCCCAATTGCTCGGCCGACACCGGTGCTTCGTCGATTTCCAGGCCCTGTTTGTTCAACAGGCTGCCCAGCTCAACCATCACCCAGTTGGCCGCCAGTTTGGCGTCGCCGGCAATGCTCACGACTTTTTCGAAGTAGTTGGCTTGCTCGCGGCTCGAGGCCAATACGCTGGCGTCGTACACCGAAAGACCGAACTGCTCCTGGAAGCGCTCGCGTTTTTGCGGCGGCAGCTCCGGCAGGGTGGCGCGCACGTCAGCCAGGAACGAGTCCTCGATGACCACCGGCAACAGGTCCGGGTCGGGGAAGTAGCGGTAGTCGTTGGCTTCCTCCTTGCTGCGCATGGCGCGGGTTTCGTCTTTGTTCGGGTCGTACAGGCGGGTCTGCTGGATTACCTTGCCGCCGTCTTCGATCAGCTCGATCTGGCGACGCACTTCGGTGTTGATCGCCTTCTCGATGAAACGGAACGAGTTGACGTTCTTGATCTCGCAGCGCGTGCCGTACTCGGCCTGGCCTTTTGGCCGCACCGACACGTTGCAGTCGCAACGCAGGGAGCCTTCGGCCATGTTGCCGTCGCAAATCCCCAAGTAACGTACCAGCGCGTGGATCGTCTTGACGTAGGCCACGGCTTCCTTGGCGCTGCGCATGTCCGGCTCGGACACGATCTCCAGCAACGGCGTGCCGGCGCGGTTCAGGTCGATGCCGGTGGCGCCGTTGAATTCTTCATGCAGGCTCTTGCCGGCATCTTCTTCCAGGTGCGCGCGGGTCACGCCGACACGTTTGATGGTGCCGTCTTCCAGCGGGATGTCCAGGTAGCCCTTGCCGACGATCGGCAATTCCATCTGGCTGATCTGGTAGCCCTTGGGCAGGTCCGGGTAGAAGTAGTTTTTACGGGCGAACACGTTGTGCTGGCCGATTTCGGCATCGATGGCGAGGCCGAACATCACCGCCATGCGCACCGCTTCCTGGTTCAGCACCGGCAGTACGCCGGGCATGCCCAGGTCTACGAGGCTGGCCTGGGTGTTGGGCTCGGAGCCGAACGTGGTGGCGCTACCGGAGAAAATCTTCGATTGGGTGGCGAGCTGGGTATGAATCTCCAGCCCGATCACGACTTCCCATTGCATAGTGTTCTCCTCAGAAGCCGGTAGGGGTGCGAGTGTGCCAGTCAGTGTTCAACTGGTACTGGTGCGCCACATTGAGCAGGCGGCCTTCCTGGAAATACGGGGCGAGCAGTTGCACGCCCACCGGCAAACCGTCGACGAAACCTGCAGGCATGGACAAGCCCGGCAGCCCGGCGAGGTTGGCGGTGATGGTGTACAGGTCTTCCAGGTACTCGGCGATCGGGTCGCCGGTCTTGGCGCCGATCTTCCAGGCCGGGTTCGGCGTGGTTGGGCCGAGGATCACGTCGACTTCATTAAAGGCAGCCATGAAGTCGTTCTTGATCAGGCGACGGATCTTTTGCGCCTTGAGGTAGTACGCGTCGTAGTAACCGGCGGACAGGGCGTAGGCACCGACCATGATCCGGCGTTGTACTTCCACGCCGAAACCTTCGCCACGGGAGCGCTTATAAAGGTCGGTGAGGTCTTTCGGGTTTTCGCAGCGGTAGCCGAAACGCACGCCGTCGAAACGCGACAGGTTGGAGGACGCTTCTGCCGGGGCGATCACGTAGTAGGCAGGAATCGCGTGCTGGTTGTTCGGCAGGCTGATTTCCTTGATCACGGCGCCGAGCTTTTCCAGCGCCTTGACGCTGTTGTGCACCAGTTCGGCGATGCGCGGGTCGAGGCCGGCGCTGAAATACTCTTTCGGCACGCCGATGCGCAGGCCTTTGATCGAGGTATTCAGGCTGGCGCTGTAGTCCGGCACGGGTTCATCGATGCTGGTGGAGTCCTGCGGATCGAAGCCTGCCATGCCTTGTAACAATATTGCGCAGTCTTCAGCCGTGCGTGCCAGAGGGCCGCCCTGATCGAGACTGGAGGCGTAGGCAATCATGCCCCAGCGGGAAACGCGACCGTAGGTCGGTTTCAAACCGGTGAGGTTGGTGAAAGCGGCCGGCTGGCGGATCGAACCGCCGGTATCGGTGGCCGTGGCGGCAGGTAACAGACGAGCGGCAACCGCTGCCGCCGAACCACCGGACGAACCGCCGGGCACGTGCTCAAGGTTCCACGGGTTTTTCACCGCGCCGTAGTAGCTCGACTCGTTGGCCGAGCCCATGGCGAATTCGTCCATGTTGGTCTTGCCCAGGGTCACGGCCCCGGCAGCAGCCAGCTTGGCGACCACGGTGGCGTCATAGGGCGCCTTGAAGTTGTCGAGCATCTTCGAGCCGCAGCTGGTGCGAATGCCCTGGGTGCAGAACAGGTCTTTGTGGGCGATCGGCGCACCCAACAGGGCGCCGTTCTCACCGTTGGCGCGACGGGCGTCGGCGGCCTTGGCCTGGCTCAGGGCCAGCTCTTCGGTGAGGCTGATGAAGCTGTTGACCTTAGGGTCCAGCTCGGCGATACGCGCCAGCAGGGTCTTGGTCAGCTCTTCGGAAGAAAACTTTTTGTCGGCGAGACCGCGGGCGATCTCGGCCAGAGTCAATTGATGCATTGCAGGCTCTTTCCCTTTAGTCGATGACTTTCGGAACCAGGTACAGGCCGTTTTCGACCGCTGGCGCGATGGACTGGTAGGCCTCGCGATGATTGCGCTCGGTCACGACGTCGGCGCGCAGGCGCTGGCTGGCTTCCAGCGGGTGAGCCAGGGGCTCGATGCCGTCGGTGTTCACGGCTTGCATTTGGTCGACCAGCCCGAGAATGCTGTTCAGGGCTGCAGTGGTCTGTGGAAGATCGGCTTCATTGAGGCCCAGGCAGGCCAGATGAGCGATTTTTTCCACGTCGGAGCGTTCAAGCGCCATGGGATTCTCCAGTGGAAAACAGAACGGAAGCTATCCGTGTGTTAGATTGTAGGAACACTACCGCATTTCTACGGTCATATGGCCGCGATTGTGGGGGTTGGTGCACAGAAAGTCGGCCAATTTAGCACATTGGCGCCTTGCCCAAAATCCCTGTCGTTGTTAGAGTTTGCCGCACTTTTTTACCCACGCGTTGCCTAGGGTCCCTTTCCCATGTTCAAGAAACTGCGTGGCATGTTTTCCAGCGATCTTTCCATCGACCTGGGCACTGCCAACACCCTTATTTACGTGCGCGAGCGCGGTATCGTCCTGAATGAGCCATCGGTTGTGGCTATTCGGACCCATGGTAATCAGAAAAGTGTCGTTGCCGTTGGCACCGAGGCCAAGCGCATGCTTGGCCGAACACCGGGCAACATTGCTGCCATTCGTCCGATGAAGGATGGCGTGATTGCCGACTTCAGCGTCTGCGAAAAGATGCTGCAGTACTTCATCAACAAGGTTCACGAAAACAGCTTCCTGCAGCCCAGCCCTCGTGTGCTGATCTGCGTTCCGTGCAAGTCCACCCAGGTGGAGCGTCGTGCCATCCGTGAATCGGCCCTTGGTGCCGGTGCCCGTGAAGTGTTCCTGATCGAAGAGCCAATGGCTGCTGCGATCGGTGCCGGCCTGCCGGTTGAAGAAGCCCGCGGTTCGATGGTGGTGGATATCGGTGGTGGTACCACTGAAATCGCGCTGATCTCCCTCAATGGTGTGGTGTATGCCGAATCCGTACGGGTTGGCGGCGACCGCTTCGACGAAGCGATCATCACCTACGTGCGCCGTAACTACGGCAGCCTGATCGGCGAATCCACCGCCGAGCGCATCAAGCAGGAAATCGGTACCGCTTACCCGGGCGGCGAAGTTCGCGAAGTGGATGTTCGCGGTCGCAACCTGGCCGAAGGCGTTCCACGTGCCTTCACCCTGAACTCCAATGAAGTGCTGGAAGCTCTGCAAGAGTCCCTGGCCACCATCGTTCAGGCTGTGAAGAGCGCCCTGGAGCAATCGCCTCCGGAACTGGCTTCCGATATCGCCGAGCGTGGCCTGGTACTGACCGGTGGTGGCGCCTTGCTGCGCGACCTCGACAAGTTGCTGGCCCAGGAAACCGGTCTGCCAGTGATCGTCGCTGAAGACCCGCTGACCTGCGTCGCCCGTGGCGGTGGTCGTGCACTGGAAATGATGGATAAACACACCATGGACCTGCTCTCCAGCGAATAAGATTTTGCTGGTTGGCCCATGCTTCGCCAACAGGCAGCACTTTGCAGTGCTGCCTGTTGGCGTTTATCTTCTTCAATCTGCATCCAGGCCGGTTTGATGCCGTATGAATAAAGAAAACATTTGCCCGGGAGGAGCGGCTTATTAAACCGCTTTTCTCCAAAGGCCCCTCATTGGGCGTGCGCCTGTTGGTGCTGGTCGTGCTATCGGTTGCGCTGATGGTGGTCGATGCCCGCTTCACACTGCTCAAGCCGGTGCGTAGCCAGATGTCGCTGGTCCTGATGCAGACTTACTGGATCACTGACCTGCCGCAGCGTCTTTACCAGGGTGTGGCCAGCCAGTTTGGCAGCCGTACCGAGCTGGTGGCCGAAAACGAAAAACTCAAGACCGAAAACCTGCTGCTGCAGGGGCGCATGCAAAAGCTGGCGGCCCTCACCGAGCAGAACGTTCGGCTGCGCGAGTTGCTCAATTCTTCCGCGCTGGTCAACGAGAAGGTCGAAGTGGCCGAGTTGATCGGCATGGACCCGAACCCCTTCACCCATCGCATCATCATCAACAAGGGTGAGCGCGACGGCGTGGTCCTTGGCCAGCCGGTGCTCGATGCCCGTGGCTTGATGGGCCAGGTGGTGGAGTTGATGCCTTATACGTCCCGCGTCCTGCTGCTCACCGACACCACCCACAGTATCCCGGTGCAAGTGAACCGCAATGGCCTGCGGGCGATTGCCAGCGGTACGGGTAACCCGGAACGCCTGGAACTGCGCCACGTTGCAGACACCGCCGACATCAAGGAAGGCGACCTGCTGGTCAGTTCCGGCCTGGGTCAGCGTTTCCCGGCAGGCTACCCGGTCGCCACGGTCAAGGAAGTGATCCACGACTCCGGCCAGCCGTTCGCCATTGTGCGCGCCGTGCCGACTGCCGCGTTGAACCGCAGCCGCTACCTGCTGCTGGTGTTCAGCGACAACCGCACCCCGGAAGAGCGCGCCAACGACGCCGCCCAGGCCCAGGAAGCGGAAGACAAGCAAAACGGCACTGCGCCGATCATTCCGGCCACCGTGCCAAAGCCGGCTGTACCTGCCGCCCCGGCTGCCGCCCCGGCAACCCCAGCCGCGCCTGTCGCAACCCCGGCCAAACCGGTGGCCCATAGCGCGCGTCCGGCCAAGCCTGCGGCTGCAACACCTGCCGCTGCCAAACCGCCCGCCGCCGCCAAGCCACCGGCAGCGGCCCCGGCAACCACTCGGCAGAGGGAAGAATAATGGCCGGTACTCATTCGCGTAACGGCTGGATCGTCTGGCTGACCTTTGCCATCGGCTTGCTGCTCAGCGTTTCGCCGCTGCCGCAATTCATGGAAATCCTGCGTCCGTTGTGGCTCGCCTTGCTGCTGGCCTTCTGGTCTCTGGCATTGCCCCACAAGGTCGGGATGGTCACGGCCATGTGCCTCGGGCTGATGGAAGACGTGCTTTACGGCACGCTGCTGGGCCAGAACGCGCTGATCCTGACCCTGATTACTTTCCTGGTGTTGTCGTTGCAGCAGCGCCTTCGCATGTTCCCGATGTGGCAGCAGTGCCTGGTGATCCTGGTGATCTTCGGCCTGGCGCAGCTGGTACAACTGTGGCTCAGTGCCTTGACCGGCAATCGCCAACCGACCCTGGCGCTGGTATTGCCCGCCCTGGTCAGCGCGCTGTTGTGGCCCTGGATCAGTTTCGGCCTGCGTGGATTGCGTCGTCGCTATAAAATCAATTGAATGGATCGCGAGGCTCTGCCTGGTTATCGAACCCAACAGGGAGAGTCTGCATGAATTCGCTTTATCTGGCCTCGGGCTCCCCGAGGCGACGTGAACTGCTGACCCAGATCGGTGTGCCGTTCACCGTCGTCAGCGCCGCCATTGATGAAACTCCTCTTACCAATGAATCGCCTGCGTCCTACGTAGAGCGCCTGGCGCGCGGCAAGGCTGCGGCCGGTCGTGCGGCCTTGGCCGATGCGGCTGGCACCTGCGTGCTGGGCGCCGACACCGCGGTCATCCTCGATGGCCAAATCCTCGGTAAACCCGTGGGTCAGGCCGACGCCCAGGCCATGTTGCTGGCCCTTTCTGATCGTGAACATGAAGTTCTGACGGCTATTGCCCTGATTGACGGCCAGCGTTGCGAAACGCGGCTGATCAGCAGCCGCGTGCGCTTTCGCAAGATTTCAGCGGATGAAGCCACCACTTATTGGCACAGCGGCGAGCCCCAGGACAAAGCGGGCGGCTATGCTATCCAAGGCTTGGCGGCGGTGTTCGTCGCCGGACTCAATGGCAGCTACTCTGCCGTCGTTGGCCTGCCTGTCTGCGAAACCGCAGAACTGCTGGGCCAATTCGGCATACCCTGTTGGCAAAACCTTACCGTGCGCTAAACGCCGTATTCCAGCGCCAAGCCTTAAGCGATCGGTCACTATTGTGAAAACGCCTGAACGAGACCCAGCCATGAGTGAAGAGATTCTGATCAATATCACGCCGATGGAATCGCGCGTGGCGGTGGTAGAGAACGGTGTTCTGCAAGAAGTGCATGTCGAGCGCACCCAAAAGCGCGGGATCGTCGGCAATATCTATAAAGGCAAAGTCGTGCGTGTGTTGCCGGGGATGCAGGCGGCTTTCGTCGACATCGGCCTGGACCGCGCCGCGTTTATCCATGCTTCGGAAATCTCCCTGCGTGAAGGCCCGGCGGTTGAAAGCATCAGCGCCCTGGTACACGAAGGGCAAAGCCTGGTGGTGCAAGTCACCAAAGACCCGATTGGCTCCAAAGGCGCGCGGCTGACCACGCAACTGTCGATTCCTTCGCGCTACCTGGTGTACATGCCACGCACGGCCCACGTTGGTATCTCCCTGAAGATCGAAGACGAAGCCGAGCGCGAGCGCCTGAAAAAGGTGGTCAGCGACTGCGTTGCGCTGGAAGGCATCAAGGAAGCCGGAGGTTTCATCCTGCGTACCGCCGCAGAAGGCGCTGGCGCCGATGAAATCCTTATGGACATCCGCTACCTGCGTCGCCTCTGGGATCAGATTGGCGCGCAGATCAAGACCATCGGCGCACCCAGCGTGATCTATGAAGACCTCGGCCTGGCCTTGCGCACCTTGCGCGACTTGGTCAGCCCGAAGATTGAGAAAATTCGCATCGACTCGCGGGAAACCTTCCAGCGCACCACGCAATTTGTTGCCGAGCTGATGCCGGAAATCGCCGACCGCCTGGAGCACTACCCGGGCGAACGGCCGATCTTCGACCTGTATGGCGTTGAAGACGAAATCCAGAAAGCCCTCGAGCGCAAAGTGCCGCTCAAGTCCGGCGGCTACCTGGTGGTGGACCCGGCTGAGGCCATGAGCACCATCGACGTCAACACCGGCGCTTTTGTAGGCCATCGCAACCTCGAAGAAACCATCTTCAAGACCAACCTCGAAGCCGCCACCGCGATTGCGCGCCAGCTGCGCCTGCGCAACCTGGGCGGGATCATCATCATCGACTTCATCGACATGGAAGACGAAGAGCACCAGCGCCAGGTGCTGCGTACCCTGGAGAAGCAACTGGAGCGCGACCACGCCAAGACCAACATCATTGGCATTACCGAGTTGGGCCTGGTGCAGATGACCCGCAAGCGCACCCGCGAAAGCCTGGAGCAAGTGCTGTGCGAGCCGTGCAGCAGTTGCCAGGGGCGCGGCAAGTTGAAGACCCCGGAAACGGTTTGCTACGAGATTTTCCGGGAAATCTTACGGGAGGCGCGCGCCTACCAGGCCGAGGGTTATAGAGTCCTGGCTAACCAGAAGGTGGTCGACCGACTGCTGGATGAAGAGTCCGGCAACGTGGCCGAGCTGGAGGGTTTTATCGGGCGCACCATTCGCTTCCAGGTCGAAACCATGTATTCCCAGGAACAATATGACGTGGTGCTGCTCTGATTCGCGTTAGCTCTTATCAACGAGACCGGCAGACCTTGATCTGCCGTCCGACTATTGCCTTTGAGGGTCGCCTGACATGGAGCGTCTGATACGCTTTTTTGCCGCATTGACCCGCTGGGGCCTCGGCCTGTGCGCCTTGCTGCTGGTATTGGCGGCGGTGTACGTGAGCCTTGGCCGTGAATTGACGCCGCTGGTAGCGGAATACCGTGGCGAAATCGAAGCCAAGGCCCGCACCGCGCTGGATATGCCCCTGAACATCGGCAGCCTGGAAGGGCGCTGGAGCGGTTTCGCCCCGGTGTTGATGGCTCACGACGTGATGGTCGGCGAGGGCAACAACGCCCTGCGCCTGGACCAGGTGCAAGTGGTGCCGGATCTCTGGGCCAGCCTGCTGGCGCGGGAAGTGCGGATTGCTCATCTGGAAGTCAGTGGCCTGCAAGTCAGCGTGAAGGAAGACAAGGACGGCCACTGGGCGCTGCAAGGCCTGCCGGTGCAGGACGACCAGCCGCTGGACCCTGAACAGCTGCTGACGCGTATGCAAATGGTCGAGCAAGTCTCATTGCTCGACAGCCAGGTGACGCTGCAGCCGTTCGACCAGGCGCCGCTGACCTTGACCTATGTCGGCGTGAGCCTGCAGACCGGCGCCAACCGCCAGCGCCTGGACGCACGCTTGACCCTGCCCGACGGCCAGCCGTTGGCGCTGAACCTGCGTACCCGGATCCGCGCCAGCCAGTGGAAAGACGGTGAAGCCGAGGCTTACCTGAGCCTGCCGCAGAGTGACTGGGCAAAATGGATCCCGGCGAAACTGACTCAACAGTGGAAACTCACCGAGCTGAAGGCCGGCGGCGAATTCTGGCTGAGCTGGGCCAAGGGCACCGTGCAAAGCGCCGCCGTGCGCCTCAATGCCCCGCAACTCAAGGGCAGCTATGCCGACCGCAAGCCGACCCATATCGAGAACCTGGCCCTCACCGCGTACCTGCAACGCAGTGACAGTGGCCTCAAGGTACTGTTTGATTCGTTGGCGATGAACCTCGGCGACACCCGCTGGGAATCGCGCCTGCAACTGCAACAGACGCTGGCCACGGACAAGGCCCTGGAAGTCTGGAACCTGCAGGCCGATCGCCTCGACCTGACCCCGATCACCCCGTTGCTGCATGCCTTGGCACCGTTGCCGGAAGCCCTGGCCACCACCCTGGATCACCTCAAGGCCACGGGTACGCTGCGCAACGTGTTGCTGGATTACCGTCCTGAAGACACCACTGACCAGCGCGTGAGCTTCGCGGCCAACCTCGATCGCATCGGCTTTGACGCCTACTTCGGCGCGCCGGCGGCCCGCAATGTCAGCGGCAGCATCAGCGGCGACCTGGGCAAGGGCGAGTTGCGCATGGACAGCAAGGACTTCTCCTTGCACCTGTTCCCGATTTTTGCCAAGCCCTGGCAGTACATCCAGGCCAACGCTCGCCTGACGTGGAAGCTGGATAAAGAAGGCTTCACCCTGATTGCGCCGTACATCAAGGTGCTGGGGGAGGAGGGCAAAGTGGCGGCGGACTTCCTGATTCGCCTGCATTTCGACCATAGCCAGGAAGACTACATGGACCTACGGGTCGGTATGGTCGACGGCGATGGCCGCTTCACCCCCAAATACCTGCCTGCCGTCTTGAGCCCCGCACTCGATGAGTGGCTGCGCACCGCGATCCTCAAGGGCGCGGTGGATGAGGGCTTCTTCCAGTACCAGGGCTCGCTGAACCACGATGCGCTGCCCGCTTCGCGCAATATCAGCCTGTTCTTCAAGGTGCACGATGCCGAACTGGCGTTCCAGCCGGGCTGGCCCCACGTCAGTAAGGTCAAGGGCGAAGTGTTTGTCGAGGAGAGCGGCGTGCGCATCCTGGCCAGCAAGGGCCAGTTGCTCGACACCAAGGTCAACGACATCTACGTCAACATTCCCCATGCCCCGGAAGGCAAAGACAGCCACCTGCTGCTCACCGGCAATTTTGCCGGCGGCCTGGGCGATGGCCTCAAGATCCTTCAGGAAGCGCCGATTGGCACCGCCTCGACCTTCGCTGGCTGGAAAGGCGAGGGCGACCTGCAAGGCAAGCTCGACCTGGATATTCCACTGGCCAAGGGTGCAGATCCCAAGATTGTGGTGGATTTCAAGACCGACAAGGCGCGCCTGCAACTCGCCGAGCCGACACTGGATCTGAGCCAGCTCAAGGGTGATTTCCGTTTCGACAGCGCCAAGGGCCTGAGTGGCCAGAACATCAGCGCCCAGGCCTTCGACCGGCCGATCACCGCGCAGATTTTTGCCGATGGCCGGCAGGGCAATCTCAATACCCGCGTGACCGCCAAGGGGCAAGTGACCGTCAAGCGGCTGACTGACTGGCTGAAAGTCAGCCAGCCGTTGCCGGTGTCCGGTGATATTCCGTACCAATTGCAGCTCAACCTCGACGGCGCCGACAGCCAGTTGATGGTCAGCTCCAACCTCAAGGGCGTGGCCGTGGACCTGCCGGCACCGTTCGGAATGCCGGCGAGCCAGGGCCGTGACAGCGTGTTCCGCATGACGTTGCAGGGTAAGGAGCGCCGCTACTGGTTTGATTATGGCGAGTTGGGCAGCTTCACCTTCGCCGCCCCGGCGGACAATTTTGCCGATGGCCGTGGTGAGCTGTTCCTGGGGGAAGGCGATGCCGTGTTGCCAGCCGGCAAGGGCTTGCGTATTCGCGGTGTGTTGTCGGAGCTGGATATCGACCCCTGGAAAAAACTGGTAGACCGCTACGCCGGCAACGACCCGGGTGGCAGTGCCAAGCAACTGTTGAGCGGCGCCGACTTCAAGGTCGGCAAGCTGACCGGCTTCGGCACCCAGTTTGACCAGGTCAACCTGCAACTGGATCGCAAGCCCGCTGCCTGGGGTTTGCAGTTCGACAGCCAGCAGGCCAAAGGCACCGTGGGGCTGCCGGATGCCAAGGGCGCGCCGATTGCGGTCAACTTGCAGTACGTGAAATTGCCTGCGGTGGATCCGACGGTGCAGGCGGATGAAAATGCGCCGGACCCGCTGGCTGATGTCGATCCCAAGGATATTCCGGCACTGGATATCTCGATTGCCCAGTTGTTCCAGGGCCCGGATCTGGTAGGTGCCTGGTCGTTGAAAGTCCGGCCGACCACCAAGGGCATGGCGTTCAACAGCCTCAACCTGGGGCTCAAAGGTATGCTGCTGCAGGGCGCCGGCGGTTGGGAAGGCGCTCCCGGGGCCAGCAGCAGTTGGTACAAGGGCCGCCTGGATGGCAAGAATATTGGCGACGTGCTCAAGGGCTGGGGGTTTGCGCCGAGCGTGACCAGCGAAGACTTTCATGTTGACGTGGACGGGCGCTGGCCGGGTTCGCCGGCCTGGGTCGGCCCCAAGCGTTTCTCCGGCAGCCTGGATGCAAGCTTTCGCAAAGGCCAATTCGTCGAAGTGGAAGGCGGTGCCCAGGCCCTGCGGGTGTTTGGCTTGCTGAACTTCAACTCCATCGGTCGCCGTCTGCGCCTGGACTTCTCGGACTTGCTCGGCAAAGGCTTGAGCTATGACCGGGTCAAGGGCTTGCTGGCCGCCAGCAACGGCGTGTTTGTAACCCGCGAGCCGATCACCATGACGGGGCCGTCGAGCAACCTGGAGATCAACGGCACCCTGGACCTGGTGGCTGATCGTGTGGACGCCAAGTTGCTGGTGACGCTACCGGTCACCAATAACCTGCCGATTGCGGCGCTGATCGTCGGCGCGCCGGCCATTGGCGGTGCATTGTTCCTGATCGACAAGCTGATTGGCGACCGCGTTTCGCGTTTCGCCAGCGTGCAGTACAAGGTCGAAGGCCCGTGGAAGGACCCGAAAATCACCTTCGACAAGCCATTTGAAAAGCCAAACTGAGTACCTGTGGAGTAGCATGGCCTCATGCTTTTTATGGAGTGTGGGCCCATGTCCTTCGCGGTAATTCAAATGGTCAGCCAAAGCGACGTGCTGGCCAACCTGGCCCAGGCCCGGCGCCTGCTGGAGCAAGCGGCGGCGGGCGGTGCAAAGCTTGCGGTCCTCCCGGAAAACTTCGCCGCCATGGGCCGTCGCGATGTGGCCGATATCGGTCGCGCCGAGGCCTTGGGCGAAGGTCCTGTCCTGCCATGGTTGAAACAGACCGCCCGCGACCTCACCTTATGGATAGTGGCCGGCACTTTGCCGCTGCCTCCCAAGGACCAACCGAACGCCAAGTCCAACGCCTGCTCGTTGTTGATCGACGATCAGGGCGAAATCGTCGCCCGTTACGACAAGCTGCACCTGTTCGATGTCGACGTGGCCGATGCCCGGGGCCGTTATCGCGAATCCGATGACTATGCTCATGGTAGCCAGGTGGTGGTGGCGGATACGCCGGTGGGCCGCCTGGGGCTGACGGTGTGCTACGACCTGCGCTTCCCGGAGCTGTACAGCGAATTGCGCGCTGCGGGAGCCGAATTGATCACCGCGCCTTCCGCCTTTACGGCGGTGACGGGCGCCGCGCACTGGGACGTGCTGATTCGCGCGCGGGCCATCGAAACCCAGTGCTACCTGCTGGCGGCTGCCCAGGGCGGCGTGCACCCGGGGCCACGGGAAACCTTCGGGCATGCAGCGATTATCGACCCATGGGGGCGAGTGCTGGCACACCAGGACCAAGGCGAGGCGGTGTTACTGGCCGAACGCGATAGCAGTGAACAGGCGTCGATACGGACGCGCATGCCGGTGGCAGGCCATCGGCGCTTTTTCTCGCAGGGCGCGCAGCGACCTGCTTCAGAACGATGAATTTAAGGCCAAACCTATGAGCGAGTTGTTGTCCTCAGTCAGTGAACACCTCCTGGCGCCCGGTGGCGTGACCATCGAAAGCTTGCAAACAGTCCTCGGCGATCTGGCCGGGCCAGGCATCGACGCTGCCGACCTGTATTTCCAGGGGCAGATTTCCGAGTCCTGGGCCCTGGAAGATGGGATCGTCAAGGAAGGCAGCTTCAACCTCGACCAGGGCGTGGGCGTGCGTGCCCAGTCCGGTGAAAAAACCGGCTTTGCCTACAGCAACGCCATCACCCTGGAAGCCTTGGGCCTGGCGGCTCGCGCTGCCCGTTCGATCTCCCGCGCCGGTCAAAACGGTACGGTGCAGGCGTTCAGCACCCAGGATGTCGCCCAACTCTATGCACCGGATAACCCGCTGGAAGTGATCAGCCGTGCCGAAAAGGTCGAGCTGCTCAAGCGTGTGGATGCGGCGACCCGAGCCCTGGACCCACGTATCCAGCAAGTCACCGTGAGCATGGCCGGTGTGTGGGAGCGCATCCTCGTGGCCTCCACCGATGGCGGCCTGGCGGCAGATGTACGCCCACTGGTGCGCTTCAATGTCAGCGTGATCGTCGAACAGAACGGCCGCCGCGAGCGCGGTGGCCATGGCGGCGGCGGGCGTACCGACTACCGTTATTTCCTCACCGAAGACCGCGCCATGGGTTATGCCCGTGAAGCGCTGCGCCAGGCGCTGGTCAATCTGGAAGCGATTCCGGCACCGGCCGGCACGTTGCCGGTGGTGCTGGGTTCCGGCTGGTCCGGCGTGCTGCTGCATGAAGCGGTGGGCCACGGCCTGGAAGGCGACTTCAACCGCAAGGGCAGTTCCGCCTACAGCGGGCGCATGGGCGAGATGGTCGCGTCCAAGCTTTGCACCATTGTCGATGACGGCACCCTGGCCGGGCGTCGCGGTTCGTTGAGCGTCGATGACGAAGGCACGCCGACCGAGTGCACCACGCTGATCGAGAACGGTGTGCTCAAGGGCTACATGCAAGACAAGCTCAACGCCCGCCTGATGGGCGTGGCCCGTACCGGTAACGGCCGTCGCGAGTCCTACGCGCACCTGCCGATGCCACGCATGACCAACACCTACATGCTCGGCGGCGAAAGCGATCCGGCCGAAATCATCGCCTCGGTGAAACGCGGGATCTACTGCGCCAACCTCGGTGGCGGGCAGGTGGACATCACCAGCGGTAAGTTCGTGTTCTCCACCAGCGAGGCGTACTTGATTGAAGACGGCAAGATCACCGCGCCGGTCAAGGGTGCAACGTTGATTGGCAACGGCCCGGAAGCCATGAGCAAGGTGTCGATGGTCGGTAACGACCTGTCGCTGGACAGCGGTGTGGGGACGTGCGGGAAAGATGGTCAGTCGGTGCCGGTGGGTGTCGGCCAGCCAACCTTGAAAATTGATGCGATCACCGTGGGTGGCACGGGGTCGTAAGAACGGGAGCTTCGGGTGGCGAAGGCCGCCACCCGGGGAAGAGGGTCAGCGCAGGCCGCGTTGACTATCGTCCAGCTCACGGATGTATTTGAAGATTTTTCGGCTGGAAGCCGGTGGCTTGCTTTGCGCCAGTTCGTGCTGGGCCTGACGGATCAGGGAGCGCAATTGTTGGCGATCGGCATCCGGGTACTCGATGACGAACTTCTCCAGTACCGCGTCATCGCCGGCGATCAAGCGATCACGCCAGCGTTCCAGGTTATGGAAACGCTCGTTGTACTGGCGAGTGGAGGCATCGAGTTGATCGAGCAACGTCAGAATGGCGTCCGTGTCCTGGTCGCGCATCAGTTTGCCGATGAACATGAGGTGCCGTTTACGCGCGATATTCGCGGTGTGCTTGGGCGCATCGTTCAGAGCCCGGCGCAGGGCGTCGGTCAATGGCAGTTTTGCACACAAGTCAGGCTTGAGTGTTGTAAGGCGCTCGCCGAGGTCAACCAGAGCATGCAGCTCGCGTTTGACCTGAGATTTGCTTTTCTCCCCATCGAGGGAGTCGTCGTAAGAATCAACCATGGTGGCAGTCCGCAAAGAAACGCCGCCATGATAACCAGTCGGGGGCCGCTTGTCCGGCCTGGTCGCTAGAAGGCCTTAACCGAAAGCAGAATTTGAGTGGAGAAAACCATGAGTGCAGCCCAAAGCGTCGGTCCGCAAGCGTTACCGGCACTGCAGGAACAAGTCGAGCAGATCATTGCCGAGGCCAAGCGCCAGGGGGCCAGTGCCTGTGAAGTGGCGGTGTCCCTGGAGCAGGGCTTGTCGACATCGGTCCGCCAGCGGGAAGTGGAAACGGTCGAATTCAACCGCGACCAGGGGTTTGGCATCACCTTGTACGTAGGCCAGCGCAAAGGCTCGGCCAGCACCTCCGCCAGTGGCCCGGAAGCGATTCGCGAAACCGTCGCCGCCGCGCTGGCGATCGCCAAGCACACTTCCGAAGATGAAAGCTCGGGTTTGGCCGATGCGGCCTTGATGGCACGCGACCTGAAGGATTTTGACCTGTTTCATGCCTGGGACATCACCCCGGAGCAGGCCATTGAGCAGGCACTGACCTGTGAAGCGGCGGCATTTGACGCCGACAGCCGGATCAAGAACGCCGATGGTACGACCTTGAGCACCCACCAGGGCTGCCGCGTGTATGGCAACAGCCACGGCTTTATCGGCGGTTATGCCTCGACGCGTCACAGCCTGAGCTGCGTGATGATTGCCGAAGCCAACGGCCAGATGCAGCGTGATTACTGGTACGACGTGAACCGCCAGGGCGAATTGCTGATGGACCCGGTACTCATCGGCCAGCGTGCCGCGCAACGTGCCGCCAGCCGCCTGGGTGCGCGCCCGGTGCCGACGTGCGAAGTGCCGGTGCTGTTTTCGGCGGAGCTGGCCGGTGGTCTGTTCGGCAGTTTCCTCGGGGCGATTTCCGGCGGCAATTTGTATCGCAAGTCGTCGTTCCTGGAAGGGGCGATCGGCCAGAAGCTGTTCCCGGAATGGCTGACCATCGATGAACGCCCGCACCTGATGCGCGCCATGGGCAGCTCGTCGTTCGACGGTGATGGCCTGGCGACCTATGCCAAACCATTCGTCGAGAACGGTGAGTTGGTGTCCTACGTGCTGGGCACCTACGCCGGTCGCAAGCTCGGCCTGCCAAGCACCGCCAACTCCGGTGGCGTGCACAACCTGTTCATCACCCATGGCGATGAAGACCAGGCGGCGCTGTTGCGGCGTATGGGGCGCGGCTTGTTGGTCACCGAGTTGATGGGCCACGGCCTGAACATGGTCACGGGCGACTACTCCCGTGGCGCGGCGGGTTTCTGGGTCGAAAACGGCGAGATTCAGTTCGCCGTGCAGGAAGTGACCATCGCCGGCAATATGCGTGACATGTTCAAGCAGATCGTCGCGGTGGGTAATGACCTGGAACTGCGCAGCAACATCCGCACCGGTTCGGTGTTGATCGAGAAGATGACCGTCGCCGGCAGCTGACCCGCCGACAGACACTTGTAAACAAGGCGCGCCACCCATTGGGTGGCGCGCCTTTTTTTGTGCCTGGAATTCCGAGTGATTTCCTCAGGCTCTTGTTTTGATTCTCAATATCATTTAATAATAAATATCATTACCGAATGAGCGTGGATCATGAGTTCTGTCCTGCATGAGGATCCCTACCTGGAAAGCTGGCGTTGGATGAGTCGTCAGATTCGCTGTGGCCTTGATCCCGACGAGCCCCGCCTGATCGAACATTACCTGGCCGAAGGCCGGTACCTGGCCTGTTGCACGGCAACCCACCCGTGGACCATCGGCGAGACCTCATTCCGCCTGTTGCTCGACACCGCCTCCGACATCGCCTTGCCTTGGCACTGGCGATCCATGTGCCTGGACCAGGCCTGGCGCCCGTTGCGCGACCTGGAAAAGCTTTCCCACTGTGCCTGCCGCCTCAAGCGCTGGCAGACGTTTGCCTGGCAATTGGCGACCTGCGAATTGCTTCCATCGATTTCTCACTCTGACCTGGTGCAAGGATCTTCCGATGAGTAACACCCGTATCGAACGCGACAGCATGGGCGAACTGCAAGTACCCGCCGAGGCCTTGTATGGCGCACAAACCCAGCGTGCGGTGAATAACTTTCCCATCAGCCACCAGCGCATGCCGGCGCAGTTCATTCGTGCGCTGATCCTGGCCAAGGCTGCCGCCGCCAAGGCCAACGTTGAGCTCAAGCAGCTGAGCGAAGCCCAGGGCAAGGCCATCGTCGATGCCGCCCAAGGCTTGCTGGAAGGCGACTTCATGCAACATTTCCCGGTGGATATCTTCCAGACCGGGTCCGGCACCAGCTCCAACATGAACGCCAACGAAGTGATTGCGACCCTCGCCAGCCGTTTGCTGGGCGAGCCGGTCAACCCCAATGACCACGTCAACTGCGGCCAGAGCAGCAACGACATCATTCCGACCACGATCCACGTCAGCGCCGCGCTGGTGCTGCACGAACAAACCCTGCCGGCGCTGCTGCACCTGGTGCAGGTGATCGAGCACAAGGCCGAAGAGGTGCATCGCTACGTCAAGACCGGCCGCACTCACCTGATGGACGCCATGCCAGTGCGCATGAGCCAAGTCCTGAATGGCTGGGCCCAACAGCTAAAGGCCAATATTGGCCATCTGCAGGACCTGCTGCCGAGTTTGCAGGCGCTGGCCCAAGGCGGCACCGCGGTGGGCACGGGGATCAATGCGCATCCGGAGTTCGCAGCGCGCTTCAGCCAACAACTGAGCAGCCTGACCCAGGTGCAGTTCACTCCGGGCAAGAACCTGTTTGCCCTGATCGGCTCCCAGGACACAGCCGTCGCGGTCTCCGGGCAGCTCAAGACCACCGCCGTGTCCTTGATGAAAATTGCCAACGACCTGCGCTGGATGAACTCCGGCCCGTTGGCCGGCCTCGGTGAAATCGAACTGGAAGGCCTGCAACCGGGCTCCTCGATCATGCCGGGCAAGGTCAATCCGGTGATCCCGGAAGCCACTGCGATGGTTGCCGCGCAAGTCATCGGCAATGACACGGTGATTACCATCGCCGGTCAGTCCGGCAACTTCGAACTCAATGTGATGCTGCCGATCATTGCCCAGAACCTGCTCGGCAGCCTGGAATTGCTCGCCAATTCCAGCCGCCTGCTGGCCGACAAGGCTATCGCCAGCTTCAAGGTCAATGAAGCCAAGCTCAAGGAAGCGCTGTCGCGCAACCCGATCCTGGTGACCGCACTCAACCCGATCATCGGTTACCAAAAGGCCGCCGAAATCGCCAAGAAGGCCTATCAGCAAGGCCGTCCGGTGATTGATGTGGCGCTCGAACACACCGACTTGCCCCGCAGCCAACTGGAAATCCTGCTGGATCCGGAAAAGCTCACGGCCGGCGGCGTGTAATCACCGACCCTGCTTTGGAGGCTCACCATGGAGCACTGGAAACGCACGATCGAACGGGCCAATCGCTGCTTTATGGCGGGCGAGCTGGTAGATGCCCGCGAGGCCTACCTGCAAGCCCTGGCCCTGGCTCAAGTGTTGTTTGAGCGCTGGGCGGATGCCGACGAGGCGGTGGCGGCTTGCGTCATTTCCCATCACAACCTGGCCGACCTGCACCTGCGCTTGAACCAGCCGGAAGAAAGCGCCGAATACCTCTGCGCCATTCACCAGCGGCTGTTGCAGACCATGCAGGACACCCGCCTCAACCCGCAACTGCGGGAAGCGGCGCTGCGCCAGAGCAGCAAGACCTACGTCGAACTGTTGAATTTCATCAGCGATCACGGTGAGTACCCGCGTACCCACCGCCTGCTGGGCAGCAACGTGGCGCCATCGGATGCGTCGACCCGCAACAGCCCTTTTTATGGAGCTCATTGATATGTCCTACACCTTGCCGGCCTTGCCTTACGCCTACGATGCCCTTGAACCGCATATCGACGCGCAAACCATGGAGATCCACTACACCAAGCACCACCAGACCTACATCAATAACCTCAACGCCGCCGTGGAAGGCACCGAGTTTGCCGGTTGGCCGGTGGAAAAGCTGGTCTCCAGCGTGCAGCAACTGCCGGAAAAACTCCGGGCGGCGGTGATCAACCAGGGCGGCGGGCACGCCAACCACTCATTGTTCTGGGCCGTCATGTCGCCCAAGGGCGGCGGCAAGCCAGACGGTGCGCTGGGCAAAGCCATTGACGAGCAGTTGGGCGGTTTCGACGCCTTCAAAGAGGCCTTTACCAAAGCTGCCTTGACCCGTTTCGGCAGTGGCTGGGCCTGGTTGAGTGTCACCCCGCAAAAGACCCTGGTGGTGGAAAGCAGCGGCAACCAGGACAGCCCGCTGATGAACGGCAATACGCCAATCCTCGGCCTGGACGTCTGGGAGCACGCTTATTACCTGCTGTACCAGAACCGTCGTCCGGAATACATCAACGCGTTCTACAGCGTCATCAATTGGCCGGAAGTTGCCGGCCGCTACCAGGCTGCACTGGGCTGAAACTCCTCTATAACAAGATCTAAGGCCGACTATGGGCACTGAAACACTGGCGATCAGCAGCGTGCGAATGTTTCGTTATGCGTTTGGCTCGCTGCTGCTATTGGCAGGCACTGCATTGCTGGTGGCCCAAGGGCTGGCCTGGCTGGACCTGGAGCCCCGTATCCTGCGTGCCTTGCAGGGTGGTGCGATTTGCGCACTGGGCACTGCCTTGGGCGCCGTGCCGGTACTGGTGATTCGCCGGATGCCGTTGGCGGTGAGTGACACGCTGCTCGGCTTCGGTGCCGGGGTGATGCTGGCAGCCACTGCGTTTTCGCTGATCGTGCCGGGTATTGCGGCTGCCGAAAGCCTGGGGCTGACGCCTTGGGCGGCCAGCGGTTTGATCAGTTTCGGCATCATGCTGGGAGCATTCGGGCTGTATCTGGTGGACCGCAAGGTCTCCGGCGCCAGCCCGGAAATGCTGGTGGGCAGTCTGGAGCATCCGGTAATACCGCCGCGCATCTGGCTGTTTGTGTTCGCCATCATTGCGCACAACATTCCTGAAGGCATGGCGGTCGGTGTCTCGGCGGGCGGC
This sequence comes from Pseudomonas yamanorum, assembly GCF_013386765.1. Classification (GTDB taxonomy): domain Bacteria; phylum Pseudomonadota; class Gammaproteobacteria; order Pseudomonadales; family Pseudomonadaceae; genus Aquipseudomonas; species Aquipseudomonas yamanorum_A. Next base: position 275,836 of record NZ_JACARE010000017.1, read on the forward strand.
GGCATGCCCGATGCCGACAGCCTGGCCATGGGCATTGCCTTGCAGGACGTGCCGGAGGGCTTGGTAATTGCGTTGGTGCTGGCCGGGGCAGGGATGTCGCGGGTCAAGGCGTTCCTGATTGGCGCGGCGTCAGGCCTGGTGGAGCCGGTATTTGCCGTGCTGTGTGCCTGGCTGGTGAGCTTGGCGCAGGTGTTGTTGCCGTTGGGGTTGGCGCTGGCGGCCGGGGCGATGCTGCTGGTGGTGACCCACGAAGTGATTCCCGAGTCGCGGCGCAATGGCCATGACAAGCTTGCCAGCCTGGGGCTGTGTATCGGGTTTTGTTTGATGATGGTGATGGATACGGCGTTGGGCTAAGAACTCTGTCAAATTCCTTGTAGGAGCCGGCTTGCCGGCGATGGCGTTCCTGAGGTCAGTGCAAGACTTGTGGGCCAATCGCCGGCAAGCCGGCTCCTACAGAGGGCGTTACTCGCCTTCGTCAAAATAGTTATTGATCAGCTTCACCAGCGCATCCATCGCTTCCTGCTCTTGCTCGCCTTCAGTCTTCAAGTGAATCTTCGTGCCCTTGCCCGCAGCCAGCATCATCATGGCCATGATGCTTTTGCCGTCGACCATGGATTCCGGGGTGCGCCCGGCGCGAATCTGGCAAGGGAACTGCCCGGCGACGCCGACGAACTTGGCCGAGGCCCGGGCATGCAGGCCCAGCTTGTTGATGATTTCAATTTCCAGAGCGGGCATCGCGGGGGTGTTCCTTTCAGCTAAGGTCGCGGTGGCGAACCTGGACGTTCTTGAGGGTTTGTTGCAGCACCTTGCCCAGGCGTTCGGTCAGGTAGACGGAACGGTGATGGCCGCCGGTGCAGCCAATGGCAATGGTGACATAAGCCCGGTTGCTGGCCGCAAAACGCGGCAGCCATTTGAGCAGGTAGCTGGAGATATCCTGGAACATCTCTTCCACATCCGGTTGCGCCGCCAGGTACTCGGCCACGGGTGCGTCCAGCCCGGATTGATCACGCAGTTCCGGCTTCCAGTACGGGTTGGGCAGGCAGCGCACGTCAAACACCAGGTCGGCATCCACGGGCATACCGCGTTTGAAGCCAAACGACTCAACGAGGAAGGCGGTGCCCGGCTCCGGCTGATTCAGCAGGCGCAGCTTGATCGCATCGCGCAACTGATACAGGTTCAGGCCGGTGGTGTTGATCTTGAGGTCGGCCAGGTCAATGATCGGCCCCAGCAGCTTGGTCTCGTCCTCGATGGCTTCGGCCAGCGAGCGGTGCGGGCTGCTCAGCGGGTGGCGTCGACGGGTTTCGGAGAAGCGCTTGAGCAGCGTCTCTTCGTCGGCGTCGAGGTACAGCACGTCGCAATGGATGTGCTTGGCCCGCACTTCTTCGAGCAGTTCGGGGAAGCGGGTGAGGTGGCTGGGCAGGTTGCGGGCGTCGATGGAAACGGCGACCAGCGGTTGTGCCAGCTCGGTATGGATCAGTGCACGCTCCGCCAGTTCCGGCAGCAGGCCGGCGGGCAGGTTGTCGATGCAATAGAAGCCGTTGTCCTCAAGAACATTGAGAGCCGTGCTTTTACCTGAGCCGGAACGGCCGCTGACGATGATCAAACGCATGATTACTGCCCGTTTTGTTCATCCAGGACAACCTGATAAAGCGCCTCATTGCTCGGAGCGCTGCGCAGTTTGTCGCGTACTTCCTTGCGGTCGAGCATGCTGGCGATCTGCCTAAGCAGTTCCAGGTGTGCATCGGTGGCAGCTTGCGGGACCAGCAATACAAACAGCAGGTCGACCGGCGCGCCGTCGATGGCGTCGAAATCGATGGGGGCGTCCAGGTGCAGCAGGGCGCTGACTGGCGACTCACAGCCTTGCAGGCGGCAGTGAGGAATGGCGATGCCGTTGCCAAAGCCGGTGGAACCGAGCTTTTCACGGGCGATCAGTGCCTCATACACAGCTTGCGTATCCAGTTCGGGCACTTCGCGGCCGATCAGGTTGGCAATTTGTTCGAGGGCACGCTTTTTACTGCCGCCCGGCACGTTCACAAGGGAACGGCCGGGGGTCAGGATGGTTTCAAGTCGAATCATGGGTGGGGAGTGTTAGCGGCCAGTGCCTTGAAGAAGGCTCTGCTGCTTTTCCTTATGCTTTTTGATTTGGCGATCCAGCTTGTCGGTAAGGTCGTCAATGGCAGCATACATATCTGAATGCTCGGCATTGGCGACTACTTCCCCGCCGGGTATACGCAAGGTGGCTTCGATTTTCTGCTTGAGCTTCTCGACAGTCATGATGACTTGCACGTTGGTGATCTTGTCGAAATGCCCCTCAATTCGTTTGAGTTTTTCGCCGATATAGGCGCGCAGCGGTTCGGTCACTTCCAGTTGGTGTCCACTGATGTTGACTTGCATACAGCTTCTCCTTCGTTGCCAGTGCATAAAGCGGCAGGCCGGGGTGCCTGCCACTGGAACGCTATGGCCCGCCCGTCACATCAAACGTTTACGCTCGCTGGAAGGCGCGATCCCAAGGGACTCGCGGTACTTGGCGACGGTGCGACGGGCGACCTGAATGCCTTGTGCCTCCAGTAAACCAGCGATCTTGCTGTCACTCAACGGCTTTTTCTGATTTTCCGCGGCAACCAGTTTTTTGATGATCGCGCGGATCGCCGTGGACGAGCATTCGCCGCCTTCGGAGGTGCTGACGTGGCTGGAGAAAAAGTATTTCAGCTCATAAATGCCCCGTGGGGTATGCATGAATTTTTGCGTGGTCACCCGGGAAATCGTCGATTCGTGCATGCCTACCGCCTCGGCGATGTCGTGCAGTACCAGCGGCTTCATCGCTTCATCGCCGTATTCCAGGAAGCCGCGCTGGTGCTCGACGATCTGGGTGGCGACTTTCATCAGGGTTTCGTTGCGGCTTTGCAGGCTCTTGATGAACCAGCGGGCTTCCTGCAACTGGTTGCGCATGAAGGTGTTGTCGGCGCTGGTGTCGGCGCGGCGCACGAAACCTGCGTATTGCGGGTTGACCCGCAGGCGCGGTACCGATTCCTGGTTCAGCTCCACCAGCCAGCGCTCGTTGTCCTTGCGCACGATTACATCCGGCACGACGTACTCGGCTTCGCTGGACTCGATCTGTGAGCCAGGACGCGGGTTGAGGCTCTGCACCAGCTCGATGATCTGGCGCAGGTCATCTTCCTTGAGCTTCATGCGGCGCATCAACTGGCTGTAGTCGCGGCTGCCCAGCAGGTCGATGTAGTCGGTGACCAGGCGCTGCGCCTCGGCCAGCCAAGGTGTTTTCGCCGGCAATTGGCGCAGTTGCAGCAGCAGGCACTCGCTGAGGGTGCGGGCGCCGATGCCGGCAGGCTCGAATTGCTGGATGCGGTGCAGGACGGCTTCGATTTCGTCCAGTTCGATGTCCAGTTCCGGGTCGAAGGCCTCGAGGATCTCCTCAAGGGTCTCGTCCAGGTAGCCCTGATTGTTGATGCAGTCGATCAGGGTCACGGCGATCAGGCGATCGGTGTCGGACATCGGGGCCAGGTTCAGTTGCCAGAGCAAATGGCTCTGCAGGCTCTCGCCGGCGGACGTGCGGGTGGTGAAGTCCCACTCGTCATCATCATTGCTGGGCAGGCTGCTGGCGCTGGTCTGGTAGACGTCTTCCCACGCGGTGTCCACGGGAAGTTCGTTGGGAATGCGTTCGTTCCATTCACCTTCCTCGAGGTTATCCACCGTGGGGGCGGTTTCCTGGTAGGAGGGTTCCTGTACGTCGGGGTTGGGTTTTTGCTCGATGTTGTCGGCCAGCGGGTCTGCATTATCGAAGTCGTCGCCTTCTTCCTGGCGTTCGAGCATCGGATTGGACTCCAGGGCCTCCTGGATTTCCTGTTGCAGGTCCAGGGTCGACAATTGGAGCAGGCGGATGGCCTGTTGCAGCTGCGGTGTCATCGTCAGCTGCTGGCCCATTCTCAGGACTAGCGATGGTTTCATGGCAGGGGCTTAACACCTTATTCGCCGGCGCAATGCGCCATCCACGACAGGGCGCGTGAGCGCCAAACATAAGCAAATTATATGCCTGATATCGGGGGCTTTGCCTAGAGCGCGGTAACAATAAAAATACTGAGGTTTTTATTGACTCCCGCGCTCCATGGCGAATGGCCTGATACCACCGTGTTTACAGGCGGAACTCGTGACCCAGATACACTTCCTTGACCAGTTCGTTGGCCAGGATGGTGGCGGAGTCACCTTCGGCAATCAGCTGTCCATCGTTGACGATATACGCGGTTTCGCAGATATCGAGGGTCTCGCGGACGTTGTGGTCGGTGATCAACACACCGATGCCCTTGGCTTTCAGGTGGTGGATGATCTGCTTGATGTCGCCGACCGAGATCGGGTCGACACCGGCGAAAGGTTCATCCAGCAGGATGAACTTCGGCGCAGTGGCCAGGGCGCGGGCGATTTCCACACGACGACGCTCGCCGCCGGAAAGGCTCATGCCGAGGTTGTCGCGGATATGGTTGATGTGGAATTCCTGCAGCAGGCTTTCCAGCTCTTTCTTGCGCCCGGCGCGGTCGAGTTCCTTGCGGGTCTCGAGGATCGCCATGATGTTGTCGGAAACCGACAATTTGCGGAAGATCGATGCTTCCTGGGGAAGATAGCCGATACCCGCCTGTGCACGACCGTGCATGGGCTGGTGGCTTACGTCCAGGTCGTCGATCAGGACGCGGCCTTGATCGGCCTGTACCAGGCCGACAATCATGTAGAAGCAGGTGGTCTTGCCGGCACCGTTGGGGCCGAGCAAGCCGACGATCTGGCCGCTGTCGATCGACAGGCTGACGTCGCGCACGACCTGACGGCTTTTATAGGCCTTGGCCAGATGCTGGGCTTTCAGGGTTGCCATTAATTCGCCTTCTTCGCGTCGGTTTTCGGCGCCGCCTGGGCTTCGCCAGGTTTCTGCTTAGGCTGGATAACCATGTCGATGCGTGGCTTCGGCGTGCTGATTTTAGAGCCGGTGGCGCGACCGGCCTGGGCAATCTGCTTCACCGTGTCGTAGACGATTTTTTCGCCGTCGGTGGTGTTGCCATCATTGATGACCCGGGCCTGGTCGATCAGTACGATGCGATTTTGCTGGGCGTGGTACTGAATTGTCTTGCCGTAGCCTTTGACCGGCGTAGGGTCGCCAACTTTCTGCAGCTGTTCGAAATACGCCAGGTTGCCGACCGAAGTGACCACGTCGATATCGCCTGCCGGGGTGCGAGTCAGTGTCACGGTGTTACCCGTCACTTTCATCGAACCTTGGGTGATGATCACGCTGCCGGTGTAGGTCGCGATACCTTGCTTGTCATCCAGCTGCGCGTCGTCAGCCTGAATGTGGATCGGTTGCTGGCTATCGTTCGGCAGAGCCCAGGCGCTCACGCTTCCCAGTGCTGCGCCCAGGCCGAGCAAAATAGGGAGGGTTTTAACGAGCCTCATACTGTCCTCTTACGTTCGATAGCAGGTGTATCCTGCTTTCTTTCAAATACGCTTTCATTCCCTTGCCAGTCGATACACCGCCAGCGCCGTCGATTCTAACGTCTTGCTCGGTCTGCGCATATTGCTTCTGTGGGAATACGGTCATGCGACTGCTGGTAATGATGGTGTCGCGGTTCTTGGCGTCAGTGCGCGCAACGCGCACGGAGTCAATCAGTTCCACTTGGGTGCCGTCCGGGTTGACCTCGCCACGCTCACTGGTGACGTGCCACGGGAATTCGGCGCCGCGGTACAGGTTCATGTCCGGCTTGGTGAGCAGCGTGACCTCGGAGGCCTTCAAGTGCTCGACCTTGTCGGAGGTCATTTCATACTGGACCTTGCCATCGGGCAGGTACTGGATGCTGTGGGCGTTGATGGCGTAATAGTCGATGGCACTTTCGTCGACCTGCGCAACAGGCTTGTCGAGGAAGCGCTCCGGGCTGATATTCCAGTAGCCAACCGCGAGAAACACGGCGGCGATCACGGCGAATATCAGGAAATTGCGAATCTTTTTACTCAGCATAAAACGCTCTATAGGTAGGCGGCATGAGCCGCTTCGAGGCTGCCTTGGGCGCGCAGAATCAACTCGCAGAACTCGCGGGCGGCGCCTTCGCCGCCACGGGCGGTGGTAACGCCATGCGCGTGTTCGCGCACGAACGCCGCCGCATTGGCCACAGCCATGCCCAGGCCGACCCGGCGGATCACCGGCAGGTCGGGTAAATCGTCACCGAGGTAGGCAACCTGCTCATAGCTTAGGTTGAGTTTGCCAAGAAGCTCGTCCAGAACCACCAGTTTATCCTCGCGGCCCTGATACAGGTGAGGAATCCCCAGGTTTTGTGCGCGGCGTTCCACAACCGGGGTCTTGCGACCGCTGATGATGCCGGTTTGCACGCCTGCCGCCATCAGCATCTTGATGCCCTGGCCGTCGAGGGTGTTGAAGGTCTTGAATTCGCTGCCGTCTTCCAGGAAGTACAGGCGGCCGTCCGTCAGCACGCCGTCGACGTCGAAAATCGCCAGCTTGATGTTCTTGCCCCGTTGCAGCAGGTCGGTGGTCATTTACATCACTCCCGCACGCAGCAAGTCGTGCATGTTCAAGGCGCCAACCGGGCGGTCGTCGCTGTCGACCACCACCAGCGCCAGGATTTTATGGTCTTCCATGATCTTCAGCGCTTCGGCCGCGAGCATTTCAGGGCGGGCGGTCTTGCCGTGAGGCGTCATGACTTCGTCGATGGTTGCAGTCTGGATGTCGAGGTTGCGGTCCAGGGTGCGGCGCAGGTCGCCGTCGGTGAAGACCCCGGCCAGGCGCCCGTCGGACTCCAGGATCACGGTCATGCCCAGGCGCTTGAGGGTCATTTCCATCAAGGCGTCTTTAAGCAGCGTGCCGCGCGCCACCTGTGGCAGCTCTTCGCCGGCGTGCATCACGTTTTCCACTTTCAGCAGCAGGCGGCGGCCCAGGGCGCCACCCGGGTGGGAAAAGGCGAAGTCTTCGGCGGTAAAGCCGCGGGCTTCCAGCAATGCCACGGCCAGCGCATCGCCCATGACCAGGGCGGCGGTGGTGGAGGAGGTCGGCGCCAGGTTCAGCGGGCAGGCCTCTTCGGCAACGTGCACGTTCAAATTCACTTCAGCCGCTTTTGCCAGCGTCGAGTCCGGGTTGCCGGTCACGCTGATCAGCTGTATGCCCAGGCGCTTGATCAGCGGCAACAGGGTCACGATTTCGTTGGTGGTGCCGGAGTTGGACAGGGCCAGGATGATGTCATCCCGGGTGATCATGCCCATGTCGCCGTGGCTGGCTTCGGCCGGATGCACGAAGAATGCAGTGGTGCCGGTGCTTGCCAGGGTGGCGGCGATCTTGTTGCCAACATGCCCGGATTTGCCCATGCCGACCACGACTACGCGGCCCTTGCTGGCCAGAATCATCTCGCAGGCGCGTACGAAATCCGCGTCGATATGGGCCAGCAAACCTTCTACGGCTTCAAGCTCGAGGCGGATGGTGCGTTGTGCGGATTGAATAAGGTCGCTGGATTGGCTCATGTCTGAAATCGTATAGCCTGACGAAAAGTCGGCGATTATAGCGGTAATGATCGATTCCCTCACGTAAGTTCGTCATGCTTTATTCATTCCGTTTGTGGTTGAGATTGAACCTCAGCAAGGTTTTTTTAGCTGTCCTGTTTCTGAACAAGCTCTGTTCCGGCCTTGGGGGCGCTGTACCAGCAGTGATATAGTTCGCCGCCAGTTCGGTCCGCACAGCCTTTGTGTCTCTTCGACGCAAGCATTTGTCGAAAACAAGGTGTCTGAGTGAAAGGCTGCATCCCAAGGAGTTTAGATGAGTGCCGATAACGCCTACGCGGTCGAGCTGAAGGGCCTTTCCTTCAAGCGCGGTACGCGCAGCATCTTCAATAATGTGGATATTCGCATTCCCCGTGGCAAAGTCACGGGCATCATGGGGCCTTCCGGCTGCGGCAAGACGACGCTGCTGCGCCTGATGGGCATGCAATTGCGCCCCTCCGCCGGTGAAGTCTGGGTCAATGGGCAGAACCTGCCGACACTTTCGCGCAGCGACCTGTTCGATGCCCGCAAGCACATGGGCGTGCTGTTCCAGAGCGGTGCCCTGTTTACCGACCTCGACGTTTTCGAAAACGTGGCGTTCCCTTTGCGGGTGCATACGCAGCTGTCCGATGAAATGATTCGTGACATTGTGTTGCTGAAATTGCAGGCCGTAGGGCTGCGCGGTGCCATCGACCTGATGCCCGACGAACTGTCCGGTGGCATGAAGCGTCGGGTGGCCCTGGCGCGTGCCATTGCCCTCGACCCGCAAATTCTCATGTACGACGAACCCTTCGTTGGCCAGGACCCGATTGCCATGGGCGTGCTGGTACGTCTCATCCGCCTGCTCAATGATGCGCTGGGTATCACCAGTATCGTGGTCTCCCACGACCTGGCCGAGACCGCGAGCATTGCCGACTATCTATACGTAGTGGGCGATGGCCAGGTGCTGGGGCAGGGCACGCCTGAAGAGCTGATGAACGCAGATAACCCGCGCATTCGCCAATTCATGACCGGCGATCCCGATGGCCCGGTGCCTTTTCACTTTCCGGCAGCGGACTACCGCTCAGATCTTCTGGGGAAGCGTTGATGCGCAAGACATCTCTAATCGAGAAGGTTCGCCTTTTCGGCCGCTCCGGCATTGACATCATCGGCGTGCTGGGCCGTTCGACGATTTTCCTGTTTCACGCTTTGCTCGGCCGTGGCGGCATTGGCGGCAGCTTTGGCCTGTTGATCAAGCAACTGCACTCCGTGGGCGTGATGTCCCTGGTGATCATCGTGGTTTCCGGGGTGTTCATCGGCATGGTGCTGGCGCTGCAGGGTTTCAATATCCTGTCCAGTTACGGCTCCGAGCAGGCGGTGGGGCAGATGGTTGCCCTGACCCTGCTGCGTGAGTTGGGCCCGGTGGTGACGGCGTTGCTGTTTGCCGGGCGTGCCGGTTCTGCGCTGACCGCCGAGATCGGCAACATGAAGGCCACCGAGCAGCTGTCCAGCCTGGAAATGATCGGTGTCGATCCACTCAAGTACATTGTTGCCCCGCGCCTGTGGGCCGGCTTCATCTCTCTCCCACTGCTGGCGATGGTTTTCAGCGTGGTGGGGATCTGGGGTGGCTCGTGGGTGGCGGTTGACTGGCTGGGGGTCTACGACGGCTCTTACTGGGGCAACATGCAGAACAGCGTGACCTTCAGCGGTGACGTGCTCAATGGCATCATCAAGAGCATCGTTTTCGCGTTTGTAGTGACCTGGATCGCCGTATTCCAAGGCTATGACTGTGAGCCCACCTCAGAAGGGATCAGTCGCGCCACCACCAAGACCGTTGTGTACGCCTCGCTGGCGGTACTGGGCCTTGACTTCATTTTGACCGCCTTGATGTTTGGAGATTTCTGATGCAAAACCGCACTGTGGAAATCGGTGTCGGCCTTTTCTTGCTGGCTGGCATCCTGGCTTTACTGTTGCTCGCCCTGCGAGTCAGCGGCCTATCGGCCAGCCCCACCGCCGATACTTATAAACTTTACGCCTACTTCGACAATATCGCCGGTTTGACTGTCAGAGCTAAAGTGACCATGGCCGGTGTAACCATCGGCAAGGTCACAGCGATCGATCTGGACCGCGACAGCTTCACCGGCCGTGTGACCATGCAGGTGGACAAGAAGGTGGATAATCTGCCGACTGACTCCACTGCGTCTATTCTCACCGCTGGCCTGCTGGGCGAGAAGTACATCGGTATCAGCGTGGGCGGGGAAACAGCCCTGCTCAAGGATGGTTCGACCATTCATGACACACAGTCGTCGTTGGTGCTGGAGGACTTGATCGGTAAATTCCTGCTCAATACCGTCAATAAAGACGCCAAATGAGGAATGTGTTCATGATCTCTACTTTGCGACGTGGCCTGTTGGTACTGCTCGCGGCACTGCCGTTGATGGCTAACGCCGCTGCCGGCGGTTCCGCACATGACCTGGTGCAGGACACTACCAACAAGATGTTGGCTGACTTGTCGGCCAACAAGGAAAAGTACAAGCAGGATCCAAGTCAGTTCTACAACGCGCTCAATACCATTGTGGGCCCTGTTGTCGATGCCGAAGGCATTTCCCGCAGCATCATGACCGTCAAGTACTCGCGCAAGGCTACCCCTGCGCAGATGCAGACGTTCCAGGAAAACTTCAAGAAGGGCCTGTTCCAGTTCTACGGCAATGCCCTGCTCGAGTACAACAACCAGGGGATTACCGTCGCTCCGGCCGGGGATGAGTCCGGGGATCGCACCAGCGTCAACATGAGCGTCAAGGGCAACAATGGCGCGGTGTATCCGGTGCAGTACACGCTGGAGAAGGTCAACGGCGAGTGGAAGCTGCGTAACGTGATCATCAACGGTATCAACATCGGCAAGCTTTTCCGTGACCAGTTCGCCGACGCCATGCAGCGCAATGGCAACGACCTGGACAAAACCATCAATGGTTGGGCCGGTGAAGTCGCCAAGGCCAAGGAAGAAACCGATAAAGCTGCCGGGAAGCCTGCCCAATGACCGAGTCGGCTATCCGCCTCGGCGAGGCCGGCGAATTGCTGATCAGCGGCGTGCTGGATTACAGCACCGGGCCAGCCCTGCGCAAGCAGGGCCAGGGGCTGATCAATGCCAGCACCTCTGCTGCGCTGGTGCTGGATTGCTCGGCGGTGGTGAAGTCCAGCAGTGTAGGCTTGTCGTTGCTGCTGTGTTTCATGCGTGATGCACAGGCCGTCAAAAAGCCGGTAAGCATCCGTGCATTGCCCGAAGACATGCGTGAAATCGCTGAGGTTTCCGGTCTGACCGAGCTGTTGGCGCATCCTTAATACACATTATTAAAGAAGCCCCCCGTCAGAGTCCTGCTATGCGGGGTTCGCAGGCGCGGGGCTTTTTTGTATGATGTGCGACCCGCGCGCACTGGGCGCCCATAGAGGTTGATCATGCAGGCCCTAGAAGTTAAAAGCTTCCTTGAAGGAAAGCTGCCCCAAACTAATGTTGAAGTTGAGGGCGAAGGCTGCAATTTCCAGCTGAACGTGATTAGCGATGAACTGGCGGCGTTGAGCCCGGTCAAGCGTCAACAGCAGATCTATGCCCATTTGAACCCGTGGATCACCGATGGCAGCATCCATGCGGTCACTATGAAATTTTTCAGCCGCGCGGCCTGGGCCGAGCGCACCTGAGCCCCCAAGGCGTCGAGATTCTTATGGATAAATTGATTATTACCGGCGGTGCTCGTCTTGATGGCGAGATCCGTATTTCCGGGGCGAAGAACTCCGCCCTGCCGATCCTTGCAGCGACCTTGCTGTGCGATGGCCCGGTTACCGTGGCCAACCTGCCGCACCTGCACGACATCACCACCATGATCGAACTGTTCGGTCGCATGGGCATTGAGCCGGTGATCGACGAGAAACTCAGCGTCGAAATCGACCCGCGCACCATCAAGACCCTGATCGCTCCGTACGAACTGGTGAAAACCATGCGTGCCTCGATCCTGGTACTGGGCCCGATGGTTGCCCGTTTCGGCGAAGCCGAAGTCGCATTGCCTGGCGGTTGCGCCATCGGTTCGCGTCCGGTGGACCTGCACATCCGTGGCCTTGAAGCCATGGGCGCAACCATCGACGTCGAAGGCGGCTACATCAAGGCCAAGGCGCCTGAAGGCGGCCTGCGTGGCGCGAACTTCTTCTTTGATACCGTCAGCGTGACCGGTACCGAGAACATCATGATGGCTGCTGCCCTGGCCAACGGCCGCAGCGTGCTGCAGAACGCCGCGCGCGAGCCGGAAGTAGTCGACCTGGCAAACTTCCTGATCGCCATGGGTGCCAACATCACCGGCGCCGGCACCGACACCATCACCATTGAAGGTGTTAAGCGCCTGCACTCGGCCACCTACAAAGTGATGCCGGACCGCATCGAGACCGGTACCTACCTGGTGGCTGCTGCCGTCACCGGTGGCCGCGTCAAGGTCAAGGACACCGATCCGACCATCCTTGAATCCGTCCTGGAAAAACTCAAGGAAGCCGGCGCTGAAATCACCACCGGTGAAGACTGGATCGAGCTGAACATGCACGGCAAGCGGCCAAAAGCCGTCAACGTGCGTACCGCTCCGTACCCGGCGTTCCCGACCGACATGCAGGCGCAGTTCATTTCCCTGAACGCGATTGCCGAAGGCACCGGTGCCGTGATCGAGACCATCTTCGAAAACCGCTTCATGCACGTGTACGAACTGCACCGCATGGGCGCCAAGATCCAGGTCGAAGGCAACACTGCCATCGTCACCGGCATCGAGAAGCTCAAGGGCGCGCCAGTGATGGCCACCGACCTGCGTGCCTCGGCCAGCCTGGTGATCTCGGCGCTGTGCGCTGAGGGCGATACCCTGATCGACCGCATCTACCACATCGACCGTGGTTACGAGTGCATCGAAGAGAAGCTGCAGATGCTCGGCGCGAAAATCCGCCGCGTACCGGGCTAGTTCCAGGAGCTGCAAATACGGTCATTGTGGCGAGGGAGCTTGCTCCCGCTGGACTGCGCAGCAGTCCCAGTCTTTTTAAACAAAGAGCAGGGCCGCTTCGCGCCCCAGCGGGAGCAAGCTCCCTCGCCACAGGACGATGTATGCTGTTAGCTGACTTGTTTCAAATCGAGGCTGTAATGGCCTCGATCTGTGTCTGGCGCCGATTGCGACCGGACAGCAATAGCCTGATGAAGGACTGACGTTTCCCATGTTGACCATCGCACTGTCCAAGGGCCGCATCCTTGACGACACTTTGCCGCTTCTGGCTGAAGCGGGCATCGTGCCGACCGAGAATCCGGACAAGAGCCGCAAGCTGATCATCCCCACGACCCAGGACGACGTTCGCCTGCTGATCGTGCGTGCCACCGACGTGCCAACCTACGTTGAACATGGCGCGGCCGACCTCGGCGTGGCGGGTAAAGACGTGTTGATGGAATACGGCGGCCAGGGCCTGTACGAGCCGCTGGACCTGCGTATTGCCCTGTGCAAGCTGATGACCGCCGGCCGTGTCGGTGATGTCGAGCCCAAGGGCCGCCTGCGGGTGGCGACCAAGTTCGTCAACGTTGCCAAGCGTTACTACGCCGAGCAAGGCCGCCAGGTCGACATCATCAAGCTCTACGGCTCGATGGAGCTGGCACCGCTGATCGGCCTGGCCGACAAGATCATCGACGTGGTCGACACCGGCAACACCCTGCGCGCCAACGGCCTGGAACCCCAGGACTTTATCGCCGACATCAGCTCCCGCCTGATCGTCAACAAAGCTTCGATGAAAATGCAGCACGCCCGTATCCAGGCGTTGATCGACACCCTGCGCAAGGCAGTGGAGTCTCGACACCGCGGTTGACTCACCCGCGCGGCCCTGAGCCGCGCCCGTCTATCCGCCTCATAGCCAGAATTCTCAGGTGCCCAAGCGGAAACGACTGCTAGTTTAGGGCGCCTGAGTTTTTGCCAATTCTATTGAGGCCCTCGCTATGACCACGTCCACTGCAATTGCCCGACTCAACGCTGCCGACCCGGATTTCGCCCATCATCTGGATCATCTGCTGAGCTGGGAAAGCGTGTCCGACGATTCGGTCAACCAGCGGGTGCTCGATATCATCAAAGCCGTGCGCGAGCGCGGTGACGCGGCGCTGGTGGATTTCACCCGGCAGTTCGATGGCCTGGACGTCGCCTCCATGGCCGACCTGATCCTGCCCCGCGAACGCCTGGAACTGGCCCTGACCCGCATCACTGCCCCGCAGCGCGAAGCCCTGGAAGTGGCGGCCGCGCGGGTGCGCGGCTACCACGAAAAACAGAAACAGGACTCCTGGAGCTACACCGAGGCCGACGGCACCGTGCTGGGCCAGAAGGTCACGCCGCTGGACCGCGCCGGCCTGTACGTGCCCGGCGGCAAGGCGTCGTACCCGTCTTCGGTCCTGATGAACGCGATTCCGGCCAAGGTGGCCGGCGTGACCGAAGTGGTCATGGTGGTGCCCACCCCGCGCGGCGAAATCAACGAACTGGTGCTGGCCGCGGCCTGCATTGCCGGGGTTGATCGCGTGTTTACCATCGGCGGCGCCCAGGCGGTTGCGGCCCTGGCCTACGGTACCGAAAGCGTGCCGAAGGTCGACAAGGTGGTGGGCCCGGGTAACATCTACGTGGCCACGGCCAAGCGCCACGTGTTTGGCCAGGTTGGCATCGACATGATCGCCGGCCCTTCGGAAATCCTCGTGGTGTGTGACGGCCAGACCGACCCGGACTGGATCGCCATGGACCTGTTCTCCCAGGCCGAGCACGACGAGGACGCCCAGGCGATCCTGGTCAGCCCGGACGCCGAGTTCCTGGACAAGGTGGCCGCGAGCATCGCCAAGTTGCTGCCGACCATGGAGCGCGCCGAGATCATCGAGAAGTCGATCAATGGCCGTGGCGCCCTGATCCAGGTCCGTGACATGGAGCAAGCCATCGAAGTGGCCAACCGCATCGCACCGGAACACCTGGAGTTGTCCGTCGCCGACCCACAAGCCTGGCTGCCGCTGATTCGTCACGCCGGCGCGATCTTCATGGGCCGCCACACCAGCGAAGCCCTGGGCGACTACTGCGCAGGCCCCAACCACGTGTTGCCGACCTCGGGCACCGCGCGGTTCTCCTCGCCGCTGGGTGTGTATGACTTCCAGAAGCGTTCGTCGATCATCTTCTGCTCGCCCCAGGGCGCGTCGGAGTTGGGCAAGACCGCTTCCGTGCTGGCCCGTGGCGAGTCGCTGACCGCCCACGCCCGCAGTGCCGAATACCGTATCGTTGACGACAAGCAGCAGGGGAACTGAAACATGAGCAAATTCTGGAGCCCGCTCGTCAAGGATCTCGTTCCTTACGTGCCCGGTGAGCAACCGAAGCTGACCAAGCTGGTGAAGCTCAACACCAATGAAAACCCCTACGGCCCGTCGCCCAAGGCGCTGGCCGCCATGCAGGCCGAGCTGAACGACAACCTGCGTTTGTACCCGGACCCCAACAGCGACCTGCTCAAGCAGGCGGTGGCGAAGTATTACGGGATCGACGCGGGCAAGGTGTTCCTCGGCAACGGTTCCGACGAAGTCCTGGCGCACATCTTCCACGGCTTGTTCCAGCACGACCTGCCGCTGCTGTTCCCGGACATCAGCTACAGCTTCTACCCGGTGTACTGCGGCCTGTACCGCATTGCGTTCGACGCGGTGCCGCTGGACGAACAGTTCCAGATCCGCGTGTCGGACTACGCCAGGCCCAACGGCGGGATCATCTTCCCCAACCCCAACGCGCCGACTGGCTGTGTGATGAAGCTGGATGCGGTGGAGCAGATCCTCAAGGCCAGCCCGGATTCGGTGGTGGTGGTCGATGAAGCCTATATCGACTTCGGCGGCGAAACCGCCATCAGCCTGGTGGACCGATACCCGAACCTGCTGGTGACCCAGACCCTCTCCAAATCGCGCTCCCTGGCCGGTTTGCGGGTAGGCCTGGCCGTGGGCCACCCGGACCTGATCGAGGCGCTGGAGCGAGTCAAGAACAGCTTCAACTCCTACCCGATCGACCGCCTGGCGATTGTCGGCGCGGCGGCTGCGTTTGAAGACCGTGAGCACTTCCAGAAGACCTGCCAGTGGGTGATCGACAGCCGTGAAACGCTGGTGGCGCAACTGGAGGCCAAAGGTTTTGAGGTGCTGCCGTCTGCAGCCAACTTCATCTTTGCCCGTCACCCACGGCACGACGCCGCCGGGCTGGCAGCCAAGGTGCGGGAGCAAGGGGTGATTGTGCGGCACTTCAAGCAGGAGCGGATTGCCCAGTTCCTGCGGATCAGCATTGGTACGCCAGAGCAGAACCAGGCGCTGATTGATGCGTTGGGTGAGCTGTAATCTTTATTGACTGAACCGGCGCCATCGCGGGCAAGCCCGGCTCCCACAGGGGACTGCATTCTTTCTGACAATGCATTCCAACGTGGGAGCCGGGCTTGCCCGCGATGAGGCCATCAGCAACACCCAAAAGCTGAAGCCTTACAGCAACGGCTCATCCGGTTTCTTGTTCTTCCAGCCATCATTGCCCGGCAGCAGCAGATTCAACGCAATCGCTACCACCGCACACAGGGCGATGCCCTTCAGGCCAAAGTCATCCGGGCCGGTGCCGGTTCCCACCAGCACGCCGCCAATCCCGAACACCAGGGTCACCGACACAATCACCAGATTGCGCGCTTCGCCGAGGTCGATCTTGTGACGGATCAGTGTGTTCATCCCTACTGCGGCAATCGAACCGAACAGCAGGCACAAAATACCGCCCATCACCGGGATTGGAATGCTTTGCAGCAGTGCGCCGAACTTGCCGATGAACGCCAGGCTGATGGCAAACACTGCCGCCCAGGTCATGATCTTCGGGTTGTAGTTCTTGGTCAGCATCACCGCTCCCGTCACTTCCGCGTAGGTCGTGTTGGGCGGACCGCCGAACAGGCCGGCTGCAGTGGTGGCGATCCCGTCACCCAGCAGCGTGCGGTGCAGGCCAGGCTTCTTCAGGTAATCGCGACCGGTCACGCTGCCCACCGCAATCACGCCACCGATGTGTTCGATCGCCGGGGCCAGGGCCACCGGGACGATAAACAGGATCGCCTGCCAGTTGAACTCCGGCGCGGTGAAGTGGGGCAGGGCGAACCACGGTGCGGCGGCGATCTTCGCGGTGTCGACTACACCGAAGTAGAACGACATGGCGAAACCCACCAGTACGCCCGAGATGATCGGCACCAGGCGGAAAATACCCTTGCCGAACACTGCCACGATCAACGTGGTGAGCAGCGCCGGCATCGAGATCAGCATGGCCGTCTGGTAGTGGATCAACTCGCTACCGTCACCCGCCTTGCCCATCGCCATGTTGGCGGCAATCGGCGCCATGGCCAGGCCGATGGAAATGATCACCGGCCCGATTACCACCGGCGGCAGCAGCCGGTCGATGAAACCGGTGCCCTTGATCTTCACTGCCAGGCCGAGGAAGGTGTAAACGAAACCCGCCGCCATCACTCCGCCCATGGTCGCTGCGAGGCCGAATTGGCCCTTGGCGAGAATGATCGGGGTGATAAAGGCAAAGCTCGACGCCAGGAACACCGGCACTTGGCGCCCGGTGACCACTTGGAACAACAAGGTGCCCAAGCCTGCGGTAAACAGGGCGACGTTTGGATCGAGACCGGTGATCAGCGGCATCAACACCAGCGCGCCAAATGCCACGAAGAGCATCTGTGCGCCAGACAGGATCTGGCGCCAAAGCGGGTCGTTGAACTCATCCTGCATGGTCACGCGTCCTTCTGCTTGGTACCGAAGATCTTGTCGCCGGCATCGCCCAGGCCCGGGATGATGTAGCCGTGTTCGTTCAGGCGTTCATCGATGGACGCGGTGTAGATCAGCACGTCCGGGTGGGCTTTCTCGACGGCGGCGATGCCTTCGGGAGCGGCCACCAGCACCATGGCGCGGATGTCCTTGCAGCCGGCCTTTTTCAGCAGGTCGATGGTGGCAACCATGGAACTGCCGGTGGCGAGCATCGGGTCGATGATCATCGCCAGGCGTTCGTCGATTTCCGGGACCAGTTTTTCCAGGTAGGTGTGGGCCTGCAGCGTCTCTTCGTTGCGGGCCACGCCCACGGCGCTGACCTTGGCGCCCGGGATCAGGCTGAGCACGCCTTCAAGCATGCCGATACCGGCGCGCAGGATCGGTACCACGGTAATCTTCTTGCCGGCGATTTTCTCGACCTGGACGGGACCACACCAACCGGCGATCTCGTAGTTTTCCAGGGGCAGGTCTTTGGTCGCCTCGTAGGTGAGCAGCGCTCCGACTTCCTGAGCAAGCTCGCGGAAGTTCTTCGTGCTAATGTCGGCGCGGCGCATAAGGCCGAGTTTATGTCGGATCAGCGGATGGCGGATCTCACGGATGGGCATGGGGAAAGGCTCCGGCGGCGGGCAAAAAAACCGGCCTAGATTAATCTATCCGAGGGTGTTGTCCTATAGACATCTAGTACGTTAGTCCATTAAGGCTTGAACGTTGCGCCTCACATGCGTACCTTTGCCCGCTTTTCTTGCCACAGCACCCCCTTGGAGAGCGCCATGTCCGCTGATCTCGAGCATATCCGTCAAATCATGCGCGAGGCTGACTGCCTGTACACCGAAGCGCAAGTCGAAGAGGCCATCGCCAAGGTCGGCGCGCACATCTCCCGTGAAATGGCCGACACCAACCCGGTGGTCTTTTGCGTGATGAACGGTGGCCTGATTTTCGCCGGTAAACTGCTCACCCATCTGCAATTCCCGCTGGAGGCGTCCTACCTGCACGCCACCCGCTATCGCAATGAAACAAGCGGCGGCGACCTGTTCTGGAAAGCCAAGCCGGAAGTCTCGTTCATCGACCGCGATGTATTGATCATCGACGACATCCTCGATGAAGGTCACACCCTGGGCGCGATCATCGATTTCTGCAAACACGCTGGCGCACGCAAAGTGCACACCGCCGTGTTGATCGACAAGGACCACGACCGCAAGGCCCGTCCGGACCTGAAAGCCGATTACGTGGGCCTGCCGTGCATCGACCGTTACATCTTCGGTTACGGCATGGACTATAAAGGCTACTGGCGCAACGCTAACGGTATCTACGCCGTTAAAGGAATGTAAGCGGGATTCAGGCGCAGGGCTGTCATGCTATCGTGCTTGGCCCCTGCGTCTGGAGCTGTTCATGAGCCTGTTGATTCGCACCTGCGCCGCCCTGGCGCTGACCCTCAGTTTGCCCCTGGCGGCCGCTCCTGCGCCGTTGCACGGCCAGTTCCTGCCTCCCGACGACCTTAATTTGCGAGCCGAAGCTGCGGACCAGCAGCAATTGCTGCAAGTCACCGACTATTCGGTGGTGGTGGGTAACCAGCGCCAATCCACTCAGCAGCCGATCCCGGTGACCTCGCCGTTGATGATCCGCCTCAAGGGCAAATCCTTGAACAAGGGCGCGACCATCGCCCAGGTGATCCTCAATTTCGATGCCGAAAGCAAAAGCCTGAAAAAGCCGGTGTTCGACGATAAAAGCAAAACCCTCACGTTGTCTTACCCGGTGACCCAGTACCGGGTGATTGTCGACCTGTTGCGCAATGACACCGTCTACGTGCAATTCCTCACGTACGCCAATGGCCATATCTGGGCTGATTTGCACACCGGGGCGGTGCGCGCCAAATAATCCAGCCGACGCCGATTCGGCCGTGTAAATACAGTCAATGTCGGAGCTGGCTTGCCTGCGATAGCGGTGGGTCAGTTGGCCCATCTGTTACTGATACATCGCTATCGCAGGCAAGCCAGCTCCCACATTGGTTCGCGTACCTTTCGAAGCCGCTGTGCCGCAGGTAAACTGCTTTTCCCGTGTATATGTCTGCAGGCTGGAGTCGGTAATGCGTAAAGATAAGAAACAGCTGATTGGTGATGAAATCGGCGACGAGCAAATCAAGCTGTTCCTGAATTTCGAGCCGGTAGACGCCACTTCGCCGTCCCTGCACAAACTGATCAAGGCCTACCGTGGCCTGCGCATCGACGACTTCGAACGCTTCCTGGGCTTTTTCAAGGAAGCCGGCCTGGACCTCGATGGCAAGGACGAGCATGGCCTGACCTTCGTTGACGTGATCAAGGACCAGCGCAACGCCGCCGAGTACATCGAGCTGATCGAACAAGCCCGGGGCTGATTGCTGCGGACGAAAAAAAACGCCCCGTTCTCATCATGAGAGCGGGGCGTTTTTGCTTGTTACTGTAGGAGCGAGCTTGCTCGCGAAGAACCTGAGAACACCGCGTTAAACCAGGCGAGCTGTGTCATCGTTAACGTCTTTCGCGAGCAAGCTCGCTCCTACATCAACCAGTTCCAGGCTGATGTTGTTCTGCGTGTTGATCTTGCGATACAGCTCGGCATCGGTCTCCAGGACCTTTTCCCGCGCCGGGAAGATCTCGTGCAGCTTGGCAGCCCATTCGCCGGCCGCTTTCGCCGGGAAGCAGCGTTCGATCAGTTCCAGCATGATCGACACCGTCACCGAAGCGCCCGGGGACGCGCCCAGCAGGGCGGCCAACGAACCGTCCTTGGCCGCAACCAGTTCGGTACCGAATTGCAGCACGCCGCCTTTCTTCGGGTCTTTCTTGATGATCTGCACCCGCTGGCCGGCCACTTCCAGGCGCCAGTCTTCGGCTTTGGCTTCAGGGTAGAAGCGGCGCAGGGATTCCAGGCGCTGTTCCATGGACTGGCGCACTTCGCTGACCAGGTACTTGGTCAGGTCCATGTTGTCCCGGGCCACGGCCAGCATCGGGCCGATGTTGCCGGCACGAATCGACAGGGGCAGGTCAAGGAACGAGCCGTGCTTGAGGAACTTGGTGGTGAAGCCGGCGTATGGCCCGAACAGCAGGGACTTCTTGCCATCCACTACGCGGGTGTCGAGGTGCGGCACCGACATCGGTGGCGAACCCACGGCGGCCTGGCTGTAGACCTTGGCCTGGTGGTGCTTGACCACTTCCGGGTTGTCGCAACGCAGCCACTGGCCGCTGACCGGGAAGCCGCCGAAGCCCTTGCTTTCTTCGATGCCCGAGGCTTGCAGCAGCGGCAGAGCCGCGCCACCGGCGCCGAGGAACACGAACTTGGCGTCCACATCACGGGAGTTGCCGCTGTTGACGTCCTTGATGCTCACGGTCCAGCCGGCGCCGTTGCGCTTGAGGCCGGTGACGCGCTTGCTGTACTTGACCTGGGCATCCGGTGCGCTGGTCAGGTGCGAGAGTAACTGGTTGGTCAGGGCGCCGAAGTTGACGTCGGTGCCGTTCATCACGCGGGTGGCGGCGATTTTTTCGTCCAGCGGTCGGCCAGGCATCATCAGCGGCATCCACTCGGCCATCTCGCTGCGGTCTTCGGTGTAGTGCATGTCCGAGAACGCGTGGTGCTGGCTGAGGGTTTCAAAGCGTTTCTTGAGGAACGACACGCCTTTCTCGCCCTGCACGAAGCTCAGGTGCGGCACGGGGCTGATAAAGGATTTGGACGAGCCAAAGGTGCCTTTCTTGGTCAAGTACGCCCAGAACTGCTTCGACACCTCGAATTGGGTGTTGATGTGCACGGCTTTCTTGATGTCGATGGAGCCGTCGGCGGCCTCGGGTGTGTAGTTCAGCTCACACAGCCCGGCGTGGCCGGTACCGGCGTTGTTCCACGGGTTGGAACTTTCCGCGGCACCCGAATCCATCAGCTCAACGACTTCCAGCTTGAGGCCGGGGTCGAGCTCTTTGAGCAGTACGGCGAGGGTGGCACTCATGATGCCCGCACCTACCAGTACTACGTCGACTGCTTCGTTATGCGCCATTTAACGCGTCTCCAAAATCTGCAGCACCAAATTGACGGCATGGCTGCCAGGAGTGACGGGGCGGTTCACGTGATGCCCCAGGTTACCCATGGCCAGGATCGCCATGTCCGATTCTTCGCAATTTATCGCAAGCGGACGCTGCCGGCCGGGCCTGATGTGCGTATGAACGCATTTAAGGACACCTGTGGCAATTCGACTTATGGTCAAGCTCGTCCGATCGTGCAACCAAATCCGTAGCGGACAGGCTTCAAGCTCCGTTTTTTGAGGAGTGCTCGGTCCTGTGTGGTGGGGCTGTTCCAGACGCTGATGGTGCTTGTACAAACGCAAAACTATTCATTTGCTCGCCACACTCTTGTGAAGTTGTGAAAACCCGTTTTTTTCACGCTCTTTTGAAGACGTGAACCTCAAAAAAGGGCTGCCCCAGCCTGGCACCTGGCCCGAGATCACTGCCGGCAAGCGGCAAAACGGGCAAACAACTCAAGTGGCCGAGCGCATGGCAGCTCTGGCAGATTCGGGTAAAGACGATGGTTTGCAGAGAAAACAGCAAGCTCGCCAGCTTCACTCGATCTGTGTGGGCGGCTCTCTGTGGGCGGTGCGGGGAGCTAATACAAGCGCATTAGCGATGCTGCGAGGCCCGATCAGGAGACGTCCTTATAATCGGGGGGAGATTGTAGCGAAGAAATGCGCGCAAATGGACGTGTTTAATGACTTTTATTAGCAGTCTGGTCAGGAGGCCAACGCGTGCCGTGGCTGCGCCTGCGAAACCGCTGGGCTGACGCGGGCGCTGGCGGGCAGCGGGCGGTGCATCCAGCTCAGGCGGGGCTCTTCGACTTCGACCCAGCCTTCGCCGACGGGCGGCAGGCTGCACTGCTTGAACGCCTGGCAGCAACCTTGGGCATCGAGCAGGGCAAAATGGCGATGACTGGTGTGGGAAAAGAACAATGATTTGAGAAGGCGCATGGTTTTGTACCCGGTTCGTTACATGCTGCAAAGGTTGTCAGTCTGGCATGACATTGAGGTGACGGTTCTGTGTGAAAATTGTAATTTCGCCGACAGTTCAGCCGTCGTTCAGGAATTCTGGTGAGTGGCGAGCGCTCGCCGTTATACTGGCGCCCTGTTTGCATCTAGTCCTGGAGAAATGAGTATGTTGCAACGCCTGTTGTTCGGTTTGATCACTGTGACCAGTTTGACCCTGGTTGGCTGCGCCCACAGCCCGCAACAACTCAGCCCGCAACCAAAAATCACCACTCAGTTGGCGCCAGTGGGCCATGGCCAGCCGGTGTCGGTGCGTGTGGTTGACGGGCGTCCATCGCCGACCCTCGGCACCCGTGGCGGCCTGTACCCGGAAACCAGCGCCATCACGGTGACCGGTGCCGACGTGCTGCCCAAGCTGCAAGCCCAGGCCGAAGCGGCTGTGCGCCTGCTGGGCTTCACCCCGGCCAACTCGCCGGGTGCTCCGCAACTGACCATTACCCTGGCCGAGCTGAAGTATCAGTCGCCCAAGGAAGGCCTGTACGTGACTGAAGCCACCATCGGCGCGACCTTCAAGTCCGACGTGACCGCCGGCACCCGTCGCTACAGCGGCCGCTACGGCGCATCCCTGGACCAGCGCTTCGGCATGGCGCCGAACCAGGAAACCAACACCAAGCTGGTGAGCGATGTGTTGAGCGATGCCCTGACGCGCCTGTTCAAGGACCCGAGCATCGGTTCGCTGCTCAGCTCGCAATAACCGCTCATAAAAAAACCGGGCTCATCACTGAGCCCGGTTTTTTTACGCCTGCAGTTTTCATGCAGCCGTTTCGACATAAAAGTCCAGCACACTCACACCGGTGAGCAAGTCCAGCTCCGGCAGGTCGGCATGCTGATGCCCGCCGAGGGCGCAATACACCAGCCAGTGGCGGTCCTGCACATTGAACGCGAGGCCGCCTACCAGCGCCTCTTGCTCATCGCTTTGGGCGATCAGATACAGCCGATCCTGGTTTTGCGCGTGCAACATGACAAGCTCCCGGGCTTTCGAAGGGCAACAGAGTGGCTTGTTAAGGTGACGTTCAGGTGACGTTGTAAATTACTGGATACATTATCCGTCAATGGGGAAGGAGCAATGAGGCGCAGGCGGCGCATATCATTCAGGTTTGTATCTGAACTGATACCAAGACACTGATACGTCGAGGTTTGCGATGTCGCTGACCGCACTACTGCTCAATTCCCTTGCCCTGCTGCTGGCGTGCCCGGCGGCCTGGCTGCTGTTTGTCACGCGCCTGCGTGAACAGCGCGCGATGGAAAGACTTGCCGCGCAAAGCGAACTGCGCGCCATTGATCAACCGATGCTGTTGCTGGATGTGCTGACGCAGCGTACCCATCGCCTGTTTTACCGGCTGGGGTTTGTCTGTCTTGGGCTGGCGTTGCTGGTGTCGTGGATCAGTACCCGATTGTAAGAGCACCCTAAAACAGATGTGGGAGCGGGCTGGCCCGCGATGGCAGTGAGTCAGCCGATAGATTCGGGGGCTGACACTCCGTCATCGCGGGCCAGCCCGCTCCCACATTACAGGGCGATCCCGGCTTTAACCCGGTACTGATTCCTCACCGGCGTTGCGTATTGCAGCACCAGATACGGCCGATGCTCGGCCGGGCACGCATTCAAGCGCCGTTCCCATTCCGCTTTCGCCTTGGCCAGCTCATCCGCCGGGAATACCTCGGCGGCGGTCGGCACCTGCAATTGCGGGTCGGCATCGCTCCATTGGGCGTACGCAAGGTAATGCACCGGGAACAACCGATAACCGCCCAGGATCTGCCGGTCCATCTCGATTGCCAGCAGTTTGGTGTCTTCGAACGCCTCGGTGATCGGCGGCGCGAAGTTGACGTGCACCCGGCCCTTGTAGCCGGTGATGCCCAAGGCAATGCTCACGTCATCTTCCCCCGGCGCCTTGCTGTAGGTGCCGGTGGTAGCGCGGATGTACAGCTCGCGGGCCTTGGCGGCGTCGCACGGGTCGTATTCGTAGCTGATGGACACCGGCGTCAGGTTCAGTGACTGGATGACCTCGGCGAACGGCTCGTCCTTGCGGCTCATGTGGAACATCTTGAGGATCGCCGACTCAGTGCGGTCATCCCCATCCTTGGCACGGCCTTCGGCCTGGGCGATCCAGATCGACTGGCAGTCGTTGCGAATCGAATGGTTGATGTAGGCCGACAGCAACTGATAAGCGGCCATCTTCTCTCTGCGCCCGGTAATCGAGCGGTGCACGATAAAACTCTTGTTCAGGCGCATCAGGTCGCTGACAAACGGCTTTTGCAGCAGGTTGTCGCCGATGGCGATGCGTGGCGTCGGCAGGCCGGCGTGGTACACGGCGTAGTTGACGAACGCCGGGTCCATTACGATGTCACGGTGGTTGGCCAGGAACAGGTAGGCGCTGCCGGACTTGAATTGCTCCACGCCGGTATAGGTCACGCCGTCGGTCGCGCGCTCGATGGTGTGGTCGACGTAAAACTCGACTTTGTCCTGCAGCGTGGCCACGGTGGTGACGCCGGCGAACTCACGGCGCAGTTTATGAGCGATCATCGGCTTGAGCAGCCAGCCAAAGGCGCCGGCAAAGCGCGGGAAGCGAAAGTGGGTCAGGATGTCCAGAAAGGCCTTGTCACTGAACAGTCGGGCCAGCACTGCCGGGACTTCGCTGTCGTTGTAAGGTCGGATGGTATCGAATTCGCCCATCATGCTCTCTTGTTAGAAACGGCTAGGGTAAGTAAAGGTTTGGAACAATAAATATCAGGGCGTGGTCCGGGCAATTGGCCGGGACGAAAAATAGCCCTGTAAATAGACCGGCGATTATACGCACAAGTCACCTGGGAGACCGCGATGGAAGAGGAGTCGTACGAATGTCCTTATTGTGGAGAGATAGTCACGGCGTTACTGGATCTGTCCGGAGGCGATCAGCAATACATTGAAGACTGCCCGGTATGCTGCCGGCCCATTACCTTCATCCTGCAGATTCACGGCGATGAATGGATGCTCGAAGTGCGCAGCGAGAACGAATAAAGGTACGCCCATGCAGCGAATCTACGAGCCCGAAAACCTGATGGAAGGTGAGCTGCTGCAAGGCATGCTCGAAAGCGAGGGCATCACTGCGCACCTGGTGGGGCGCGATTTGCTCGGCGGCACTGGCGAACTGCCGATCTACGGCCTGCTGGCGCTAGCCGTGGAGAACGACCAGGCCGCCTACGCCCGTGAGTTGATCACCGCCTACAACGGTGCGCAACCGGTGCCGGGGGATGAACCCGACAGCTTCCCCGACGTGTTGGTCTGTTAGGCTGTCGGCCAGTTTCTCCAAGAGTCGTGTTGCCCCATGTGTGGACGTTATGCCCTGTTTCGCTGGAACCCCGCGTTTGCTGCCTTGCCGGGCTTTCCGGCCGACCAGCAGGCACAGTGGAATATTTCCCCCAATGATTCGGTGCTGATCCAGCGCCTGAGCGACGGCCAGCACACCCTCGCGCGGGCGCGCTGGGGCCTGACGCCGCCCTGGTTGACTGATCTTTCCCGCACCCCGGCCCACGCCCGGGCCGAAACCCTGGCGGAGCAACCGATGTTTCGCGAGGCCTTTCGCCAGCGTCGCTGCCTGTTGCCGGCCAACGGGTTCTACGAATGGCGCGGCACTCAACGCAAGCGCCCTTACTGGTTGACGCCGGGGGAGGGCAGCACGCTGTTCTTTGCGGCGATCTGGGAAGCGTATCCGGTGCAGGAGCAGGTGTGGCTGAGTACTGCGGTTGTGACCCAGGCCGCGCAGAGTCAGCGTCGGCCGTTGATTCTGGATGCGGCGGGGCAGGCAGCCTGGCTGAATCCAGAGACACCGTTGCACACCTTGCAGGCGTTGCTGGCCAGTGAGCCCACCGCGTTGCGCGAGCGGGTGCTGGCCAATATGGTCAACGATCCGAAGCTCAATGGGCCGGAGTGTCTGACGCCGGGTTAAGCCTGCAGGTTTGTGCTGGGGTTTAGGGCCCTATCGCAGGCAAGCCAGCTCCCACCTTTGATCTGTGAATACATTCAACGTGTGGGAGCTGGCTTGCCTGCGATGAGGCCCTGAACTTCACTCAATAACCTCAGACCTTGAACTGATTGATCAACCGCCGCTGCTGCTCCGCCAGCTTGGTCAAGTCCGCACTGGCCGCGCTCGACTCATCCGCACCGCCCGCCACTTCGTTGGCCACTTGCCCGATATTGATCACGTTACGGTTGATGTCCTCGGCCACCGCGCTCTGCTCCTCGGCGGCGCTGGCGATCTGGGTGTTCATGTCGTTGATCACCGACACCGCCTGGGTAATGGTCTCCAGCGCCTGGGCCGCCTTGGCCGCGTGTTGCACGCTTTCATCGGTGCGGTTCTGGCTGTCCTCCATCACCCGCACCACGTCGCGCGTGCCTTGCTGCAGTTGCTGAATCATGGTCTGGATTTCTTCGGTGGCCTTCTGAGTCTTCTGTGCCAGGTTGCGCACCTCATCCGCCACTACCGCAAACCCGCGACCTTGCTCACCGGCCCGCGCCGCTTCGATGGCTGCGTTGAGCGCCAGCAGGTTGGTCTGCTCGGCAATCCCGCGAATCGCCGTGAGGATGGCGTTGATGTTCTCGCTGTCCTTGGCCAGCGCCTGCACCACACCGACCGCCTTGCCGATTTCCTGGGCGAGGGCGCCGATGGAGGTGGAGGTGTCGCGCACGATCTGCATGCCCTGGCTCGCCGCCTGGTCGGCGTGGCTGGCGGCTTGGGCGGCCTGGGTGGCGTTGCGCGCCACATCCTGGGCGGTGGCCGTCATCTCGTGCACGGCGGTGGCCACCTGGTCGATCTCGACCATTTGCTTGTGCACGCCCTGGTTGGTGCGAATCGCGATGTCGGCGGTGTGTTCCGACGAGTCGCTGACCTTCTGCACCGAACTCACCACCTGGGTGATCATCCCCTGCAATTTGGCCAGGAACGTATTGAAGCCACTGGCAATCGCCCCCAGTTCGTCGGCGCGATCACTGGTCAGGCGCCGGGTCAGGTCGCCTTCGCCCTGGGCGATGTCATTGAGCATCGCCACCATTTGCTTGAGCGGCCGGGCGATGCCGTGGCCCACCAGCCAGATCACCAGCAAGCCGATGCCGGCAATCAGCAGCCCGGCCACGGCCATGCCGAAAATATCGGTTTTGCGCTGGGCGTCGAGGTCGTGTTGCATGGCCTGCAAGTCGGCCATGACTGCGCTCAGGGGCAGTTGCAGCATCAGGGTCCAGCGGGCGTCGGTCTGGCCGATGTTGAACGGCAGGAACAGCTCGATATGCCCGTGTTCCTTGTCCACGTCGTAGCGCACTTCGCCGACCTTCAGCTGGCTGAGGTTGGCGAGTTCGTTGCTGTCGAGCAGGTCGCTGGCTTTTTCCCCCAGCTTGCTGGCGTCCTGGGTGTAGGCCACCAGGCGACCGTTGCTGGAAATCAGCGCCAGTTCACCGGCGCCGTTGTACAAATTCTGATCAGCCTTGGTGAGCATTTCCTGGATGAAGTTCACCGACAGGTCGGCACCGACGATGCCCTGGAAGGTGCCGTCGATCATGATCGGTTCGATAAACGAGGCGAGCATTACCATCGCGTTGCCCACTTTATAAGGGGCCGGGTCGATGGCGCAGGGTTTTTTGCTTTCCTTGGAGCACAGGTAGTACTCACTGGCGCGCACGCCGGTGGACAGGATGGTCTGGTCGGCCACGTCGGCGAGTTTATCCAGGCCCAGGCTGCCGTCGGCATTGCGGAACCACCAGGGCAGGAAGCGGCCGTTGGTTTCGACGCCGACTACCGGGCTGTTTACATAGGCGGCGTCGTTGTGGTCGATGGCGTTGGCTTCCCAGCCGATATAGGCACCGAGAATCTTAGGGTTGCGCACCACTGTTTCGTGGATCAGGTTGATCAGTTGTTCCCGGGAGACCGCCAGTTGCGGGTTGCCATTGGCGTCTTTCATGCCCATCAGGGCGTTGGCGGTGGCCAGGCCCTTGGCCGTTACCAGCGGCGCTTCCAGTTCACGCTGGATCAGCGTCGCCTGGGTTTGCGCCAGCGCGGTCAGGCGTTGTTCGATGATCTGTTCGAATTGCCCCTGGGTGCGTTCCTGCACCATCTCCTGGGTGCGCGCTCCCGCGAACAAGGCGTACAGCACCAACACCGCGACCACGCTCAGGACAATGGCCCCGGCCAGTGCCGCGACAGAAAATTGAATCGACTTGAACTTCATGACGGCTCCGGGCGCAGGGGGAGGTTGGCTGCTTTTTTATATCGGCCGCGAGCGGGTGAGGCATGAGGGTCATACCCTCAAAATGACTGCGCCGGATCGGCGAATGTCGCAAATGGAAAGGTCTCCGGCGGTTTATGAGATTTTTGCGGCAGTGTGGGATGTATCTGAAAATAGGCGGCTACACGTCTGTTGTATCTGGCGTCGATACAATTGGCCGACTACGATACGCGCCATGTTTTCAGGGAGCAGGTTGATGAAAAAGACAGTAGCGGTATGTGCGTTGGGCGCGGCGGTATTGCTCGCCGGTTGCCAGTCGGTCAACACCACCAGCGGCGGCGCCGTGGGGGTTGAGCGCAAGCAGTACATGTTCAGCATGTTGTCGAGCCAGGAAGTCGACCAGATGTATGCGCAGTCCTACCAGCAGACCTTGGGTGAAGCCAGCGGCAAAGGCCTGGTGGACAAGACCAGCGCCAACGCCAAGCGCGTGCAGGCGATTGCCAACCGCTTGATCGCCCAGGCGCCTACTTTCCGGCCGGATGCGGCGCAATGGAAGTGGGAGGTGAACCTGATCAAAAGTGACGAGATGAACGCCAACTGCGGGCCTGGCGGCAAAATCTTCGTGTACAGCGCGCTGATCGATAACCTCAAGCTGACCGACGATGAACTCGCCGCCGTGATGGGCCATGAAATTGCCCACGCCTTGCGTGAGCATGGTCGCGAAGCCATGTCCAAGGCCTACGGTATCGAGATGGCGAAGCAGGGGGCCGGCGCCTTGTTCGGCCTGGGTCAGGACAGCATGGCGTTGGCCGATACCGTGGCCAACTACGGCATGACCTTGCCCAACAGCCGCAGCAATGAAAACGAAGCGGACCTGATCGGCCTGGAGTTGTCGGCACGCGCGGGTTACAACCCGAACGCGGCGATCACCCTGTGGAACAAAATGGCCAAGGCCTCGGAAGGCTCGCCACCTGAGTTCATGAGCACTCACCCGGCTTCCGACAGCCGGATCGCCTCATTGCAGGCGGCGATTCCGAAGGTGA
Organism: Pseudomonas yamanorum; assembly: GCF_013386765.1. Lineage (GTDB taxonomy): Bacteria > Pseudomonadota > Gammaproteobacteria > Pseudomonadales > Pseudomonadaceae > Aquipseudomonas > Aquipseudomonas yamanorum_A. Next base: position 305,447 of record NZ_JACARE010000017.1, read on the forward strand.
TGCCGTTGTATCAGCAGGCCAAAAAGTCCTGATTTATAAGGCTGAAATGCAAATCTGAATGTGGGAGCCCGGCCTGTGTGGGAGCCGGGCTTGCCCGCGATGCAGGCACCTCGGTGTGTCAGTTGCACCGAGGTGATGCTATCGCAGGCAAGCCAGCTCCCACAAAAGCCCAGCCCTCACATGGGGTCGTGTCTAGATCCAGCCACTGCTCTGCATGGCCTTGTACACCGCAACGATTGCCAGGATGAAAAACGCCGTAGCCGCCAAGCGACGAATCAGCGTCAGCGGCAATTTGTCTGCCGCAAAATTCCCTGCCAGCACCACCGGTACGTTGGCAATCAACATGCCTAAGGTAGTACCGATAATCACCAGCCACAGTTCCGGGTATTGCGCCGCGAGCATCACGGTAGCGATCTGGGTCTTGTCGCCGATTTCCGCGAGGAAGAACGCAATCAGCGTGGTCAGGAACGGCCCGAACTTGCGTGAGGTACTGGCTTCGTCATCGTCGAGTTTGTCGGGTACCAGGGTCCACAGCGCCGTGGCGCAGAAGCTCGCCGCGAGGATCCAGTGCAGCACCGCATCCGAGAAGAAACTCCCGAACCAGGCCCCCACGGCACCGGCCGCCGCATGGTTGGCCAGGGTCGCGGCAACGATGCCGGCGATGATCGGCCAGGGTTTGCGAAAGCGTGCCGCGAGAATGAGTGCGAGCAGTTGCGTCTTGTCGCCAATTTCGGCCAAGGCAACGATTGCGGTAGGGACGAGCAGAGAATCCAGCATCAGGTAAGTTCCAGGGGCGGGTCGACACGGCTATGACACGTACAGCCTTCCCGCCCCGGGTAAGGTGTTCGTGTCATAGGTCTTGTCAAACCCCGGTCCGTCTGTGCGGACTCCTGGGTCGCATACGCCATGGCCTGTTGACCAAGTATGTTGACGTATGCCGGACGAGCGTGGCGCTCGTGGGAGACTACTCCCCTAGGACGGAGCGGATTCTGCCTAGGCAAAATCCATTCGGCAAGCCTTCTTTCGGAAAAAGATTTCAGCCGCGCTTGGCACGGTAAATGCGAAAACCCTGGCCTTCTGCCTTGATTGCGCACACGCCCAGATGCTCTTCGATAAGCGGTTGATACTTCAGGAAGCTATTCGCAACCAGGCGCAGTTCGCCGCCTTTTGCCAGATGTTTGGCTGCTTTTCGCAGCAAGTTTTCCGTGGCGAAATAATCGGTGTGCACCCCGACATGGAACGGCGGGTTGCTCAGAATCGTATTCAGATTCATCGGCGCAGCGTCGATGCCATCACCGGTCAACACCTCGGCTTCCAGACCATTGGCGGCCAATGTCAGGCGACTGCTGGCGGCGGCAAAGGCATCCACGTCGAGCATCGTGACCGTGTTGTGCGGATAACGACGTTTGACCGCCGCGCCGAGCACGCCTGCCCCACAGCCGAAATCCAGCAAGTGACCGCTCGGCAATTTATCCAGATGTTCCAGCAGCAGTGCGGTGCCGCGATCCAGGCGCCCGTGGCTGAACACGCCCGGCAGGCTCACGACTTTTAGCGGCCCTTCGGCCAGCGGCACCTCGAACACCTGTGCCAGGCTTTCCAGCTCTACCGGTTCAGGGGCGTTGGCCACCGTTACCAGCCACAGCTGGCAGTGCCGCGCATTGTCGAGCTTGCGCGGTTTGCCGAACGGGTTCAGTTGCTTGGCCGCGCTTTCGATGCCGCCTTTCTTTTCCCCGACCAGGTACAGCTCTTTGCCGGGCAAGCGCGCCGCCACGGCATTGAGCAGGTAGTCGGTGAGGTCCTTGGACTTGGGCAGGAACACCACCGCCGTCTCGAACGAACGCTCGGGCACGTTCACGCCGAACTGGCTGCGCTCGGCAAAACGTGCGTCCAGTGCGGCCTGGTCGCCGGCGTGCCAGCTCCAGCCATGGGCATTGGGCAGGCGACCCAGCAGGTCGTCGGCGGGCAAGCCCACCAGCAGCACGTCGCCTTGAAAGAGTTCGGCCTGACGAAGCAGTACTTCACTGCGCGGATCCATGGTCTGCTCCTTGAAAAGGGGCGCAGTTTATCAACTGACGACCCGCAGCGGGGCGCCGCTGAAAAAGCCCTGGGCGTTTTCGATCAATTGGCCGACGATCCGCTGCCGCGCCTCGCGGCTGCCCCACGCATTGTGTGGCGTGACGATCAGGCGCGGAATGTCGCCGGCCAGCAGCGGGTTGCCGTTCACTGGCGGTTCCACGCTCAATACGTCGGTCGCCGCGCCGCCCAGATGACCGCTGCGCAAGGCATCAGCCAGTGCCTGTTCGTTGATCAAACCACCGCGGGCGGTGTTGACGATAAACGCGCCGGGCTTGAGCAGCGCCAGTTCGCGGGCACCGATAAAATCGCGGGTGTGTTCGTTGAGCGGGCAGTGCAAGGTCAGCGCGTCGACCTGTGCCAGCAACTCGTCCAGCGGCACGCGATCGGCACGGGCAGGGCGTCCCGGGATGGCGCCGAGGATCACCCGCATGCCAAACGCTTCAGCCAGGCGCGCAACGGCACCGCCCAATTCCCCATGGCCCAGCAGGCCGAGGGTTTTGCCTTCCAGTTCGACGATCGGATAGTCCAGCAGGCAGAACTGCTTGGCTTGTTGCCAGAGCCCAGCGTTTACATCCCGCTGATAGTCGTTCAGGCGTGTCGCCAGGTTGAGCAGCAGCATGATCGTGTGCTGCGCCACCGACGGCGTGCCGTAACCCTGGCAATTGCTCACGGTAACGCCGTGGGCGCGCGCGGCGGCGAGGTCGACGTTGTTGGTGCCGGTGGCGGTCACCAGGATCAGCTTCAGTTCGGGGCAGGCCGCCAGGGTCTCTGCATTCAGCGCGATCTTGTTGCTGATGGCCACCTGTGCGCCTTGCAGGCGTTCTACAACGTTCTGCGGGGTGGTCTGCTGGTGCAGGCTCAGTTCGCTGAAGGTGGCCTGCAACCCGCTGAGGTCCAGGTCCCCGAGGTCCAGGGAAGGGTGATCAAGGAAGACGGCGCGACGATTGTTCATTATCAACTGTACCTTTTGCGACGAGGTTCGAAGGCGTAATCTGCCGAGCCTATCAGATGAAATAATCAGTTACTTCCTGGAGTGTGCATGTACCTCACCGAGTTCTTGACCGTGGCACTGATTCACCTGTTGGCGGTGGCCAGCCCTGGCCCGGATTTCGCCGTGGTGGTACGTGAAAGCGTGACCCATGGCCGGCGCGCCGGCACCTGGACGGCACTGGGCGTCGGCTCGGCGATTTTCCTGCACGTGGGGTATTCGCTGCTGGGCATCGGCCTGATCGTGTCCCAGTCCATCGTGTTGTTCAACGCGCTGAAGTGGGCGGCGGCGGCCTACCTGCTGTACATCGGCTTCAAGGCCTTGCGCGCCCAGCCGGCCAAGCCTGCCAGTGAAGAAGACCTGCACCTTGAAGTGGGCGAGCGCACCGCGCGCGGCGCTTTTACGTCGGGGTTTGTCACCAACGGCTTGAACCCCAAGGCCACGTTGTTCTTCCTGTCGCTGTTTACCGTGGTGATCAATCCCCACACGCCGCTGGCGGTCCAGGCCGGTTACGGCGTGTACCTGGCCGTGGCTACCGCGATCTGGTTCTGCCTGGTGGCCATGCTGTTCAGCCAGCAGCGCGTACGCGCCGGTTTTGCACGCATGGGCCACTGGTTCGACCGCACCATGGGCGCGGTGCTGATTGCTATCGGGGTGAAGCTGGCGTTTACCAGCATGAAATAAGCCGGATGCTGGCGCAAAGCTAGCATTCATTGGGTTCTGCAAATCATTCCTTTGGCTGATTTGGCTGAAACATAAGCGCTCTACAGTGCAGATGTTTCAGCCAAGACCGTGCAGTCAGATAAGGGATTCGTATGTTGCAGACTCGTGTTATCCCGCCCGCCGAAGGCGCCTACCAATACCCGCTGTTGATCAAACGCCTGTTGATGTCCGGGACACGCTACGAGAAGACCCGGGAAATCGTCTACCGCGACCAGTTGCGTTATACCTATCCGACCCTGATCGAGCGCGTCGCCCGCCTGGCCAATGTGCTGACCGAAGCCGGGGTCAAGGCCGGTGATACCGTGGCCGTGATGGACTGGGACAGCCATCGTTACCTGGAATGCATGTTCGCCATCCCGATGATCGGCGCGGTGATCCATACCATCAACGTGCGCCTGTCGCCGGAACAGATTCTCTACACCATGAACCACGCCCAGGACCGCTTTGTGCTGGTCAACAGTGAGTTTGTGGGCCTCTACCAGGCCATCGCCGGCCACCTGACTACCGTCGAGAAAACCCTGCTGCTGACCGACGGCGCGGAAAAAACCGCCGAGCTGCCCAACCTTGTGGGTGAGTACGAAACGTTACTGGCGGCGGCAAGCCCGCGGTATGACTTCCAGGATTTCGACGAAAACTCCGTCGCCACCACCTTCTACACCACTGGCACTACGGGCAATCCCAAAGGCGTGTATTTCACCCATCGTCAACTGGTGCTGCACACCATGGGTGTGGCGACCATCATGGGCAGCGTCGACAGCGTGCGCCTGCTGGGCACCAACGACGTCTACATGCCGATCACCCCGATGTTCCATGTGCACGCTTGGGGCCTGCCGTATGTGGCTACCATGCTTGGCCTGAAGCAGGTCTATCCCGGTCGCTACGACCCCGAATACCTGGTGGAGCTGTGGCGCAAGGAGAAGGTCACGTTCTCCCATTGCGTGCCCACCATCCTGCAGATGGTGCTTAACGCCAAGGCCGGCCAGGGCGTGGATTTCAAAGGCTGGAAAATCGTCATCGGCGGCAGCGCCCTCAATCGTTCGCTGTATGAAGCGTCCAAGGCCCGCGGGATTCAGCTGACGGCCGCGTACGGCATGTCCGAGACCGGGCCGTTGGTATCTTGCGCGCACCTCAATGAAGAGTTGATGGCCGGCACCGAAGACGAACGCACCACCTACCGCATCAAGGCCGGCGTGCCCGGGCCGTTGGTGGAGGCGGCGATCATCGACGGCGACGGCAACTTCCTGCCGGCCGACGGTGAGTCCCAGGGCGAGTTGGTACTGCGCGCCCCGTGGCTCAGCGAAGGCTATTTCAACGAGCCGGAAAAGGGCGCGGAGTTGTGGGCCGGCGGCTGGATGCACACCGGTGACGTGGCCACCCTCGACGCCTTTGGCGTGATCGATATCCGCGACCGCATCAAGGACGTGATCAAGACCGGCGGCGAGTGGATATCCTCCCTGGCGCTGGAGGACCTGGTCAGCCGCCACCCGGCGGTACGCGAAGTAGCGGTGGTGGGGATTGCCGATCCGCAGTGGGGCGAGCGCCCGTTTGCATTGCTGGTGGTGCGTGATGGCCATGTGATAGGGGCCAAGGAGCTGAAGGAGCATCTCAAGCCGTTCGTGGAACTGGGCCACTTGAGCAAATGGGCGATTCCAAGCCAGATCGCCGTTGTTACGGAAATTCCCAAGACCAGCGTCGGCAAGCTCGACAAAAAACGTATCCGTGTCGACATCATTGAATGGCAGGCCAACAACAGCACCTTCCTTTCGACACTCTGACGCCGCTTGCCGTGCCCTCTCGGGCACGGCAGCGCTCTAGTTCAAGCCTTCACTTGTGATTTGCCAATTTTCAGCCATCCTTCTCGCGCTGGCCTTCGCCAGCATGGCGAAAGGACTGTGGCAGACGGGTTGGTGATGCAAATCACACTTTAGAGGGATCAAGCGGTACCCCCTGCTGGCTATAGTCCATCCCAGAGTTTTTCAAGGTGCGGTGCTGTGAGCCTGGCGGGTTCATGTGTTCACCCGGCATTGGAATCGTTGTATTCCGGCCGTTACAAGCCCTTAGAAACGACTCACTGCCATAACAATAATGCACATGGAGTAGCGTCGATGATCTCAGCACACCAGTTCTGGCGCCGGGCGAAACTGCCTTTGGCCGTCAGCCTCGCCTCTACGCTCGCCGGGCCTGCATTCGGCGTCAGTTTCAACATCGGTGAAATCGAAGGCAGCTTTGACTCGTCCCTGTCGGTCGGGGCCAGTTGGTCGACGGCGGGTCGCAACAAAGACCTGATTGGCGTCAACAACGGCGGCAAGGGGTTGTCGCAAACCTCTGATGACGGTCACCTGAACTTTGACAAGGGCGACTCCTTCTCGAAGATCTTCAAGGGTATCCATGACCTCGAGTTGAAATACGGCGACACCGGCGTGTTTGTCCGGGGCAAGTACTGGTATGACTTCAAGCTCAAAGACGACGACCTCGACTTCAAGAACATCAGCGACAACAACCGCCCGACAGGCGCCCGCTCTTCCGGCGGGCAGATTCTCGACGCCTTCGTCTACCACAACTACGCGATTGGCGATGAGCCGGGTTCCGTGCGGTTGGGCAAGCAGGTCGTGAGCTGGGGCGAGAGCACTTTCATTGGTGGCGGTATCAACGCCATCAACCCGATCGACGTGGCCGCGTTCCGTCGCCCGGGGGCCGAGATCAAGGAAGGCCTGATTCCGGTCAACATGTTCTACCTGTCTCAGACCTTGACCGACAACCTGTCGGCCGAAGGCTTTTATCAGATTGGTTGGGACAAGACCGTTACGGACAACTGCGGCACATTTTTCTCGCAGCCAGACATTGTTACCACCGGCTGTAACGACAACTTGCGGGTGCTGAACAAGCGCTCGACGATTCCGGTTCCAGGGCTCACGTTGCCGCTGCTCGCAAGAAACGGGGTAGATGTAAACAACGAGGGTGTACTGGTACGCCGTGGACCGAACGACAATGCACGGGATAGCGGCCAGTTTGGTGTGGCCCTGCACTACAACTTTGAGCCGCTTGATACCGAGTTCGGCGCGTATTTCATGAACTATCACAGCCGTGCACCGATATTCAGTGCACATGGTGCTCCGCAGTCGGTTTATGACGGCATCAGGGCGGGTGGGCTAGGACCTTTTGGTGCGCTTGCGCCGTTGGTTGTGGCGGGGAACTCCAACTACTTTATTGATTACCCTGAAGACATTCGTCTCTACGGTTTGAGTTTCTCCACCACCTTGCCTACCGGTACGGCGTGGAGCGGTGAATTGAGCTATCGGCCGAATGCGCCGGTGCAGTTGAACTCTACCGACATCCTGTATGCCGGCGTGGTGCCTTTGGGCGGGCCGCTGCTGGGCAACGCCTCGCTGTTGAAAGGGGTTCCGGGGCAGGACCTGGATGGCTACCGCCGCAAGGAAATCACCCAACTGCAAACCACGTTCACCCACTTCTTCGACCAGGTCATGGGCGCCAGCCGTCTGACGCTGGTGGGCGAAATCGGCATGACCTATGTGGGGGGGCTGGAGAGTAAGTCCAAAGTTCGCTACGGACGGGACCCGGTGTTTGGTCCTGGTACCCTGCCTAACGGCGCGTGCCCTGCGCTCAATAACTCCACTGCCCAGGGCGCTGGCCTGCCTAACGCCAATGGCCTGAATACCAACTGCAACAATGACGGCTTCACCACGGCGACTTCCTGGGGCTACCGCGGCCGGGCGATCTGGGAATACCCGGACGTCTTTGCCGGTGTAAACCTCAAGCCCAACGTCGCCTGGTCCCATGACGTCAAAGGTTACTCACCTGGCCCTGGCGGCAACTTCGAGGAAGGCCGCAAGGCGGTCAGCCTCGGACTGGATGCTGAATACCAGAACACCTACACCGCGAGTCTGAACTACACCAACTTCTTCGGTGGTGACTTCAGCACCGTGGACGACCGCGACTTTGTCGCCTTAAGCGTTGGCGTGAACTTCTAAGCACACTCTCTTTAAGCAGTATGTTTTAAGGAAGAACCAGAACATGAAAATAACTAAAAATCTGTTGCAGGTGGGTGTGCTGGGGCTGTCGATCATGGCGAGCAGCGTCATGGCGGCAGTCTCGGCGGATGAAGCCGCCAAGCTGGGCACGACCCTGACGCCGATGGGCGCTGAAATGGCCGGCAACGCGGCCGGCACCATCCCTAAATGGTCGCCATTGCCAACCAACGCTGGTGCCGTGGATGCCCGTGGCTTCCTGGCCAACCCGTACGCCAGCGAGCAACCGCAGTTCACCATCACCGCGCAGAACGTCGAGCAGTACAAGGACAAACTGGCGCCGGGGCAGTACGCGATGTTCAAGCGCTACCCGGACACCTTCAAGATGCCGGTCTACCCGACCCATCGCGGTGCCACCGTGCCGGCTGATGTGTTCGCTGCCATCAAGAAAAACGCCACCAGCACCAACCTGGTGTCCGGCGGCAACGGCCTGGAAAACTTCGAAACCGCCGTACCGTTCCCGATTCCGAAAAGCGGCGTGGAAGTCATCTGGAACCACATCACCCGCTATCGCGGCGGCAGCGTGACCCGCCTGGTGACCCAGGCCACGCCGCAGACCAACGGCTCGTTCAGCCTGGTGTACTTCCGCGACCAGTTCGTGTTCCGCGACAAGATGAAGGACTACGACCCGAAAAACCCGGGCAACATCCTGTTCTACTTCAAACAGCAAGTGACCGCGCCGGCACGTCTGGCCGGTGGTGTGTTGCTGGTGCACGAAACCCTCGACCAGGTGAAAGAACCGCGTTCGGCGTGGGTTTACAACGCCGGCCAGCGCCGTGTGCGCCGGGCGCCGCAAGTGTCGTATGACGGCCCGGGTACTGCCGCCGACGGCCTGCGTACCTCCGACAACCTCGACATGTTCAACGGTGCACCGGACCGCTACGACTGGAAACTGGAAGGCAAGAAGGAACTGTACATCGCCGAAAACAGCTACAAGCTCGACGATCCGAAGCTCAAGTATGTCGACATCATCAAGGCCGGCCACATCAACCAGGACCTGGCTCGCTACGAGCTGCGTCGTGTGTGGCATGTGGTTGCAACCCTGAAGGAAGGCCAGCGCCACATCTACGCCAAGCGTGACTTCTTCATCGACGAAGACACCTGGCAGGCCGCGGTCATCGACCACTACGACGGTCGTGGCCAACTGTGGCGCGTGGCTGAAGCCCATGCCGAGAACTACTACGACAAGCAAGTACCGTGGTACGCCCTCGAAACCCTTTACGACCTGCAGTCCGGCCGCTACCTGGCACTGGGCATGAAGAACGAAGAGAAACAGGCTTATGACTTTGGCTTCACCGCCACCACCAGCGACTTCACCCCGGCGGCCCTGCGCCAGGATGGTGTTCGCTAACGTGCTGTAAACGAGGCCGCATCCTCGAATGTGGGAGCCGGGCTTGCCCGCGATGGCGGTGTGTCAGTCAACGGATGTATCGACTGACACACCGCCATCGCGGGCAAGCCCGGCTCCCACCTTTTATTTGGGGCGTTTGGAATATTTGAGCCAGGTCCGCCGGATATTTTTTGTTGTAGTCTTTTTCAGACATTTGTTGCAAAGATCTACAAAGCTGCCGCTTTTACCGCTAGTCTGCGGACATCTGCAATGCCGACAACAGCCTTCTACAAGAGCCCGGCGATGACTGATCTGTCCCGAATTCAAGGGCCTGCCAGCGCGGTAATTCCGACCCTGGAAGGTCGCTTCTATCGACCCCCACTGCCTGACGGCTATGTGTTGCGACCGCGCCTGTGCGAACGGCTGAGTGAAGGGTTGGCCGGGCGTCTGTTGCTGGTAAGCGCCCCCGCCGGGTTCGGCAAGAGTTCGCTGGCGGTGGAGTTCTGCCAGAGCCTGCCGGCCCACTGGCAAAGCCTGTGGTTGGGGCTCAGCCCCCGCGATAACGATCCGGGACGTTTCCTTGAGCGCCTGCTCGACGGCTTGCAGCAATACTTTCCGCAGTTGGGCGCCCAGTCCCTGGGCTTGCTGAAAATGCGCCAGCGGCATCAACCCTTTGCGTTTGAAGAGTGGCTCGACGGCCTGCTGGATGAACTGACGGTGCACTTGTCCACCCAGTCGCCGCTGTTGCTGGTGCTGGATGACTACCATCTGGCGCAAGGCCCGGTACTCGACCGCTGCCTGCAATTTTTCCTTAATCATCTGCCCGACGGCCTGCTGGTGCTGGTCACCAGCCGCCAGCGCCCGGACTGGCACCTGGCGCGCCTGCGCCTGTCCCGGCATTTGCTGGAACTGCACGAGCAGGATTTGCGCCTGACCCATGCCGAATCCCTGGCCCTGCTGGACCGCCACAGCAGTTCATTGCGTGGCGAAGCCCTGGATAACCTGATCCGGCGCAGTGAAGGCTGGGTGGCCGGCCTGCGTTTCTGGCTGCTGGCGGCTTCCGAGGCCGGCAGCGAAGGCGCGCTGCCCCAGGGTCTGCACGGCGGGGAAGGGCTGATCCGCGATTACCTTTTGGAAGAGGTCATCGACTGCCTGCCCCCTGAAGTCCAGGCGTTTCTCTACGACACCGCCTCCCAGGAGCGCTTTTGCAGCGAACTGTGCGATGCCGTGCGCGAAGCTCACGACAGCACGGAAATCCTGCGCTACCTGCAAGCCCACCAGGTATTCCTGGTGCCGCTGGACGAGCAGGGCCATTGGTACCGTTATCACCATCTGTTTTCCGACCTGCTGCGCACCCGTCGTGCGAGCAATGCCGTATTGCCGGCGGCCAGCCTGCACCTGCGGGCCTGTCGCTGGTTCAATGCGCAAGGCTTGATCGACGAGGCGGTGGAGCAGGCGCTGCGTGCGGGCCACCTGGATGTGGCGGCAAACCTGGTGCAGAACCTTTCCGAAGAACAACTGCTGGCGGAGCAAAACGTCGGCATGCTGCTGCGCTGGAAAATGGACTTGCCCGACAGCCTGTTGATGAGCACGCCACGCCTGATCGTGCTCTACAGCTGGGCCTTGGGGCTTGCCTGCCAACTGGACGCTGCGCAGGAACTGGCCAGCCACCTCAGCCGATTCTTGCCGGCGCCTTCGGCCACCGCGCAAAAGTCGATGCTGGCCCAGTGGCTGGCCCTCAGCGGGATCATCGCCCGGGGCCGTGGCGATCGGGAGCGGACCCAACTGTATTGCAGCGAAGCCCTGGAAAGCCTGCCCCACAAGCGTTATGGCCAGCGGTTGATGTGCCTGTCGACCCTGTCCAACCTGGCCATCGTCGATGCCGACCTGTGGCGCGCCCGTGGCCTGAACCGCGAATCCCTGGAACTGGCGCAGCGGGTCGGCAATCCGTTGTTCGAGGCATTGGCCCATTACGACCGCGCACGGGTGTTGCAGGCCCGCGGCGAGATCCTGCGCTCCCTGGATGAAGTGCGCCAGGGCCTGCAACGCTTGCAAGGCCTGGCGCCGCAAAGGCTGTACGCCGTGCGTGCCCGCCTGGCGTTGTATGAGGGCTACCTGCTGCTGATGCGCTGCCAGCCCGAGGCCGGGCTGGCTCGCCTGCGCTCAGGGTTGACCGAGGCGCGGGCCTGCCGGGATATCAGCGTGCTGATCGGCCATTGCGTGATCGCCAGCTTCGAAGGCCGCCGTGGCGACTTCCCGATGGCCTTTGCCGAGCTGGCCGAGGCTGAGCGCTTGATGCACATCTGGGACGTGCCGCCGATTTTCTACCTGGCGATGATCACCCTGGTCAAATGCGAACTGTGGCTGGCCCAGGGTCGCACCGACTTGGCCGACGCCTGGCTGACGCGCCTGGGGCAAACCTATAACGGCGAACACGCTGCGGCTGCGCCGGAGTTTCACCCGCACCTGCCGCAACATATCGAGCTGCAACAGGCGGCGCTTGAAGCCATCCGTCATCAACCGGCGGCCTCGCTGCACCGGCTCGACGAGCTGGCTCGCCAGGCCCATAACAGCGGCCGGCAGATGATCAGCCTCATGGCGTTGACCCAGCAGGCATTGCTATTGCTGGACGGAGGCCAGGAAACGCTGGCCCGTGCGGTGTTCGTTCGGGCGCTTGAAGCCGCGGCGGGTGGCGCGATGCAACCTTTCCAGCGCCTGCTGGAGCGCTATCCGGACTGGGCGCGGGAGCAGCTTTCGCGCGATCCCCATGGCCTGCTGAACCAGAGCCTGCTGGCACTCTTGCCGCAAGTGGCGGTGATTGAAAACCCCCATACCCTTGAGACCCTGAGCACCCGCGAACTGGCGGTGCTGCATCTGATTGCCCAAGGCTGCTCTAACCAGGAGATCAGCAATCAGCTGTTCATCTCCCTGCATACCGTGAAAACCCACGCCAGCCATATCAACAGCAAGCTGGGGGTGGAACGGCGCACCCAGGCAGTGGCACGGGCCCAGGAAATGGGATTGTTGGGTTAGGCGCCTCGATCAATGGGATCGAAAACCCCAGACGATTTCCACCACCCGTTCCGCCACCATCACATACACCAGGATAAGCAGCAGTTGCAGGACCAAGTGATAACGAAGCTTGGCGAGCCTGCGGATTCCGTCGCTGACATTCAGCACCATCAGCGCGCTTGAAACCACGATCAAGCCCCATCCGGCCACACTGGACGCCAGGAAGCCGAGGAACAGCTCATGTTTCCCGGCCAGTGCGTTGGTACCTGCGGCAAACAGCAACGCACACACCAGCAGGTTCTTCACGTTATCGAAGACCTGGGTGCTGAAATCATTTTCCAGCAACTGCAAATACCACTTCCAGAATGTGCGCATGTCTCAATCCCTTGGATCAATGTTTACTGCGCTGCAGGGCATTCACTCGATGACGTGTCGGCGACCTGGCTGAGCAGTGCGGCAAACCGTTTGACGTTGTTTTGTTGTGCAATCACCAGGTCATCAATGGTCGGCCCCGAGGGCGACTGCACCACCGTACGGCACGTCAGCGGCCTGCGTTCGTCGGTGCCCGTCTGACGAAGTCGCCATTTGACGTCGAGCAGGGCGTACTGCCCGGGGATCGAGTCAAAGCGCTGCACTTCAATGCGCACCGCGAGGTTTTTCCGGTGACTGGCAAGTTGATCCACCAGCGCGCTGCGCAACTCATCCACCAGGCTGGCGGCCCACCATTGCGTCTCAAGGATGGCCACGCCGCTGTCGCCCTGGCGGATGACAATCTGCGGTCGGTCGACCTGGGGCGGCACGGTGATGCTTTCAATGCGAATCTCACCCCCTGCAGCCAGTGACGCCGCGCTGCGCTGCACCGGGGTCAGGGTGTGAAATTGGATCGGCTCGCTGCGGCAGGCCGCAAGCAACAGCAACCCGGTGATCAGCGTGATCTTCAGCGGGAAAGCCATGGTGGTTGCTCCTGTGGTCATTTGCGCGGCGGCCCTTGCAGGTCCGATGGCGCAGCGTTGTCGGGGCGACCGCGAATCAGCGATTCGGGATGGCGTGCCAGGTAATCCGAGAGCTCTCGCAGGGAGCGCGACATGCGGCTCAGTTCATCCAGGGTCTGGGTCAACTGTTCCCGTTGCGGGGAATCCTCGGCCAGGGTCGAACTGGCGGACTGCAAGGTTTTACTCACGTCGGCCAGGGTGTTCTGCACGCCGGGCAGTGTCTTCGCGTTGAACTGGCCCAGGCCTTTACGCAGTTCCACCAGGCTGCCGTCCAGGTTGCCGGCAATTCGCTCGATGGGCAGTTGGTTGATCTTGTTGACGATGCCTTCGAGTTTTTCCTGCAGTTGCTCCAGGTTGCCGGGAATGGTCGGAATACTCACGGGGCGCTGGTTCGGGTCGAACACGACTTTGTCTGCCTTCGGGAAGAAGTCCAGGGCGATGTAAAGCTGGCCGGTGAGCAGGTTGCCGCTGCGGGCCTGGGCGCGCAGGCCGTGCTCGATGAAGCTGCCCATCAGGCGCACGCCGCCGGCTTCGTCGTTGGGGTCATGCTTCAAGACGGTGAGCATTTTGGTGTTGGCTTCGCCGAGGCGCTGTGGGTAGATCACGATGCCGACGTTGACCGGGAAGCTGCGTTTTTTCTCGTCGAAATCCAGGTTGATCGATACCACCTTGCCGAACTCGATTCCCAGGAACTCCACCGGCGCGCCCACCGTGAGCCCCCGCAAGGCCTGATCGAAACGCAGGTTCAGGTATTGCGCCTTGCCATTGGGCGGGGCCAGCGCGGTTTGCTGGTCGGCGAACAGTTCATAGGAGTGTTCTTCGTCGGCCGGCTTGTCGTTGGGGCTGTAGGGCGGGGCGATGAAGGCGATGCCGCCCACCAGCATCGAGGACAAGGATTCGGTTTTCAGTGCAAACCCGTTGGCGCCTACACTCACGTCGATCCCGCTGGCATTCCAGAAGCGAGTGTTCTCGGTGACGTAGGCGTCATTCGGCGCGTGTACGAACACGTCGATGTTCACGCCTTTGCCGTCGGCGTCCAGGGCATAGGCCACTACCTGGCCAACCGGGATCTTGCGGTAATAGACGGGGGAGCCGATATCCAGTGAGCCCAAGTCCTGGGTATGCAGTGTGAAGCGCTTGCCAGGCTCGCCATAGGTAATGGGCGGCGGGTTTTCCAGGCCGGTGAACTGGGTGGCGCGGGTATCGGACTGGCCGATGTCGGCACCGATGTAATCCCCGGAGAGCAGCGTGTCGATGCCGGAAACGCCCCCTGCGCCGATACGCGGGCGAACCACCCAGAACTGCGAGTCTTCACGGGTGAAGCTTTCGGCCTGTTTGGACAGTTTGATGGTGGCGTTGACGCTTTTCTGGTCGCCGCTCAACTCCACGTCAGTCACCTGGCCGATCACCACGTTGCGGTATTTGACGTCGGTCTTGTTGGCGGTCAGGCCGCTGCCGGTCTTGAAGGTAATGGTAATGCTCGGCCCTTGCTGAAGGATGCTGTGCACCACCAGCGAAATGCCCACCAGCACCGCGACAATCGGCACGATCCACACCAGCGACACGCTGAAGCGCCGTGTCTTGATCGCGGGTTGGCCCGCAGGCCCCGGTTTGTCAGTGGTTTGCGACGCCATCCGGCATCTCCTCGTTGTGTGGGTTTTCCCAGATCAGGCGCGGATCGAAACTCATTGCCGACAGCATGGTAAATACGACCACCAGGCCAAAGAATAAAATCCCCAGGCGCGGCTCGATGGTGCCCAGGGCCTGGAACCGCACCAGGGCGGCTACCAGCGCCACCACGATCACATCCAGCATCGACCAGTAGCCGATGACCTCGACGAAACGAAACAGCTTCGAGCGCTCCTTGCGTGCCCACTGGTTATTGCGTTGTACGCTGACCAGCAGCAGCGTCAGCGCCACGAACTTGATACCCGGCACCGCGATGCTGGCGATGAAAATGATCAGGGCGATGTCCCATGCGCCGTGCTGCCAGAACTCCAGCACGCCACTCATGATGGTGCTGTCGGCGCCCGAGCCGAGCATCGTGGTATTCATCACGGGCAGCAAATTGGCGGGCACGTAAAACGCCAGCGCCGTGAGCATGTAGGCCCAGGTGCGGGTCAGCGAATGGGTCTTGCGCCGATGCAGCGGCGCGCCGCAACGCTCGCATTCGTCAGGGCTCTCGCTCACGTCGCAGGCCTGGCCGCAGCTGTGGCACAGGCACAGGTTCAGCTCGCTGGCGGTCGGTGGACGGCTCATAGAATGTCCCACAGGTCGCGAATATCACGCCCGGCAATGCGGATCAGCAACAGGCTGAGGGCGGCCAGGGCAAACAGTCCGGTGCCGGGCAATACATCCAGCATGCCCGCGAGTTTGAACACCGCCACCATGGCGCCGAGCAGGCAGACTTCCAGCATGCTCCAGGGGCGCAGGGCTTCCAGCCAGCGCATGCACAGCTTGAACGCTGGCGAGCGTTGGCCTTTCATCGCGAAGCTCAACACCCAGATCAACAGCAGCAGTTGGAATACCGGCGCGATGATGATGGAAATCGCGGCCACCAGCGCGATGAAGGTAATCGGGCCCTGGGCCAGCGCCACCACTGAATCCCATAAGGTCGCGCTGCTTTTCAGGCCTTGCAGGCTGATGCTCATCACCGGGTAAAAGTTGGCAAAAACCCACAGCACGGCGGCGGTCAGGGTCAGGGCCAGGCGTTGTTCCACCGACAGCCCGTTGTAGCGCTGGAGCACGCCTGCGCAGCGGGTGCAGAGGGTCTTCTGATGTTTGGCGAGCGTGACTTTTTCATACACGCAATCGCAGTGTTCGCAGATGATCAATGGGCTGAGGGTCGCCATGAGTCCCACTCCAAGCGCTCTAGGTTGCGCGTTGTATGACGGGCGCCAGAGTAGCTTAGCAGTTGGCGGGTTTGATACTCGTGCGCTTTCGGATCGGGCGCATCGTCGAACATACTGTGCGCCAGGATGCAGTACAAAAGAGTGTGCCTTTGAATTTGCAGGAATGCCCATGAATATTCAGTCCCCCGCGCTGATCCGCGAAACCTTCCCGGTCGGCCCGTTGCAGTGCAATTGCACGATTATCGGTGACCCGGTCACCAAAAAAGCCATCGTCGTCGACCCGGGTGGCAACCATGAGTTGATCCTGGCGCGGCTCGAGGCGCTGGGCCTGAAAGTGGTCAGCATCATTCACACCCATGCCCATCTCGATCATTTCCTGGCCTCCGGGCAGTTGAAGGAAAAGACCGGCGCCACGTTGCACTTGCACAAGGAAGACCAGTTTCTGTGGGACAACCTGGAAATGCAGTGCCAGATGTTTCGTGTGCCGTACACACCCGTGCCGTCGCCGGATCGCTGGTTGGAGGATGAAGAAGAACTGGCCTGTGGCTGTGGCGTGGCGTTGCACACACCTGGACACACTCCCGGCTCGATGAGTTTCTGGTTCGCCGATGCCAAGCTGCTGATTGCCGGCGACACCCTGTTTCGGCGTGGCGTGGGGCGTACGGATTTGTGGGGCGGTGACCAGGCGACCATCGTGCGCTCGATCAAGCAACGGCTCTACACCCTGGATGAGGCGGCGGTAGTGGTGGCCGGGCACGGTCCGGACACGCGCCTGGGAGATGAAATGCGTGAGAATCCGTTTGTAAGGGCGTGAAGCAAAAACCGGGTATTTTTTCGGATACCAAGTGGCGACTATCAGACGAACCTTATAGAGAAAATGACAATTACCGTTCAGGAAGTCTCTGCTAGGGTTTCACTGTGCACAGCGTTGGCCGGGCATGGAATTTTTACCGTTTGTCGTGTTCCAAGCTCGGCACAGGTCCATTGCCAATGTCCTCTGCATCACAGAATGCAAAAGTAGGAGCTTCCTTCATGTTCACTTCTCGTCGTCTGCTTGTTGTCGCTACTGCCGTAGCCCTGTTGTCGGGCTGCGCTTCACCTAATCCTTATGACGGCAGCCAGGCACAGGGTGGTGGCTCTTCGGGTGTGAGCAACACCGCCAAGTACGGTGGCCTGGGTGCCCTGGCCGGTGCTTTGGCGGGGGCTGCCATCGACCACAACAACCGCGGCAAGGGTGCGCTGATCGGCGCTGCCGTTGCGGGCCTGGGCGGCGCAGGTTATGGCTACTACGCTGACCAGCAGGAAAAGAAACTGCGCGAAAGCATGGCCAATACCGGGGTTGAGGTGCAGCGCCAGGGTGATCAGATCAAGCTGATCATGCCGGGTAACATCACCTTCGCCACCAACTCGGACGCGATCTCCAGCAGCTTCTACACGCCGCTGAACAACCTGGCGAACTCCCTCAAGCAGTTCAACCAGAACACCATCCAGATCGTTGGCTATACCGACAGCACCGGTACCCGTCAGCTCAACATGGACCTGTCCCAGCGTCGTGCGCAAAGCGTGGCCAATTACCTGACGTCCCAAGGTGTGAGCCCGACCAACCTGAGTGCTCGCGGTGCCGGCCCGGATAACCCGATCGCCAGCAACGCCGACGTCAATGGCCGTGCCCAGAACCGTCGTGTAGAGGTCAACCTTGGCCCGATCCCTGGTCAGCAATACGGTCAGCCAGGCGCCCAGCAGCAACAGGCGCCGCAGCAGAACAACCAGTTCCAGGGCAACCCGTACCAGCAGTACCAGTAATCGCCAGCCAATAAAAAGGGCGCCGTGCAGTCAATGCACGGCGCCCTTTTTTGTGGCTGTTTGCTTACATCAGTCGATGTATTCGAACAGCTTCACGATCTTCTGTACGCCCGACACGCCTTGTACCAGGTTGGCGGCGCGGGTGGCTTCTGCCTGGGTCAGCAGGCCCATCATGTAGACGATGCCGTTATCGGTGACGATCTTGATCCGTGAGCCCGGAATCGCATTGTCGGTCAGCATCTGCGTCTTGATCTTGGTGGTCAGCAGGGCATCGTTGCTGATTGCCAGCAGTGTGATCGGGTCCATCACCTGCAGTTCGTTGTGGACCTTCTTGACCCGTTGAACGGTGGCGGCGGCTTGTTCAGCCTGGGCCTTCAGGTCGGCGCGCGGGGTTTGACCGGTGAGCAGTACCACACCGTTGAAGCTTACGACCACGATGCGCGAAGCGCCGTTGCCCAAGTCCGGAGCGGCCTTGGAAACGTTGACGGAAACCTTGGTTTCGATCAGCGAGTCGTCGATTTTGCTGCCGAAAGTGCGGGTGCCTTTATCGTCCTGGATAGGCGTGTCGCGGCTCGCTTCGATTACCGAGCTGCAGCCGCTGATGCCTAGGCACAGCGTGATTGCCAATAGGCTAAGGCGTTTAACGGTCATTCTTCACTCCCGAACAGTTGGCTGTCGATCAGATCGCACAGGCAGTGGATCGCCAGCAGGTGGACTTCCTGAATACGTGCGGTGACATTGGCCGGGACGCGAATTTCCACGTCTTCGGGCAACAGCAGCGAGGCCATGCCGCCGCCGTCGCGTCCGGTCAATGCTACGACAATCATTTCACGATCATGTGCGGCCTGGATCGCTTGAATAATGTTCGCCGAGTTACCGCTGGTGGAGATCGCCAGCAGTACGTCGCCCGGCTGGCCAAGGGCGCGAATCTGTTTGGAGAAGATTTCGTTGTAGCTGTAGTCGTTGGCGATCGAGGTGATCGTCGAGGTGTCGGTGGTCAGGGCGATGGCCGGCAGGCTCGGGCGCTCACGCTCGAAGCGGTTGAGCAGCTCGGAGGAGAAATGCTGGGCATCGCCGGCCGAACCGCCGTTGCCGCACGAAAGCATTTTGCCTTCGTTGAGCAAGGCGTTGACCATGACCTGACTGGCTTGCTCGATGTGCGGTGCAAGTACGTCCATCGCCTGTTGCTTGGTATCGATGCTGGCCTGGAAAAGCTGGCGAATTCGGGATTGCATGTCCATCTGTGTGACCTTAAGTAGCGCGGCTGTTTGGCACAGGAATGTGCAGCCCGCAAAGCAAAGAGCAAAAGTGTGCGGTGTAGATGTCCGGCGAATCAGCTGTCAAAGGCATCTTGCAGCCAGTTCAGATCGGCTGTTCCCCGGGGAGTGCTTTCTATGGCAACCACATCGAAACGGCAGGGGTGATCGGCCCAGCGACGCTCCTTGAGCAGGAAAAACTGCGCGGCGAGTATCAGCTTCTGGCGCTTGCGCCCGTCGATACTGGCGAGTGCGCCACCCCATTGTGCGTGTTTTCTGTAGCGGACTTCGACAAATACTACTGTATCGCCGTCAAGCATGACCAGATCAAGCTCGCCGCGCTTGCACAACCAGTTCTGCGCCAGGAGGCGCAGACCCTGTTGTTGCAGGTATTCGAGAGCTTGAAGTTCGGCGTCCCTGCCGCTTTGTGCGCTTGACCGCTCGGGCATCAGCGCGGGGTGTCAGGCAGGCGCTGGATATCACCGCCCACGAACTTCGCCCATGGCATCTGGCGATCAACGCGCTGGCTGGCACCGATGCCGAGGCTGCCGGAAAGACCGTCAACGCGAGTGTCCGGCAGCGCCTTGAGTTGCCCCAGGCGTGGCGCCAGGCGGTAGGCATCAACGCCCATCGCGTACAGGCGGCCCAGGCTGCCGTTGGCTTGTGGCCATTGGGCAGCGACCTGGTTGCGCAGCGGGTCGGTGGTATTCAGCAGCCAAGGAGTTTCGCAGAACATGACGTTGGTCATGTCCAGGTACTGGTTCTTGTCGCCGCTGGCGCTGAATACGTGGGACGTCGCATACACCGGCACATCACCGGCGTATTGGAAGTTCAGGGTCGGCTTGATCTGCTGGGCCAGTTGCGGGGTCACGGCCAGGAAGATGAACTCGATGTCCTGGCGGCGCGACGGCTGTGCGGAAACATCCGTACCTACCGTGCTTTGCAGGCTCTTGGCGCGGCCTTCGCTTTTGCGCAGCTGGAACAGGTCGGCAATCTGCTGGGCCAGGGCTACCGGCTGGTCGACGTATTCAACGCCTACCACGGTGCCGCCATTGGCTTCCCAATCCTGACGGAAGGCTTTGTAGACGCGCTCGCCCCATTCGCCTCTCGGCACCATGGCCGCGGCGCGGTGCAGGCCGTCGGCGCGGGCGCGACGGGATACCTCGCGGGCCTCGTCTTCAGCGGCCAGGCCGAACTGGAACAGTTGCGCCGGGTTCTGGTCGGCTTCGCTGTAGTTCAGGGCCAGGGTGGTGATAGGCAATTGCGGGCGGGCGCTGAGTTGCTTGACCAGCGGTTTTTCCAGCGGGCCGACCACCAGTTGCACGCCGGCGGCCTGGGCCTTGGCGTAGAAGTCGTCGATGGAGGTCAGGCGCGAGCTGTCATAGAACTCGATCACCGGCGGCTTCTGCCCGGCTTGTTCAGCCTGGTAGTGCGCGGCCATGAAGCCTTCACGCAGCGCTTTGGCAACGCCGGCCAGCGGGCCTTCCTGCGGCAGCAGCAGGGCGATCTTGTTCAGCGGCTGGCTGGCCAGTTGCTTGAGCTTGGTCAGCGGCTGCGGCAGTTGCGAGGCCGCCGGGTGGCCAGGGTTCTGGGCGCGCCAGGTATCGATGGCCGCCTGTTGTTGCTCCAGGGTGCCAGCACTCTTGACCGCCTGGGCCAGGCTGATCCAGCCGTCCAGCGTCGGGTTGCCGGTGGCTTGCAACTGCTCGGCAGGCAGGGCGGCAATCAATGCCCAGATAGCTTCGTGGTTGCTGTTATAGGCATCACCGGAGAGCAGCGGTGCCATGGCGACACGCTCGCGGGCGGCGGCCAGGGTCTGGCCGTCGGCCTCATAGGCGCGGGCATGCACGGTACCGGTACGGATCTGCTGCTCAGGCGGCAGTTCCTTAAGGCTTTGCAGGCTCGGGTGGTTCAACGCCGTCAATGCAGCCTTGGGCTGGTTGCGAGCCATTGCCAGTTCAGCCGACAAGGTGCTGGCAAATACCTGCGCCGCCGGTTTCAGGACGTCCAGCGGCACTTGGGCAAGAATCTGCGCCGAGCGTGCCGGGTTGTTTTGGTGGTACGCCAGGTCTGCCGCGCTCAAGCGCAACAGCGCGGCTTTTTCCGGGGTCTTGGCCGAAGCCGCCTGTTCGAGCAGTTGCTCGATGCTGGCATCCGGGGTCCGGGGGAGGTCGCCAAGGCTGGACGAGGGCGAGCTGGCGCAAGCCGCCAACAGGGCAGCGAGGCAGAGGGCAGAGAACAGCCGCAGGCAAGCGATCATGTAAGTGTTCCTGATACCGATCAAATTAGCGTGGAATTGTACCCAAGCACTGGCCGGGGCGCGATGTTACTGGCGTGAAACCGTCTATTTAGGTCGTGTAAATGTTGCAACAGCCTACAGATGGCTGAAATGGAGCCCGCCCGGAGGGCATATTTTCAAGGCGTCTACGCGCTACAATGTGGCTTTTGCCAATCATCGAGGTGTGCGCTTTGACTGCTCCAGGTCCTTTGAATTCCACTGCAGGCTCGCTTTTTGTCGTGGCGACGCCCATTGGCAACCTGGACGACATCAGTGCGCGGGCGCTGAAAGTGTTGCGCGACGTAAAATTGATCGCTGCCGAAGACACTCGGCATTCCCAGCGGTTGATGCAGCATTTTGGCATTCCAACACCTCTGGCCGCGTGCCATGAGCATAACGAGCGTGAAGAAGGCAGCCGTTTCATCACCCGCCTGTTGGCGGGCGATGATGTGGCCTTGATCTCGGATGCGGGTACACCGCTGATTTCCGATCCCGGTTATCACCTGGTTCGCCAGGCGCGGGCTGCTGGTATCAATGTAGTGCCTGTTCCGGGAGCGTGCGCGCTGATTGCGGCATTGTCGGCGGCTGGCTTGCCATCGGACCGTTTTATCTTTGAAGGCTTCCTGCCGGCCAAGGCAGTCGGGCGCCGGGCGCGCCTGGAACTGGTAAAGGAAGAGCCGCGCACGCTGATTTTCTACGAAGCCCCGCACCGCATCCTTGAGTGCCTGCAAGACATGGAGCTGGTGTTCGGTGGCGATCGCCTGGCGCTGCTGGCGCGGGAAATAACCAAGACCTTCGAGACCCTCAAGGGCCTGCCGCTGGAAGAGCTGCGTGCGTTCGTCGAAGGCGACAGCAATCAGCAACGTGGCGAATGCGTGGTGCTGGTGGCGGGCTGGTCGGCGCCGGAAAGTGAAGACGCCGTGGGCAGTGAGGCGATGCGCATTCTGGATCTGCTGCTCAAGGAGATGCCATTGAAGCGTGCGGCGGCCCTGGCTGCGGAAATTACCGGTGTGCGCAAGAACGTGTTGTATCAAGTCGCGCTGGATAAACAAAAGAGCGAATAGTTCCGGCTTTCAGCCTGCACTCCGTCTGAACATGATGGCATTAGTGTCTTTTAATACTTGTTCTAAGGCCGCCGTGCCGTTAACCTGCGCGGCGGAGAGTCGATTGGACAGTCGCTGCCTTCTATGAAAATTAGAGGGGGGAGGAAAGTCCGGGCTCCATAGGGCGAAGTGCCAGGTAATGCCTGGGAGGCGTGAGCCTACGGAAAGTGCCACAGAAAATAACCGCCTAAGTACTTCGGTACCGGTAAGGGTGAAAAGGTGCGGTAAGAGCGCACCGCACGACTGGCAACAGTTCGTGGCTAGGTAAACCCCACTTGGAGCAAGACCAAATAGGGTCCCAAGGCGTGGCCCGCGCTGGGACCGGGTAGGTTGCTAAAGATGTCCAGTGATGGCCATCGTAGACGAATGACTGTTCAAGACAGAACCCGGCTTACAGATCGACTCTCCACCTTTTTTCCTTCTGTCCGAATCTCGGGCAGGAACCTGGTAGTAACGCGAGAATCCCTCCCTGCTGAATCATTAGCAGATGCGTCTTCGTAATACCGAAAAAATCTTACTCTTAATAAATTACTTTAACTTTAAGCCCTAGCTCTTTGAGCTATTTGGCGTTGTTGAGTCAAAATCGCCGTCGAACTCTCGTTTCTCCTCCCTTTACTCTCCTAAATCTCCGTTCTGTAAGGCTTTTCCTTGAATCCGCGCCTTGACGGTGTGGTGGGCGCATTCCTATAGTGTGCGCAAGTGGCGGAAAGTGGCACAAAGTGGGTTTTTTGAACGTAAAACGCTAAAATTTGGAGAAACGCATCTGTGTTTCGCGGAGCTAACGCTATCAGTCTCGATGCAAAAGGCCGTCTCGCCATGCCGAGCCGGTATCGTGACGAGCTGATTTCGCGAAGTTCCGGACAGTTAATCATCACCATCGATGCCGTTGACCCTTGTTTATGTGTTTACCCGCTCGATGAGTGGGAGCTGATTGAAACCAAGTTGCGTGCGCTGCCTTCCCTGCGTGAAGAGAACCGCCGCCTGCAACGTTTGCTGATTGGTAATGCCGTCGACCTCGAACTCGATGGCAGTGGTCGTTTCCTGGTTCCACCGCGTCTGCGCGACTACGCCAAGCTGGACAAGCGCGCAATGCTGGTAGGCCAACTGAACAAGTTCCAATTGTGGGACGAAGATGCCTGGGATGCTGTTTCTGCAGCTGACCTGGCTGCTATTCAACAACCGGGCGCCATGCCTGATGAACTGCGTGATTTGATCCTGTGACTATTGATAGCGGCTTTAACCACATCACCGTACTGCTTGACGAAGCCGTTGAGGCTCTCGCCGTACGCGCGGATGGCTGCTATCTGGATGGCACCTTTGGCAGAGGCGGGCACAGTCGGCTGATCCTCAGCCAGCTTGGCTCGGACGGAAAGCTCCTCGGGTTCGACAAAGACCCTCAAGCGATTGCCACCGGGCAAGCGCTAGCGGCCGAAGACGGCCGCTTTGTCGTTGTGCAGCGCAGCTTTGCCGAGCTCGGCGCAGAAGTCGCCGAGCGGGGCATGGCAGGCAAGGTGGCTGGGGTTCTGCTGGATCTGGGCGTGTCTTCGCCCCAGCTGGACGACCCTGAGCGCGGCTTCAGTTTCATGAACGATGGCCCGCTGGATATGCGCATGGACCCAAGCCGTGGCATCAGCGCCGCGCAGTTCATCGCCACCGCACCCCACGAAGAAATCACCCGTGTGTTCAAGGAATACGGCGAAGAGCGCTTCGCCGGCCGCATGGCGCGTGCCGTGGTCGAGCGCCGGGAAATCCAGCCGTTCGAACGCACCGCCGACCTGGCCGAAGTGCTGAAAGTCGCCAACCCTGCGTGGGAAAAGGGCAAGAACCCGGCGACCCGCGCGTTCCAGGGCCTGCGTATTCACGTCAACAACGAATTGGGCGACCTGGAAGCCGGCCTCGAAGCCGCTCTGGATGCGCTGGAAGTGGGTGGTCGCCTGGTGGTGATCAGCTTCCACTCCCTGGAAGACCGCATCGTCAAATTGTTCATGCGTCGTCTGGTCAAGGGCGAATCCGACAACTTGCCGCGCAACCTGCCGGTACGTTACGAAGCCTTTGTGCCGAAAATCAAAATCCATGGCAAAGCGCAGTTCGCTTCCGAAGCCGAACTCAAGGCCAACCCACGTGCCCGTAGCGCTGTCATGCGCGTTGCGGAGAAGTTGCGGTGAGCAAGCTTTTCGCCAAGCCCCTTCCGGGCGGCAGCTTCTTTATGTTGCTGTTGTTTATTGGCGTGCTGGTGTCCGCAATTGCGGTGTCCTACAGCGCCCACTACAACCGCCAACTGCTCAATACCCTGTACGGGGAGTTGAGTGTGCGCGACAAGGCGCAGGCGGAGTGGGGGCGTTTGATCCTCGAGCAAAGCACCTGGACCGCCCACAGCCGCATCGAAGTGCTGGCCACTGAACAACTGAAGATGCACATCCCGGGCGCTGCAGAAGTTCGCATGGTGGCGCCATGATGAAACTTGAGGGCGCACTCTACCCATGGCGTTTCCGTGTAGTGATGGGGTTGCTGGCAGTGATGGTGGGTGCGATTGCCTGGCGGATTGTCGACCTGCAAGTGGTAGACCGTGACTTCCTGATCGGCCAGGGCGATGCCCGCAGCCTGCGTCATATCCCGATCCCTGCGCACCGCGGCCTGATCACCGACCGTAACGGCGAGCCCCTGGCCGTCAGTACCCCGGTGACCACCCTGTGGGCCAACGCCAAGGAAATGCAGACCGCCAAGGACAAGTGGCCGCAACTGGCTGCCGCCCTGGGCCAGGACCCGAAAGCCCTGAGCGAACGCCTTGAAGCTCAGGCCAATAAAGAATTCATCTACCTGGTTCGCGGGCTCACCCCCGAACAAGGCCAGCAAGTGCTCGACCTTAAAGTCCCCGGTGTCTATGGCATCGAGGAATTTCGGCGTTTCTACCCGGCCGGCGAAACCACTGCCCATATGGTGGGCTTCACCGACATTGATGATCACGGTCGCGAAGGCGTCGAGCTTGCCTACGACGAATGGCTGGCCGGGGTTCCCGGCAAACGACAGGTCATCAAGGATCGGCGCGGCAGACTGATCAAGGATGTCCAGGTCACCAAAAACGCCAAGGCCGGTAAGCCCTTGGCGTTGTCGATTGACCTGCGCCTGCAATACCTGGCCAACCGTGAGCTGCGTAACGCCATCATCGAGAACGGCGCGAAAGCCGGCAGCCTGGTGATCATGGACGTGAAGACCGGCGAGATTCTCGCCATGGTCAACCAGCCGACCTACAACCCCAACAACCGTCGCAACCTGCAACCGGCGATGATGCGCAACCGCGCCATGATCGACGTGTTCGAGCCGGGTTCGACCATGAAAGCCATCTCCATGAGTGCCGCCCTGGAAACCGGGCGCTGGAAGCCGGCCGACAAGGTCGAGGTTTACCCGGGTACCCTGCAGTTGGGCAAATACACCATTCGTGACGTGTCGCGCACCGAAGGTCCGGTGCTGGATTTGACAGGTATCCTGATCAACTCCAGTAACGTGGGCATGAGTAAGGTCGCCTTCGATATCGGCGGCGAAGCCATCTACCACCTCGCACAGAAAGTCGGCCTGGGGCAACCCACCGGCCTCGACTTCCCGGGCGAGCGTGTGGGCAACCTGCCGAACTACCGCGACTGGAAAAAGGCCGAGACGGCCACGCTTTCCTACGGTTATGGCCTGTCGGTCACCGCGATCCAGCTGGCCCACGCCTTCTCGGTACTGGCCAACAACGGTCGCATGGTGCCGCTGAGCCTGATCCACCTGGACGCGGCACCGCCTGCGACCCAGGTGATCCCGGAAAACGTCGCCAAGACCATGCAAGGCATGCTGCAACAAGTGATCGAAGCCCCGCGCGGCGTATTCCGTGCCCAGGTGCCGGCGTATCACGTGGCAGGCAAGTCCGGTACTGCGCGTAAAACCGCCGTGGGTACCAAGGGCTACGCCGAAAACTCCTATCGCTCGCTGTTCGCAGGCTTCGGCCCGATGAGCGATCCGCGTTACGCCATCGTCGTGGTGATCGATGAGCCGAGCAAAGCCGGCTACTTCGGTGGCCTGGTATCGGCGCCGGTGTTCAGCAAAGTGATGTCCGGGACGCTGCGCCTGATGAACATCACCCCGGACAACCTGCCAGCGACCCAACAAGCGAATGCCGGACCGCCGGCCGCTGCTGCAAAAGCCAATGGAGGGCGCGGCTGATGTCTCTTAGCCTGAACAAGATTTTTGCCCACGCTGGCCGCGACCTGCTGATTCGCGAGTTGACCCTGGACAGCCGTAACGTGCGTGCCGGTGACCTGTTCCTGGCAGTGCCGGGCGGCAAGTTCGATGGCCGTGACCATATCGCCGATGCATTAAAGCGCGGCGCTGCGGCAGTGGCTTATGAAGTGGAAGGCGCCACCGTGTTGCCTATCACCGACGTGCCTTTGATTCCGGTCAAGGGCCTGGCGGCGCAGTTGTCGGACATCGCCGGGCGCTTTTATGGCGACCCGAGCCGCACCCTGAACCTGGTGGGCGTGACCGGTACCAACGGCAAGACCAGCGTGACCCAACTGGTCGCCCAGGCGCTTGACCTGCTGGGCCAGCATTGCGGCATCGTCGGCACCCTGGGCACTGGTTTCTATGGCGCGCTGCAAAGCGGCCTGCACACCACGCCCAACCCGATTGCCGTGCAAGCGACCCTGGCCGACCTGAAAAAGGCCGGTGCCAAGGCAGTTGCCATGGAAGTCTCGTCCCACGGTCTGGACCAGGGCCGCGTCACTGCCCTGGCGTTCGACGTGGCGGTGATGACCAACCTGTCCCGCGATCACCTGGATTACCACGGCACCATGGAGGCGTACGCCGCCACCAAGGCCCGGCTGTTTGCCTGGAATGACCTGAAGTGCCGCGTCGTCAACCTGGACGACGAATTCGGTCGCCAACTGGCCGCCGCCAAAGGTGACGGTCGCCTGATCAGCTACAGCCTGGAAGACGCCAGCGCCTACCTGTATTGCCGTGAAGCCACCTTTGATGACGAAGGCGTGCGCGCCACCTTGGTCACGCCCCAGGGCGAGCACCATTTGCGCAGCACCTTGCTCGGACGTTTCAACCTGAGCAACGTCTTGGCCGCCATCGGCGCCTTGCTCGGCCTGGATTACGCCCTGGACGAGATCCTGCGGGTGCTGCCGAAGCTGGAAGGCCCGGCCGGTCGCATGCAGCGCCTTGGTGGCGGTACTCAGCCGCTGGTGGTGGTCGATTACGCCCACACGCCGGACGCCCTTGAAAAAATCCTGCTGGCCCTGCGTCCCCATGCCAAGGGCAAGTTGCTGTGCCTGTTCGGCTGTGGCGGTGACCGCGATCGCGGCAAGCGCCCGCTGATGGCTGAAATCGTCGAGCGCCTGGCCGATGGTGTGCTCGTCACTGACGACAACCCGCGCAGCGAAGACCCAAGCCAGATTTTCGATGATATTCGTGTCGGCTTCAAAGAGGCGACCAAGGCCACTTTCGTTGCCGGTCGCGGTGCAGCCATCGCCCAATTGATCGCCAGCGCCAGCGCTGACGACGTGGTGGTACTGGCCGGCAAAGGTCACGAGGACTACCAGGAAATCAACGGCGAGCGTCACGCTTTCTCCGATCTGGTCGAGGCCGATCACGCCTTGACCGCATGGGAGGTGGCCCATGCTTAAGGCTCTGAAATTCAGCGAACTGACCCAGGCATTGTCGGCCCGTGTGTTGTCGGCTGATTGCAGCTTTGACGGCGTGAGTATCGACAGCCGGACAATCAAGCCCGGGCAACTGTTTGTCGCCTTGGCCGGCCCTACGTTTGATGGTCATGACTATCTGAATGACGTCGCCGCCAAGGGCGCTGCCGGTGCCTTGGTGCAGCGCGAAGTCGCTGACTCGACGCTGCCGCAATTGCTGGTGGCCGACACCCGCCTGGCCCTCGGCCAACTGGGTGCCCTGAACCGCGCCGCTTTCACCAAGCCGGTTGCGGCGATCACCGGTTCCAGCGGCAAAACCACGGTCAAGGAATTGCTGGCTGGGATCCTGCGCACTCGCGGCCCGGTCCTGGCGACCCGTGGCAACCTGAACAATGATTTCGGCGCTCCGCTGACCCTGCTGGAACTGGCCCCGGAACACACGGCGGCGGTGATCGAGCTGGGTGCTTCGCGCATCGGCGAAATCGCT
Organism: Pseudomonas yamanorum; assembly: GCF_013386765.1. Lineage (GTDB taxonomy): Bacteria > Pseudomonadota > Gammaproteobacteria > Pseudomonadales > Pseudomonadaceae > Aquipseudomonas > Aquipseudomonas yamanorum_A. The sequence goes on from NZ_JACARE010000017.1 coordinate 334,068, forward strand.
TACACCGTGGCCATGACCAAACCTCACGTCGCGGTGATCAGCAACGCCGGTACCGCCCACGTTGGCGAGTTCGGCGGCCCTGAAAAGATCGTCGAAGCCAAGGGCGAAATCCTTGAAGGCCTCGACGCATCCGGCACTGCGGTGCTGAACCTCGACGATAAAGCCTTCGAAACCTGGCGTGTACGTGCCGCCGGTCGCAAGGTGTTGAGCTTCGCGGTGCATAACGCCGCTGCCGATTTCCATGCCTCGAATATCAAAGCCGACGCTCGTGGCTGCCCGGCCTTCACCCTGCACACCCCGCAAGGTGACGAGCACGTACAGCTGAACCTGCTGGGCAACCATAACGTGGCGAACGCCCTGGCCGCCGCTGCTGCTGCCCATGTGCTGGGCTTGTCGTTGTTTGGCATCGCCACCGGCCTCGGCGCGGTGCAACCGGTCAAGGGCCGCACCGTCGCGCAACTGGCCAGCAACGGCATGCGCGTGATTGATGACACCTACAACGCCAACCAGTCCTCGATCTGTGCCGCCATCGACCTGCTGACCGCCTTTGACGGTCGCAAGGTGCTGGTGCTGGGAGACATCGCCGAACTGGGCGAGTGGGCTGAACAGTCTCATCGCGAAGTCGGCGCGTATGCGCTCGGCAAGGTCGACGCCCTGTACGCCGTTGGACCGAACATGCTCCACGCCGTAGACAGCTTCGGGCCGGGCGCCAGGCATTTCGCCAGCCAAGCCGAGCTGATCCAGGCATTGGGTGCGGCTGAACAAGACAAACACACCACTATTTTGATCAAGGGATCGCGCAGCGCGGTGATGGAAAACGTCGTCGTGGCCTTGTGTGGCTCAAGTACGGAGAAACATTAATGCTGCTGCTGCTGGCTGAGTATCTGCAACAGTTCCACAAAGGCTTCGCGGTCTTTCAGTACCTGACCCTGCGCGGGATTCTGGGTGTGCTGACCGCGCTGTCGTTGTCGCTGTTCCTCGGGCCATGGATGATCCGTACCCTGCAAAACCTGCAGATCGGCCAGTCCGTGCGCAACGACGGCCCGCAGTCGCACCTGTCCAAATCCGGCACCCCGACCATGGGCGGCGCGTTGATCCTGTCGTCCATCGGCATCAGTACGCTGTTGTGGGCTGACCTGCATAACCGCTACGTGTGGACCGTGCTGCTGGTGACCCTGCTGTTCGGTGCCATTGGCTGGGTGGATGACTACCGCAAGGTGATCGAGAAGAACTCCAAGGGGCTGCCGAGCCGCTGGAAGTATTTCTGGCAGTCGGTGTTCGGCCTGGGCGCGGCGATCTTCCTGTTCATGACTGCGCCAAGCGCGGTGGAAACCACCCTGATCATCCCGATGCTCAAGGATGCCAGCATTCCACTGGGCGTCGGCTTCGTGGTGCTGACCTACTTCGTGATCGTCGGCTCCAGCAACGCGGTCAACCTGACCGACGGCCTCGACGGGCTGGCGATCATGCCGACGGTGATGGTGGGCGGCGCGCTCGGCATCTTCTGCTACCTGTCGGGTAACGTGAAATTCGCTGAATACCTGCTGATCCCTTATGTACCGGGCGCGGGCGAACTGATTGTGTTCTGCGGCGCGCTGATCGGTGCCGGCCTGGGTTTCCTGTGGTTCAACACCTATCCGGCACAAGTCTTCATGGGAGACGTCGGCGCACTGGCGCTGGGCGCGGCCCTGGGCACCATCGCGGTGATCGTCCGTCAGGAAATCGTCCTGTTCATCATGGGCGGTGTGTTCGTGATGGAAACCCTGTCGGTGGTGATCCAGGTTGCCTCCTTCAAATTGACCGGGCGCCGCGTGTTTCGCATGGCGCCGATTCACCACCACTTTGAACTCAAGGGCTGGCCTGAGCCGCGGGTGATTGTCCGTTTCTGGATTATCACCGTGATTCTGGTTCTGTTCGGCCTTGCCACCCTGAAACTGAGGTAGAAACGAGTGTCCCTGATCGCTTCAGACCACTTCCGCATCGTTGTCGGCCTCGGCAAGAGCGGCATGTCCCTGGTTCGCTTCCTGGCGAACCGGGGCACGTCGTTTGCCGTGGCTGATACGCGGGAAAATCCACCGGAGCTGGTCACGCTGCGCCGTGACTACCCGCACGTGGAAGTGCGTTGTGGCGAGCTGGATGTCGAGTTTCTGTGCCGTGCCGACGAGCTCTACGTGAGCCCCGGCCTGGCGCTCGCGACCCCGGCCCTGCAAGCGGCGGCGGCCCGTGGCGTGAAGTTGTCCGGCGATATCGAGCTGTTCGCGCGTAACGCGAAGGCGCCGATCGTGGCTATCAGCGGTTCCAACGCAAAAAGCACCGTCACCACCCTGGTGGGCGAGATGGCGACTGCGGCCGGCAAGCGCGTGGCAGTGGGCGGCAACCTCGGTACGCCGGCGCTGGACCTGCTCAGCGACGACGTCGAGCTGTACGTGATGGAACTGTCGAGCTTCCAGCTGGAAACCACTGACCAGCTCAACGCTGAAGTGGCCACCGTGCTGAACGTCAGCGAAGACCACATGGACCGCTACAGCGGCCTGCCGGCGTATCACCTGGCCAAGCACCGGATCTTCCGTGGTGCGCGGCAAGTGGTGGTCAACCGTCAGGATGCCCTGAGCCGTCCATTGATCGGCGAAGGTTTGCCGTGCTGGACCTTCGGCCTGAACAAACCTGATTTCAAGGCCTTCGGTCTTCGGGAAGAGAACGGCGAGAAATACCTGGCCTTCGAATTCCAGAACCTGATGCCGGTGCGCGAGCTGAAAATCCGTGGCGCCCATAACCAGGCCAACGCCCTGGCTGCATTGGCGCTTGGCCATGCGGTCGGCTTGCCGTTCGACGCCATGCTGTCGGCCCTGCGCACCTTTGCCGGGCTTGAGCATCGCTGTCAGTGGGTTCGCGACCTGGATGGCGTCGGCTACTACAACGATTCCAAGGCCACCAACGTCGGTGCGGCGCTCGCTGCCATCGAGGGGTTGGGTGCCGATATCAAAGGCAAGGTCGTGCTGATCGCCGGTGGCGATGGCAAGGGTGCCGACTTCAAGGACCTTAAAGGCCCAGTCGCTGCCAACTGCCGCGCCGTGGTGTTGATGGGCCGTGATTCCGGCTTGATCGCCGATGCCCTGGGCGACGCCGTACCGCAGGTGCGTGCGCAGTCCCTGGACGATGCCATCGCTCAATGCCGGGCCCTGGCCCAACCGGGTGATGTGGTGCTGCTGTCGCCTGCCTGCGCCAGTTTCGACATGTTCAAGAACTACGAAGAGCGCGGCCAGCTGTTCGCCCGCGCCGTGGAGGCCTTGGCATGAGTATCAATTTGCGGAACATCATCAAGCCGTACCCGTCGCCGATCATTACCGGGCGCGGTATCGACCTGGATTTCCCGATGCTCGCCGGTTGCCTCGCGCTGCTGGGCCTGGGCCTGGTGATGATCACCTCGGCTTCCTCGGAAGTGGCCGCGGTGCAGTCGGGCAACACCCTTTACATGATGATCCGTCACCTGGTGTACCTGGTGATCGGCCTCGGTGCGTGCATCGTCACCATGATGATCCCGATCGCCACCTGGCAGCGCCTGGGCTGGCTGATGCTGGTGGGCGCGTTCGGCCTGTTGATCATGGTGATCCTGCCCGGCATCGGGCGTGAGGTGAACGGTTCGATGCGCTGGATCGGCTTCGGTGCGTTCAACGTGCAGCCGTCGGAAATCGCCAAGGTGTTCGTGGTGATCTACCTCGCCGGTTACCTGGTGCGGCGCCAGAAAGAAGTGCGCGAAAGCTGGATGGGCTTCTTCAAGCCGTTCATCGTGCTGCTGCCCATGGCCGGTCTGTTGTTGATGGAACCGGACTTCGGCGCCACCGTCGTGATGATGGGGGCTGCGGCGGCGATGCTGTTCCTTGGTGGCGTGGGCCTGTTTCGCTTCACCTTGATGGTGGTGCTGGCAGTGGCCGCCGTGACGATTCTGGTGCAGGCGCAACCCTATCGGATGGCGCGTCTGATTACCTTTACCGACCCGTGGTCCGATCAGTTCGGTTCCGGCTACCAGCTGACCCAGGCGTTGATCGCCTTCGGTCGCGGCGAGTGGCTGGGTGTGGGCCTGGGCAACAGTGTGCAGAAGCAGTTCTACCTGCCGGAAGCCCACACCGACTTCGTGTTCTCGGTACTCGCCGAAGAACTGGGCGTGGTCGGTTCTCTGTGCACCGTCGCGCTGTTCGTGTTCGTGTGTGTACGCGGCATGTACATCGGCTTGTGGGCCGAAAAGGCCAAGCAATATTTCGCCGCGTACGTGGCGTACGGCTTGTCGTTCCTGTGGATCGGCCAGTTCCTGATCAACATCGGGGTGAACGTCGGCCTGCTGCCGACCAAGGGCCTGACTTTGCCGTTCCTCAGTTACGGCGGCAGTTCGTTGGTGATTTGCTGCGCCTGTCTCGGGTTGTTGCTGCGCATCGAGTGGGAGAGTCGAACCCACCTGGGCAGCGAAGAGATGGAGTTCAGCGAAAGCGACTTCGCCGAGGAGCCGACCCATGGGCGCTAACGTGCTGATCATGGCGGGCGGCACCGGTGGCCATGTGTTCCCGGCGCTGGCCTGTGCCCGCGAATTCCAGAATCGTGGCTACACCGTGCATTGGCTCGGCACGCCCCGTGGCATCGAAAACGATCTGGTACCGAATGCCGGCTTGCCCCTGCATTTGATCAACGTCACCGGCCTGCGTGGCAAGGGCAAGTTGTCCCTGCTCAAGGCGCCGTTCGTGTTGCTCAAGGCGGTGTGGCAAGCGCGCAAGGTCATCCGCGAAGTGAAGCCGGTGTGCGTGCTGGGCTTTGGTGGCTACGTCACCGGTCCTGGTGGCGTTGCGGCCAGGCTCGCTGGCGTGCCGGTGATCGTCCACGAGCAGAATGCCGTGGCCGGCACCGCCAACCGCCTGCTGGTGCCGCTGGCTGCCCGGGTGTGCGAGGCGTTCCCGAAAACCTTTGGTGCCGCAGACAAGCTGCGCACCACCGGCAACCCGGTGCGTACAGAACTGTTCATGGACATCGCCCGCCAGCCATTGGCTGGTCGCAAGGCGCACCTGTTGATCCTGGGCGGAAGCCTGGGGGCCGAACCCTTGAACAAATTGCTGCCTGAAGCGGTGTCGCAACTCCCTGTGGAGCTGCGCCCCGAGATCTTCCATCAGGCCGGCAAGAACCACGATGAAGTGACCGCCACGCGCTACCGCGATGCGGGCGTGGAGGCGAATGTGCAGCCCTTCATCAAAGACATGGCCCAAGCCTATGGCTGGGCCGACCTGGTGGTCTGTCGCGCAGGCGCGTTGACCGTCAGTGAACTGGCTGCCGCCGGTCTGCCGTCCTTGCTGGTGCCTTTGCCCCATGCGATCGACGATCACCAGACCCGCAACGCCGAATATTTGGCCGGGGAGGGCGCTGCCTTCCTGCTGCCGCAAAGAACGACTGGCGCCGCCGATTTGGCCGCACGCCTGACCGAGGTTTTGATGCAACCGGAACGACTGAACAGCATGGCGAGCACCGCAAGCCGCCTTGCCAAACCTGATGCAACCCGCACCGTGGTCGATATCTGCCTGGAGGTGGCCCATGGTTGAGAATCAGAAAGCCATGCCACAACCGGAAATGCGCCGCATCCGTCGCATCCACTTCGTCGGCATCGGCGGCGTGGGCATGTGCGGGATCGCCGAAGTGTTGTTGAACCTGGGTTACCAGGTGTCTGGCTCCGACCTGAAAATGTCGCCGGTCACCGAGCGCCTGGAATCGTTTGGCGCGAAAATCTTTATCGGCCACCGTGCCGAGAACGCTGCCGAAGCCGACGTGTTGGTGGTTTCCAGTGCCGTGAACACCTCCAACCCGGAAGTGGCCACTGCCCTTGAGCGCCGCATTCCCGTGGTGCCGCGTGCCGAAATGCTCGCCGAGCTGATGCGCTACCGCCACGGCATCGCCGTCGCCGGTACCCACGGCAAGACCACCACCACCAGCCTGATCGCCTCGGTGTTCGCCGCCGGTGGCCTGGACCCGACGTTCGTCATCGGTGGCCGCCTGAATGCAGCCGGCACCAATGCACAGCTGGGTACCAGCCGTTACCTGATCGCCGAAGCCGATGAGAGCGACGCCAGCTTCCTGCACCTGCAGCCACTGGTGGCCGTGGTGACCAACATCGACGCCGACCACATGGCGACCTACGACGGTGACTTCAACAAACTGAAGAAAACCTTCGTCGAATTCCTGCACAACCTGCCGTTCTACGGTTTGGCCGTGGTGTGCCTGGACGATCCGGTGGTGCGTGAGATCCTGCCGCTGGTCAAACGTCCGACCGTGACCTACGGCTTCAGCGAAGACTGCGACGTGCGCGCAATCAATGTGCGCCAGCAGGGCATGCAGACCTTCTTCACCGTGCTGCGCCCTGACCGCGAGCCGCTGGATGTCTCGGTGAACATGCCGGGCAACCACAACGTACTCAACTCCCTGGCGACCATCTGCATCGCCTCCGACGAAGGCGTCAGCGATGAAGCCATCGTTGAAGGCCTGTCGGGTTTTGCCGGTGTGGGGCGTCGCTTCCAGGTCTACGGCGAACTGCCGGTGGACGGCGGCAACGTGATGCTGGTGGACGACTACGGCCACCATCCGACCGAGGTCGCGGCGGTGATCAAGGCCGTACGCGGTGGCTGGCCGGAGCGTCGCCTGGTGATGGTGTATCAGCCGCACCGCTACAGCCGTACCCGCGATCTGTACGACGATTTCGTCAATGTACTGGCGGACGCCAACGTGTTGCTGCTGATGGAAGTCTACCCGGCCGGTGAAGAACCGATCCCCGGCGCCGACAGCCGCAAGCTGTGCAACAGCATCCGCCAGCGCGGCCAACTGGACCCGATCTACATCGAGCGTGGTGTGGACCTGGCGCCGATCGTCAAGCCGCTGCTGCGTGCCGGCGACATCCTGCTGTGCCAGGGTGCCGGTGATATCGGTGGTCTCGCGCCTAAATTGCTGGCAAGCCCGCTCTTTGCCGCTACGCAGGGGAAGTCTAAATGACCACTGACTACGGCTCCCTGTTCTCGACGATTCAACCTGCCGACTTCGGCCGCGTTGCGGTGCTGTTCGGTGGCAAGAGCGCCGAGCGTGAAGTGTCGCTGAAGTCCGGCAATGCCGTACTGGAAGCGCTGCAGAGCGCCGGTGTGAATGCGTTCGGCATCGATGTAGGCGATGACTTCCTGTCGCGCCTGCAGGCCGAGAAAATCGATCGCGCGTTCATCATCCTTCACGGCCGTGGCGGTGAAGACGGCAGCATGCAGGGCCTGCTGGAGTGCCTGGGCATTCCGTACACCGGCAGCGGCATCCTGGCTTCGGCGCTGGCCATGGACAAGTTGCGCACCAAACAGGTGTGGCACAGCCTGGGTATTCCGACCCCGCGTCACAGCGTGCTGTGCAGCGAAGACGATTGTATTTCTGCAGCCAAGGAACTGGGCCTGCCTTTGATCGTCAAACCAGCCCATGAAGGCTCCAGTATCGGCATGGCTAAAGTGAACTCAGCCGCCGAATTGATTGACGCATGGAAAGCGGCCAGTACCTACGATTCGCAAGTGTTGGTGGAACAGTGGATTCAAGGTCCCGAGTTCACCATCGCTACTCTGCGTGGCCAGGTATTGCCGCCTATCGCATTGGGCACGCCCCACACCTTTTACGACTACGACGCCAAGTACGTGGCTTCCGATACCCAGTACCGGATCCCGTGCGGCCTCGACGCAGCCAAGGAACAGGAATTGATGGACCTCACGGCGAAAGCCTGTGAGGCGCTGGGTATTGCCGGTTGGGCACGGGCAGACGTGATGCAGGATGACCAAGGGAATTTCTGGTTCCTTGAAGTCAACACCGCACCGGGCATGACCGACCACAGCCTGGTACCCATGGCCGCTCGTGCCGCCGGTCTGGACTTCCAGCAGTTGGTGCTGGCGATCCTGGCCGCAAGCATTGAGCCACGAGGCTAAACCATGAACGGCGCATCGCTTCGTCATCAGCAACCCGCTCCCGGCCGCAAGCCGGTGCCGCGTGGTGCCAGCCGAATGGTGGCTAAAGAGCCGATGTCGGCGCGCATGCCGAAAGCCAACTTTGGTTTTCTCAAGGCGCTGTTCTGGCCGGTGATTCTGGTGGCGTTGGGTTTTGGTACGTACGAAGGCGCCCAGCGTCTGTTGCCGTATGCCGACCGGCCGATCACCAAGATCAGCGTGCAGGGCGACTTGAGCTACATCAGCCAGCAGGCCGTGCAGCAGCGAATCGCCCCGTTTGTGGCGTCGAGCTTCTTCACCATCGACCTGGCCGGCATGCGTTCCGAACTGGAACAGATGCCATGGATTGCCCACGCCGAAGTACGTCGCGTGTGGCCGGATCAAGTGACGATCCGCCTGGAAGAACAACTGCCCGTGGCCCGTTGGGGAGATGGGCAGTTATTGAACAACCAGGGCCAGGCGTTTGCGCCGCGCGAAGTGGCGAATTACGAGCACCTGCCGCAGCTGTTCGGGCCGCAGCGGGCGCAGCAGCAAGTGATGCAGCAGTACCAGGCGTTGAGCCAGATGCTGCGGCCGTTGGGTTTCTCGATTGCGCGACTGGAATTGCGTGAGCGGGGCAGCTGGTTTTTGACCACGGGTGCAGGCAGTTCCGGCCCGGGTATCGAGTTGTTGCTGGGACGCGGCAACCTGGTAGAGAAGATGCGCCGTTTTATCGCCATCTATGAAAAGACCTTGAAAGAACAGATTACGAACATTGCGAGCATCGACCTGCGTTACGCCAACGGCCTTGCCGTCGGCTGGCGGGCCCCTGCGGCGCCCACGGCAGCGCAACCTGCTGTCGCGAAGAATTAAGAAGAGGCAGGACCCATGGCAAACGTGCAAAGCGGCAAAATGATCGTCGGTCTGGATATCGGCACCTCCAAGGTGGTGGCGCTGGTAGGCGAGGTCGCGGACGACGGCACGCTGGAAATCGTCGGAATCGGCACGCATCCGTCCCGGGGCCTGAAGAAGGGCGTGGTGGTGAATATTGAATCCACCGTGCAATCGATCCAGCGCGCCATCGAAGAAGCGCAGCTGATGGCCGGTTGCCGGATTCACTCGGCATTCGTCGGCGTTGCCGGCAACCACATCCGCAGCCTGAATTCCCACGGCATCGTGGCGATTCGCGACCGTGAAGTCAGCTCGGCTGACCTGGAGCGGGTACTCGACGCAGCGCAAGCCGTGGCGATCCCGGCTGACCAGCGCGTGCTGCACACCTTGCCGCAGGACTACGTGATCGATAACCAGGAAGGCGTTCGCGAGCCTTTGGGCATGTCGGGCGTACGTCTGGAAGCCAAGGTTCACGTGGTGACCTGCGCCGTCAATGCTGCACAGAACATTGAAAAATGCGTGCGCCGCTGCGGCCTGGAAATCGACGACATCATTCTCGAGCAGTTGGCTTCGGCCTACTCGGTACTGACCGACGACGAAAAAGAACTGGGCGTGTGCCTGGTGGACATCGGCGGCGGCACCACCGACATCGCGATCTTTACCGAGGGTGCGATCCGTCACACCGCCGTGATCCCGATTGCCGGTGACCAGGTGACCAACGACATCGCGATGGCGTTGCGCACACCGACCCAGTACGCCGAAGAAATCAAGATCCGTTACGCCTGCGCCCTGGCCAAGCTGGCCGGTGCCGGTGAAACCATCAAGGTGCCGAGCGTGGGCGACCGTCCACCGCGCGAACTGTCGCGCCAGGCATTGGCCGAGGTGGTCGAGCCGCGCTACGACGAACTGTTCACCCTGATCCAGGCTGAACTGCGCCGCAGCGGCTACGAAGATTTGATCCCGGCCGGCATCGTGCTGACCGGTGGCACCTCGAAGATGGAAGGCGCGGTCGAACTGGCCGAGGAAATCTTCCACATGCCGGTCCGCCTGGGCGTGCCCCATGGTGTGAAAGGCCTTGGCGACGTGGTGCGCAACCCGATTTATTCCACCGGTGTGGGCTTGCTGTTGTACGGGCTGCAAAAGCAGACCGACGGCATTTCCCTGTCGGGCCCGAGCAACCGTGACAGCTACAGAAGCGACGACGAAGCGAAAGCGCCGTTGTTCGAGCGGTTGCAGGCTTGGGTGAAAGGCAATTTCTAAAGATTTACCGCAACACCGTTTCAAGCAGTAGGCGAAAAAACTAGAGAAATGAAAGGAGAGGGAAAATGTTCGAACTCGTAGACAACATCCCCGCAAGCCCGGTCATCAAAGTGATCGGCGTCGGCGGTGGCGGCGGCAACGCTGTCAACCACATGGTCAAAAGCAACATTGAAGGCGTTGAATTCATCTGCGCCAACACTGACGCCCAGGCCCTCAAAAGCATCGGTGCACGCACCATCCTGCAATTGGGCACAGCCGTGACCAAGGGCCTGGGTGCCGGCGCGAATCCGGAAGTCGGCCGTCAAGCCGCCCTGGAAGACCGCGAGCGCATTGCTGAAGTGCTGCAAGGCACCAACATGGTGTTCATCACCACAGGCATGGGCGGTGGTACCGGTACCGGTGCTGCGCCGATCATTGCCGAAGTGGCCAAGGAAATGGGGATCCTGACGGTTGCCGTCGTGACCCGTCCGTTCCCGTTCGAAGGTCGCAAACGCATGCAGATCGCCGATGAAGGCATCCGTCTGCTGTCCGAAAGCGTCGACTCGTTGATCACCATTCCCAACGAGAAGCTGCTGACCATCCTCGGCAAGGACGCAAGCCTCTTGTCGGCTTTCGCCAAGGCTGACGATGTACTGGCCGGTGCCGTTCGCGGTATCTCCGACATCATCAAGCGTCCGGGCATGATCAACGTCGACTTTGCCGACGTACGTACCGTGATGAGCGAAATGGGCATGGCGATGATGGGCACTGGCTGCGCCAGCGGTCCGAACCGTGCACGTGAAGCCACTGAAGCGGCCATCCGCAACCCGTTGCTCGAAGACGTGAACCTGCAAGGCGCACGCGGCATCCTGGTGAACATCACCGCCGGTCCTGACCTGTCCCTGGGTGAGTACTCCGACGTGGGTAGCATCATCGAAGCCTTCGCTTCCGAGCACGCCATGGTCAAGGTCGGTACTGTTATCGATCCGGACATGCGCGACGAACTGCACGTGACCGTTGTTGCGACCGGCCTGGGTGCAAAAATCGAGAAGCCTGTGAAGGTCATCGACAATACCGTCCATACCAGCCACGCCAGCCAGCAAGCTGCCGCTCCAGCGCCTGCGCGCCAGGAACTGCCGTCTGTGAACTATCGTGACCTGGATCGTCCGACCGTGATGCGCAACCAGGCTCAGGCCGGTGCTGCTGCGTCCCGTAGCCCGAATCCGCAAGATGACCTGGACTACCTGGACATCCCGGCTTTCCTGCGTCGTCAGGCCGATTAATGGAATGTATCAGGGCTATGAAGGTGATTGGTGTTCAGCAAAGGTCTGGTCTGCTATTATCGCCAGCCTTTGTTGATACCAGTTCGCAATTTGCGCTGAAGCGGTCCAAGCCATGATTAAACAACGCACCCTGAAGAATATTATCCGTGCCACAGGTGTAGGTCTGCACTCCGGGGAGAAGGTATACCTGACCCTCAAGCCCGCACCTGTCGACACCGGCATCGTGTTTGTTCGTGCCGACCTGGACCCTGTGGTGCAGATTCCTGCTCGCGCGGAAAATGTTGGCGAAACCACGATGTCGACCACGTTGGTCAACGGTGACGTCAAAGTGGACACGGTGGAGCACTTGCTCTCGGCCATGGCCGGTCTGGGCATCGATAACGCCTACGTCGAGCTCTCCGCGTCCGAAGTCCCAATCATGGATGGCAGCGCCGGACCCTTCGTATTCTTGATTCAATCTGCCGGCCTGGAAGAACAGGACGCAGCCAAGAAGTTCATTCGCATTCTGCGGGAAGTGACAGTAGAAGACGGCGACAAGCGCGCCACCTTCGTCCCGTTCGAAGGCTTTAAAGTGAGCTTTGAGATCGATTTCGATCACCCGGTATTCCGTGACCGCACACAAAGTGCAAGCGTGGATTTTTCCAGCACTTCGTTCGTAAAAGAAGTCAGCCGCGCCCGTACCTTTGGTTTCATGAGTGACATCGAGTACCTGCGCAAGCACAACCTCGCACTCGGCGGCAGCGTTGAAAACGCCATTGTGGTCGACGCGGATGGTGTACTGAACGAAGACGGCCTTCGCTATGAAGACGAATTCGTGAAGCACAAGATCCTCGATGCAATCGGTGACCTCTACCTGCTGGGCAATAGCCTGATAGGCGAGTTCAAAGGCTTCAAGTCGGGCCACGCACTGAACAACCAACTGCTGCGCAAGCTGATTGCACAGACAGATGCCTGGGAAGTCGTGACCTTCGAAGATGCCAGCACCGCACCGATCTCTTACATGCGTCCCGTCGCGGCGGTGTAAGTAACAACTCTCTTTCCTTTTGTTTTTAAAGGCTGCCTTCGGGTGGCCTTTTTTTATGCCAGGGTTTTTGCATCAATGATGCGGTTGCGCCCGGTGTGCTTGGCTTCGTACAACGCCTGATCGGCGCTGAGCAGCAATTCTTCCAGGGTGGTACGGCTGCGCCTGGTCCAGGTACTGAGGCCAATGCTGACGGTAATCGGCACCGTATCCCCTCCCACCCGTGGCAGGTGCTCGACGCTGCTGCGGATATGTTCGGCAATCAACAACGCACCCTGGCTGTCGGTGTGCGGCAGCACCACTGCAAACTCTTCACCGCCATAACGGGCCGCAAGGTCGGCCGGGCGGCGGATATTGCCCTCGACCACCTGCGCCACCGTGCGCAATGCCTCGTCACCACCTTGATGGCCATGCCGGTCATTGAAGGCCTTGAAGTGGTCCACATCAATCATCAGCACGGTCAATGGTTCGCCTGAACGCTGGGCGCGGTCCCATTCCAGGCGCAGGCGATGGTCCAGGGTGCGACGGTTGGCCAGGCCTGTCAGGGCATCGGTGGCTGCCAGTTCTGACAGCACCTGCTCGGCACGGTGGCGCCGGCGCAGCTCCATGCAGAGCATCCAGGTCAGCCACAGCAGGCCGATGCACAAAATCCCGGTGGCACCGCTGATCACCAGTGCCGCACGCTTCCAGGGGGCGAATATGTCGTTGGTGGACAGGGCAACCACGACAATCAGTGGCAAATCCCCCACGGTCGAGAACGTGTAGAGGCGGTTCTCCTTATCCACGCTGGAGTCGCCACGAAAGCTGCCGTCACGCTCGTGGAGTATGCGCGCCACGTTCGGGCGCTGGCTGAGGTCCTTGTCGATCATGTCCCGTTCCAGCAACGGCTGTTGAGCCAGCAGGATGCCTTGCTGGTTGATCAGGTTGATGGTGCTGTCGTTGCCGATATTCAGGCTTCGAAACAGTTGCTGGAAATACGACAGGCGCATGGAGGCCACGGCAACTCCCAGGAATCGCCCGTCGGGCCCGGAAACCCGGCGGCTGAACGCGATGCGCCATTGGTCGTCACACACGCAGCGCGCGACGAAGGGCCGGCTGATGAACAGGCCCAGGTCGGGGTTCTTCCTGTGGGCCTGAAAGTAGTCACGGTCGGCAAAATTGGCGGCGATGGGCGTCAGCAGCGAAGAGTCGGCAATCACCTCGCCGTTCTTGTCCAGCAGCAGGATATCGCCCTTGTACGGCGCGGCTTCCGAGCGGTCGAACAGCACCAGGTGACGAATGCTGGCCGATACACCGGCCAGATCCGTGCGTTCGGTGGCTGCGATCAGGCCTTTGATCGATAAGTCGTACAGCTCGACGTTACGCAGCACGTCGGCATCGATCAGTTGCGTGATGTTATTGGCCGTACGCTGGGCAGTCTGCAACGTGTTGGTGTGTTCGCGAATCAGCAACCCCGCGACCACCAGCAGGATCAGCAGCACCGTGACGCAACTGCCGATAATCAGCAGACGCTCCGGGCGGTGGGTAGGGCGGGGCGGGCGGGTGGTGCTTGGGCTCATCGGGCGTACTTCTGCTTCGAGGATGCCCTTAGCGTAGTTGCTGATAACGGCTCATGTGGCCTGACTGTGAACGATGCGGTTGCGCCCGGAGTGCTTGGCTTCATACAGCGCCCGGTCGGCACTCAGCAACAGCGCTTCCAGCGAGCCACGGCTGCGTTTGTCCCAGGTACTGAGGCCGATGCTGACGGTGACCGACAGTGCGTCTCCGTCCGCAGGCGGCAAGTGCTCCACCGCGCTGCGGATGTGTTCGGCGATGGTATTGGCGCCGTCGCCGTCGGTGTCCGGCAGGACCACCGCGAACTCTTCGCCGCCGTAACGCGCGGCCAGGTCGGCAGGGCGGCGAATGTTGCTGCCGATGACCTGGGCCACGTGGCGCAAGGCTTCGTCACCGCCCTGGTGGCCATGGCGGTCGTTGAAGGCCTTGAAGTGGTCGACGTCGATCATCAGCAAGGCCAGCGGCTCGCCGGAGCGTTGCGCACGCTCCCATTCCAGGCGCAGGCGCTGGTCGAGGGTGCGACGGTTGGCCAGGCCGGTGAGGGCGTCGGTGGCTGCCAGTTCCGACAAGACCTTTTCGGCGCGATAACGACGGCGCAGTTCCAGGCGCAGCATCCAGGTCAGCCACAGCAGGCCTGCACACAGCACGCCGGTGGCGCCGCTGATCAGCAGGGCGGCGCGCTTCCAGGCGGCGAACACGTCATCGCTGGACAGCGCCACCACCACAATCAGCGGCAGCGCGCCGACATTGGTGAACGTGTAAAGGCGTTGCGTGCCGGTGGTGGAGGAGACGCCGCTGAAACTGCCACTGCCTTCACGCAGCATTCTTTTGAAGTTCGGTCGCGTGCTCAGGTCCTTGTTGATCATGTCTTTTTCGAGCAGGGGCTGCTGGGCCAACAGAATGCCGTCGTTGTTCAGCAGGTTGATGGTGCTGCCGCTGCCGATGGTGAGGCGGTTGAACAACTGGTCGAAGTACGCCAGGCGCATGGTCGCCACCGCCACTCCGGCAAACTCGCCGTTGGGCCCGGGTATCCGGCGGCTGAACGCAATACGCCAGACCTGATCGCAGTCGCATCGAATCTTGAAGGGGCGGCTGATGAACAATCCCGCGTCGGGGTTCTGCTGGTGCACCTGGAAATAGTCGCGATTGGCGAAATTGCGCGGCGTGGGCGCCAGGGTGGAGGAGTCGGCGGTGACGGCGCCGTTCTTGTCCAGCAGCAGGACTTCGCCTTTGAAAGGGGCGGCCGTGGACTGGTCGAACTGCACCATATGCAGGATTTCGGCCGACACTTGGGGCAGATCATGGCGGGTGGTTGCGGTGATCAGGCCGTTCAGGGCCAGGTCGTAGAGTTCGACGTTGCGCAACACATCGGCGTTGATCAACTGGGTGATGTTGGTGGTGGAGCGCTGGGCCGTCAGCAGTGCGCTGGCGTGTTCGCGAATCAGCAGTATGGCAACGATGATTACGATCAGGATGACGGTGAGCCCACTGCCCAGAATCAGCAAAAGCTCCGGGCGTGCAGGCTGGGTGAAGGTGCGGCGTTGACTCATGGGACTGGCTTCGGCACTCAAGATGCTGGCAGTTTAGTTCCATGTTGTGAAAAAAAAGTCGCCGCCGCTAAAAGAAAGCCCGAAGGTTAAAAAACGTCAATCGGGTAGTCGACGATCACCCGGTATTCATCCACGTCCCGATCCACGGCCGCGTAGCCATTACCGCCGCGATTGGTCGCCCATTGCAGGCGCACGGCCAAATCCTTGGCCTTGCCACCTTGCACCACGTACTTGAGGTCGATGTCGCGCTCCCAGTGCTTGGCGTTCTTGCCGTCGGCGCTGTACCAGGAGGAATAGCCGCGGCTGTCCGGGTCGACCGTGGTCAGGTCGGTCTTGCCGCTGATGTACGACACGGCCGAGGTCAGGCCCGGCAGGCCCAGCCCGACAAAGTCGTAGGCGTACTTGAGCTTCCACGAGCGTTCGTTGGGGCCGTTGAAGTCGGAGTATTGCTGGGAGTTATCCAGGTAGATGCTATCGCCCTGGCTGATGTAGTCGAACGGGGTGTTGCCGTTGACCCGCTGGTAAGCGGCGGTGACGCTGTGATGGCCCACGCCCACGGTGAAATGCAGGCTGTAGGTGTTGTTGTCGATGTTGCCCAGCAGGGCCTTGCCGGTTTCCTGGGTGTGATAGTAGTGCAGGCCCGGGTTGAGGCTGACCAGTTCGTTCAACTGCCAGGTGTAGTCCAGGTCGTAGTAGTACTGGTTCCAGATGTCCTTGAGTTCGGACGCGTACAGGTTGCTGGTCAGCCCCGGCACGCCGCTGAAGGACACGCCGGCCCAGTCCAGGTGCCGGCTGTCTTCGCCATTGGGCAATGCGCCGTAGCTGGTGCCGATGCGCCGGTGGCCGCTCTGGTTGTAGAGCTTGGTGAAGCTGGCCTGGCCGCCTTCGAACATCCAGCCATCCAGGCTGTGGTTGGTCAGGCTCACGCCGCGGAAGGTCTGGGGCAGCATGCGGGTCATGCCGCCGGCGATCACCGGGTTATTGAGGAACAGGTCGCCGGCTTTCAGCTCGGTGTCGAAGGCGCGCATTTTCAAGGTGGCGCCGGCGGTGGAGAACGAGGCGGGGGCTTTGCCGTTGCCGGAGCCCACCGGCAGGATGCTGGAACCGTCGGTGCCGCCGCCGCCGTCGAGCTTGAGGCCGAGCATGGCGTTGGCGTCCAGGCCGAATCCGACGGTACCCGGGGTGTAGCCGGATTCGAAGATCCCGATGATGCCCTGGCCCCATTCCTTGCTGTCATCGGTGTGAATGTCGCGACGGTCGCGGTTCATGTAGTAGTTGCGGGTGTTGATCTTGAAGCTTGCACCTTCGACGAAACCGTCGGTGGCCGGGGTGTCTGCCGCGTGGGCAAGGGGAACGATCGTTGCAGCAATCGCGAGGAATAACGGGGTGAACGTCAGCGAGGTTTTCACCGGTGGAGCTCCTTTGGGTCAATCGAAACCGGCCAGTGTTGTTGGGGTTCCTGGCCTTTTTTCAGCGCAAAAAAAAGCCGCTGAACTCAGCGGCTTTAAGACGGATTCCCAGTGTAGAGCCCTGGAAATAAGTCGAGGGAAATCGGGGGAGAGCGGGTCGGTCTTAACCGCTGCGCTCATCGATGCGACAAATTAGCGCAGGTGAGCGGTGCGATACAGAGTGTAACAAGATAATGACTGTTGCCCAAATCGCAACAGTCTGGGCTCGCGGGTGTGGCGCGTCCTGACAAGCCCACGCAAGAATGTTAGCGTGCTTGCCATTCCCACGTAGTCGATGAGCCCGCCTTCCATGAAAAAGACTGTCCTCGCCTTCAGCCGCGTCACCCCGGAAATGATCGAACGCCTGCAACAGGATTTCGATGTGATCGCCCCCAACCCGAAGCTTGGGGACATCAACGCCCAGTTCAACGAAGCTTTGCCCCATGCCCACGGCCTGATCGGCGTTGGCCGCAAACTGGGCCGTGCGCAACTGGAAGGCGCGAGCAAGCTGGAAGTGGTCTCCAGTGTGTCGGTGGGCTACGACAACTACGACCTGGCGTACTTCAATGAACGCGGGATCATGCTCACCAACACCCCCGACGTGCTCACCGAAAGCACCGCCGACCTGGCCTTCGCCCTGCTGATGAGCAGCGCCCGCCGCGTTGCCGAGCTGGACGCCTGGACCAAGGCCGGCCAGTGGAAAGCCAGTGTCGGCGCGCCGTTGTTTGGCTGCGACGTACACGGCAAGACCCTGGGCATTGTCGGCATGGGCAACATCGGCGCGGCCGTCGCCCGCCGTGGTCGCCTGGGTTTCAATATGCCGATTCTCTACAGCGGCAACAGCCGCAAGACCGAGCTGGAACAGGAGCTGGGCGCGCAGTTCCGCAGCCTCGACCAGTTGCTGGCCGAAGCCGACTTCGTCTGCCTGGTGGTGCCGTTGAGCGAGAAAACCCGGCACCTGATCAGTCATCGTGAACTGGGCCTGATGAAATCCAGTGCGATCCTGGTGAACATTTCCCGTGGCCCGGTGGTGGATGAGCCGGCGCTGATCGAAGCCTTGCAGAACCAGACCATCCGTGGCGCCGGCCTGGATGTGTACGAGCAGGAGCCGTTGTCCGAGTCGCCCCTTTTCCAGTTGAGCAACGCCGTGACCCTGCCGCACATCGGCTCGGCCACGAATGAAACCCGCGAAGCCATGGCCAATCGCGCCCTGGAAAACCTGCGCAGTGCCTTGTTGGGCCAGCGTCCGCAGGATCTGGTGAACCCGCAGGTGTGGAAGGGCTGATCACTGCTTTTTGTAGGAGCGAGCTTGCTCGCGAAGAGCGTCAACGATAACGCGGGCGGCCTGGATCAACGCAGTGCCCTCAGGTTTTTCGCGAGCAAGCTCGCTCCTACAGTTTTCAGCGTGCAAGTCGATAACGGTCTATAGATCGTTATCCCTGATCCACAGAAGGTTTTTATGTCCACCACCAAAGCCCGCGCAGACTCACTCTCGCTTCTGCTCTTTACCTTGCGCAGCGGCAAGCTGATGGCGATCAACCTGCTGAAAGTCAGTGAAATCATTCCCTGCCCGCCGCTGACCAAGCTGCCGGAGTCGCACCCCCACGTCAAAGGCATCGCCACCTTGCGCGGCACTGCCTTGTCGGTGATCGACCTGAGCCGCGCGCTGGGGGAAATGCCCCTGCAAGACCCGGACGGCGGCTGCCTGATTGTCACCGATGTAAGCCGCTCCAAGCAGGGCCTGCATGTGCAAGCGGTGAGCAAGATCGTGCACTGCCTGACCACCGACATTCGTCCGCCACCGTTTGGCTCTGGCGGCACCCGTTCGTTTATCACCGGCGTGACCCAGGTGGAAGGCGCCCTGGTGCAGGTACTGGACATCGAAAAAGTCATCCACGGCATCGCCCCGGCGCAAATCGAAGCGGCGCCCACCGACCTGACCATGGAAGAAGCCGAAGTGCTGGGCAACGCCCGAATCCTGGTGGTGGACGACAGCCAGGTCGCCCTGCAGCAATCGGTGCACACCCTGCGCAACCTCGGCCTCACCTGCCACACCGCCCGCAGCGCCAAGGAAGCGATCGACCGGTTGCTGGAGCTGCAAGGCACTGTCGAGCAGATCAACGTGGTGGTCTCAGACATCGAGATGTCCGAAATGGACGGTTACGCCTTTACCCGTACCCTGCGGGAAACCCCGGACTTCCAGGACCTCTACGTGCTGCTGCACACCTCCCTGGACAGTGCGATGAACAGCGAAAAAGCCCGCCTGGCCGGGGCCAATGCGGTGTTGACCAAATTTTCCTCCCCGGAGTTGACCAAGTGCCTGGTGATCGCCGCCCAGACTGTGGCGCAACAGGGCATCTGACCGGTGGGTGAATACTTCCAGTTGCTACGCCGGGACCTCACCGGCAGTTTGCCCGCCCCGCAATGGCCGGCGGATATTCAGCTGGATCATTACCACGAGGCCCTGGCCCCGGCGATCCACGCGGTATTGAGCCTGGCCCAGGAACAGGGCGGCGGACGTGTCGGCTCCCTTGAGCACTGGCGCCAGCAGTTTGTCACCGACGCCGAGTTCGACCCCAAGTTGTGCCTGGTGGCCAGCAATGCCAGCGGCATCCTCGGGGTGTCGCAATGCTGGACCAGCGCCTACATCAAGAACCTGGCCATTCACCCGTGCGCCCAAGGCATGGGGCTGGGCCGGGCCTTGCTGCTGCACACCTTCCAGGTGTTCAAACAGCGCGGCGAGGCGTTCGTCGACCTCAAGGTGCTGGAGTCCAACCTGCGGGCCCGGCACCTGTATGAACGTGCGGGCATGGTGTTTGTGCTGCGCGATCTTGTCCCCGAGGACTGAGGGCGCTGGCGCATAACTTGCTTCGTACGAAGGCGAACGGTGAGCAGAGGCAAAAACCCGCCACCGTTCATGAGTGCCTTCTGACCTTGCCTGGTGACAGATCCTCCATGAATACCCACTTTTCCTGCGTTGGTTGCGGCAAGTGCTGCACCGACCACCACGTCCCCCTGACCCTTGAAGAAGCCCGCAGCTGGGCGGCTGACGGCGGTAATGTCATCGTGCTGGTGGAAGGTTTCCTGGGCAGTGGCCTGGGGCTGCCCGAGTTGCAGCGCGAGCACGCACAGCGCCGTTCCGCCATCGTGCCCAGCGGCAATACCGAGGCGTATGTGGCAATCACCTTTGCTGCCTATAACGCCGGGCGCTGCCGGAATCTTGACGAAGACAACCGCTGCCGCATCTATGAGAGGCGGCCGCTGGTGTGCCGTATCTACCCGATGGAGATCAACCCGCATATCCCGTTGAACCCGGGCGCCAAGGACTGCCCGCCGGAATCCTGGGAGCAGGGGCCGGCACTGATCGTCGGCGGCGAGTTGATGGACAAGGAACTGGCCGAGTTGATCAGCCGTTCACGCCAGGCCGACCGCGACGATATTCAGGCCAAGGAAGCGGTGTGTGGGTTACTGGGCATTCATACCACGGCGCTCAAGGGCGACGGTTTTACCGCGTACCTGCCGGACATGGGGCTGTTTGCCCAGGCGATCGAGTTGGCCATGCAAGAGACCGTGCAGGCCAATGAGTGGGTGTTCCATGTGTCCGGGATGGATATCGCCGAGCAGCTGCTGGATGCCGGTGCCCGGATTGCTACCGAGGTGCCGGCCAACTATGCGTTTATCTCGTTGCGCGCGGCTTGAGTTGGAACGATGTGCGTTGTGGTGAAGGAGCTTGCTGTGGCCAGGGAGCTTGCTGTGGCGAGGGAGCTTGCTCCCGCTGGGCTGCGCAGCGGCCCCAAAATCTTGGGAGCGCTACGCACTCCAGCGGGAGCAAGCTCCCTCGCCACAGCAAGCCCCCTGGCCACAGCAAGCTCCTTGGCCACAGCAAGCTCCTTCACCACAGCAAGCTCCCTCACCACAAAAACAGCTCATGCCGCGCCTAGCGCCGCTTGCCCCAGAACTCCTCCGCCAACCGCCGCAAGTCATCCGCCAGCCCCGCTACATCCCCTGAACTGAGCTGGCTCTGCTGACCTGCACTCACCGTCACTTCCCCGGCATTGCGAATGCCAATGATGTTGCGGTTGATGTCTTCGCTCACCGCGCTCTGCTCTTCCACCGCCGCCGCAATCTGCTGGCTCATGGCGGTAATCCGGGTCACCCGCTGGCTGATCCCGTCCAGCGCGGCAGCGGCGCGCTGGGCCTGGTCGACACTGGCCTCTACATGCTGGCTGCTTTGCGCCATCGCTTGCACCGCATCCCGGGCGCCGCCTTGCAGGGTGCTGATCATGCGCTGGATCTCATTGGTCGATTGCTGGGTACGCTGGGCCAGCCCGCGCACTTCGTCGGCCACCACGGCAAACCCGCGTCCCTGTTCCCCGGCCCGTGCGGCTTCGATGGCGGCATTGAGCGCCAGCAGGTTGGTCTGTTCGGCAATCGCGCGGATCACCTCCAGCACCCCGGAGATGTCGCCACTGTGGCTCTCCAGTTGATGGATCACTTCGGTGGCCCGCGCCAGTTCCTGGGACAAGCGCAGCACCGCGTCGCGGCTTTCATCCACCCGTTGGTGGCCTTCCCGGGTCTCGTTGCCGGCCTGGTCGGCGGCTTTCGAGGCCTGCAACGCGTGTTCGGCGACTTGCGCCACGCTGGCGGCCATTTGATTGATCGCGGCCGCGACCTGATCCGTCTGGGTCTGTTGGCCGAGGCTGCTGGTGTGGCTGCTGTCCAGTTGCTGCACCAAGGCGGCGGCATGCCCGGACAAGCGTTGCGAGGCGTCGCCAATACGGCCCACCACTGCGCCCACCTGGGCTTCCAGCATCTGC
Organism: Pseudomonas yamanorum; assembly: GCF_013386765.1. Taxonomy (GTDB): domain Bacteria; phylum Pseudomonadota; class Gammaproteobacteria; order Pseudomonadales; family Pseudomonadaceae; genus Aquipseudomonas; species Aquipseudomonas yamanorum_A. Next base: position 355,835 of record NZ_JACARE010000017.1, read on the forward strand.
ATGGCAAACTCGATGCGCCCGAACTCATCCTCGCGTCCGGTGTAGATCGCCTGGCTCAGCGGGTTGTCGGCAATCAACCGGGATCGTTGGCTCAACTGTGCCAAGGGCCGCAATAAACCGTGTACACCCGCCACTCCTGCGGCGCATCCCGCCGTGACCGCCAGCAGTTGCCAGATCACCGGATAAGTTGCCAGGCCAAAGCCCAATGCCCAGGTGGCGGCGCAGGCTCCCAGCACCCAGGCCGACAATTTGAACGTCACACCCACCACGGGCAGCACCCGGCGGGTGCCGTCGCGCAGGCGGGTATAGGCGCGTTCAGCCCGTTGCACCCGCCGCGCATCGGGCTTGGTGCGTACCGACTGATACTCCACCGTCACGCCGTCCCGGGTGACCGGCGTGGCATAGGCACTCACCCAGTAATGATCACCGTTCCTGCAGCGATTCTTCACCATGCCCATCCACGAGCGGCCGCTCCTCAACACCTGCCACATGTGGGTAAACGCAGCCGGTGGCATGTCCGGGTGGCGCAGCAGGTTATGGGGCGCGCCCAGCAACTCCTCACGGGTGTAGCCGCTGATGTCGATGAAGTCCTGGTTGGCGTAGGTAATTGCGCTGGTCAGGTCGGTGGTCGAGAGGATGTTGGCGTCGGGGGCAAAGTCCACATTTCGACCGGTGACCGGCAGATTGATCTTCATGGAAACGCGCGCTCGTGATTGTTGGTGGAGTCGGCAGGGCGTCGACTCTAAGCGCACCGGTTGGGCAAATACTGATCCAGCTCACGTTCTGAGCAATTAATTGGCCATTACGGCCTGGCGGGCAGTGCGTCAAGACGGTAGGGGCGGACGATGCGCTGGTATTCGCCATTCTGCATCAGCTGTTCAAGGGCATCGTTGAGTTCATTGCGCAAGCTGATGTCGGGCTTGCGCAGCGCAATCGCCACGCCGCTGCCCAGCAGTTCGGCGGAGACGGCGGGGCCGAGGAAGTCGAAGTCCTGGCCCTCGGCGGTGTCGAGCAGCGCCTCGCGGATTTCCACCATGCCTTGCAATGTGGCATCGATGTCACGTGCCAGCAGGCTGTGGACCAGTTCGTCATTGCGCCAGAACCCCTTGATGATTACGCCCTTCGGCGCCCACTTCGACAGGGCAAAGGCTTCGCGGTTGCTGCCCACCAATACTCCCACGCGCTTGCCCTTCAGCGACCGTGCAGTGGGCTTCAAACCGGATGTTCTGTGGGCCACCAGGCGCGTGTTGATCGGATACAGGTCAGCGGTGAAGTTCACCTGCTGGCGCCGTCTGGACGTAGGGGCCATGCCCATGATCGCGTCGAATTGCCGGGCTTCAAGGGCGGGAAAGTCTTCCACCAGCACTTGGTCGACCCAGATACACCGCACATTGAGCTGTATGCACAGGGCGTTGCCCAATTCGATGTTGAGTCCGACAAGCTGGCCGTGCTGATTGCGGCTTTGGAAGGGGGGGAATTGCGCAGCGACGGCGAAGCGAATTTCACGCCGTGGTTGATCGCCGGCCGCGTCGATGGAGAACACACCGCCTATCAGCGACAAGCACAGCGCAATACAGGTACGTATAGGAACCACGGGAACGTCCTTTTCCGGAAAACCAGCGTCACCACGCCCAGCCCCGTGAGAAAGAACCGGGGCAAGGTAGGGTCGTGCAAGCTTTCAAGAATTGGACGCAGGCCTACAAGGCGAAACTTCAGTAAATGTTGTAGGCACGGCTCGCCATTGCGAGGGAATTATTACCGCTCAGCGCTTGCCCATCGAACGACGGGTGCCGGGAGGCGCCATGCCCGGGCTCTTGGTGTGGCCGTTCTTGGCGCCGTTTTTGTACCACGGCTGGCCGGCGTTTTTCGCTCCGGCCAGTTCGCCCGGCTTGAACGGAAACTTGAATGCCGGGATCTCGGCCTTGGTTTCGCCTTCGACGCTGTCAGGGTTGGCCTGTGGGTCGATGTCGACCGCTTCAACAGCGGGTTGTGTCGGGGAATTCATGGTGGCTCCGGGGAGTACTGAAAATGACGCGGGCCCGACTTGCAGGCCACACCGCTGCGCAGTATACCTGCGCGCCTCGGATCTTTAACCACTGCTCGTACGAATGGTCGGACTTTACTGACGGCGCTGTCAGTTAGCAGTCACTTTGCTGACCCGGTTGGCGGGCTATAAAGAACCTTCATTCTTCCGATCCTTTGCCCTGGCGCCTCACCCCATGCACATTCAACGAAAACCTGCCTTGATCGTGGGCGTCCTCGTGGTACTGGCCGTTGTCGCCTGGGTGGTGACCCGCCCGGCCAAGACCAAACTGACCGCGCCCACGGCGATCCCGGTGCGGGTGATCAGCGTCAAGGAGCAGGACATCCCGCGTTTTGTCAGCGGCATCGGCTCGGTGCTGTCGTTGCACAGTGTGGTGATTCGCCCGCAGATCGACGGCATTCTCACCAAATTGCTGGTCAAGGAAGGTCAACTGGTGAAGGCCGGCGACCTGCTCGCGACCATTGACGACCGCTCGATCCGCGCCAGCCTGGACCAGGCCAAGGCGCAACTGGGGGAAAGCCAGGCGCAACTGCAGGTCGCGCTGGTCAACCTCAAGCGCTACAAGGAACTGAGCATCGACGACGGCGTGTCCAAGCAGACTTATGACCAGCAGCAAGCCCTGGTCAACCAGCTCAAGGCCACGGCCCAAGGCAACCAGGCCGCCATCGACTCGGCCCAGGTGCAGCTTTCGTACACCCAGATTCGTTCGCCGGTGACCGGCCGTGTCGGGATTCGCACCGTGGATGAAGGCAACTTCCTGCGCATGAGCGACACCCAGGGCTTGTTCTCCGTGACCCAGATCGACCCGATTGCCGTGGAATTCTCCCTGCCGCAACAAATGCTGCCGACCCTGCAAGGCCTGATCGCCGCGCAACTGCCCGCCGACGTCAACGCCTACATGGGCGCCGACACCGACGGCCAGACCGGCGACCTGCTCGGTGAAGGCCGCCTCAGCCTGATCGACAACCAGATCCGCAGCACCACCGGCACCATCCGCGCCAAGGCCGAGTTCAGCAACGGCGCGCAAAAACTCTGGCCGGGGCAACTGGTGACGATCCGCATCCAGACCGCCCTGCACAAGAACGCGCTGGTGGTGCCGGTCACCGTGGTGCAGCGCGGCCTGGACTCGCACTTTGTGTACCGGGTCAACGGTGACAAGGTCGACATCGTGCCGGTGCAGGTGGTGTATCAGGACAGCGACGTGAACATCCTCGAAGGCGTGCAGGCCGGTGATGTACTGGTTAGCGACGGCCAGTCGCGGCTCAAGGCCGGCGCTCAGGTGGATGTGCTCAAGGAACCGCCGCAGGTGATCCAGACCGTTGATGCCAAGGTGCAGCCATGAGTGGCAGTCGTTCGCCGTCGGCCTGGTGCGTCGACCACCCGGTCGCCACCTTGCTGTTGACCTTCGCCCTGGTGTTGCTCGGGATGATTGCCTTCCCGCGTCTGGCCATCGCCCCACTGCCGGAAGCGGAATTTCCGACGATCCAGGTCAGCGCCACGTTGCCCGGCGCCAGCCCGGACACCATGGCTTCATCCGTGGCCACCCCGCTGGAGGTGCAATTCAGCGCCATCCCCGGCATGACCCAGATGACCTCCAGCAGTGCCTTGGGCTCCAGCCTCCTGACCCTGCAGTTCACCCTCAACAAGAGCATCGACACCGCCGCGCAAGAGGTGCAGGCGGCGATCAACACCGCGTCCGGCAAGCTGCCCAGTGACATGCCCAGCCTGCCGACCTGGAAGAAGGTCAACCCGGCGGACAGCCCGGTACTGATCCTCAGCGTCAGCTCCGACAGCATGCCCAGCACCGAGCTGAGCGACTACGTGGAAACCCTGCTGGCCCGTCAGATCAGCCAGATCGACGGCGTCGGCCAGATCAACATCACCGGCCAGCAACGCCCGGCCATCCGGGTGCAGGCATCGCCCGACAAGCTCGCGGCCATCGGCCTGACCCTGGCGGACGTGCGCCTGGCGATCCAGCAATCGAGCCTCAACCTGGCCAAGGGTGCGATCTACGGCGAGAACAGCGTGTCGACCCTGTCGACCAACGACCAGCTGTTTCATCCTGATGACTACGCCCAGTTGATCGTGTCCTACAAGAACGGGGCACCGGTGCAACTGCGCGACATCGCCAAAGTTATCAACGGTTCGGAAAACGCCTACGTGCAGGCCTGGTCCGGCGACACGCCCGGGGTCAACCTGGTGATCTCCCGCCAGCCCGGTGCGAACATCGTCGAGACCGTGGACCGCATTCAATCCGAGCTGCCACGCCTGCAAGCCATGCTGCCGGCCTCGGTGCAGGTCAGCGTGTTGACCGACCGCACCAAGACCATCCGCGCGTCCCTGCATGAAGTGGAAGTGACCCTGCTGATCGCGATCCTGCTGGTGGTGGCGGTGATGGCGTTGTTCCTGCGCCAGTTGTCCGCCACGTTGATTGTGTCCAGCGTGCTCGGCGTGTCGTTGGTAGCCAGTTTTGCCTTGATGTACCTGATGGGTTTCAGCTTGAACAACCTGACCCTGGTGGCGATCGTGATCGCCGTGGGGTTTGTGGTGGACGATGCCATCGTGGTGGTGGAGAACATTCACCGCCACCTGGAGGCGGGCCTCGACAAACGCGAGGCCGCGATCAAGGGCGCAGGAGAAATCGGCTTTACCGTGGTGTCCATCAGCTTCTCGCTGGTGGCGGCATTTATCCCGCTGCTGTTCATGGGCGGTGTGGTGGGGCGGTTGTTCAAGGAGTTTGCGCTGACGGCCACCTCGACCATCCTGATTTCGGTGGTGGTCTCGCTGACCCTGGCGCCGACCCTGGCCGCGTTGTTCATGCGCGCCCCGACCCATCACGCCCACGACAAGCCCGGCTTCAGTGAACGCCTGCTGGCCGGTTATGCGCGCAATCTGCGCCGCGCCCTGGCCCACCAACGCACCATGGCTGCGATCTTCATGGTGACCCTGGCCCTGGCCGTGGTCGGCTACGTGTTTATCCCCAAGGGCTTTTTCCCCGTACAAGACACCGGCTTCGTCCTTGGCACCAGTGAAGCGGCGGCCGACGTGTCGTTCCCGGACATGGTCGCCAAGCACAAGGCCCTCGCCGAGATCGTCAAGGACGACCCGGCGGTGGAAGCGTTTTCCCATTCGGTGGGCGTGACCGGCAGCAACCAGACCATCGCCAACGGCCGGTTCTGGATCGCCTTGAAAGATCGCGGGGATCGCGACGTGTCGGCCAGCCAGTTTATCGACCGCATCCGGCCGAAACTGGCGAAAGTGCCGGGCATCGTCCTGTACCTGCGTGCCGGCCAGGACATCAACTTAAGCTCCGGCCCCAGCCGCGCCCAGTACCAGTACGTGCTCAAGAGCAATGACGGCCCCACGCTGAATACCTGGACCCAGCGCCTCACCGAAAAACTGCGGGCCAACCCGGCGTTCCGCGACCTGTCCAACGACTTGCAGCTGGGTGGCAGCATCACCCACATCAGCATCGACCGTCAGGCCGCCGCGCGGTTTGGCCTCACCGCCACCGATGTGGACCAGGCGCTGTACGACGCCTTCGGCCAGCGCCAGATCAACGAATTCCAGACCGAGATCAACCAGTACCAGGTGGTGCTGGAACTGGACACCCAGCAACGCGGCAAGGCCGAAAGCCTGAACTACTTCTACCTGCGCTCGCCGCTGACCAACGAGATGGTGCCGCTGTCGGCCCTGGCCAAGGTCGACCCGCCTACGGTCGGGCCGTTGTCCATCAGCCATGACGGCATGTTCCCGGCGGCCAACCTGTCGTTCAACCTGGCGCCGGGCGTCGCGTTGGGGGATGCGGTGATCATGCTCAACCAGGCCAAGAATGAAATCGGCATGCCGACCACCATCATCGGCAACTTCCAGGGCGCGGCCCAGGCATTCCAGAGTTCGTTGGCCAGCCAGCCCTGGCTGATCCTCGCGGCACTGGTAGCGGTCTACATTATCCTGGGCGTGCTGTACGAGAGCTTCGTGCACCCGCTGACGATCATCTCCACCTTGCCGTCGGCGGGGTTGGGGGCGCTGATCATGTTGTCATTGATGGGCCAGGACTTTTCGATCATGGCCCTGATCGGCCTGGTGCTGCTGATCGGTATCGTGAAGAAGAACGGTATCCTGATGATCGACTTCGCCCTGGACGCCCAGCGCGTGCGCGGGCTGCCGCCCGAGGAGGCGATTTATGAGGCGTGTGTCACGCGGTTCCGGCCGATCATCATGACTACCCTGGCCGCGCTGCTGGGTGCGGTGCCGCTGATGCTGGGCTCCGGGCCGGGTGCGGAAATGCGCCAGCCGCTGGGTATCGCGGTGGTGGGCGGGTTGCTGGTGAGCCAGGCGCTGACGCTGTTCACCACGCCGGTCATATACTTGTACCTCGAGAAGTTTTTCCACAGACCCAAACCAGCTCCCCAGCTGGCAACCACACACTGAGGCTGAGGCCCCGTCCTGGAACAAAAGGCTCATGCGTGTACTGATTATTGAAGACGAAGAAAAAACCGCCGACTACCTGCACCGCGGGCTGACGGAGCAGGGCTACACCGTCGACGTCGCCCGTGAAGGCGTCGAAGGTTTGCACCTGGCCCTGGAGAACGATTACGCGGTGATCGTGCTCGACGTGATGCTGCCCGGCCTGGATGGCTTTGGCGTATTGCGCGCGCTGCGAGCGCGCAAGCAGACGCCGGTGATCATGCTCACCGCCCGCGAGCGCGTGGAAGACCGCATCCGCGGCCTGCGCGAAGGGGCGGACGATTACCTCGGCAAGCCGTTCTCGTTCCTCGAACTGGTGGCACGCCTGCAGGCCCTGACCCGCCGCAGCGGCGGGCACGAGCCGGTGCAGGTGACCATCGCCGACCTGTGGATCGACCTGATCAGCCGCAAGGCCAGTCGCAACGGGGTTCGCCTGGACCTGACCGCCAAGGAGTTCTCGCTGCTCAGCGTTTTGGCCCGGCGCCAGGGTGAAATCCTGTCCAAGACCTCGATTGCGGAAATGGTCTGGGACATCAATTTCGACAGCGACGCCAACGTGGTGGAAGTGGCGATCAAACGCCTGCGGGCCAAGCTCGACGGGCCGTTCGAACAGAAACTGCTGCACACCATTCGCGGCATGGGTTACGTGCTGGAGAACCGCAGTGTCGGCTAACTCGATCGCCCTGCGCCTGAGCGGCATGTTCACCCTGGTGGCGCTGCTGATCTTCCTGTTGATCGGCGGCGCGCTGTACCAGCAGGTGGACAAAGGCCTGGGCTTGCTGCCCGGTGCCGAGCTGGATGCGCGTTACAGCGTGCTGGAGTCCTCGGTGAATCGCTTTGGTACGCCGGACCATTGGGCCAAGATCACCGCCAAGCTCAAGCTGTTGGGTGAGGAAGACAAGCGCATCCGTTTCTGGGTGGTGAGTAGCGACCCCACCTACGAATATGGCAACCCGGACGCGCAGATTCGTGCCTTCGCCGAAGGCCCGACCGGCAAGCGTGATTTGCACCTGCCAGGCCATCATCATCCGTTCAAAGTGCTGGTCAGCCAGTTCCCGGCCAAGGACCAGCGCCCGCCGCTGCGCTTCATGATCGCCGTCGACACCGAGAATTTCCGCGCCACCCAGCATCAACTGCTGGTGGCGCTGATCGGCCTGGCATTTGTCGGCGTGGTATTGGCCTCGCTGCTGGGGTTCTGGGTGGCGCGTATTGGCCTCAAGCCGCTGATCAAACTGTCGGATGAAGCGCAAAAACTCGCACCGCCGAAACTCTCCGGGCGCCTGCAATTGTCACCGTTGCCGCCGGAGCTGAAGCAGTTCGTCAATTCCTTCAACTCGACCCTCGACCGGGTGGAGCAAGCGTACTCGCGCCTGGAGTCGTTCAACGCCGACGTGGCCCATGAGCTGCGCTCGCCGTTGACCAACCTGATTGGCCAGACCCAGGTGGCGCTGACCCGCGGGCGTTCGGCCGAGCATTATTTCGAGGTGCTGCAATCGAACCTCGAAGAGCTGGAGCGGCTGCGTTCGATCATCAACGACATGCTGTTTCTGGCCAGCGCCGACCAGGGCAGCAAGGCCACCAAGCTGATCACCAGTTCACTGGCGGATGAAGTGGCAACCACCCTGGATTACCTGGACTTCATCCTCGAAGACGCCCAGGTGCAGGTGCGGGTGAGCGGCGATGCCCAGGTGCAGATCGAGAAGGCGCATCTGCGCCGGGCGCTGATCAACCTGTTGAGCAATGCGGTGCAGCACACGGCCCCGGGGCAGGTGATCGAGGTGAAGATCGAAGTGCTGGAGGATCACGTGGCGATCGGGGTGACCAACCCGGGCGATGAGATTGCCAGCGAGCATCTGCCTCGGTTGTTCGAACGGTTCTATCGGGTGGACGCGTCCCGCAGCAATAGCGGGGCGAATCACGGATTGGGGCTGGCGATCGTCAAGGCGATCGCGCTGATGCACGGCGGGGATGTGTTTGTGCGCAGCGAGGCCGGCGGCAACACCTTTGGCATTACGCTGCCGGTGTAGCGGCTGACCACCCTCAGTTACTCAGGCGTACCCCGCCCAAACTGCCACTTAGCTCATAAGCTGCCAGTTCCGCCTGATGCGCGGCCATGATCTCCGGCAAGGAGCTGCGCAGGTATTCCACCCACGTCTTGATCTTTGCATCCAGGTACTGGCGCGACGGGTAGATGGCGTACAGGTTGAGTTCCTGGGAGCGATAGTTGGGCATCACCCGCACCAGCGTGCCGTTGCGCAGCCCTTCAATCGCCGCATACACCGGCAACAGGCCAACACCCATGCCGCTGGTGATCGCGGTTTTCATCGCATCCGCCGAGTTCACCAGGAACGGTGAGCTGTTGATCGCCACACTTTCCTGACCTTCGGGCCCGTTGAACGACCATTTATCCAGCTGGATCACCGGGCTGACCAGGCGCAGGCACGCGTGGTTGAGCAGGTCGCTGGGCCGTTGCGCGCAGCCGTTGGCCTTGACGTAAGCCGGCGAGGCACAGGCGATGCTGTAAGTTATCCCCAGGCGTTGCGAGACAAACCCCGAATCCGGCAGCTCGCTGGCGAGCACGATGGACACGTCGTAGCCCTCGTCCAGCAAGTCTGGCACGCGGTTGGCCATGGTCAGGTCAAAGGTCACGTCCGGGTGGGTGCGGCGGTAGCGGGCAATCGCATCGATCACAAAGTGCTGGCCGATGCCGGTCATGGTGTGCACTTTCAGCTGGCCGGCGGGGCGGGCGTGGGCGTCGCTGGCTTCGGCCTCGGCTTCTTCGACGTAGGCCAGGATCTGCTCGCAACGCAGCAAATAGCGCTTGCCGGCCTCGGTCAGGGCGATGCGGCGGGTGGTGCGGTTGAGCAAACGGGTTTGCAGATGGGCCTCAAGGTTGGAGACCGCGCGCGAGACGTTGGCAGTGGTGGTGTCCAGTTGCACGGCGGCGGCGGTGAAGCTGCCGGCTTCGGCCACACAACTGAAGGCGCGCATGTTTTGCAAAGTGTCCATGGGGTGCTCTCTGGGAGATGGCAAATTGTGACACGAAGTTTCTTTTTTTTGCAGAGCGAATAATGAACCTACGAACGGATTATCGCCTGAACGGTAATAAAGATTCACAAGAATCCCACCTTATCGCCATCCGGCCCGCCCCTTAGAATTGCGCCACCTTCCCCGCAACACCCTCTCAGGAATTCGCAGCAGTGCCGCGTCGCATCAGCAGAGAGCTGAAGACTCTCAGTGTTTGGGCCTTATCGTTAGCAATCAGCGGCTGCATCGGAACCGGAGGAATTGCCCCCAAAGGGCAGGCACTCGCCGCCAACACATTGGCCACCGACGAAGCGATCAAAACCGCTGCCCAGGACGCTCACTGGCCCACCGCGCAATGGTGGCAAGCCTACGACGACCCGCAACTCAACCACTGGATCGACCTCGCCGTGCAAGGCAGCCCGAGCATGGCCATGGCCGCCGCTCGCGTGCGGGAAGCCCGGGCCATGGCCGGCATCGCCGAGTCGGCCGAGTCGTTGCAGGTCAATGGCGACGCCACGCTCAAGCGGCACAACTGGCCCAGCGACCAATTCTATGGCCCGGGCGCGCTGGACAATTCCACCACCTGGGACAACAACGCGTCCCTGGGCTTGAGCTACGCCCTCGACCTCTGGGGCCGCGAAAGCAATGCCACCGAGCGTGCCGTGGACATGGCCCACATGAGCGCCGCCGAAGCCCGCCAGGCACAGCTTGAATTGCAGAGCAACGTGGTGCGCGCCTATATCCAGTTGTCGTTGCACTTCGCCCAGCGCGACATCGTGGCCGCGACCCTGGCCCAGCAGCAACAGATCCTCGACCTTGCGCAAAAGCGCCTGAATGGCGGGATCGGCACCCACTTCGAAGTCAGCCAGGCCGAGACGCCGTTGCCGGAAACCCACCGGCAACTGGACGCCCTGGATGAAGCCATCGCCCTGAGCCGCAACCAGTTGGCTGCGCTGGCGGGCAAGGGGCCGGGGGCGGGCGCGCAATTGCAGCGGCCGACCTTGTCCCTCGCGGCACCCCTGAAATTGCCGTCGAGCTTGCCCGCCGAACTGCTCGGCCAGCGCCCGGACGTGGTTGCCAGCCGCTGGCAGGTGGCGGCCCAGGCCCGTGGCATTGATGTGGCCCACGCCGGTTTCTACCCCAACGTCGACCTGGTGGGCAGCCTCGGCTACGTCGCCACCGGCGGCGGGATGCTCAGTTTCCTCACGGGCAAAAAGCTCAACTACACCGCCGGCCCGGCCATCAGCCTGCCGATCTTCGACGGTGGCCGACTGCGCTCACAGTTGGGTGAAGCCAGCGCCGGCTACGACATCGCCGTCGCGCACTACAACCAGACCCTGGTCAATGCGCTCAAGGGCATCAGCGACCAGTTGATCCGCCGCGAGTCGATGGACAAGCAGCAGGCGTTCGCCGCCGAATCCGTAGCCTCGGCGCAGAAAACCTATGACATCGCGATGATCGCCTACCAGCGCGGCCTCACCGACTACCTCAACGTGCTGAACGCCCAGAGCCTGTTGTTCCGCCAGCAGCAGGTGCAGCAACAGGTCCAGGCCGCGCGCCTGAGTGCCCACGCCGAACTGGTGACCGCGTTGGGCGGTGGCCTCGGCGCCGGCAGCGATGTGCCGCAAGACAGCAAGACTCTCCCGAGCAAGACCCCGGCGGCCCTCGCCGTGTTTGATCACTGAGTAGGACGCAATGACTCCCTTGCCTGCACCGCTGCGCTGGTTGCACGCCCTTGAGTGGCGCCGTGGTTTTTTCGACTGGGCACGCAGTGATGGCGTGACCTGGGTGTATATCTTCAAGGTACTGATCGCGGCCTTCCTGACGCTGTGGCTGGCCATGCGCCTGGAGTTGCCGCAGCCGCGCACCGCGATGATCACCGTATTTATTGTGATGCAGCCGCAAAGCGGGCAGGTATTCGCCAAGAGTTTCTACCGCTTCCTCGGCACCCTGGCGGGCTCGGCGGTGATGGTGTTTCTGATCGCGTTGTTCGCGCAGAACACAGAACTGTTCCTCGGTTCGCTGGCGATCTGGGTCGGCATCTGCACTGCTGGCGCGACCCGGAACCGCAACTTTCGCGCCTACGGGTTTGTGCTGGCCGGCTACACCGCGGCGATGGTTGGCTTGCCGGCCCTGGCCCATCCGGATGGCGCCTTTATGGCGGCGGTGTGGCGGGTCCTGGAAATCTCGTTGGGGATTGTCTGCTCCACGCTGGTCAGTGCCGCGATCCTGCCGCAAACCGCCAGCGCTGCGATGCGCAACGCCCTGTACCAACGCTTCGGTGTGTTCGCGTTATTTGTCACCGACGGCCTGCGCGGTCGCAGCGAGCGCGAAGGGTTTGAACGCAGCAACGTGCGTTTTATCGCCGAAGCCGTGGGCCTGGAAGGGCTGCGCAGCATCACCGTGTTCGAAGACCCGCACATGCGTCGGCGCAATGGCCGGCTGACGCGGTTGAACAGCGAGTTCATGGGCATCACTACCCGCTTCAATGCCTTGCACCAACTGCTGGAACGCCTGCGCAGCCAAGAGGCCGATCACGTGGTGGCCGCTATCAAGCCAGGCCTGCAAGACCTCGCGGAATTGCTCGACGGCTTCTCAGGCCGGGCGCTCACCAGCCCCGACGCGGCGCGCCTGGTCAGCCAACTCACCGCCTACAAGGAAGGCCTGCCCGCCAAGGTGCGCAGCCTGCGGGCGAGCTTTCAGGAAAGCGCGCCCAGTGACGCCGAGCAGCTGGATTTTCACACCGCCTACGAGCTGCTGTACCGCTTCGTCGACGAGTTGCACAGCTACGCGCAAACCCATGCGTCCCTGGCCGACCACAGCCACGAGCGCGAACACTGGGACGAGCCCTACACCCCGAAAACCAACTGGCTGGCCTGCGCCGCCTCGGGGATTCGTGCGTCATTTATCCTGATCGTGCTCGGCAGTTACTGGGTGGCCACCGCCTGGCCCAGCGGCGCCACCATGACCCTGATTGCCGCCGCGACGGTGGGCTTGTCCGCCGCCACGCCGAACCCCAAGCGCATGGCGTTTCAAATGGCCTGCGGCACCTTGATCGGGGCGCTGGTGGGCTTTGTCGAGATGTTCTTCGTGTTCCCCTGGATCGATGGGTTCCCGCTGCTGTGCGTGATGCTCGCGCCGGTGATCATCTTCGGCTCGTTCCTGGCCTCGCGCCCACAATACGCGGGAGTCGGCGTCGGGTTGCTGATCTTCTTCAGCACCGGCTCGGTGCCGGACAACCTCACGATCTACAACCCCTACACCTTCATCAACGACTACATCGCGATGGTCATCGGCATGCTGGTGTGTGCGGCGGCGGGGGCAATCATCCTGCCGCCCAACAGCCGCTGGTTGTGGCGACGGCTGGAGCAGGATTTGCGCGAGCAAGTAGTGTTCGCCATCAGCGGCAAGCTCAAGGGCCTGGCGTCGGGTTTCGAAAGCCGCACCCGCGACCTGCTGCACCAGGCCTACGGCTTCGCCGCCGGGCAGCCGCAGGTGCAACGCAATCTGCTGCGCTGGATGTTCGTGGTGCTGGAAGTCGGCCACGCGATCATCGAGTTGCGCAAGGAGCAGGCAATCCTGCCGGTGCACCCGGCGTATGCCGAATCCCAGCCGTGGCGCCAGGCGATCCGGGTGATGGGCCGCTCATTGGTGCGGCTGTTCCTGCAACCCAGCGCCAGCAATCTGGAACGCAGCCTGGTCGCCGTGGACCATGCCATCAGCCGGGTGCAGGCCACCGACGAACCCTTCGCCCCGCACTTCGACACCTCGGCCCTGCGCCGGGTGAAAAGCTACCTGCACTTTATCCGCACCTCATTGCTGGACCCGCAATCACCCCTGGCTGCCCTCAAGCCTGAAGGACCCGCTCATGCCTCGTGAAATCGCCTTCCACGGCGTGTACATGCCCACCATGACCCTGATGTTTCTGATCGCGGCGGGGTTGGCCTGGGCCCTGGACCGGTTCCTGGCCGGCTTCGACCTGTACCGTTTTTTCTGGCACCCGGCGTTGCTGCGCCTGAGCCTGTTCGCTTGCTTGTTCGGCGCCCTGGCGTTGACCGTCTACCGTTGAGAATGCCCCGATGAAAAAGTTTTTCAGCCTGCTCGCGACCTTGCTGGTACTGGCCCTGGCGATCTGGATTGGCCGCACGTTGTGGGTGCATTACATGGAAACTCCCTGGACCCGCGATGGCCGGGTGCGCGCCGACATCATCAACGTCGCCGCTGACGTCACCGGCGAGGTGGTCAATGTCCCGGTGCGTGACAACCAACTGGTGAAGAAGGGTGACCTGCTGATGCAGATCGACCCCGAGCACTACCAGATAGCCGTCAAGCAGGCGCAATCGCTGGTGGCGTCCCGCAAGGCCACCTGGGAAATGCGCAAGGTCAACGCCCACCGCCGCGCCGACCTCGATGCCCTGGTGATCTCCAAGGAAAACCGTGACGACGCCAGCAACATCGCCGACTCGGCCCTGGCGGATTACCAACATGCGCTGGCGCAACTGGAAGCGGCCGAGCTGAACCTCAAACGCACCCAGGTGCTGGCGGCGGTGGACGGCTACGTCACCAACCTCAACGTGCACCGAGGCGACTACGCGCGCATCGGCGAGGCCAAGATGGCGGTGGTGGATATGAACTCGTTCTGGGTGTACGGCTTCTTTGAGGAGACCAAGCTGCCCCACGTCAAAGTCGGTGATACAGCCGACATGCAACTGATGAGCGGCGAAACCCTCAAGGGCCACGTGGAAAGCATCTCGCGCGGGATCTACGACCGCGACAACCCGGAGAGCCGCGAGCTGATCGCCGATGTGAACCCGACGTTCAACTGGGTGCGCCTGGCCCAGCGGGTGCCGGTGCGGATTCACATCGATGAAGTGCCGGAGGGTGTGCTGTTGGCGGCGGGTATCACCTGCACCGTGATCGTCAACCAAACACAGAACTAATTGTGGGAGCTGGCTTGCCTGCGATGGCGGTGCATCAGTCAGAGAAGTATTGGCTGATACTCCGCTATCGCAGGCAAGCCAGCTCCTACCGTTGATCTTCATCGTTGGTGAAATCAGGTTTGTAAAAACGTCTCGTGCAGGTGGCGCCACAGCAGGGCGCCGCTGGCCTGCTTTTCAAACACCACGGTCGAACGCCGATCGGTTTGTGCGCCGCTGCCGTCCACCTGCTGCTCGCGATAACTTAACGTCGCACCACGGGCGTGTCGGTCAATCCCGGCAAATTCGCTGAGGCTGATCCTGAACCCGGGCCGCTTGCCACCGGCCTGGCTGAACAGCTGGTTGAGCAGCGCAAAATCCAGCTGCTTGCCCGCCGGGGTGATCATGGAAAAGTCCGGGGAAAAGCGCGCAAGCAAAGTCTCCAGTGTGCCCTCGGGTGCGGTCCCGGCAAACCATTGTTCGATCTCGACGTGGGCCTGGATCACTTCATCAAAAAAGTCGCGGTAATCAATCATCATGTGGGCTCGCTGGCAGGGTGAAGCAGTGTGCTTACCTTGGACGCATCCAGGCACAGTACTGCAATCAGGGGAAACAGGGTCAACGCTGCGGCAATCGCAAAGGTCGCGGTGAAGGAGTCCAGCGCGGCCAGCACGGCACTGAGCAACGCTGCCCCGAGGCAAAAACTCAGCTGCCGATTGATGTTCCACAAGGCGCTGGCGTGGCCCATGCGTTCGGCCGGAATATCGAGAAAGGCCAGGGTTTGCGCGGTGCTGCTGCACAGGCTGCCGCCCAGGCCCATCAGGGTGTAGGCGAGCACCACGACAGGCGGGTGGGGTTCGATCAGCAACAGGATGCCGATGGATTGCAGCACCATGCCCGCCAGCAGCAACGGCCGGGGCCCGCAACGATTGAACAGTTTTTTGCTCAGGGCAATGGCCACCCCCGAGGCCAGCGCCCAAGGCAGCATCAGCGCGCCGATGTGGCTGGCGGTAAATCCCAGGCCGTGCAGGTAAAGAATCGCCACCAGGCTGGTGCCGATAAAGACACCCGGGATGAACAGGTACACCAGCATCGCCACCCGCAGCAGCGGACGACGAATCTGCCCCAGCACCGCGCCGAGGTCCACGGGCGGGCGGGTGGAAGAGGGTGTGTCTGCCTCCAGCCAGCGCACGGTGAGCATCAGGGTGATCAGTGCCAGCGGCAGGTTGGCGAAAAAGATCCAGCGCCACGACACGCTGTCCACCACCAAACCGCCCAGTGCTGGCGACAGTGCTGGAATCAGCAGTGCCACGAACATCACCTTGGCCGTCAGTTGGCTGCGTTGTGCCGGCGGAAAATGCCGATAGGCCAGGGCCTGGCCCACCGGGATCAACAAGCCGCCGCCCAGGCCTTGCAGCAGGCGCCAGCCGATCAGCGCTTCAATCGATGCGGCCTGGCTCACCAGCACCGAGGCGAGGCCGAACAACAACAGGCTGACGGCAATCAAGCGCCGCTCACCCAGCAGTGCCGCCAGCCACACGCTCAGGGGAATCACCACGGTCAGGCCGAGCATATAGGCGTTGCCGATCCACGCCAGTTGGGTGACCGAGGCCTGCAATTCCCGGGCGATGTCCGGGTAGGCGATGGTGGCGACAAACATGTTCACCAGGTCCAGGGCGAAGCCCAGTAGAAAGATCCAGGTGACTTTCGAGCGGTAGGTCATGGCGCGGTTCCTGCGTTGGATGGCGGCAGGGTAGGCGCGTGCGGGCACTTGGGAAACAGCGGTTTGACTGTTAGCTTGTCAAAAATATTTTGACAATGGAGGGCGTGGACGATGGTCAGCCTGGATCGATTCGACACCTTCAAGGCCGTGGTCGAGGCCGGGTCGTTGACCGCAGCCGCTGATTTCCTGGGGCAGACGCGGGCCGTGGTGAGCTTCAACCTCAAGCGCCTGGAGGCCGAGCTGGGTGTCACCCTGCTGACCCGCAGTACGCGCCAACTGGCGCTGACCGATGCCGGTGAGCGCTTTTACCTGCGCTGCACGCGGATGCTGGAAGAGGCGCGGCTGGCGGTGGAGGAAGCCCGTTCGGAACACAGCCAGCTCAAGGGCACGCTGCGGATCACCACCACTGTCGAGTACGGATTGGCCGTGGTGGTGCCGGCGCTGGAAACCTTTCGCGGCCTGCACCCGGAATTGAACGTTCAGTTATCCACCTCCTCCAGTCATGCCGATCTGATCTCCGAGCGGTTCGATGTGGCTATCCGGCTGGGGCGCATGCTCGATTCCAATCATCGGGCGGTGCAGCTGTCGAGCTATGAGATTTTTGCCGTGGCCGCGCCGGGTTTCGCCGGGGTCACCACTCTGGATGAACTGGAGCAACTGCCCAAGCTCGGGCATGGACGGTTGACGGAATTGGCGGTGGTCGACCCGGCGGGCCTGGAGCACCTGTATCGCCCGGGGCCTGGCAAGGCCTCACTGGTTGCCGACAGCGCCGCGATCCTGCAGGCGTTCGCCGTGCGCGGGCATGGCGTGGCGATCCTGCCCCAATGGCTGGTGCAGGACGACCTCGATGCAGGGCGTTTGGTGCGGCTGCTGCCGGGCTATCGGTTTGCGCCGCAGGGGGTGTATGCGCTGTACCCGGACACCCGGCACCTGCCGCTGAAGGTACGGGCCTTCATTGATTTCATGAAAGGCTGATCCGTCGAGGAGTCGCAAACCTTGTGGCGAGGGAGCTTGCTCCCGCTGGGGTGCGAAGCGCCCCTGAAAAGGTCAGCGCATTCTTTCAGGAGAGCGTGGGTGGATGGTTTTGGGGCTGCTGCGCAGCCCAACGGGAGCAAGCTCCCTCGCCACACGTTAGCGGTGCTGTTATTACAAGGTTCCGCTTAGGCCAAAGCGTTTTTTCAGGATGGTCTCCAGCAACCCCTTGGGCAACAACGCCGCCATCCACGGCAGTGCCTGGCAGCCATTACCCGAGCGCAACAGGCGCGGCGGTGTGCTCTGTTGTACGGCCTTGAGCACATCGGCGGCGAACTTGCTGGCGGGCGTAGGCCGATCCTGAGAGGCCTTGGCCCGGGCGCGGATGCTTTCGCGCAGTGGCCACCAGGGCGATTGCTCATTGATCAACAACTCGGCCTGGGTACCGGCGTTTTTCGCAAAGCTGGTATCGATGGCCCCCGGTTGCACTTCCATCACGCGCACGCCAAACGGTGCCAGCTCCATGCGCAACGCATCGCTCAAGGCATGCACCGCCGCTTTTGAAGCACAGTACGCACCGGCAAACGGCGTGACCAGCACTCCCGAGACACTGCCGATATTCACCACCAACCCTTTGCGCTGGCGCAGGGCCGGGAACAGCGCCTGCGTCACCCCGACCACTGAAAACACATTGGTCTGGAACTGCTGCTGCATCGCCTGGGTGCCGCCGTCGAGCAACGGGCCCATGGCGCCGTAGCCGGCGTTGTTGATCAGTACGTCCAGCGCGCCGATCTGCCCGGCCAAGTGCGCCAGTGCAGCGCCGTCGTTGACGTCCAGTTGCACGGCGTTAAAGCCGGCGGCGCTGAGTGTTGCAACATCCTCGGTGCGCCGGGCACTGGCCCACACGTCAAAGCCCGCGTGTTTGAAGGCATCCGCCAGGGCACGGCCAATGCCACTGGAACACCCGGTAATGAGTACGTTGGGCATGGATCAATCCTTTGTCAGGGTTAGTCGGAAAAGCTGCCTTGCAAATGCTCGGCGCGAAATTCCAGGGTTTGCGGGCGGTAGCCGGGGCGCAGCGGCGGCACCGGCAGGCAGTCTTCCCAGGTGGCGCCGGCCTGCAGTTCACCGGGGCCGCGATAGCGCGGGGCAGCGTACACGTTGTCCGCCAGGTTGACCGTATCGCCCGGCGCATAGGCCGCGATGCGCCAGCGCAGTTCGGTCAGCGGCACGTTGTTGCCGTTGTTCAAGGTGAGTTTGAGCGGGCGGTCCGCCGGGCACTCTTTAGGGGCGTACACGGTACGTAGCTCCAGGCGTGCCAATTGCTGGGCCTCGCGGTTGTCCAGCCACACCACCCACATCGCTACCAGGCCCAGGCCGACGGCGGCCGCGAGCGAAACCGGCAAGGCCCGGGCCGGGTAGCGCAGCAGAAGGATTAGCCAGGTAATGACCAGCAGAACACCGATGAACACGATAAAACCCTCGCTTGCCATGAGCGTTCATCGTAGCTGAGCTCGAGGGCCAAGCCTATTCACCTACCGTAACGTATTGCATTTTTCCCACAGGAACCCGCGGACTCTCTTACCCCACTGATTGATTCATCATCGGAGCGATATCACTTTTAAAAGGGCAACGGACTGACTCCCTTAATGACAGGGTCCATTCAATGATCGTTAAGCGTCATACCCACTATCATCCTGATCTTCCCCCTCCATCTGATTCATCCAACCAGCCATCCTCTGGGAGCGAGGCGCCAGGCCCTGGAGCACCGGCGCCATTTTCTGGCCTCCCTGCCATTGGTACGCCAGCCATACCCGTCGTGCGGAGCATTCATCCGGCCACGGTCGCCGAGTATGTTTTTGGCAAGCCTGCTTCTGCTCAGCAGGGCTTCCTCGGCCAGCACGATGCACTCAACATTAAAATAAACCGGTTGATCAGCCAGCAGCCCAGCTACGAACAATTTGTGCAGGAGTATCAAGAGTACGTTGCCAGGACGCCTGGCGCCGTGGGAGAAATCGGGGAGCTGTTTGCCAACGCCGTCACTCGGTTCTGGACGTCTCCCCGCCCCAACGAAAAAGATCCGAGCCCACCTCAAGATCAATTGATCAACCTGCACCGGGAAATGCTTTCCACCCAGGCGGCTCTGCGCCTGGAGGACGGTACCCTGAGCCCGGCGAGCAAGGCCCTGATCGACAAGGCGTTCCGCTATCCCACGTTGGCCGCCCGGGAAAGCGCTTTCCCCGACGGTGCGCGGCCTGGCGTTTACCCGATCACGTTGGATGACAACACGCCAAACGGCGCGCGGCTGGCCGGAGCCTTCATGATTACCTCCACAGATGGTTCCTGGAAGACACAACCTCACTGGCCCAACGGTGACAAAAACATCAAGGCTGACGAAGGTAACGGCCCTGTGGTGCTTTACACCCCCGGCGAAGGGTTTGAGGAGTTTGCGACCCCGGCCCAACTGCAAGCGGCGCTGGCACAGCGCATTGACCAGGGAGGTATCCCCGCAAAGCTCCTGTCTGAAAGTTTGCCGCTATCGGTGGAAAACCTGCGCAAGCCTTTGCGCGGGGATGACCTGACGCTCAGTTTCGCGCCCACTTCAGGAGATGTGATAGCAGAAGCAGTTCCTCAGCTTTTGGAGCGGCAAAAAGCCGAACTGAACGCCTTGACTCACTCAGACACCAGCAACATGGATGGCCCCCAAATCGCCCAGGCCATGAACAATGCCGCCAATTGGTCGTCTCAAATGGACAGCAGCAATGCCATGCTTGCCCGGGGTGAAAAGCTCGAAGATAAACAACAGCCGTCATGGTTGAAAAACCTGTCCCCCATGGACGCGGGGCAATATCAATACCTGGACACGAACGAGCACCAATCCCTCCAGAACCTGGTGCCGTTACTGGAAGAAATTCCCTCGCTGCAGCGTTTTGCCAATCAGCAACTGAACGCCGCGCTGCAGAAAAAATACCCGACGGCGAATTTTGACCCGGACAAGATCGTGGTGACCACCGCCACGCAATTCAAAGTGCATACCGGTCGGCCCGGCGCCTACGTTCCACGCAATGTCAGCAGCCACCAAAGTTCCCTGACTGAGTTGGCCTTGAAAAACCCCACTGCCTGGCCTGCCGCAGACAGTCACCAGTATTCTTCCGTGGCATTCGCCGCACCCTTGACCGACGCCTCGGGCAAGCCGGTACTGGGGGCAGACGGAAATCCCGTGGTCTTGGGAACTGCAGAGCTCAAGGCGTTGGTCAATGAGCTGGACGTGGGCGGCAACTACATCCAGTTTCTCAAGACGCGAATGGCGCCCGACGCTCAGACCGGAGAACCGGGGAAACTGCGTTCCGCGTGGAAAGCCAATCTGTCCGATGTGATGAACAAGCAGGCGTTTCTGGGGGAGTTGAACCCGCAGGCTTATCCACAGGGATCCCCGGCATCCGAGTGGGTCCAGACCGTGCTCGATTTTCCGGACCCGGCCACCCGGCCCCAGGTGGATGGAAAAAACATCGTTGCCAACACCGTCAGTCACCATGGCCAGGCGCTCCAGGGTGTCATCGCCATTGGCAATGGCGAGGCCGGGCCGCTGGTGTTGTATACCCCTGATGCGCCTGACGGCATGTCCTTTCGACACGTTGCCAACCAGGCTGCCCTGGAGGCGCTTTTCGAGCAGCCGGAATGGAAAGCCTATGCCCGCAGCAAGACGTCGCCTCTCAATCCGGACAGCCTGGCGGCTGTGATCCAGGATTACCGGGACGGGGACGTCATCAAAAACCTCAAGCGTGTGGGCAAGGCGAACGAGCTGACAAGCAATGCGTACCTCAAACCTATTCAGGGTGACTTTCAGGACGCACTGTACAAACAGCTGACGGAGATACTGCTCGATAAGGCGGATCTCGGTTCTGTCAGCTCCGCCGAGGTGGCCAAGGAGTCGGCCTACAACAAGACGATGTTCGGTATCGAGATCGCCACCCAGTTCATGGACCTCTTGCCGGTGATTGGAAAGGGCATTTCGACTGCCGTCAGGCTCACCAGATCCGGGCTGAGGGTCATCAGGGCGCCTGGCCAATCCATCGTAAGGGTACTCGACAAACCCAACCGACTTGCCATGATCTATAGCCGTTACGGCGGCGGGGCGAAGACTGGCAACATAGCCAGCCCGATTAGGCACCCGGTCCTGAAACCGTCGCTGCCAGCCAGGGTTGTGCCCCTGACGCACTTGGAGCTTACGGGCCAGGGGAGCGCCGTAGCACGCACGTTGCCAGACATCAGTGCCTATTCCGTACCTGAGAGCTTGCTCGACGGCCGTACGATGAGGGGCGATGGTACTTATCAAGTCGGGGAGCAGTTCTATGTGCGTTACACCGACGGTACCGGCGTCAGCAAGCCGTATGAAATCAGCCCGGTTTACAAAACCGAAAGCGGATACGTTCGAGTCATTGACCCGCAAACCAAAAATACCGTGGCGTTCCTGCAGTCGGCAGGTGAGGGGCAATGGCGGTTGAACAGGATGCTGGGTGGCGCCAAAGGGGAAAGCAGTCAAGGGGTCAAGCGCCCAGCGACTCTCGATATACAGGCAGGCTCTTCCAATGCCTCAAAAAGACCTAGAACGCCCGAAGCCTTTCCAGGTGAAAAAGCCGAGCTGGAGGCTCCCGTCAAAGGCGAGAACGTGTATTACCACTACACGGGGAACAACGCGTCGGCTTCCATCAATGCCGACTGGCATTTGCAGTCGTCCTCTAAAGATCTGAAAGGGCAACCGTTACCCCGTGGCCAGGGCCGGCATTACTTTACGGACCTGAGGCCTGAAGATACGAACCAGGCTGAGATATCCCGGACGATCTTTGGTCGGCGTCCCGGCGGTAATACCCAGGATAAAATGACGCAATACTACGAGATCAATACATCGGGCCTGACGGTAATGCCAACTGAAAATCCGCACATTTTTTACGTGGATACAAAGTTCGCCATTCCCTTGAAGTACCGGGACGGCAATGGCAACGCAGTTAATCGAATCATTAAAAAGGGCCCGTTCGGCTGAGGTCAGGGCGGTATGCAAGCAGCCCGTCACTGACTGCGGATAGGGGACGCAGTCAGTGACGGGCGCTTGTTTTTCCGCGGTGTTACTGCGCGATGGTTTTCACCGACACGCCGCGCTCGATCGGCGTAGACCGACCGTAGATATCTTCAAAGCGCTCGATATCGTCTTCACCCAGGTAGCTGCCGGACTGCACCTCGATAATCTCCAAGGGAATCTTGCCCGGGTTGCGCAAGCGGTGCACCGAGGCGATCGGGATGTAGGTGGACTGGTTTTCGGTGAGCAGGAACACGTTCTCGTCACAGGTGACTTCGGCGGTGCCGCTGACCACGATCCAGTGTTCGGCGCGGTGGTGGTGCATCTGCAACGACAGGCACGCGCCCGGCTTGACCGAGATGTGCTTGACCTGGAAGCGGCCGCCCATGTCCACCGAGTCATACGAGCCCCACGGACGGTAGACCTCGCAGTGGTTCTGAGTTTCGCTGCGGCCCTGTTCGTTGAGGGTATTGACCATCTGCTTGACGCCCTGGACCTTGTCCTTGTGGGCAATCATCATCGCGTCCTTGGTTTCCACCACCACGATGTTTTCCAGGCCGATCACCGACACCAGTTTGCCGTTGCCGTGGATCATGCAGTTCTTGCTGTCCTGGATCACCACGTCGCCCTTGCTGACGTTGCCGTTGGCGTCTTTTTCATTCACGTCCCACAGCGATGCCCAGCAACCCACGTCGCTCCAGCCGGCGGTCAATGGCACCACGCAGGCCAGCTGGGTTTTTTCCATCACGGCATAGTCGATGGAATTGTCCGGGCAGCAGGCGAAGGTGGACTCGTCGATGTCGATGGTGTCGGCGGTGTGGTTGCTGCGTTCCAGGGTCAGCATGCACGTGTCGTAGATGTCCGGGTCGTGCTTTTTCAGCTCCTCGAGGAAGCGGCTGGCGCGGAACAGGAACATGCCGCTGTTCCAGAAATAACCCCCGCTTTTGACGAACTCGGCGGCGCGTTTTTCATCCGGTTTTTCCACGAACTGCTGCACGCGGCTGACGCCTTCGGGCAGCAGTGAATCGTTGGTCGACTTGATATAGCCATAGCCGGTTTCCGGACGGGTGGCCGGTACGCCGAACAGCACCATCTCGCCGCGCTCGGCGGCCACGGTGGCCAGGGCCAGGGCGCGTTGCAGGGCTTTCTGGTCGTCCAGCACGTGGTCGGCGGGCAGTACCAGCATCAGCTCATCACGGCCTTCGTTGACCAGCATCATCGCGGTCAGGGCCACAGCCGGCGCGGTGTTGCGGCCGAACGGTTCCATCAGGATGCGCTGGGTGTCCAGTTTGCGGGCGGCGAGTTGCTCGTTGACGATAAAGCGGTGGTCCTTGTTGCAGACCACGATGGGCGCATCCATGCCTTCGAATACCAGGCGCTCCAGGGTTTGCTGGAATAAGGTGTGCTCGGAGGTTAAGGCCAGGAACTGCTTGGGAAACTGTTTGCGGGAAAGCGGCCAAAGACGTGAGCCGCTACCACCGGAAAGGATTACTGGGATCATGTGTTTCTCCTTGAATCGATATGGGTCAGAGCTACGAAGGTTTGTCGTTTCACTCTTGTTTTTGTCCGGGCCTGAGTTGAAATGCTGACAATGTGGGAGCTGGCTTGCCTGCGATGGCACCTTCAAGACCGCCATCGCAGGCAAGCCAGCTCCCACAAGGAGCGTGTCAACTCAGATAAATCATTAGCGAGTCGACACGGGGCGTTTCACCCACACTGGCGACAGGTTGGCGCCGGTGCCGGTGACGTACAGCACCGCGGCCTCGCCACGCTCCAGGGCCACTGGTTTTACGTCGCCGACTTTCTTGTCGCCTTCATACAAGGCCAGGCTGACCTTCACCGGGTTGATCTCGCGCTCGCCACGGCCTTTGGCGGCTACGGCCTGGACCACGTCGGTCTTGCCGTCGGCGGTTTTCAGGGTCAGCGACTTGTCACTGAGGTTCTGCACGCGCACCAGGGATTTCTGCTTGTTCTTGAACGGCGGTTCTTCGATCAGTTGCGGCTGGCCGCTGCCACTGCTGACCAGGGTGTAGTAGTGGTCGGCGGCGAGCTTGACCGGCAGGGTCTGGCTGCCGACCTTGGCGCTGTAGTCACCGCCTGGCATGAAGCTGAAGTCACTGCTGGCCAGCGGTGCAACTTCGCTTAAGTTGGTGCTGCCGACGGTGGCGCTGACTTCCTGGTTGCTGGCGTTGTACACCCGCACAAAGCTCGAGCCTTTTGGCGCGACGGGGCCGTAGAGGGCGGCATCGCCACCGGCGAAGGCAGACATCGAAACAACGCTCATGCCGGCGACGAGAGCAAAAGTTTTTGCGAGGTTAGTAGTGAAAGTCATGTGAGTTACCTCTCTTTCAGTTTTGCGCCCGGTCGGGCGTCTCGGATTTTGGTGTATTGATAGCCATGTTCTGTTGGCGCATACCGGCTTGTTTGAGCTGCGCAACCCACTGCGGGTCGGCGTCGCCGATTTCGTTGTTCACGGGCAGATAACGTTCAGGAAACTCCCAGATCAGCACCTGTGGCGGGCTGTTCTTGAAGTCGTCGCTTTTCAGGTAGCTGAGCATCGGCAGGATCGGGCCGTGGCCGTCTTCGGAGTAGTTGATGACGTCGCTGCCCAGGGCTTGCTTCAGCGCGCCGACAAAGTTCCAGTTCGGGTTGGCGCTGTAGCTGGTGCCCACCAGGGCCACCGGGGTTTCGCTGTCGCTGAACAGCGCGTCGTCGCCCTTGGTCTCAGCCAGGTGAGTCACGCGTTTTTGCAGCGGCTCCTTGGGCGGCATCAGGTTTTCGAACAGTGGGTCCAGGGGCAGGAACAGGCGCAGGTCGCCCTTGTGCGGTTCGGTCTTCTCGGCTTCGGTGACAAAGCGTTGAGGCTCGCCGCTCAGGGGCGTTTTATTCGCAATCGTCCTGGCCAGCTCTTTGGCCGCCACTTCAGCGCCGTCCGGGGTCCAGTGGGTGTCGGTGCGCAGGAACACCTGCTGGCCGTGCAGCTTGGCCTGTTGCAGCGGGCCCATCAGGTCGGGGGCGACGATCTTGTCGGCGGCCATGCGGGCATGGAAGTCCTGGTAGAGACCGGCGTGGATGCTGGCCGGTTGCACTTCACCCAGGTGTTCCGGGTACAGGCGCACCTTGGCCGGCACGATCGCCATCACCAGTTGGATGCCCTGGGCCTTGAGCTTCTGGCGCACGCCTTCCACCAGGGCGTAGTTGCCCTGCAGGTTCTGGTCTTCGTTGACGATGGGGTTGAATTCCTCGTCGCTGTACAACCAGTGGTCGCGGCCAATCACCACGCCGGGGCGGCCTTCATTGAACAGCTTGTAGTCCAGCGCTGCCCAGAGGTTGGTGCCCAGGCGCTTGATCGGGAACTGGTCGTCGTAATGGGTCTCGACGGCCTTGGTCCAGCGACCGTTGAGCACGGTGGCGTCGGCGTTGGTGCTGAAGCCCAGGAAACTGCGCATCGACCAGGCGCCCAACGCCAGCAGCACGGCGAGGAACAAGGCGATGTAGAGGACGCGTAATGAACGGGTCATGGTCGGCTCCCTCAGAACTGGAAGTAAAGGAACGGCGAGAAGCTCTGCGCCGAAAGTTTGAGAATCGATGCCACGAACAGCAGCAGCACTGCAGCGCGCATGGCGTAGCGTGGCCAGGTGGCGCTCCAGTAGGCCGGTTGCACGGTGGCCTCGGTGCCCACGGTGTAGCCGGGCTCATGGATGCTGCCCGGGTTGTCGCCGGGTACCGCCTTGATCAAGCCCGGTTGGGCAGTGGCCGGGCCATCGGCCTGGGTATTGACTGCAGGCTTGGTTTTTTCCGGTGGGCGGTTGCTGTAGAAGTCCCGCAGACCGAAGAACGCCAGGGTTGCGTACGCCACCACCAGGGTTGCCACTTGCAGGCCGGTGAGGCTGGCGCGGTTGAGTTCCGACAGCGACCATTCGCCGAAGCTGAACATCGCGCCGTACATGCGACCGGCCACGTGCAGGTTTTCCGAGCGGAAGATCACCCAGCCCATCACCACCAGCAGGAAGGTGAAGGCCCAGCGCACGACGTTGAAACTGCGCGGTGCGGTGTTGAGGCCGATGGCTTTTTCAATCGCCAGCCACATGCCGTGCCAGGCGCCCCACACGATGTAGGTGATGTTCGCCCCGTGCCACAGGCCACCCAGGAGCATGGTCAGGAACAGGTTGCGGTAGGTGGTCAGCGTGCCTTTACGGTTGCCGCCCAGGGTGATGTACAGGTAGTCACGCAGCCAGGTGGACAGGCTGATGTGCCAGCGCCGCCAGAACTCGGTGATCGACTGGCTGATGTACGGCTGCTTGAAGTTTTCCATGAAGCGGAAACCCATCATCAAGCCCAGACCGATCGCCATGTCGCTGTAGCCGGAGAAGTCGAAGTACAGCTGCGCGGTGTAGGCCAGCGCGCCGAGCCAGGCGTCTCCCGTTGTCGGGTTTTGCAGGGCGAAGCAATGGTCGGCGACCACCGCCAGGGTGTCGGCGATGAAAACCTTCTTGATGAAACCCTGCATGAATCGCGTGCAGCCCTCGGAGAATTTATCCAGGGTGTGGGTGCGGTTGTTGAACTGGTCGGCCAGGTCGCGAAAGCGCAACACGGGGCCGGCAATCAGGTGCGGGAAGATCGCCACGAACGCCGCAAAGTCGATCAGGTTGCGGGTGGCCGGCGTGTCGCCGCGATACACGTCGATGATGTAGCTGATGGACTCGAAGATGTAGAACGAGATCCCGATCGGCAACAGCACGTGGGTGAGGATGAAGGGCTCCAAGCCCGCCGACTTCATCATCAGGTTGATGCTGTCGACGCCGAAGTTGGCGTACTTGAAGTAGCCGAGAATGCACAGGTCGACCGCCACGCCCAACAGCAGCCAGCGCTGGGCCGGCTTGGTGCGCACGCCTGCCGCACCGACCTTGAGGCCGATCCAGTAGTTCCACAGTGTCACGGCGGCGAACAGCGCCAGGAAGTCCACTCGCCACCAGGCGTAGAACACATAGCTGGCAATCAGCAGCAGCAGATTGCGATAGCGTTGCCCGCTCAAGTAGTACAAGCCGAGGAAGATCGGCAAGAACAGAAACAGGAACACATTGGACGAGAAAACCATCCCGATCTCTCCATGTTTAACCAACAGTCAAGGGCCAACGGCCCCCCCAAACCCCCCACGAATCTGGGAGGGTGTACGCGTTCAGTGTGTCGGCTCATGTGGGAGCCGGGCTTGCCCGCGATGGGATCAACTCGGTTTGTCTGAATTACCGAGGTGTCTGCATCGCAGGCAAGCCAGCTCCCACATAAAGCCAGCTCCCACATTTGGACCGAGTCCAGGTGTGGGAGCTTTGTATCAGCTGCCTTTGTTGCCTTTTTCGTGCGTCGGGTCGTAGACCTTGGTCAGGTCACCCCCGAGGCGGAACGTCTTGAACGGCTGCATCCCGTGCTTGCGCTCGATCACATCCGGCGCGCAGGTGTAGAGGGTGCAGAAGGGCTCAAGCCAGGCAAATTTCATGTCTTCCTTGAGGTCCTTCATGTCCTGTTCCTTGCCGTTCTTCTTCTCGAAGATTTCCGGGTCTTTCACCCCGGCCAGCACGTTGTCACCCAGGCGTTTCAACGCGCCGTTGTTTTCCTGGCGCAGGTCAACACCGTTGACCAGGGCGAAACTGGCGATCATCGCCAGCGGCGGCAGCGCGTAGTTGTGGTACGACAAGGCCCGTTGCTGGCGCTTCAATTCGTTGGGCAGGAAGCCTTGGGCATCCACCTGATTGGCGCCGACCTTGTATTCCTTCACGGCCCAGTCAAACAGGTCGCGGCGGTTGGTGGCGATGGACGTCGCCATCACCGACCAGGCAGCCCAGTAGGAGTGGTTGTTGGTTTTATCCAGCGGCAGGTTGTCCCAGTCGCTTACCACCTGGTCGGCCATCTTGCTGAACCAGGCTTCGATCAACTGCGACTCCTGCTGGTGGTTGGCCAGCGGGTGGGAGTCGGAGAACTTCAGGCGCACATAGGCCGAAGCCATGCTGCCCAGGGCCCATTTGCGCATGGACTTGCCGGTGTGGTTGAAGTCCTTGGACATCAACGCATCCGCCTTGGCCCAACTGGTGAGCCAGTTCAGCGTGCATTCCAGCTGCTCCGGGCGGCCGTCGCGCATGAACTGCATCACGCGCTTGCTGGTGTCTTTTTCCAGCTTGGTGATGTCGGCGGTGCTGTCGCGAAAGGCTTTTTCGGACTGCACATTAAGGGTCGAGCGGGCTTTGTCCGAACCTTCGTACTTGCTGCGAAATTGCAGCGAGCCGGTGTACGGCGCCGGCATGGCGTCGCAGTCATTCTTGAAGTCGCCGGTCTTGAACGCTTCCACCGGGGCGAAATAACCCTGGGGTGGACGCAGTGGCGCGGCGGCGTTGACTGAACCGGCAAACATCGCCAGGCCCAGCAGCGTTGGAATCAATAACTTCTGCATAAGTAACCTCATTGCCCCGTTGAAGCAGTCTGTTGACCACCGGCAGGGAATACGTTGCGTGTGCAAATTTTCGCTTCTACCTTCTGCGCGGCCTGGCCCGCTTCGGGGCCCTGCACTTCCACGGCCAGCAGGTTTTGCGTGGCCCAGTCTTCGTCGGTGCGCAGTTCGAAGGCGAAACGCCCGTCTGTATCGGATGTTTCGGGTTTCTCGATCTTGATGTCCTCGTGGCGCCCGTTCATGTACCAGAGGGTGGCTTGCAGGGTTTTCACCGAAGGGTCGGCGAAGCGGATGTCGACCTGATGGCTGGAGTTGCGCAGGTCTTTGTTCGAACTGTTAACCAGCAATTCGTTCTTGCCGGGTTTCAACGTGGCGCTGGCACTCATCTGCGCGGTCTTGCCTTCGCAGCCGTTGTCCAGCAGCGCCATCATCTGGCGGTAGATGGTTTCCTGGTCGAGGCGGTACAGCGGCGAGAACTCCCAGATCAGAATCTTCGGCGGGGTTTTCTGGAATTCTTCGCTGCCCAGGTACTGGATCATCGAACCTTCCAGGCCACCGCCGGGGAAGGCGACGTTGAGGATGTCGGCACCGATTTCCTGTTCCAGGAAGCCGGCGAAGTTGTAGTTCTTGCCGCTGTGGCTGGTGCCCACGAGGGTGATCTGCGGGTTGCCGGAATCACCGAACAGGTCGCCGTCGCCCGCTTCACCCTTGGGCTCGGTGGTGAACTGGTCCATGTACTGGATCGCGTAGCTGGTGCCGCACAGTTGCCCGGCCATGTTGTGCAGGGTGCCGGTCTTGCCCATGCGCCCGGACCGTTTGGTCTCGAATTCACGCTGCGGGATACCGGCGAATTCCGGCATCGCGCGCACTTTGGCGCCGACGATTTTGGCGGTGCGCTGGGCGCCGTACGGCGTCCAGTGTTGGTCGCCGCGGAAGTAGAAATCGTGGGCCGGCAACTCGTCGGGCAGTTGCTCGTTGGTCAAAGGCGACAGGTCCGGCACCACGTAGCCCATCTTGGCGAAGCGGCCGAGCATGGTCTTGTAATTGCCCAGGGCCTTGTCGAAATCGAACTTGGCTTTCTCTTCGGGGTTGAGCTTGTTGCGGTTCACCAGGCCACGGGTTGGCTGGTACACCACCACCAGTTCCACGCCCTTGCTCTTGAACGCATCGTGCAACTGCTGCATGCGTTTGTAGCCGGCGGGGCTGGTGTCGAATTCGGTGCGCAGGTCTTCCTGGGTCCGGAACAGCCAGTCGCCCTGGGCTTGCACCAGGGTGGTGAAGTTCTGCTGGTAGCGCGTGGTGTAGTTCTTCGCGTCGTGGGCGGCCGGGCACAGGCTGCAGCACGGTTCGGCGCTGAATTTCGGCGCCTGGACTTCGTCGGCGCGCACGCCCTGGCTGGCCGCGAGCAGGCCGAGGGTCAAACCCGAAAGGCTGAGCAGTTTGATCATGTGTGGGTGCATAAAGGTCATCCTCAGTCCTGCATTTCGGTCTGGCGTTCGACAGGGTCGATCAGCACGGCTTTCTTCTGGCGTACCAGCAAGTCGAGAATCTCTTCCTGGCGATCGCCGAGGACGCCCGAGAAGCTGATGCCACTGGATTTGGTCGGCGCAAGCATCGACACGCGGTACAGCTCGACACTCAATGGAGAGTCGATGGACAGCGGCCCGCTGCCGTTGGCGGCCAGCTCACCGCCGACCACGATCAGCGAGACCTTGGTGTCGAACGGGTCGAGGGCGATGTCGCGGTCGGTGTCGGTCAGATCCTTGATGTGGCCGTACACGCCGGTCAGCCCGTTGGCCATGGCCACGTTCTCGTACAGGCGAATGTTCACGCTGTTACGCACGCGGATGCCGTGGCGACGGTTGCTGATCACCTTGTTGCCCCACAGCAGGTTATCGCCGCTCTCGTAGAGGGTGATGCCGTCGGTGTGGTTGCGGTAGATCTCGTTGTCGGCGATCAGGTTGTTGACGCTGTTACGGTCGATCACCAGGCCCGAGAGCTTGTTGTCGAAGCTGCGGTTGTTGAAGATGAAGCTGTCGTTCACTTCCCGGGAAATGATGATGCCGTGCTTCTTCTTCGTGCCGTAGACGGTGTTGTCGGTGATGATCAAACCGTGGGAACGGTCGTGGGGGTCAATGCCGTAGACGATGTTGTCTTTGTAGGTATTGCCCTTGAGCACAAAGCCGGTGGTTTCGTAGCAGTAGAAGCCGTACCACATGTCCGAGAATTCGGAGTCGACGATCCAGCCCGTCGGCTCGGGGCGCTTGAGCACCTTGGCCATGTTCGGCGTGTACTGGGAAATACTCACGCCGTAAGACTTACTGTTGGCGTAGCCGAAGCTGGCCATCTTGCTGTTGGCGATGTAGGTCTCGGTACCGCCCCAGGCCAGCAGGAACGGGCGGAATTCCTTGGGCGACTGGAAGGTCGCCGGGCCGTTGGTCTTCTCGCGCCAGCCGGTGATTCTGGTGTCGCGCACAAACAGCTGGCCGTCGTTGATCAGGAACGAACCGGCTTCCTGGGACAGGCGCAACTCCTGGGTCTGCTTGTCGATTTCGAGGATGCCTTTACGGCCCACCACGATCGGCAACTTGGCCAGGAACACCCCCGGCGAGGTTTCGCTGAAGTACTGCTTGGGCACTTTCTTCAGCAGATCCTTGAGGTTCATGTAGCCGTCGTCGACGAAGATCGCCTGGGGAATGCCGTGCTGGCGCACCACCCATTCGGCCATCTTGTTGTCGCCGCCGATGAAGTCCTTCAGGGCGTCTTCCTGCATCATCCGGCGGATGCTGATCTTGCCGGGTTTCGTACGCACGATTTTCTTCGCGATATTCGCTGCGGTGTAGCCGGACACATCCGGCAGCGCCGGCTTGGCCATCTCCAGCGGCGCGGTCGGCGGGCTGGAGATGGTGTAGGTCTTGGCCTGTTGCAGCTCTTTGGCGATGGTCGGCGCCTTGACCTGCTGCGCGACATCGGCGAAGGCCGAAGTGCTGGCCAGCAGCATGGCTGCGACCAGCAGGCTGACCGAGCCTTTGAGGGCTTGAGGGTTCATTGCGCAGGCTCCCATCAGAACTTCCAGATCACGTCGACAAAGGCGCGATGCATGTACGAGTCGACCTGGCTGCCGTAGGCGTCGCCCGGCTTGAACACACCGGCACGGAAGCGCACCAGGGCCGACGGTTCGTCGATCGACTGGCTGAGCCCGGCCGGCAGCAGGCCTTTCTTGAAGTACTTGGTGACCACCAGGTCCATCTCCTGGCCCAGGTCCTTCTTGCCGTCTTCAAGCGGCAGGGAAGTGCTGGACAGGATCGCGCCGGTCACGTCATCGGTGTTGTTCTGCACGGCATCGATGCCGTTGCTGCCCACCGGCTTGTTGCCGTCGACGCGCCAGAACTTGTGGTACACGAGGCTGGCGTCATAGTCCTCACGCAGCTGCCAGGAACCGAACAGGCTCATGGACTGCATGTTGTTCATTTCGCCACGGAACGCTTCGCCGAAACGGTGGACGCGGGACTGGGTACCGGTCCAGTTCGAACGGTTGCTTTGCAGGCCGTTCTGCTCGTATTCGGCGCTGGCGCGGGAGTAGGCGGCGCCCACTTGCCACTGTGGGTCGAGGCGCAGGCGCACACCCAGGTCGGTGGCCCAGCCATTCACGTCATCGCTGCGCTTGGCGTTGGTCGGCCGGGTGCCGTCGGCGTTCAAGGCGTTGACCGTGTCGCGGTCGCCCTGCATGCCGGTGACGCTGGCCCAGTAGTTGACGGTGTTGGTGTTGCGCCAGTTATAGGCGTCGCTGTTGGCTTCGATGCCGAGCCAGGTCAGGTCGCCGTTCTCGCGTTTGTCCAGCGAGTCGGTGGCCACGCCTGGTTGCGGGTAGTCGAGCTTGCCGTCGTCATGGGTGTGGTGCGCGCGCAGGCCGATCCACTGGCCTGGCGTC
This sequence comes from Pseudomonas yamanorum, assembly GCF_013386765.1. Taxonomy (GTDB): domain Bacteria; phylum Pseudomonadota; class Gammaproteobacteria; order Pseudomonadales; family Pseudomonadaceae; genus Aquipseudomonas; species Aquipseudomonas yamanorum_A. Next base: position 388,431 of record NZ_JACARE010000017.1, read on the forward strand.
CACTGATAGGCGGCGTCGGCGTACAGGTGCTGACGGTCCTTGTCCTTGGGCGACAGTTCCTTGAGGTCGGTGCGGTATTCGCTGAAACGCTCGGCGACGCCGACATTGGCCTTGAGCAAGGTGGTGTCGAAGGTCCAGTTCAGCGCTTCGATATTGGTGTCGCGCCATTGGCCGTCGTCATTGCGCAGGCGTTGGCGACCCAGCTTGAGGATCTCGCCGGGGTAGGGCGTGAAGCCGCCGTAGGCGACCCAGAACTCGCGCATCGCCAGGTAGTTCTTCTTGCTCTTGCGGTCGTCATTGCTGGTCTGTTGGGTGGCGTCATCGGAGGACTGTTGCAGGGTGTCGGTCTCGATGATGTCGCTGGACGTCACCGCCTGGCCCATGGCGTAGGCGCTCCAGTTGCCGCTTTCGCCGTAGATCCACGGGCGCAGGTCGAGGCCGATGCCGTTGACGTCGCCGCCTTTCTGGGTGCCCAGGTCGCGGTCATCTTCGGACTGGCCGGTGACTTTCACTTCCAGGCCGAAGTTCTTGGCTTCGGTCAGCGCGGCCAGGGTCGGGCACGACCACAGCAGGGCGAAGGTCAGGCCGATGCCGGCCTTGACGAATGGATTGAGCTTCATAGGGATTCCTCGCCGTCTTCTTCTTGCAGGGCGTGCAATTGCAGCGTGCTTTGGGCCAGGGTGCCGCGCACGGCCAGTTCCTGTTGCACCAGGCGTTGGCCTTCGGCGCGTTGCTCCGGGGTCAGCGGGGCTTCGAGCTGGGTCGCCAGGTCGTTGGCTTCCGGCGTGTCCTGGGCCTTGGCCAGCTGGCTGAAGACATAGGCGTTAAGCGGGTCGGGCTTGGTGCCCTTGCCTTGGGAAAACAGTTGGGCGATCGCAAAGTCGGCGCTGTTCTGGCCGTTGCGTGCAGCGGTCAGCAAATGGTCCAGGGCCTTTTGCGAATAGACCTTGCCCAGGTAGCCTCGGCGGTAGATCTGGCCGAGGTAGTAATCGGCGGCGACTTCGCGGCCGACGGCTTTCTGGAAGTGTTCTTCGGCGGCCTTGGCGTCAGCCGGGACCCACTTGCCTTCGTAGTAGAGCTTGCCCAGCAGCAGTTCGGCGCGGGGCTGGTCGGCGGCGCGGCCGTTGTCCAGGTACTTCATCATCTGGTCGACGTCGCCCAGTTCCGGGAAGTCGTAAAGCAGTTGCGCCAGGCTGACCCAGGACGCCGGGTAGCCCGGGGCGATTTTTTCCAGCAGGGCCTGGGCGGTTTTTTCGTCGGTCTTGCCCAGGGTGGCATCACCCAGCACGCGAGCGACGCTGTCGACCCGTTGGGCGGTGACGGTGCCACGGCTGTAGCCTGCTTCCATCTGCTTGAGCAGTTCGGCCTGTTTTTCCGGCTCGGCTTTTTTCTGATAGACCGTGGCCAGTTCGACGTAGCAGATATCGGTGGTGTTCAGCGCGGCCTTGCAGATGCTTTCCACTTCGTCCAGATGCTGGTCGTAGGTGTCCTGGGTGCGATACAGCAGCACCTGGGCCAGGCCGGCTTCCGGGTAACCCGAGGCGCGCCATTTGCTGATCTGCTGCTGGGCGTTGATGTTCGGGAAACTGTGGGGGTATTGCAGGTACAGCATCGCCAGCGGAATCAGGGTGTTGCCTTCGCCATTGGCAAAGGCTTTTTTCAACAGGCCTTCGGCTTCATGGTGCTCGGCTTCGGTGGCGCCGGGCTTGGCCACCAGCAGGCGACCCAGGCGTGCCTGGGCGCGGGGCGAGGTGTCGGCGGCCGCGCGGTACGTGGCTTCGGCCTGCTTGATCTGCTCGGGGTCGCGGGTACCGACCTGGATATCCGCCAGGCCCACCTGGGCCTCGCTGTAGCCCAGGTCTGCCAGTTGCTGGTAGTTCTGCTGCGCGGTGACGGTGTCGCCGCGCTTCAAGGCTTCGTTGGCCAGGCGTTGGTCGGGCAGGCCGGCGCAACCGGCGAGGCTCACGGCCAGGGCCAGGGCACAATACGCCAAGGCAGAGTGGGACCTGCTTTGGGTGGGAGCTGGCTTGCCTGCGATGCCGAGGTTGGATTCACCACCGTCATCGCGGGCAAGCCCGGCTCCCACATTGGCCAGCGCTGTTTTTAGAATAGGGTTCACAGGCATGTCCTCGCTTACAGACCGTGAGCCATGGCTTTGTCGATCAGCCAGTTCAGGGATGGGCCACGGTCGCTGGTTACTTCAACCGGGCGACCGGCGTAGGTGCTGTCCAGCGGGGCGTCGGGTTTGATCTGCACGCGGATGTCGGAGGACATTTCAGCGCTGTTGAGGCTGGTGCTGCTGACGATGGTGCCGGTGCGCACTTGCTCTTCGTCCGCCACCTGGAAGTTCACACGGGTGCCCGGGCGAACATCGGCAAACTGGCGATAGGAGAAGCGTGCGTCAACGTTGGCCTGGCTGCCGCGTGGCACCAGTTGGAAGATCACGTCGCCCTTGCTGGCGTACTGACCGTCGGCGACCAATTGCTGGGCCACGACGCAGTCGCACGGGGAGGTGAGGGTGCCGGTCATTTGCTTGCCGAACAGCTCTTCCACCTTGGCCGGTTGCAGCTGGTCTTCGTCCAGATGGCCCTTGAGCACATCGAGCATGCTGGTGCTGAAGGTCGCCAGTGGTGCACCTTTGGCAGCGACCGCGTCACCTTTGATCAGGCTCTGCACGGTGCCGTCGCGCGGCATGGTCACGTTCATCCCGGGCACGCTTACCAGGGCGGAAGTGGCGTGGCTGACGAAGTACATGCCGTATACCGATTTCACCACGAAGCCGAATGCGACCAGGCCCACCACGAAGATCCCGAGGCTGAAGGTCACGGCCCGCAGGCGGCCGCCGAAGCTCATGTTGCTGCCGCCGTCCTTGACCTTGCGCGCCTTGGTGAAGTTGTCGCGTTGCAGGGTCGCCAGCACGTCGCCCATGGTCACGATGTCGCCGGCCAGGTGCGAGGTGATCAGGTGGCGCAGGGTGGAGATGTCTTGTGCATCGAGGTTCTGGAACTGGCAACCGGTGCGGCCGGTCTGGCGGTCGTAGGAGCGAATCTGCAGCTCCACGTCCATCGCCAGGCCCAGGTTATCGATCACGAACTGCAGGCGACCCTTGTGCACGTCACCGACTTTCAGCGGCTGCTGCGGGGCGTTGAACGCCAGGCCGCCGGCAGACAGGTCGATGACCCGCACTTCCATCGGCGTATGGTCGGCGCCGAAGAAGCGCAGCTTGGCCGGGATTTTTACCCGGGCATGTTGGCGCTGGGCTTCGGATTCATGGACGACGTTGGCATTTACTGGAGCATTCATTGGGCTGTTCATCAGGTGTAGTTCCTAGTTAATTCAGGCTTGGCAGGGTCAAACCATCATCAGCAACACGGCAACGAAAATGCTGCCGGCGGAGAAGGTCATGGTCCGAGACGACCAGGTGTTGAACCAACGTTGAAAGCTGGCCAAATCGCGGGTCAGTTTGGTGTCCTGGCGTGTCCAGGACTGTTGATCAAGGCGGAAGAACACGTAGATCTTCACCAGCGCGCCCATGATCTGGTTGTAATAGAGAATCACCGGGTAAGCCGGGCCGATCCGGTGACCGGAGCACGACAGCAGCAGGGTCAGGATCAGGCGGGTGATGCCGATCCACAGCAGGTACGCGAGGATGAACGCGCCGCCGTATTTGAAGGTGGCGATGATCGCCACGGTCAGGCCCAGCAGGGAGGTCCACATCGACACGCGCTGGTCGAACAGCACGATGCTGGTGAACAGGCCCAGACGTCGCATACCCAGGCCCAGGGCCCGTGAGTTCTGGCGCAGGTTGTTGCCGTACCAGCGGAACATCAGTTTGCGGCTGGCCTTGATGAAGCTCTTTTCCGGCGGGTGTTCCACTGTGTGGATCGCGGCATCCGGCACGTAGAAGGTGTCGTAGCCCAGGCGCATCAGGCTGAACCAGCTGGACTTGTCATCGCCGGTCAAAAACTTGAAGCGGCCCAGGCGCCAGTGTTGCAGGGAGTCGCTTTCAACGTCGGCGATAAAGCCCGGGTCGGTGACGACGTTGGCGCGGAACACCGACATGCGGCCGGTCATGGTCAGCACGCGCTTGGACAAGGCCATGGAGCACATGTTGATGTGGCGCTGGGCGAAGCGCAGCTTGTGCCATTCGCTCATGATGTAGCCGCCGCGCACTTCGCAGAACTCGTTGGTGGTCAAGCCGCCGACGTTGCCGAACAGCTGGAACCACGGCACGGTCTTGCGCACGACGCCTTCGGCAAGCACGGTGTCGCCATCGATCACGGCCACCACGGCGCGGTCGTCCGGCAGGTGGCGCGAGATGGCGCGAAAACCGAAGGCCAGGCCGTCACGCTTGCCGGTACCGGCGATGCGCACGAAGTCCAGCTTGACGTGGTCCGGCGGGTTCATCCTGGCCCACAGGCTCTTGACCAGCAGCTCATCGGACATTTCCACCAGGGAGCACACCACCGTGGTGGGGAAGCCACATTCGATGGCTTCGCGGATCACCGAGCTGTAGACCTGGGCCGTGGTCAGCGCGTCGATCCGAAAGCTTGTCACCATCAGGAATACGTGGGACGGGTCTGCCGCCTTGCCCAGCTTGCGCACTTTGCGCCGCAGGTGCGGGTAGACCACGTACAAAAACAGCATGCCGCGAAAGAAATGCGTAGCACCCATCGAGTAGCGCCAGATACCGACGGCGCCAATCAGGAAAATAAAATTCTTCGACTCGGAGTCGAACGTACTCGCCGGCAACAGCAGGGCGAGACCCATCAGCAGGCTGAGGAACAACAACCAGCCGGCAGATTGGAGCAGTACGTGTTTTAACTTGGACATAGGCGTCATCCGCAGGTGAAGGAGGCTTCAAGCTGCAAGCGCTGGGGGTCAGGACGCTTGCAGCTCGAAACTTGCCGTTGCTGTTACCAGCAAATGCCTTCGGTACGACCGGTCACGCTGGTGGCCTTGGACATGAAGCCCACCAGGTCGACCACTTGCTTGCCGTGGGGTGCGTTATGCGCCAGGGCACGGAACTTCTCATCGCGGTTGCCCAGGATGATCACGTCGGAGTTGTTGATCACTTCGTCGAAGTCCGAGTTGAGCAGGGACGAGACGTGCGGGATCTTGCCTTCGATGTAGTCCTTGTTGGCGCCGTGCACACGGGCGTATTCGACGTTGCTGTCGTAGATGCTCAGGTCGAAACCCTTGCCGATCAGCATCTCTGCCAGTTCCACCAGCGGGCTTTCGCGCAGGTCATCGGTGCCGGCCTTGAAGCTCAGGCCCAGCAAGGCGACTTTGCGCTTGTCGTGGCTGGAAACGATGTCAAAGGCGTTCTGCACCTGGGACTCGTTGCTGCGCATCAGCGAGTTGAGCAGCGGTGCTTCCACGTCCAGGGAGCTGGCGCGGTAGGTCAGGGCGCGCACGTCTTTGGGCAGGCACGAGCCGCCGAAGGCGAAGCCTGGGCGCATGTAGTACTGGGACAGGTTGAGGGTCTTGTCCTGGCAGACCACTTCCATCACTTCGCGACCGTCGACACCCACCGCCTTGGCGATGTTGCCGATCTCGTTGGCGAAGGTGACTTTGGTCGCATGCCAGACGTTGCAGGTGTACTTGATCATCTCGGCGACGGCGATGTCCTTGCGGATGATCGGGGCGTCGAGTTCTTCGTACAGCGACTGCAGGACATCGCCGGAGGCTTTGTCGAATTCACCGATGACGGTCATCGGCGGCAGGTCGTAGTCGGCGATGGCGGTGCTTTCACGCAGGAACTCAGGGTTCACCGCGACGCCGAAGTCGACGCCGGCCTTCTTGCCGGAGCAGTCTTCGAGAATCGGGATCACCACATTGGCCACAGTGCCTGGCAGCACGGTGCTGCGCACGACGATGGTGTGGCGGGTGGTCTTGTCACGCAGGACAAAACCGATCTCGCGGCACACCGATTCGATGTAGTTGAGTTCCAGGTCGCCGTTCTTCTTGCTCGGCGTACCGACGCAAATCATCGACAGATCGGTATCACGGATTGCTTCGGCGAAATTGGTGGTGCCGCGCAGTCGGCCGGTCTGAATACCCTGGCTCAACAGCTCGCCCAGACCCGGTTCAACGATGGGCGATTTGCCTGCGTTGATCAGGTCGATCTTTTCCTTGGAGATGTCTACGCCAACGACCTCATGGCCCCGTGCAGACAGGCAACCGGCACATACGGCGCCGACGTAACCCAAACCAAATATGCTGATGCGCATCGCATTTACCTCATTGTTAATCGTGCCACTAGATGGCCGGAGTTCATGTTTTGAAGCGTCACCCAGGCACTGGAAAGTGCGACGAGTAAACGTCGATATATCCAGTGCAGGCATACTAAAAGTCGAGTGACTAACTAATGCACTCAAGTTGTGCGCAACTTGGCCTTATTGTTGGGGCTTGCCCTGAAATGCAGCCAGCCTTCCTGGGGAAGGGCCTGGCGCCAGTGCCGCAAGGCGTTGAAAGAGGGATTTAGCCCTTATGTATCAACGGCTTGGGTTGTCTCACTGACCCATACAGGTGAGCTCAGCCTTGGCCTTGTCGGAGAAAATAGTGAAGCCTTTTCGTCCGCCTTCAACTAGTCAGTTGATGATTTGACCATTGAGTCAAAGTTGTATGTCAACTTTGCTACTTCCTTTGGTCGCCACGTAAGTCATCTCTTACATTTGCAGAGATAATCGTTACCGGTGGTATGAGCGGTGCTTCAGGACATAGTTCCTGGCCGCTCATCCTGTTTCCGGAAATTTCTTGAAATATTAGGAAAGATGGCACTAGTACTATAGTGATAGCACTTGCTACTTGGGCTAGTAGTTGCGGGGAGTTGCGAGGGTTAAATAGTTTTGTGCCACTACTGTTTGAAAAAAGTGGTGCCACTACGAAAAAAATTGACGAATGTCGAGTGAAATAAATGTTATGGAATCTGAAGAATTATTTTTGACGCCAAATAAATGACGATTGTATGGGCTGAAGAGGGGTTTATTCGAGGGGAATTGTTGTGGCCAGAGCTTGCTCCCGCTGGGGCGCGAAGCGGCCCTGGCTTTTTTGGGGCCGCTGCGCAGCCTGGCGGGAGCAATCTCTGGCCACGGGTTTGCGGTTTTCAGAAAGACTGAGTTATTCCGGTGCGTGATCTCGCAGGAACACCAGGTTATCCGGCTTCGACTGCTCTGCATTGAAGCGATAACCCTGCACGTCAAACTCCTTGAGCCTGGCCGGGTCGTTGATGCGTTCTTCAATCACAAAGCGGCTCATCATGCCTCGAGCCTTTTTGGCGTAGAAGCTGATGATCTTGTACTGGCCGTTTTTCAGGTCCTTGAACTCGGTGTTGATGATCCGCGCGTTCAGCGCCGGGCGTTTGACTGCCGAGAAGTACTCGTTGGACGCGAGGTTGAGCAGCACGTCGTCGCCTTGTTCGGCGAGGGCTTCGTTGAGCCACTCGCTGATGCGGGTGCCCCAGAAGGCGTACAGGTCCTTGCCACGGGCGTTGGGCAGCTTGGTGCCCATCTCCAGGCGATACGGCATCATCAGGTCCAGGGGGCGCAGCAGGCCGTACAGGCCGGAGAGCATGCGCAGGTGGTCCTGGGCGTAGGTGAAGTCGGCGTCGGTGAAGGTTTCGGCGTTGAGGCCGGTGTAGACGTCGCCCTTGAAGGCCAGCAGGGCTTGTTTGGCGTTGGCCTGGGTGAAGGCTGGGGTCCAGCTGCCGAAGCGTGCGGCGTTGAGGCCGCCGATCTTGTCGGAGACGTGCATCAGTTCGCTGATCTGCGCCGGGCTCAGTTCGCGCAGTTGTTCGATCAGCTCCTGGGAGTGGTCGAGGTATTGCGGCTGGGTGAAGCGCGGGGTGACCGGCTTTGACTCGAAATCGAGGGTTTTGGCGGGGGAAATCACCGTCAGCATGAAGTCGTCTCCTTTAATCGTGGGGGGATTCTAGGGGGTAGGGAGGTTTGACTCCACCTATGATGGTGATAGGGGAGTGGGTTTATGCTGTGTACATATCCGTTACTGCGGTAACGGCTACTTATGGTTCCGCTCTTACAGCGGGTCACTTTTGGCAAACGCCCGGAATGCCGGCCCAGCCAAAAGTAACCAAAAGGTCTTTGCCCCACCACTCGGTGCCTCGCCTAGGCTCGGCATGCCGGAACGAAGGCCCAGTTCCGCGGGCCGCCGCGACGGGCCATCCATGGCCCGGCGCGGCTAAATCGGCATCCCTGCCGATTTACCCGCTCCACCGTGCCTGCTTGCGGCCATCGTGGTTGACGGGGCCCGCAGATCAAGATCAAAAGCAAAAGCAAGAGCACGGCGGCCTGAA
>NZ_JACARE010000018.1:0-190363 GCF_013386765.1 Pseudomonas yamanorum
TCTGCCGTCAACCCTTAATTCAGGTTTTCTATCAAATAGGCACTTTTGGCTAAAAATCGACCAATATTCCTCTTCCATATAGAGATAGAGCACCTCAACAGCCCTCTATATAGAAGGGAAGCCTTAGATGACCCCAGCCTCCCTCAACGCCGACACATTCGCCTGCGTCAAACCCAGCACTTGCTGCAGCACCTGGTGGGTATGCTCACCCAACAACGGAGGCGCACTGCGATATTCAACAGGGGTCTTGGACAGCCGCATAGGGCTGGCCACTTGGGGCACCATCCCTGCCAACGCATGAGGCAACTCCATCGCCAACCCGCGGGCCTTTACTTGCGGGTCCGCAAACACCTGCGCCAAGTCATTGATTGGCCCGCAAGGCACACCCACACGCTCCAACTGAGCCACCCATTCAGCGGTGGTCTTGAATACAGTCGCCTGGCGGATCAATGGAATCAGCGTCGCTCTATTGGCCACTCGCAGCTTATTAGTGGCAAACCGCGGGTCATCCGCCCACTGCGACTGACCCGCCACCTCAGCGAACTTGCGGAACTGCCCATCGTTACCCACGGTAAGAATGAAGTCGCCATCCGCTGTGGGGAAATCCTGATAAGGCACAATATTCGGATGAGCATTACCCAGACGCTTGGGAGAGACACCCGTCGTCAGATAGTTCATCGCCTGGTTGGCCAGACAGGCCACCTGCACATCCAGCAGCGCCATATCGATATGCTGACCGCCGCCATCATGATCCCGATGAGCCATCGCAGCCAGGATAGCCACCGTAGAATAAAGCCCCGTGAGAATATCCGTCAGCGCCACCCCCACCTTGACCGGCCCGGCACCGTCTTCACCCTCGGGACGGCCAGTCAGGCTCATCAGCCCACCAAGCCCCTGGATCATGAAGTCATACCCCGCCCGCGTCGCATAAGGACCGGTCTGGCCAAACCCGGTGATCGAGCAGTAGATCAACTCAGGATTGATCTCCTTGAGCGACTCATAATCCAGCCCATAGGCCGCCAAGCCACCCACCTTGAAGTTCTCGATCAGAATGTCGGACTTCGCCGCCAGGTCACGCACCAGCTTCTGGCCTTCCGGCCGCGTGAAGTCGATGGTCACCGACTCCTTATTGCGATTGGCCGACAGATAATAGGCCGCCTCAGTGGTGTTCTCCCCATACGCATCCTTGAGAAAGGGAGGGCCCCAGGCGCGAGTGTCGTCGCCGTTACCGGGCCGCTCGACCTTGATCACTTCAGCGCCAAGGTCCGCAAGTATCTGCCCAGCCCAAGGGCCCGCCAGCACTCTAGACAAATCCAGTACCCGCAGGTGCGATAGCGCGCCCATGGTCGTCCTCCTATTAATAGAACGCCTGAATACCGGTTTGCGCGCGACCCAGGATCAGCGCATGCACGTCGTGGGTACCCTCATAGGTATTCACCACTTCAAGATTGACCAGGTGGCGGGCAATGCCGAACTCATCGGAGATACCGTTGCCACCGAGCATGTCACGCGCCATCCGGGCAATGTCCAGGGACTTGCCGCAGGAATTGCGCTTCATGATCGATGTGATCTCCACCGCCGCAGTACCTTCATCCTTCATGCGACCCAACCGCAGGCAACCTTGCAGGGCGAGGGTGATCTCCGTCTGCATGTCTGCAAGTTTCTTCTGGATCAATTGGGTTGCCGCCAATGGCCGCCCGAACTGCTGACGATCAAGGGTGTACTGGCGCGCGGTGTGCCAGCAGAACTCCGCAGCACCCAGCGCGCCCCAAGAAATCCCGTAACGCGCCGAATTCAGGCAAGTGAAGGGGCCTTTCAAGCCACGCACATCCGGGAAGATGTTTTCTTCAGGAACAAAAACGTTATCCATGACGATCTCACCGGTGATCGAGGCGCGCAGCCCGACCTTGCCGTGAATCGCCGGGGCACTCAGGCCTTTCCAACCTTTTTCCAATACAAAGCCACGAATGTCGCCCGCATCGTCCTTGCCCCACACCACAAACACATCGGCAATCGGGCTGTTAGTGATCCACATCTTGTTGCCGGTGAGGCTGTAGCCGCCATCCACCTTGCGTGCACGAGTAATCATCGCGCCTGGGTCGGAACCATGGTTGGGCTCGGTCAGACCAAAGCAGCCAATCCATTCGCCAGAAGCCAGCTTGGGCAGATATTTCTGCTTTTGAGCTTCGGTGCCGAACTCATTGATAGGCACCATCACCAGCGAAGACTGCACACTCATCATTGAACGGTAGCCGGAGTCCACACGCTCCACTTCACGAGCGATCAGGCCATAGCTGACGTAGTTCAAACCGCTACCACCGTACTGCTCGGGAATCATGGCACCCAGCAAACCGGTCTCGCCCATTTCACGGAAGATCGCTGGGTCGGTCTTTTCATGTCGAAAGGCTTCGAGCACACGCGGCGCCAGCTTGTCCTGGGCGAACTGCTCGGCGCTGTCGCGCACCATGCGCTCTTCTTCAGTGAGCTGGGAATCCAGCAGCAGTGGATCGATCCAGTTGAAGCTTGCCTTACCGCCCATGAGTGATTCCTCGCGAAGTAAATCAAAAGTCGTGCATGGAGCCTAGGCCGGGCAGACGAGGAGGGCAAACGAGGTTTTTGCATAGCGTTGTGCTAATTTCTCACTCCGAAACATTTAGAACCGTTATAGATGCATTTCACTTGTGAGGCTACGGTACATGCGCAGAAAGATTCCCAGCACCACGGCGCTTGTCAGTTTTGAGGCGGCAGCCCGCCACGAGAGCTTTACCAAGGCTGCGCAGGAGCTTTCGATCACCCAAGGCGCAATCTGCCGACAGATCGCCAGCCTTGAGGAGTTTTTGAGTGTCGAGCTATTTCGGCGCTCGCGCCGAGGCGTGAAACTGACAGAAGCCGGGCTTTCCTACAGCCGCCGAGTAGCCACACAGCTGGACGCGGTCGAACGCGACACTCTGTCGGTAATGGGCCAGCAGGGCACCAACGTCATCGAACTGGCAGTGGTCCCGACCTTTGGTACCCAGTGGCTGATCCCGCGCCTCAAGGACTTCCAGCACCGGCACCCGGAGGTCACCGTCAACCTGACTAACCGCACACGACCTTTCCTGTTCGCCGATACTGAATTCGACGCGGCGATCTACTTTGGGGATGCCGACTGGTCCGGTACCGAATCCCACAAACTGATGGGAGAAAACCCGCTCCCAGTGTGCAGCCCACGCTTGCTGGGTGAGCGCGCGCACTTCAGCGCGCAGGAAATCGCCGAACTGCCCCTGCTGCAGCAAACCACTCGACCCTATGCCTGGCGCCAATGGTTCAACGCGCAACAGCTGGACATACCCCGCGACATGACAGGCCCGCGTTACGAGCTATTCTCCATGTTGTCCCAGGCAGCCATGCACGACATGGGCATTGCACTGATCCCGCCGTTCCTCATTCAAAGGGAATTGAACGAAGGGCACCTGGTGGTCGCAAGCCCTCAGGTACTGGCGAGCTCGAAGGCTTACTATTTGATGATTCCAGAGAGAAAAGTCGAATCTGCTTCTCTCCACGCGTTCAGAGACTGGCTGATCGACCAGTCACTACGCTACAACCCCAATATCTAAAGGGAAAGTCAAACTTATTGACTCTGTAGTCAGCAAATAAAAATACCTACATATGTATATATATGTCGCAATTTAGAAGACCGTATCTTTTGACTCTGAATCAGCCTTAAAGCCATGCCTGTATTGGTCTGTAGGCATAAAGTTACAGCGATACACAGCCATTCACGTTGGCGATGGCGAACAGCCAATATTTTAGATAAATCCCTTTAATTACCTGTATTTAAAGGAGTTATATCCAAGCATTGCGACAATCAGTCACAGGGTGACTTGTAGTTAATTTTTCGTCACCCGTCATAATCTCTTGAAGGCCGTAAAGTTCGCCTGCAAAATGCCGCGCCCCGCTGTATTTCAGCGGGATCGTGCTGATCGGCCGCCCAGATGTACCTCTCGCGGTGCACTGGCCTTTTTACAAAAATCAAAGCAAAAAGATCATGCAGGAGATTTGACGTGCACATTGGTGTTCCTCTCGAAACCCAGACCGGTGAAACGCGGGTGGCTGCCACCCCGGAAACCATCAAGAAGCTGATCGGCCAGGGCCACAAGGTCACTGTGCAAAGCGGGGCAGGCATCAATGCCAGTGTCGTCGACAGTGCCTATGAAGCGGCGGGCGCCACCATTGGCAGCGCCAGCGATGCGTTCGGTGCCGAGCTGATTCTCAAAGTGGTCGCCCCGAATGACAGCGAACTCACGCTGATCAAAAGCGGCACCGTGTTGGTGGGCATGCTCAATCCGTTCAGCAACGAAACCATCACCCGACTGGCCGAGCATGGCGTCACCGCCTTTGCCCTTGAGGCTGCGCCGCGCACCTCCCGCGCGCAGAGCCTGGATGTGCTGTCTTCCCAGGCAAACATTGCCGGCTACAAGGCTGTATTGCTCGCCGCCCATCACTACCCGCGCTTCATGCCAATGCTGATGACCGCCGCCGGTACGGTGAAAGCCGCGCGCGTGTTGATTCTCGGTGCCGGCGTAGCAGGGCTGCAGGCGATCGCCACCGCAAAACGCCTGGGTGCGGTTATCGAAGCGTCCGACGTGCGCCCGGCCGTAAAGGAACAGATCGAATCCCTGGGCGCCAAGTTCGTTGACGTGCCCTACGAAACCGATGAAGAGCGCGAATGCGCCGTCGGCGTTGGCGGCTACGCGCGCCCGATGCCTACCAGCTGGATGCAGCGTCAGGCCCTGGCCGTGCACGAACGCGCCAAACAGGCCGACATCGTCATCACCACCGCATTGATCCCCGGCCGCAAGGCGCCAACCCTGCTCAGCGCCGAGACCGTCGCACAGATGAAGCCAGGCTCGGTGGTCATTGATCTCGCAGCCGCCCAAGGCGGCAACTGCCCGCTGACCGTGGCCGACCAGGTGGTCGTGGAAAACGGCGTGACCATCTGCGGCCCTACCAACCTGGCAGGCGCCGTCGCCGCCGATGCCTCGGCGCTGTATGCACGCAACCTGCTGGACTTCCTGAAGCTGGTCTTCACCAAGGAAGGGCAGTTTGAAATCAACCTCGAAGACGACATCGTCGCCGCGTGCCTGATGTGCCGCGACGGCCAAGTCATCCGCAAAAACGCCTAAGCAGGGATTCAGACGATGGAAGAGCTTATCTCCCCCGGTATCTACAACCTGATCATCTTCGTGCTGGCGATTTATGTCGGTTACCACGTGGTCTGGAACGTCACCCCGGCCTTGCACACCCCGCTGATGGCCGTGACCAACGCGATTTCAGCGATCGTGATCGTCGGCGCCATGCTGGCCGCCGCGCTCACCGTGACGCCGCTGGGCAAGACCATGGGCACCCTCGCCGTGGCACTCGCAGCGGTCAACGTGTTCGGTGGTTTCCTGGTTACCCGCAGAATGCTTGAGATGTTCAAGAAGAAAGCCCCGAAAGTAAAAGAAGAGGCGCCGAAGTAATGAGCATGAATCTCGTCACGACGCTCTACCTGATCGCGTCGATCTGCTTTATCCAGGCCCTCAAGGGCTTGTCACACCCAACCACCTCTCGGCGGGGCAACCTGTTCGGCATGCTTGGCATGGCGCTGGCGGTACTCACCACCGTGGGCCTCATCTATAAGCTCGGCGCTGAGCTGGCGACCGCCGGCATTGGCTACGTCATCGTAGGCCTGCTGGTTGGCGGCACTGCTGGCTCGATCATGGCCAAGCGCGTGGAAATGACCAAGATGCCGGAGCTGGTGGCATTCATGCACAGCATGATCGGCTTGGCTGCCGTATTCATCGCCATCGCTGCGGTCGTGGAACCACAATCCCTGGGTATCGTGAAGCACCTGGGCGATTCGATTCCCGCCGGTAACCGCCTGGAGCTGTTCCTCGGCGCCGCCATCGGTGCGATTACCTTCTCCGGTTCCGTCATCGCCTTCGGCAAGCTCTCGGGCAAGTACAAGTTCCGCCTCTTCCAGGGCGCACCGGTACAGTTCGGCGGTCAGCACAAGCTGAACCTGGTGCTGGGCCTGTTGACCCTGGGCCTGGGCCTGGCCTTCATGTTCACCGGCAACCTCAGCGCCTTCGCCCTGATGCTGGCCCTGGCGTTCGTGCTGGGTGTGCTGATCATCATCCCGATCGGCGGCGCAGACATGCCGGTGGTCGTCTCGATGCTCAACAGCTACTCCGGTTGGGCTGCGGCGGGCATCGGCTTCTCGCTGAACAACTCTATGTTGATCATCGCGGGCTCGCTGGTGGGTTCAAGCGGCGCGATCCTGTCGTACATCATGTGCAAGGCGATGAACCGTTCCTTCTTTAATGTACTGCTCGGCGGTTTCGGCAACACGGCTGACGCAGCAGGCCCGGCCGGTTCGAAAGAAGCGCGCCCGGTGAAATCCGGTTCGGCTGACGATGCGACCTTCCTGCTGACCAACGCCGATACCGTGATCATCGTCCCGGGCTACGGCCTGGCAGTGGCGCGGGCGCAGCACGCACTGAAAGAGCTGACCGAGAAGCTGACCCACCGCGGCGTGACCGTAAAGTACGCGATCCACCCGGTCGCCGGTCGCATGCCTGGACACATGAACGTGCTGCTGGCGGAGGCAGAAGTACCTTACGACCAAGTGTTCGAGATGGAAGACATCAACTCCGAGTTCGGCCAGGCCGACGTGGTGCTGGTGCTCGGCGCCAATGACGTGGTCAACCCCGCCGCCAAGAACGATCCCAAGTCGCCAATTGCGGGCATGCCGATCCTCGAAGCGTTCAAGGCCAAGACCATCATCGTCAACAAACGCTCGATGGCCAGCGGCTACGCCGGCCTGGACAACGAACTGTTCTACCTGGACAAGACCATGATGGTCTTCGGCGATGCCAAGAAGGTCATCGAAGACATGGTCAAGGCCGTCGAATAAACGCTGCGCCAGCGCAATACCCAAAACCCTGGCCTTTAGTAGGCTGGGGTTTTTTATTGCCGATGAAAACCGACAAAAGGCTCTAAATCGCAGCCTGGCATTCGACCATGGTAGCGGGACGAAATTTTTTGAAATCACTAGACTGCGCATCTTGCTTCCGTAGCCCGAGATAACAATCCATGTACCGTGATCGTATCCGCTTGCCTTCGTTGTTGAACAAGGTCATGAGCGCGGCTGACGCTGCCGCACTGATCCAGGACGGCATGACCGTCGGCATGAGCGGCTTCACCCGCGCCGGTGAAGCCAAGGCCGTGCCCCACGCCTTGGCCGAACGCGCCAAGACCTCGCCGCTGAAAATCACCCTGATGACGGGCGCCAGCCTGGGCAACGACCTGGACAAGCAACTGACCGAAGCCGGCGTACTGTCGCGACGCATGCCGTTCCAGGTGGACAGCACCCTGCGCAAGGCGATCAACGCCGGCGAAGTGATGTTTATCGACCAACACCTGTCGGAGACGGTCGAGCAGCTGCGCAACAATCAGCTCAAGCTGCCAGACATTGCGGTCATCGAAGCCGTGGCGATCACCGAGCAAGGCCATATCGTGCCGACCACTTCCGTGGGCAACTCCGCCAGTTTCGCTATTTTCGCCAAGCAGGTGATCGTCGAGATCAACATGGCGCATAACCCGAACCTGGAAGGTCTGCACGACATCTATATCCCGAGCTATCGCCCGACCCGCACGCCGATTCCGTTGGTGGCCGTGGACGACCGTATCGGTAGCACCGCGATCCCGATCCCGCCGGAGAAGATCGTCGCCATCGTCATCACCAACCAGGCAGATTCGGCCTCCACCGTGACGCCGCCCGACAGCGACACCCAGTCGATCGCCAATCACCTGATCAACTTCCTTAAGGAAGAAGTCGACGCTGGCCGCATGACCAACAAGCTTGGCCCATTGCAGGCGGGTATCGGCAACATTGCCAACGCGGTGATGTGCGGCCTGATCGAGTCGCCGTTCGAAGACCTGACGATGTACTCGGAAGTACTGCAGGACTCCACGTTCGACCTGATCGACGCCGGCAAGCTGAGCTTCGCCTCGGGCAGCTCGATTACCTTGTCGGAACGGCGCAACGCTGACGTGTTCGGCAACCTGGAACGCTACAAAGACAAACTGGTGCTGCGGCCACAGGAAATTTCCAACCACCCGGAAGTCGTGCGGCGGCTGGGCATTATCGGCATTAACACCGCGCTGGAGTTCGACATCTACGGCAACGTCAACTCCACCCACATCTGCGGCACGCGGATGATGAACGGGATTGGCGGCTCGGGTGACTTTGCGCGCAACGCGCACCTGGCAATCTTTGTCACCAAGTCGATTGCCAAGGCCGGGGCGATTTCCAGCGTAGTGCCGATGGTCAGCCATGTTGACCATACCGAACATGACGTCGACATCCTCGTGACCGAGGTCGGCCTGGCAGACCTTCGCGGCCTGGCGCCGCGGGAACGGGCCCGGGTGATCATCGACAACTGCGTGCACCCGGCATACCGCGACGCCCTGAACACTTACTTCACCCAAGCCTGCGCACTGGGCGGTCACACCCCGCATATCCTGCGGGAGGCACTGAGTTGGCACATCAACCTGGAAGAAACCGGGCATATGCTGAAGGCGTGATTGATACAGATTCGGACTGATGCAAACACAGTTTCATCAGTCCGAGCTTCCCAACCCATATTTTTAAAAAAACTGTACTGCTGTACCGGTCATTTCCTACCGAAAAATCCTACTCATCCCGTCAAATACACCTAAAACGCACCATAAAAGTGCCGACAGGTACAGTTGCCCCAATTTCGTACAGTACAGCCCCTATAAACAGTTAACTGGCCCCTCACAATACAGGTGAACTGTATCTAGAGAGTATTGCGTCGGAGGAGGATCATTGGCATCAGTTAAACCACTACCTAATCCCGCCACAAGCGGAAGGATGTCATCATGGAACGTACACTCAGTTCCGATCTGTTCTTCGAAGAAAAAGCTGTAAACACTCAGGCTTCCCTGCCTCTGCGCGTTCTCGCCAACCTGATGTTGTGGCAGCGCCGCATCTCCAGCCGCCATCAACTGGCTCGTCTGGATTCGCGTCTGCTGGCTGACGCCGGTATCAGCGAAGCACAACGCTACGAAGAGCTGAGCAAGCCGTTCTGGCGCTAATTAGCGTCCGCTGGCCCTGACCCACCGGGTCCACCGCCAGCACTCAGAATTGATCAAGCAAAACCCGCCCCGGGTAACCGGAGGCGGGTTTTGTTGTTTCTGGGATTTGGATTTTCAAGAGCAAAAACAATAGGCTTTCATACCAATAGGTACAGTTTAAAAAACATAACAATTAAGCAGTACAATTTAACCTTGGTGTATCTGTACCGGTAAAATCTTCCCGCCCAACATGGTGTTCCAGAACCTCATGAAAGGCGCTCGCCATGAAGACCCAAGCCCAGCACCGCCCTCTATTGATACGACTGCTGCGGCGCACGGCCTTGGCACTCGCCCGCTGGGAGCAACGTGCCCGTACACGCAGGTTGCTGGCTCAACTGGACCCGCGGGAATTATCTGACGCAGGCATCAGCCACGGCGACCGAGTAGCCGAGCTATCCAAATGGTTCTGGAACGAGTAATCACCAGGGAGTGACTATCCGAACGGATAAACGGCGGCTTAATATCCGACTACCACGTGGCGAACCCTGTAGAACGGGCGTCTGATGCCCATGGTCCCGCTGATCAAGTAGCGGCTTTGTGCCACCTTTATTCGTTCATTTACAGGAGTCACCCATGTCCCGTCTTCGCCTGCTGAGCACCGCAGCCCTGCTGACCCTGGCTGCCAATGCCAACGCCTCAAGCCTGATCGTGACCACGGATTCGATCGTCGGCGCCCTGAAAGCCACCTCCGATGCGACCTCCGATGCCACGTCCTCACTGCGCGACAACAAAGTTGTACGTGCCGCCCGTGATGATGCTGCCAGCTTTGTCGCCAGCGAAGGCGCGATCCGCGGCGTGAAGCTGGAAAGCGCCTTGGCCCAAATCCGCCAACAAGCTCCACAACTGAATACCGCGACTGACGCTCAACTGGCCCAGGCGATCCTGGCCATCTGACCGCAGACAGGGAAGACGGGAATGCCAGCGCTTGATGGATCCCCAGCGCTGGCTCTCGCCCGGGCATTGCGCTAGCCTTGGCGCTCGCTTCCAGTTGTCGAGTCCCATGGCTTTTTCTTACCGCCTGTTGATCGCTCCCGTCGTGTTTTGCACCTGCTGGTCCACGCAAGCTCCGGCCTTTGACCTGTCCACCCAGAGCCTCGTTGTCAGTGCGTATGCCACCAGCAAAGTGACCTCCGCGCCGTTCGACCATAAACTGATACTGGCCGCCCAGGATGACGCTGCCGCTTTCATTGCCACTGACGGCCAATGGCGGGGAGCCCGGCTGGAATCAGCGCTGGATTACCTGCGGCACCACCAGCCAAAACTTAACGCCAGTGACCTTGAACTGGCTCAAGCAATTCTCGTCCAATAATCATCTTTGTATTTCGGAGTCATTCCATGCGTAGCCCGCTGATCGCCGCTGCTCTCGGCCTGCTGTTGTTGGGCGGTGTTGCCCAGGCACAAACCCTGAAGGCCACCAGTAACATCATTGTCCGTGCCTCGGCCCGTACCATTGATTTCACGTCGGACACCACCACGTCCATCCGCGACTCCAAAGTCGTGCGCGAAGCCCATGACGATGCCGCCAGTTTCGTCGCCAGCAATGGCGAGATTCGCGGCGCCCAACTGGAAGCCGCCTTCGACACCCTGCGAACCCGCGTGCCAGAAGCCCGCGACGCCAGCGACCAGGTCCTCGCCGAAGCTATCCTCGCACTGTGAGGCGAATTGCCGCCTGGCTACTGGCCGGCACGCTGCTGCTCGGCGCCAGCGCGGCTCAGGCCGCCCTGCAACTACGGCTCAAGACTGATGGCTTGAGCCCGGCCCAGCAGCAGGCCAGCCAGGCATTGCTGGATGAGGCGATGCAGGCGTTGCCGCCGCGCTTCATCGAGCAACTGGACCGGACCATCGACGTCGGCTGGACCGACAAGATGCCCGAAAACGCCTACGGCCAGGCTTCACTGGTGTCGGAACTGGACCTCAACAGCAACCTGCTGGAAAGCCTCACCGACGGCAGTGCCGCGACACAAAAGACCAACCGCCCCCATGGCACCGTGCGCCGGGAAATGCTCGCCACCGTGCTGCATGAACTGACCCACATCTACGACCGCGCCCGCTTGTGGTCCAGCGCCGACCGCACGCTGATCCAGCGTTGCAGCCGCCAGAACAACATCACCGGCCTGATCGGCCTGCCCGATCAATGCCGTGGCCAGAACGATCGCCGCTTTACCCTCAGCGATGACCCACGCCTGCTGGACCTTGCCGGCTGGCCGCAATACGTGGGGCGTCGCGGCGAACGCGAACAGAACAACCACCAAGTCGCCCGCAGCCCGGACATCTACGAAACCACCAGCCCGCTGGAATTCGTCGCGGTCAACATGGAGTACTTCCTCCTCGACCCGAGCTACGCCTGCCGCCGGCCTTCGCTGTACCGCTATTACAAGGAACACTTTGGCTGGGCACCACCGGCAAAAGACAGCTGCGCCAAAACCTACGCCTTCCTCAATGCCGGCAACGACTTCGCCAAGACCCCACTGGGCCAGGTCGACCCCGAGCGGGTCTACGAAATCGACTACCTGTTGGCCGAAGCCAACCAGAACCTGGTAAGCCGCTGGGGCCATAGCATGTTGCGCCTGGTGATCTGCGCCCCAGGCCGGCCACGGGGCCCGGACTGCCGGCTGGACCTGGACCAGCACCTGGTTCTGTCCTACCGCGCATTCGTTGGTGACGTACAACTGTCGAGCTGGGACGGCTTGATCGGCAAGTACCCGTCACGGCTGTTCGTGCTGCCGCTGTCACAGGTCATCGACGAGTACACCAAGACCGAACTGCGTGGCCTGGCGTCGGTGCCGCTGAAGCTGACACGCCAGGAGATCAACGACACCGTCGAACACGCCGCCGAGATGCACTGGAGCTACGACGGCAATTACTTCTTCATCTCCAACAACTGCGCGGTGGAGAGCCTGAAGCTGTTACGCAGCGGCAGCGCCAACCCGCAGCTGACCGGCCTGGACAACATTACGCCCAATGGCCTGCTGGAAGTCCTCAAGGGTAGGGGCCTGGCCGACACCAGCGTGCTGGATGACAAAAAACGCGCACTGCGACTGGGCTATCACTTCGACTCCTTCCGCGAGCGTTATCAGGCGATGTTCGAGGTGCTGAAAAAGCGCCTGCCGATCAAACAGGCCGAGGTCGAGGATTGGCTGTCATTGAGTGCCGAAGAACGTCGCCCATGGTTTGCCGAAGCAGACCTGCGCACCAGCGCAGCCTTGCTGCTGCTGGAACAGGCAAGCTTTCGCAAGCAACTGATGCTGGCCCAGGATGAAGTCAAACAACGCTACCTCGGTGCCCGCGAGCTGAAGAACGGCGGCATGGAAAAGGCCAACGCGACCTTGCAGCAGATCCTCGCCAACAGCGGCTTCCTCAGCCGCCCGGCAGAGCTGTTGGGCACCAGCGGTTACGGCCTGCCACAGCCAGCGGAATCACAGCGCCTGGAATCGGAAAGCGCCGCGCGCCAGAAGCAGTTGCAGTCGCTGACCGGCGACCTGGACAAAGAGGTGAGGGCGCTGCTGGAGCCGTCCCGCGCAGCGGAGATTGCCGCGTGTGAAGCCAACCTCAAGCAGCTGGGCGAGCACTTGCGGGCGCTGCACAAGGCCTCCGGCGGGTTCGAGTTGCCCTAGAGCGTTTCCCCATCCTCTTGCGGTAACTGTTCATCCAGGTGCAACCAAGGCAGTCGGCTCTCTACCCAGATATGCCGATCTGCCGGGGCCAACTCCGGGTGATCCAGGGTCGCGATGGTCACATCGATACTCTCGGGACTCAGACGAGTCTCCAACGCCAGGTGCGCCCCACAGTTCGAACAGAAATACCGCACGCACGTCGATGACGATTCGTACTGCGCCGGTGTTCCCGCCATCCACGCAAACGCGGGCCGGGGCAGGGTGATCCAGGTGATCACCAGCCCACCGCTGACCCGACGACAAATCGAACAGTGGCAGTGGGCAACATCCACCAATGCCCCGCTGAACTGATAACGCACCCGGCCGCAATGGCAGCCTCCCTGGTGTTGCTCATGCATACGCAACCTCCCACGCCTCTATTTCATATAAGACCGATCGTCACTCAACGTAGCCTGTTTCTTAACCGAAAGCTGGCTGAAAGCTTCCGGGACTAGGATCGCCCACCACTACCGGCAACAGACCGGTTGTTAACAACAACAATGGTGATTCCCGATGTCCGCTCGTACCCGCCTGTTTGCCCCGACTCCACCCGTACGCCTCGTGCCTTTCGTTCTGCGCTGACCCAACCGGTTCGCCATTCCCTAGCCGCGCTACGCCTGGAGTATTCCTATGCTGACTTTCCTTGGCTTTGCCATGGTCATCACGTTCATGTTCCTGATCATGACCAAGCGCCTGTCTGCGCTGATAGCCCTGATCATCGTGCCGATCCTGTTCGCGCTGTTCGGCGGCTTTGCGCCGAAGATCGGCCCGATGATGCTCGAAGGCATCACCAAGCTCGCGCCCACCGGCGTGATGCTGATGTTCGCCATCCTCTATTTCGCCTTGATGATCGACTCCGGGCTGTTCGACCCGGCGGTGCGCAAGATCCTCAAGCTGGTCAAGGGCGACCCGCTGAAGGTCTCGGTCGGCACCGCCGTACTGGCCCTGGTGGTCTCGCTGGACGGTGACGGTGCCACCACCTACATGATCTGCGTGGCCGCCATGCTGCCGTTGTACAAACGCATCGGCATGAGCCCACGGATCATGGCCGGCCTGATCATCCTGGCCGGCGGCGTGATGAACATGACGCCATGGGGCGGCCCGACCGCCCGTGCCGCCAGTGCGCTGCATGTAGACCCCTCGGACATTTTCGTACCGATGATCCCGGCGATGCTGGCCGGCGTGGTTGCCATCCTGGTGATTGCCTACATGTACGGCAAGCGCGAACGTGCGCGCCTCGGTGAACTACACCTGCACGGTGACGAAATTGACCACAGCGAAATCAGCGTTTCGCAGTACCCGGACGCCCGCCGTCCGAAGCTGATCTGGTTCAACGGCGCCCTGACGCTGGCCCTGATGTGCACCCTGATCGCCGGCCTGCTGCCGCTGCCCGTGCTGTTCATGGTGGCCTTCAGTATCGCGATGATCGTCAACTACCCGTGCCTGCAAATGCAGAAAGACCGCGTCGCCGCCCACGCCGGCAGCGTATTGGCGGTGGTCGGGTTGATCTTCGCCGCCGGTATCTTCACCGGCATCCTGTCCGGCACCGGCATGGTCGATGCCATGTCCAAGAGCCTGCTGGCGGTCATCCCCGACGCCCTCGGCCCTTACCTGGCCGTGATCACCGCACTGGTGAGCATGCCGTTCACGTTCTTCATGTCCAACGATGCGTTCTACTACGGCGTACTTCCCGTACTGGCCGAGGCCGCCAGCCACTATGGCATCACCGCCGTGGAAATGGCCCGCGCCTCAATCGTTGGCCAGCCCGTGCACTTGTTGAGCCCATTGGTTCCATCGACCTACTTGTTGGTGGCATTGGCGGGTATCGAATTTGGCGATCACCAGCGCTTCACCCTCAAGTGGGCGGTACTGGTGTGCCTGTGCATAATGGTCGCCGCATTGCTGATGGGGATTTTTCCGCTGTTCAGCACTCTATAATCGTACAACCCACCGCGCTGGCTCTTAAGGCTCGCGCGGTCTAACACTTGTTCAAAGGAATACACATGGAATGGCTGACCAATCCGGAAATCTGGATTGCTTTCTTCACCCTGACGGCCCTCGAGATCGTCCTGGGCATCGATAACATCATCATGATTTCGATCCTGGTCAGCCGCATGCCCAAGCACATGCAGGCGCGTACCCGGATCTTCGGCCTGGCCCTGGCCATGGTCACGCGGATCCTGTTGCTGCTGTCGATTACCTGGGTGATGCGCCTCACCGACGATCTGTTCGTGGTGTTCGGCCAAGGCATTTCGGGCCGCGACCTGATCCTGTTCTTCGGTGGCCTGTTCCTGCTGTGGAAAAGCTCCCAGGAGATGTACCACGCGCTGGAAGGTGAAGACGAAACCCACGACGAGCCAAAAGGCGCCGGTGGCAAGTTCATCTACACCATCATCCAGATCGCTATCATCGATATCGTCTTCTCCCTGGACTCGGTGATTACCGCCGTCGGTATGGTTTCCCACGTACCGGTAATGGTGGCCGCAATCATCGTCGCCGTGCTGGTGATGATGCTGGCCGCTGGCACCATCAGCGACTTCATCGACAAACACCCGTCGCTGAAGATGCTGGCGCTGTCGTTCCTGCTGGTGGTGGGTACCGTGCTGATCGCCGAAGCCTTCGATGTTCACGTGCCAAAAGGCTACGTTTACTTCGCCATGGCGTTCTCCCTGGCGGTGGAAGCGGTGAACATCAAGATGCGCACCGCCATCGCGAAAAAGAAGAAACAGCAGGACCCTGTGAAACTACGCAAGGACATTCCGGGTCAATAAATCTGCGCTGAACACATGTAGGAGCGAGCTTGCTCGCGAAAAACGTCAACGATCACGCGTGCTGTCTGGTTAAACGCGGTGTCCTGGGGGTTTTCGCGAGCAAGCTCGCTCCTACAGTCGTTTTTGTCATCTGCAAAAAACTGATTTCATGACAGTTTTGTTTCAATCCCGACTTTAGCTATGCGATGCTGGCGCAGAGCCCATTCGCCAACTACAGCTTAAGTACAAGACGTAGAACGGCACGCGGCAATTCTTATTTGCTCTTTTTGAGCTAACCCACACGGGGGGCCGAGCATGCTGACCTTGCTCAATCTGCTTTCCGCCGTGACCCTGCTTATCTGGGGCACGCACATCGTCCGTACCGGCATCCTGCGGGTCTACGGTTCCAACTTGCGCCAGGTCATCGGGCAGAACATGTCCAAGCGCTGGCTGGCGTTTATCGCCGGCATCCTGGTAACGGCCATGGTGCAAAGCAGCAACGCCACGGCGATGCTGGTGACCTCGTTTGTCGGCCAAGGCCTGATGGGCCTGATGCCCGCCCTGGCGACCATGCTCGGTGCCGACGTCGGTACTGCGTTGATGGCCCGGGTGCTGACCTTTGACCTGTCGTGGCTGTCGCCGCTGCTGATTTTTCTCGGGGTGATTTTCTTCCTGTCGCGCAAACAGACGCGCGCCGGGCAGATGGGCCGTGTCGGGATCGGCCTCGGGCTGATCATCCTGGCGCTGCAATTGATCGTCGAAGCCGCAGGCCCCATTACCCATGCGCAGGGCGTCAAAGTCCTGTTTGCCTCGCTGACCGGCGATATCCTGCTCGACGCCCTGGTCGGCGCACTGTTCGCGATGATTTCCTACTCCAGCCTGGCCGCTGTCCTGCTGACCGCGACCCTGGCCGGTGCCGGCGTGATCGGCCTGCACGTGGCCATCGGCCTGGTGATCGGCGCCAACATCGGCAGCGGCGTGCTGGCCTTCCTCAGCACCAGCATGCAAAACGCCGCCGGCCGCCAGGTGGCCCTGGGCAGCTTGTTGTACAAATTGATCGGCTTGCTGCTGATCATTCCGGTCCTGGACCCCTTGGTCGGGTGGATGGACAACCTGGACTACAGCGCCCAAGGCATGGTGATCACCTTCCACCTGCTCTATAACGTCATCCGTTGCCTGATCCTGCTGCCCACCATCGGCCCAATGTCGCGCTTGTGCGCCTGGCTGCTGCCGGAGCGCGAAGAGGTCAACGGCCTGGCCAAGCCCCGCCACCTGGACTTGGCGGCGCTCGCCACGCCAAGCCTGGCACTGGCCAACGCCGCCCGTGAAACCCTGCGCCTGGGCGACTTGATCGACAATATGCTGACCTCGATGCTGGAAGTGCTGCGGGGCAAGCAGACCGCCATCACCCAGGAAATGCGCAGCCTGAGCGACGACGTTGAAGCGCTGTACAGCGCGATCAAACTCTACCTCGCACAAATGCCCCGGGAAGACCTCAGCGAGCAGGACAGCCGACGCTGGGCCGAAATCATCGAGCTGTCGATCAACCTGAAACTGGCCGGCGACCTGATCGAGCGCATGCTGCGCAAGGTCCAGCAGCAAAAAACCTCCCAGCGCCGCTCGTTCTCCGAAGTCGGCCTGGAAGAGCTCGCGGGCCTGCAAACCCAGTTGATCGCCAACCTGCGACTGGGCCTGTCGGTGTTCCTCAGCGCCGACCCGGAAAGCGCCCGACAGTTGCTGCGGGAAAAACGTCGCTTTCGCGCCCAGGAGCGTCGCCTGGCCCACGCCCACGTCAGCCGCTTGCAACGTAAAATCGTACAGAGCCTGGAGACCAGTTCCCTGCACCTCGAGCTGATTGCCGACATGAAGCGCCTCAACTCGCTGTTCTGCAGCAGCGCGTATGTGGTGCTGGAAACCGCCGATACCGGCGCCCTCTCGGCGGACGATATTGCCGACATCACCCATTCGCCCTGAACGTAAGGTGGCGAGCGAAGTCAGTTAACAAGGACCTCACTCGCCAGGAAGCTTGTTATGCGTCGCCTGTTATTCGCCTGCCTGCTCATGGGCTCGGCACACACCTTTGCCTTTGACCGCCTGCAAGTCGAGGGCTACACACTGCCCAACGGCCTGCAATTGCTGCTCAAGCCGGGCACCGAACGCGGCCACGTGGCCATTCGCCTGGTGGTGGGTGTAGGCCTCGACGACTTCAGTTGCGAAGACAAGGAGCTGCCGCACCTGCTGGAACACCTGTTGTTCAGCGGGATCGACGGTGGCGGCGAAGGTGAGCTGGAAGAGCGCATGCAAGCCCTCGGCGGGGACTGGAACGCCTACACCAGCAACGCCGACACCACCTTCGTCATCGAGGCCCCGGCGCAAAACCAGCGCAAGGTACTCGACCTGCTGCTGGCCATCGTCACCCGCACCGAACTGACCGACGCCAATATCAACGCGGCCAAACAAGTGGTGGAGCGCGAAGACGGCGGCCACTACTCGCACCTGCAACGCCTGTTGGATCGTCAGGACCTCGGCCACAAGGCCAGCAGTCAGTTGGCGGTGGAGCTGGGCCTCAAATGCGCCGAGCGGGCCGATGTCGAGCACCTGACCCGCGAGCAGCTGGAAAAACTGCGCAAGGCCTGGTACGCCCCCAACAACATGACCCTGATCATCGTCGGCGACCTCGACAAGCTGTTGCCGGCCTACCTCGAACGCACCTACGGCGAGCTGGATCCGGTTGACCCCACGGAACATCGTGCACTGCCGGAGATTCAACACGCCGCCGCGATTCGCCGTGACCTGATCCATGGCTGGGTGGGTGACAACGCCAAGCTGCACTGGTTGTTCCCCGAGCCGGTGCTGGACGACCAGTACGATGAAACCTTCGACCTGCTCAAGGACTATCTGGACTGGGCGTTGTATCGCCAACTGCGGCTGCAGCATGGTTTGTCCTACGGCCCGTGGAGCGAACGCGAAGTGCTGGGCGGCGTCGGCTTCATGAGCCTCAACGCCGACCTCGAGCGCGAAGACTTGCCCGAAGCCGAACAGGTGCTGGAAACCCTCAAGGCCCAACTACTCCAGAACGGCCTCGACCCCGCCACCTTCGCCCGCCTGCAACAAGCCGCCATCGCCCGCCAGGCGTGGGCGGTTCAGGGCAACAGCGCGCTGGCCGACTATTACTGGAGCGCCTCGGGCGACTACGCCAAGGGGCGTTTCAGCGACCCGGCCAAGCGCATCAAGGCCGTCAGCCTGGAGCAAACCAACCAGGCCATGCGCGAGCTGTTCAAGCAGAACGGCTACTGGCGCATCGAGAAACCGCTGTTCAGCTACGACACGCTCAACTGGATCGCCGCCGGAGCGCTAGGGCTGATCACGATTGTGTTGCTCGGCGTGTGGCGTTATCGCAAAGGGATTGCGTAATCAGGCCCCGGGAAAACGGCTAAAACGTTATTCTGTCTGGGATTTTTTCCTACAAAGACTGTGAACTGCCGAATGCCTATCCTGACCCAGACCATCCAGCGCGTCCTCGAACTGATGAAGCGCTACCCAGGGGTGATTGCACTCGGCGGTTTCATCTCGGGTGTGGGCAGCTTCATCCTGGTGGATCGCCAGCAAGGCATGGCCAGCTGGATCGCGGTCATCATGCTCGTGAGCTGGTTATGGCTGATGCTGGAAAACAGCTTCACCCAGCTGTTCAGCAAGGTCTTCAAACGGGAAATTCCCGAGCCGCTGCTGCGCTACGCCACGCAGATGATCCACCAGGAAAGCCTGTTTTTTGTGCTGCCGTTCTTTTTTGTCACCACTACCTGGAACAGCGGCCAGTCGATCTTTACCGGCCTGCTGGGTGCGGCGGCGCTGGTCTCGATCACCGATCCGCTGTACTACAAGTGGCTGGCGCCCAAGCGTTCGCTGTTTCTCGCGCTGCACACCCTGACCCTGTTTGCCGCCCTGCTGACCGCGCTGCCGATCATCCTGCACCTGACCACCGCCGAGAGTTACAAGCTGGCCCTCGGTGTGGCAATGCTGCTGTCGATCCCCAGCCTGGCCGTCAGCCTGCCGCTGCGCAGCATCAAGGGTTGGGCGATGTTGCTGGGGGTTACCGCAGCGATTGGTTGCGCCGGCTGGTTCCTGCGCAGTTGGGTGCCGCCCGCGACGCTGTGGATGACCGAAGTGGCCATCAGCACCCAACTGCAGGACCGCACGCCCGGCGATGACCTCAAAGAAGTCAGCGCCGCGCAACTGCGCAGCAGCGGTTTGTATGCCTACACCGCGATCAACGCGCCCCGCGGGCTGGATGAACGGATCTACCATGTGTGGAAATTCAACGGCAAGGAAGTCGACCGTATCGCCCTGGACATTCATGGCGGGCGCAAGGAAGGCTATCGGGCCTGGACCCACAAGCAGAACTTCCCCGCCGACTCGGTGGGACGCTGGCAGGTACGGGTGCTGACCGAAGATGGCCAAGTGATCGGCGTGTTGCGCTTCAAGGTGACTGATCCCGGTCAGGACACCACAACGCCGGACGCGCCAAAGTAGTCAGGATCGTGCTATTACGTAGGAATTCTGGAATAGCCAAACAAGCTCGGAGCTTATGACCAGTAGCACAACGGCCGGTGCCGCCCATCTGGACACGTCCACCCAGCCTCCACTGCTGAGGATTACGGGGGATTGGACGCTTGCCCACTATGCCAACCTGAAGAAGCTGTCGGAAAAGCTCGACGGCCAGTACGACGCGGGCGCACGCATCGACCTCAACGGCCTGGGCGCTCTGGACACCGCCGGCGCCTCGCTGCTGGTGGAATTGCTCGGCCCCGAGCGCATCGAACAATCCGCCGAACAAACCGACTGCAGCCTCTCGGCCGCCGACCGCGCACTGCTGAAAACCGTCTACCGCTCGCTGAACGACTTCTGCGTGCCGGTAAAAGAACCGGAAGAGGCCGCCGGCATTATGTTGCTGGCACGCATCGGCAGCGCGGTGTACACCGTCTGGCAAGACGGCATGAAGTTACTGGGTTTTATCGGCCTGATCCTCGAGACCTTCGCCCGTGGCGTATTCCGGCCCAAGCGCTGGCGCGTGACGCCGATGGTTGCGCATATCGAACAAACCGGCCTCGACGCGGCGCCCATCGTCGCCCTGCTGACCTTCCTGGTGGGCGCGGTGGTGGCGTTTCTCGGTGCCACGGTGCTGGCCAGTTTTGGCGCGAGCATCTTTACCGTGGACCTGGTGGCGTTCTCCTTCCTGCGGGAATTTGGCGTGTTGCTCACCGCGATCCTGATGGCCGGCCGCACCGCCAGTGCCTTCACCGCGCAAATCGGCTCGATGAAGGCCAACGAAGAAATCGACGCGATCCGCACCCTGGGCCTGGACCCGATGGAGTTGCTGGTGCTGCCCCGCGTGCTGGCGTTGCTGGTGGCGCTGCCGATGCTGACATTCCTGGCAATGATCTCGGGGATTATCGGCGGCGGCGTGGTGTGTGCGGTGGCCCTGGATATTTCGCCGGCGATGTTCCTCTCGCTGCTGCAATCGGACATTGGCGTGCAGCACTTTATCGTCGGCATGATCAAGGCGCCGATCTTCGCATTC
Source organism: Pseudomonas yamanorum (assembly GCF_013386765.1). Classification (GTDB taxonomy): domain Bacteria; phylum Pseudomonadota; class Gammaproteobacteria; order Pseudomonadales; family Pseudomonadaceae; genus Aquipseudomonas; species Aquipseudomonas yamanorum_A. The sequence continues at coordinate 21,165 of NZ_JACARE010000018.1, forward strand.
CTGATCGCCGCCATCGGCTGCCTGGAAGGCTTCAAGGTCAGCGGCAGCGCCGAGTCCGTCGGTGCCCACACCACCTCCAGCGTGGTGCAATCGATTTTCGTGGTGATCGTGCTGGATGCGGTGGCCGCACTGTTCTTCATGGAGATGGGCTGGTGAGTCGCTTACGTCGTGCGCCCACCGAGGCGGTGATTGAAGTCCGTGGCCTGTGCAACCGCTTTGGCCCGCAAAGCGTGCACGAAAACCTCGACCTGGACTTGTACAAGGGCGAGATCCTCGCGGTGGTCGGCGGGTCCGGCAGCGGCAAGTCGGTGCTGCTGCGCAGCATCATTGGCTTGCGCCAGCCGAGCGAAGGGCAGGTGCGGGTGTTCGGGCAGAACCTGCCGAGCTTGTCGGAACACGAACGTTCGATGGTGGAACGGCGCTTCGGCGTGCTGTTCCAGAAGGGCGCGCTGTTTTCCTCGCTGACGGTCACGGAAAACGTCGCCTTGCCGCTGATCGAACATGCCGGCCTCAGCCGTCCCGACGCCGAACACCTGGCGGCGGTAAAGCTGGCGTTGGCCGGGTTGCCGCTGTCGGCTGCCGATAAATACCCATCATCACTCTCCGGCGGCATGATCAAGCGCGCAGCCCTGGCCCGTGCCCTGGCGTTGGACCCGGACATCCTGTTTCTCGACGAACCCACCGCTGGCCTCGACCCGATCGGCGCCGCCGCCTTCGATCAACTGATCCTGACCCTGCGCGATGCGTTGGGCCTGAGCGTGTTCCTGGTCACTCACGACCTCGACACGCTGTACACCATCACCGACCGTGTAGCGGTGCTGGCGCAGAAAAAGGTACTGGTGGCGGATGCCATCGATGTCGTCTCGGAAACCGACGACGCCTGGATTCACGAATACTTCCATGGCCCACGGGGCCGCGCGGCATTGGATGCCGCTCAACTGCTCAACGAGGTATGACATGGAAACCCGAGCCCATCATGTGATGATCGGTCTGTTCAGCGTGATCGTCGTGGTCGGTGCCATGCTGTTCGGCCTGTGGCTGGCCAAGTCCAGCGTCGACAGCGCGTTTCAGGATTACGAAGTGGTGTTCAACGAGGCCGTCAGCGGTCTGTCCCAGGGCAGCGCGGTGCAATACAGCGGGATCAAGGTGGGCGATGTCACCAGCCTGCGCCTCGACCCGAAAGACCCGCGCCGGGTGCTGGCGCGCATCCGCCTGGCCGGGCAAACGCCGATCAAGGAAGACACCCAGGCCAAGCTGGCCCTGACCGGCATCACTGGCACCTCGATCATCCAGCTCAGCGGCGGCACGCCCCAAAGCCCGGAACTCAAGGGCAAGGACGGCAACTTGCCGGAGATCATTGCGTCGCCATCGCCGATCGCGCGCCTGCTGAACAACAGCAATGACCTGATGACCAGCATCAACCTGCTGCTGCACAACGCCAACCACATGTTCTCCCGGGAGAACGTCGAACGCCTCAGCAATACCCTGGACAACCTGCAACAGACCACCGGCGCCATCGCCGACCAACGCGGCGACATCAAGGTGGTGATGCAGCAATTGATACAGGTGAGCAAACAGGCCAGCGCCACCCTGGAGCAAACCACCGCGCTGATGCGCAACGCCAACGGTTTGCTCAATGATCAGGGCAAGCAGATGTTCGGCAGCGCCGAGAAGGCCATGCAGTCCCTTCAACAAAGCACGGCCACCATCGACACCTTGCTGACCAACAACAAGGACTCCCTGAACAGCGGCATGCAGGGTCTCAACGAACTGGCGCCCGCGGTGCGCGAGCTGCGGGAAACCCTGGGTTCGTTACGCGCGATTTCCCGCCGCCTGGAAGCCAACCCCAGCGGTTACCTGCTGGGCAGCGACAAGAACAAGGAGTTCACGCCATGAAGCGTGCTTACCAAATGATCGCCCCCGTTGCGCTGGCATTGGTCAGTGCATGCTCGATCCTGCCCAAGGCGGATCCTTCGGACGTGTACCGGCTGCCTTCGGCGCAGACGCCTACGCAAGCCAGCCCTGTGGCCTGGTCGCTGCGCGTGGCCAAGCCGCAGACCAGCGAATTCCTCGACAGCCCACGAATTGCCGTGGTGCCCAACGGCGACTTGATCAGCAGCTACGCGAATTCACGCTGGAGCGATCCGGCGCCGGTGCTGTTGCGCAACCGGTTGCTGGACGGCTTCCAGCGGGATGGGCGGGTGACGTTGCTCAGTACCGACGAGACCAATCTGCAAGCGGACTTTGAGCTGGGCGGGCAGTTGCAGGCTTTTCAGAGCGAGTATCGCGGCAGCGCGGTTGAGGTGGTGATACGCCTGGATGCGCGGCTGGTACGCGGGAGTGATCAGCGGATTATTGCCAGCAAGCGGTTTGAGGTGCGGCAGCCGGTGGGGGATACCAAGGTGCCGGCTGTAGTCGCCGGGTTTGGTCAGGCTGGGGATGCGTTGAACAAGCAAGTGGTGGATTGGGTGGTGGGCCTGGGAAGCCGCGCTTTTGTGGCGAGGGAGCTTGCTCCCGTTGGGCTGCGTAGCAGCCCCAAAACCAGCCAATAAGCTTCGACTGACACGCCTGCGAAACCTTGCTGGGGCCGCTTCGCGGCCCAACGGGAGCAAGCTCCCTCGCCACAGTTGACCTAGGTTTTAGCCGAAGAACCAGTAGCACACCGCAATCGCTGCCACCACGCCGGCAAACTCCGCCAACAACGCACACCCGACTGCGTGCCGCGCCCGCTGGATGCCCACCGAGCCAAAGTACACCGCCAACACATAGAACGTGGTCTCGGTACTGCCCTGGATCGTCGCCGCCACCAGCGCCGGGAAGCTGTCCACGCCCTGGGTCTGCATCGTCTCGATCAACATCGCCCGCGCCGCACTGCCGGAGAACGGCTTTACCATCGCCGTCGGCAACGCATCGACAAAGCGCGTATCCATGCCGGTCCAGGCCACCACATGGCGAATCCCTTCCAGGCCGAAATCCAGCGCGCCCGACGCCCGCAACACACCCACCGCACACAGCATCGCCACCAGGTACGGCAGCAGGTTCTTGGCCACGTCGAAGCCTTCCTTGGCGCCTTCGACAAACGCCTCGTAGACCTTGACCTTGCGCAGCGCGCCAATCACCAGGAACAACATGATCAACCCGAACAGCGTCAGGTTGCCGAGGATCGATGACAACCCCGCCAGCGCAGTGGCTGAGAGCGTCGCCAGCAAGGCCATGAAGCCACCCAGTACCAGCGCCCCCGGAATCAGGTACGCCAGCACCACTGGGTCCCACAGCCGCAGGCGTTGCATCACCGCCACCGACAGCAGGCCCACCAGGGTCGAAGCGCTGGTGGCCAACAGGATCGGCAGGAACACCAGCGTCGGGTCGGCCGCCCCTTGCTGGGCGCGGTACATGAAGATCGTCACCGGCAGCAGGGTCAGGGAAGAGGCGTTGAGCACCAGGAACAGGATCTGCGCATTACTGGCGGTGTTGGGGATCGGGTTGAGCTCTTGCAGCGCCTTCATGGCCTTGAGGCCGATGGGCGTAGCGGCGTTGTCGAGACCCAGGCCGTTGGCGGCGAAGTTGAGGGTGATCAAGCCGATGGCCGGGTGGCCGGCGGGCACTTCCGGCATCAGGCGGCGAAACAGTGGGCCCAGCGCCTTGGCCAGCCAGTCGACGATCCCGGCTTTCTCGGCGATGCGCAGGAAGCCCAGCCACAAGGTCAGCGTGCCGAACAGCAGCACCATCACCTCGACCGACAACTTGGCCATGGCGAAGATGCTTTCCACCATCGCCGCAAAGATGCCGGCGTTGCCGCCGATCAGCCATTGCGCCAGTGCAGACACCATCGCCACGATAAAAAAGCCAAGCCACAGGCCATTGAGCATCAGTTGAATCCCCCGAAAGATGGGGCGAATGATAGCGGGGCTGACAGAAACGACAAACCCCGGATTTTCCGGGGTTTGTGTAGGAGGCAGTCCTGGCGATCAGCCGCGACTGGTCTCGCCGGCCGGCAGCACTTGCTTGGTGCGCCAGTGCGGCAGCGAGTTCCAGTAGCGCTCGCCCTTGGCGTCGTCGTACATGCCTTCCCAGCGGGAGATGACCAGTACGGCCAGGGCGTTGCCGATCACGTTCAGTGCGGTACGGGCCATGTCCATGATGCGGTCGACACCGGCGATGAACGCCAGGCCTTCCAGCGGAATGCCCACGCTGCCCAGGGTCGCCAGCAGCACCACGAAGGACACGCCCGGCACACCGGCGATGCCTTTGGAGGTGACCATCAGGGTCAATACCAGCATCAGTTGCTGGCCAATCGACAGGTCGATGCCATACAGCTGGGCGATAAAGATCGCGGCGATGCTCTGGTACAGGGTCGAGCCGTCGAGGTTGAACGAATAACCGGTGGGTACCACGAAGCTGCAGATCGCTTTCGGCGCGCCGTAGGCTTCCATCTTCTCGATCACACGCGGCAGCACGGTTTCGGAACTGGCGGTGGAGTAGGCCAGTACCAGCTCATCCTTGAAGATGCGCATCAGCTTGAGAATCGAGAAGCCAAACAGGCGAGCGATCAAACCCAGTACCGCAAAGGCGAAGAACAGAATCGCGACGTAAACCAGGATCACCAGCTTGGCCAGCGGCAGCAGCGAGGCGAAACCGAAATTGGCGACCGTCACCGCGATCAGCGCAAACACGCCGATTGGGGCGTACTTCATGATCATGTGGGTGACTTTGAACATGCTCTCGGACACGCCCTGGAACATGGTCACCAGGGGTTCGCGCAGTTCAGGCTTGAGGCTCGACAAGCCGAGGCCGAACAACACCGAGAAGAAGATGATCGGCAGCATGTCGCCACGGGCCACGGCGGCGAAGATGTTCGACGGGATCAGGTTGAGGATCGTCTCGATGAACGCGTGCTCGTGCTGAACCTCGGCGGCGGTGGCGGTGTATTTGGAGATGTCGACGGTACCCAGGGTACTCATGTCGATACCGGCACCCGGATGGAACAGGTTCGCCAGCAGCAGGCCGACCACAATGGCGATGGTGGTGACCACTTCGAAGTAAAGGATGGTTTTTACGCCGATCCGACCGAGCTTTTTCGCATCCCCAACACCGGCGATTCCGACAATCAGCGACGAAATCACGATCGGGATAACGATCATCTTGATCAGGCGGATAAAGATATCGCCAGCGGGCTGCAACACGTTGCTGATCCACCAGGCCTTTTCGGCACTGAAATGGTTAAGCACCGCACCGATTGCAATCCCCAGCACCAGACCGATGAGGATCTGCCAGGCGAGGCTTAGCTTTGCCTTCTTCATGTCATTACCCTTACTTCAAGTGGACTCAGGCAGATGCGCCAGCAGCTGGAACGCTCGAGAGCGAAAAAGTGGGTGCATCTGCCTCCGTAGAAGGTCACCGCAGTTGGCCGATATGGCTCACTGGCAGGCGAAAAAAGGCGCAACTATTCCGATGCAAGGAGGCGACGTCTAATGCCGTAAACGCCTACCCTATGCCGAATCGGCATGAGTTTTTTTGAGTTTTTCTGTCTGAACGGTCAGTTCGAATACGACATTTCGGCAGGCATAAATGCCGCGAACCGGCCATTTCAGGCTCGCGCAGGGTTTTTTGAAAATCTACGGCCGCGGTCGAAAACCCCTGAAATTTCCTACGCATACCATCGAAAAACTCTTCTGGCAGGAGACAAACTTTCTCGATAGATGGTCACGTGGAAACACCAGGAAATGGTTGAGGCGACGCAAAAAGGGAAATTGCCGCTATGGGCGGTATCACAGAAGCGGGCATAAGAGGCATAAGCCCGTCGCAAGTTCCACAAGCCATCGGCTTGCGAACTTGCGTCGCAGCTTTTCACCTGACCCGGCCCTTGCGCAGGCACTCCCTGTACCCGTAGGTCACGCCGATCCGATCGATCAGAGCAACCCGGCCCCTTGGTCATGCACCGCCCTTGTCGGGCCGTGCAAACAGAAAGAAGCGTGGCGCTCCTTTCTATGGACGATAAGCCGGTAGACGACAGGGTCGTCAGACCGAACCTAGTACCAATTCGGGTCTTTCTTGAGCTGTTCCATCAGCAGCTTTTGCATGCCTTCGTCCGGCTTGCCAAGAAAGCGGTAGTCGGCGTGCCGTGTCGGCGACTTGTCCGACGGCAGACCCGCCGGCACTTCCACCAACATGGCGTAGGCATCTTCCTTGTCGAAGCTGAAGGCGACGATCAGGCGCTTGTTCAGACACGTGTCCGCGGTTTCACAGAGCGGCCCTACCAAGTACTTGTCACCATCCTCTTCAACGGCGTTCATTTGTTCAGCGCTGCCCGACAGGTTCATCACCCATTCCGGCAGACGCTCTTCCTTCTTGACCACGCTCTGCCAGGTTTCGCGGTATTGCGGGTCCGCACTCAGCAGTTCGTTGACCCGGGACTGGCCATCATTGGCAGCCAGCGCCAGGCCGCTGCCGCCCAACAACAGGGCGGCAGCCAGGGCTTTAAGGGACGAATTGAACATGCTTAGCCTCGGCCACGACGGCCAAAGAAGAAGGAAGCGATGAACATCACCAGGAAGACCACAAACAGAATTTTTGCGATACCCGTGGCGGTGCCCGCGATACCACCGAAGCCCAAGACTGCAGCCACAATGGCAATGATCAGAAATGTGATTGCCCAACTCAACATGGTGATTCTCCTTACGCTTCTTTTAGGGGTAACAGCGGTAGTGCATGCGGTCGCTCGATTAAAGGACCGTGTCTTGCCTAGAACACCCAGCGTTCCTGAGATGGCAGGTCGCCGAGGGTGGAATCTTGCTCAACCGCCGCCAGTTGCGGGGTTGTCACGTCGGCGGTGCTGCTACCGACCGAACGGAAATGGGTCTGGGTCATCATCGGACGTTCAAAATGCGCGGTGTGCTGCTGACTCTGCTGCCAATGCGCCAATTGCTGACCGCCGATCAAGGTCACCATCAGGGCCAGGCTGGCAAACAGCCCCTGTTGCAGACGCAGTGGCGATACACGCAGTTGGGTGAGGCTTTGGCGAGTCATGCTGTATCTCTCCCGCATTCTGATTATTCGGTGATGAAGCTCGTATGAGGTGTATTGCAGCCTGCGTGCCAGTTTTTTAACAAAATAAAACTTAATAAAATCAATGAGTTAAAAACAAAAGCGCTTTGACACCACGAGCATCCTGCACGATGCCCCTATCCACGCCGTGCGAAATGCACGATGGTCACTGGTCGGATCGGGGGATCGGAAGGCAGCCTTCGACTGCCGAAGTGGCAGGAGGGAGAAAAAAACGCCACGAATGGGCGCCTCTGTAAGAAGAATCGCAGATAGCTGCGCGATGACGGCTTTAATCAATCAGAATAAACCATGCAACTTGCCCGATTATTCCGGGACTAAACAACATCATTCATTCTTAAGGAGCGCGGGACAGATGGAATCAGCCAAGGAACTTCAAGGCCGCATTCTTTTAGTGGATGACGAATCCGCGATCCTTCGCACCTTCCGTTATTGCCTGGAAGATGAGGGCTATACCGTAGCCACTGCCAACAGCGCCGCCCAGGCTGATGCCTTGTTGCAACGCCAGGTGTTTGACCTGTGCTTCCTGGACCTGCGCCTGGGCGAAGACAACGGCCTCGACGTACTGGCGCAAATGCGCGTCCAGGCACCGTGGATGCGCGTGGTGATCGTCACCGCCCATTCGGCCGTCGACACCGCCGTGGATGCAATCCAGGCGGGCGCCGCCGATTACCTGGTCAAACCTTGCAGCCCCGACCAATTGCGCCTGGCCACGGCCAAGCAGCTGGAAGTGCGTCAGCTCTCTGCGCGCCTGGAAGCCCTGGAAGGCGAAGTGCGCAAGCCCAAGGACGGACTCGACTCCCACAGCCCGGCGATGATGGTGGTGCTGGAAACCGCCCGCCAGGTAGCAGGCACTGACGCCAACATCCTGATTCTCGGCGAGTCCGGCACCGGTAAGGGTGAGCTGGCCCGGGCCATTCACGGCTGGAGCAAGCGTGCGAAGAAATCCTGCGTCACCATCAACTGCCCGTCGCTGACCGCAGAGCTGATGGAAAGCGAACTGTTCGGCCACAGTCGCGGCGCGTTCACCGGCGCCAGCGAAAGCACCCTCGGGCGCGTCAACCAGGCAGACGGCGGCACGCTTTTTCTCGACGAGATCGGCGATTTTCCCTTGACCTTGCAACCCAAGTTGCTGCGTTTTATTCAGGACAAGGAATACGAGCGCGTCGGCGACCCGGTGACTCGCCGCGCCGATGTGCGAATCCTCGCCGCCACCAACCTGAACCTGGAAGACATGGTGCGCGACGGTCGTTTCCGCGAAGACCTGCTGTACCGCCTGAATGTCATCACTTTGCACCTGCCACCCCTGCGCGAACGCAGCGAAGACATCCTGACCCTGGCGGACCGGTTTCTGGCGCGCTTCGTGAAGGAATATGCGCGGCCCGCACGCGGATTCAGCGATGAAGCCCGTGAGGCGCTGCTTAACTACCGTTGGCCGGGGAACATCCGCGAACTGCGCAACGTGGTGGAGCGCGCCAGCATTATTTGCCCACAGGAAAAGGTCGAGATCAGCCACCTCGGCATGGCCGAGCAGCCGACCAACAATGCCCCGCGTATCGGCGCGGCATTGAGCCTGGATGAATTGGAAAAGGCACATATCGGCGCGGTACTGGCCACCAGTGACACACTGGACCAGGCAGCCCGGACCCTTGGGATTGACGCGTCGACGCTGTACCGCAAACGCAAACAATACAACCTGTGAGCTGTAGCCTATGAAGCTTGCGATGAAGCTGCGCACTCGGCTGTTCCTGAGTATTTCCGCGCTGATCACCGTTGCCCTGCTGGGGTTGTTGCTGGGCCTGGTGAGCGTCATGCAAATGGCCAAGACCCAGGAGTCGTTGATTCGCAGCAACTTCATCACCCTGGACCTGGGGCTCAAGCTGCGGCAAACCCTCGGCGATCAGTTGATGATCATGCTCAACGAGCAGCCTAATCCCGCCGCCCTGGAAGCCTCCAAGCAACGTTATTTCGCCCTGTTGCAGCAAGGCATCGAACACGAACAGAAGGACACGACCACCAGCGGCTTTACCAAGGCAAAAACCGACTACCTGAGCTTTCTGGAGGCATTCGATAAAAATGAGAATGCCCCACCGGCTCTGCGTAACAACGACGAACTGACCAAGCGCTTCAACATCTTGCGCAACGGCCTGATCGCCGAGCACAAGCAAGCGCTGGAAAACATCAACGACACCGAACACAAGTCCCGTGAGCGAGCACTATTGATTGCCGGCCTGCTGGGCCTGGTGGGGTTGGCGGTGCTGATCATCGGTTTCGTCACCGCCCATGGCATTGCCCGACGCTTTGGCGGGCCGATCGAGGCGCTGGCCAAGGCCGCCGACAAGATCGGCCAGGGCAACTTCGAAGTAACGCTGCCCATCTCCTCGGCTGCCGAGATGAACCTGCTGACCCGACGCTTCGGCATCATGGCCGAGGCCCTGCGCCAGCATCAGGCAACCAATGTCGATGAGCTGCTCGCCGGGCAGCAACGTCTGCAGGCAGTGCTCGACAGCATCGACGACGGCCTGCTGATGATCGACCGCCAAGGCCGCCTGGAGCACCTTAACCCGGTAGCACAACGCCAACTGGGCTGGGACGAGAATCGCCTGGGCCAAGGCCTTGGTGACGCCCTGGGCCGCCCGGAACTGGATGAACAACTGCACCTGGTGCTGCGCGGCGGCAACCTGGAGCGCGCCCCCGAAGACCTGGAAGTGGAAGTCGAAGGCGAGCTGCGCCTGCTGACGTACAGCCTGACGCCGGTCAGCCATACCCAGGGGCACATTCTGGGCGCCGTGATGGTGCTGCATGACGTCACCGAGCAACGCGCCTTTGAACGGGTGCGCAGCGAGTTTGTGTTGCGCGCCTCCCATGAGTTGCGCACGCCAGTGACGGGCATGCACATGGCATTCGGGTTGTTCCGGGAACGGGCAAAGTTTCCTGCGGAGTCTCGCGAAGCGGACTTGCTGGATACGGTCAACGAGGAAATGCAGCGCCTGATGCAGTTGATCAACGACTTGCTCAACTTCTCGCGCTATCAGAATGGCTTGCAGAAATTGACACTGGGCCCATGTGATATCAGCGACCTGCTCGAACATGCCCGCGCCCGCTTCGCGGAGCAGGCGAATGCGCAGAACATCGAATTACTGGTGGAGGAACAATCCCCGCTACCGAGGCTGCATGCCGATCGCGCGCAGTTGGAGCGGGTGCTCGACAACTTGCTGGGCAATGCCCTGCGGCACACGGCCGACGGCGGGCAGATCCGCCTGCAGGCACGTCGCCATGGCGAACGGGTGATTGTCAGCGTCGAGGACAACGGCGAAGGCATTGCCTACGGCCAGCAAGGACGGATCTTCGAACCGTTTGTACAGGTAGGTCGCAAGAAGGGCGGTGCCGGGCTGGGCCTGGCGCTGTGCAAGGAGATCGTGCAATTGCACGGTGGCCGCATGGGGGTCTATTCGCGGCCGGGGCAAGGGACGCAGTTTTATATGGCGCTGCCCCTGTAGGAGCCGGCTTGCCGGCGATGACGACCCTGAGGACGTTATCGCCGGCAAGCCGGGCTCCTACGGTTATTGGTGATTCAGTGCCCGCAGGATAGCGGCACTCTCGGCATCCGGCGTCCCGTCAAACAGCGACGCCCGGAAGTGCATCTGGAACGCAGCCATCACGTGGCGCGTCGCCACATCCAGCTCGCCGGTCTGAGGCGTCGGATAGCCCAACTTCGCCAACTCTTCCTGGAACCAGGTAATGCTCGGCAGTTCAGCTGCGTATTGCACCTGGTAACGGGCAACCGCCTTGGCGTCCGGCCACATCCCCAACCCTTCATCCGCCAGGCGCTTCCAGGGGAACAACGGCCCCGGGTCCAGCTTGCGCAGTGGGGCAATGTCGCTATGACCGATGATGTTCCGCGGATCGATACCGTTGCGCTTGCTGATGTCCTTGAGCAGCACCACCAGCGACTGCACCTGCGCCTCGGAGTACGGGTACCAGACGCGGCCTGTCGGCAAGTCGCGATACCCCGGGTTCACGATCTCGATCCCGATGGAGCTGGAGTTGAGCCAGGTGCGGCCCATCCATTCACTTTCACCGGCATGCCAGGCGCGCTGGCTTTCATCCACCAGTTTGTAGATGGTGCCTGAAGCATCGTCGCCGATCAGGTAATGGCTGCTGACCTGGCCGTGGGTCAATAGCGCCAGGGAGCGCTCAAGGGACGCCGAGGTGTAGTGCACGATGACGAACTGCACCCGGTTGTCGTGGTTCACCGACGGATGACTGGTGTCCAGACGGGGTCCACTCGCACAGCCGGCGAGCAGGAGAAGCAGAAAGGCGGAACACAGAAGTTTCATGGCAGCAGACAATACGCTTAAGACGATAATGCAACAGTGTAACGTACCGTTTGCTGCCCAGCGGCCAAATGCGACGTTTTAAACAAAATGGAACATTTTCAGGCCGCCTGCACCTGATTGCGCCCAGCGGCCTTGGCGCGGTAAAGCGCCTCGTCGGCGCGCTTGAGGGCCAGGTCACTGCGCTCTCCCGGCTGAAACTGCGCCATGCCCATGGACACCGTAATCGTCACCGGCTCGCCCTTGAAGTGAAACGGGCAGGCTTCGATGGCAGCCCGCAGGGTTTCACCCACTGCCAATGCTTCTGACAAGGATGAGTTGGGCATCAGCAGCACAAACTCTTCACCGCCAAAGCGCGCGATGAAGTCGTTGGGACGCAGGCGTTTGCGAAGCACCGTGGCGATGATCTTCAGCACCTTGTCGCCGGCCAGATGACCGTAGCCGTCGTTGATACGCTTGAAGTGATCGAGGTCCAGCATCGCCAGCGACAGGCTATTGCCACGCTGATGCCAGGCGTTGACCTCTTGCTCCAGGCGCTCGCTCCAGGCCGCGCGGTTGGGCAGGCCGGTGAGTGGGTCGATCAACGCTTTCTGGCGCTGAACCTCCAGGTGCTCACGGTAGCCTTGGGCTTCTTGCTCCATATTGGCGACCCGCTCGGCCAGGCCTTTCAGGCGGGCAGCCACTTCCTGTTCGCGCTGGTCACGCTGGTGCTGGTGTTGGTCCATGGTGCCGAGCAGCCCTTCGAGGTGGCTTTCCAGCACATGCTTGAGGCTGTCCAGGTCCGCCGCGTCCTGCACGCTGCTTTGCAAACCATCCACTTGTTCACGGATCTGCGTATCCAGTTCCCTGGCAGCCGAGCGACTGTCGGCGTGGCCGTCACTGGCCACCTGCAGGTGCCCCTGGAACGCTTCGAGGCGCTCATTGAGCTGCTTGAGATAGGCCTCAAACTCATGTTGGCCACTGTCGGTAATCGCCAGCATCAACACCGCCAGGTCATCGAGAATCGGCAGCAGTTCGTACCAGTTCAAGCCGTGGGTCAGGCGTTCACGCATGGCTTCGGCCTGGGGCCGGTGACGCTCGGGCAGCGACAGGTCTTCCAGCAGGCCAAGCAGGGTGTCTTCGATGTGTTTGGCCACCGAGCTGTAAGACGGCTCGGGGGTGTCGGGCAGTGCGTAGACCTGATCCGCTTGCAGCTCGTCGGGGTTCAACTCTTCCAACTCGGCCGCCTCTTCCGGCTCGTCGGCCAGGACCGGCGGCAGGGAGAGACTACCGATCTCGGTTCGCTCCGGTTCGCGGGCCTGCACCTGCGGCGTCTCGACCATGGCGGCGAGGGCACTCTCGAGAGCGGGCTCAACCTCCGTTTCGATCGGTTGTTCGGGCTCCAGCGATTCGATAATCGCAGTGGGTGCCTCGATGACGGGCGCGAGGGTAACGACGGGCGGGGCAGCGGGCGTCACTTCGCTGACAACCTCAGCAGCCTTTACTTGCGGTACGGGCTCAGGGGGCAGCTCGACAGGGGCCGGAACCTTCGATTGCGGTGCAAAAGCCCGCAACGCCTGGGTCAGCTCCTCAGATTGCGCCGGCGCTTCAACTTCATCCACCGCCTTGGGCTTTGGCGCAGCAGGCGCCTGAACAGCAGGGCGGGATAGCGCGCGTGGCTCAACCTCCGGAGTTTCGACCGCAGCGTCCTTGGCGCCAAACAGACGCTGCAACAGCCCCGGACTCGAACGGCTGGTCTCACCCTCCGGCTCCAGGTTACTCAGCGCCTGCCCTTGGAGGCCGCTCAGTTCACTCAGCAACAGCGGAATCTCTCGCGCCTGGCCGACCCGGCCGTCCAGCTGTTTGGCGAACGCCTTAAGCGGGCGGCTCACTTCTCGCGGCAACGGCAGTTTTTGCAACTGAGTGACCAGGGCCGTCAACGCCGTGCCTATCTGGTCGACCCGGGTTTCACGGCGCTGTTCCGAATCCAGCACGGCCTTTTCCAGGCGCGGCAACAATGCAGCGAGGGCGGCGTCCATGTCGTCCGTACGCACAACGTCGCGCATTTCCTTCATGCATTGGTCAACTGCGCGGTCGGTCCCTTCAGCCGCCAGGGTGCTGCGCACCAGCCCCCGGCGCAGCAGGTCGAGGCGGGCGGCCCAGCGACGCTCGAGCTTTTCTTGTTGCTCGATGCTTAACAGGTATTTTTCTTTCCAGCGCTGGGCGTCGTCGCTCATGCAAGGGGTCCGCGAGGGCCGGGGCTCAACGCGGGCAATGCATCAGCCGTGAGCGAACCCGGCAGACGAATCTCTACCGCGACGGGCAGGTGATCGGAGATGGGCTGCGCCAGCACCTGCACGCTTTCGAGTGTCAGGGTCGGGCTGAGCAGGATGTGATCAAGACAACGTTGCGGGCGCCAGCTGGGAAAGGTGGCTTCGACTTGCGGCGCCAGTAACCCAAGGTCACGCAACGGGGAATTTTGCAGCAGGTCTGTGGCATGGGTGTTCATGTCACCCATCAGCACCTGGTGTTTGTAGTTGCCAATCAACTCACGGATATAGGCCAACTGCATGGTGCGGGTTCGAGCCCCCAACGCGAGGTGCATCATCACCACCACCAACGCTTCCGGCCCTTCGCCGAACCGCACCAGAATCGCCCCGCGGCCTTTAGGGCCGGGTAACGGGTGATCCTCGATCGCCCACGGTTTCAGGCGGCTGAGCACACCGTTGCTGTGCTGGCCGAGTTTGCCAAGGTTGCGATTGAGTTGTTGATACCAGTAAGGAAAGGCACCGAGCTGGGCCAGGTGCTCGACCTGGTTGATGTAGCCGGAACGCAGGCTGCCACCGTCGGCCTCCTGCAGGGCTACCAGGTCGAAGTCTCCCAGCAGGTCGCCGATCTTTTGCAGATTGCCGGCACGCCCGTTGTGGGGCAGCAGGTGCTGCCAGCCACGGGTCAGGTAGTGCCGGTATTTCTCGGTACTGATACCTACCTGGATATTGAAACTTAGCAGGCGCAACCGGCTGTCTGCCGGCAGGCCCGTGGATTCCAGGTGGTGTTCGTTGACCTTCGGGTCATGCAGGCCAACGACACGTTCAGTACCCCAGCGACGCATGACGGGCCCCTTACTTGGCTGCGCGCTCTTTGGCGATCAACTGGTCGGCCACGTTCAGTGCTTCCTTTTCGCCACCGGCACTGCCGATGTCGAAACGGTACTTGCCGTCGACGATCAGGGTCGGCACGCCTTGCACGCCGTATTTCTGGGCCAGTTCCTTGTATTGGGCCATCTTGCCCTTCACAGCAAACGAGTTGAATGTCTCAAGGAACTTGGTTTTGTCGACGCCTTGGGTGGCAACGAAATCGGCCATGTCATCAGGCTTGAGCAGACGCTTGCCTTCTTTCTGGATGGCGTTGAACACGGCGGCGTGCACCTTGTGCTCTACACCCATGGTGTCCAGGGTAATAAACAGCTGGCCGTGGGCATCCCATGGGCCGCCGAACAGGGCAGGAATACGTTTGAAGTTCACGTCCTCAGGCAGCTTCTCGACCCACGGATTGATGACCGGCTCAAACGCGTAGCAATGCGGGCAGCCATACCAGAACAGCTCCACCACTTCGATCTTGCCCGGTACGGAAACCGGGACAGGATTGGCCAATTCAACATAGGTTTTACCGGCTTCAAGCGGCACGTCGGCAGCTTGTGCGGTCATGCCGAAAAGGCTGGCAGTGACGAGAGCGGCGCTGAGGATCAGATTACGCATGCTTTACTCCTGGACAAATAAAGTCGCCTCACGCGACCTTTGTTGTGACAGGTCTACGCGGGCATGAGTTCGTTAGTGTAACGGCACCGGCCACAAAAAAGGGCGGCCTAAGCCACCCTTTTTATGCTTGCATCGACGGATTAATCGAGCGTTAACGTAGCCGGGACACTTAGTGCAGGCCCTGGATGTATTGGGACACGGCTTCGATGTCCTTGTTGCTGAGTTTCCCGGCGATGCTCTGCATGATCTTGGTGTCGCCGTCGTTGGTGCGATTACCTTCGCGGAAGTCCGTCAGCTGCTTGCCGATGTACTGGGCATGCTGGCCGCTCAAGTGCGGGAAGCCAGCAGCCGCAAGGCCTGCGCCGTTAGGCGAGTGGCAGCCGATGCAGGAAGGCATGCCTTTTTCCAGGTTGCCGCCACGGAACAATTCCTCACCGTGGGCCACCAGTTTCGGATCAGCAGCTCCCACGCTGCCCTTTTGGCTGGCAAAATACGCCGCGATATCTGCCAGGTCCTGATCGCTGAGGTTGGTCAGCAAGCCGGTCATTTCCAGGACCGTACGCTTGCCGTCCTTGATGTCGTGCATCTGCTTGGTCAGGTAACGCTCACCCTGGCCGGCCAGTTTTGGAAAGTTTGGCGCCGGGCTATTACCGTCCGGTCCATGGCAAGCACCACATACGGCGGCTTTCGCCTGGCCGGCAGTGGCGTCGCCTGCGGCATGGGCAACACCGGTGATGCCCAAGGTCAACAGCAGACTCACGATCAGTTTGTTCATCAGCTAATCCAACTACGGCTAAGGGTTAAAGAGTTATGGACCGGGTTTACTCACCATCAACTGAATGACGGCCTGGTAATCCTCGGTACTGCAGTCCATGCACAAACCACGCGGCGGCATCGCCTTGAAACCCTGGGTCACGTGTTGCACCAGCGTGTCCATACCTTGAGCCAATCTTGGCTTCCAGGCTGCCTGGTCACCCCGTTTCGGGGCGTTGGGCAACTGTCCGGCATGGCAGGCCCCGCAAACGCGGTTGTACACAGCCTCCGGATCCTGTGTAGCCTGCGCACTGTAAAGTGGCATCAAGACACCGAGGGCCAGCAGCCACTTGGTCATACATCGACCTTTTCAGGGTTTGAGAGCGTTTTGCGTTCTAATGCGCAATAAAGGTCTATCGCTCCCGTGAACTTCATCCTTCGCTGGGACAAAGCACACACAAAATCTGCGGCATTATATACTGGCGCTACTGAAACGGAAACGACACCGCTTGCCGCACCCATTCCCGGCACCGCCCACATCGGAAAACTCATGCAACTCAAGAATCCCATCCTCGGCCTGTGCCAACAGTCCACCTTCATGCTCAGCGCCGCCAAAGTCGACCAATGCCCCGATGACGAAGGCTTCGAAGTCGCATTCGCCGGCCGTTCCAACGCCGGTAAATCCAGCGCGCTGAACACCCTGACCCACGCCAGCCTGGCCCGCACCTCGAAAACCCCGGGGCGCACACAGCTCCTCAACTTCTTCAAGCTAGACGATGATCGGCGTCTGGTCGACCTTCCGGGCTACGGTTACGCAAAAGTACCTATCCCGCTGAAGCTGCACTGGCAGCGTCACCTGGAAGCCTATCTGGGTGGCCGGGAGAGTTTGAAGGGTCTGATTCTGATGATGGACATCCGTCATCCAATGACCGACTTCGACCTGTTGATGCTCGATTGGGCCGTCGCCAGCGGCATGCCGATGCATGTCCTGCTGACCAAGGCCGACAAGCTGACCTACGGCGCAGCGAAAAACACCCTGCTCAAAGTGCAGGCAGAAATCCGTAAGGGTTGGGGTGATGCGGTCACTATCCAGCTGTTCTCGGCGCCAAAACGCATGGGCCTGGAAGATGCCTACACCGTGCTGGCAGGCTGGATGGAACTGGCTGACAAGGGTTCGGAGGTCGCCGAGTAAAAACTCGGGGCAAAAAAAACCCCGGACTTCGTATGGGGAGGGGAAGTTCGGGGTCCAAGTTCCGGACCGCTAGGGCGGGGTCCAGATATCTGCCAACACTTAACACAACATAGGAGCATTGAAGGGCTTCACCACCCATTCAGTAACTCTGAGTAGCAATTCACGGGTTAAGTTCCGGCACGTTCAAAAAACTATTGGAAATAACCCGCGGCGTTTTCCGATCTATAGCGCCACCGCGGCATGACGCCGCGGCCCAAGCCCAGCGCTTAGTGCGCCTCGTCCCAGTTGTCGCCCACGCCGACGTCTACCACCAGCGGCACATCCAGCTTCACCGCCTCGCTCATGTGCTCACGAATCTTCGCGCTGACTTCAGCCACCAGGTCCTCACGCACCTCCAGCACCAATTCATCGTGCACCTGAAGGATGACCTTGGCGTCCAGGCCCGAGGCCGTCAGCCAGTTGTCGACCTTGACCATGGCCTTCTTGATGATATCGGCTGCGGTGCCCTGCATCGGCGCGTTGATCGCCGTACGCTCGGCGCCAGCGCGCTCCTGGGGCTTGTTGGAGTTGATATCCGGCAGGTACAGGCGGCGCCCGAACAGGGTTTCCACGTAGCCCTGGTCAGCCGCCTGGGCGCGGGTACGCTCCATGTACTCGCGAACCCCCGGGTAGCGGGCGAAGTACACATCGATGTAAGCCTTGGCGGTCTTGGTGTCGACGCCGATGTCCTTACCCAGCTTCTGGGCGCCCATGCCGTAGATCAGGCCAAAGTTGATCGCCTTGGCACTGCGACGCTGATTGGACGTGACCTCGGTCAACTCAACCTTGAACACCTCGGCCGCCGTGGCGGTGTGCACGTCCAGGTCGTCGCGGAACGCATTGAGCAAGCCTTCGTCCTTGGACAAGTGCGCCATGATGCGCAGCTCAATCTGCGAATAGTCCGCCGCCAGCAGCTTGTAGCCCTTGGGCGCGACAAATGCCTGGCGGATGCGCCGGCCTTCGGCGGTACGCACCGGAATGTTCTGCAGGTTCGGATCGCTGGAGGACAGGCGCCCGGTCGCCGCGACGGCCTGGTGATAGGACGTGTGAACGCGCCCGGTACGCGGGTTGATCTGTTCCGGCAGGCGGTCGGTGTAGGTGCTTTTCAGCTTGCTCATGCTGCGGTACTGCATCAGCACTTTCGGCAACGGATAGTCATCTTCAGCCAATTTGGCCAAGACTTCCTCGGCCGTCGACGCCTGGCCCTTGCCGGTCTTCTTCAGCACGGGCAGCCCGAGCTTCTCGTAGAGAATCGCTCCCAACTGCTTGGGCGAACCGAGGTTGAACTCCTCGCCGGCGATTTCATACGCCTGGCGCTCCAGGTCCACCATCTTGTTACCCAGCTCGATACTCTGGATACCCAGCAACGCCGCATCCACCAGGGCACCCTGACGCTCAATGCGCGCCAGCACCGGCACCAGCGGCATCTCGATGTCGGACAATACGCTGGCCAGGGTAGGAATAGCGGCGAGCTGCTTGTGCAGTTCCTGATGTAGGCGCAGGGTCACATCGGCGTCTTCCGCCGCGTAAGGCCCGGCCTGCTCCAGGGCAATCTGGTCAAAGGTCAGTTGCTTGGCGCCTTTGCCGGCGATGTCCTGGAAGCTGACGGTGTCGTAGTCCAGGTATTTCTTCGCCAGGCTGTCCATGTCGTGGCGAGTCGCGACGGAGTTCAGCACGTAGGACTCAAGCATGGTGTCGAAGGCGATGCCGCGCACGGTGATGCCATGTGCCGGGTCGCCGCCGATGGCGCAGTTGGCCAGGATATTCATGTCGAATTTGGCGTGCTGGCCGACCTTGAGTTTTTCCGGGTCTTCGAGCAACGGTTTCAGGGCCAGCAGGACGGTGTCCCGGTCCAGCTGTTCCGGCGCACCAATGTAGGAGTGGGTCAGTGGAATGTAGGCCGCTTCGTGGGCCTGTACAGCAAAGGACACGCCAACCAGTTGGGCTTGCTGGGCATCGATACCGGTGGTTTCGGTATCGAAGGCGAACAGCTTGGCATCGTTGAGTTTCTTCAGCCAGACATCGAATTGAGCCTGGGTAAGGATGGTTTCGTACACCGGTTCCACAGAAACCGGGGCGACCGTCTCGACCGCTTCTTCAGTGACAGCCGCCGAGGGCGCCGCACTCAACTCGACCCGCTTGGCATCACGCTGAATCTCGTCAATCCAGCTCTTGAACTCCAGCAGCGTGTACAGCTCCAGCAGTTTCTCGCGATCCGGCTCGATCAGGTGCAAGTCGTCCAGGCCCACATCCAGCGGCACGTCGATCTTGATCGTCGCCAACTGGTACGACAGGAACGCACTTTCCTTGTGTTCTTCGAGCTTGGCGACCAGGGTCTTGGCGCCACGAATCGGCAGGGTCGGCACAATATCGAGCTGCTCGTAGAGCTCCTTCAAACCGCCGTTGACGCCCACCAGCAAGCCGGAAGCGGTCTTTGGACCAATGCCCGGAACGCCCGGGATGTTGTCGGACGAGTCGCCCATCAACGCCAGATAATCGATGATCTGCTCGGGAGCGACACCGAATTTCTCCTTCACGCCCTCAATGTCCATGGCGCTACCGGTCATGGTGTTGACCAAGGTAATGTGCCCGTCCACCAGTTGCGCCATGTCCTTGTCACCGGTGGAAATCACCACCGGCCGGTCGGCGGCCGCGCTGCTGCGGGCCAAGGTGCCGATCACGTCGTCCGCTTCAACGCCTTCGACGCACAGCAGCGGGAAACCCAGGGCGATCACGCTCTGGTGCAGCGGCTCGATCTGCACGCGCATGTCATCCGGCATGCTCGCGCGGTTGGCCTTGTATTCGGCGTACAGGTCATCGCGAAATGTCCCGCCCTTGGCGTCGAACACCACCGCGAACGGGCTGTTCGGGTACTGCTTGCGCAGGCTTTTGAGCATGTTCAGCACGCCCTTGACCGCGCCGGTGGGCAGGCCTTTGGAAGTGGTGAGCGGTGGCAGCGCGTGAAAGGCGCGGTACAGGTAAGAAGAACCGTCCACCAGGACGAGGGGGGCTTGGCTCATGAGCAGGATCAACCTTTTCGGCGGGTCAGGCGCTAGAATAGCCGGACCAATGACGACAAAGGGACAAGGTTATCATGCGTACAGTAAATCGCCTGTTGTTGACCGGCTTGATTGCACTCACTCCGATGGCGGCCATGGCGGCAGATACTGCCCCCACGGGCGACCCGGAAGTCACCATTCGCACGGAAGGCGACAAGACCATTCAGGAATACCGTCAGAATGGTTTCCTGTACGCGATCAAGGTGACCCAGAAAGGCTTTCCGCCGTATTTCCTGGTGCGCGCGGACGGAACCGATGCGAACTTCATCCGCTCTGACCAGCCGGATATGCTGATCCCGTCATGGAAGATCTTCGAATGGAAATGATTTCTTAACTTTAATCGGCGCTGCTCCCCGCAGCGCCCGTAACGGCAGTTTTAACCATGTCTGTGTTCACCCCCCTGGCTCGGCCCGAGCTGGAAACCTTTCTTGCCCCTTACGGGCTCGGCCGCCTGCTTGATTTCCAGGGGATTGCCGCTGGTAGTGAAAACACCAATTTCTTCATCAGCCTGGAACAGGGCGAATTCGTCCTGACCCTGGTTGAACGCGGCCCCGTGCAGGAAATGCCGTTCTTCATCGAACTGCTGGACGTGCTCCACGACGCCGACCTGCCGGTGCCTTACGCCCTGCGCACCACCGACGGCGTGGCCTTGCGCGAATTGGCCGGCAAACCGGCGCTGCTACAACCGCGCCTGGCGGGCAAGCACATCAAGGACGCCAACGCCCAGCATTGCGTGCAAGTGGGCGAATTGCTCGGCCACCTGCACCTGGCCACCCAGGGCGAGAAGGTGCTGGAACGCAAGACCGATCGTGGGCTGGACTGGATGCTCAGCGAAGGCGCGCAACTGATTTCGCACCTCGACGCGCAACAACAGGGCCTGCTGCAAGCCGCGCTGGATGAGATCGAGGCGCACAAGGCGCAGATCCTCTCGCTGCCCCGGGCAAACATCCACGCCGACCTGTTTCGCGACAACGCGATGTTCGAAGGCACCCACCTGACCGGGCTGATCGACTTCTACAACGCCTGCTCGGGCCCGATGCTCTACGACGTGGCGATTGCCCTGAATGACTGGTGCTCGGACGCCGACGGCGTGATCGACGGCCAGCGGGCACGGGCATTGTTGGGAGCGTATGCGGGATTGCGGCCGTTTACCGCCAAGGAAGCGGAGCTGTGGCCGACCATGTTACGCGTGG
Organism: Pseudomonas yamanorum; assembly: GCF_013386765.1. Lineage (GTDB taxonomy): Bacteria > Pseudomonadota > Gammaproteobacteria > Pseudomonadales > Pseudomonadaceae > Aquipseudomonas > Aquipseudomonas yamanorum_A. The sequence goes on from NZ_JACARE010000018.1 coordinate 42,537, forward strand.
CGTGCGTGCGGTTCTGGCTGTCACGCCTGATTGCCGCGGAATCGTTTGCCGGGCAGGACGTGCTGATTCACGACCCGCGAGAGTTTCAAGTGCGTTTGGCGCAACGCCAGCAGGTCAAGACCCCGCTGCCGTTCGCGTTGTAGCACACGGTCAGTGTGGGAGCTGGCTTGCCAGCTCCCACATTTGATCTTCGTTGTGGCTTATAAAGACTCCAGGCACCCAGCCAGGTCATTCCCCAGCTTTTCCAGCACCTGCTCATACCCCTGGGCCGAGGCCGGCGTGTAGCCGCCCAACGCATCCAGCTCCGCCAGCTTCACCGGCAAACCGGCCACCAGCGTTTCCGCCAGACGCGGCCGCAGCGGCGGCTCGCTGAACACACAGGTCTTGCCCACTTCCTGCAACCGCGTGCGCATCGCCGCCACATGCTGGGCGCCCGGCTGCACTTCCGCGGCCACGCTGAATACACCGGTGTGCTTGAGGCCGTAGGCATCCTCGAAGTAATCGAACGCCTCATGGAACACGAAGTACGGCTTGCCGGCGACATCCGCCATACGTGCTTTCAAGCGCGCATCCAGCGCGTCCATACGGCCATCAAACGCCTTCACGTTGCTCTGATACCGCTCGGCATTCGCCGGATCGGCGGCGCTCAGGTCTGCCGCCATGCGGTTAGCGATCACCCGGGCATTGACCGTCGACAACCACAAATGCGCATCCAGGCTGCCCGGGCGATGATCGTGATCGTGTTCGTCGGCATCTTCAGCGTGGGAGTGGCTATCTTCGGTGAACCGGCGCAGTTTCATCCCCGCAAGGTCCTGCACGGCTACCGTCGGCAAGCTGCGGCCTTTCAAGACGCGTGGCAGAAAGCTCTCCATGTCCGGGCCAATCCAGTACAGCAGGTCCACCGACTGCACGCGCCGTACGTCGGAAGGACGCAGCGCATAGTTATGGGGCGAAGCGCCCGGCGGCAGCAATACCTCGGGAATCGCCACGCCGTCCTGCACGGCGGCGGCAATCAGCTGTAACGGTTTGATGCTGGTCAGCACCCGAACCTCCGCCTGGGCGGCACCTGCAAGCAACAAACTGGTGACAAATACGACAAAAACGGGAAAAAGTCTGGACACGATGACCACTCAAGGAGGCAGGAACAGGTAACATAATAACGTCTCTCACAAATATCTGTCGCCGCTCATGCCTAAAACACCGCTTGCCAGCCGTCCCCATGACCACTCTCACTGCGTGCACAGCGCACTGTCAGAGGCCGACGCCTTGTGCGCGCGCCAAGGCCTGCGCCTGACCGCCCTGCGTCGCCGGGTGCTGGAGCTGGTGTGGCAAAGCCACAAGCCGCTGGGTGCCTACGACATCCTCGGCGTGCTCAGCGAGCAAGATGGCCGCCGCGCCGCGCCGCCCACGGTGTACCGCGCGCTGGACTTCCTGCTGGACAACGGCCTGGTGCACCGCATCTCGTCGCTCAACGCCTTTGTCGGCTGCAACCACCCGGAACACGCGCACCAGGGCCAGTTCCTGATTTGCCGCGAATGCCACGCCGCCATCGAGCTTGAGCAAAAAAGCATCAGCGACAGCATCATCAAGAGCGCCGGCGACGTCGGCTTCAAGGTCGAAGGGCAAACCGTCGAAGTCGTCGGTGTGTGCTCGGGCTGCCAGGGGGCTTGATGAGCACTGCGTTAATCCGCCTGGAACAGGTCGGGGTCACGTTCGCCGGGCAAAACGTGCTGGACAACATCGCCCTGAGCGTCGAACCAGGGCAGATCGTCACGCTGATCGGCCCCAACGGCGCCGGCAAGACCACCCTGGTGCGCGCCGTGCTCGGCCTGCTCAAGCCCGACAGCGGCAGCGTATGGCGCAAGCCGAAGCTGCGGGTCGGCTACATGCCGCAAAAGCTGCATGTGGACCCGACCTTGCCCCTGTCGGTGCTGCGCTTCCTGCGCCTGGTGCCCGGCGTAGACCGTGCCCGCGCACAGTCGGCCCTCAAGGAAGTCGGCGCCGAACAGGTGATCGACAGCCCGGTGCAAAGCATCTCCGGCGGCGAAATGCAGCGCGTGCTGCTGGCCCGCGCCTTGTTGCGCGAGCCGGAACTGCTGGTGCTGGATGAACCCGTGCAAGGCGTCGACGTGGCCGGCCAGGCCGAGCTGTACAGCCTGATCACCCGCCTGCGCGACCGCCACGGTTGCGGCGTGCTGATGGTCTCCCACGACCTGCACCTGGTGATGAGCACCACCGACCAGGTGGTGTGCCTCAATCGCCACGTGTGCTGCTCCGGCCACCCGGAACAGGTCAGCGGCGACCCGGCCTTCGTCGAGCTGTTCGGCAAGAATGCCCAGAGCCTCGCTATTTATCACCACCATCACGACCACGCCCATGACCTGCATGGCGCCGTCGTCGATGACCCCGCCGCCACCCACACCCACGTTCATGGAGATAGCTGCAAGCATGGCTGATTTTCTGCTCTACGCCCTGCTGGCAGGCTTGGCTCTGGCGCTTGTAGCGGGCCCACTGGGCTCGTTCGTGGTCTGGCGGCGCATGGCCTATTTTGGCGACACCTTGTCCCACGCCGCGCTGCTGGGCGTGGCCATGGGTTTTCTGCTGGATGTGAGCCCGACCATCGCCGTCACCGTCGGCTGCCTGTTGCTGGCGGTGCTGCTGGTGACCCTGCAACAGCGCCAGCCGCTGGCCTCGGATACGTTGCTGGGCATCCTGGCGCCGAGCACCTTGTCCCTTGGCCTGGTGGTGCTGAGCTTCATGCACGAAGTGCGCATCGACCTGATGGCCTATCTGTTCGGCGACTTGCTGGCGATCAGCCCCACCGACCTGGCCTGGATCCTCGGCGGCAGCGCGGCGGTGCTGGTGTTGCTGGTAACCCTGTGGCGCCCGCTGCTGGCAATTACCGTCCACGAAGAACTGGCCACCGTCGAAGGCTTGCCCGTGGCGGCGCTGCGCATGACCCTGATGCTGCTGATCGCCGTGGTGATTGCTGTCGCGATGAAGATTGTCGGCGTATTGTTGATCACATCGCTGCTGATCATCCCGGCCGCTGCGGCCCAGCGTCACGCCCGCTCGCCGGAGCAAATGGCGGTTGGCGCCAGCCTGTTGGGGATGCTTGCGGTGTGTGGTGGCCTGGCGCTGTCCTGGTTCAAGGACACCCCGGCCGGGCCGTCGATTGTGGTCACGGCGGCCGCCCTGTTTCTGCTGAGTTTTGTCCTGCCCCGTCGCGGGGTGTAGACTTGCTCGCTTTTTGCGCAATTAGAGAGTCGCAGGAATGAAGCTGTTCAACTTCCGTTATCTGCTCCTTGCCGCATTTTCCTTGCTGCTGGGCGCCTGCCAAAGCACCCCGCCCGCCGCCCCAGAGGCGCCGGACGCGCGTGCTGCGGCCATCGCACAGCTGGAGCAAAACCTCGCCAGCAGTGAACTGGCCACCGCCGAAGACGAGCTGGCCGCGCTGCAGGCCCAATCGCCCAACGACCCGGCGCTGGAGTCTTATCAGCGCCAACTGGCCGAAGCCTACTTGCAGCGCAGCCAGATCGTCCTGCAAAAAGGTGACGTCAACGCCGCCGCCACAGCCCTGAGCCGCGCACGGGCATTGATGCCCAAGGCACCGGCGCTGACCGGTGGCGTCAACAGCGCGATCACCCACGCCCGCAAAGTCGAGCTGGATAAAGCCGAAGCTGCGCTGAAAGCCGCCGAAGCCAAGCCACCCGCCAGAGTCATCGACCCTGCGGCCGAAAGCACCACGGTTGCGCTGAACCTCACCGACATCGAGGCGTTGCGCCATCAACTGGATGAGATCGCCACCGATGTGGTGAATTACCAGTGTGACGTGAGCATCCAGGCGCCGCGCACCGAAGATTACCCATGGCTGGCCACATTGCTGACCAAACGGGTGAAGCGCATTGATTCGGGGTATGACCTGAAGATTCACCGGCAGATCCTGAAGAAGGTTCCGGCGCAGGTTGTGCTGATTCCGCGCAAGACCGAATAAAGCATCGCAGGCAAGCCAGCTCCCACACTTGAATGTATTCACAATTCAAAATGTGGGAGCTGGCTTGCCTGCGACAGCGGTCTAACAAACAACCAATAACTTAAGCCGGAACAGCTTTAGCCTTCGGCTCCCGATCCCAGACCCGATGCTGGGCAATCGCGGCAAAAAACGCCTTCAACGCCTTCGCATCACCGCCCACTATCAGCCCCGCATCCGCCTCAAGCTTGAGCACATCGAGCAACTGCTTCGCCTCACCGGCCAAGGCAATCGCCTTCAGGTGCTTGTACGCCTCCAGCAAGTAATGCAACGCCACGCCATCGCCGCTCAACGCCTGCACTGACTTGGCACCGCCCGGCACAAACACCGCATCGAACGCCACCGACGGCAAGCCCTCCATGGAGGCATCCACCGGCAGGCTCTTGCCATCGGCCGTCGTCACCGGCGCCGAGGTCGGCCCGAGCAGCTTGGCGTGTGCACCGGCGGCTTCCAGCGCCTTCTTCAGCGCCGCAATCGCGGCACCATCAACACCGTTCGCCGCCAGAATCGCTACTTTCCGGGTCTTGATATCACCCGACAGCAAGTTGGCCTGGCTCAATGCTGGCGAACGTTCCGGAGACGTCTTGCGCTCCGGCACCGTGCCTTTCTTCGGCGCTGGCAACCCCAGGTTCTGCGCCACACGCTTGGCCAGCTCCAGGTCGATGTTGGCGAGGATCTCGTTCACCTGCCGCGCCCGGATAAACTCACGCTCCACCTTGCCCAGCTCAAAGCTGTAGGCCGCGATGATGTGCTCCTGCTCGTGCTTGCTCATGCTGCGGAAAAACAAGCGTGCCTGGGAGAAGTGATCGCCGAACGACTCACTGCGCTCACGGATCTTGTGGGCATCGATGCGCTCTGGATACGTCTCAAAACCGCCGTCTTCGGCAGCCGGCGGGGTTTCTTTCGGCCAGCCACCATCAATCGAGTTCGGCTCGTAGGACGCACGCCCCTTGTCGATGGTGGTGCGGTGCATCGCGTCACGCTGCCCGTTATGGAACGGCGCGACCGGACGGTTGATCGGCAGCTCATGAAAGTTCGGCCCGCCCAGTCGGCTGATCTGCGTATCGGTGTAGGAAAAAAGGCGACCTTGCAGCAGCGGGTCATTGGAGAAGTCGATACCTGGCACGATATGTCCCGGGCAGAACGCCACTTGCTCGGTCTCGGCAAAGTAGTTGTCCGGGTTGCGGTTGAGCACCATCTTGCCCAGCGGCGTGATCGGCACCAGCTCTTCGGGGATCAGCTTGGTCGGGTCGAGGATGTCGAAATCGAACTTATGCTCGTCTTCCTCCGCGATGATCTGCACGCCCAATTCCCATTCCGGGTAATCGCCGCCTTCGATGGATTCCCACAGGTCGCGACGGTGGAAGTCGGTGTCTTTACCTGCAAGCTTCTGCGCCTCGTCCCACACCAGGGAACAGGTGCCGACGGTGGGGCGCCAGTGGAATTTGACGAAGTTGGATTTGCCCTCGGCATTCACCAGGCGGAAGGTATGCACGCCAAAGCCCTGCATGGTGCGCAGGCTCTTTGGAATTGCGCGGTCAGACATGGCCCAGATCACCATGTGCGCCGACTCCGGTTGCAGCGAGACAAAATCCCAGAACGTATCGTGGGCCGAGCCGCCGGTAGGAATTTCGTTGTGGGGCTCAGGTTTTACCGCATGCACGAAGTCAGGAAACTTGATCGCGTCCTGAATGAAAAATACCGGCATGTTGTTGCCCACAAGGTCGAAGTTGCCTTCGTCGGTGAAGAACTTCACGGCAAACCCACGCACGTCACGCACGGTATCGCCCGAGCCGCGCGGGCCCTGCACCGTGGAGAACCGCGCAAAGACCGGGGTTTTATGTTCGGGGTTACGCAGGAACCCGGCCTTGGTCAGCGCCGAATGGTTTGCATAGGTCTGGAAATAACCATGGGCGCCGGTGCCGCGGGCATGGACGATACGTTCCGGGATGCGTTCATGGTCAAAGTGCGTGATTTTCTCACGCATGATGAAGTCTTCCAGCAGCGAGGGGCCACGGGAGCCGACCTTCAAGCTGTTCTGATTATCGGAAACCTTCACGCCCTGGTTGGTGCGCAGCGCCTGGCCGGTCGCGTCGGAGCGGAATGTTTCCAGGCTTTGCAGCTTGGCGTTGGTGTTGCCACGGTCCAGAGTGTCGGTACCCGCAAGTTCGCTCTTGGGCGGGGTAACTGGCTTTTTAGTGCTCATCAGACAAAAACTCCTCGTTTGCGTAGGCCAGAGCGATCCCCGGCTCTTCTTGAGCAAAACCCCAGGCACGGCACCCGGGAATTTCGAGTTGCTTAAGTAGTGACTGACACGGTTTTGCACCGTTCCTTTTTTATGACCTTTGATCGCGTTATTGCCAAATCGCTGGTCGGATGAGAAATAAATGCTAAGAAACGCTATACGGACAGGCTAAAATGCGCGCCCGGCTAACCGCTGATCCCTTTTTAATGCGCCCCACAAGGTTCGCTACGTGATCGAGTTTCATAACGTCCATAAAACCTACCGGGTCGCCGGTAAGGATATCCCCGCGCTGCATCCCACCAACCTGCGCGTCGAAAATGGCCAGGTGTTTGGTCTGATCGGCCATTCCGGTGCGGGAAAAAGTACTTTGCTGCGTCTGATCAATCGCCTGGAGCAACCCAGCGGCGGTCAGATCAAGGTCGATGACGAAGAAGTCACCGCCCTCGACGCCAACGGCCTGCGCCGTTTCCGGCAACAGGTCGGGATGATCTTCCAGCACTTCAACCTGCTGGCGTCCAAGACCGTTGCCGACAACGTGGCGCTGCCGCTGACCCTCGCGGGCGAACTGTCCCGCAAGGAAATCGACCTGCGGGTGGCCGAACTGCTTGCCCGGGTCGGCCTGTCCGACCACGCCAAGAAGTACCCGGCGCAGCTGTCGGGCGGCCAGAAGCAGCGCGTCGGCATCGCCCGCGCCCTGGCCACCAAGCCGAAGATCCTGCTGTGCGACGAAGCCACCAGCGCCCTCGACCCGCAGACCACGGCCTCGGTCCTGCAACTGCTGGCCGAGATCAACCGCGAGCTGAAGCTGACCATCGTGCTGATCACCCATGAAATGGACGTGATCCGCCGGGTCTGCGACCACGTGGCTGTGATGGATGCCGGTGTGATCGTGGAGCAAGGCACCGTCGCCGACGTGTTCCTGCACCCCAAGCACCCGACCACCAAGCGTTTCGTGCAAGAGTCCGAGCAAGTCGACGAAGGCGAGCAGCGTGATGACTTCGCCCACGTGCCGGGCCGCATCGTGCGGCTGACGTTCCAGGGTGAAGCGACCTACGCGCCACTGCTGGGTACCGTCGCCCGCGACACGGGTGTGGACTACAGCATCCTTGCCGGCCGTATCGACCGCATCAAAGACATCCCCTACGGGCAACTGACCCTGGCCGTCACCGGTGGTGACATGGAGGCCGCGTTCGCCGCCTTCACCGCGGCAGACGTCCATATGGAGGTGCTGCGCTAATGGAAATCCTGTTGAGCTTTTTCTCGAATATCGACTGGTCGGAAATCCTGCTCGCCACCGGCGACACCATGACCATGCTGTTCGGCTCGCTGCTGTTCACCGTGCTGCTGGGCTTGCCGTTGGGCGTGCTGCTGTTCCTGTGCAGCCCGCGCCAGCTGTTTGAACAAAAAAACCTGTACGCCCTGCTGTCGCTGATCGTGAACATCCTGCGCTCGCTGCCGTTCATTATTCTGCTGATCGTGATGATTCCGTTCACGGTGCTGATCACCGGCACGTCCCTGGGGGTTGCCGGTGCGATTCCGCCACTGGTAGTGGGGGCCACGCCGTTCTTTGCGCGCCTGGTGGAAACCGCGCTGCGTGAAGTGGACCGCGGGATTATCGAAGCGACCCAGGCCATGGGCGCGACCACCCGGCAGATCATCACCAACGCCTTGCTGCCCGAAGCTCGCCCCGGCATCTTCGCGGCGATTACGGTGACGGCGATTACACTGGTGTCCTACACGGCCATGGCCGGTGTGGTGGGTGCCGGTGGCCTGGGTGACCTGGCGATCCGTTTCGGTTATCAACGCTTCCAGACCGACGTGATGGTAGTCACCGTGGTGCTGCTGTTGATCCTGGTGCAAATTCTGCAAACCGTCGGCGACAAGCTGGTGGTGCACTTTTCTCGAAAATAACGGCTATTGCCGGCGCGAAGCCGGCCAATACCCGAACAAGGAGCTTGTTGAATGAAAAAACTACTGGTTGCTTTCGCCGCCGTCGCCGCGTTTTCCGCCCACGCCGCCGAAACCCTGACCGTGGCCGCGTCCCCGGTGCCTCACGCTGAAATCCTCGAATTCGTGAAGCCGGCCCTGGCCAAAGAAGGCGTGGACCTGCAAGTCAAAGTCTTCACCGACTACGTCCAGCCCAACGTACAGGTGGCCGAAAAGCGCCTGGACGCCAACTTCTTCCAGCACCAGCCGTACCTGGACGAGTTCAACAAAGCCAAGGGTACTCACCTGGTGAGCGTCGGCGCTGTGCACCTTGAGCCTCTGGGCGCTTACTCCAGCAAGTACAAAAAACTGGAAGAGCTGCCAAGCGGCGCCAACGTCGTGATCCCGAACGACGCCACCAACGGCGGCCGTGCGCTGTTGCTGCTGGCCAAGCACAACCTGATCACCCTGAAGGACCCGACCAACATCCTGTCGACCATCAAGGACATCACCGGCAACCCGAAAAACCTGAAATTCCGCGAACTGGAAGCCGCCACCCTGCCGCGCGTGCTGACCCAGGTCGACCTGGCGCTGATCAACACCAACTACGCGCTGGAAGCCAAGCTGGACCCATCCAAGGACGCTCTGGTGATCGAAGGCAATGACTCGCCTTACGTGAACATCCTGGTGACCCGCGAAGACAACAAGGATTCGGACGCAGTGAAGAAGCTGGTTGCAGCCCTGCACACCCCGGAAGTGAAAGCGTTCATTCTCGAGAAGTACAAAGGCGCGATCCTGCCGGCGTTCTGATCCATCAAATGTGGGAGCTGGCTTGCCTGCGATGGCATCGCTGCGGTGTATCAGTAACACCGCGCCGCCTGTATCGCAGGCAAGCCAGCTCCCACAGTTTCAAGCGCTACACGCCCGGCAACACCTTGGGCATATCCCGCAGCCGGATCCACGGCTCATTGCGCCACTGCAACACACTCAAACTTGCCGTCGACCAGGCCAACCCACTCAGGGCCGGGCTTTCGCTTGCCTGCTGTTTACCGCGCAGCGCGGGCACTACTTCGTGGGTCAGCCATTGGCGCAGGGCACGGTTTTCCGGGCAGTAGTGGTAGATCAACATCGCGTACACGCCGGACTCGCTGAGCATCAAGGTTGACGCAGCGCGGCCGTGAGTGGTGGCGGTTAGTGTTTGTTGTTGGTCAGGATCGAGCTTGCGCAGCAAGGCTTCGTTGAGATGCAGGCCCATCAGGTGGCCAATGTCGCGGGCGCTGAACCAGGCTTGGGCGTCGATGAGGATGGCGTGCAGTTGCTGGTGATGACGGGTGAAGACTTCGGGGGTGAAGGGTGGATCTGGGGTAAGCATTTTCATTTCGACAACTCCGGGTATGCATGGGAGCTGCCAACGGCCTTCCTACGGGCTTGGGTGGCAGCCATACGCGGGGTAGGAACCGAGTACCCAGGGATCTCGGCCACGTCGAAACGTGCCCGCGCATAGCCGCCGCGACTGATAGTACGGGCGCAAAAAAAACGCCGCAATCAGACGATGGCGCTATTACGCCGAGGGTACATAAAAGGGTTCCTACGCCCTGTCACTGAATTTGCAGCGACAGGGCAAAGACTAGTCAGTCGACGCATGCCAAACAACTTCGCGCCAACCGTTACAGGTTGCGGGAAAAGTCCGACGACACACATTCATGCGCTGTGCACATAACCCTGTGGGAGCTGGCTTGCCTGCGATGGGGCCGTGTCAGTCACATATCTGCTGCTGACACACCGCTATCGCAGGCAAGCCAGCTCCCACATTTGATTTGTGTCGCTCAGGGAATTGTCGGCATGCTTATTTACGCTGCAACAATCCCGGGAACTGCGCCACCAGCTTCTGGTTGTTCAACGGCGCTCGGATAAACCCGCGCTGCGTCCCATCCGGTCCGATCAGCGCCAGGTTGCCGCTGTGGTCGACGGTGTAGTTGGGCTTGCTGGTGTCCGCCGGAATAAACGGAATGCTCACTGCGTTCGAAACCTTCTGCACATCCTCAACATTCGCGCCGGTCAGGCCTTCGAACTGCGGATCGAAGTAACCCAGGTACTGCTTGAGCTGCGCCGGGGTGTCGCGGTTGGGGTCGACGCTGACCAGGATCACCTGCAACTTGTCCACAACGTCTTTAGGCAGCTCGCTCTTGATCTGCCGCAGTTGGGCGAGGGTGGTCGGGCAGATGTCCGGGCAGAAGGTGTAGCCGAAGAACAGCACGCTCCACTTGCCTTTCAACTCATTGACCACCACCGGCTGGCCGTCCTGGTTGGTCATGGTCACCGGCGGCAGCTGGCGGCTTTGGGGCAGCAGGATGATGCCCGCGTCGATCAAGGCCGTCGGGTCGCCCTGACCTTTTCCGCTCAGTACTTTGTTGACGGTCAGGCCCATGATCAACGCGACAATGGCCACCAGAATGAAGACAGTTTTTTGAGTTCGAGTCATAGGTTCAACAATAGGTAATGGTCTACGAGCAGGGCGATAAACAGCGCGAACAGGTACCAGATAGAGTACTTGAAGGTGTTGATCGCCGCGTGCGGCCGACTGCCACGGTACAGCACCCAGGCCCATTGCAGAAAGCGCCCGCCCAGAACCAGCGCGCACACCAGGTACAGCACGCCGCTCATGTGGATCACATACGGCATCAGGCTGACCGCCAGCAGGGCGAAGGTATAGAGCAGGATATGCACCTTGGTGTAATGCTCGCCATGGGTCACGGGCAGCATCGGGATGTCGGCCTTGGCGTATTCCTCCTTGCGGTGAATCGCCAGGGCCCAGAAGTGCGGCGGGGTCCAGGCGAAGATGATCAACACCAGCAGCAACGGCTCGGCACTGACGTGGCCGGTGACGGCGACCCAGCCCAGCAACGGCGGCGCAGCGCCGGCGAGGCCACCGATGACGATATTCTGCGGCGTGGCACGCTTGAGGAAGCCGGTGTAGATCACCGCATAGCCCAACAGCGAAGCCAGGGTCAGCCACGCGGCCAGTGGGTTGGTAAACGCCAGCAGCAGCGCCAGCCCGGCCACCGCCAGCACCATCGCGAACGTCAGCGCAGCAGCAGGTGATACACGCCCTTCCGCCAGCGGGCGTTTATGGGTGCGCGCCATCAATGCATCGATGCGCCGGTCTACCACATGGTTGACCGCCGCCGCACCACCGGCACACAGGGCGATCCCCAGGTTGCCGAAAATCAGCACCGGCCATGGCACCCCGGCTCGGGTGGCGAGAAACATGCCCACCAGCGAGGTGATAAGCATCAGCACCACTACTTTTGGCTTGGTCAGCTCCAGGTAGTCACGCCAGATCGCCAGGCTGTGACGCTCGCCGATCAAGGTCGCCATGGCATCTCTCCTTTGAGGGTTATAAGGCCCGACACGTGTTTACGCGGGCTGAAGCGCCAGCCGAACGGCAACTGGTGCCGCACCCGGACCAGGCTGGTGCGGGCGTGGTAATTGACCAACACCAGCGTCAGCAGCAACGCCGCACCGCCGGCGTTATGCGCAACGGCTACCGGCAGTGGCAAGTGGAAGTAAACGTTGCTCAGGCCCAGGCAGATTTGCGCCGCCAGGGCGATCAGCAACAGGCCGGCCAGGCGGGTCATGCCGACTACCTTGAGTTGCCAGGCCAGGCCCAGCAGCACGACGGTAACCAACAGCGCGCCAATTCGGTGAGTCAGGTGAATCGCCGTGCGCGCATCACTGTCCAGTTGGCCACCGAGGTAATTGGGGCCGATATGTTGAGTCAGGTGGAAACCATTGGCGAAATCCGCCGCCGGCCACCATTGGCCGTGACAGGTCGGCAGGTCGATACAGGCCACCGCCGCGTAGTTGGAGCTGACCCATCCACCCAGCGCAATCTGGCCGATCACCAACACCAGCCCGGCCGTGGCCCAGTACTGCAAACGCCTGGGAACGATCAGCGCCGGCAGCACGCCGGACAATCGCAGCGTCAGCAAAAACAGCAGGCTCAACGTCGCGAACCCGCCCAATAAATGCCCGGTGACCACCTGCGGCCAGAGCTTCAGCGTCACCGTCCACATGCCAAACGCCGCCTGGGCAAACACCACCGCCAGCAGGAACAACGGCAGCTTCAATGGCTGCCCCGGATGATGCCGATGGGTCCAGGCGCGCGCCGCCAGCAGCACGATCAGCAGCCCGAGGGTGCCGGCGAAGTAACGGTGGGTCATCTCGTTCCAGCCCTTGTCCGCCTCTACCGGCGTGTCCGGGTAATGCAGTTCGGCATGGGCCAACTGGGCTTCGCTTTTCGGCACGCTGATAAAGCCATAGCAACCCGGCCAGTCCGGGCAACCAAGGCCGGCATGGGTCAGCCGGGTATAGGCACCCAGCAGCACCACAATCAGGGCCAGCAGGGTGGCAAACAGCGCGAGGCGAAATCCAGGTTTGGCCATGACGGTGTCCTTATCCGATGTTCGACAGTTTCAACAGCAGGCGCAGGTCGTTCAGCAGGTCCTTGCCCTTGACCCGGGCGTCGTAGCGCAGCACCAGGTTGCCGTGGGGGTCGACGATCCACAGCTGGGCATCACCGCTGCCCTGGGCGGCGGCGTCTTTATTGAAGGTCGACAGGTCCAGGGAATAACGCTGCAGTTGCGGGTATTCGGCCTTGAGCTTGGCGTCGTAGGCAGTGCTTACCGGCTGCGCGCTGGCCAGGGCGTGGCTGGCGCGGGAGGCGTCGCGGCCCAGGCCGATCTGGAGTTGGCGTGCGAGGTACACCAGTTGCTGGCAGTCGGCGGCGCAGGCCGTGGGTGCGGTGACCAGCAGCTGCCAGCGGTCTTCGTCGGCCTGCACGCCGATGTCGGCGCGGGTCTGGCCATTGCCGATCATCTCGCCGTGGTAGCTGCGGCTGTCCGGCACCCAGAACTGCAGCTTGTACATGAAGGTGGCGAGCACCATCGGGCCGATCACCATCAGCAGGATCAGGATCAGTTGCCAGCGGCCCTTGCGCCGATTGGGCGCTGCTGGCGCGTCAGACATGTTGAGTGGATTCATGGCCGCTCCCATGGCGCTTCTCCTTTTTTGTGTTGTGCCATCCGAGGTAGAGGTAAAGACCGAACAGCGCCACCGCCATGGCGAACCACTGCACGGCATAGCCCAGGTGTTTTTCCGGGCCCATGGCAACCACGGGCCAGTTGGTTTCGTAGGTGGCCGGGCCCGCTTCAGCCCGCACTTCATAGGCGAATCCGCTGCGATCCAACTCGGCCCACAATGCTTCGGGATGCAGTGCAGTCAGCAATCGCGGCCACTTTGCGCCCGCCGGATCGGCGTGCAGCTGGAAGGTCTCGCCCGGGGCTACATAGACCCAGGCGTCGACATTCAGCGGCTGCCCGGGGGTATTGAAAGCGGGCGGCGTGCGCCGGTCCGGCCAGGGCAGCCAGCCGCGATTGAGCAGCAGCCACTGGCCGCTGGCCTGATCATGGAAAGGTTGCAGCAGCTCCACACCGACCTTGCCGTCGCGAAAGCGGTTATCCAGCAACACGCTGTGCTCGGCGTCGAACTGCCCGCGCAAATGCACACGACGGAACGCCGGATCTTCGGTGGCCTGCAATTGCGTACTGCTCATGGGCTCGGCAGCACGGCGCTCGGCGTAGGTTTCCAGCAGCGCCTGTTTTTCGTGACCACGGGACAGTTGCCAAAAGCCGAGGAACACCAGCAACGGCAGCAGCACAAGCACCACCAGCGTCGGCGCAATACCGGGGCGAAAGGGTTTCATGGCATTGCCGCAGAGGTCGGTGCTGCGCTGGCTATACTGAATCTCATTGCTCGCCCCCTCCAAAAAAGAGCCCCGGAGCCCACCATGCTCAAAGCAGCCATTGCCCTGATGCTGATTGCTACCGTCGTGAGCCTGTTCAGTGGCTTGTTCTTCCTGGTCAAGGACGAGGGCAACTCCAATCGCCTCGTCACTGCCTTGACCGTGCGTGTGGTGCTGGCCGTGATCACCCTGGGGTTGATCACCTGGGGGTTCTTCAGCGGCCAGCTGGTGTCTCATGCGCCCTGGTGAAAATCCTCAAAGCACGTAAACGAAGAAAAACAGCCCGATCCACACCACGTCCACAAAGTGCCAATACCAACTGGCCGCCTCGAAGCCGAACTGGTGCTCGTTGTTGAAATGCCCCTTCAGGATGCGCATCAGCATCACAAACAAAATGATCGTGCCGATGGTCACGTGGGCGCCGTGGAAACCGGTGAGCATGAAGAAGGTCGCGCCGTATACGCCGGAACCCAGGGTAAGGCCCAGTTCCTTGTAGGCGTGGATGTATTCCTCGGCCTGGAAGCCGAGAAACGCCCAACCCAGCAGCACGGTGATCGCCAGCCAGATCTTCAGCGCGCCGCGATGGCCTTTGCGCAAGGCGTGGTGGGCGATGGTGATGGTCACGCTGGAGCTCACCAGCAAGATCGTGTTGATCAGCGGCAGGCCCCACGGGCTGATGGTGCCCTTGGGCGCCGGGAACAGTTTCGGGTCAGGATTGTTCAGCAGCGGCCAGGCAAATTCGAAGTTCGGCCACAGCATGTGGGCGATGCCCTTGTGGCCTTCGCCCGCCAGCCAGGGCGCCGACATGTGCCGCACATAAAACAGCGCACCGAAGAAGGCGATGAAGAACATCACCTCGGAGAAGATGAACCAGGTCATGCCCCAGCGAAAGGAGCGGTCCATCTGCGAACTGTACAAACCGGCACGGCTTTCCTTGATCACCGCGCCGAACCAGCCAAACATCATGTAGGCCAGCAGCAGACCACCGACGAAAAAGATCAGCGGGCCGTGGGATTCCGGGCGTGCGGCCTTCAGGTCGTTGAACCAGGTAGCCAGCCCGAACACCGTAATCAGCATGCCCAACGTGGCAATTATTGGCCATTTGCTTTGCGCTGGTACGTAGTACGTATCATGAGTCGACATGTATTCGTTCTCCTAATCGAGCCCGCAAGCAACGCCTAGCCGCCGGTATGGACAGCCACGGGCGGTTGGCGCGCGGTGATATCGAACAGCGTGTACGCCAGGGTCAAATGCTTCACATCCTTGGGCATGTCGCGATCGACAATGAAGCGCACCGGCATCTCTATGCGCTGGCCTGGCTGTAGCACTTGCTGGGTGAAGCAAAAACACTCGGTCTTGTGGAAGTACATCGCTGCCTCGGCGGGCGAAATGCTCGGCACCGCCTGGGCCGTCATCGGTTTGTCGGTGGGGTTGTAGGCCACGAACAGCATCTCGGTGACCGCGCCGGGGTTGACCACCACCTCGTCGGCCTTGGAGTGGAACTCCCAGACCATGTCGATGGCATTGGTGGACAAAAACTGCACACGCACCTGGCGCGTCGGGTCCACCACCTGCTCGCCTTCGTACTGCCCGGCGGTCTTGCCGTTGATGCCGAACGCCTTGCACATCACGTCGTAGATCGGCACCAGGGCAAAGCCGAAGGCGAACATCGCCACCACCAGGATCAACAGGCGCGTGACCAGGCGCTTGATGGGCACGGACTCAAGCATGGCGGCCACCTGCGAATGAATGCTCTGTGAATGGCTTTTCTGTGGGAGCTGCCTTGCCCGCGATGCTGGCAACTCGGTCTTTCAGGCACACCGAGGTGATGCCATCGCAGGCAAGCCAGGTCCCACAGGGTAGGGAGGTGTTCATTTGACCTCCGGCGGCGTGGTAAACGTGTGGTACGGCGCGGGCGAAGGGATGCTCCACTCCAGCCCTTCGGCGCCATCCCACGGCTTGGCCGGCGCGGGCGGGCCGCCACGGATGCACTTGATGACGATGAACAGGAAGAAGATCTGCGTCGCGCCAAAGGTGAAGGCACCGATGGAGGAGACCATGTTGAAGTCGGCGAACTGCAGGTTGTAGTCCGGCACCCGACGCGGCATGCCGGCAAGTCCTACGAAGTGCATCGGGAAGAACGCCATGTTCATCCCCACGAACGACAGCCAAAAGTGCAGCTTGCCCAGGGTTTCGTCATACATGTGGCCGGTCCATTTCGGCAGCCAGTAGTAGGCCGAGGCGAAGATCCCGAAGATCGCGCCAGGCACCAGTACGTAATGGAAATGCGCCACCACGAAGTAGGTGTCGTGGTACTGGAAGTCCGCCGGGGCGATGGCCAGCATCAGCCCGGAGAACCCACCGATGGTGAACAGAATCACGAAGGCCACGGCGAACAGCATCGGCGTCTCGAAGGTCAGCGAGCCTTGCCACATGGTGCTCACCCAGTTGAACACCTTCACCCCCGTGGGCACCGCGATCAGCAGCGTGGCGTACATGAAGAACAGCTCGCCCACCAGTGGGATGCCCACCACGAACATGTGGTGCGCCCACACGATGAACGACAGGAACGCGATGCTCGCCGTGGCGTACACCATCGAGGTGTAGCCGAACAGCGGCTTGCGCGAGAAGGTCGGGATGATCGAGCTGACGGCGCCGAAGGCCGGCAGGATCATGATGTACACCTCGGGATGCCCGAAGAACCAGAACACATGCTGGAACAGCACCGGATCGCCGCCGCCGGCGGCACTGAAGAAGCTGGTGCCGAAGTGGATATCCATCAACATCATGGTCACGCAACCCGCCAGCACCGGCATCACCGCGATCAGCAGGAAGGCTGTGATCAGCCAGGTCCAGACGAACAGCGGCATTTTCATCAGGGTCATGCCGGGAGCGCGCAGGTTGAGGATGGTGGCGACCACGTTGATCGCACCCATGATCGAGCTGATGCCCATCAGGTGGATGGCGAAGATGAAGAAGGTCACGCTTTCCGGCGCATAGGTGGTGGAGAGCGGGGCGTAGAAGGTCCAGCCGAAGTTCGGCCCGCCGCCGGGCATGAACAGGGTGGACACCAGCATCAGGAACGCCGCTGGCAACAGCCAGAAACTGAAGTTGTTCATGCGCGGCAGGGCCATGTCGGGCGCGCCGATCATCAACGGGATCATCCAGTTGGCCAGGCCGACAAACGCCGGCATCACCGCACCGAACACCATCACCAGGCCGTGCATGGTGGTCATCTGGTTGAAGAACGCCGGCTCCACGATCTGCAGGCCCGGCTGGAACAGCTCGGCGCGGATCACCATGGCGAACGAGCCGCCGAGCAGGAACATGGCGAAGCTGAACCACAGGTACATGGTCCCGATGTCTTTGTGGTTGGTGGTCAGCACCCAACGCATCAGGCCCTTGGCGGGGCCGTGAGCGTGGTCACCGGCATGACCGTGGTCATCGATCACAGCGCTCATGGCCTTTCTCCTGCGAACGAGTGGGCGGGACGGTTCAGGGAATACGCAATGAAGGAAGTCATTTGCTTTCCGCCTGTTTCAGAGCCAGCACGTCTTTAGGAGTGACCATGTCGCCTTTGTTGTTGCCCCAGGCGTTGCGTTCGTAGGTCACGACCGCCGCGATATCGACTTCCGACAGCTGCTTGCCGAATGCCGCCATGGCGGTGCCGGGCTTGCCGAAGTACACGCGGTGCAGGTGGTCTTCCTTGGCTCCCGTGGCGATCGGCGAGCCTTTGAGCGCCGGGAACATCGGCGGCAAGCCCTGGCCTTCGGCCTGGTGACAGGCTACGCAGGTGGTGTGGTAAACCTTGTCGCCACGGGCCACCAGCTCATCCAGGGTCCATTCCTTGGAGGTCAGCTCCTTGAGCTTGGCCGCTTCTTCCTTGCGCTCGCCGAGCCAGGTGTCGTAGTCGGCCTTGGACTTGACCTCAACCACGATGGGCATGAAGCCATGGTCCTTGCCGCACAGCTCGGCGCACTGGCCGCGGTAGATGCCGGGCTTCTCGACCCGGGTCCAGGCCTCGTTGACGAAGCCGGGAATCGCATCGCGCTTGACCGCAAACGCCGGCACCCACCACGAGTGGATCACATCGGCGGCCGTCACCAGGAAACGCACCTTGGCGCCCACCGGCAGCACCAGCGGCTGGTCGACTTCCAGCAGGTAATGCTCGCCTTTGACGGCCTGGTTATGAATCTGCTCGGCGGGCGTGGCCAGGTTGCTGAAAAACTCCACATCCTGGCCCAGGTATTTGTAGTGCCACTTCCACTGGTAGCCGGTGACCTGGATATCGATATCCGACTCGGTGCTGTCGTAGATGTTGATCAGCGTCTTGGTGGCCGGAATGGCCATCGCCACCAGGATCAACAGGGGCACCACGGTCCAGAGAATCTCCACCGTCGTACTCTCGTGGAACTTGGCCGCCACCTGGCCCGTGGAGCGCCGGTGAACGATCATCGACCAGAACATCGCGCCAAACACGACGATGCCGATCACCACACAAATCCAGAAAATGGTCATGTGCAGGTCAAACACGGCGTGACTGACTTCAGTGGCCCCTGGCGCCATATTCGTTGTCCAGGCGGCTTGCGCCTGGCCGAATACTGACCACAACAGTAGACCCATCCAAACATGTGGATGTCGCGTCATTGCGGGTTCCCCTTATCGTTCTTGTTATCCCGCCGGTTTGCACCTGCGGCCAAGGGAGCGGCTTCCATACTGCTTACAACCGCTAAGCCTTGCCTGCTCATGCAGTCGGGCGTCATCAGCTAATTGCGTACAAAACCGAGTATAGACAGCGACCGCCACCCCGCAATGTGATCGGGCAAATGAACGAAAATGGACGAACCGACCACACAACAGGACAAGTGGAGCGACTTATCCGACGAACGATGGCGATTTGATATAACAGCAGTGCATAACCATGAAATAATTATGACAAATGCGTCTTAGGCTCTCGTATAAACGAGCTACCTTATGCTCTCCCTATTTCCTACGCCTGCACCACTGGAGCTTTCATGAACACCGCCGCATTGCGCGAGCAGATTTCCCGTGCCCATCAACACGAATCCAGCACTGGCCAGCTTGCTCAGCAGCTGGAAGTTCAGTTACCGCACCTGCACCCGGCGATCGCCCTGCCTGATGTCGACGCCAAGGGCGTGATGACGCGTTTTGTCAGCGCCTACATCGACCAGGTCCCGGATTTGCTGGACGCGGCCAACGATGTCGCCCGTGAAGCCGGCATTGAGAGCCAGATCAAACCGGTACTGAAAATCGCCGAGCATTTCTTCCTGCAGCCGCCAGCGATCCTGGCCGGGCATGAGGGCCTGGACGGTTTGCTGGACGAGGCTTACCTGGCGCATCGCCTGGTGGAAGAGGTCAACGATCTGTATATCAAGCACTTCGGCCAGCCGTTGATCCCGCTGGATACCACCGTGGCGAACGTGATTGCCCACCAGTTGATCGGCGAAACATTTGCCAACCAGCTGGATGAAGCGGTGCACCACGCGGTGGATGAGATGCTCAACGAAGACAGCTTTGCGCTGGAGTCGGTCGAGACTTACCGCGACAAGCTCAAGAGCCCGGACACGGAAGCCGCGTGGAAACGCTGGCCGTGCCTGTCGCGGCAGTTGGGTGTGGGTCTTGAGCTGGACCAGCCGGCCTAAATCTCCCGACCGACATAGATCAAATGTGGGAGCCGGGCTTGCCCGCGATAGCGGTGTATCAGCCAATACATTCTTTGCTGATCTAACGCCATCGCGGGCAAGCCCGGCTCCCACAGGGTTATGCAGGGATCACACAGCAGCTGAACCTATCCCGGTCGTTGTCCTGACTCTGCCTTCCAACCTGCGCTTCAACCCTCGCGCCTCGATCACCAGCGTCGAGCCCTTGGCCGCATTCGCCCGCCCCCATTCCTCCAACAGCTCAAGGCAGGAGTGGTCGATGTAACTCAGGTTACTGAGGGGCACATGCACGGTCGTCCCGGCAGGTACCGTCGACAACACCTGAGTCAACGCCGGCACCTTGAGAAAGGTCGCAGCCCCCGTCAAGCGCAGCTCCATCTCGCCCTCCGGCGGCAGGTCGATCAGGCTTATCTTCAAGCGTGAAGCCTTGAACGCCAGCTTGACCAGCGTCAGCCCGAAGCCCACCAGCACCCCCGTCAGCAGGTCGGTAAAAATGATCGCCAGGGCAGTCGCCGCGTAGGTGAACATCGGCATCCGTCCGTAACGCGCCAAGCCACGAAACGCCTTCATGTCCACCAGCTTGATCCCGGTGTACACCAACACGCCCGCCAGGCTTGCCACCGGAATGCTTTGCAGCACGCTGGACAGCAACAGCACGAACGCCAGTAACCACAAGCCGTGGAACATCGCCGACAGCCGCGTGGTGGCGCCGGCCTGGACGTTGGCCGAGCTGCGCACGATCACGCCGGTCATCGGCAGGGCGCCCACCAGGCCACACAGCATGTTACCCACACCTTGTGCCGATAATTCCTTGTCGAAATCGGAACGTTGCCCGGCGTGCATACGGTCGACCGCCGCCGCCGAAAGTAATGTTTCAGCGCTGGCGATAAACGCCACGGCGAACGCGGCGATCAACAGGTTGGGATCTGCCAGGTTCAGCAGGTCGCTGGGGCGCAGCCAGTCGATGGCATCGGCGAGGTTTTCCGGCACCTCCACACGCTTGACCTGCAGCGCCAGCACCAGGCTGGTAACCGTCGCCAAGCCCACACCGAGCAGGGCGCCCGGCACGAAGCGCAGTTTTTGCGGGCGAAACTTGTCCCACAGCCACATCACCAGAATCGTCGACAGCCCGAGCAAACCGGCCTGCCAGCCGAGGCCGCCGCCGAGGGTGGGTATCGCCTGGACCAACGCCGCCGGAAAGCCGGCGAGGTTATCCAGCCCGGAAGGTTTTGGCACACCGTCGAGCATCACATGCACTTGAGACAGGACAATCAGCACCCCGATCCCCGCCAGCATCCCGTACACCACCGCCGGCGCAGTGACGCGAAACCAGCAGCCCAGGCGCAAACGCCCGGCTACCAGTTGCAGGAAGCCCGCCAGCAACAGGATCGGCCCGAGCATGGCCATGCCATGCTGGCGCACCAACTCGAACACCAGCACCGCCAAACCCGCCGCCGGCCCGCTGACTTGCAGCGGCGACCCCGCCAGCCAACCCACTACCAAACCGCCGATGATCCCGGTGATCAGGCCCTTGGCCGGTGGCATCCCGGAAGCAATCGCGATCCCCATGCATAACGGCAGGGCGACCAGAAACACAACCACGGAGGCCAGCAGCTCCCGTGGCAGTACAGCTTTTAATTGAGCAGCACGCATGATGACTCTCCCGAGGCATTCGCCGGGCGTGGCAAGGCCTGGCTGCTCGAATGGCAGCCATCGCTTTACCCGACAGGGGATTGTTTTAGAAGCGCGCTTTGGGCGTCGCGGATGGGATCGGCTGGGTGCCGTTCAAAGGCAGGAACGCTGCCTGATCCGCATCGTAGGCCCTGATTTCGCTGGTCTCGATGTCATAGACCCAGCCATGGATGAACAGATGCCCGTTGGCCATGCGCGAGGCCACCGACGGGTGGGTGCGCAGGTGTTGTAACTGGGCGATTACGTTTTCTTCGGTCAGCACGTGCATGCTCTCGTGCTCGTTGGCGCAATCGCAGTTGTCCTGGACCATGGTCTTGGCGACCTCGGCATGGCGCAGCCAAGCCTTTACGGTGGGCATTTTTTCCAGGCTCAAGGGGTTGAGCACCGCGCGCATGGCGCCGCAGTCGGAGTGACCGCAAATGATGATGTGCTGCACGCCAAGGGCCAGCACCGCGTACTCGATGGCCGTGGAAACACCGCCGTTCATCTGCCCATAAGGCGGCACGACGTTGCCGACGTTACGGGTCACGAACAAGTCGCCCGGGGAGCTTTGGGTGATCAGCTCGGGAACGATGCGCGAGTCGGCGCAAGTAATAAACATCGCCCGTGGGCTCTGGGCCGTGGCGAGTTTTTTGAAGAGTTCTTCCTGCTGGGGAAAGATCTCGTTATGGAAATGCAAAAAGCCTTCAACGATGTGCTGCAGCGCTGCATCGGCGGACTCCGCCTCGTGAGGGGCTGAAGCCGACACAGCCAACGGCTGTTTATCCTTGTCACTCATGATTCATCCTCTTGGTTGGAGCAGGGGAGTTTTCCAGTGCGGTTGGCGCGCAGACCATGGCGCCGACTCATTAGTCACTCGATGAACAAGGTACCCGCCGAAACTTAACTGAAACTGAATGAACCGCTCTAGATCGGGGCTCTCAGTGATGTCAAAACGCGACCATGCCTGCAAGGCAATGCGCTTTTACCCAGCAGTCTACAACAATGCCATCTGCCTGCCCGGCGGACAAAACGCCGTGCAATCCAGATTAAACCCTTCCCGGCGGTTCAGCCCCAAGCGTTTGATCGCCTTGGCGAAACGTTGCGCCAAAAGATCGGCAAACGGCCCTTCGCCGCGCATGCGTACACCGAAGCGACTGTCGTAGACCTCACCCCCGCGCACCTGGCGCACCAGGCTCATCACATGGGCCGCCCGCTGCGGGTAATGAGCCGCCAGCCACTCCTCGAACAGCGGTGCCACCTCCAGGGGCAGGCGCAGCATCATGTACGCCGCGCTTTGTGCCCCAGCGGCATGGGCTTCGGTAAGCAGGCTTTCCAGCTCGCTGTCGTTGATCATCGGAATCATCGGCGAACACAAAACGCCTACCGGAATCCCTGCCTCGCGCATCACCCGGATCGCCCGCAGCCGGGCCTTGGGCGCCGCGGTGCGTGGCTCGAGAATGCGCTTGAGCTCATCGTCCAGGCTGGTGAGGCTGATCATCACGGCCACCAGCCGCTGCTGTGCCAGCTCGGTCAGCAGGTCAAGGTCGCGCAGGATCAGCGAGCCCTTGGTAATGATCGTCACCGGATGACGATAGCGCAGCAGCACTTCGAGGGTCTGCCGGGTGATCTTGTACTCGCGCTCGATGGGCTGGTACGGGTCGGTATTGGAGCCCAGGTTGATCGGCGCGCAGGTGTAGCCCGGTTTCGACAATTGCTGCTCCAACACGTCGGCGGCGTTGGTCTTGGCGATCAGCTTGGTTTCGAAATCCAGCCCCGGCGACAAGTCCCAATAGGCGTGACTGGGCCGCGCATAGCAATAGATACAGCCGTGCTCACAGCCGCGGTACGGGTTGATTGCCCGGTCAAACGGGATATCCGGCGAGCTGTTGCGGGTGATGATGGTTTTCGCGGTTTCGATACGGACTTCGGTGCCCTGGGTCTGTGGCACTTCCTGATACCAGCCGTCGTCTTCAGCCACGCTGACGGTGGGCGCAAAACGGTTGTGCAGGTTGGTGGCCGTGCCGCGCCCGCGAGGCGGCAAAGGAATGCTCATGGTCAGACCTCGATATGTGTATGCATATACAGTATTCGAAGATCATGTGTTCGGCCAGCACCGTTCAGCAGGCGAGAGCCATAACAGTCCTCACACAGGCAAAAACGTAACTTCCTACTTCTAATTAAATATGAAATAAATCGCCACATATGAGGCATGGATTTAGCTTTAAGTACATCGCTATGATCAGCGCCTTAATTCACTCCACACCCAAAGGATATTTATGTCTCAGGATGAACTACGTTTGACGTGCGAAGACTTTGAAAAAGACAACAGCCCGGAAGTTCTGCTGGAACGCTTTACCGAAGGTAAACTTTCGTACGCGATGTATGCCTCTTCTTCCAATAAAGACGGGCACTACGACACGACTTCCTCGCCCACAGACCTGGACAATGACGGGGATTATGATGATGAAGACAAAGCTCTATTCTTGATCCTTGCCAATACTTTTGCGAAAACCTGTGCTCGCCGATAATTAGAGACTAGGTGCCGGCCTTATATATAAATAATTACAAGGCCGGCACACTTACAGTGTAATCGGAAGTTTATTCCTCCCTGACAACCGCAGTATTTTTTCGCAGTGTTGCAACTTGTGAAGTTGTCACCGCATTTGCTTTATTACCCCAACTGCCTCGCACAAAGTTCACTACATCTGCCACTTCCTGATCCGACAACCGCCAGGCAAACGCCGGCATGGTGAAGGTCGAAGGCGCCGTATGCGTAGCCGGCAACGTGCCGCCGTTCAACACGATGTTGATCAACGAAGTGGCGTCCGTTGTCTGCAACACCGGGTTACCCGCCAACGCCGGGAATACTCGGGTGTAGCCATGGCCGTCAGTACGGTGGCAGGCCGCGCAGTTGTCGATGTACACCGAGGCCCCCGGCTTGCTGTCATCGCCCTTCCACAGCGCGTCGGCGACCTGTTTGTCGTATTGGTGCGGCTGATCCTTGGGATCCACCGCCGGCAGGCTCTTGAGGTAACGGGCGATAGCCGTCAGGTCGTCTTGCGACATGTACTGCATGCTGTGGACTACAACATCGCTCATGCCACCAAACACCGCACTGCGATCACTGCGGCCGGTCTTGAGGAACTGCACCAGCTGTTCCTCGCTCCAGCTCCCCAGGCCATCCTTGTGATCACCCCGCAGGCTCTTGGCAATCCAGCCTTCCAGCGGCGCACTGCCGGACAAGAACGTACTGCCATCTGTCGCACTCAGGGACTTCTCCTGCATGGTCAGCGCCCGTGGCGTGTGGCAGGCGCCACAGTGGCCGAGGCCTTCCACCAGATACGCGCCACGACTGATCACCGGATCGGCACCCGCCTGGGCCTTGTAATCCTCGACCTTGGGCGCAAACATCCAGCGCCATCCCGCCAACGGCCAGCGCATGCTCAGCGGCCAGGGAATGTCACTGTCCTTGTTCACCTGCGCCACCGGCTCGACGCCCTTCATGAAGTACGCATACAGCGCCTGCATGTCGCTTTCGCTCACCCGCGCATAAGACGGGTAGGGCATCGCCGGGTAAAGGGTACTACCGTTCTTGGCGACGCCATGGCGCACGGCCTTGTCGAAGTCTTCGAAGCTGTAGTCGCCCAGGCCGGTTTTGTCCGGGGTGATGTTGGTGGAGTAGATAGTGCCGATCGGGGTTTCCATCGGCAGGCCACCGGCGAACGGCTTGCCACCCTTGGCGGTGTGACAGGCCACGCAGTCACCCGCGCGGGCCAAGTATTCACCCTGTTTGACCAAGTCGGTTTCAGCCGCACTCACCGAGCAACTGCTGAACAAGGCCAGGGACGCGATAACAAATGCTTTCATGGTCATCGCTCCTTATGCCTGAACCAGTGGGCCGGGGTTTTTCAGGTACTGCTCGCGAATCGCCCGCGCCGACCAGTAGGTCAGCGCCGCCACCAGGCCCGTAGGGTTGTAGCCCAAGCCTTGTGGGAACGCGGAGGCGCCCGGGACAAACACGTTGTGTACGTCCCAGCACTGCAAGTAGCGGTTCAAGGCACTGGTTTTCGGGTCGGTGCCCATGATCGCGCCACCATTGAGGTGAGTGGTCTGGTAGGCCGCGGTGTTGAAGTGCTCACCGACTTTTTTGCCCAGCAGGGCAATCGCCTTGGGGTTCATGGCTTCGGCGATCTTGCTCATTTTATCGACCATGAAGCGGTTCATCTTGATGTCGTTTTCCTGCCAGTCGAAGGTCATGCGCAGCAGCGGCAGACCGTAGGCATCGCGGTAAACCGGGTCCAGATCGAGGTAGTTGCCACGGTAGGATTGATGGGCGCCGTGGGCATCCATCGACACCTGGTGGGTGTAGTAATCGGCGGTGGCGCGCTTCCAGGCGCTGCCCCAGGCTGGCGTGCCCGGCGGGTTGGAAGAACCGGCAATCGGTCGGCTGCCCGCCTGGTTGACCCACATTGGCGAGCCGCCCACGAAACCGTGAGGCCCATGGTCGAAGTTGTCGGCGTTGAAGTCATCGATCGCCACGCCATTGCCGCCGGCGCCGATGAAGTTGTTGGTGTGCACGTCCTTGTCGAAGAACGCCTTGATGGTAGCCATGTTCTGGTAAGCGAAGTTCCGCCCCACCACGCCCTCGCCGGAGATCGGGTCGTAGGGTTTGCCGATGCCCGACAGCAGCATCAGGCGCACGTTGTTGAACTGGAATGAACCAAGGATCACCAGGTCCGCCGGCTGCTCGCATTCACGGCCCTGTGCGTCGACGTAGGTCACGCCGGTGGCCTTGCGCTTGGTGCTGTCGAGGTTGACCTTCAGCACGTGGGAATTGGGCCGCAGTTCGAACTTGGGCTCCTGGCGCAACGCCGGCAGGATGTTCACGTTCGGCGAAGCCTTGGAATACATGTAGCAAACGTAACCGCTGCAGAAGCCGCAGAAGTTGCACGGGCCCATCTGCGCGCCGTAGGGGTTGGTGTATGGCCCCGATGTATTTGCGGAAGGCAGGTTGTAGGGTTTGTACCCCACGGAGGCAGCGGCCTTCTGGAACAGCTGTGCGGACACGGTGTTCTTCTGCGATTCCAGAGGGAAATGATTCGAGCGATCCGGCGCGTAAGGGTTGCCACCCTTGCCTTCGCCCACCAGCTGGCCTTTCACCGTCCAGGCTTGGCCGGAGGTGCCGAAGACTTTCTCGGCATAGTCGAAGAACGGCTCCAGCTCTTCGTAGCTGACGCCGAAATCCTGGATGGTCATGTCCTTGGGAATGAAGTTTTTCCCGTAGCGCTCTTCGTAATGGCTGCGCATGCGCAACTCGATCGGGTCCACCCGAAAGTGCACGCCCGACCAATGCAGGCCGGCACCGCCGACGCCGTTGCCGGGCAGGAAAGCGCCCAGTTGGCGGTTCGGCATCGCCACGTCATTCACGCTATGGCGAATGGTCACGGTTTCCTTGGAGATGTCCTGGAAGAGTTTTTTACGCACGCTGTAGGTCAATTCGTCGATGACCTGGGGATAGTTGCCGTCTGGATAAGTGTCCTGCATCGGGCCGCGCTCCAGCGCTACCACGTTGAGGCCCGCCTCTGTCAGCTCCTTGGCCATGATCGCGCCGGTCCAGCCGAAGCCGACGATCACTGCATCCACTTTCTTCATGATGGTCGCCACGTTTATGCCCTCTCGCCGCGGATCGAAACAGCCGGGAAGGGGTATTGCTCGTTGCGTTCAACCCAATCCATGAAATCGGCGCGGGCGCCGGGGAAGCCGATCATGGTCCAGCCGACCATGCCTTTGTTGCCACCGTGGACCGGGTCGCAGAAGAAACCCTCCTTGGTGTTTTGCAGCAACAGGTTGAAGAAAATCTTCGGCGGAACGCTGTCGAACTGCGCGTCGCCAGCCTCCAGACGCTGGAGCAATTTTTCCTGGGTAGCGCTGTCTTGCTCGGCAAATAGCTTACCGTTCATCGCTTTCGACCAGGCATCCGTGGCGGCGATGCCGAGGCGATAGATCTCCTTGGGCACCAATTTGCTCTGCCAGCCCATTTCAGGCGGCGCGTCGGCATTGAACGGGCCCTGCATGAACCACAGGGCGCCAGCCGCGTACGGCGTGTTCATCTGACGGTCAATATATTCCGGTGCTCCAGCTTCCAGGGCGCCTGGGCCTTGGTCGTCAGCCGGGATCAAGCGGGCAACTGCCGCGTTGATGAAGGCCCATTCCTCGGCAGTGAAATAGCTCGGCTCATAGGCCTTGCTGCTGACGGGCGCCTTTTCAGGGCTGGCTTGAACCGGCTCGGGAACCGCCATCAGCATCGAACCGCCCAGGCCCGTGCTGGCGACAGTGACCACCGGGATCAAGGTCAAGGATTTGCGCAAAAACTCACGCCGGGGGTTGTCTTGATCTTGATCAGACATGGTGGCACCTCATCATGTGGTCACGGATTTATCAGCCGCTTCATGGAGCGACTTATTAGTTTTGGCAGCAAATGGGATCCAAAGGACCCAAAGGGATAGAACACAGCAGCAATCAATAGTTACAAAGGATAGCAGGCTAAGGATCGAGGAGAATCGATTCAGCCGGAAAAAACAGCAGCCGTTCACGATTCTTTGACGAGAGCCTCACGCGGCATTGACCCCCCTTGGGCGAATCTGGGCCCCATCAGCCCTTTCCTATTCGGTTACATCGCCCATGTTCAACCATCAATTACTGCCTGCCCTCAGCCTGGCGTTCATGGCGCTGTTTTCCACCGTCCAGGCCCACGCCGAAGAGCTCACGCCCATGCGTTCACTGGAATGGGCTCAGCCAGTGGGAAGCCAATACAACCTGTATCAAATGACGCCCACGCTCTATCGCAGCGCTCTGCCGGATAGCGGCGCTGTTCCTGTACTGGAAAAACTCAAGATAGGTACGGTGATCAACTTTCTACCGGAGTCCGATGCCAGCTGGCTGAAAACACCGGGAATCAATCAGGTGCAGTTGTCCTATCGCACCAACCACGTCGACGACGCCGATGTGCTCGCGGCGCTGCGTGCCATTCAGGACGCCGAAGCCAGCGGCCCGGTGCTGATGCACTGCAAACACGGCTCCGATCGCACCGGCCTGATGGCGGCGATGTATCGGGTGGTGGTTCAGGGGTGGAGCAAGGAGGAGGCGCTGAGCGAAATGACCTTGGGTGGCTTTGGCGCAAGCAGCGGCTTTAAAGACGGCGTTCGCTACATGATGAAGGCCGAT
This sequence comes from Pseudomonas yamanorum, assembly GCF_013386765.1. Classification (GTDB taxonomy): domain Bacteria; phylum Pseudomonadota; class Gammaproteobacteria; order Pseudomonadales; family Pseudomonadaceae; genus Aquipseudomonas; species Aquipseudomonas yamanorum_A. The sequence goes on from NZ_JACARE010000018.1 coordinate 71,120, forward strand.
GTCGACAAGTTACGCACGGCACTGGCCAACGGTGAGTGCAGCACCAGCGCCTTTGCACTGTGCTCGATGAAAAGCTGGCTGAATACCGCGGACACCGCCAAAGACGCGGCAGCAGAAAAAACAGCCTTGGTGATCACCCCCTGAGCCATCCGCTCAGGGGGCGTAAACCCGTCAGTCTTTTTTCAACTTCGGATTAGGGAAGAACTGCACCGCCTGCACCTTGGGATCCGGTGCTTTCAGGGCCGAGGTATTCACCCGCGTACCCAATTCCTTGGGCACTGACAGACCTTGCTCATTGAGCGTGTCGGAATAACCGCAGGCCACGCATTCGCGGTGCGGCACGTCGTCCTCGCTCCACATCATCAACTTGTCCGGCTCGCTGCACGCCGGGCAGACCGCCCCGGCGATAAAGCGTTTTTTGGTTTTCACAGGTGCTTCACTCATGCTGCCGCGTCCTCACTCAGGCCGCTGTGGCGCAAGAGTGCGTCAATCGACGGCGCACGTCCGCGGAAATCGACGAACAGCACCATCGGCGCCTGGGAGCCGCCACGGGCCAGAATCGCCTCGCGGAACGCCCGGCCTGTCTCGGCGTTGAGCACGCCATCTTCTTCGAACTTGGAGAAGGCATCGGCCGACAGCACTTCCGCCCACTTGTAGCTGTAGTAACCCGCCGCGTAACCGCCGGCAAAGATGTGCGCGAAGCTGTTCGGGAAGCGGTTGTAGGCCGGCGGACGCATCACCGAGACCTCGTCACGCACGCCTTCAAGCACCTGCAACACACTGCGCCCGTCACCGTGGGTGGCATGCAGCTCAAAGTCGAACAGCGAGAATTCCAGTTGGCGCACCATCATCAGGCCGGACTGGAAGTTCTTCGCGGCCAGCATTTTTTCCAGCAGGTCCTGAGGCAGCGGCTCGCCGGTTTCATAGTGACCGGAAATCAACGCCAGGCCTTCGGGCTCCCAGCACCAGTTCTCCATGAACTGGCTCGGCAACTCCACCGCATCCCAGGCCACTCCGTTGATGCCGGACACGCCAGCGTGTTCAACACGGGTCAACAGGTGATGCAGGCCGTGGCCGAATTCGTGGAACAGGGTAGTCACTTCATCGTGGGTCAGCAGGGCAGGCTTGCCGCTGTCGGCCGGGGTGAAGTTGCACACCAGGTTGGCCACCGGGCTTTGCAGCACGCCGTCGAGGGTGCGGCGACGGTCACGGGCGCCGTCCATCCAGGCACCGCCACGCTTGTTGGCGCGGGCGTACAGGTCGAAGAAGAAGCGGCCGACGTGTTGGCCGTTTTCCTTGATTTCGAACAGGCGGACGTCCGGGTGCCAGGTGTCGAAGCCTTTCTGCTCGGCGATCTCGATGCCGTACAGGCGTTGAACAATGGCGAACAGGCCGCTGAGCACCTTGTCGATCGGGAAGTAGGCGCGCAGGGCTTCCTGGGCGACGCTGTAGCGTTGTTCACGCAGCTTTTCGCCGTAGAAACCGCTGTCCCAGCTTTGCAGGTCCGGGCAGCCTTGTTCGCCAGCGTAAGCCTTGAGCTGTTGCAGGTCCTGGGTGGCGAACGGCTTGCTGCGCTTGGCCAGGTCCCGCAGGAAGCTCAGCACCTGGTCGCTGGACTCGGCCATTTTGGTGGCCAGGCTCAGTTCGGAGAACGAGGCGAAGCCCAGCAGTTGTGCCAGCTCCTGACGCAGGTCGAGGATCTGTTCCATGACTGGGCCGTTATCGTTCTGACCGGCATTCGGGCCTTGGTCCGACGCACGGGTGCAGTAGGCCGCGTAGATTTCTTCACGCAGGGCGCGGTCGTGGGCGTAGGTCATCACCGCGTAGTAGCTCGGGAATTCCAGGGTGATCAGCCAGCCGTCGAGGCCTTTGGCCTGGGCGGCGGCGGCCATTTGTGCCTTGGCCGAATCGGTCAGGCCGGCGAGGGTCGCTTCGTCGGTGACGTGCTTGGTCCAAGCCTGGGTGGCATCGAGCAACTGGTTGGAGAACTTGCTGCCCAGCTCGGAGAGCTTGCTCTGCACTTCGGCATAACGTTTTTGCTGCTCCGGCGGCAAATCGATACCCGACAGGCGGAAGTCACGCAGGGAATGTTCCAGGATAGTTTTTTGCGCCACGTCGAAGCCGGCGGCTTCCGGGCTGTTCGCCAAGGCTTCAAAGGCCTGGAACAGTTCGCGGTTCTGGCCCATCTCGGTGGAGTAGGCGCTCAACGCCGGCAGGCACGCCTCGTAGGCTTCGCGCAGTTCGGCGCTGTTGCACACGGCGTTCAGGTGGCTGACCGGGCTCCAGGCGGCGCCCAAACGGTCATTGAGTTCGTCCATGGCCAGGACCAGCCCGGCCCAGGTCGGATTTTTACCCTGGCTTTGCAGGATGCCTTCGATGGCAACACGGTTGTCGGCGAGGATCTGTTCGATGGCCGGCTGTACGTGCTCGGCACGGATCGCCGAGAACGGCGGCAGGTCGTAGGACTGCAGAAGAGGGTTGTTCGCGCTCACGGTTGGCACCTTGGCTGAAGAAACATGTAAGAACAAAGATGGGGCCATCTTAATTACAATCAACGCCCACCGCAGCTATCAGCAGAAGAGAGAGAGCCTATCGTGACCCTTCGCACCTACCAGAATCACACGCCGGCCTTGGCCGCCGGGGCTTTCGTCGATGCGTCGGCGGTGGTGATCGGCGATGTCGAAATCGGCGCCGACAGCTCGGTATGGCCGCTGACGGTGATCCGCGGCGACATGCACCGCATCCGCATCGGTGCGCGCACCAGCGTGCAGGACGGCTGCGTGCTGCACATTACCCACGCAGGGCCCTTCAATCCTGATGGCTTCCCGCTGCTGATCGGTGACGACGTGACCATCGCCCACAAGGTCATGTTGCATGGCTGCACGGTGGGCAATCGCATCCTGATCGGCATGGGCAGCATTGTGATGGATGGCGCCGTGGTGGAAGACGACGTGATCATCGGCGCCGGCAGCCTGGTGCCGCCGGGCAAGAAACTCGAAAGCGGCTTTTTGTATGTCGGCAGCCCGGTTAAACAAATCCGCCCGCTGACTGACAAGGAACGGGCGTTTTTCACCTACAGCGCGGCGAACTACGTGAAGCTTAAAGACCTGCACCTGGCCGAGGGCTTCGACCAATGACAAGGATCCCCATGCATTACCAAACCGTTTTGTTCGACCTCGATGGCACCCTCACCGACCCGCGCGAAGGCATCACCCGCTCGATCCAGTACGCCCTCGCCAAACTGGGGATTGATGAGCCGGACCTGACCAAACTCGAACACTTCATCGGCCCGCCACTGCTGCAAGCCTTCATGCAGTTCTACGGTTTCGACGAGGCCAAGGCGTGGGAGGCGGTGAATTTTTACCGCGAGCGCTTCAAGGTCACCGGCCTGTATGAAAACAGGGTGTTTGACGGCGTGATGCCGCTGCTGGAGGCACTGAACGGCCAGGGCCGCCAACTGTATGTGGCCACGTCCAAGCCTTGGGTATTTGCCCGGGAAATTGCCCGACACTTTGATTTTGCCCGGCACTTCAAAGTGATCTACGGCAGCGAGCTGGACGGCACTCGCACCAACAAGGTCGAGCTGATTGCGCACCTTATGGCAGAAGAAGGCCTGGACCCGGCCAGCACCTTGATGATTGGCGACCGCAAGCACGACCTGATTGGTGCCCGCAGCAATGGGCTGGATGCGGCGGCGGTGGGTTATGGGTTTGGCAGCCATGAGGAACTGAGTGCCGAGGCGCCGACCTGGCATTTTGAAACGTTGGCCGAGATGCATCAGGCGTTTTTGCAGCGGCCATAAAACAATCTCGTAGCAGCTGTCGAGCCCCAGCGAGGCTGCGTCGGGCGCGACTCGGTTCCAGCCTGGCTTGATCTCTGCGGTGCGGCCTACGCAGCCTCGCTGGGGCTCGACAGCTGCTACGGGGCTTCCAGTGTTCTCAGTGCCGCCTTACGCTGATCCACCGGCAACCCGCCCAGCCTCTCCACCGCTACAAAAAACCTCACCCAATCCCCGCCTTCCTCCCGGAACAACGCGGCAAACGCCGGCACCCACTGGTCATACAAACCAAACGGCAACAACCTTGCGTTGTTCATCGGCAGGTTCATCCAGGCGTCATAGCGCTTGTCGCCGGCCCACTGGCTATCGCGCATTTGCCGGTAGTCACGGCGCAGGCGTTCGAATTCGGCCGCCTTCGCCTCACGCATGGCATCTGCCGCCAGCGGCTGGGTGTACAACTGTTCCAGGCGCTTGCGGGTGTCGAGCACCAGCCGGGTGAACTGGTCGCGCTGCTTCAACGTCGACTCACTGGCAGGCGGCAAACCCTGGGCTGCACGCCACTGGCGGGTGCCTTCCTGCTCGACAAAGGTGGCGTACGACTCGTTGAACTCGGTGTCGTCCTTCACATAAAACCGCTGGTGCGCCAGCTCATGAAAAATCAGCGTGGCCAGGCGCTCATCGCCCCAATTCATCATCGAGTTCATGATCGGGTCGTTGAACCAACCCAGGGTGGAATAGGCCTCGACGCCACCAATCGACACGTCCATGCCTTGCTGCTTCAACAACGCCGCCTGGCCGCGCGCGGCGCCCTGGTTGTAGTAACCGCGATAGGCCACGCAACCGGCAATCGGGAAGCAGTGGGTCTGGGGCGAGAGGGAAAATTCAGGCGTGGCGAAGACGTTCCAGACCACGTACTGGCGGCCGATATCGGCATACAGACGGTAACTCTGGTTATCCGGCAGGTGCAGGTGTTCGCTGGCGAAGGTGCGGGCTTTTTGCGACTGCGCCAAATGCTCGCGCAGCAGCTGCGGGCGCGAGGGGTCGGCGATGACCTTGGAGACCGGCTCCCGGGCCCGCAGCAATTGCAGTTGGCCGTCTGCCAACTGACTGTAATAACTCACGCTGGAGCAGCCGCCGAGCAACAGCAGCATCAACCCGGGAAGTAAACGCCTGACCATTCAAACCTCTCACAGGTAATCATCCCGCCAGACTATCTCGCCTGGGGGGAATTTTTCCATGGCGTGGCGTGTTTATACTCATAGGGAGCTTGCTGCAGAACGCAGCCGCTCAAAACCATTCCTACAGTTGAGTGCTTAACATGCGTCAGCTACTGCTTCCCGTCACCGCGATTTTTCTCAGTGCCTGCGCGTCGACGCCGCTCCCTGCGGTGGATCCGCAACAAGCCTGGGTCGATTTCGCCACTCCGACACCCGGTGCCAAGCTGGTGATGGCGCAACGCCTGGACGGAAAGAACCTGAACGACGGGCGCTTTTTCCAGGTGCCGCCTGGCAGCCATGAATTGATGGTGCGTTTTGATTTCGAGGTGCCTACCGGCGGCAGCTTCGGCGGGTTTGGCCAAACCACTGACCGCACCTGCTTCATGACCCTGCAATACGACCGTTTCGAGGCCGGCCAGCGTTATCGCCTGGAAGGGCGGTCACTTGGCTACAACCCGAATATCCGGCTGTACAACAAAGCGGGTCAGTTGCTGGCAGAAGAACGCAGCGTCAACTGCATCTGATCAGTCGTTGTTCTTCTGGTAGATAATGCGCTTGGTGCCGTTTTCACAAGAGCCCACGATCATGGCGCTGTCATGATTTTTGGCCTCTTCTGCGGTAATGATTTCCAGGGTGTAGGACGGAATCGCTTTGGCCTGGATTTTGACCTCGATCTCTTTCCTCAGCTCTTCACAGTCTTTCGGCGCGGCCAGTGCCGACGTGGCCAGCGCACCGCAGATAACCGCCAAGGCAATACGTTTCATGTGTGAAGCTCCCTGAATGCATGCGCACGGGTGTGCGCTAAGTCTGCAATCGGCTATTCGACCATACCTGAACGTGTAGGAGCGAGCTTGCTCGCGAAAAACGTCAACGATAAGGCGCACCGCCTGGAAGAGCGCGGCGCCTTTGAGTGCTTCGCGAGCAAGCTCGCTCCTACAAGGGTTGATCAACTAACGAGGGTGCCGTCCAGGGTGATTTTGGCGTTCAACACCTTGGACACCGGGCATCCTTCCTTGGCCTTTTTGCTCAATTCATCGAACTGCGCCTGGCTCGCGCCCGGGATCTTGGCCTGGAGGATCAGGTGCACTGCAGTGATCGCAAAACCACCGTCCACCTGGTCCAGGGTCACTTCGGCGTGGGTGTCGATGCTATCGGCCTTGAGCCCGGCGTCGCCGAGAATCATGGAAAAGGCCATGGAGAAACAGCCGGCATGGGCCGCACCGATCAGCTCTTCAGGGTTGGTGCCTTTGCCGCCTTCGAAACGGGCCTTGAAGCCGTAGGGCGCTTCGCGCAGCACGCCGGTCTCCGTGGAGATGGAACCCAGGCCAGTCTTCAGGTCGCCTTCCCAATGCGCGGATGCTTTTTTAACGATACTCATAGCGGTCTCCTCGAACGGTGGTTTTGCGTCAGTAAGGGTTCTGAGGATAGACGCCCCGGCAAAGTTCATCTTGTCGGAGAAACCTAGCGATTAAGTAGGAAATTTCCGCTTCGCTATTGAATCTCGGGTATATGCCCTCATTGCATAGGACATGCACATGAAGCGGCAGGTTTTGGTTCGTCTAAGAAGCCTGCGCCCCTATTGGAGAAGCAGGCTTATGAAATCGCTGTCCGACGTAAAGTTCTCGACCCTAGACCTGGTGCCTGTGCGCGCCAACGGCAGCCCGGCGCAGTCGCTGCGCAATTCCCTGGACCTGGCCCAGCATGTGGAAAAATTCGGCTACAACCGTTTCTGGGTGGCCGAACACCACAATATGGACGGCATCGCCAGCTCGGCGACCTCGGTTTTGCTGGGTTACCTGGCCGGCGGTACTTCGACGATTCGCGTCGGCTCCGGGGGGGTGATGCTGCCCAACCACGCGCCGTTGGTGATCGCCGAGCAGTTCGGCACCCTGGAAAGCCTGTACCCGGGCCGCATCGACCTGGGCCTTGGCCGTGCGCCGGGCTCCGACCAGATGACCGCCCGCGCTCTGCGCCGTGAACGCTCCGGCAGCGCGGACGATTTCCCGGAAGACGTGGCCGAGCTGATGGCCTACCTGGGCCCACGCACCCCAGACCAGCGGGTTATCGCCGTGCCGGGCACCGGCACCAACGTCCCGGTGTGGCTGCTGGGTTCAAGCCTGTTCAGTGCGCAACTGGCGGGCGAACGCGGTTTGCCTTACGCCTTTGCCTCACATTTCGCACCGCGCCTGATGCATGAAGCGATTCGCGTCTATCGCAATCACTTCAAGCCGTCAGCCGTGCTGGACAAGCCCTACGTGATGCTCGGCATCCCGCTGGTGGCCGCCGATACCGATGAGCAAGCCGATTACCTGGCCACCTCGGTGTACCAGCGGATCCTCGCGCTGATGCGCGGGCAAAGCCTGGTGCAGCGCCCGCCGGTCAAGACCATGGACGGCCTGTGGCTGCCCCATGAGAAAGACGCGGTCGGCAGCTTCCTTGGCCTGGCCATGGTGGGCAGCCCGCAGAAGATCCGCGCCAAGCTGGAAGTGCTGGTGGAGCAGACCGGCGCTGACGAGCTGATCTTTACCTGTGACCTGTACGAGCACGCCGACCGGATTCATTCCTACGAACTGCTGGCGCAGATCATGAAGGGCTAAACCCGAGGCATAAAAAAACCGACGCACTTGCGTCGGTTTTTTATGTCTGCAACACGGGATCACCCGCGCTTGTAGGCAATTTCCTTGGTACCGGCTTCACAGCTGCCGACAACCGTGTGGTCACTAGGTGCAGCACCTTTGTCCACGATTTCCAGGGAATAGCCTGAAGCGCCCTTAGCGTCGATTTTCGCCGCAATCTCGCTTTTCAGCTCTTCACAAGGCTTGCCCGCCGCCAGGGCTGTGCCCGCAATGCTCAACAAACCTACCGCCAACAAAAAGTTCTTCATCCGTCACTTTCCTTGGGTTGATCGAAAGGAAGCACGCCAACGCTCGTCACGTCGACGTACCTAAAGGTTGTAGCGGAGTTTATGGCAATCGGCCAGCGCGCAAGTTCAACCGGCTGGATCAACTACTGGCAATACGGAACCCTACCTTGAGGGTGACCTGGAAATGCGCGGCCTTGCCATCCTTGATGTGGCCACGGGTTTCGGTCACTTCAAACCACTCCAAGTGCTTGATGCTCTTGCTGGCTTCCGCCAGGGCATTATTGATGGCTTCCTCGATGCTGGTCGTGGAAGAGCCCACCAGTTCGACTTTCTTGTAGGTGTGATGATCACTCATAAGGTTTTTCTCCTGGGTGGTTTATGAAGCCTAGCAGTGAATTCTCGTACTGCTTCTGGCGACCATTCCCACGCGAAAGTTCAGATTTACTGCACTTTCTGAAACCGCCGCAGTCGGAAACAACACACGCCACTCAATCACTCCAGGAGAGCCCACATGGCCAACACCTCTTTACGCAAAGCGTCATTGGAAAGCATGGAAGCCGAGATTTCGAGCCTGCTCAAATCTCTGGAAAGCCTCAAGGACGATGCGTCTGACGAGTCGCGCAAAACCCTGAAGGCCCTGAAAAGCAATGCCGAGAACGCCCTCAAGCATTCCCGCCACCTGATCAGCGATGCCTACGAAGAAAGCAAAGTCAAAATCCGCGAAACCAGTGTTGCAACACGGGACTACGCGCAAGAGCACCCATGGACTACCGCCGGTGTCGCCGTTGGTGCGCTGGGCCTGCTGGCGGCTTACTTGCTGTGCAAACGCGGCGACTAAACGTCCTGGCGCGCCAGCTCAGCCTTGAGCCACTGCGCCAGTTGCCGGGCGCGCCCATCCGCGGCGCGCTTGGGTAGCCACAACGCCAGTTGCGCCGGGGTTTCACTGAAACCCCACGGCGCAACCAGGCGGCCCGCTCGCAGGTCCTCTGCCACCAGCGGCTGCGGCGCAATCGCCACCCCCAACCCTGCCACCGCTGCCTCCAGCAAATAATACAAATGCTCGAAACCCTGGCCGTACTTCAACGCGCCGGCGTCGATCCCGTGGTGCTGAGCCCAGCTGGGCCAGGCTTGTGGGCGAGAGGTGGTGTGCAACAGGGTTTCATTGCGCAGTGCCTCGGCAGGCGCCTGGCGCAATCGTTCGTAATGGGCAAAACGTGGGCTCATGACCGGGCCGATGCGCTCGCTGGCCAATTCGTAAACCTGCATATCCGCCGGCCACGGCGGCTCGGCGAACACCAGCAGCGCATCCAACCCCGGGCGACGCGGGTCAAGGTCGCCTTCGCCTGCCGACAAGTGCAGGCGTAAATCCGGCAAATCCGTATTCAGGCGGCCCAAGCGCGGGATAAACCAGCGCGCCAGCAGGCTGCCGGAGCAGCCGAGCACAAACGGCGCGTCGGCACTGCTTTGGGTGAGTTCGGCGCAAGTGTCCCTTAAACGCTCGAACGCCTCGAAACTCGCATCCCGCAGGCGGATACCGGCATCTGTGAGTTTGAGGCCGCGCCCGTCCTTGACGAACAGGCTGACGCCGAGATGCTCTTCCAGCACCTTGAGCTGCCGGCTGACCGCCCCATGGGTGACGTGCAGTTGCTCGGCAGCCTGGCTCACGCTGTTCAGGCGAGCGGTCGCCTCAAAAGCGCGCAGGGCATTCAGCGGGGGAAGATCTCGGCTCATCTGTGAGTTTTCCTGACAGGTTGTGGCGATCTTATCGGTTTTCAGCGCCCAGCGTCAGGGGTAGAGTGACCGTCATTGCCTCTTACATATTTTCTACCTGGAGCGTCCCATGACTCAGTCCCAGACCGATTTACGCAACGGCCCAGATGCCAATGGCCTGTTTGGTTCGTTCGGCGGCCGCTACGTGGCGGAGACCCTGATGCCGTTGATCCTTGATCTGGCCCGCGAATACGAAGCGGCCAAGATCGATCCGGCGTTCAACGAAGAACTGGCCTACTTCCAGCGCGACTACGTCGGACGTCCAAGCCCGCTGTACTTCGCCGAACGCCTGACCGAATTCTGCGGCGGCGCCAAGATCTACCTTAAGCGCGAAGAGCTGAACCACACCGGCGCCCACAAGATCAACAACTGCATCGGCCAGATCCTGCTGGCGCGGCGCATGGGCAAAAAACGCATCATCGCCGAGACCGGCGCCGGCATGCACGGTGTGGCCACTGCCACCGTCGCCGCGCGGTTTGGCCTGCAATGCGTGATCTACATGGGCACCACCGACATTGAGCGCCAGCAGGCCAACGTATTCCGCATGAAGCTGCTGGGCGCCGAAGTGATCCCGGTCGTCGCCGGCACCGGCACCCTGAAAGACGCGATGAACGAAGCCCTGCGCGACTGGGTGACCAACGTCGACAGCACCTTCTACCTGATTGGCACCGTGGCCGGCCCACACCCTTACCCGGCGATGGTTCGCGACTTCCAGGCCGTGATCGGCAAGGAAACCCGTACCCAGCTGCAAGCCCAGGAAGGTCGGCTGCCCGACAGCCTGGTGGCCTGCATCGGCGGCGGTTCCAACGCCATGGGCCTGTTCCATCCGTTCCTGGATGACACCAGCGTCGACATCATCGGCGTTGAGGCGGCCGGCTACGGCATCGAAACCGGCAAGCACGCGGCGAGCCTCAACGGCGGCGTACCGGGCGTACTTCACGGCAACCGCACGTTCCTGCTGCAGGACGACGATGGCCAGATCATCGACGCCCACTCGATTTCCGCCGGCCTCGACTACCCGGGCATCGGCCCTGAACACGCCTGGTTGCACGACATCGGCCGCGTCCAGTACACCTCGGTAACCGACGACGAAGCGCTCGACGCGTTCCACAAATGCTGCCGCCTGGAAGGGATTATTCCTGCACTGGAAAGCGCCCACGCCCTGGCCGAAGTGTTCAAACGCGCACCGACCTTGCCGAAAGATCACCTGATGGTGGTGAACCTGTCCGGCCGTGGCGACAAAGACATGCAAACCGTGATGCACCACATGGAACAGTCCCAGCAGGAGAAACACTGATGAGCCGCCTGCAAACACGTTTTGCGCAACTGAAAGAACAAAACCGCGCCGCCCTGGTGACCTTCGTTACCGCCGGCGACCCGGGCTATGACACCTCGCTGGCGATCCTCAAGGGCTTGCCGGCGGCCGGTGCCGATGTGATCGAACTGGGCATGCCCTTCACCGACCCGATGGCCGATGGTCCCGCCATTCAACTGGCCAACATCCGCGCGCTGACTGCCAAGCAGAACCTCACGAAAACCCTGCAAATGGTCCGCGAGTTCCGCAAGGACAACAGCGACACGCCACTGGTGTTGATGGGCTACTTCAACCCGATCCACATGTACGGCGTGCCACGCTTTATCAGCGATGCGAAAGAAGCCGGCGTCGACGGCCTGATCGTGGTCGACATGCCGCCCGAGCATAACGGCGAGCTGTGCGACCCGGCCCAGGCCGCCGGTATCGACTTTATCCGCCTGACCACGCCGACCACCGACGACGTGCGCCTGCCGACCGTACTTAACGGCAGCTCCGGGTTTGTGTACTACGTGTCGGTAGCCGGTGTGACCGGTGCCGGTGCCGCGACCCTGGAACACGTCGAAGAAGCCGTGACCCGCCTGCGTCGCCACACCGACCTGCCGATCAGCATCGGTTTTGGTATCCGTACCCCGGAGCAGGCCGCTGCAATCGCCCGCCTGGCAGACGGTGTGGTAGTGGGGTCGGCACTGATCGATCACATCGCCAATGCCAGCAACGACCAGCAGGCCATCGACGGTGTATTGACCCTGTGTTCGGCGCTGTCGGAAGGTGTGCGCAACGCCCGTAAGTAAGCGGCTCGTAAGCGGTAGGTAAAGTTCCTGATACAGAGGAATCATGCTGGCAAATCAGTACCTAAGCTAACAAGACCAAGGGATTTCGAACGTGGTTCGAAATCCCTTTTTTGTTCGTGCAGTACTGAGGAAACAGCCCCATGAAAATCCCCAAACGTTTGATTGCAGGTGTAGGCGTGCTGGTGCTTGGCGCCAGCGCCCTGGTCCAAGCTGCGCCCTATGACCAGGGTGGCGGACCTGACCGTGGTGGGCCACAAGGCCAGCACGATCAACGTGGCGATGACCATCGCGGGCCGCAGGACAACCACCGTGGCGGCCCTCCTCAGGACTTTGGTCCTGTGAGACAGGTCATCCGCGACAACCATGGCGACTTCCGCCGTGGCGCACCACCGCCTCCCGGTATCCACCTGGAGCGCGGCCAGCGCCTGCCGCCAAACTACTACGGCGAGCGCCTGGACCCTCGGGCGCTGGGCCATCTGCCGCAATACCCAGGTTACGAATGGCGCCGCTCGGGCGGGGACATCGTGTTGATCGCCGTGGGCACCAGCATCGTCTATCAGATTCTGGATGGCGCGCTGTACTAGAGCCGGACTGCTTTTGTGGCGAGGGAGCTGCTGTGGCGAGGGAGCTTGCTCCCGCTGGAGTGCGCAGCGCTCCCAGGATTTTGGGGCCGCTGCGCAGNNGGCGAGGGAGCTGCTGTGGCGAGGGAGCTTGCTCCCGCTGGAGTGCGCAGCGCTCCCAGGATTTTGGGGCCGCTGCGCAGCCCAGCGGGAGCAAGCTCCCTCGCCACAGCAGCTCCCTAGCCATAGCAAGCTCCCTCACCACAGGTATTCAGCAGTCGCTAAATTTCGATACGTTCGACCTTGCCCACCAACAGGATGTAGGAAAGCGCCCCCAGCAACGCCAGCACCGCGATATACGTAATCGCCGGCGCAAACGAATCCCCGGTGGCCAGAAAGCCAATCACGATCGGCGTGGTGATCGCCGACAGATTGCCGATGAAATTGAACACCCCACCCGTCAGCCCCAGCAGCCTTGCCGGCGCCAGGGTCGACACCAGCGACCAGGTGATCGACGCCAGACCATTGCCGAAAAACGCCACCGCCAGAAAGGCAATCACCCACGCCGTGGAGTCAACAAAGTTGGCGCCAATGATCGCCGTGGAAATCAACAGCCCGCCAATGATCGGCAGCTTGCGCGCAAACCCCACCGACGTCCCCCGGCGAATCAGCCAATCGGAAAACAGCCCCGAACACAGCACGCCGACAAACGCCGCGAGAAACGGCAGCGACGCCAGCAGGCCGGATTTGATGAAGTCCATGCCGCGATATTTCACCAGGTAGGTGGGGAACCACGTCAGAAAAAACCACAACGTGGAGTTCAGGCAGAACTGCCCCAGGTAGATCCCCCATAACTTGCGCTTGCTCAGCACGATGCCGAGGTCGACCCAACTGAACGGCGCCTTGGCCGCCTGCGCCTGGATATCCACCAACCCGCCGCCTGCGCGGATCAGCTCGATTTCCGCCGCATTCGCACCCTTGAAATCCCGAGGCTCGCGGTACACCGCGTACCAGATTAACGCCCACACAATGCCCACGCCGCCGGTGGCGACAAACACCATGTGCCAGCCAAAGGTGTGTTGCAGCCACGCCAGTACCGGCGTGAGAAACGCCAGCCCGACGAACTGCCCGGAGGTGTAGACCCCAATCGCCGTGGCCCGCTCACGCTCGGGAAACCAGGTGGTGACCACCCGGCTGTTGATCGGGTAAGCCGGGGCTTCGAGGGCACCGACCGCCATGCGCAATACGAACAGTGCGATAAAACTGGCGGCGAAGCCGAGCATCACCGTGGCGATTGACCACAGCAGCAGGGCGACGCTGTAGAGAATGCGCGGCGGCACCCGGTCCACCAGCCAGCCGCCGGGGATTTGCATGGCGGCGTAGGTCCAGCCGAACGCGGAGAAGATCAGCCCGACATGCACCGGGTCGATCCCCAGCTCACTGGTCAGGGCCGGGGCGGCAATCGACAGGTTGCTGCGGTCCAGGTAGTTGATCACCACCGTGATGAACAGCAGCACCATGATGAAGAAACGCTTTCGGCTGGGCGTGACTAAAGAAGCCTGCCCGGTGAAGGACTCGGATTGCATGGGGTTGCCTCTTCTTATGATTATTGAGGACGGGTCTTACTGAAGAAACCGCGGTTCATGTGGGAGCTGGCTTGCCTGCGATGGCGGCGTGTCAGTGCCGCGGATGCAAGCTGACACACCGCTATCGCAGGCAAGCCAGCTCCTACAGAGACCGTGTTCCGTCAGGAATAAAGGCTTACCACTCGGCAAAACTCCCATCGGCATGCCGCCAGATCGGGTTGCGCCAGCGATGCCCGATGGCCGCGCGTTCGATCACATATTCCTCGTTGATCTCGATGCCCAGGCCCGGCCCGTTAGGGATCTTCACAAAGCCCTGGTCGTAGTCGAAAACCCCCGGATCGCGCACGTAATCCAGCAGGTCATTACTCTCGTTGTAGTGAATGCCCAGGCTCTGTTCCTGGATGAACGCGTTGTAGCAAACCGCGTCCAGCTGCAGGCAAGCCGCCAGGGCAATCGGGCCGAGCGGGCAGTGCAGGGCGAGGGCCACGTCGTAGGCTTCGGCCATGTTGGCGATCTTGCGGGTCTCGGTGATACCGCCGGCGTGGGAAGCATCCGGCTGGATGATGTCGACGTAGCCTTCGCTGAGCACGCGCTTGAAGTCCCAGCGCGAGAACAGGCGCTCGCCAAGGGCAATCGGGGTGCTGGTGAGCGGCGCCAGCTCTTTCAGCGCTTCGTAGTTTTCGCTGAGCACCGGCTCTTCGATAAACATCAGTTTGTAGGGGTCGAGTTCTTTCATCAGCACCTTGGCCATGGGCTTGTGCACCCGGCCATGGAAGTCCACGCCGATGCCGACGTTGGGGCCAACCGCATCACGTACGGCGGCGACGTTGGCCAGGGCCTGGTCGACTTTTTCGAAGCTGTCGAGAAATTGCAGCTCTTCGGTGCCGTTCATTTTCACCGCGGTAAAACCACGGGCCACGGCTTCCTTGGCGGCGCGGGCGGTGTCTGCCGGGCGGTCGCCACCGATCCACGAATACACGCGGATCTTGTCACGCACCTGGCCGCCCAGCAGGTCGCTGACCGACACGCCGAGGGCCTTGCCCTTGATGTCCCACAGCGCCTGGTCGATACCGGCGAGGGCGCTCATATGGATCGCGCCGCCACGGTAGAAGCCGCCGCGGTAGAGCACGGTCCAGATGTCTTCGATATTGCGTGGGTCTTTGCCGATCAAGTAGTCGGACAACTCTTCGACAGCGGCCGCCACGGTGTGGGCGCGGCCCTCGACCACAGGCTCGCCCCAACCAGTCACGCCCTGGTCGGTTTCAACCTTGAGGAAGCACCAGCGCGGCGGGACGATGAAGGTGGTCAGTTTGGTGATTTTCATCTTCTTGTCTCTCTTGTAGATGGAGAACGCTAATCAGCCCAAGGCATTCCAGGCCGCGACGTAGGCCTGGGCATTGCTTGCCACCTGGGCGACGCTCATGCCTGGCTTGAACAAGCCGGAGCCGAGGCCGAAGCCTTTGACGCCCGCGTCGAAAAATACCTGCATGTTGTCCGGGGTGATGCCGCCCACCGGCAGCAACACCGTGCCTGCGGGCAGTACCGCGAGCCAGGCCTTGACCACCGCCGGGCCCATTTGCTCGGCCGGGAACAGTTTCAGCACGTCGGCGCCTTCGGCCAGCGCAGCAAACGCTTCAGTCGGCGTGGCCACACCCGGCGACAGGTACAGGCCCGCAGCCTTGGCGGCACGCAGCACCTTGGCATCGCTGTGGGGCATGACGATCACCTGGCCGCCGGCCGCTTTGACTTGATCGACCTGTTCCGGAGTCAGCACCGTGCCCGCGCCGATCAGGCAATCGGCAGGCAGGCTGTCCCGCAGGATGCGGATGCTGGCGTAGGGATCCGGCGAGTTGAGCGGTACCTCGATCACCCTGAAGCCCGCTGTGTACAGCACCTCGCCGATCGCCAGCGCCTCGTCCGGTCGCAGGCCGCGCAGGATCGCGATCAAACCGTTGTGTGTCAGTGCTTGCTTGAGCATGTCGGGCCTCTCGTCAGGTTGCAGGCAGCAGCCCCGCCGCCATGGCCAGCTGCCAAAGGCCACGCTCGGTAGCCTCCTGCGCCAGGGTCACGTGGGGGAAACCACAGAGTTGGAGTGCACGCTGGTAGCGGGTGCAGAGTTGGGTTGCGCCCACCAGGACGATGTCGCGCGCCTGGGCCTGCTGGCGGGTGCGCAGGCCCATGAGTTCGTGGCCGATCAGCAGGCCGGACAGATAGTCCGGTTGCTCGTCGGGCGCCAGTTCGCCGGTCAAGCCCAGGGTGCGGGCGCTGAATAAGGTCGATAACAGGCCCGCCTGGCCATCCGCCGACAGTGCCACCTGCACGCCGCGATCAAAAGCGACGGCCTGGAACTGTTCGGAAGGACGTTGGGTGCGACCCAAAATGCTGTGTTGGCTGAGCACGGCGAACAGCTCGCCGGTCATGAAGGTGTCGAAGTGGGTGATGCAGCCTTCCACCACCTCGACCCACTTGGAATGGCTGCCCGGCAGGCCGATCAAGACGTCGCGCCCGGTATTGGCGGACAGGCTTTGCAGCACGCCGAGGACCTGGGTTTCTTCGCCGCGCATCACGTTAGGCAACGCGCCGCGTTGAATCACCCCGGGAACGATGTGCACCGCGGTGCCCCGCAGGCTGCGCACAACATGCAGTGCCTGGCCAAGGGTGGCGACATCGGCCGGGGTGTCGCGGTAAACCGCTTCGCTCCAGCCCTGGGCGCTGCCGACCATGCCGCAGGCGATGACGGGGAGGCCGGGCTGGGCCTCGAGCCAGTCACCGCAGGCCGCGTCGAATGCCAGCTCGAAACCGTTGCTGCTGCGAACGCCGGCAATGTCCCGGGGTTCGGTGGGCAAGTGCATGATCCCCGACGCCAGGGCGCGTCGTTCGATAACGACGCCTGCCGGGCCGAGCTTGTAAGCACGAAGGGAACTGGTTCCCCAATCGAGCGCGATCAATTGCGCCTGCATCGCTTCACCTGAGTGTTCTGAGCGGATGAGGCGAATATAAACCCAAGACCGTTAAAGTCTCAATATATAAATATCAGTCCCATATATAGGGAATACAAACACTCAGAATATCGACAAGTCCAGCGTGCGCATCGCCCCCATCCAGATCGCATGGTCGGTGTGGTCCTTGAGGTCGTCACCGGTGGTGGGGTGCAGGAACACCACCAGGCCGTTGCGGTTGAGCGCCAGCCACGGCAGGACGACGCCGATGTATTCCGGGTCGAACGCCAGCTGGCAGCTCCAGTCCGGGTGCGGGCCTACCGGGCGCTCATGCACGCGGCCCATGCGCAGCGGGAACATCTGCGCGGCGTCTTCGCAGAGTTTGCGCGCCTGGTCGATGGTGTTGGCGTCGAAGTAGATATGGGCGTGGTAGCCCTTGATACGTTGCATGACAGGCTCCGGGCTCAATGATCGGCAAATCCTAGACCGCAATGGACGGCAGGGCCAGGCCGGTCAACGATTGTGCGCTGCTGGCCTGCTCGGCCATCAGCCAGTCGACGAAACGCTCGATCAACTGGCTGCGACGTTTGCGCTGGGGCAGCACCACGTAATAGCCGAAGCGCGAGATCACCGTGTCGCCAATCGGCCGGCACAGCCAGTTTTGCTCCAGCAAGTTATCCACAAGATGGCGCCAGCCAATGGCCACGCCCTGGCCGGCAATCGCCGCCTGGATCAACAGGGTGTAGTTGTCGAAACGCAGTTGGCCCGGGGTGGGCGCGGTAGTGATACCCAGCTCGCGGAACACGCCGCCCCAGTCGAACCACTGGTTGTTGTTTTGCTGGCGCAGGTGCAACAAGGGGAACTCCAGCAGGCTCTGCAACGGCAGGGGCGCGTCGCGGTCCTGGATGAGCTGCGGGCTGCAGACCGGGAACACTTCCTCGTTGAACAGCCAATGGCTGTCGCCCTGTTTGAAACGGCCATCACCGAACAGCACCGCCACATCGATATCGCTGCGCAACGTGGCGTGATTGCGCTCACTGGTGACCAGGCTCACGTCCACCTGCGGGTTGGCTTCATGAAAACGGTGCAGCCGCGGCATCAGCCAATACGCAGCGAAGGCAAAGTCCGTCGCCACCTGCAGGACTTCGTGCTGGTCCTGCTCGGCAATCGCACTCAGGCCCTGGTTGATGCTCTGCAAGCCGGCCTGCACCTGTTCGAACAACAAGGCGCCCGCATCGGTCAGCTCGATGCCCCGGTAAATGCGATCAAACAGGCGCACTTTCAGCTGTTCTTCCAGGCGCTTGATCTGCTGGCTGATGGCCGGCTGGGTGGTGCCCAGCTCCATGGCCGCTGCCGTAAAGCTGCGTTGGCGCGCGGCGGCTTCAAACGCGCGAAGCAGATCAAGTGACAGGTTACCGAGGGATTCATACATAAGCTGTGCTTATCCTAGACATTGCTTCTCATGGGCTTTACCACGTTTTCCATGGCCTGCATGCTCATTCGCATAAACATCGACTATGGAATGCCGCGAAACCATGAAGCGCAAGAACATTCTTTTCATCATGGCCGATCAGATGGCCGCGCCGATGCTTCCGTTCTACGGTCCTTCGCCTATCAAACTGCCGAACCTGAGCCGCCTCGCCGCCGAGGGTGTGGTGTTCGACGCCGCTTACTGCAACAGCCCGTTGTGTGCACCGTCGCGCTTTACCCTGGTGAGTGGCCAGTTGCCGAGCAAGATCGGCGCCTACGACAACGCAGCCGATTTCCCCGCCGATGTGCCGACCTATGCCCACTACCTGCGTCGCCTCGGCTACCGCACGGCGCTGTCGGGCAAGATGCACTTTTGCGGCCCCGACCAACTCCACGGTTATGAAGAACGCCTGACCAGTGATATCTACCCGGCCGACTATGGCTGGGCAGTGAATTGGGATGAGCCAGACGTGCGCCCCACCTGGTACCACAACATGGCCTCGGTGCTGCAAGCCGGGCCGTGCGTGCGCACCAACCAGCTGGATTTCGACGAAGAGGTGGTGTTCAAGGCCCAGCAATACCTGTTCGACCATATCCGCGAAGACGGCGACCAGCCGTTCTGCCTGACCGTCTCCATGACTCACCCACACGACCCGTACACCATTCCCAAGCCGTTCTGGGACCTGTACGACGACAACGACATCCCGTTGCCCACAACCCCGCCACAGGCCGATCTCGACCCTCACTCGCAACGCCTGCTCAAGGTCTATGACCTGTGGGACAAGCCGCTGCCGGTGAACAAGATCCGCGATGCGCGCCGCGCCTACTTCGGCGCGTGCAGCTACATCGACAGCAACGTCGGCAAGCTGCTGCAAACCCTGGAAGACACGGGGCTGGCCGACGACACCATCATCATCTTCTCCGGCGACCACGGCGACATGCTCGGCGAGCGCGGGCTCTGGTACAAAATGCACTGGTTTGAAATGGCCGCCCGGGTGCCGCTGCTGATCAGCGCGCCGGGGCAGTTTGCCGCCGGCCGGGTGACCGCTGCCGTGTCCACCGCCGACCTGCTGCCGACCCTGGTGGAACTGGCCGGCGGCGAGCTGGACCCGAGGCTTGCGCTGGATGGCCGCTCGCTGGTCTCGCACTTGCGAGGGCAGGGCGGCCACGACGAAGTGTTCGGCGAATACATGGCCGAGGGCACCATCAGCCCGCTGATGATGATCCGGCGTGGCGCCTACAAGTTCATCTACAGTGAGGACGACCCTTGCCTGATGTTTGATGTAAAAAACGACCCGCACGAGCGGGAGAACCTCAGCCAGTCACCGGAACACCGGCCACTGTTCGAGGCGTTTTTGAGTGAGGCGCGGGCCAAATGGGACATCCCGGCGATTCACCAACAGGTGCTCGCCAGCCAACGCCGTCGCCGCCTGGTATTCGAGGCGCTGACCCAAGGCAAGCTGAAGAGCTGGGACCACCAGCCACTGGTAGACGCCAGTCAGCAATACATGCGCAACCATATCGACCTCGACGATCTGGAGCGCAAGGCACGTTTTCCACAACCCTGCCAAAACCAATAAAACTGAGGGGAAGGCCATGCAAAAGTTATCCACCGTGGTGAGCGTTGCGCTGCTGGCACTGAGCAGTGCCGGCGCCTACGCGGACTCAAGCTGCGACACCGTGAAGATGGCCGATCCGGGCTGGAGTGATATCGCCGCGACCAATGCCATTACCGGTTTTTTGTTGAACGGCATGGGCTACAAGGCCAAGGTCGACACCCTTGCGGTGCCGATCACCTTTGGCGGGCTCAAGGACGGCCAGGTGGATGTGTTCCTGGGTAACTGGATGCCGGCGCAGCAGGGCTTCTACGACAAGTTCGTGGCCAATGGCGATGTGGTGCAACTGGCGAAGAACCTCGACGGCACCGAGTTCACCCTCGCCGTGCCGGACTATGTGTGGGACGCCGGGGTGCACGACTTTGCCGATCTGAACACGTTTGCCGACAAGTTCGACAAGAAGATCTACGGCATCGGTTCGGGTGCACCGGCGAATATCTCGTTGCAGGAAATCATCAAGAAAAACGACTTTGACCTGGGCCAGTGGAAGCTGATCGAGTCCAGTGAACAGGCGATGCTGGCCGAAGTGTCCCGGGCGGTGAAGAAGCAGAAGTTCGTGACCTTCCTCGGCTGGACGCCGCACCCGATGAACGTGCAGTTGAAGATGCATTACCTCAAGGGCGGGGAAAAGTACTTCGGTGACACCGGCAGCGTGTATACGTTGACCCGCAAGGGCTATGCCCAGGCGTGCCCGAATGTGGGCAAATTGCTGACCAACCTGAGTTTCACCCAGGAGATGGAGAACGCCATCATGGCTGAGGTGGTGAACAAGAAGGTCAGCAATGCCGAGGCGGCGAAGGCGTGGATCAAGGCGAATCCGGCAGTGCTGGATAAGTGGCTCGATGGGGTTAAAACCGTCGATGGGCAGGATGCGCTGGCCGCTGTAAAAGCCAAGCTCTAACGGCTGACGCCGCACCCTGTGGGAGCCGGGCTTGCCCGCGATAGCATCACCGCGGTGTCCCTGTAGGACCGAGGCGCCTGCATCGCGGGCAAGCCCGGCTCCCACAGTCAGCGGACTCCCACAGTCCGGCGTTTGTCCTGATACCCTGATTCAAACCTATCAATCCGAGCCCTAAATGCCCCGGCCCAACCGCCATACACTCTTCCCCTTCCTCAGCTGGTTCCCGCGCCAAACCCGCGCCAGCGTCGGGCGAGACGCCATCGTCGGCCTGAGCGGTGCAGTCCTGGCATTGCCGCAATCCATTGCCTATGCGCTGATCGCCGGTCTCCCACCGGAGTACGGCCTGTACGCCGCCATCATCCCGGTGTTGATCGCCTGCTTGTGGGGTTCTTCCTGGCACCTGATCTGCGGTCCCACGGCGGCGATTTCCATCGTGCTCTATGCCAGCGTCAGCCCACTGGCCGTGCCCGGCTCCCAGGACTACATCACGCTGATCCTGTTGCTGACCTTCCTGGCCGGCGTCTTCCAATGGCTGCTGGGCATGCTGCGCTTTGGCGCCCTGGTGAATTTCGTCTCGCATTCGGTGGTGCTCGGCTTCACCCTCGGCGCAGCTGTGGTCATCGCCCTGGGGCAATTGCCCAACCTGCTGGGGCTGGATCTGCCCAGCCAGGCCACGGCGATCAACAGCCTGCTGGCACTGATCAACCATGCCGGGGAGTGGAATCACCCTTCAGTGGTGCTCGGACTCGGCACCTTGCTGGTGGGGGTGCTGCTGAAACTCTGGGTACCGCGCTGGCCAACACTGTTGATCGCGCTGGCCCTGGGCAGCCTGATCCCGTGGCTGTGGCCGGCGGTGTTCGGGCAGGTGGCGTTGGTCAGTTCATTTGTCGGCAAGTTGCCGCCGTTCAGCCCGCTGCCGATGGACCTGGACATGGTCCTGCGCCTGCTGCCGAGTGCCGTGGCGGTGGGCATGCTCGGGCTGGTGACCAGCCTGTCGATTGCGCGCTCGTTGTCGGCCCGCTCCCAGCAATTGCTCGATGCGAATCAGGAGGTGCGCGCACAGGGTTTATCCAACATCGTTGGCGGATTTTTCTCCGGGTACCTGTCGGCAGGTTCCTTCACCCGCTCCGGCCTTAGCTATGAGGCGGGCGCCTGTTCGCCGCTGGCGGGGGTGTTTTCCGCGCTGTGGGTGGCGCTGTTTGCGCTGTTCGGCGCGGCGCTGATCGCGCATATCCCGATCCCGAGCATGGCCGCCAGCATCCTGCTGATTTGCTGGGGGTTGGTGGACCACCGTGGTATTCGGGCGTTGTTCCGGGTCAGCCGTGCGGAGTTCGTAGTGATGAGCCTGACCTGCATCGCCACGCTGTTGCTGGAGCTGCAGACCGCGATTTACGCAGGAGTGCTGGCGTCGCTGTTTTTCTACCTCAAGCGCACTTCGCAGCCGCGAATCCAGCAATGGCGGGACGGTGAGGACGATGTACTGCGGGTGGGCGGGTCGATCTTTTTCGGCGCCAGCCATTACCTGCAAGTGCGGCTGCAAAGCCTGCACGGCCAGCGGGTGGTGATCGAGGCGCAGCAGATCAACTTTATCGACTATTCCGGGGTGGAGATGCTGCACCAGGAGGCGCGCCGATTGAACGGTTTGGGGCGCAGCCTGGCATTGCGCAAGGCCCGGCCACAGGTGGTGGAAGAGTTGAAGAAACTGGAAGGGGCCGACAAATGCCCCCTCCATTTCGAAGACTGAACGCGGTTAAAACTGTAGGAGCTGGCTTGCCTGCGATAGCGGTGTATCAGTGCCAAATGTGTAGCTGACCCACCGCTATCGCAGGCAAGCCAGCTCCCACATTTGGATTTGCGTCAGGCCAGTTGCCTGCGCAGCTCAGCTAAAACCGGCGCCGAATCCGGGCGCACACCGCGCCACAGGAAGAACGCTTCCGCCGCCTGTTCCACCAGCATCCCCAGCCCATCCATCGCCACCGCAGCGCCTTGCTCACTGGCCCAACGGCAGAACGCCGTAGGCTCCTTGCCGTACATCATGTCGTAGCAAAAAGTCTTTCCGGGTTCGATCAGGCTGCCCGCAATCGGCGGTACATCGCCTGACAAGCTGGCGGACGTGGCGTTGATGATCAGGTCCACCGGCTCACGCAGCCAGTCGAAACCGCTGGCAGACACCGGGCCGAGATCGTCGAAGAGCTCGGCGAGCAATTCGGCCTTTTCTACGGTGCGATTGGCAATGATCAGCGAACCCGGTTGCTCAGCCAGCAATGGCTCCAAGGCACCGCGCACCGCGCCACCGGCCCCCAGCAGCAGGATGCGTTTGCCTTGCAGGCTGAACCCGGCATTCACCGTCAAATCCCGCACCAGGCCGGCGCCGTCGGTGTTGTCTCCCAGCAGGCTGCCGTCGGCGAGCTTGCTCAGGGTGTTCACCGCGCCGGCCCGCTGGGCGCGCTCGGTCAGGGTGTTGGCCAGGCGATAGGCCTCTTCCTTGAACGGTACGGTGACGTTGGCACCACGGCCTTGTGCGAAAAATGCTTTTGCACAGCCGGTAAAATCCTCCAACGGCGCGAGCAAGGTGCTGTAGTCCAGTTGCTCGCCGGTCTGTTCGGCGAACAGGCGGTGAATCAGCGGCGACTTGCTGTGGCCAATGGGGTTGCCGAAGACGACATAACGATCCATCAGACCGCCGCCTTGGGCAGCACGCCCAGCCAGTCGCGGTCTTGCAGGAAGTAGTCGGTGAGGCGCGCTTCTTCGCTGTCGGGGGCGGCTTTCCAGTCATAGCTCCAGCGCACTTGCGGTGGCAGCGACATCAGGATCGACTCGGTGCGCCCGCCCGATTGCAGGCCGAACAGGGTGCCGCGGTCGTAGACCAGGTTGAACTCGACGTAGCGGCCACGGCGGAATTCCTGGAACTCGCGCTGCTGCTCGGTATAGGCCATGGCCTTGCGGCGCTGGACGATCGGCAGGTAGGCGTCGATGTAGGCATCGCCGATGGCGCGCATGAAGGCGAAGCTGGTGTCGAAGTCCCACTCGTTCAAGTCATCGAAGAACAAACCGCCGATGCCCCGGGGTTCGTTGCGGTGCTTGATGTGGAAATAGTTGTCGCACCAGGCCTTGTAGCGTGAGTAGACGTCCGGGCCAAACGGCGCGCAGGCCTGCTCGGCCACGCGGTGCCAGTGGATGCAGTCTTCTTCGTTGCCGTAGTAGGGCGTCAGGTCGAAGCCGCCACCGAACCACCACACCGGCTCTTCGCCTTCTTTTTCGGCGATGAAAAAGCGCACGTTGGCGTGGGACGTCGGCACATGCGGGTTGTGCGGGTGGATCACCAGCGACACACCGAGGGCCTCAAAACCGCGACCGGCCAATTCCGGGCGATGAGCACTGGCGGACGGTGGGAGGCCGCTGCCAAACACGTGGGAAAAGTTAACGCCGCCTTTTTCGATCACCGAACCGTTTTCGATCACACGGGTGCGACCGCCGCCGCCGGCAGGCCGGGTCCAGGCGTCTTCGATAAAGCGAGTGTCCGTCTCGAAGGTTTCCAGGGCGCTGCAAATGCGGTCTTGCAGGTCAAGCAGGTAGGCTTTGACAGCCTCGGTGCGGGTAGTCATGACATCACCTTGAATCGGGCAAAGCTACACGAGGCCATTGGGCGTCGGCGGCAAATGGGCGCACAGGATACCACTGCACCCACTACTGCCGCAGTTGACGAAGATCAAGCTTAGGAGTCCGATAGAAAAGTGCCCTGTCCCACCAATGCTGTTCCTTTTGGGCGGCGTCTGTTGCCGTCATACTGCGTTGCCGCTCCTCCCCATAGCACGCTATGAGTCGTCGCGGCGCCTTGTCTGACGACAACAGCCACTCGCCCAAAAGGAACGCATTGGCGAGACAGGGCACTATCGCGAAATTGACTTGAGGAGAGTGCAGATGGCCAAACGTATCCAGTTCCGTGCCCATGGCGGCCCCGAAGTGCTTGAGTATGTGGACTACACCCCGGCAGAACCCGGCCCGCAGCAGGTTCGCGTGCAGAACAAGGCCATTGGCCTGAACTTCATCGACACGTATTTCCGCAGCGGCCTGTACGCGCCACCGGCCTTGCCGTCGGGCCTGGGCGCTGAAGGTGCCGGCGTCGTGGATGCCGTCGGTAGCGAAGTGACTCAATTCAAGGTGGGCGATCGCGTGGCTTACGGCAGCGGCCCATTGGGCGCCTACAGCGAATTGCACGTGCTGCCGGCTGCCAACCTGGTGCACCTGCCGGACGACATCAGCTTCGAACAGGCCGCCGGTGCGATGCTCAAGGGCCTGACCGTGCAGTACCTGCTGCGCCAGACCTATGAGTTGAAGGGTGGCGAAACCATTCTGTTCCACGCCGCTGCCGGTGGTGTCGGTTCGCTGGCGTGCCAATGGGCCAAGGCCCTGGACGTGAAGCTGATCGGTACCGTCAGCTCGCCGGAAAAGGCCGCGTTGGCCAAGTCCCTCGGCGCCTGGGAAACCATCGACTACAGCAAGGAAAATGTCGTACAGCGCGTACTGGAACTGACTGACGGCAAGAAGTGCCCGGTGGTGTACGACGGCGTAGGCAAGGACACCTGGCTCACCTCGCTGGACAGCGTGGCGCCACGTGGGCTGGTGGTGAGTTTTGGCAATGCGTCGGGCGCTGTGGATGGGGTGAACCTGGGGATTCTGGCGGCCAAGGGCTCGCTGTATGTCACCCGGCCGACTTTGGCGACCTACGCCAACAACCCGGAAAACCTGCAGGCAATGGCGGATGATCTGTTTTCAATGATCATCAGCGGGAAATTGCAGATTGATATTAACCAGCGGTATTCGCTGGGGGATGCGGCGAAGGCGCAGACGGAGTTGTCGGCGCGGCGCACCACTGGGTCGACCATTTTGTTGCCATAAGGCTTTTGGGGCTCTGGCACCTGTAAGGGCCCCATCGCGGGCAAGCCCGGCTCCCACAGTTGATCTTCAGTGCACACAAAATATGTGTTCAACAGAGATCCCTGTGGGAGCCGGGCTTGCCCGCGATGGCCGCGACTCGGTCTCAAGACGGGCGCACAACCTCACCCGTCGCCAGATCCCGAATCAGACTCGGGTTCTTGCGCCCCCCCAGGTTCCCGCCCAACACCCGATCCACCTGCCCACGGAAATACTGCTCCACACGAATCCGTGTGCGCGCCGCCGGGCGGCCTTGTGGATTGGCCGAGGTGGAAATCAACGGCCCGACCAGCGAGCACAAATCCCGCACCTGCGGATGATCGGTCACCCGCAACGCCACCGTGTCATGCACCCCGGTAATCCATTCGGGCAACAAATCCTGATGGGGCACGAGCCACGTATTAGGGCCGGGCCAAGTGCTGGCCATGCGGTCCATCCACACATCCGGGAAATCTTCGAAGAGAAAATCAAACTGGCGGATATTGTCGGCAATCAGGATCAGGCCTTTATCCACAGACCGGCCCTTGATCGCCAGCAGCCGATCCACCGCTTCCTCGTTCCAAGGGTCACAGCCCAGGCCCCAGACTGCCTCGGTTGGATAGGCAATCACCGCGCCTGCGCGAATTTCTCGTGCGGCTTCTCGCACACGCCACCTGTTGACCATTGCTCACTCTCCGGACTAAAGCTCTGCGCAGTTTACCGATCTTCGTTACAAAACCTAGCCGCGCGCAAGCCAGCGTCCGCTTTCGCAGATCACCCGGCCCTCCAGTTCCAGCTCCGTGAGGCTGGCCAGCACCTCGGACAAGGCCCTTCCGCTGGCAATCGCCAAGGCTTCACTGGTGTGCGGCGCGGCGTGCAACAGCGCCACCAGCGGGTGAGTGACCGCCACCGGCGCCGGGCGGGACAGTGCCTGCCAGCCACGCAAGTTTTCGAGGATGTGTTCAATGGTTTCCACCAGCACGGCGCCATCGCGAATCAACTGATGGCAACCTTTGGCGCCTGGGTGATGGATCGAGCCGGGAATCGCGTAAACCTCGCGCCCTTGCTCAGCCGCCAGCCGCGCGGTGATCAGCGAACCACTGGCCATGCTGGCTTCCACTACCAGCACCCCAAGGGACAGGCCGCTGATAATTCGATTGCGCCGTGGGAAGTTGCCGGCCTGGGGCGCAGCGTCCAACGGAAACTCGGAAACCACCGCACTGCCTTGGGCAATCATCGCCTCGGCCAGGCGTCGGTGGCGCTGTGGATAAAAATTTTCGAGCCCGGTGCCCAGCACGCCGATTGTATGCCCCCCGACATCCAAAGCCGCCTGGTGAGCAGCACCGTCAATACCCAGGGCAAGGCCACTGGTGATGACAAAACCAGCACTCGCCAGGCTGCGGGAAAACGCGGCGGCGGTGTCCATTCCTGGCCTGGAGGCACGGCGGCTGCCCACCATCGCCAGTTGCGGCTTTTCCAGAATCGCCGGGTTGCCGGCAACGAATAACAGTGGGGGCGCGTCATCCAATTCTGCGAGCAACGCGGGGTAGTCTGGCTGGTCCCACATCAGCAAATGCTGGGCCGGACGCTCCAGCCAGCGCAACGCGACGCTGGCGCCATCACGCACTTCCTCGCTGCGCCGGGCATCGGCACTGGTCATCTTGAGTCCCAGGGAACACCAGGCACTGGCCGGTGCGCTGATGGCTTTTGACGCAGAACCAAATGCCTCGATGAGTTTTTTAAAGCCCTTGGGACCCAGCTCCGGCAGCCTGTGCAAGCGTAGTCGGGCTTCCAGTTCTGCCGGGAAAATTTCACGGTCATTCGTCGGTAACATTTGATCGTCCTTGATCGGAACAAGCTGTGGATAACTCTGTTGGTAACTTATTTAGCAACCTAATTATTGCCTTCGATCAGGCACCTCAAAACGGTCCCCCACCGCCAGGGAGCGCGACGCACTGATCACCAGGCCGTAACTGAGCTTTTCGTAGGTGCGGAACACCATGAGCGTTCCGACAGGCTCGTCGGGAATCTTCACCGGGGCGCCGGTCACCCTGTCCCGAACGGTTTCCCCGGTGTTCACCACGGCCAGCAAATGACCTTCCATCAGGCCGTCGCGCCGGCCCTTGTTCAACGTCACCGCGTCCAGTACCCCGATCTGTGTCACGCCTCGGGGCACGTCAATGATGTGCCCGGCAATCGCCTCGGCAGGCCACTGAATCACCAGGCTCGTGAGATCGGTGGGCGCTTGGGGGCTGAGCAGTCGGTCCCCGGGACGCACCTCCTGGGTCACCCGCTGCACGCCCAATGTGCTGACATCGCCCGCGGTCACAAAACGCGCGGTGCCGATGTCGTCAGCGTTGATGCCCAGCAATTCCTGGCTTTCAGGGTCGGTGTAGGCCTTGCCCCGGCGAAAGATCCCGTAGGTTTGGACGGCTGGGTCCAGGGCGCCCCGCGCATAAACGCGCTCGCCGTTGGCGCCCAATACGCGCCCGGCATCTGCTGCAACAATATAGGGAGCGTGGTCCAGCTCCTGGGGCGTATCGAGCATGCGGTTGTGCAGTAAAAAGCGCTGGATGGCTTGCTGGGTATGAAGCGCCAGCGGTTGACCGGCCTGTGGAAAGCTGGCGGGAACCTGGGCAGCAACGACCTGGGCCCACAGCAGCAAGACGAGTAGCGATTTCCTCATGGGGTGAATCTCCTTTATTATGTGCACTCGCGTGAAACGCCACAGCCATCGCGGCTTCCGGACGTTTTCCCACGGCACTTACACCGGCACAGCAGGGATCCATCCCCGGCGCCGACTTGCCTTTACCTCACATGTGCAGCAATTACGCTTATGGCTATTTTGAACATCCTCGAATTTCCGGACTCACGCCTGCGCACCATCGCCAAGCCAGTGGCCGTAGTGGACGCCAAGGTTCGTCAGTTGGTCGATGACATGTTTGAAACAATGTATGAAGCCCCGGGTATCGGCCTCGCCGCGACCCAGGTCGACGTGCATCAGCGCGTCGTGGTCATGGACCTGTCCGAAGACCGCAGCGAGCCTCTGGTGTTTATCAACCCTGAGTTCGAAACCCTGACCGACGAGATGGGCCAGTACCAGGAAGGTTGCCTGTCGGTGCCGGACTTCTACGAGAACGTCGACCGTCCCCAGCGCGTCAAGATCAAGGCCCTGGACCGTGACGGCAAGCCGTTCGAGATGATTGCCGAAGGCCTTTTGGCGGTGTGCATCCAACACGAATGCGACCACCTTAACGGCAAGCTGTTTGTCGATTACCTGTCCACGCTTAAACGCGACCGGATCAAGAAGAAGCTGGAAAAGAAGCATCGCCAGCAAGCTTGATTCCCTTCTTTCAAAGGCTTGCTCCGGCAAGCCTTTTTCTTTTGTGAGACGTTTCCCATGACCGAGCCACTGCGCATCGTTTTTGCCGGCACCCCCGAATTCGCCGCCGAACACCTCAAGGCCCTGCTCGCCAGCCCGTATGAAATCGTGGCGGTCTACACCCAGCCCGATCGCCCGGCCGGTCGTGGGCAAAAACTGATGCCCAGCCCGGTCAAGCAGCTGGCGCTGGAAAACAACATTGTGGTGTTGCAGCCGCCGACGCTGCGCAACGCCGATGCCCAGGCGGAACTGGCGGCGCTGAAGCCGGACCTGCTGGTGGTGGTGGCGTACGGTTTGATCCTGCCCCAGGTCGTGCTGGATATCCCGCGTCTGGGCTGCATGAACAGCCATGCCTCGTTGCTGCCGCGCTGGCGCGGTGCGGCGCCGATCCAGCGTGCGGTCGAAGCCGGCGACGCCGAAAGCGGCGTGACCGTAATGCGCATGGAAGCAGGCCTGGACACCGGCCCGATGCTGCTGAAAGTCACCACCCCGATCACCGCTGAAGACACCGGCGGCAGCCTGCACGATCGCCTCGCCGAAATGGGCCCGCCGGCTGTGGTCCAGGCCATCGCCGGCCTGGCCGCCGGCACCCTGGAAGGCGAAGTACAGGACGACAGCCTCGCCACCTACGCCCACAAGTTGAACAAGGATGAAGCCCGTATCGACTGGAGCCGCCCGGCCGTGGAGCTGGAGCGCCTGGTACGGGCCTTCAACCCATGGCCGATCTGCCACAGCACCCTCAATGGCGAAGCCTTGAAAGTACTCGCCGCTACCTTGGCCGAAGGCAAGGGCGCACCCGGTGAGATCATCGGCGCCAGCAAGGACGGCCTGCTGGTGGCGTGCGGTGAACAGGCGCTGTGTCTGACCCGTCTGCAATTGCCCGGCGGCAAGGCGCTGAACTTCAGCGATTTGTTCAACAGCCGCCGTGAGAAATTTGCCGCAGGCATCATCCTCGGCCAAGCGGTAGACGCCCAATGAACCCACGTCTGGCCGCCGCCAAGGCCCTGGCCGCCGTACTCAACGGCAAGGCTTCCCTCAACAGTTCGTTGCCGATCCAACTGGATAAAGTCGAAGACCGCGACCGCGGCTTTACCCAGGACCTGGCCTTCGGTACCGCCCGCTGGCAGCCACGGTTGTCGGCGCTGGCGGCCAAGCTGCTGCAAAAACCATTCAAGGCGGCGGATGCCGATGTCGAGGCGCTGCTACTGGTAGGCCTGTATCAACTGCTCTACACCCGCGTGCCAGCCCACGCCGCCATCGGCGAAACCGTGGGTTGCGCCGACAAGCTGAAAAAGCCTTGGGCCAAGGCCCTGCTCAACGCCGTACTGCGCCGCGCCCAGCGCGAAAGCGAAGCGCTGCTGGCCGAGCTGGAACATGACCCGGTGGTGCGCACCGCCCACCCGCGCTGGCTGCAAAAATCCCTGAAAGCGTTCTGGCCCGAGCAATGGGAAGCCATCTGCGCCGCCAACAACGCCCACCCGCCAATGATTTTGCGGGTCAATCGCCGCCATCACACCCGCGATGCTTATCTCTCTTTGCTGAGCGAAGCCGGTGTCGCGGCCACGGCCTGTGTCTACAGCCAGGACGGCATCGTTCTTACAGAGCCAGGCGATGTGCGTAACCTGCCAGGCTTCGCCGAAGGCTGGATCAGCGTGCAGGACGAAGCCGCCCAACTGGCCGCCGACCTGCTGGACCTGGCCCCGGGCCAACGGGTGCTGGACGCCTGCTGCGCCCCCGGCGGCAAGACCTGCCACATCATGGAAGTGCAGGCAGACCTGGCCGGCGTCGTCGCCGTGGACCTGGAAGCCAAGCGCCTGGTGCGCGTGCGGGAAAACCTCGCCCGCCTGGGCCTGAGCGCCGAGTTGATCGCCGCCGACGGCCGCGACACCGCCACCTGGTGGGACGGCAAGCCGTTCCAGCGCATCCTGCTGGACGCGCCGTGTTCCGCCACTGGTGTGATCCGCCGCCACCCGGACATCAAGCTGACCCGCCAACCTGACGACATCGCAGCGCTTGCCGTGCTGCAA
Organism: Pseudomonas yamanorum; assembly: GCF_013386765.1. GTDB lineage: Bacteria > Pseudomonadota > Gammaproteobacteria > Pseudomonadales > Pseudomonadaceae > Aquipseudomonas > Aquipseudomonas yamanorum_A. The sequence goes on from NZ_JACARE010000018.1 coordinate 102,249, forward strand.
GGTGAGTTGCTGGACGCGCTGTGGCCAACCCTGGAAGTCGGCGGCATCCTGCTGTACGCCACCTGCTCGACACTGCCGACCGAAAACACCGAGGTCATCGAAGCCTTCCTCGCCCGCACCAGCGGCGCACGGGAACTGGACCTCGACATCCAGGCCGGGATCAAGCAGCCTCATGGCCGCCAGTTGCTGGCCCAGGAAGGCGGCCACGACGGGTTCTATTACGCCAAGCTGATCAAGATTGCCGCCGCTCGCGGCTGAATGGTTTTAAGGGAGTGACCGGATGAAAATCATCATCCTCGGCGCAGGGCAGGTTGGCGGTACGCTGGCCGAGCATTTGGCCAGCGAAGCCAACGACATCACCGTGGTCGACACCGACGCGGAGCGCCTGCGGGATTTGGGCGACCGCCTGGACATCCGTACCGTACAAGGCCGCGCCTCGTTTCCTACGGTGCTGCGCCAAGCCGGCGCCGACGATGCCGACATGCTGGTGGCGGTCACCAACAGTGACGAGACCAACATGGTCGCCTGCCAGGTCGCCCATACCCTGTTCCACACCCCGACCAAAATCGCCCGGGTGCGTGAGGCGGCGTACCTGACCCGTGCCGGCCTGTTCGACAACGACGCGATCCCGGTCGACGTGCTGATCAGCCCGGAACAGGTGGTGACCCACTACATCAAGCGCCTGATCGAACACCCGGGAGCCTTGCAGGTGATCGACTTCGCCGAAGGCAAGGCGCAGCTGGTGGCGGTCAAGGCTTACTACGGCGGGCCGTTGGTGGGCCAGCAACTGCGCCAGTTGCGCGAGCACATGCCCAACGTCGAGACGCGGGTGGCAGCGATCTTCCGTCGCGACCGGCCGATTTTGCCCCAGGGCGATACGGTGATCGAGGCTGACGATGAGGTATTTTTCATCGCCGCCAAAGCGAACATTCGCGCGGTGATGAGCGAAATGCGCCGTCTGGATGAAACCTACAAACGCATCGTCATCGCCGGCGGCGGGCAGATCGGTGAGCGCCTGGCCGAGGCCATCGAGAGTCGCTATCAGGTGAAGATCATCGAGATGAATCCGGCACGCTGCCGGTACTTGTCCGACACCCTCGACAGCACCGTGGTCCTGCAAGGCAGCGCCTCGGACCGTGACCTGCTGCTGGAAGAAAACATCGCCGACGCCGACATCTTCCTGGCACTGACCAACGATGACGAAGCCAACATCATGTCGTCGTTGCTGGCCAAGCGGCTGGGGGCGAAGAAGGTGATGACCATCATCAACAACCCGGCCTACGTCGACCTGATCCAGGGTGGCGATATCGACATCGCCATCAGCCCGCAACTGGCGACCATCGGCACCTTGCTGGCCCACGTGCGGCGTGGCGATATCGTCAGCGTGCACTCGTTGCGCCGGGGCGCGGCGGAAGCCATCGAGGCGATCGCCCACGGTGATTCGAAGTCGAGCAAGGTGATTGGCAAGGCGATCCGCGATATCGGCCTGCCGCCGGGCACCACTATTGGTGCAATCATTCGTGATGAAGAAGTGATCATCGCCCACGACGACACGGTAATCGCCACGGGCGACCACGTGATTCTGTTCCTTGTGGATAAAAAACATATCCGCGATGTGGAGAAGCTGTTCCACGTGGGCCTGAGCTTTTTCTGATCAAACGGAGTGACCGACATGCTCGAATCCCTGGAAAAAATGCTCGCCAAGGGTGTGGATAACTCACTGCTGCGGTTTGGTTTGGGCAAGGGTTATCTGGATCTGAAGGACAACGCCAAGGCAGCGGAGCATTTGCAGAAATGCGTCGAGTTCGATGCGAAGTATTCGGCGGCGTGGAAGCTGTTGGGTAAAGCGCAGTTGGGGCAGGGTGACAACGTCGCCGCACGACACGCTTGGGAGAAGGGCATAGAAGCGGCCCTGGCCCATGGCGACAAACAGGCCGAAAAAGAGATGACGGTGTTCCTGAAGAAACTCGACCGCCAGGCCTGAGAGACTCCTGTGGGAGCTGGCTTGCCTGGGATGCAGGCACCTCGGTCTTTCAGTTACACCGAGGTGATGCCATCGCAGGCAAGCCAGCTCCTACACTAGATCTGCATGGGTCTACAGATCGACGTACATCAGTACCATCGCGCCTCACCCGGCGGGCGTTTTTTGAAGCGCTTCATGCTCCACATGTACTGGCTCGGGTAAGCCCCCACATACCGCTCCACCACCTTGCTCATCGCTGCACACGACGTCGCGGTGTCGGTGCTGTACATGTCTTCCGGCGCCGCTTCCAGGATCACTTTGTAGCCCGAGCCATCCGGCAGCCGCAGGGCATGCAGGAACACCCCGACCGCCTTGTGCCCCGCCAGCATGTTCGGCACGAACTTGCTGGTCAGCGCCTGGGTGGCGAAGAACGGTACGAAGATCCCGGCGGATTCCGCCGGCTCCGGGTCGGCAGGAATTCCCACCTGGCCGCCTTTACGCACCTCCTTGATCACACTCAGGATGCCTTCCTTGGTGGAAGCCGCCACGCGGTTGCCCAGTTGCACCCGCTGCTTGCGCAGCAAATCATCAACCGCCTTGAGCTTGGGCGGGCGGTAGAAAATGATCGGTTTGCACTGGCTGCAATAGAAGTGGTTCAACACTTCCCAGTTGCCCAGGTGGCTGGTGATACCCACCACGCCTTTGCCCGAGGCCAGGGCTTCGTGCAGCACTTCCAGGCCTTCGACTTCACGCACCAGGTCGATGGAGCGCTGGGCCGGCCAGATCCACGCACAGGCGCTTTCAGTCAGGGACTTGCCGATGTCCATCAGGCTGCGGCCCACCAGGCGCTCGCGCTCGGCCGGGTCCATGTCCGGGAAGCATTTGGACAGGTTGATCCGCACCGTCTCGCGGGAGCGGTTGGGGGTTTTCCACATGATCCAGCCAATTGCCGAACCGACCGCTTGCACCGCGCGCCAAGGCAGCAGGGCAAACAACCGAAGAGCGCCTACCAGCAAGGCGCCTTTAAACTTTTCCACAGGTCACTCCTGATCGTGTGTGGTGCGCAAAGCCGCCATTCTAACCGGCGTTGGCGAGGTCCGCGTAACGGTCGCAGTCCTGAGTGTGGTCCATGACCATGCCCGAGGCCTGCATGAACGCGTAGCAGATGGTTGGCCCGACGAACGTGAAGCCGGCTTTTTTCAGGGCTTTGCTCATGGCTTCAGCCTCCGGTGTAATCGCCGGGACCTGGCTGCGATCCTTGAAATGATTGACCTTGGGCACACCGCCCACAAACGACCACAGAAACTCCACTGGGTCCTCCAGCGCCAGCCAGGCGGCGGCATTGCGCCGGGTGGCATTGAGTTTCAGGCGGTTACGCACGATGCCCGGATCGAGCATCAGCGCCTCGATCTCGGCATCGCTCAGTTGAGCCAGACGTTGCGCATCAAAACCGAACAAGACCTTTCGATAATGCTCGCGTTTGCGTAAAACGGTGATCCAGGACAGGCCCGCCTGGAACCCTTCGAGCAAAAGCAACTCGAACAGTCCCTGCGCATCGCGCAGCGGCGTTCCCCACTCCTGATCGTGATAAGCCATGTACAGCGGATCTTCAGAACACCAAAAGCAGCGTGGCATAAGGCTCCAGGGGATGGTGGCGCGGCCGAATCGGGTATACTCCCGCTCTTTAAATCGCAGCCCAAGTAACAGGTGAATTTCGTGAGCCAGCCTACGCCAGCCGTGCGTACCTTCCAAGACTTGATCCTCGCCCTCCAGCAATACTGGGCCGAGCAAGGTTGTGTGGTACTTCAGCCCTACGATATGGAAGTAGGCGCCGGCACTTTCCACACCGCTACCTTCCTGCGGGCCATCGGCCCGGAAACCTGGAACGCCGCTTATGTGCAGCCCAGTCGTCGCCCGACTGACGGCCGCTACGGCGAAAACCCGAACCGCCTGCAGCACTACTACCAGTTCCAGGTGGTGTTGAAGCCGAACCCGGACAACTTCCAGGAGCTGTACCTCGGCTCGCTGAAACACGTCGGCCTGGACCCGCTGGTTCACGACATCCGTTTCGTCGAAGACAACTGGGAATCGCCAACCCTCGGCGCCTGGGGCCTGGGCTGGGAAGTCTGGCTCAACGGCATGGAAGTGACGCAGTTCACTTACTTCCAGCAAGCCGGCGGCATCGAGTGCTACCCGGTGACCGGCGAGATCACCTACGGTCTCGAGCGCCTGGCCATGTACCTGCAAGGCGTGGATTCGGTCTACGACCTGGTGTGGGCTGACGGCCCGTTCGGCAAGGTCACCTATGGCGACGTGTTCCACCAGAACGAAGTGGAGCAGTCGACCTACAACTTCGAACACGCCAACGTCGAGAAGCTGTTCGAACTGTTCGACTTCTATGAAAGCGAAGCCAAGCGCCTGATCGAACTGGATCAGCCGCTGCCGTTGCCGAGCTATGAAATGGTTCTGAAGGCATCCCACACCTTCAACCTGCTGGACGCCCGCCGCGCCATCTCGGTAACCGCGCGCCAGCAATACATCCTGCGTGTACGCACCCTGGCGCGTTCCGTCGCCCAAGCCTACCTGCTGGCTCGCGCCAAGCTGGGCTTCCCGATGGCAACCCCGGACCTGCGTGATGAAGTGTTGGCTAAGCTGGAGGCTGCACAATGAGTGCTCAAGATTTCCTGGTTGAACTGGGCACCGAAGAGCTGCCACCCAAGGCACTCAACACCCTGGCCGATGCGTTCCTGGCCGGTATCGAAAAAGGCCTGCAGACCGCTGGCCTGAAGTTCGCTGCAAAGAAGGTCTACGCCGCGCCGCGCCGCCTGGCTGTGTTGCTCACCGCACTGGAAACCCAGCAGCCGGACCGCAGCATCAACCTCGACGGCCCGCCACGCCAGGCCGCCTTCGATGCTGAAGGCAACCCGACTCAAGCCGCCCTGGGTTTCGCCAAGAAGTGTGGTGTTGAGCTCAGCGAAATCGACCAGAGCGGTCCGAAACTGCGTTTCAGCCAGGTGATCACCGGCAAGCCGACCGCCAGCCTGTTGCCGACCATCGTCGAAGACTCCCTGAACGACCTGCCTATCCCCAAGCGCATGCGCTGGGGTGCGCGCAAGGAAGAGTTCGTGCGTCCGACCCAATGGCTGGTGATGCTGCTCGGTGACCAGGTCATCGACTGCACCATCCTCGCCCAGAAGGCAGGCCGTGATTCCCGTGGTCATCGCTTCCACCATCCTGAAGCCGTGCGCATCACCTCGCCGGCCAACTACGCCACTGACCTGCGTGCCGCCTACGTGCTGGCGGACGCCAATGAGCGTCGCGAGCTGATCAGCAAGCGCACCGAAGAGCTGGCCCGCCTGCAGGAAGGCACCGCCATCGTGCCGCCAAGCCTGCTGGACGAAGTGACCGCTTTGGTTGAGTGGCCCGTGCCGCTGGTGTGCTCGTTCGAAGAACGTTTCCTCGACGTGCCGCAAGAAGCGCTGATCACGACCATGCAGGACAACCAGAAGTATTTCTGCCTGCTGGACGTGGACGGCAAGTTGCTGCCGCGCTTCATCACCGTGGCCAACATCGAAAGCAAGGACCCGCAGCAGATCATCGCCGGTAACGAGAAAGTCGTTCGCCCGCGCCTGACCGACGCCGAGTTCTTCTTCAAGCAAGACAAGAAGCAGAAGCTCGAAGACTTCAACCTGCGCCTGCAAAACGTGGTGTTCCAGGAAAAACTCGGCAGCGTCTACGACAAGGCGGTGCGGGTTTCCAAGCTGGCGGCCTACATTGCACCACGCATTGGTGGCGACGCTGCCTGGGCTGCGCGTGCCGGCCTGCTGTCCAAGTGCGACCTGGCCACCGAGATGGTCGGCGAGTTCCCGGAAATGCAAGGTGTTGCCGGTTACTACTACGCCCTCAATGACGGCGAGCCGGACGACGTCGCCCTGGCGCTGAACGAACAGTACATGCCGCGCGGCGCTGGCGCCGAGCTGCCGACCACCCTCACCGGTGCGGCCGTGGCCATCGCTGACAAGCTGGATACCCTCGTCGGTATCTTCGGTATCGGCATGTTGCCTACCGGCAGCAAAGACCCGTATGCCCTGCGCCGTGCAGCCCTGGGCGTGCTGCGCATCCTGATCGACAAGAAGCTCGACCTCGACCTGACCCAGGCCGTGGTGTTTGCTGTCGGCCAGTTCGGTGCCAAGGTCAAGCAAGCCGGCCTGGCCGAGCAAGTGCTGGAGTTCGTGTTCGACCGCCTGCGTGCGCGTTACGAAGACGAAGGCGTGGACGTTTCGGTGTACCTGTCGGTGCGTGCCCTGCAACCGGGTTCGGCGCTGGACTTCGACCAACGCGTGCAGGCCGTACAAGCCTTCCGCAAGTTGCCGGAAGCCGATGCCCTGGCCGCCGTGAACAAGCGTGTGTCGAACCTGCTGAGCAAGGCCGACAACCTCGGCAATGCCGAAGTCGACCCGGGCCTGTTCGCCGATGCCAAGGAGTTCTCGCTGAACTCGGCCATCGCCAAGGCAGAAAATGCAGTGAAGCCGCTGATCGCCGAGCGCAACTACGCCGAAGCACTGGCGCGTCTCGCAACTTTGCGTGAGCCGGTGGATGCGTTCTTCGAAGCGGTGATGATCAATGCCGAAGACGCAGGTGTGCGGAAAAACCGCTACGCCATGCTGGCGCGTCTGCGTGGCCTGTTCATCAATATCGCTGACATTTCTGTACTGGGCTGATCATGTTGAAACTGCTGATTCTCGATCGGGACGGAGTGATCAATTACGACTCCGACGCTTACATCAAATCGGTGGCGGAATGGATTCCACTGCCCGGCTCGATCGAGGCCATCGCGCAGTTGAGCAAAGCGGGCTGGACGGTGGCCATCGCCACCAACCAGTCCGGCATCGCCCGCGGCTACTACGACATCGCCACCCTCGACGCCATGCACGCGCGCCTGCGCACGCTGGTGGCCGAGCAGGGCGGTGAAGTAGGGCTGGTGGTGTATTGCCCCCACGGCCCGGACGAAGGCTGCGATTGCCGCAAGCCCAAACCGGGTATGCTTAAAACTATTGCTGAACATTACAACGTGCCGTTGGCGGGTCTATGGTTTGTCGGGGACAGCCTCGGTGACCTGGAAGCCGCCAAAGCCGTCGACTCTCAGCCAGTTTTGGTAAAAACCGGGAAAGGCGAAAAGACCCAGGCTAAAACCCTGCCGGTAGGTACCTTGATTTTTGACGATCTGGCGGCGGTTGCCGCAGAACTTATCAACAACTAGCAGCCCTTCTGACTTCCTGACCAAGGACTGTTCGGGAGCGCGCTTTTAACAGGCGGGCGTTGTCCCGCAACGGTAAATGCCGCCATGTCGATTTTGCAGGCCATCAGAACCTTCTTCTTTTACCTGCTGCTGGGCACCAGTTCCTTTCTGTGGTGCACCCTGAGCTTTTTTATCGCGCCTTTTCTGCCGTTCAAGGCGCGCTATCGTTTCATCAACGTCTTTTGGTGCAACTGCGCGTTGTGGTTGACCAAGGTGTTCCTGAACATTCGTTTCGAGATCAAAGGCGCCGAAAACGTCCCGGACCAGCCTTGCGTGATTCTGTCGAACCACCAGAGCACCTGGGAAACCTTCTTCCTGTCTGCGTACTTCTCGCCCCTGAGCCAGGTGCTCAAGCGTGAGCTGCTGTACGTGCCGTTCTTTGGCTGGGCCATGGCCATGCTGCGACCGATCGCCATCGACCGCGACAACCCCAAGGCCGCACTCAAGCATGTGGCAAAGAAGGGCGACGAGCTGCTCAAGGACGGCGTCTGGGTACTGATCTTCCCGGAAGGTACGCGGGTGCCCTACGGCACTGTGGGCAAGTTCTCACGTGGCGGTACAGCTTTGGCGGTGAACGCCGGCCTGCCGGTGTTGCCGATTGCCCACAACGCCGGCAAGTTCTGGCCAAAGACGGGCTGGGCCAAGCGGGAAGGCACCATCACCGTGATCATTGGCGAACCGATGTATGCCGAAGGCGAAGGCCCACGGGCGATTGCAGCGCTGAACGACCGTGCCCAGGCATGGAATGAAGCGCAACAACGGGCCATGGGTTCACTGCCGCCGGAGCCGGTCGTGGTCGACACGCCGGTGATTTGAGTTTCTGTGGATAACCTGTGTACGGTTTGTTGGCGAATTGAGCTTTTTAGCTTATAGGCTGCTGATTTAATTACATATTTCTCAAGCTCATAAAACAGCGGAAAAGGTGCATAAGTTTTTCCCAGCCTCGCTCAGAGACGATTTAAAGTCATAAAAAAAAGCCCCACATCTGTGATATGGGGCTTTTTTATGGCTTTTTTCAAAGCGATCTGCAAACCAGCAAGCTCTTACCGAGACAGCGCATTCTGACTGGCATCAACCATCGCCCGCGTGAGCATTAGAAAACTGTCATCGTCGAGGCTCCCATTGCTGACTTTAGCCGCCAGATCTCCAAGCGCACCGGAAAATTGATCTTTGTAACGGAGGTCAAGGGCAGCCACAAATCCCCGGGCCTGATCCTGGTTGCTTATTACCGGTTGAGACAGTGGTTGAGGTTGCTGCATATCAACGTTAGTCGGCGCATTAAGGGCAGGCGAAGAAAGCGACAGATGTGGACCGTTCATGAGTTACTCCAAGACATTTCAGAGCACTTGGGTGGCGAAGGCCTCATGATCAGTTCCATTCTTTCCCTTCTAACAATGGAAACAGGAGTGTGAACGTCGTGCCTTTACCGACAACGCTCTCACAAAAGATCCGACCTTGATGTCGGTCAACTACAGCCTTGACCATCGTCAGCCCCAATCCTAAACCCTCCACATCCTTCACTGAATCAAAGCGCCGATATTGAATGAACAAATCGGGCAAATCTTCAGGGGCAATACCTGGGCCTTGATCGCTGATCCGGCATCTCAGCCCTTGGTCCGAGCAATTCAAGCTCAAGGTTACCCTCGTTCCAGACGAGCTGTATTTGACAGCGTTTTCCAACAAATTGAACAAGGCACGGGTGAGCAGCGATTGATCCGCCCAGACCATCTCGTCGCCGTCTTCATCCAGGTCGTGAACCAGCTGTATACCTTTCAACTGCGCGTGCACCGCGACTTGATCAAATGCATCCAGCACCAGCATGGCGAACAGGCTGGGCTGGAACTGATAACCGTCAGATTCAGCTTTCGCCAGTTGCACGAATGATTCGGTCAGGTTGAGGGCACGGCGGACCTGTTGTTCGATCTGGGCAAATATCGGCGCGGCGCTGTCCTGGACATCCAACAAGGCGAGGATCGCCGAATGCGGCGCACGCAAGTCGTGGGACAGAAAGCGCAGCAAGGTTTCCCGCTGCTGCTGGGCGTCGCGCTCGATACTCAGGTCTGTGAGGCTCAGCAGCCAGCCCAGGGCCACGTCACCGTCTGCGGGTAGCAGTGGGGCCAGGTCGAGGCGCAGGCTGCGATTCAGGGTGTCACGAAACTCGATGATTTCCAGCGCCGCCAGGGCAGGGCGAAAGCCGCCCTGCAGCGGTGGATAACCCAAAGCGGCGAGCTGTTCCAACAGATTTTCAGCCGCCAGTTCGTTGCCGAACACATCACGGGCGATCCGGTTGGCCAGCAGGATATTGCCCTTGGGGTCGGTAATCAAAGTCGCTACAGGCAAACACTCCAGGCCATCGGCCATAAAGCGTCGAGTGTCCCGAGTACGGCTGACCGCCTGTTCAAGGGCGAAGATTCGTCCCTGCAATACATCGCCCTGGCTGGCGGGCGCCCGGCGGCGCTCAGGGAGTACTTTGGGCTCGTTGTCCAGGCGTGCCAGTTCCCAGCCGAAGTAGGCCAGGATCACGCTCAGGCGCCGCCAGTTCCAGATCAGGTAGCTGAGTAGCATGCCAATCAGACTCGCCGCCGGCGACCACCAATGGCCCAGGCGCAACAGGCCCCATGAACCGAGAAGCGCGGCGACCATGCAACCGAGGGTCAGCCACAGGGCATAACGCGGGCGAAGTAGCAGAAGGCCCAATAACAAGGCGACCATCGCGGTGGCCAGCAGCGTTGTCATCCACACGGGCAGATCGACGATGCTGCGCCCTTGCAGCAAGCCATTGAGGATGTTTGCCTGGATCTCCACGCCCGGCGTGGTACCGACGCTGGCCGACAGCGGCGTGACATAACGGTCGCCCATGCCCGGTGCAGTAGCGCCGATCAGGATCAAGCGATCGCGCAGCAGCTCGGGCGGCACCTCCCCACGTAATACGCTGGTATACGGCACGCTGGGGAAGCCGGCGCCACTTGCAATGAAAGGAATTCGAATGACATTTTCCCGCTGCCAGTTGGCGCTGTCCGATGGACCAGGCGCGCCCGGCATCACGGATTGCTGGCCGCTCAGTTCAAAGGCCAGCCAGGCGAGCTGCGGCGTCATATTCCCTGGCGGACCTTCGCGCAAATACAGGCTTCGAACGATACCGTCACTGTCCGCTTCTACATTGATATGGCCGACACTCCTGGCGCAGTCACGCAGCGGCAGCACAGGCAGGATTTGCGCCACAGGCTGGCCATAGCGGGGCGTGCCTTCACGGATCAAGGGCAACAGGACGGTCCCGGCATTGCACATCGCCTCGGCCAGGCGCAGGTCATTCGCCGGCTCCCGGGCGGGCTCGCTGAAGATCACATCAAACAGAATGCCTGCAGGCTTGGCCGCAGTCAGCCTATCCAGAAGGTCGGCATGTACGCGCCGGGACCACGGCCACTGGCCGAGTTCTTTCAGGCTTCGGTCATCAATGGTTACCAGCAGGATGCGGGGATCCACCGACAACGGTGCCAGGCGACGCAGGCTGTCATACAACAGATTATTGAGGGCCAGACCTGGGCTCAGCGACAGAAACGCCGTGATGGGCAACAGCAAAAGGCTGACCCAAAGCCATTCGCGCACCAGCCCATTGAACAGCCGCTGCGCCTGAGTCGGCTGGCGCTTTTCAGCCCTGTGCCACAGCCTCACCGGCACGCTTCCGAAGCGCTATTGCACACGCGTCGCAGGCGGGTAATAGAAGATGTCATAGACGCCGGTTTCTCCCTCCAGCCCGTGTTCATCATAGGCCGACAAGCGAACGTGATAGAACGATGCTTTCAGCCCAGTGAAGCGCATTTGTGGCTTATCGGAGAAGTTTTCCTGCTTGATATTCAGAAACTCCTTATCGGTCGCGACCTGAGCCCTGTACCGCTGGGCACCGGCCAATGGCCGCAGGAACAGAGTCCAGACAGGCGCGTCACCCTTTTGGCCGTCCTGGCCGACCAGCCGCGGTGCATCAAGCAGTTCCACGGGTTTGAGTTCACCTTGTTTCTTGAACGCCAGGCCCTGCCGGGCACCGACCTTCACTTCACCCGCCACCGGACCGGTAATGGGTTTTTTCTTGATGGGACGCGGGGTGGCTGGAGCATCATCACGATTGACCGCCACTTGCCCATTGAGCACTTCCACCAGCGATTGTTCGCCATCGTTGCGCACACGGAAATGCGTACCGCGTACACCCAGGACGCCCACCGGGGTCATGATCTGGAAACGGTCATAGTCGCTGGCACGCTTGATCACGTAAGCCTCGACCTGACCTTCTTCAAGAATGACCTGGGGGATGGATTGTTCTTCGACCAGATGCAGCCGGACCTGGGAGCTGGACGGCAAGACAATACGCGAACCGTCCCCCAGCAACAGGCTGACAAACGCCGCCGGTGAGGTTTTTACGCTCTCTTGTTCATCGATGAGCATGCCTTCTTCCAGGACAGTGGAAACACCCTTGGCATCCAGTTTCCAGGCTTCACCCGTCAAGTGCTGCACCACCGCCGGAAGAGGCTGAGCGCGGCACATCCGGTTGTCGTCAATGTAAGGCGCGCGGGGAGGGGCGGGACGTGCCAAGGCCGGCAGACTCACTACGCCAAGCGTAACGATCAATCCAGAACCCAACAGGGTAGAAACGGCAAAGCGGAATCGGCACGGGAAAAAGGTCATGGCGCTCGTCAAGATTCTAGTTCTAATGGGGCATCAGAAAGCACGTTCAGGAAGCGTCTTACAGCGGGAAGACCTTGAGTACCGTCTACGATACTCGATGAGGTATCGCGGTCGATAGCCGAAATGTCTGGGGAGTGGGATCCATGCTGAAGATGACACGTCCCTGTGTCGGAGCACTTCCCTCGCCCCAATCCGTGTGTCATCCAGCGACAGCGAATTTACCTACAACATAGGTGCATCGGATCGATTCGCAACATTTGTTCAGATTTGGCGGTACTTAAAATACCCAGCGTTGGGTCTGCTGCTGTTCGCGGAGCTGCTGAAACGGTGAGCTGGCGAAGCCCATACCATCACCGGGCTCACTCAAGGTTTGACGCTCATCGAACGGCGCTGGTGTTACCGGCTTGGATGCGCCCACCGTTTCAGTCCCCAGGGTTGCCGCCACTACCACCAACACCAGTCGTCCCCAAACACTAACCTTCTCCAGAACGGCCTCACGTCTCGAAACAGCATAAAACCAGATTGCCATTGATCCTTTTCCTGAAGGTCTCGAGCCGGTATCTTCCCAGCTTGGGTATTGACGATTTCCAATGGCTTACGGCCATTTGATATCAGCGTACCGAGAGATTCAGAGGGCCTGAGAATCTGGCCATAATTGTTCAGATTCAACGCCCGCATTCTTCAATAAGAAAGGACCCTGCCATGCGTGTCGCAATACTGGATGACGAACCTGCCGAACTGCGGCGGGTGGAACAGACACTGCGACAAATCCCCAGCGCTGCGGATCAGCCATGGACCCTGCACTGCTTCGAGCGTGGAGAAGACCTGCTACGCCAACTGCGCCGGGAAACCTTCGACCTGCTGATCCTGGACTGGCAACTGCCCGACCTGAGCGGCCTGGCGTTGCTGCGCTGGACCCGCGAGCACATGGAAGCGCCACCTGCCGCCATCATGCTCACCAGCCGCGATGCCGAGAGCGATATTGTCCAGGCGTTGAACAGTGGCGCGGATGATTACGTCAGCAAGCCGTTTCGCCCCAATGAACTGAAGGCACGGGTCAATGCCGTTCTGCGGCGCCACGGTTTGCAAAAGTCCGCGGCCAGTGAAGTGTTGACCTTCAACGACCTGACCTTTGATGATGCTGAACTCACGGTGAGCAGGGCAGGGAAACCCATCAGCCTGACGGAACGTGAGTATCGCCTGGCTCGGTGCCTGTTCGAGAACCTGGCCCGGCCGTTGTCGCGGGAGTACCTGTATGAGCGGTTTTGGACTCACGAGGAAATGGTGTCGTCACGGCCGCTGGATACGCATATTTATCGGCTGCGGAATAAGCTGGGACTGACAGCGGATCGGGGTTGGCAGTTGCTGACGATTTATGGGTATGGATATCGGTTGGAGAGTGTAACGGCGGCTACCGAGGATTGAGATGTTCCACGTGGAGCATTTATAAAACCCCGTCTTCCACCCAATAAAAAAGGCCAACGCTAAGCGTTGGCCTTTTTTGTTTTGCGCTACGACCTGATCAGAAGTCCAGGTTGGACACCGCCAGGGCGTTGCTCTCGATGAAGTCACGACGAGGCTCGACCGCATCACCCATCAGGGTGTTGAAGATCTGGTCCGCGCCAATGGCGTCTTCGATGGTCACACGCAACATGCGACGCTGAGCTGGGTCCATGGTGGTTTCCCACAGCTGATCCGGGTTCATTTCGCCCAGACCTTTGTATCGCTGAATGGTGTGACGCTTGGTGCTTTCAGCCATCAGCCAGTCCAGGGCTTCCTTGAACTCTTTTACGGCTTTCTTTCGTTCGCCACGCTGAATGTAGGCACCGTCGTCCAGCAGGGTGCTCAGTTGCGCGCCGAGGGTGACAACCGTCTTGTAGTCGTTGCTGCCGAAGAAGTCGCGGTTGAAGGTGACGTAGTTCGACAGGCCGTGGGAGATCAGTTCGACCTCTGGCAGCCAGACGTTACGTTCACGGTCTTCACGCAGGCTGGCTTTGTACACCAGGCCAGATTTTTCAACGGTGCGCAGACGCACTTCGTACTGGGCCAGCCAATCCTGCATGTGTGCATGATCGCCCAGCTGTTCCAGGGTGACGGCTGGCAGGTAGATGAAGTGCTCGGTCAGCTCCTGAGGGTACAGGCGCGACAAACGCTTGAGGGTCTTCATCACCATGCGGAAGTCGTTTACCAGGCGCTCCAACGCTTCACCGGAGATGCCCGGGGCTTCGTCGTTCAAGTGCAGGCTCGCATCTTCCAGGGCCGACTGCGTCATGTACTCTTCCATGGCGTCGTCGTCTTTGATGTATTGCTCTTGCTTGCCCTTTTTCACTTTGTACAGCGGCGGCTGGGCGATGTAGATGTAGCCGCGCTCGATCAGCTCCGGCAACTGACGGAAGAAGAACGTCAGCAGCAGGGTACGGATGTGCGAACCGTCGACGTCAGCATCAGTCATGATGATGATGTTGTGGTAGCGCAGCTTCTCGATGTTGTACTCATCGCGGCCGATGCCACAGCCCAAAGCGGTGATCAAGGTGCCGACTTCCTGCGAGGAAATCATCTTGTCGAAACGCGCCTTCTCGACGTTGAGGATCTTCCCCTTCAACGGCAGGATGGCCTGGGTGCGACGGTTACGACCCTGCTTGGCGGAACCGCCAGCAGAGTCACCTTCCACCAGGTACAGTTCGGAAAGGGCAGGGTCTTTCTCCTGGCAGTCAGCCAGTTTGCCTGGCAGGCCAGCGATATCCAGTGCGCCTTTACGACGGGTCATCTCACGGGCTTTACGCGCCGCTTCACGAGCCCGCGCCGCATCGATCATCTTGCCGACGACCAGCTTGGCTTCGTTCGGGTTTTCCAGCAGGAAGTCGGAGAAGTACTTGCCCATTTCCTGTTCAACCGCGGTCTTCACTTCGGAAGACACCAGCTTGTCTTTGGTTTGGGAGCTGAACTTCGGATCCGGAACCTTGACCGAGATAATCGCAGTCAGGCCTTCACGTGCATCGTCACCGGTGGTGGCGACTTTGTGCTTCTTCGCCAGGCCTTCCGCTTCGATATAGGTGTTCAGGTTACGCGTCAGTGCCGAACGGAAACCCACCAGGTGAGTACCGCCATCGCGCTGAGGAATATTGTTGGTGAAGCACAACAGGTTCTCGTTGAAGCTGTCGTTCCACTGCAGGGCGATTTCAACGCCAATGCCGTCTTCACGCTGGATGTTGAAGTGGAATACCTGGTTGACCGCAGTCTTGTTGGTGTTCAGGTATTCAACGAACGCACGCAGGCCGCCTTCGTACTTGAACAGCTCTTCCTTGCCGCTGCGCTCGTCCTTGAGGACGATACCCACACCGGAGTTGAGGAAGGACAGTTCACGAATCCGCTTGGCCAGGATATCCCAGCTGAAGTGGATGTTTTTGAAGGTATCAGCCGAAGGCTTGAAGTGAATCTGCGTACCGGTGCTTTCGCTGTCACCGACGATTTTCATCGGTTCCTGTGGAACACCGTGGACATAAGTCTGTTCCCAGATCTTGCCGCTACGGCGCACGGTCAGGATCAGCTCTTCGGAAAGGGCGTTTACTACCGAAACACCTACACCGTGCAGACCGCCGGATACTTTATAGGAGTTATCGTCGAACTTACCGCCGGCGTGGAGCACGGTCATGATGACCTCTGCCGCCGAAACGCCTTCTTCTTTATGCACATCTACCGGAATGCCGCGACCGTTGTCGCGTACGGTAATGGATTCGTCCGGGTGGATGATGATGCTGATGTCGTCGCAGTGACCGGCCAAAGCTTCGTCGATCGAGTTATCGACCACCTCGAACACCATGTGGTGCAGACCGCTGCCATCATCGGTATCACCGATGTACATACCGGGACGTTTGCGTACGGCATCCAAACCTTTAAGCACTTTAATGCTGGTCGAGTCGTACGTATTCGTATTTTCTTCGCTCATGCCTTCACTCCCGATGGTCGTGGGTCTGGGTGATACGGCCTTGTTCCACGTGGAACAAAGCGACTGGCGTTTCCGTCTGCCAGCCTTCCCTCAATAATTCGTGGTCTACACAGGTGATAAACACCTGGCAGCGTAAGTCTTCCAACAAGCGGCATAACGCGCGGCGGTGCTGCTCGTCCAGTTCGGACGGCAAGTCATCCACCAGATAAATACACTGCCCGCGCCGGGCCTGGCTAACCAGATGCCCTTGGGCGATACGCAGGGCGCAGACCACCAACTTTTGCTGACCGCGGGACAAGATATCCGCGGCATTATGTGCGCCCAATCTAAGGCGCAAATCAGCCCGTTGTGGTCCGGCCTGGGTGTGACCAATTTGCTGATCCCGCTGTAAGGACGTCGCGAGCACTGCACTCAGTTCCCGGTCTTTGTCCCAACCACGGTAGTAGCTCAACGTCAGCCCCTCGAGTTCAAGCAACTCGCTCAAGGTCTGCTCAAAGACTGGTTTCAAGGCTTTGATATAGGCACGGCGGTATTCATCTATTTCAGCGCTGGCCAGGCACAGTTCCCGGTCCCAAGCAGCTTGCGAAGCGGCGTCAAGTGTACCATGCCGCAGCCATGAGTTCCGCTGCCGCAGGGCCTTCTGCAGGCGCTGCCAAGTGGCCATGAAACGCGGTTCCACGTGGAACACTCCCCAATCGAGGAATTGTCTGCGGATCTTTGGTGCACCTTCCAGCAAGCGAAAGCTATCCGGGTTGATCAGTTGCAGCGGCAGAATTTCCGCCAGTTGCGCGGCACTGCGAGCGTTTTGCCCGTCAATGCGGATTTGAAACTCTCCCTGCCGGTCTCGAGATATCCCCAGGCTGCTGTGACCGCCTTCCGCCAATTCGACTTGGCCAAATACCGTGCACGCCAGTTGTTCGTACTGAATCACCGGTAATAGGCGGGCGCTGCGAAAGGAACGGGCGAGCCCCAGCAGGTGAATGGCTTCCAGCACGCTGGTTTTGCCACTGCCGTTGGCGCCGTGGAGGATATTGATGCGGGGGGAGGGGGAGAAGGTCACCGGGTGCAAATTGCGCACCGCGGTGACCGAGACACGACTGAGGGACATCTAGCTTCTGCTGAACATGATTACAGGCGCATCGGCATGACAACGTAAGCCGAGTCATCGTTGTCGGATTCTTGTACCAGGGCGCTGCTGTTGGAGTCGGACAGGATCAAACGAACCTGTTCGGTGGTCATCACGCCCAGCACGTCGAGCAAATAGCTGACGTTAAAGCCGATTTCCAGGTTGCCGCCGTTGTAGTCGACGCCCACTTCTTCTTCCGCCTCTTCCTGCTCCGGGTTGTTCGCCTGGATTTTCAGTTGGCCGTTGGCCAATTGCAGGCGAATACCGCGGTACTTCTCGTTGGAAAGAATCGCAGTACGGCTGAACGCTTCACGCAGGGCCTGACGATCGCCGATCACCAGTTTGTCGCCACCTTTAGGCAGCACGCGCTCGTAATCCGGGAACTTGCCGTCAACCAGCTTGGACGTGAAGGTGAACTCGCCGGTGGTCGCGCGGATATGGTGCTGACCCAACACGATGCTGACATTGCCGTCCGGCTCGGTCAGCAAGCGGGCCAGTTCCAGGATACCTTTACGCGGCACGATAACCTGATGGCGATCCGGCTGACCGATATCGGCTTTCATCGAGCACATAGCCAGACGGTGACCGTCGGTGGCGACGGCGCGGATGATGCCTTCAGAGACTTCCAGCAGCATGCCGTTGAGGTAGTAACGCACGTCCTGCTGGGCCATGGCGAAGCTGGTGCGCTCGATCAAACGGCGCAGTCGGCTTTGCTCCAGGCTGCAGGTCAGCGAGCCAGGACCTTCTTCCACGGTCGGGAAGTCGTTGGCAGGCAAAGTCGACAGCGTGAAGCGGCTGCGACCGGCCTTCACCACCAGCTTCTGCTCATCAACCTTGATGTCGATCAGCGCGTCGTTGGGCAGGCTTTTGCAGATGTCCATCAGCTTGCGCGCCGGCACGGTGATCTCGCCCGGTTCGGCGGGCTCTTCCAGCTGGACACGGCCGACCAGCTCGACTTCCAGGTCGGTACCGGTCAAGGACAGTTGCTGGCCTTCTACAACCAGCAATACGTTGGAAAGCACCGGCAAGGTCTGTCGGCGCTCGACGACGCCTGCGACCAGTTGCAGGGGTTTCAACAGGGCTTCGCGTTGAATGGTGAAATGCATGGTCTAGTCCCTTGCCTTAATAAGCTGCGCTGGTGTTCATCAAGTAGTCAGTGTACGCAGCAGGTTCTTGTAGTCCTCGCGAATATCCGCGTCGGATTCCTTAAGTTCGTTGATCTTGCGGCACGCGTGCAAGACCGTGGTGTGGTCGCGACCGCCAAACACATCACCAATTTCCGGCAGGCTATGGTTGGTCAGCTCTTTGGAGAGCGCCATCGCCACCTGACGGGGACGTGCCACCGAGCGCGAACGGCGCTTGGACAGCAGGTCGGAAATCTTGATCTTGTAGTACTCGGCCACGGTGCGCTGGATGTTATCCACACTCACCAGCTTGTCTTGCAACGCCAGCAGGTCTTTCAGGGATTCGCGAATCAGCTCGATGGTGATGTCGCGGCCCATGAAGTGCGAGTGAGCGATGACCCGCTTGAGCGCGCCTTCCAGCTCACGCACGTTGGAACGAATGCGCTGGGCGATGAAGAACGCGGCGTCATGAGGCAGATCGACTTTAGCCTGGTCGGCCTTCTTCATCAGGATTGCGACGCGGGTTTCCAGCTCCGGCGGCTCTACCGCAACGGTCAGGCCCCAGCCGAAGCGCGACTTCAGACGCTCTTCCAGACCTTCGATTTCCTTCGGATAGCGGTCACTGGTCAAGATGACCTGTTGGCCGCCTTCGAGCAGTGCGTTGAACGTGTGGAAAAACTCTTCCTGGGAACGTTCCTTGCGGGCGAAGAATTGAATGTCATCGATGAGCAAGGCATCAACGGAACGGTAGAACCGTTTGAACTCGTTGATTGCGTTGAGCTGCAGCGCCTTGACCATGTCGGCCACGAAGCGCTCCGAGTGCAGGTACACAACCTTGGCGTTCGGGTTCTTCTTTAACAGGTGGTTACCCACAGCGTGCATCAAGTGAGTTTTACCCAAGCCAACGCCGCCATAAAGGAAGAGCGGGTTGTAACCGTGCTTGGGGTTGTCGGCGACCTGCCAGGCAGCCGCACGGGCCAACTGGTTGGATTTACCTTCGACAAAGTTCTCAAAGGTGAACGTGCGGTTCAGGTAACTGGTGTGCTTGAGCGCACCTTCTACCTGGACGGTGCGCTGTTCAGCACGAACCGGAGCCTGTTGGGAGCTGGCGCCGGCCATTGGGTCAAAGCTGTCGCGGGACGGCTCTTCATTTATAGGCGCGTTTTTCTGCGACGAGGATTTCGAAGGCGTCTGGGCAACCGGTGCTGGCGAGTTATTAACAGGTGCCGCCGCAGCCTGAGCCTGCGAAGCACTCGCTGCCAGCGGTGCATTCGGCGCAGCACGAGGTGCCGAGCTGCGTTTGCTGCCTATTAATAAGGAGAGTACCGGAGCAAGCCCGTTGCCGTGTTCGTCGAGCAATTCGAGAACGCGGCTCAGGTATTTCTCGTTGACCCAGTCTAGAACAAAACGATTGGGTGCGTAGACACGCAACTCGTCGCCTTCGGCTTCGACCTGTAGCGGACGGATCCAGGTGTTGAATTGCTGGGCAGGCAGCTCATCGCGCAAAAGCTCCACGCACTGCTGCCAAAGTTCCACTGACACGGATATCCCCTAAGTTGAAAGCCGGTGAGGCAAAAACAGCCGCCATTGTAGCGGCCAGCCGTCCACTTATCCACATGTAGGTTGCTCACAGGGTGCCAAGAATCAATGCCTTAACCGTAAAAAAGGCGACAAATGGTCTGTGCATAAGCTCTGTGGATAAGCGACCCTAAGCCCGTTGTACAAGTGGGGTCGAAAGTCTGTGGGTAACTGGCCTGTGGATAAGTAGCCATTCCACACACAGCTTATCCGATAGCGCAGCACAGGCAGAGCACCGTTTCTCCCCCGTGTTGTCATTCTCTGTACATCACGTGGAATATGGGCTGAAGGTAGTTATCCACAGAAGATCGCCTCCCTAGCTTTTATAAGCTTTACAGAAAAGCTTTAAATAACTTCCTTCTTTATTTTTATATCTATGGCATTGCTCGTGAAAGCCGAACCGCACGGATTCGGTTCAAATGCCTCCAGAGATCTAATTAAAGGAAAAGCTGGTTGGAAATTGACCTAGAGGCTTGCTTTCTCTAGAATCGCCGGTCTCTTAAAACGGGGGCCATTCCGGCCCGTTGTGGACGAACCAGGTAACACGCCATGAAACGTACTTTCCAACCAAGCACCATCAAACGCGCCCGTACTCACGGCTTCCGTGCTCGCATGGCCACCAAGAACGGCCGTGCTGTCCTGTCGCGTCGCCGCGCCAAAGGTCGTGCGCGTCTGGCAGTTTGATAATCCGGTACTGGTGGTGAGTCAGGACTTCAGTCGGGAAAAGCGTCTGCTAACCCCCCGGCATTTCAAGGCAGTCTTTGACTCCCCCACCGGCAAGGTTCCGGGGAAAAATCTCCTGCTCCTTGCGCGTAACAACGATCTGGATCACCCCCGTCTCGGGTTGGTGATCGGCAAGAAGAGCGTAAAGCTCTCCGTTGAGCGCAATCGCCTCAAGCGTCTGATGCGCGAATCGTTTCGCCTCCACCAGGAGACTCTGGTTGGTTGGGATATTGTTATCGTCGCGCGCAAAGGCTTGGGGGACGTAGAAAACCCCGAATTGATTCAGCATTTCGGCAAGCTCTGGAAACGTTTGGCTCGTACCAACAAGCCAACACCAGCTGTCAGCACCGAAACTGTAGGGGTAGACAGTACTGATGCGTAAACTGGCACTCGTTCCGATCCAGTTTTACCGCTATGCCATTAGTCCCCTGATGGCAAATCACTGTCGTTTCTACCCCAGTTGTTCCTGCTACGCGTTGGAAGCCATAGAAAATCATGGCCTTCTGCGCGGTGGCTGGCTGACCTTTCGTCGTTTAGGTCGCTGTCATCCGTGGAATCCCGGTGGTTATGACCCGGTTCCACCTATCCCTACCTCCCGTTCTTCTTCGATGGCCGAGTAATCATGGATATTAAACGCACGATCCTGATCGTCGCCCTGGCAATCGTGTCCTACTCTATGGTTCTTAAGTGGAACCAGGATTATGGCCAAGCTGCCCTGCCGACTCAGAATGTTGCTACCAATCAGTCGGCGCCGGCTATTCCGGACACGCCACTGGGTAACAATGCTGCCGCCAGTGCCGATGTACCCAGCGCGAATGCCGATACCAGCACCCCGGTAGAAACCCCGGTCGTCACCAATAAAGACCTCATCCACGTAAAAACGGATGTACTGGACCTGGCTATCGATCCACAAGGTGGTGATATCGCCCAGCTGAAGCTGCCGCTGTATCCACGTCGCCAAGACCATCCGGATGTTCCGTTCCAGCTGTTCGATAACGGCGGCGAACGTGTATATCTGGCGCAAAGTGGCCTGACCGGCACTGACGGTCCGGATGCTCGTGCTACCGGTCGTCCGGTTTATTCGACCGAACAGAAGACTTATCAACTGGCTGATGGCCAGAACCAGTTGAACGTCGACCTGAAATTCAGTCACGACGGCGTCAACTACATCAAGCGTTTCAGCTTCACCCGCGGTTTGTACGATCTGAAAGTCACCTATCTGATCGACAACGAAAGCGCGAAGCCGTGGACTGGCAACCTGTTTGCCCAGCTCAAGCGCGACAACAGCGCCGATCCTTCTTCCAGCACCGCCACCGGCACCGCGACTTACCTGGGCGCAGCCCTGTGGACAAGTAGCGAGCCGTACAAAAAAGTGTCGATGAAAGATATCGACAAGGGCGCGCTGAAAGAAACAGTCCAAGGTGGCTGGGTTGCCTGGTTGCAACACTACTTCGTGACCGCATGGATCCCGAACAAGGGTGATGCGAACCTGGTTCAAACCCGCAAAGACAGCCAGGGCAACTACATCATTGGCTTTACTGGCCCGACGTTGACCGTCGCTCCGGGTGCCAAGGCTGAAGCC
The DNA here is from genome assembly GCF_013386765.1 of Pseudomonas yamanorum. Lineage (GTDB taxonomy): Bacteria > Pseudomonadota > Gammaproteobacteria > Pseudomonadales > Pseudomonadaceae > Aquipseudomonas > Aquipseudomonas yamanorum_A. The sequence goes on from NZ_JACARE010000018.1 coordinate 124,267, forward strand.
AGCGCTACGCTGTATGCCGGCCCGAAAAGCCAGGCAGTCCTCAAAGAGTTATCCCCAGGTCTGGAACTGACTGTGGATTACGGCATTCTCTGGTTCATTGCCCAGCCGATCTTCTGGCTGCTGCAACATATCCACAGCATTGTGGGTAACTGGGGTTTCTCGATCATCCTGCTGACCATGCTGATCAAGGGGATCTTCTTCCCACTGTCGGCTGCCAGCTACAAGTCGATGGCGCGTATGCGTGCCGTGGCCCCGAAACTGGCCGCGCTGAAAGAACAACATGGCGATGACCGGCAGAAAATGTCGCAGGCCATGATGGAGCTGTACAAGAAAGAGAAGATCAACCCGCTGGGTGGATGCTTGCCGATTCTGGTGCAGATGCCGGTATTCCTGTCGCTGTACTGGGTTCTCCTGGAAAGCGTGGAAATGCGTCAGGCACCGTTCATGCTGTGGATAACTGACCTGTCGATCAAAGACCCGTTCTTTATCCTGCCGATCATCATGGGCGCGACCATGTTCATCCAGCAGCGTCTGAACCCGACTCCGCCGGACCCGATGCAGGCCAAGGTAATGAAAATGATGCCAATCATCTTCACCTTCTTCTTCCTGTGGTTCCCGGCTGGTCTGGTGCTGTACTGGGTGGTCAACAACTGCCTGTCGATCTCTCAACAGTGGTACATCACACGTAAAATCGAAGCGGCTACCAAAAAAGCCGAGGCGTAATTTACTCTGTGGATAACACCACTCAAGACGCCCCCTAGTGGGGCGTTTTGCTTTCCGTCACTTTTATCCGGGTACCCGCCATGAGCGCTCCTCGTGAAACCATCGCCGCTGTCGCCACCGCTCAAGGTCGTGGTGGTGTCGGTATCGTTCGTATTTCCGGGCCGCTCGCCGGCGTGGCGGCCCAGGCCATCAGTGGGCGGGAGCTGAAGCCTCGGTATGCGCATTACGGGCCTTTTCTAGGCGCCGAAGAAGAGGTTCTGGACGAAGGGATTGCCCTTTATTTCCCGGGCCCGAACTCATTTACCGGCGAAGATGTGCTTGAACTGCAAGGCCACGGCGGCCCGATCGTTCTGGATATGCTGCTGCAGCGTTGTCTTCAACTGGGTTGCCGCCAGGCACGCCCGGGCGAATTCAGCGAGCGCGCGTTCCTCAACGACAAGCTCGACCTGGCCCAGGCCGAAGCGATTGCCGACCTGATCGAAGCCAGTTCTGCACAAGCCGCGCGTAATGCGTTGCGTTCATTGCAGGGTGCGTTTTCCCTGCGTGTGCATAACCTCACCGAGCAGTTGATCAGCTTGCGCATCTACGTAGAAGCGGCGATTGATTTCCCCGAGGAAGAAATCGACTTCCTCGCCGATGGCCATGTCCTCGCGATGCTGGATAAAGTCCGTGAGGAGTTATCCACAGTACTGCGTGAAGCCGGGCAAGGAGCCTTGCTGCGCGACGGTATGACCGTGGTGATTGCCGGCCGGCCCAACGCTGGCAAGTCGAGCCTCCTCAATGCCCTGGCCGGACGCGAAGCGGCCATCGTTACCGAGATTGCCGGCACTACACGGGATATCTTGCGCGAACATATCCACATCGATGGGATGCCACTGCATGTCGTGGACACGGCCGGGCTGCGTGACACCGATGACCAGGTGGAGAAGATCGGAGTAGAACGCGCGTTGAAGGCAATCGCTGAAGCCGATCGCGTACTGCTGGTGGTTGATGCCACCGCGCCGGAAGCTGCGGACCCGTTCGCACTGTGGCCAGAATTCCTCGAACAACGGCCAGACCCGGCCAAGGTCACGCTGATTCGTAACAAGGCTGACCTGACGGGCGAAGCAATCGCCCTGGAAGTCAGCGAGGATGGCCACGTCACCATCAGCCTCAGCGCCAAGTCGGCAGGGGATGGCCTGGAGTTGCTGCGCGACCACCTGAAGGCCTGTATGGGTTACGAGCAGACCTCCGAAAGCAGCTTCAGTGCTCGCCGCAGGCACCTGGAAGCGCTGCGGCATGCTAGCACAGCCCTGGAGCACGGTCGGGCACAGTTGACCCTGGCAGGTGCTGGTGAGCTGCTGGCTGAAGATCTGCGCCAGGCTCAACAGTTATTGGGCGAGATTACCGGTGCTTTCAGCTCCGATGATCTGCTGGGACGGATCTTTTCCAGCTTCTGCATCGGTAAATAACGTTTACCGTTCCCCAGACAGGCCATTCGGGCCTGTCTGTTCTGCCCGTTTCAGGGCATTCAATTCTTTTTTCTGAATAACGCGAACGTCGCGACGGCTTTCCTACGTCCGGGATTTGCCTCATTTGACGCTTTTCTGTGGATTAAGCCCTGTGAATAACCGCCCCTGTGCCCAGTTGATAACAGGGCGTAAAACCTGAGTAAAAACCCCTCTGTGGATAACCACCTGTTTAATCCACAGGCTTACACCACTTATCCAAGGGCCTCCTTGGCACCTAACCACAGACTTTTGAATCTCTGTACATAAAGTAAATAAAGGCCTGTAGCGATCTATCCACAGAAACATGCCTCAGTAGAAATAAACATAAAAACAAAGATTTAATAAATTTCTCTCTTTTAATTTCTATTGTTCGTGATTCATCCACAGCTGGTTAAATTTTGTGCAAAGGGTTCTTTAGGAAGGGCGAAGTCCCTATACTTGCCGACTCGTTCGAAAACCTGATCTCGAACGCTCATTCCTAATTACCTACAGAAGCAGGCACGAGGTGCGTGGTGGATTTCCCTTCCCGTTTTGAAGTGATCGTCATCGGCGGCGGTCATGCCGGTACCGAGGCAGCACTGGCGTCAGCACGCATGGGGGCAAAAACCCTGTTGCTGACGCATAACGTGGAAACCCTCGGTGCCATGAGCTGCAACCCCGCGATTGGCGGGATTGGCAAAAGCCACCTGGTCAAGGAAATCGATGCCCTGGGCGGCGCGATGGCCATGGCTACCGACAAAGGTGGTATTCAATTTCGCGTGTTGAACAGCCGCAAAGGCCCGGCCGTGCGAGCCACTCGTGCTCAAGCCGACCGGATCCTGTACAAGGCCGCTGTCCGCGAAACCCTGGAAAACCAGCCGAACCTGTGGATATTTCAACAGGCAGCCGATGACCTGATCGTCGAGCAGGACCAGGTACGCGGTGTTGTCACCCAAATGGGCCTGCGTTTCTTCGCAGAATCCGTGGTGTTGACCACCGGTACGTTCCTCGGTGGACTTATCCACATCGGTATGCAGAACTATTCCGGTGGCCGCGCTGGTGATCCGCCGTCAATCGCCTTGGCACAACGCCTTCGCGAACTGCCACTGCGCGTTGGTCGCCTGAAAACCGGCACGCCGCCACGTATCGATGGCCGTTCGGTGGATTTCTCGGTGATGACTGAGCAAGCCGGCGACACACCGATCCCGGTCATGTCGTTCATGGGCTCCAAGGAACAGCATCCGAAACAGGTCAGTTGCTGGATTACCCACACCAACGCCCGAACCCACGAAATCATTGCCGCGAACCTCGACCGTTCGCCGATGTATTCCGGTGTGATCGAAGGCATTGGGCCACGCTATTGCCCGTCGATCGAAGACAAGATCCATCGCTTTGCCGACAAGGAAAGCCACCAGGTCTTCATCGAGCCGGAAGGTTTGACTACCCACGAGCTGTATCCGAACGGGATTTCCACTTCCTTGCCGTTCGACGTGCAAATCCAGATCGTGCAGTCGATTCGCGGTATGGAAAATGCGCACATCGTGCGGCCTGGCTATGCCATCGAGTACGACTACTTCGACCCGCGTGACTTGAAATACAGCCTGGAAACCAAGGTGATCGGCGGTTTGTTCTTCGCTGGACAAATCAACGGCACCACCGGTTACGAAGAAGCCGGCGCCCAGGGTTTGCTGGCCGGAGCCAACGCCGCACTGCGTGCACAGGGCAAAGACAGCTGGTGCCCGCGTCGCGATGAGGCGTACATCGGTGTGTTGGTCGACGACCTGATCACCCTCGGCACCCAGGAACCGTACCGGATGTTTACGTCCCGGGCCGAATATCGCCTGATCCTGCGGGAAGACAACGCCGACCTGCGCTTGACCGAAAAAGGTCGCGAGCTGGGCTTGGTCGACGACGCGCGTTGGGCTGCCTTCTGCAAAAAGCGCGAAAGCATCGAACTGGAAGAGCAACGCCTGAAAAGTACCTGGGTTCGTCCGGGCACCGAGCAAGGCGATGCGATTGCCGAGAAATTCGGCACGCCGCTGACTCACGAGTACAACTTGCTGAATCTGCTGTCGCGTCCGGAAATCGACTACGCTGGTCTGATCTCGGTAACGGGCGGTGGGGCAGAAGATCCACAGGTCGCCGAGCAGGTCGAAATCAAGACCAAATACGCCGGTTACATTGACCGTCAGCAGGATGAGATCGCTCGTCTGCGGGCCAGTGAAGACACCAAGCTGCCTGTGGATATCGATTACACAAATATTTCCGGCCTGTCGAAAGAGATTCAAAGCAAGCTGGGGATAACTCGACCAGAGACCCTGGGCCAGGCTTCACGTATCCCGGGCGTCACGCCGGCAGCCATTTCGCTGTTGATGATTCATTTGAAAAAACGCGGCGCGGGCCGTCAGTTGGAGCAAAGCGCTTGAGTTCGTTGGTCACCTCGCAACACGCCGAAGAGTTATCCACAGGTGCTCGCCAGCTTGGCGTCAACCTGACCGAAGCCCAGCACGAGTTGCTACTGGGTTATCTGGCCCTGTTGATCAAATGGAACAAGGCTTACAACCTCACTGCAGTGCGTGACCCGGACGAAATGGTTTCTCGCCATCTGCTCGACAGTCTCAGCGTGATGCCGTTTATCGAAAACGGCCGCTGGCTCGATGTTGGCAGCGGTGGCGGTATGCCCGGCATCCCGCTGGCGATCCTGTTTCCCGAGTCGCAAGTGACGTGCCTGGACAGCAACGGCAAGAAAACCCGCTTCCTGACCCAGGTCAAACTCGAACTCAAGCTGGATAACCTGCAAGTTATCCACAGTCGCGTCGAAGCCTTCACGCCTGAACAGCCTTTCAACGGAATTGTTTCCCGGGCTTTCAGCAGCATGGAGAACTTCAGCAACTGGACCCGCCACCTCGGCGACCGCGACACCCGTTGGCTGGCAATGAAGGGCGTTCATCCAAGCGACGAGCTGTTAGCATTGCCGGCAGACTTCCACCTCGATAGCGAACACGCCTTGGCCGTACCCGGTTGCCAAGGCCAACGCCATCTGCTGATACTGCGCCGCACGGCATGATTGGGAACACAAGCAAGAATGGCTAAGGTATTCGCGATAGCGAACCAGAAAGGTGGCGTGGGCAAAACCACCACCTGCATCAACCTCGCAGCATCCCTGGTCGCTACCAAGCGTCGGGTGCTGTTGATCGATCTCGATCCACAGGGCAACGCCACCATGGGTAGCGGTGTGGATAAACACGGCCTGGAAAACTCGGTCTATGACTTGCTGATTGGCGAGTGCGACCTGGCCCAGGCCATGCACTTTTCCGAGCACGGCGGTTACCAACTGCTGCCGGCCAACCGCGATTTGACCGCGGCGGAAGTGGTGCTGCTGGAAATGCAGATGAAAGAAAGCCGTCTGCGCAGCGCCCTGGCGCCGATCCGCGAGAATTACGACTACATTTTGATCGACTGCCCGCCCTCGCTGTCGATGCTGACACTGAACGCATTGGTCGCCGCCGACGGGGTGATTATCCCCATGCAGTGCGAGTACTTCGCACTGGAAGGGTTGAGCGACCTTGTGGATAACATCAAGCGTATCGCCGAGCTGCTCAACCCGAACCTGCAGATCGAAGGCCTGCTGCGGACCATGTATGACCCGCGCCTGAGCCTGATGAACGATGTGTCGGCACAGCTCAAGGAACACTTCGGCGATCAGCTCTACGACACCGTGATTCCACGCAACATCCGCCTGGCCGAAGCGCCAAGCTATGGCATGCCCGCGCTGGCGTATGACAAGTCATCCCGCGGTGCCATTGCCTATCTGGCTCTGGCCGGTGAGATGGTTCGTCGTCAACGCCGCAATTCACGCACCGCTGCAGCCCAGCCAACTTAAGGAATCCCCATGGCCGTCAAGAAACGAGGTCTCGGACGTGGACTGGATGCACTGCTGAGTGGTCCGACTGTCACGACCCTTGAAGAGCAAGCGGTGCAGGCCGACGAGCGTGAGCTGCAGCACCTGCCGCTGGACCTGATCCAGCGCGGCAAATACCAGCCGCGCCGGGACATGGATCCCCAGGCGCTGGAAGAATTGGCGAACTCGATCAAGTCCCAGGGCGTGATGCAGCCGATCGTGGTGCGCCCGATTGGTGCAGGCCGCTTTGAAATCATCGCCGGCGAACGCCGCTGGCGTGCCAGCCAACAGGCTGGCAAGGAAACCATCCCGGCGATGGTGCGCGATGTACCGGATGAAACCGCCATCGCCATGGCACTGATCGAGAACATACAGCGCGAAGACCTCAATCCGATCGAGGAAGCGATCGCCCTGCAGCGTTTGCAGCAGGAATTCAAACTGACTCAGCAGGAAGTCGCGGATGCGGTGGGCAAGTCCCGGGTTACCGTGTCCAACCTGTTGCGTCTGATCGCACTGCCGGAAGTCATCAAAACCATGCTTTCCCATGGCGACCTGGAAATGGGTCATGCCCGTGCTTTGCTCGGTTTGCCGGAAAATCAACAGGTTGAAGGGGCGCGACACGTTGTCGCACGAGGCCTCACCGTTCGTCAGACCGAGGCCCTGGTTCGCCAGTGGCTCAGCGGCAAACCTGCACCGGTCGAAACTGCCAAACCTGATCCGGATATTGCACGCCTGGAGCAGCGCCTGGCCGAACGCCTAGGCTCTGCGGTGCAAATTCGCCACGGAAAGAAAGGCAAAGGGCAATTGGTCATCGGATATAACTCATTGGATGAGCTTCAGGGCGTTCTTGCCCACATCCGCTGAAACAATTGCTTCTGTAGCGCGCAGTCGGAAATCACTACCCGGCAGTTGAATAGGGGCTGAACCGCCCCTATACTCTGCGCGCATTTTGTCGGCACAAATTATGCCAAGTTATTGATTTCCGGCAGCCGACTATTGAGGAGCAAGAGTGATGGAAACCCGCACGCCAAACACGTCGCCGTTCCATCGCTTGGCCGTTTTCCCGGTTTTAGTGGCTCAATTTGTCATTTTACTGATCGCCTCTTTGGCGCTCTGGTATTGGTATGGAGTCGTAGCCGGGTACTCAGGACTCTGCGGAGGCCTGATAGCCTTGCTGCCCAATATGTATTTTGCTCACAGGGCCTTTCGGTTTTCCGGCGCCCGAGCAGCCCAGGCTATCGTCCGGTCTTTTTATGCCGGCGAGGCGGGGAAACTGATTTTGACGGCAGTGCTGTTTGCACTGACCTTTGCAGGTGTGAAGCCATTGGCGCCGCTAGCTGTATTCGGCGTCTTCGTGTTGACCCAATTGGTCAGCTGGTTCTCGCCCCTGCTGATGAGAACAAGACTTTCGAGACCTTAGGGCGTTTGAGGCAACCATGGCAGAGACAACCGCTTCGGGCTATATCCAGCACCACTTGCAGAACCTGACCTTCGGTCAGCTACCCAATGGCGGCTGGGGCTTTGCCCACACCGCAGCAGAAGCCAAAGAAATGGGCTTCTGGGCATTCCACCTGGATACTCTGGGCTGGTCTGTCGCATTGGGTCTGATTTTCGTCCTGATTTTCCGCATGGCGGCAAAGAAGGCGACTTCCGGTCAGCCAGGTGCATTGCAGAACTTCGTTGAAGTATTGGTCGAATTCGTCGATGGCAGCGTGCGTGACAGCTTCCATGGTCGTAGCGCGGTGATTGCACCGTTGGCACTGACCATCTTCGTCTGGGTGTTCCTGATGAACGCCGTCGACCTGATTCCGGTCGACTGGATTCCTCAGCTGGCCATCCTGATCTCCGGCGATCAGCACATTCCATTCCGTGCAGTTTCCACCACGGACCCTAACGCCACCCTGGGCATGGCCCTGTCGGTGTTTGCGTTGATCATTTTCTACAGCATCAAGATCAAGGGTATCGGCGGCTTCATCGGCGAACTGACCCTGCACCCGTTCGGCAGCAAGAACATCTTCGTTCAAGCCCTGCTGATCCCGGTGAACTTCCTGCTGGAATTCGTGACCCTGGTCGCCAAGCCGATTTCCCTGGCCTTGCGACTGTTCGGCAACATGTATGCCGGCGAGCTGGTGTTCATTCTGATCGCTGTGATGTTCGGCAGTGGTCTGCTCTGGCTTAGCGGCCTGGGCATTGTTCTGCAGTGGGCGTGGGCTGTGTTCCACATCCTGATCATCACCCTGCAGGCGTTTATCTTCATGATGCTGACCATCGTCTACCTGTCGATGGCGCACGAAGAGAACCATTAAGACCAGTTTCGACTAGTCTGATGTCCCTCCCGGTCAAACGGGAGGGGAGCCCTGAAGGGCTATGAAACGATTTGTTTTACCGCTTTAAAATCTAAAAAACCTAAACCATACGACGTAAAAGTCGGGAGGAAAGATGGAAACTGTAGTTGGTCTAACCGCTATCGCTGTTGCACTGTTGATCGGCCTGGGCGCCCTGGGTACTGCCATTGGTTTCGGCCTGCTGGGCGGCAAGTTCCTGGAAGGCGCAGCGCGTCAGCCAGAAATGGTTCCAATGCTGCAAGTTAAAATGTTCATCGTCGCCGGCCTGCTCGACGCCGTGACCATGATCGGTGTTGGTATCGCTCTGTTCTTCACCTTCGCGAACCCCTTCGTTGGTCAACTCGCCGGTTAATCACTCGTTTTTTCGAGTGATTGGTGTGTTGTGCAACGAACGAGCGAGGTATTGGCGTGAACATTAATGCAACCATTATTGGTCAGTCCTTAGCGTTCTTGATTTTTGTTGTTTTCTGCATGAAGTTCGTATGGCCTCCGGTCATCGCGGCTTTGCACGAACGTCAGAAGAAGATCGCAGACGGACTGGACGCTGCCGCACGAGCAGCTCGCGACCTGGAGTTGGCCCAAGATAAAGCGGGTCAACAACTGCGCGAAGCGAAAGCTCAGGCAGCTGAAATCATTGAGCAAGCCAAGAAACGCGGTAACCAGATCGTTGAAGAGGCTGTTGAAAAAGCCCGTATCGACGCTGACCGTGTGAAGGTTCAGGCTCAAGCCGAGATCGAGCAGGAACTGAACGGTGTCAAAGATGCGCTGCGTGCCCAACTGGGTGCTCTGGCCGTCGGCGGTGCTGAGAAGATCCTGGGTGCCACAATCGATCAAAACGCGCACGCGGAGCTGGTAAACAAACTGGCTGCTGAAATTTAAGCGAGGGCGATCATGGCAGAATTGACCACGTTGGCCCGACCTTACGCTAAGGCAGCCTTCGAGCACGCCCAGGCCCACCAGCAGCTGGCCTCTTGGTCAGCCATGCTCGGCCTGGCTGCAGCAGTGTCGCAAGACGACACCATGCAGCGCGTGCTCAAGGCCCCGCGACTGACGAGCGCAGACAAGGCCGCCACGTTTATTGACGTGTGCGGCGACAAGTTTGATGTAAAAGTGCAGAACTTCATCCACGTCGTTGCCGAAAACGACCGTCTCCCGCTTCTGCCGGAGATCGCCGCTCTGTTTGACCTGTACAAGGCCGAACAAGAGAAATCGGTAGATGTTGAAGTGACCAGTGCTTTTGCATTGAACCAAGAACAGCAAGACAAACTCGCCAAGGTTCTCAGTGCACGACTCGACCGGGAAGTGCGCCTGCAAGTTGCGGAGGATGCCACCCTGATTGGTGGTGTCATCATTCGCGCCGGCGACCTGGTTATCGATGGCTCGATTCGCGGCAAACTCGCGAATCTTGCCGAAGCATTGAAATCTTGAGTTTGAAGGGGCAGCAGAGCAATGCAGCAACTCAATCCTTCCGAAATAAGTGAAATTATCAAGGGCCGCATCGACAAGCTCGATGTGACCTCCCAAGCCCGTAACGAAGGCACTGTCGTCAGCGTATCTGACGGCATCGTGCGGATTCACGGTCTGGCCGACGTAATGTACGGCGAGATGATCGAGTTTCCGGGCGGCGTCTACGGTATGGCCCTCAACCTGGAGCAAGACTCTGTAGGTGCCGTTGTATTGGGCTCCTACCAGACTCTGGCCGAAGGCATGAGCGCCAAGTGCACAGGCCGCATCCTGGAAGTTCCGGTTGGTAAGGAACTGCTGGGTCGCGTTGTCGACGCACTGGGTAACCCAGTTGACGGCAAAGGTCCGCTGAACAACACCGAGACCGATGCGGTCGAGAAAGTTGCTCCAGGCGTGATCTGGCGTAAGTCGGTAGACCAGCCTGTACAGACTGGCTACAAGGCTGTCGATGCCATGATTCCTGTCGGCCGTGGCCAGCGTGAGCTGATCATCGGTGACCGTCAGATCGGTAAAACCGCTCTGGCGATCGACGCGATCATCAACCAGAAAGACAGCGGGATCTTCTGCGTCTACGTAGCTATCGGTCAGAAACAATCGACCATCGCCAACGTGGTTCGCAAGCTGGAAGAAAACGGCGCCCTGGCTAACACCATCGTCGTGGCCGCCAGTGCTTCCGAATCCGCTGCACTTCAGTTCCTGGCACCGTACTCCGGTTGCACCATGGGCGAATACTTCCGCGACCGCGGTGAAGACGCGCTGATCGTTTATGACGATCTGTCCAAGCAAGCAGTGGCTTACCGCCAGATTTCCCTGCTGCTGCGCCGTCCACCAGGCCGTGAAGCTTACCCAGGCGACGTGTTCTATCTCCACTCCCGTCTGCTGGAGCGCGCATCCCGCGTTTCGGAAGAATACGTAGAGAAGTTCACCAACGGCGCAGTGACCGGCAAAACCGGTTCTCTGACCGCACTGCCGATCATCGAAACCCAGGCTGGCGACGTTTCCGCGTTCGTTCCGACCAACGTGATTTCCATCACCGACGGTCAGATCTTCCTGGAGTCGGCCATGTTCAACTCCGGGATCCGTCCTGCAGTGAACGCCGGTGTTTCGGTATCCCGTGTGGGTGGTGCCGCTCAGACCAAGATCATCAAGAAGCTCTCCGGTGGTATCCGTACCGCTCTGGCTCAGTACCGTGAACTGGCGGCATTCGCCCAGTTCGCTTCTGACCTGGACGAAGCGACCCGTAAGCAACTTGAGCATGGTCAGCGCGTTACCGAGCTGATGAAGCAGAAGCAATACGCACCAATGTCGATCGCTGACATGGCGCTGTCGCTGTATGCCGCTGAGCGTGGGTTCCTGACCGACGTTGAAATCACCAAGGTCGGCAGCTTCGAACAAGCGCTGATTGCTTACTTCAACCGCGATCACGCCGAATTGATGGCGAAGATCAACGTGAAGGGTGACTTCAATGACGACATCGATGCTGGCATCAAAGCCGGTATCGAGAAGTTCAAGGCCACCCAAACCTGGTAAGCCGCAGCGGGGGCCGCGAGGCTCCCGCTTGCTAACCTGATAGGTGTTACATGGCAGGCGCAAAAGAGATTCGCAGTAAGATTGCGAGCATCAAAAGCACGCAAAAGATCACCAGCGCCATGGAAAAAGTGGCGGTCAGCAAAATGCGCAAGGCACAAATGCGCATGGCTGCTAGCCGTCCCTACGCGGAGCGTATCCGCCAGGTTATTGGTCATCTGGCCAACGCCAACCCGGAATATCGCCACCCGTTCATGATCGATCGCGAAGTAAAGCGCGTTGGTTATGTAGTGGTGAGCAGTGACCGTGGTTTGTGCGGTGGTTTGAATACCAACCTGTTCAAGGCCCTGGTCAAGGACATGGCGGTAAACCGCGAAAAAGGCGTCGAGATCGATCTGTGTGTGGTCGGTAGCAAGGGTGCGGCCTTTTTCCGCAACTTCGGCGGTAACGTCGTTGCAGCTATCAGCCACCTGGGCGAAGAACCGTCGATCAATGATTTGATCGGCAGCGTCAAAGTGATGCTGGATGCATACCTGGAAGGCCGGATTGACCGCCTGTCCGTGGTATCCAACAAGTTCATCAACACCATGACGCAACAGCCTACCGTGGAGCAGTTGATTCCATTGGTGGCCGCCCCGGAACAAGAACTCAAGCACCACTGGGACTACCTCTACGAACCAGACGCCAAAGAGCTGCTTGACGGCTTGATGGTGCGCTACGTGGAGTCGCAGGTGTACCAGGCGGTGGTCGAGAACAACGCGGCTGAACAAGCTGCGCGGATGATCGCGATGAAGAACGCTACCGACAACGCCGGTGATTTGATCAGCGATTTGCAGCTGATCTACAACAAGGCGCGTCAGGCTGCGATCACCCAAGAGATCTCGGAAATCGTCGGCGGCGCTGCCGCGGTTTAACGGTTCAAATATTCAGAGGATCCAGCTATGAGTAGCGGACGTATCGTTCAAATCATCGGCGCCGTTATCGACGTGGAATTCCCACGCGACAGCGTACCGAGCATCTACAACGCTTTGAAAGTCAAAAGCGATGCAGGCACCACCCTGGAAGTTCAGCAGCAGCTGGGCGACGGCGTGGTTCGTACCATTGCAATGGGTTCCACCGAAGGCTTGAAGCGCGGTCTGGAAGTCACTGACTCTGGCGCAGCCATCTCCGTACCAGTCGGTAAAGCGACCCTGGGCCGGATCATGGACGTCCTCGGTAACCCGATCGACGAAGCCGGTCCAATCGACACCGAAGAGCGCTGGGGCATTCACCGTCCTGCGCCTTCCTTCGCGGAACAAGCGGGCGGCAACGACCTGCTGGAAACCGGCATCAAGGTTATCGACCTGGTTTGCCCGTTCGCCAAGGGCGGTAAAGTCGGTCTGTTCGGTGGTGCCGGTGTAGGCAAAACCGTAAACATGATGGAACTGATCCGTAACATCGCCATCGAGCACAGCGGTTATTCCGTGTTCGCCGGTGTGGGTGAGCGTACTCGTGAGGGTAACGACTTCTACCACGAGATGAAGGATTCCAACGTTCTGGACAAAGTGGCACTGGTTTACGGTCAGATGAACGAGCCGCCGGGTAACCGTCTGCGCGTAGCACTGACCGGCCTGACCATGGCCGAGAAGTTCCGTGACGAAGGTAACGACGTTCTGCTGTTCGTCGACAACATCTATCGTTACACCCTGGCCGGTACTGAAGTATCCGCACTGCTGGGCCGTATGCCTTCCGCAGTAGGTTACCAGCCGACCCTGGCCGAAGAGATGGGTACTCTGCAAGAGCGTATCACTTCGACCAAAAACGGTTCGATCACCTCGATCCAAGCGGTATACGTACCTGCGGATGACTTGACTGACCCGTCGCCAGCGACCACGTTCGCCCACTTGGACGCCACCGTCGTACTGTCCCGTGACATCGCCTCCCTGGGTATCTACCCAGCGGTCGATCCACTGGACTCGACTTCGCGCCAGCTGGACCCGAACGTCATCGGCCAGGAACACTACGACACCGCTCGCGGCGTCCAGTACGTTCTGCAGCGTTACAAAGAACTGAAGGACATCATTGCGATCCTGGGTATGGACGAGCTGTCGGAAACCGACAAGCAGTTGGTATCCCGCGCTCGTAAGATCCAGCGTTTCTTGTCGCAGCCGTTCTTCGTGGCTGAAGTCTTCACCGGTGCCTCGGGTAAATACGTTTCCCTGAAAGACACCATTGCTGGCTTCAAAGGCATCCTCAACGGTGACTACGACCACCTGCCAGAACAAGCGTTCTACATGGTCGGCGGCATCGAAGAAGCGATCGAGAAAGCCAAGAAACTGTAATTCCGGCGCCCGGTAACGGGCGCTAATCAGGTTGAGGCAAGCAGATGGCTATGACATTCCATTGCGATATCGTCAGCGCGGAAGGGGAAATCTTCTCCGGTCAGATCGAGAGTGTGATTGCACACGGCGAACTGGGCGACCTGGGTATTAACTTTGGCCACGCGCCATTGATTACATCCTTGAAGCCTGGTCCGATCACTCTGACCAAGCTGGGCGGGGAACGGGAGGTGTTTTACATCTCCGGTGGTTTCCTCGAGGTTCAGCCGAACATGGTCAAGGTACTTGCCGACACCGTGCAACGTGCTGCCGACCTGGATGAAGCCTCCGCTCAGGAAGCCGTCAAGGCTGCCGAGAAGGCCCTGAACGAAAAAGGCGCAGATTTCGACTACGGTTCTGCTGCTGCACGTCTGGCCGAGGCCGCAGCTCAGCTGCGCACCGTCCAGCAGATCCGCAAGAAGTTTGGCGGTTAAGCCGTCAAGCCTCATGTGTGATTGATTAAAAAGGGTAGCCTCGGCTACCCTTTTTCTTTTTTAGCAAAACACTTCTTTGGTCTGAAGTCTGACCGCCCAGGATTGGTAGCCATTCATGTCTCTCGAAATCGTAATTCTTGCCGCAGGCCAGGGCACCCGCATGCGTTCGGCCTTGCCCAAGGTGTTGCACCCGGTTGCCGGCAACTCGATGCTCGGCCATGTTATCCACAGTGCCCGGCAACTTGATCCACAGCGCATTCATGTGGTGATTGGCCACGGAGCCGATGTGGTGCGTGAGCGACTGGCGGCGGACGACTTGAATTTCGTATTGCAGGACAAGCAATTGGGTACCGGCCATGCCACCGCGCAAGCGGTGCCGTTCATCAAGGCCGACACCGTGCTGATCCTTTACGGTGACGTGCCGCTGATCGAAGTGGAAACCTTGCAGCGCCTGCTCAAGCATGTGGTGCCTGGCCAGATGGGCCTGCTGACCGTTGAGCTGGATGACCCGACCGGCTACGGCCGCATTGTGCGCAACGCTGACGGCAAGGTCGCGGCCATCGTCGAGCACAAAGACGCCAGCGAAGCCCAGCGTGCCATCACCGAAGGCAATACCGGAATCCTCGCCGTGCCGGCCGATCGCCTGGCTGACTGGATGAGCCGCCTGTCCAACAATAATGCCCAGGGCGAGTACTACCTGACCGATGTCATCGAGATGGCTGTCAGTGATGGCCTGTTGGTCGCCACCGAACAGCCCCACGACCCGATGGAAGTGCAGGGCGCCAACGACCGCAAGCAACTGGCGGAGCTGGAGCGTCACTATCAACTGCGCGAAGGCCGCCGCTTGATGGCGCTGGGCGTGACACTGCGGGATCCGGCACGTTTCGATGTGCGGGGTGATGTCACTGTGGGTCGCGACGTGCTGATCGACATCAACGTGATCCTGGAAGGTCGCGTGGTGATTGAAGATGACGTGATCATCGGCCCGAACTGCGTGATCAAGGACAGCACCCTGCGCAAAGGCGTGGTGATCAAGGCCAACAGCCATATCGACGGCGCGGTGATGGGTGAGGGCAGTGACGCTGGTCCATTTGCACGCCTGCGTCCGGGTAGCGTGCTGGGGGCCAGGGCCCATGTGGGTAACTTTGTAGAACTGAAAAACGCACAGATGGGCGACGACGCCAAGGCCGGGCACCTGGCCTACCTCGGTGATGCCGTGATTGGTGCGCGCAGCAATATCGGCGCCGGCGCCATCACGTGTAACTACGACGGCGCCAACAAGTACCAGACGACCATTGGCGAAGACGTGTTTATCGGCTCCAACAACTCGTTGATTGCACCCGTCAGCATTGGTGATGGTTCAAACACAGCGGCAGGCTCGACCATCAACCAGGATGTGGATAAGTCTCAACTCGCAGTGGCCCGCGCCCGCCAGCGCAACATCGACGGCTGGAAGCGCCCGGTCAAGATCAAGAAGACCTGAGTTATCCACAGTCTGATTGACCACCACTTTCACCTGTAGGAGCTGGCTTGCCGGCGATGACGGAGTGCCAGACAACATCAACGTTGGCTGTCAGACCGCTATCGCAGGCAAGCCAGCTCCCACAGTTGTTTAGTGTTGTTGCCAGACTTTTCGCAAAAATTGACCTAGCTCCCTTGACGATCCTCAGCCAATAGGTTTTGATTGCCTTCGTTATCTTTCGAAACGAAACTTATCATCACCATGTCGAAACGAAATACACCCCAACGTCGCCACAACATCCTTGCCATGCTCACTGAGCAAGGTGAAGTCAGCGTGGACGAATTGGCCAAACGTTTCGAAACGTCGGAAGTCACCATCCGCAAGGACCTGGCGGCCCTCGAAAGTAACGGCCTGTTGCTGCGTCGCTATGGCGGCGCCATCACCATGCCCCAGGAACTGGTCGGCGATCCGGCCCAGCCCATTTCGGTCTACAAGCGCGCCATCGCCCGTGCGGCCGTCCGGCGTTTGCGCGAACACGCCCGCATCATCATCGACAGCGGCAGCACCACCGCCGCCATGATCCCCGAACTGGGCCATCAGCCCGGCCTGGTGGTGATGACCAACTCCCTGCACGTGGCCAGCGCCCTGAGCGAACTGGAACACGAGCCGGTACTGTTGATGACCGGCGGCACCTGGGACCCGCATTCGGACTCGTTCCAGGGCCAGGTCGCCGAGCAAGTGCTGCGTTCCTACGATTTCGACCAGCTCTTCATTGGCGCCGATGGCATCGACCTGGAGCGCGGTACCACCACCTTCAACGAGTTGCTGGGGCTGAGCCGCGTCATGGCCGAGGTCGCCCGCGAAGTGGTGGTGATGGTCGAGTCCGACAAGATTGGCCGCAAGATCCCCAACCTGGAACTGCCCTGGAGCAGCGTCCATACCCTTATTACCGATGATCGCCTGCCGCTTGAGGCCCGCGACCAGATCCAAGCCCGCGGCATCACGCTGATTTGCGCGGCAGTCATCTAGGAGAAAAACCATGTGTGGAATTGTTGGCGCAGTCGCTGAACGAAACGTCACCGCCATTTTGCTCGAAGGCCTCAAACGCCTGGAATACCGCGGCTACGACAGCGCCGGTGTGGCGCTCTTTACCAACGCCGGCAAGCTTGAGCGCATGCGTCGCCCGGGCAAGGTCAGCGAACTCGAACAAGCGTTGGCCGGTGAGCCGCTGGTAGGCCGCCTGGGTATCGCCCACACCCGTTGGGCTACCCACGGCGCACCGTGCGAGCGCAACGCGCACCCACACTTCTCCGGTGACCTGGCGGTGGTGCACAACGGCATCATCGAAAACCACGAAGTGCTGCGTGAACAACTGAAAGGCCTGGGCTACGTCTTCACTTCGGACACCGACACCGAAGTCATCGCCCACCTGCTGAACCACAAGCTTAAAGACCTGGGCGACCTGACCAACGCCCTCAAGGCCACCGTCAAGGAACTGCACGGCGCCTATGGCCTGGCCGTGATCAGCGCCAGCCAGCCCGACCGCCTGGTCGCCGCCCGCAGTGGCAGCCCATTGGTGATCGGCCTGGGCCTGGGCGAGAACTTCCTCGCCTCCGACCAACTGGCCCTGCGCCAGGTGACCGACCGCTTCATGTACCTGGAAGAAGGCGACATCGCCGAGATCCGCCGCGAAAGCGTGTCGATCTGGGACGTCAACGGCAAGTCCGTTGAACGTGAAGCCGTGCAGTACCGCGACGGTGCCGAAGCCGCCGACAAGGGCGAGTTCCGCCACTTCATGCTCAAGGAAATCCACGAGCAACCGGCCGTGGTGCAACGCACCCTGGAAGGTCGCCTGAGCCAGAACCAGGTGTTGGTACAAGCCTTCGGCCCGCAAGCCGCCGAGCTGTTCGCCAAAGTGCGCAACGTGCAAATCGTCGCCTGCGGCACCAGCTACCACGCCGGCATGGTTGCCCGTTACTGGCTCGAAGAACTGGCCGGCATCCCGTGCCAGGTCGAAGTCGCCAGCGAATTCCGCTACCGCAAGGTGGTGGTGCAGCCCGACACCCTGTTCGTCACCATCTCCCAGTCCGGCGAAACCGCCGACACCCTGGCCGCCCTGCGCAATGCCAAGGAACTGGGCTTCCTCGGCAGCCTGGCAATCTGCAACGTCGGCATCAGCTCCCTGGTGCGCGAGTCCGACCTGACCCTGCTGACCCAGGCCGGTCGCGAAATCGGCGTGGCCTCCACCAAGGCCTTCACCACCCAGTTGGTGGGCCTGTTGCTGCTGACCCTGTCCCTGGGCCAGGTGCGCGGCACGCTGGAAGAGGGCGTCGAAGCCAATCTGGTGGAAGAACTGCGCCGCCTGCCGGCCCGCCTGGGCGAAGCGCTGGCCATGGACAGCACCGTGGAAAAAGTCGCCGAGCTGTTCGCCGACAAACACCACACCCTGTTCCTTGGCCGGGGCGCGCAATACCCGGTGGCGATGGAAGGTTCGCTCAAGCTTAAGGAAATCTCCTACATTCACGCCGAAGCCTACCCGGCCGGTGAGCTCAAGCACGGCCCGTTGGCCCTGGTGGATGACGACATGCCAGTGGTGACCGTCGCGCCGAACAACGAACTGCTGGAGAAGCTCAAGTCCAACCTGCAGGAAGTGCGCGCCCGTGGCGGCCAGTTGATCGTGTTCGCCGACGAAAAGGCCGGCATGACCAATGGCGAAGGCACCCACGTCATCAACA
The DNA here is from genome assembly GCF_013386765.1 of Pseudomonas yamanorum. Lineage (GTDB taxonomy): Bacteria > Pseudomonadota > Gammaproteobacteria > Pseudomonadales > Pseudomonadaceae > Aquipseudomonas > Aquipseudomonas yamanorum_A. The sequence continues at coordinate 142,684 of NZ_JACARE010000018.1, forward strand.
TGCCGCACATCCACGACACCTTGTCGCCGATCCTCTACACCATCCCGCTGCAACTGCTGTCGTACTACGTGGCTGTGCTTAAGGGCACTGACGTTGACCAGCCGCGCAACCTGGCGAAGTCGGTGACGGTGGAGTAAAGCCTCACCCGTACCAGCAAAACCCCCGATATTCGGGGGTTTTGCTTTTTCAGGCTACCGAGCATCGGCTCCTGCCGTTTCTGTGGACTAATTCCGGGAGTATTCCCCCGCTTTACCCCTAGAATGCGCCCTGTGGATAACTAGCCAGGGAATGCCGTCACCATGAACATCGAACTGCTGATCGCCGGTATCGTCGTGCTGATTATTGTCGTCGGCCTGGTCGGCTGGCTGGTGGGGGTCTACAACGGCCTGGTGATGCGGCGCAACGATGTGGATAAAGCCTTCGCCAACATCGACGTGCTGCTCAAGCAACGGGCCGACCAGATTCCCGACCTGATGCGCGTGGTGCAAACCGCCATGAACCATGAGAACGCGCTGTTCACCCGCCTCAGCGACGCCCGTACCGCGTACCTCAACGCCAGCAGCCTCACCGATAAGGTCGATGCCTCCAACCAGCTCAATACGGCGCTCAAGTCAGTCATTGCGGTGGCCGAGAATTATCCGACGCTGATCTCCGGCCCCAACATGGTCGAGTTGCAGCAGGCGATCTCGGCGGTGGAAGAACGCATCGCCGACCGCCGCGAGTTCTTCAATGAGTCGGTGAACCTCTACAACATCGCCATCGCGATTTTCCCGGATCTGTTCTTCGCAAAAATGCTCGGCTACCAGCGTATCCCGCTGCTGGCCATCAGTGCCGAAGAAACCCGCTACGAAGGCGTAAAGCTTGAGGTGCCGGGGGCATGAAAACTACGCAGGCGGGTGTAGTCGCGAAAAAGCCGGCTTGGAAAACGATGGTGGCGCTGATCTTTCTCGCCGGCTTCATCGGCCTGATGGTTTACGCCCCGACGATCCTGGTTGCGCTGTTTTTCCCCGTCTGCATTTTGATCGGTTTGCTGGCCAGCTTCGGCCCCAACTTCTATCGCACCGAACAGCGCCTGGCCACCAGCCAGATACGCTCTTTGGCCATGGGCCTGGTGGAAGTGAACGGCAAGGTGATCGTCGACACGCCGCTGATCTCTCCGGTCAACGGCAAACCCTGCGCCGGCTACGTGTGGATCATCGAGGAAGGCACTAAAGACAAGGACGGCGACTGGAGCTGGAGCGAGGTCTCGGCCGAGGCTCGCTGCAACGACTTCCGCCTGCAAGACGCCACCGGTGAAGTGACGGTGATTGCCGAAGGCATCGACCTGTTCGGCAAGAAGCGTCCTGACGACCATGAGTGGATCAGCAACTCCCGCCGCCAGGGCGAACTGCTCCTGACCCAGGATATGCAGGTGATGCTGATTGGCGACGCCTGCGAACGTGACGGCAAGACGGTGATTGCCCAGGGCCGGCAACGTGACGCGGTGTTCGGCCTGGCCGAGACCAAGGATGTAGAAAACCGCCGGGTGCTGGCGCCGCTGTGGCGCGCCGGTGGTTTCTACGCGGTGGTGGTGGGGTTGATCGGTGTCGGCATCATGGCCATGACCCCGGAACATTTTGCCCAGCTGCATTTGCCGGGCCCCGCCACTTATCAGCAAATGGCGGCGCTGAACCCGGCCTATCGTTTTCTGGCCTGGTTGTACCGTGACAACGGCTTCGTGATTCCCTTCATGGCCGCATTCGGGTTTTTGCTGGCGATGTTCGTGGTGTTGCTCGCGCTGCGGCTTTTGCTGCCCAAGGGCATGCGCCTGGCAGTGGGCCGTGTGCTGGGCGCCTGGATGGGCTTGGGCATGGTGATTGGCGGCGTGGTGACCTTGTTGCTGGTGGTGGCCCAGGTGGACACCATGAAGGTGTTCCTGGTGTGGATGATGATTCTGCTGGGCACCCTGGTGTTCTCGATCTTTGAGCAACGCAAGCTCGGCGCGGCGTACAAGCATTTTACAAAAGACGCAGGCGCCGCCAGTTTCGGCGACGAAGACGCCTGATCAGGGCACGAACTCCACTTTCAAGCCCCGGCTCGCGCTGCGCCCCTGATCATCAGTGACCCGCAGCCGGTACTCCCCCGATTTACCCGGCCGCCAGTTCAGCGTGGTTTGCGGCGGGCCCTGGCCGATCAAGGTCTGGTCGGCAAACCAATACAGCGTCAGCGCATCACTGGCCGCGTTGGCGTTCAGCGGGATGCTTTCCTGGGGCTGTGACAGGCGCAGGTGATAACTGACCTGGGTCAGCGGCGAGCGAATCTGCGGCGCTTCGCTCTGGTCGCCGATTCGATTGGGTTGGCAGCTTTTCTGCACATTCGGCGGCGTGCGCCGTGGTAGCCCGGCCGCGCGGAACAGCCGCTGCACATCGCTGGGCCAGAATTCGAAGACTTCTTCACGGGTGTACTGCGGATCGAACGGCGGGCACGCGGCCTTGCCGGTGCGGGTGTCGATCAGCACCGGGCGGTGCAGGTTGGACACGCGAATCGGTGACACGCCCGGGATGTACCAGGTCTTGCGGGTGCGCGGACACCAGCGGTTGGGCAACTCGCCGGAGGCGGCGCAGACGTCGATGCGGATCAAGCCGGCGGGTGGCTTGTCGGGTTTGATCACCACGTTGGGCAAGGCCAGGGGCAAGGCGTCGGCGATCCGGAAGAACAGCGGCGCTGCGGTTTTCGCGCCGATGAATTCTGGATTCGGACGACCGTCGAAGTTACCTACCCACACCACCAGCACATACGGGCCTACGAGGCCGGCGCTCCACGCATCGTGAAAACCCCATGAGGTGCCGGTCTTCCAGGCTGTGCGCCAGTGGCGTCCCGGCAGCCCGTCCGGGCGCGGGTTGCGCCGCAGCATATCGCGCACCATAAACGTGGCCTGCGGGGTGAGTAGCTGGGCGCCGGTGGTTTGCGGTTGCTCCTGCAAGTAACGCAGGGGCCGCAAATGCCCGTCACCCGCCAACATCACATACAGCCGCGCCAGTTCCTCGGGGGTCATCTCGCCGCCGCCCAGGGCCAGCGCCAGGCCGTAATGGCTTTCGCCACGCAGGCCCTTAATGCCTGCGCGTTGCAGCAATCCATAGAGTGACGGTGAGCGGACCTGACTGGCCAGCCACACCGCCGGGATGTTGCGGCTGCGGATCAACGCATCGCGGGCTGTCACCGGGCCGACAAAACTGCCGTCGAAATTTTCCGGCTGGAAGTAGCCGAAGTTACTCGGCATGTCCTTGAGGATGCTCATGGGGTGAATCACCCCTTGGTCCAGCGCCAGCCCATACAGGAATGGCTTGAGGGTGGAGCCCGGCGAGCGCCGCGACAACACGCCGTTGACCTGGCCGTGGATGCCTGTGGATAAGTAGTCCGCCGAACCCACCAGGGCTTTCACGCTCTGGTCGCGGCTGTCAACCAGGATCGCCGTGGCGTTTTCCACACCACTGCTGCGGCGCTCGGCAATGAAGCCGGTGATCAGGCGTTCCAGCAATTGTTGCAGCGGCAGGTTGAGGGTGCTGTTCAACTCGTTGCCGGTTTGCGACGCCAGCAACTGTTCGCTCAAGTGCGGCGCCAGAAACGGGATCTGCTGGCGGTTACGGGCTTCCAGGGGCAGGTCCAGCAAACTGTCATTACGCGGGTCCTGTGGATAAGTTTCCCGCCAGTCGGCCATCAGCCGTTGCCGGGCGGTTTGCAGCGATGGCCCGAAGCGCGCGCGGCGACCTGGCTGTTGGGGAATAACCGCCAGCGCCAGCGCTTCAGACAACGACAATTGCGCTGCGGACTTGCCAAAGTAAATCCGGCTGGCCGCCTCGGCGCCTTCGATATTGCCGCCCATGGGCGCCAGGTTGAGGTAGGCCTCCAGGATGTCGTGCTTGCTGTAACGTGCCTCCAGCCACAACGCCAGGGCCATCTGCTCCAGCTTGCCGGGTACCTGACGAGTGTTGAGATCCCACAGGCGCCTGGCCAACTGCATGCTCAGGGTTGAACCGCCCTGACGCTGGCCACCGCTGTAGGTGGCCATGGCCGCCCGCAGCAAGGCCGGGGGATTGACCCCCGGGTGCCAGTAGAAATTGCGGTCTTCCTTGAGCAGCAGCGCTTCAACCAGTGACGGAGAAATCCGCTCCAGTGGTAGCCACAGGCGATATTGCCCGTCAGCCGCCAGGGTCATGCGCAGCAGCGAACCGTCGTCGGCCAGCACCACCCGTGAGGAGGTGGCCGCCTGTTCCAGCGGTGCGTGGGGCCACAACCGCAGCCCCGCCAGAATCAACGCCGCTGCCAGCAGCGGCGTCAGGCGTTTAAGGCTTGGTAATTTCAAGCTGGCCTACTTTGCCGCGTCCTTGCAGGGTGGTTTCGTACATGCCCTCGGCGTAGGCCGGTGGCGTATTGAAGGTGCCTGCGTTGGTGGCGCGTACGCGGTACACGAAGGTGCCTACATCCCGCAGCGCGGTGCCGTACAACACCACTCGGTCATCACGCACATCAACATAGTCCGGCTGCCAGTTGCTCAGGTCGGTCTCGCCGATCGGCGCTTGCCAGGCGTCGGCTTCCTCGGTGTCTTCGCTGGTTTCAACGTACTCCGAATCGTCACCTTCGCTTTCCTCGCTGCTGGCCGCTTCCGGCTCCGGCGGCAAGTTATACACAGGCTCGACGCCACCCGGCAGCAAGTCGACCACGGCCACTTGCTGCACCTGATCACGGTCGGTGGCCCGCAGGCGCAGGCGCACCAGGAATTCATCACCTACGGCGACCTTGCTGACTGGATTGCCTTTGAGGTCGAGGTATTCGTGGATGATTTCCAGGCCGTTGTTGATCGGCTTGAGGTTGGCGCCCTTGTCATAACCCGCTTCGCTCAGCATGTAGAACGCCGCCGGGCCGTCGGATTTTTCCATCTGCAGTTTTTGCGTGCCGGCAGGCACCGCTGCACGTGGCGGCTGGCCGGCCATCTGCAACAACTGTTGCTGCTTGTCGCCGAGCCACGCGGTGGCTTTGAGGGTCATATCGCTTTGGGCGCGTTGGCCATAATTGTCCAGGGCCCGCAGCAACAGTGCCGCCGACAGCGAGTTGTAGCGCTGCTCGTTGAGGCGCTTGCCAAGTTTATCCAGCAGGCTGGCCGGCACGTCGTCGAGCAACTCGGGGAAGTGACGGGCCAGCAAATGCAGGTGCTCGGCGTCGTGCACCAGCGGGTCGTAATACAGGCCGTCGCTGTCCCACTTATCCGAGAGCGAGAGCCATGGCACCTTGCGGAACAGCGCATCGGCCTGACGATCCTGCTTGAGCAACTTGTAGCTGGCGGCCAGGTACGCGGCGCCAATGTCGTTCTGCCAGGTGTCCTTGAAGTAGCTTTCGTAGCGCTCGCGGATATCGCTTAAGGCGCCGCTCACCAGAATCCCCTGACGGCTCAACAGGTAACTGGCGTAGGCGCGGTTGCGCAATTCCGACAGGCCTTCGCTTGGGCCATTGGCCAGGTCGGTGAGGTACGCGTTGGAACGTTGCAGCAAGTCTTCCGGCACCGGCAACCCGCGCTCCCGGGCTTCGATCAGGAAGTCGGTGGCGTACAGGCTGGCGTACGGCGCCACGTCCGGGTTGGCCGCCCACAAACCGAAGCCACCGGCCTGGTTCTGCCGCTGACGCAGCATGCGCACCGCGCCGCTGAAGGCCTGCTCGGCCTCGGGTGCATTACCGCCCCAGATCAACGCCGGCATGGCCTTGGACACCAATTGCTCGGTGCAGGCGTAGCCGTAGTCATCCAGGTAATGCTTGAGGCCGTTGGCCCAGACCAGCGGGGACGCGGCGACGCCCAATTGCACGTCGCGCAACTGGCCGAACAGCTCGCGGGTCGGTTTCAGCTCTTTGCTGGCGCTGTCGAAACGGCCCAGGCTCAGGGCCACCCGATGCTCGCTCAATGGCCGGATCGACGTGGTTTCCGCCACCTGGATCCGCTTGCCATCCGGCAGCACCGCGACGAAGCGCAAGTGTGCCGAGCCGAGGGTTTCACCGACCTTGATCTTGAACTCGGCGACGCCTTCCTTGCGCGGTTGCAGCGCCAGGGTGCTGGCCTTGTCGCCTTGTACCTGCAGGCCATCGCTGGTCTGCACTTCAAACTTCACGTCGGCTGCGGCTTCCAGGTTGCTGAACACCCCGGCGCTGACACTGAACACATCCCCCGGTGCGACAAAAGCCGGCACGTTCGGGGTGATCACCAGCGGCCCGCGCACTTCAGTGTTGGCCTCGCTGACGCCCACGCTGTCGCTGTCCACCGCCACCGCAAACAGGTGCAGCTTGCCGTTGAAGCTGTCCGGCACCTGGTAATGCAGTACGGTTTCACCGGCCGGCAAGTCCACCAGGCCAGACCACCAGGCCACAGGCGGCTGATGTTTACGCTTGAACGGGTTGAGATGGTTGGCCAGGGCGCCTTCGGTATCGCCACCGGGCGCTGCCCCACTGAGCAGGCGGCTGAATTCCGGCAGGATCAGGTCAAGGATCTGACTGGTACCGACCTCCAGCGCACGTTTCTGGAAGAAGAAGCCCAGCGGGTCCGGTGTCTGGTAACGCGCCACCTGCAGGATGCCTTCGTCCACCGCATAGACCACTGCGCGGCCCGGGCGGTCGGCGTTGACCTTGATGTCCAGGGTCTGCCCCGGTTCGATCTTCGCCGGGCCTTCGACTTTCAGCGCCATACGCCGCGCATCCAGGTTGATGCTGAACGGCACCACGCCGTAGGACAACGGGCTCATGTAGACCTCGGACGAGCCGATGTCCCGCACGAACTGCACGTTGACGTAGGCATTGCCCTCAAGCCCTGCGGGAACGCGGATGTGTTGCACGCTGTTGGTGCTGTCGGCCTTGAACCACTGCTGGGTGTAGACCTTGTCCCGTTCGATGGTGATCAACCCGGCGCCGGTGTACGGCGCGCGAATGCTGATGGCGATCTCATCACCGGTGGCGTAGCTGCGTTTATCCAGGCGCAGTTGCAGCTCGGCGTTACGTTCCAGGGAGCGTGAGGTGTTGCCCCGGCCGGCGACGCTGTAGTCGATCTGGTTCAGCAGGTTGCCGTTGGCGTCTTTCAGTTGCAGGGTGAAATCACCCGGGGTGCCGGTGTTCAGGGTTTGCTTGGCGCCGTCCTTGGTCATCACCAGCGGCGACGCCGGCTGGCTGATGTTCTTGATGCGCGACTCGTATTTGTAGGTGCCGTTGGACTGCTTCACCAGCACCGAAACGTAGCGGTGCTCGACCACTTCGCTGGTCAGGCCGTCGACTGCGACGGGCGTGAGGTCTGGCGCCACGGCCAGCCATTGCACTTCACGCGGGGCGTCCTTGGCGACGAAAGACAGCGAATCCTTGCTCTTCACACCCACCAGGTACGGCGCCGCCGAGACCAGCAACGCGCTTTGTGCGGCGACGTTGCGACCGCCTTCGGCTTCGTACACCTGGGTCATCACTTGCAGGCGATAGGTGCTGTTGGCGAAGCGTTGCAGGTTCAGGTCCAGCACGGCCTGGCCATTGTCGTCGACGGTGGTTTCGGCCAGGTCTTCGGAACTGGCTTCTTCCAGCGAGTCATTCAGGCGGAAGCGGTAGTCCGGGTAGCGATCAAAGGCCGCGAGCGTCGGGCTCAGGGACATTTTTGCGGTGACGCGACGGCCCGCCGCCGGAGCGCCGAACAAGTGCATCGCAGTGACCTTGGCCACCACCTGGTCCGGCGGGATCCAGCCCGGCACTGGCGTGTCGTGCAGGCTCAGGCTGACCTTCATGCGGTCCGGTTCAAAGTCGCGGACCTTGAAGCTGACGCTGCCCAGGTCAGTGCGCCGCTGCTTCTCGCCGATCAGTTGCAGGGTCGCGGTGTAATCGCCGGAAGGCGCCACTTCGCTGCTTGGGAAATCAAAAGTTTCAAAGCCGCTGGCGGAGAGCTTCAGTGGCTGGCGAATCACTTCCAGGCCACGTGGGTCGGTGATTTGCAGCTCCACCGGCAGGCCTTGCAGCGCGCCTTTCCAGTCGCCGCTGCGCACGATCATGCCCAGGTGCGCGGTCTCGCCGGGTCGGTACAGGCCGCGGTCGGTAAACAGATAAGCGCTGAGGCGATTGATCGCACCGTCTTCTTCCAGGCCGCCTACATCAAAGCGCGACAAATCCAGCTGTTGGGACTGACGGGCAATCGGCAGGAAGGATTGGTCATTGCCACGACTGACGACATACATCAGCGGGGTTTTCTCGCGGCGCAGTTCATCCAGCTTGGCAAAGTGCGCATGGCCTTCGGCGTCGGTGCGGCCGCTGGCGACCGGCAAACCGTTGCGGCCGATGATATCGACCTGGGCGTCGGACACCGGCGAGCCGTTGCCGATGGACTGCACATAAACGTCGTGGCTGCCATCGCTGGAGCGCTTGGCGATGATGCCCAGGTCGGTGACCACGATGAAACGCAGGTCGCTGGTGGTGTTGCGTTCGTACTCGAAGGTGCGATCAGCCGGGTCGTCCTGCGGGCTGAGCTTGAGCACGAAAATGCCCCGGCGGCCGCCGTTGGCTGTCAGGTAGTTGCTCAGATCGACGTTGTCGTAGACGGTTTTGGACGGGTCGCTAGCCGACAGCGGAATGTCCAGGCTCTGACGCTCCACCATCCGGTCGAAGTAGTCATTGGCAAAATTCGGTCGGGCAAAGCTGCCGCTGCTCTGGTCCACCAGATGTTGCAACTGGTTGGGCAACAGGCGGGCGATTTCCACATGGGCGCCGGGCACGCCACGGGCCATGAAGCCCAGGCGTTTTTCGCCGGTGAGGCTGAGCAGGGCGCCGTCGGACAGGAACTGCAGCGTGCGCGGATAAGCCGGCATGCTCACGAGGGAAGCTGTAGGGTTTTTCGCCAGGTAGCCGCCGATGGCTTCCAGGTTGGCCGGTACCCGCACATACAGGGCGCGGCCAGGCGGGGCCTTGAATTTGAAGGCGTGCAGGGTATTCAGCGGTTCGACGCTCGGCACGTGGGTCAGTTTGACCTTGGTGCTGCTGGCCAGCAGCTTGTCGTCGATGTCTTGCAGGTTCCAGGGGCGGGTGTCGTCCTCGGCTTTTTCCGGCAGCATCCAGGCCTGGACCTTGTTGGCGATGGTCTCGTCGGCCACGGCGCTGGAACTGCTGAACATCAATACCGGCTCGGGCTCGGCGCGCTCGTTGTCGACAAAGCTGACTTCGGCACCGGTAAAGGTCAGGCGATAGCGGCCGGGCACGGTGACTTCGGCCACCAATGGCGCAGGGCTGGCATTGCCGCCGTCGCGGGCCTTGAGGCCTTCATCGAGTTTGGCACTGACCGGGGTGCTTTCCAGCGGCGTGGCCAGGGCGGCGGAGCGCACGAAGGCGTTGAGCTTGTGCTCGTCGAAGGTGATTTCCGGGCGATTGGGCAGTTGCGCGTCGCGGTAGGTCAGGCCTTTGCCGAGGGTTACGGAGGCACGTTTGCGTACGCTGTCTTCGTCTACCGGGTGGGAAAAGTGGAAGGTCGCGACCAGCTGTTTCTGCGTCGGGTTGCTCGGGTCCTGGTACAGCTCGTTTTGCGCCAAGGTGGCGCGGAACGGCTGGGTGGAGAATTGGCTGGTGTATTGGCTTAGCAGTACGCCATCGGCCAACAGGTTCTTCTTGGCCAGGTCGATGGTGTAGTGGGCGTCGATGGGCCAGTCTTTTTCCGGGGTGAACACCAGGCTGCGGTCATCCGACCAGCGCCAGGCGCCGGCGATGGCGGGCTTGAGGGTGATGCCTTCGGTGACCGGCTTGCCGATGGCCGCCAGCGGTGCCACGGATTCGGCGAAGCGAACCTGCAAGTTATCCACAACCGGCTGCGGCTGGGTGTAATCCGTCAGGTTGGGCTTGTGCAGCGAATAGCCCACGGTGTGGGGCTGCGGCAGGTGGGAATACCAGTGCCAGCCATACACGCCAGCGGCCACCAGCAACACCAGGGCCAGGACTCCACCGGCCGCCTGGCGCGGATAAGCCCGGGCCTTGTGGCCGAGATTGACCAGGCCGTTGCCTGTGGCTTGCAGCCAGCGCGGCGGTTGCCACTGGCCAAACAGGCTACGGGCCAGCCATCGCACGGCGCTGAACAGAACACTCACCACTGAGATCAAGGCCCCGAAAAAACGGCGGCTGGTCGCTTTTAACGAATCAAACATGGTGAGCATCCCTGGCAATGTGTCGCGTATCTTACACGTCTCTTTGATACAAAAGATGACGGCAAATGCGCCGCAAAGCTCAGGCTTGCTGTACGAAGGTGAGGCGTATCGCAAAACCGATTAAAAGGCTGCCAAACAGCCATTGCTGAAGGCGCTGGGCGGACGGGCTCCGCTCCAGCCAGCGGCCGATTCTGGCACCGGCCAATCCATAGCAACTGTCGAAAGCCAGGCCGACCGCCACCAGAATCGCGCCCAACAGGGCGAACTGTGCCGTCACCGATGCGCCGTGTGGATCGATGAATTGCGGCAGCAGTACGGAGCAGAACAGCAGCGCCTTGGGGTTGAGCAGATTGGTCAGCAGGCCGCGCTGGAAGGCTCCGCGCCAGGCGTGGGCCGGTGCGGTACCGTCCTCGGCGTTCAGGTTGGGCAGCAGGTTGGCGCGCAGGCACTGGATGCCGATCCACAGCAGGTACGCTGCCCCGCCCAGGCGCACCACATCGAAGGTCCAGGGCGCGACCTTGAACAGGGTCGCCAGGCCCATCCCTGCCAGCGCGACGTGGCAGGCCCTGGCCAGCCCCAAACCGGCTGCGGTTGCCAGCGCCATTGCCTTGCCCTGGCGGGCGCCGGTTTGCAGCAGCAGGATCATGTCCGGGCCGGGCAACAGGTACACCACCGCCAGCGCGAGTAAAAACAACCAGAGTTCTGCCATGTGCCTGCCCCTTGCGGTAGGTGATTCGTAGGGCAATTTTAGGGGCGAAGGCCGGGGCAGGTGCTTGCGTAGTCAGCTGGAAAAGCGTCTAGTCTTGGCACAATCTGCCACTTCTGCCGGGCGAAACACTTCACTTATGCCAAATCTGAAACTGGATGCGTTTGACCGCAAGATTCTTGAAGCCCTGCAACGGGATGGCCGCCTGAGCAATGTGCAACTGGCGGATGAGATCGGCCTGTCGGCCTCACCTTGTTTGCGCCGGGTGCGACTGTTGGAAGAGGCGGGCGTGATCCGTGGTTACCAGGCGAGTCTTGACCGGGATGAAGTCGGGTTGGGGCTGACTGTGTTTGTCGGGGTAAAAGTGGAGCGGCATAACGACGAACAGGCGGAGGCGTTTCGGTTGGCGGTGACGGCATTGCCTCAGGTGATTTCGGCGTTTCTGGTGTCGGGGGAATCGGACTTTCTGCTGCAGGTGGTGGTGCCGGATTTACGCGGGTATGAGCGGTTCCTGACCGGGAGTTTGTTGAAGTTGCCGGGGGTGAGTGATATCCGCAGCAACTTTGCGATTCAAACGGTGAAGACGCCGGGAGCGTTGCCGTTGGGGCATCTTCCCGGCTGACGATTTCTTATTGTGATGAGGACGCTTGTTGTGGCGAGGGAGCTTGCTCCCGCTGGGCTGCGTAGCGGCCCCAAAATCTTGGGAGCGCTGCGCACTCCAGCGGGAGCAAGCTCCCTCGCCACAGGGGTTGTGTGTACTCGGGCTATTGGGGGTGCAGACAATCGAGCGATCTATCCACCATCACCTTGGCCATTTCCACCAGGTGCATGACCGCGGGCGAAGTTTCGCTCAACTCCTGAGCGCAGTGAAGCAGGTCCGATGCATAGGCCAAGGCGTCTTCGAAGCTGAGTTCTGGATGCGTTGTGAAGAAAGGGAATAGGTGGCAGGGCGTTACTTTGGTCATGGAATAACTCCAATTGTGCGCCCAATGTTGAACGTTCGAGCTGCTAAACCCGGTCACTGAATTGACAGTGACGGACGCAGACTAGACGCCGAAAAGACGGGGCACAAGAGGCTGGGATTCTCTCGAAAATGTCCTGCGAAGGAAAGGGAAGGGACGCTCAAGCGGAGCATTTTCAGACTTTGTCGCAACCTTGAAAACACCGCAAAAAAGTGTGGGAGCTGGCTTGCCGGCGATGACTGACTAACCTTCAACAGTAATGTTGACTGTTAAACCGCTATCGCAGGCAAGCCAGCTCCCACATTGGAATTTAGTCGTGTTGGAGGTGGGTGTTTTCAGGTCCACCAATAGCGCACGAGATGGAAGAAGATCGGCGCCGCAAAACACACGGAGTCCAGCCGGTCCAGCATCCCGCCGTGCCCTTCGATCATGTGCCCCCAATCCTTCACCCCCCGGTCGCGCTTGATCGCGGACATCACGATCCCGCCGGCAAACCCCAGCAGGTTGATCAATAGCGCAATCAGGAACGACTGCCAGGGATTGAACGGTGTGGTCCACCACAGCGCGGCACCGATCAGCGATGACAACAGAATCCCGCCGACAAACCCTTCCACGGTCTTCGACGGCGACAGGTTGGGGGCGATCTTGTGTTTGCCGAACAGCTTGCCGCACACGTACTGCAGCACGTCCGACAGCTGCACCACGATCACCAGGTAGGCGATCAGCAGCAGGTTGCGGCCTTCATAGCCGACGATGTCCAGGGTCAGCAGCGCCGGGACGAAGGACACGCAGAACACCGCGATCATCAGCCCCCATTGCACTTTCGACGCCCGTTCCAGGAAGTGCGTGCTGTCACCGCCCAATGAAGCAAGGATCGGCAGCAGCAGGAACACGTACACCGGGATAAAGATCGAGAACAACCCGTACCAGTCGAAGTAGATCAGCAGGTATTGCAGCGGCAGGGCCAGGTAGAACGCTGCTACCAGCGCGGGGTAATCGCTGCGCCGGGTCGGCGTGAGGGTGAGGAATTCCCGCAGCGCATAGAACGACACGGCGTAGAACAGCAGGATCACCGCGCCGGTGCCGAGCCAGAAGGCGATGCCGATCACCACCACCATCACCCACCAGGCGTTGATGCGGGCGTTAAGGTTGTCGATCACCGCGTTCGGCGAGCCACGGGTGCGCAGTTTGAGGATCAGGCCGATCAGTGAGGCGAGCACCAGGATTGCGCCGATCCCGCCGAACAACATCAGGGTTTGGCTATCCATGTCAGGAATGCTCCGGGGCGAGGGCAAGCAAGGCGTCGCGGGTGCGGGCGAGGAACAGCGCCTTGTCTTCGCCGTCCTCCAGTTGCAGCGGTGCGCCGAAGCTGGTGGTGCACAGTAATGGCAGCGGCAGTACGCGGCCCTTAGGCATGACCCGGTTGAGGTTGGCGATCCACACCGGGATCAATTCGGCTTGTGGATAACTCTTTGCCAGGTGATACAGGCCGCTTTTGAAGGGCAATAGGCCGTCTTCCAGATTGCGCGTGCCCTCAGGGAAGATGATCAGCGAGTCGCCGTTTTCCAGAGCCTGGAGCATCGGTGCCAGTGGGTTATCCACAGGGTCCTTGCGCTCACGATCAATCAGCACGCCGTTGAACACCCGGTTGATGATGTAGCGGCGCAGGGCGCTTTTGTTCCAGTAATCGCTGCCGGCCACCGGACGGGTGAATTTACGCAGGTTCTGTGGCAACGATGCCCACAACAGTACGAAGTCGCCGTGGCTGCTGTGGTTGGCGTAATAGATGCGTTGCACCGGCACGGGCGCACAGCCAAGCCACAGGCTGCGGGCGCCGGTGACGGTGCGGGCCATGGAGGTAATCAGGGTGGCGACCACGGGTTCGAACATGAGGATTCCTTATCCGGCGAAGGGCAGCCAGGGGCTGGCCAGGATGACGGCCACGGTCAGCAGCACTTGCGCCGCCAGCAGGTAGGCTTGCTTGCGCAACAGTTTCAGGGCGCCGCGACGGCGTTCGGTCCAGGGCCGGCCGGCGCGCTTCGCGGATTGCAGGCCGAGGGCCTGCATGGCCTGGTCGAAGTCGGGCGTGCGCTCGGTGTCGCGAGCCAGCAGGGCGAACAGGTCGGCGTCGAAGGCCACCCGCAGCGCCCAGTATTTTTCCAGCAGCCCGAGCACAATCATCCACAGGCTGAGGATCAGGCAGATCGGCGTGATGCTGGCCATCAGCAGTTGCGCCAGGCCAAACAGTACGCCGAGCAAGGTCAGGCCTGTGGATAACTGGTCCAGGGAACGGCCCCGGCGCAGCAGGCTGGCGACGACCTGTAATTCCATATCAGCGGGCATGGGTTAAACCCTCCAGGGCTTCACGGTGAGCAGGATGCAGGACCACACGTGGGCGTGCTGTACGAATAATAGCCACCGCCTCGTCGACATTGGCTGCGCGCCCGGTATGGAGCAGCCATGCGGCCACGGCGGTGGCGCTGCGCGAGTAACCGAGGGCGCAGCACACCAGCAGCGGCCCGGCTGAGCGTAGCCGTTCAATGGCCTGAGCGGCTTCCAGGCATTGCGCCGCAGTGGGTGCCGTGAGATCGAGTACAGGCAGGCTGTAATAGGCGCGGCCCTGTGGATTAATCGGCAATTCGGCGCATAGATCGACGACGGCCTTGAATGAATCCATCTCAGTGCCTGCAGGAATTCGCCCCAGCCAAACGTTATCCACAACCTGATCGGGCTGTGGATGTTTACGTGTCCACAGGCGGGAATTGATCCAGGCGGCTGCCAGATAGGGCGCGAACAACCAGCGCGCCGCCGGAGTGAGTCGTCCGTCCGCACGCTTCTGAAAGCCCGAAACGCCCAGCACCAAGTAATTCGCCTTCATCAATCCAAGGGAAACCGCCGGCCAAAGTAGCCATAACCAACCGCCGCCGAGGCTGAACGCCAGGATCAAACACACCAACGATCCGAAGCCATAGCGCAATCCCAGCCGCCAACGCTGCCGGTCCCGGGTCAGGTGGGCATTCAGCAGCGGGCTCGGATGCTCCAGCGGCCACAGCCATACGCACAGCCAGCCGGCGAGGGCGCCTGTGGGTAAGTCGATAAAGTGATGTTGATAAGTGGTCAGCACCGAAAGGCCGATCAACGCGAACCAGCCATGCACCAGCCAGCGCCACAGGCCCTGACTATGCCGCTGGTACATTATCCACAGCACCACCAGCAGGGCGATGTGCAGCGACGGTGCTTGGTTGAACGGCTTGTCGAACCCGGCGAGTACCGCAAACAGCCAGCCGAATACGCCATCCAGCTCCGGCCGTTCGAAGGTGAAGCGCAACGGCCAGATAAGGAAGCAGGTGACAGCAATCACCTGGGCCGTGAGCAGGCGCAGGGCATGCTGTTTCAGCTCATGGCGCGTACTGGGCAGTAGCAGGGATAAACCGTAGAGCAGGTCGATGGACCAGTAGGGCACGATGGTCCAGGCCCAGAACGGGATATGGCTTTCCCAGCCGAACACCATCGTACCCACGTCGCTGCGCTGGCTGGTGACCCACGTGGCAAAGCCGTAGGTGCTGAAAAACAGCGGCGCCAACAGCAGCAGCCACAGCACCGCCGGTTTTAACAGGCCCGGTTCACGCATGGGTCAGACCCGCTGCGCCAGGGACACGCTGAAAATCCCCCATTCATCCACGCGTTGGGTGATCTTGCGGAAACCGGCAGCTTCCACCAGTTGATCCATTTCCGCCTGGCTGCGCCGGCGCATCACCCAGGCTTGGCCCTGACGGTGGCTGGTGAGGGCGCGGGCGATCAGTTCCAGTTGCGGGTGCCACGGTTGGCCGGTGTACACCAGGTAACCACCGGGCTCCACAGCTTCTGCCAGGCCGGCGAGCGAGCCACCGACCATCGCGTTATCCGCAAACAGCTCATACAGCCCGGACACCACCGCCAGCGTCGGCTTGGGTTCCAGCGCCGCCAGGTCTGCCCGGTCAAACGCATCGCCTTTGACGAACCGGGCGATGTCGCCCAGGCCTTTCTCACGAATCAGCGCGCCACCGTCGCGCACGTTGATGTCGCTGTAGTCCCGCAACAGGATCGATTCCGGCAACGGCGAAACGCCCTGCAAGGCTTCCAGAATGTACCGACCATGCCCGGCGGCGATGTCGACGATGCGTACTTCCTTCTGCTCATCACGCAACTTGCCCATCGCCAGGCGCAGCAGCTCTTCCACGTTCAACTTGCGCTGGCGAATGCCGCGCCAGCCGATGGAGTTCAGGTAGTTGGTGTCGATCATCCGCCCCAGCCCGCCTTTGCCGGTGGGCGTATTGCGGTACACATAGTCCAGGGTGCTGCCGGAGTCGAAGCCGGTGTCGAAACCGAGCTTCACACCATCCGACAGCTTGCTGCCCAGGCCCATGCTGGCGCGGGTCATGCGCCAGTAGAGGTCGCGCGGCGAGTTGCGCGGCAACGGTGCGGCCAGGGATTCGGATTCGGCGCAGGTCAGGCCTATCTTGTCGGCATCCAGCAAGTTGGCGCGGTCCAGCGGGTGCTCGAAGTTCTGCAGGATAAAGCGCCGGGCGCTGTTCAACGCCACGGCGCGGTCACGCTCACCGAGGGTGTCGTGGAAGAAACCGGGCAGGATGTGCAGCTCTTTCTTCAGGCTGCCCAGGCGGTCGAAGAACTGCTGCTGGGGTTTGCGGTGCACCACAAAGTCCGAGCCGGAGATCAACAGCTGGGTGGGCACCTGAATCGCCTGGGCATCGGCTACAACCCGGTCGGCCGCTTCGTACAGGCCCAGCAGCACATTCACCGAGATGGCTTTGGTAATCAGCGGATCAGTGTCGTAGGACGCCACGCGCTCCGGGTCATGGCTCAGGAACTTGGCCTTGACGTAACTGTTGACGAAAAAGTTGCCGCGAAACTTGCGCATCAACCCCAGGCCCGGGCGGGCGAAGGGCACGTAGAGCTTGACCTTGAATGCCGGGGAGGCGAGCACCAGCGAGCGAATCTTCGGCGCGTAGTCGTGCACCCACGTGGCCGCGATCACCGCGCCGACGCTTTGGGCGATCACCGCGAGGTTCTCTTCCTCAATGCTGTAGGCGCCGCCGATATGGTCGACGAAGGTCTGCACGTCCCGGGCGCTGGTGGCGAAGCTGGGGCTGTCGCCGCGTTCGCCGGGGGATTGGCCGTGGCCGCGGGCGTCCCAGGCGAAGAAGTCGAATTCCGGCAGGTTGAGTTCGTCCACCAGGTGGGCAATGCGTCCGGAGTGCTCGTGGCCGCGATGGAACAGCACGATCGCCTTGCGCGGCGCAAAGCCCGCCGGTGCGGTGGCGGGCCAGTGACGGTAGAAAAGCTCCACCCCGTCATGGGTGCTGAAGGTGCGCTCTTGCTGTTCACGCATCGCAAAATCCTTATGCAGAAGGGGAGGTTTGTTCTTCTTTGAGGCCTTGGCGCACGCGGTTGACCAGGGTGTAGGCCAGCAATGCCGCGACCAGCCACATCACCGCGTCGACCCAACTGGCACCGAGCCAGCCCAGCGCCACACCGGTGGCCAGTACGCCGAGCACAAACGCCCGATCGCTCTTGCCCATGGGTCCGTCGTAGCGCCGCGAAGCCCCGACCATCGGCCCGAGCACGCCAGCGTACTCGCTGAACACCGCCAGCAGCGTCACCAGCAGCACCGGCGCCAGGCTGACCTCGGGGATCAGCGCAAACGGCAGGATCAGCGCGCTGTCGGCGATCACGTCACACAGTTCATTGAGGTAGGCGCCGAGTCGCGACTGCTGGCCGAATTCCCGGGCGAGCATGCCGTCGATGGCGTTGAGGGCCATGCGCAGGATCATCCACAGCGGGATCAGCGCAAACAGCCACACATGTTGAGCAAAGCTGGCGATCAGCAATCCCACCAGCAGGGAAACCACCCCGGCGAGCACGGTGATCTGGTTGGCGGTGGTACCGTTGTCGTAGAGGCGCTGCACCAGCGGACGCAGCAGGTTCTGAAAACGCGGTTTAAGCTGATAGATCGAAATCATGGGGAGTGACGCTTCCTTGTCCGTAAGCCCGCGAAAAACTGTGGGGAGTGTGCCGATTTATCACGGCTGAAACCAGTGATGGCTCGTGTTTCTGGGGACTTAGTCATGCCCTTCAGTTATCAGGGAGAAACAGATGTTGTTCACAACAAGGTTTTCGAGGTAGCTGAATGTCACCTTGACGTTGAGGTGAGTTTTTTGATCCATGGCATAGGTGTCAGAGCCGCCTTGTATTCCCAGAACACCGGGAAGTCTGGCCGGAGGAATGGAGTCCATTGGTGTTCCCAGAACGTTACGTATGAAGCTCTGGTCCATGTTCAATGTGAATGGAGCGGGCAGTTGGCCGATATAGACGGGCTGGCCTACGGTCTGCACCAAGATGATCAATACTTCTTTCAGACGATGGGTGTCCGCCGAGAACCAAAGTTCGATGCCGGCAATTGGCTTTTGGATCAAGTCTTCGTTGTCATCATCTTCAAACAGTGGCATCAGGGGGGCGCCAGAACCAGTACCCTCCCTCACAAGTTCGTGGTACTCACGACCGAGTGCTGTCACCCAATGCTGAATTTTTTCTGCATCCACCATCAGTACCACCCCTGATCTTCATTAGTTTTGTGCATTTTGGTGCGGGCTTCTTCAAGGTCCGCATTGGAGAAACCATTCTCGAGCATGTAGGGTTTGATCGCATCAAAGTTGCTATCTACCGCCCCGCGTAGATAGCGCGCGTCAAGTTGTTGCTTGGTTTTGGTATTTCTCCAGCCGTAAGTTTCGCTGTACTTTTGATGAATATGGGCGGGAATAGCGATGCTGGCAACGGACTTCATAACGGTATAAATCTCGTCTGAGGATAGTTTTCTCAGTTTCCTCAAGTAGTGTGTCAGAGCCGCCCGTGAAGGCATGTGATCCAGATGCAGTCCATTACGCGGCCGTCCGCTGAACGCACCGTAAGAATCTACCTCCAAAGGTTTCACCGCCGGCTTGGCAAACACCAAATACAACGGCGGCACACCAGAATCTGCAGGGAACGTGATAATCGTGTCTTGCCAGGTAACGTCCTCAGCATCCCGTCCGGGATAGTGCGTAATCCCCGTCTCCTGCCCCACCGGAATCGGATGCACCAGCAAGTTATCCAGCCTTTCCGGCGTACCCGGATAAGGCGTTGGCGCATTCACCACCGGGCCGTTATTCGGCGTCCAGGTGATGGAAATACCGTCCAGCACCGCCACCATTGCGCTCTTGTCTGCGTTCCATCGGGCCTCTGTCACTGGCACACGATCCGCGCCACTGCCGGGCCGCGTATGCAAGCCGTAAACTCGCGTGTCCCCAGCCTCATCCAGACGAAACTGGAAGCGCACCCGGGTACTGGCAACCCGCATGCCTGCCAATTGCTCCGGGCTGTACAGCGTCGAATCACCGATATCCCGTGGCCAAAAGGCCAACATCACAACATTCAACGCCGAACCGGCTCCGGCAGCCGCCCCGGTGAGTCTGCGAACCGCCCATGACCCAAGATCAGCCCCCAACACTCCCGCAACACGGCCTACCGAGCCAGTGGTTCCCGTCGAGCCCATCAGTGCCGCAGAGCCAAAATTCACCGCACGTTCGGGGGGCACGCCTGCGGCGATAGAACCGGGAGGCACTGAAACGCAAGACTTGGCGAAGACACAGTCGCTAGCGGGTCGAGTCATTGTGCCGGGGGAGGCGTAAGAGGCAGGGGCAACCGGGATGGATCGAGGAGTAGCAACCGCAGACATCTGTTCAAGTTGCCCAACACTGAACCGCTACCCAAAAACATTTTGGTTAGCGATCAGTACCGGCGGTGGCGTGCATTTACAGATACATAAATCGCCATCAAGGGCGGCTTGCCTGCCGTCCCATATTTCCGACTGATACGAGCCGATATTGGCGATGAAACCGGTGGTGCCGCAAGCGGGACACAGCACCGAATCACCTTCCCGGGATATGGGCTGGCCCCCGATATTGGCCCGGTTGCAGCCGGTCAGCACGGTGCCGCCTGCCGTGGTTTTCGCCCCCACGGTGATATTGCAGCGCCTCATATCGCGCGCTCTATTTTTGGACTGTCCATTGTCTTTCCTTTTCTCGCGCTCAAGCGCGCTCGAACACTGTAAAAGTGTTGATTCAAGAGGGAGCCTGAATGGCGGGGGAAAGATGCTGCTAAATAACCCTGGACCAAACAACTGACCGTTCGGTTAGGTGGTGTACTTGTTAGCAGAGCAAGGAGACTCTCTACGCCAGGGAATTCGTATGTTTTGCAATGACCAAACAAAAATTTCACGCCCCGCGTTATAGGGTAACCAATTGTTTCTGTGTGGGCGTTTGGGGATGCGAGTGGATCTGGACGCTGATGACGTGGCCATTGAAGGGCTGCCGCGTTTTCAGCAAGGGTTGTTTCATGCCCGCCGGTTAAGGCAGGCCGGCATTGGCTTGACGGTGCTGGCGGTTGGCGGCTGGATGCTGGCACTGTTTGTGGCGCTGTTCGCCCCGCTGTCGATCTGGCCGGTGGTGCTGATTAACTGTGCCTCGGCGTTGCTGGTGCTGGTGGCCGGTTTGCAATCGGCGTGGTGGGTCGCGGACTGGCGGGCCATGGCGCTGGAGGAACCGACGGCGCTGCTGATCGAGCCGCCGTTGCCGGCAGAAGACCCCGGTTGGCTCAACCGTCTGTTCGGCCGGGTCGGTAGCGGCTTGCTGACGCAGATTGGCGCGCCGGTGTTCTGGCTGTGCGGCTGGTCGTTGCTGGCGCTGTTCAGCGTCCTGGAATTCTGGAGCCTGACATTGCCCGCCGCCGCGGTGGGCCAGGCTGCCAGCGTGGGCGCGGCCATTGCCCTGGCGCTGGCCTTCGGCTTGCTGGTGTTTGAACGGCGTATGGCCCAGGAAAGCACCGCCCAATGGCCGGAAGCGGCGCAACTGGCGCAATTGAGCCGGGTGGCAATTATTTGCCTGGTGATCAGTGCGATTTGTTTGCTGTTTGCCGGTGAAGAATCCGTGTGGCCGTTGCGCCTGGCGGTGTTGATCGGTCTGTTGCCGGCCCTGGTGGCGCTGGAGTTTCTGTTACGCGGCCTGCTGTCGCTGTTCAGCCCGCGCCAGGAGCGCCTTGAGCCACGGCTGATGGCGCAGAGTTTTATCGCCGGGATGCTGCGCTGGCCGCCGCAACCGTTGCTCGCCCTGCAGCACGAACTGCACAACCGTTTCGGCATCGACCTGCGGCAGATCTGGGCCTTTACCTACATGCGCCGGGCGTTCCTGCCGGTGCTGGTGGTGGTGCTGGCCGTAGGCTGGATGCTGACCGGCGTGCATGAAGTCGCTCTGCAAAGCCGTGGGATTTATGAACGCTTTGGCAAGCCGGTGGAGGTCTTCGGGCCTGGCCTGCATGCCGGTTTGCCGTGGCCGCTGGGCCGGGTGCTGAACGTGGAAAACGGTGTGGTCCATGAACTGGCCACCAGCGTTGGCGAAGCGGCGACCACCGACGTCGCACCCGCCGAAGGCCCGGCGCCGTTGATCGCCAACCGCCTGTGGGACGCCAGCCATGTGAATGACAAATCCCAGGTGATCGCCAGCAGCAGCGGCGACAAGCAAAGCTTCCAGATCGTCAATATGGATGTGCGCTTCGTGTACCGCATCGGCCTGAGCGACCAGGCGGCACTCGCCGCCACCTATAACAGCGCCGATGTGCCCACGCTGATTCGCAGCACCGCCAGCCGTATCCTCGTCCACGAATTTGCCTCGCGAACCCTCGACGAATTACTCGGCGAACAACGCAACAGCCTCGCCGATGAAATTGGCCTGGCGGTGCAGGCGGACCTGAAGAAACTCGACAGCGGCGTGGAAATCCTCGCCACCGTGGTGGAAGCCATTCACCCGCCCTCCGGTGCGGCCAACGCCTACCACGCGGTGCAAGCGGCGCAGATTGGCGCCCAGGCGCTGATCTCCCGGGAGCGCGGCGCCGCCAGCGAGCAGACCAACCAGGCGTTGCTGCAAGCCAGCACCGCCCGCGACCAGGCCCAGGCCACGGCCCATGAGGTCAGTGCCGGCGCCCAGGCGGCGGACCTGCGTTTCAGCGCCGAACAAAAGGCCTATCAACAAGCTGGCCAGGCCTTCGTGCTGGAGCAGTACCTGAGCCAACTGAGCCTGGGCCTGGCCCACGCCAAATTACTCATTCTTGATCATCGCCTGGGCGCCAGTGGCGCACCGACCATCGATCTGCGTTCCTTTACCTTACCGGCCGACCCTGCGGTGCCGCGTAAAGCCGTTCAATAAGGAGTTCATCTGTTGAGCGCTCATTCTCACGATCACGCAGGCCATGGTCACCACCACGGCCATCATCATCACCATCACGGCGATGAACAGGAAGCCGGCCCGTTCCCTTGGCGGCGCATGGGCTGGGCGGTGTTGCTGGTGCTGTTTGCCGTGGCTGCGGCGAGCCTGGTGCAGGTGCGTTCCGGCGAAGCCACGGTGATTACCCGCTTCGGCAACCCGTCGCGGGTGCTGCTGGAGCCGGGCCTGGGCTGGCGCTGGCCGGCGCCGTTTGAAGCGGCGATTCCGGTAGACCTGCGCCTGCGCACCACTTCCAGCGGTTTGCAGGATGTGGGCACCCGCGATGGCCTGCGGATCATCGTGCAGGCCTACGTGGCCTGGCAGGTGCAGGGCGACCCCGACAATGTGCAGCGTTTTATGCGTGCGGTGCAGAACCAGCCGGATGAAGCGGCGCGGCAGATTCGCACCTTCGTCGGTTCGGCGCTGGAAACCACCGCCGCCAGTTTCGACCTGGCCAACCTGGTGAACACCGATGCCAGCCAGGTGCGCATCGCCGATTTTGAAGCGCAGTTGCGCCAGCAGATTGATCAACAATTGCTCACCACCTATGGCGTGCGCGTGGTGCAGGTTGGCGTTGAGCGGCTGACCTTGCCCTCGGTGACACTGGCCGCCACCGTCGACCGCATGCGCGCCGAACGCGAGACCATCGCCACCGAACGCACCGCGGTGGGCAAGCGTGAAGCGGCGCAGATTCGCTCTGCCGCCGAGCGTGATGCGCGGATCGTCCAGGCGGACGCCACGGTGAAAGCCGCTGATATCGAAGCGCAATCCCGGGTGGAAGCCGCACAGATTTATGGCCGTGCCTACGCCGGCAACCCGCAGCTGTATAACCTGCTGCGCTCCCTCGACACCCTCGGCACCGTGGTTACGCCGGGCACCAAAATTATCCTGCGCACCGACGCTGCACCGTTCCGCGCACTGGTGGACGGGCCGAAGGATGTCCAGCCATGAGTGAGCGGGAAAGCCTCGACAGCCCGTGGATCCAGGCTGGACGGCTGACGTTCCTGGCGCTGTATGCGGTGACGGTATTGGCCGCGTTGGCGTGGGCGTTTTCCAACGTACGGCAGATCGACCCGCAGAACCGCGCCGTGGTGCTGCACTTCGGCGCGCTGGACCGGATTCAGAATGCCGGGCTGCTGCTGGCCTGGCCGCGCCCGTTTGAACAAGTGGTGCTGTTGCCTGCAGCGGACCGGGTGATCGAGCGCCGGGTGGAAAACCTGCTGCGTTCCGATGCGGCCACGCAAGCCGACCGCGTGGCCAGTTTTGCTACGCCCCTGAGCGACGCCCTGGCCGGCTCCGGTTACCTGCTGACCGGCGATGCCGGCGTGGTGCAGCTGGATGTGCGGGTCTTCTATAAGGTCACCGAGCCTTACGCTTTTGTGTTGCAGGGCGATCACGTGCTGCCGGCGCTGGATCGGCTGGTCACCCGCAGCGCCGTGGTGCTGACCGCCGCGCGGGATCTGGACACCATCCTGGTGGCGCGCCCCGAGCTGATCGGCGCCGACAACCAGGCGGCCGAACGTCGCGAGCGGCTGCGCGGTGATCTGGTGCGAGGCATCAATCAACGCCTGGCTGACCTTGCGTCCACCGGTCTTGGCCTGGGCATCGAAGTCACCCGGGTCGATGTGCAATCGAGTCTGCCGGGCCCGGCAGTTAACGCTTTTAACGCGGTGCTGACTGCCAGCCAGCAAGCCGACAAGGCCGTGGCCAATGCCCGCACAGACGCGGAAAAACTCACCCAGACCGCCAATCAGGACGCCGACCGCGCCGTGCAGGTGGCCCACGCCCAGGCCAGCGAGCGCCTGTCCAACGCCCGGGCGCAAACCGCCACCGTCGCCAGCCTGGCACAGGTCAAGGACCCAGGCCTGTTGCTGCGCCTGTACCGCGAACGCCTGCCGAAGATTCTCGGCCAGGCCGGTTCCGTGACCACGGTGGACCCTAAAGACGATTCCCGCCTGATCATTCAGGGAGCCGAACAATGACTGCCCACGCCGCCCCGATGCTCTCATCGGCCGAACAACGCAGCGCCGCGCGGCAACTGACCTTGGCGATGCTCGCCTTGGGCCTGCTCAGCCTGGGCCTGGTATGGCGCTGGCTGGCGCCGGACCAGACCGGCGTCAGCCAATTGCTGCTGGGCGTTGCCTCGTTGCTGGTGGCTGTGCCCGTGATGCGCTCGGCCTGGTACAGCCTGCGTTATCCGAGCCTGCATGGCATCACCGACCAACTGATCGCCCTGGCGATGCTCGGCGCCTGGGCCACCGGTGACCTGCTGACCGCGGCGCTGCTGCCGATCATCATGATCTTCGGCCATGTGCTGGAAGAGCGCAGCGTCATCGGTTCCCAGGAAGCGATTCATGCCCTGGGCAAACTGACCCGCAGCCACGCGCGCCTGGTGCAGGTGGACGGGACGATTCTGGAAGTCGACAACGGCATCCTGAAGACCGGCGATATCGTCGAAGTGCGCGCCGGTGACCGGGTGCCTGCTGACGGCGTGGTGCTGTCGGGCCAGGCCAGCCTCGACACCGCGCCGATCACGGGCGAATCGGTGCCGCTGGAGGCGAGTGTGGGCGTGCAGGTGTTTGGCGGCGCGATCAACCTCGACGGCTTGCTGCGCCTTGAAGTGACCCGCACCGGCAATGAGTCGACCCTGGGCAAAGTCATCGCCCTGATGCAGAGCGCCGAACGCTCCAAGCCGCCGATCACCCGGCTGCTGGAGCGCTACGCCGGTAGCTACATGGTGCTGGTGTTGTTGCTGGCGGCGGTCACCTGGTTTGTCACCAATGACGCCCAGGCGATGCTTGCGGTGCTGGTGGCGGCGTGCCCGTGTGCGCTGGTGTTGTCGGCACCGGCCACGGCGATTGCGGGAATTGCCGTCGCAGCTCGTCATGGGATTCTGATTCGCAGCTCGGCGTTTCTTGAAGAGTTGGCGGACCTGACGTCACTGGTGGTCGACAAGACCGGCACCCTGACGTTTGGCACCCTGCGTTTGCAGTCCATCGACACCCGCGAGCCGGATCGGCAGGTGTTGCTGAATCTGGCGGCCAGCCTCGGCTCGGCCAGCAGCCATCCGGTCAGCCGGGCGTTGGCGGGGTTGGCGACTCAGGAGCAAATGCTGGTGCTGTCGGATATTCGTGAGCGTCAGGGCCTCGGTGTGGTGGCGAAGACGGCGCAGGGCGAAGCTGCCCTTGGCCGGCCGGAATTGTTTGAGCAACTCGGCATCGCGACCACGGCAGTTCCCACTCATGATGGCCCGATTGCCGGGTTGGCGTTGAACGGACAATTCCTCGCCTGGTTGCTGCTGGCGGACAGCGTGAAACCTGAAGCCCGCCAGGCGATGAAGGAGCTGCGTGAATTGGGTCTCGGTCGCCAACTGCTGCTGACCGGCGACCGCCAAAGCGTGGCCGACAGCCTGGCACTGGAAGTGGGCATCAGTGACGTCGAGGCCCAGGCCTTGCCGGAAGACAAACTCAACCGCGTATTGGGCGAAATCGGCAGCGGCTTCCGGCCCATGGTGGTGGGTGACGGGATCAACGATTCCCTGGCGCTCAAGGCCGGTGTGGTCGGCGTGGCGATGGGCGCGGGCGGGGCGGATATCGCCCTGGCGTCGGCGGACGTGGTGCTGATCGGCAGCGACCTGCGGCGCCTGGGCACCTGCGTGCGCTTGAGTCGCCAATGCCGGCACACGTTGCAGGTCAACGTGATCATCGGCCTGGGCTGGACGCTGGCCATCGTGGTGTTCGCCGCATTCGGCTGGCTGGGCGCGGCGGGCGCCATGATTGCGGCGGTGTTGCACAACCTCAGCACGCTGCTGGTGCTGGGGAATGCGGGGCGTTTGTTGCGCTTTCAGGAGCCGCTGTTGAAGCTCGACGAATAAATTTTAAAATTTTTTCAGCCTCGCTGTAACGCCATGGGGGGACCTCACTCTAGTGCTATGTCGAGACTGAACAATCCGTTCAGACCGACTCCACAATCGATCATGAGGAATACACAATGAACATCAAATCCGCTGCTGCTGGTGCCGCCCTCGCTTTCGCTGCTGCCGGCATGTTTGCTGGTGTTGCTACCCAGGTGCAGGCAGCAGACGCGCCGATCCATTGCTATGGCGTCAACGCCTGCAAAGGCCAGAACGACTGCAAGACCAAAGACCACGCTTGCAAAGGCATGGGTTCTTGCAAAGGCCAGGGCTTCTTGTCGATGAGCAAAGCCATGTGCGACCAGAAAGGCGGCAAAGTCGGCGAGTAACCGACCACCGAGTGCAACCGCAGCGGGGCCCCCGCCGCTGCGGACACTTTCCCCAGGAGTGTTTTATGTCCGCCTCCCTTCCGAGCCTGGGTTACGGCCTGGGTTTACGCAGCGAGTACTACCAGCAGATCCTTGAACAATCGCCGGCCGTGGATTGGTTCGAAGTGATCTCCGAGAATTATCTGGTCCAGGGCGGCAAGGCCTTGTACTACCTGGATGCGATAGCCGAGCGTTATCCCCTGGTGATGCATGGTGTGTCCCTGTCCATCGGCGGGCCCCATGCCCTCGATATCGATTACCTGAAACAACTCAAGCAGCTCGCCGAGCGCATCCAGCCGGCGTGGATTTCCGATCACCTGTGCTGGAGCCGCGGCAACGCGCACCAGCTGCATGACCTGCTGCCACTGCCTTATACCGAAGAAAGCCTGTACCACGTTGCCGGTCGCGTACGGCAGGTGCAGGACGTGTTGCAGCGTCCTTTCGTGCTGGAAAACGTCTCCAGCTATGTGCGCTCCAAGGCGGACGAGTTTACCGAGTGGGAGTTTCTCAACGCCCTGACTCATCTCACCGGCTGCCAGCTGTTGCTGGACGTGAATAACGTCTACGTCAGCTCACGCAATCACGGGTTCGATGCCTGGGAATTTATCCGCAACCTGCCGCCCGAAAGCATCCGCCAATTGCACCTGGCCGGGCACATGGATTACGGCGACTACGTGATCGACACCCATGACCACCCGGTTTGTGATCCGGTGTGGGCGCTGTATCAGCAGACGCTGGAACACCTTGGGCCGGTCTCGACGCTGCTGGAGCGCGATGATCATTTCCCGCCGTTCCAGGAGCTGCTCGACGAACTGGCCAAAGCCCGCGAACTGGGCGCCAGCGCATTGGACAGGAGGGCGTTATGCGCCTGATCGACTGGCAATTGGCGTTCGAGCAGCATTTGCTGGCGCCGACGTTCACGGCCGAGAAAGGCTTCAGCGCCACCCTGATCGGTGGCCCGACCCTGGATGTCGAGACGGGCCTGGCGATTTACCACAACGCCTATCACGCGCGGCTGCTGGAAGTACTGCGCGATGACTTCAGCGCCGTGTGGTACTGGCTGGGGGACGATGAGTTTGCGCAGATGGGTTCGGCCTATACCCGCCGTTATCCCTCGGCTCATTACAGCCTGCGCTGGTTTGGCGAGCGTTTCCCGGGGTTTATCCTCGAGCATTTTCCCGAGCAGGGTGCACCGCTGGCCGAGCTGGCACGGCTGGAATGGGCATTCACCCTGGCCTTTGACGCGCCGCAAGGCGAGCCGCTGACCGTGCAAGACATGGCAACACTGCCGCCGGAAGACTGGCCAGGGTTGCAGGTCCAGTTGGCGCCCTCGGTGCAGCAGGTGCTGTGTGATTTCAACAGCCTGGGCATCTGGCGCGCCAGCAAGGGCGAGTGGGACTTCCCTGGCAGCGAGGCCTTGCCGTTGAAGCAGGTGTGCCTGGTGTGGCGCCACCAGAATGTCTGCCAATACCGCAGCCTGGAACCGGCTGAAGCCAGCGCGCTGGCGGGCATGGCCACCACCGGCTGGAATTTTTCCGAACTGTGTGCCGAGCTGGCAGTCACTTATCAGGAGGGCGCGCCATTGCAGGCGGTTACCTGGCTGAAACAGTGGATCCAGGACGGCTTGCTCCAGCGGCGGGCACCATAGAAAAGGGCTATCGTTTCGATAGCCTGCTAATTTTTCCGTGGATGGTCTACCCTCATTTCAGACGTCTGAAACAAGGGGGGACTACTCATGCTCGCGCAACTTCCACCGGCCTTACAGAATCTCAAGCTACCGCTGCGTCTTCGACTCTGGGACGGCCATGAATTCAACCTGGGCCCGGATCCCAGTGTCACCATTGTGGTCAAGGACCCCATGATGGTTTCAACGCTTAGCCATCCGACGCTCAATTCACTGGGCGAAGCCTTCGTCGAGGGCAAACTGGAGCTGGAAGGCTCCATTTCCGAAGTGATCAGGGTGGTTGACGAGTTGAGTCATGCCCTGGTGGATGACGACGAGGACACTCGTCCGGTGCGCTCGATCCACGACAAGGCAACTGACGCAGCCGCTATTTCCTACCATTACGACCTGTCCAACGAGTTCTACCAGCTCTGGCTGGACCGCGACATGGCCTATTCCTGCGGGTATTTCGAGACCGGCAGCGAATCCCTCGACCAGGCCCAACAAGACAAATTTCGCCACCTGTGCCGCAAATTGCGGCTGCAGCCGGGGGAGTATTTGCTCGACGTGGGCTGCGGTTGGGGCGGCCTGGCGCGGTATGCCGCGCGGGAATTCGGGGTCAAGGTGTTCGGCATCACCCTGAGCAAGGAACAGCTTGAGCTGGCTCAAGAGCGGGTGAAAGCCGAAGGCCTGGAAGACCAGGTCGAACTGACGCTGCTGGACTACCGCGATTTGCCCCAGGATGGCCGCTTCGACAAGGTGGTGAGCGTGGGCATGTTTGAACATGTGGGCCACGCCAACCTGGCGGAGTACTGCAAGATTCTAAACGGCGCGGTGCGTGAGGGCGGCCTGGTGATGAACCACGGCATTACCGCCAAGCATACCGATGGCCGGCCGGTGGGCCGTGGCGCCGGGGACTTTATCGAGCGTTATGTGTTTCCCAATGGCGAGTTGCCGCACCTGGCGATGATGACCGCCGAGATCAGCGAAGTGGGGCTGGAAGTGGTCGACGTCGAAAGCCTGCGCCTGCATTACGCGCGCACGCTGGATCACTGGAGCGAGCGCCTGGAAGACAACCTGGAGGCGGCGGGCAAGATGGTGCCGGAGCAGGCCTTGCGCATCTGGCGGCTGTACCTGGCTGGCTGTGCCTATGCGTTTGCCCGGGGCTGGATCAACCTGCATCAGATTCTGGCGGTGAAACCCCATGCCGATGGTAGCCATGAGCTGCCGTGGACACGGGATGACTTGTACCAGTAAACCTCTGTGCCTGTAGGAGCGAGCTTGCTCGCGAAAAACCGGAGGGCGCCGCGTTTATCCAGAATAAACGCGTCATCGTTAACGTTTTTCGCGAGCAAGCTCGCTCCTACAGGATTGGAGAGATAAGCCGTGCGACCCGCATGCCAAGCTGTTGCAGGCGGTGGGTCTGGCGGTTTTCTTCCTGGCTGATTTCATGGGCCAGGGCGAAATCGTCCAGCAGCATGCGCTCCACCTGGCTGGCGAAGGTGTCATCCACCGTCAGCAACATCACTTCGAAATTCAGCCGGAACGAACGGTTATCCAGGTTCGCACTGCCGATGGCGCTGATTTCGCTGTCTACCAACACCACTTTCTGATGCAGGAACCCGGGCGTGTAGCGGAAGACCCGAACCCCGGCGCGCACCGCTTCGATCGCATACAGGCTGGAAGCGGCATAGACGATGCGGTGATCGGGCCGCGACGGCAGCAACAGGCGCACATCGACGCCGCGCAACACCGCCAGCCTCAGGGCAGAAAACACCGCCTCATCGGGAATGAAATACGGGCTGGTGATCCACACCCGCTCGGTCGCCGCATGAATCGCCTCGACGAAAAACAGCGAACAGGTTTCATAAGGATCCGCCGGCCCGCTGGCCAGCAATTGGCAGAGCACGCCGTCATCCGGGTAGGTATCCGGCAGCAGCAGCGGCGGCAACTCCCGCGCAGCCCAGAACCAATCCTCGGCAAACGACTCCTGCAAGCACGCCACCACCGGGCCGCTGACCTGCACATGGGTGTCACGCCACGGCGCCAGGGGCGGTTTCTTGCCCAGGTATTCATCGCCGACGTTATGCCCGCCGACAAACCCGGTGATGCCATCGACCACCACTATCTTGCGGTGGTTGCGGAAGTTGACCTGGAAGCGGTTGAGCCAGCCGCTGCGGGTGGCGAAGGCCTTGACCTGCACCCCGGCGTCCCGCAGCGACTGCACATAACGATGGGGCAGGGCGTGGCTGCCGATGCGGTCGTACAGCACGAAAATCGACACGCCTTCGGCGGCTTTTTCCTTGAGCAAGGTGTGCAGTTGGCGGCCGAGTTCGTCGTCATGAATGATGAAAAACTGGAACAGTACGGCGGTCTTTGCCGACCGGATCGCCTCGAAAATCGCGCCGAACGTGGCCTCGCCATTGATCAACAAGCGCACCTGATTGTTCGCCAGGCACGGCATGCGCCCCAGTTTTGGCATGGCCCGCAGCGACGCGTAGGCCTGGGAGTTGCGCGCGGCCAGCGCTTCTTCGACCCACGGGCGCCAGTTCAGCTCGGTGATCGCCTTGTGCATTTCCTGGTTGGCCTGGCGTCGCGCCTGAATGTAGGCGTCGAAGGTGCTGCGGCCGAAGATCAGGTAGGGAATCAGCGTCAGGTAAGGAATGAACATCAGCGACAAGGCCCAGGCAATCGAGCCTTGGGCGGTCCTGACGGTCAGCACCGCGTGGATGGCGGCAAGGGTGCCCAGAAAATGCAGCGTGGCAATGAAATAGGCGAGCAGGTGCGGGCCAAAGAAATCCATGGACAACGGTACTCCTGACAGACAAGTGCCTAACAGACCATGTTCGGCCCCGAATGTCGCTATTTTATTTGCTGTGCAACACTGGCGTTTTTGCGGCGTCTAACGCCGACAATTACCCAGGAGTTACCCGATGAATGCTCGTCTGCTTGGTTTGGCCATGGTTGTTGGTTTAACGCTGCCCGTGGCGGCGCAAGCGCAGATGCTGGCGCCGGGTTTGTGGGAATTGACCACCAGCAACATGAAGGTCGATAACCAGGACCTGCCGGACTTGTCGCTGATCCTCGGTCAGCTCAAGCAACAGATGACCCCGGAACAGCGCGCCATGCTCGAGAAACAAGGCATCACCATGGCTGGCAAAGGCGTGCAGGTGTGCCTGACACAAGCCCAGGTGGCGTCCGATTCCATCCCGCTGACCGACCCCCAATCGGGCTGCAAGCAGGAAGTGACGGACAAGACCGGCAACCAGTGGAAATTCCGCTTCAGCTGCCCGAAAGCCCAGGGCACTGGCGTGGCAACGTTTCAGAGCCAGCAGGAATTCACCACCACGGTTAACGGCACCTTCAACGCCACCGGCGTGCAGCAGAAGGGCAGCCTGGACACCCACGCGCAGTGGCTGGGCAGCAACTGCGGTACCGTCAAACCCCGCGCTTAAGAACCACCGCACCCAAGTGTGGGAGCAGGCTTGCCTGCGATTGCATCACCTCGGTCTCACTGAAAAACCGAGTCGCTCGCATCGCAGGCAAGCCAGCTCCCACAGTTGATTGGGTTGCCAGTTCCGGACTCTCTTCAGCGCTGAAAATGCAGCGGCAAACCCTGGCAGCTGTCATGCACGCGCCCGTCGTGCCAGGCCACGTGGCCGGAGACCAGCGTGGTGCTGACGCTGTGCCGGAAGCTGCGTTCGGCAAAGGGCGTCCAGCCGCAGCGCGCCAGGATCGGCTGGCCGCTGACGGGCTTGCCGTGGGGCTCGGGCTGGATCAGCACCAGGTCGGCCCAATAACCTTCCCGCAGATAGCCTCGATCAGGGATTGCAAACAAGTCCGCGACGCGATGGCTGGTTTTTGCCACCAGCGTGGTCAGCGGCAGCAGCCCGTCGGCCACCAATTCCAGCAGCGCCGGCAGGGCGTGTTGCACCAGCGGCAAGCCTGACGGCGCTTCGCGATACGGCAGCTGTTTTTGCGCCCAGGTGTGGGGCGCATGATCACTGCCGATCACATCCAGACGATCACTCAACAACGCCAGGCGCAGGGCGTTGCGGTCGGCGCGTGTCTTGATCGCCGGGTTGCATTTGATCTGGTGGCCCAGGCGCGTGTAGTCGCGGTCATCGAACAACAAGTGATGCAGGCAGACTTCCGCCGTGATGCGTTTTTCCGCCAGGGGTTTGTCTTCGAACAGCACCAGCTCGCGTGCGCTGGTGATGTGCAGCACATGCAGGCGCGTGCCATGCCGCTTGGCCAGTTCCACCGCCAAAGACGATGAGCGATAGCACGCCTCGGCGTCGCGAATCAGTGGATGAGCCACGGCCGGTATGTGCTCGCCGAAGCGCTCGCGCATCCGTTGTTCATTGGCCTGGATGCTGGGCGTGTGCTCGCAGTGGGCCAGGAGAATGGTCGGTACTTCAGCGAACAGACGCTCGAGAATCTTCGGATCATCCACCAGCATATTGCCGGTGGAGGCGCCCATGAATACTTTGACGCCGGCGACTTCCCGCGGGTCCAGTGCGGCCACGGTGTCGAGGTTGTCGTTGCTCACCCCGAAGTGAAAACCATAGTTGGCCACCGAATGCAGCGCCGCGCGGCGCTTCTTGTCAGCCAGGGCTTCCAGGTTCAGGGTCGCCGGGCTGGTGTTGGGCATGTCCATGAAACTGGTGATGCCACCGGCCACCGCCGCGCGGGACTCGCTGTAGAAACTGCCTTTGTCCGGCGCTCCGGGTTCACGGAAGTGCACCTGGTCGTCGATCATCCCCGGCAGCAGCCACTGGCCTTGGGCATCGATTTCCACCGCGGCATTGGCGTTGTCGATGCTGCTGGCGATCTTCTCGATACGGCCATTGGCGACCAGCAGGTCGGCCTCGAATGTCTGGCCTTCGTTTACCAGGCGGGCGTTGCGGATCAGCAGGCGGCTCATGGTCAGAACTCGTTTTGCAGGGCTTTGTAACCCAGTACCAGGTCGACATTGGTGCGCGCCACGTCTTCGGAAAACTCCGAAGCGCTGACACTCACCGGCGGGAATTGGGACAAGTCGGTGTTGGGGCCGATCCGGGTGGTGGAGGGCACGTAGAACGCATCGGGCAAGTCGCGGCCGTCGACTACGGAGTTGTGGCGCACCACGCAGCCGTCGCCGACGACGCAGTTGAACAGCACGCTGTTGAAGCCGATGAATACCCGGTTACCGACGGTGCAAGGGCCGTGGACGATGGAGCGATGGGCGATGGAGGTGAACTCGCCAATGGTCACGGCGGCGCCGGATTTTGAGTGGATGACTACGCCGTCCTGGATATTCGAATTGGCGCCGATGGTGATCGGGTCCATGTCGCCGTTGGCGTCGACTTCGTCGGCGCGGATCACCGCGTAAGGGCCGACAAATACGTTTTCGCCGATGATCACCTTGCCGCAGATGATCGCGGTTTTGTCGACGTAGGCCGATTCGGCAATCACGGGCAGATCGCCGGAAGGGTTTTTGCGGATCATGGGTCTGGCTCCTTGAGGGGCGCGGTGATGATGTGTACGTGGCCGCCTTCGATGGCGTTGTAGAAACAGGTGGGCCGGCCCGTGTGACAGGCCGGTCCTTGCTGGTCGACGATCAGCAACACGGCGTCGCCGTCGCAATCCAGGCGCGCCTCCACCAGCTGTTGCCAGTGGCCGGAGCTTTCGCCCTTGCGCCACAGTTGCTGGCGCGAGCGGGACCAGTAGCAGACCTGCCCGGTGGCCAGGGTTTCGTCGAGGGCCCGGCGGTTCATCCAGGCCAGCATCAACACTTCGCCGCTGCCGTGTTGCTGGGCGATGGCGGCAATCAGGCCATCACTGTTCCACGGCAGGGCGTCGAGCACGCGGTCGAGTGGAAAGCGGCTGCCGACGGCAGCCCCTTCCAGGTCGAGCATGCTCAGGGTCATGGCTTGCTCAAGGCCGCGCACAGAGTGTTGAGGTTGTATTCGAACAGGCCGGTAAAGGTGCTTGCCGGGCCTTCTGCGGCCAGGGCGTCCGAGTACAGCGTGCCGCCGATTTGCGCGCCGCTTTCGTCAGCGATCTGCTTGAGCAGGCGCGAATCCTTGATGTTTTCCATGAACACCGCCTTGACCTTGTCCTTGCGGATCTGGGTGATCAGCGTGGCGACTTCGGCGGCAGACGGTTCACGTTCGGTGGACAGGCCTTGAGGCGACAGGAACTCGATACCGTAGGCCTGGCCCAGGTAACCGAAGGCGTCATGGGAGGTCACGATGCGGCGGTTGCCCGGTGGCAGTGCGCCGAACTTGGCCTTGGCTTCAGCCAGCAGGCGGTAGATTTCTTTCAGGTACACCTGGCTGTTGTGCTCGTAGTCCGCCTTGTTGGCCGGGTCGGCAGCGATCAGCGCCTTGGTGATGTTGTTCACGTAGATAACGGTGTTGGCCAGGTTGTGCCAGGCGTGCGGGTCGGGGATGGTCTCGCCGTCCTCTTCCATGGTGTGGGACAACACGCCTTTACTGGCGGTGACCACAGTCGCCTTGGTCTCGGTGCTGGTGACCAGTCGATCCAGCCACGGCTCGAAGCCCAGACCATTTTTGATGATCACCCGGGCCTTGAGCAGCGCCTTGGCGTCGTCCGGCGTTGGTTCGTAGGTATGGGCGTCGGCGTCTGGGCCGACCATGTTGCTGATCTGGATATGATCGCCACCGACCTGGTGGGTCATGTCGTCAAGAATACTGAAGCTGGTAACCACCTGAAGCTTGTCGGCAGCCTGGGCCGTCGCGAACGACAGCGGCAGCAACACACTGAACAGCACGAGTAGAGCGCGCATCGGGAAACACCTCATTGGGATGTAAGCAAAGGCGGGCGGCGCAGCAAGCCGTGCACCGGACCGAAGACCACGGACAGCAGGTACAAGCCGCCAGCCACCAGCACAATCGCCGGGCCGCTGGGCAGCGAGTAGTAGAACGACAGCAACAAGCCAAGCCACACCGACAGGCATCCCAGCACCGCGGATATGGCGATCAACACCGGCAGGCGCCGGCTCCAGAAGCGTGAAGCAATCGCCGGCAACATCATCAAGCCGACCACCATCAGGGCGCCGATGGCCTGGAAGCCGATCACCAGGTTCAGCACCACCAGCGTCAAAAACAGGCCGTGGGCCAGCGGGCCCAGGCGGCTGACGGTTTGCAGGAACAGCGGGTCGAGGGTGTCCAGCAGCAGCGGTTTGTAGATCACCGCCATGGCGATCAGGCTGAAGCCCGAGACCCAGAGCATGCCGGTGAGGGTCGGGCCGTCGACCGCCAGGGCCGAGCCGAACAGTAGGTGCAGCAGGTCGAGGCGTTTCCCGGCGAGGCCGAGGATCAACACGCCGCTGGCCAGGGAAATCGGGTAGATGGCGGCGAGGCTGGCGTCTTCCTTAAGGCCCGTGCGACGGGTGATCCAGGCAGCGAGGCCGGCCATGCTCAGGCCGGCGCCCAGGCCGCCGATGGTCAGCGCGGGCAGGCTCAGGCCGGCAAACCAGAAGCCCAGGGCGGCGCCGGGCAGGATGCCGTGAGACACCGCGTCACCGATCAGGCTCATGCGCCGCAGGATCAGGAACACTCCCAGCGGCGCCGTGCTGCATGCCAATACCAACCCGCCGACGAGGGCGCGGCGCATGAAAACGAAGTCGAGAAACGGCATCCACAGGTGGGCGGCAAAGTGCATCAGGCCACCTGCATCTGAGGCTGTGGGCGGATCAGTTCTTTGCTTGAACCGAATACGCAGCCACTGCTTTTGATCTGCACCACTTGCTGGGTGTGTTGGCGCACGGAGCCGAGGTCATGGCACACCACGACCACGGTGCGGCCTTCGTCGTGCCAGGCGTGGATGTGTTTCCAGCACAGCGCCTGACCGTCTTCGTCGAGGGCGGCGTGGGGTTCGTCCAGCAGCAATATCGGCGACTCGGCCAGGCTCATGCGTGCGAGCAGGGCGCGTTGCAGTTCGCCACCCGACAACGCCATCAACGGCCGATGCTCCAGGCCACTGAGGCACCAGTCTTCGAGCACGACACTCAGGCGTTTGGTGCGTTGTTCTGGGGTTTGCTTGCTGCCCCAGAAGCCGGCCGCCACCAACTCTTCGAGGCTTATAGGAAACTGGCGATCGAGGTTCTGTTGCTGGGGCAAAAACGACAGCCCACCACGGCGTGGAACATCAATCGTCACTTTCCCGGCCAAGGGCTTCTGCAGGCCGGCGATGACTTTCAGCAAGCTGCTTTTGCCGGTGCCATTGGCGCCGATGATGCCAGTGAGGCTGCCTTTTTCCAGGGTGAAATCTATAGCCGGGGTGAGAGGTTGGCCGGGGGCGCCCCAGCGCAAGGCGGTGCAGGTGATCATTCGGAAGGTCTCGTCCAGCGGCTTTCAGCTACGGCATCGTGCGCGTGCAGGCTTTCGGCGTGGATCACTTTCAAGTGGAAGGCAATGACCGCATCCGAGCGTTTCAAGGCGAGGTTAAGGCGGCGGGCGGCGTCTTCGCAGAACATCAGGTTCTGCCCGTTGGCCAGGGCGAAGGCTTGTTCGTCTGCACGCTTTACGGCGGTTTGTACGGCAGTGCCGAGGGCGGCTTCGGTTTCGTCGATCAATTGCGTCAGCGGCAGTGTGGGCTGATCGCCTTGAAGACGGACCTGCAACAGCGCGCTGCTGCGCTGGCTGTGGGGCGTGGCGACGATGCCGTTGGCGCTGCCCAGCCAGGTCAGCACGTCTTCGTGTTGCAACGGTGTGTTACCGAAGTCTTCGATAAATTGCTGCTGAATCAATTGCCTGGCGAGGGCAGCCGAGCAAGGGCAGGTTGAAGAGTAAGTAACGTCAATTTTTAGTTCCACGTGGAACATCTGTTTTTCCAGACGCGCCTCGATGCTCACGGGATAGCTTTTCCAGCCGGCTAACGGGCTGACCAACGCGGGACGTTTCAGCAGCAAGTCTGCATGAATCCGCAGGTAGGCATTTGTGGATAAACCTTCATGACTGTCGAGAAAACGTTGCAATACACTGCGCAGCAGTGCTGGCGAAAGCGGCTGCTGTTCAAGCATTTCCAGCGCCAGGTAAAGCCGCGACATATGAATGCCACGGGCCTCGCCATCGTCCAGGCTGACGCCCGCGTCAGCCTTGGCGCTGAGGCGCTGGCCGTCGATCTGAATGGGCAGGGCAATGCCGCACATGCCCACCCAATCCAGCGGCAAGGCTTGGCGTGAAGCCTGCGCGGCGATATCGGGCAGAGTCAGCGCGTTCATGAGCAGGTCCATCGTTGGAAATAAAAAGACATGTTATATTATAACTATTGAGTCGACGAAATTTTTTCTGCTCTGTCTTTTATTCAGTCATGTCGAGTACGGAAGCTCCTTTATTTGCGGTGTAAGTCATGCACAGACGTCAACTCCTCAACCTGCTGCTGGCCAGCGCGGTGTTCACCTTGCCCTTTGGCGTGTCTGCCGCGCAGATCCGCAATGCACGGCTGTGGCGCTCGGATAACAAGCTGCGGCTGGTGCTGGATCTCAGCGGCCCGGTGCAATACAAGACCTTTACCCTGACCGCGCCGGAGCGGTTGATCATCGATTTGAGCGGCGCGAAGCTGACCGGTGATTTCAGCCAGCTGGCCCTGACCAACAGCGGCATCACCTCGATTCGCTCGGGGCACTTTGGCCAGGGTGATACGCGGATCGTGCTGGATTTGAAGGCGCCGATGCAGCTCAACAGCTTTCTGCTGCCACCGCAGGATGGCCAGGGCCACCGCCTGGTGCTGGACCTGACCAGCGCCACCCATGCCCCTCAGCAAATCGCGGCCGCGCCTGCACCCTTGGCGGCGCCAGTGGACAAGGCCCATCCGAAACGCGACATCATCGTGGTGGTCGACCCAGGCCATGGCGGCAAGGATCCGGGTGCTATCGGCTCCAAAGGCCAGCGCGAAAAAGACGTGGTGCTGTCCATCGCCCAATTGCTGGCCAAGCGCTTGAAACGCGAGAAGGGCTTCGATGTGAAGCTGGTGCGCAACGACGACTTCTTCGTGCCGCTGCGTAAACGCGTGGATATCGCCCGCCAGCACAAGGCCGACATGTTCATCTCGGTACACGCCGATGCGGCGCCACGGCTTACGGCGTCTGGCGCCTCTGTCTATGCGTTGTCCGAAGGTGGTGCGACGTCCGCCACCGCGCGCTTCATGGCACAACGGGAAAACGGCGCCGACCTGTTGGGCGCCACCACCTTGCTCAATCTCAAGGACAAGGACCCGATGCTCGCCGGGGTGATTCTCGACATGTCGATGAACGCCACCATCGCCTCCAGCCTGCAACTGGGCAGCTCGGTGCTGGGCAGCCTGCAAAGCATCACCACGCTGCATCAAAAACGTGTGGAACAGGCCGGCTTTGCGGTACTGAAGTCGCCGGACGTGCCGTCGATCCTGGTGGAAACCGGGTTTATCTCCAACACCCAGGACGCCCAGCGGCTGGTCACCGCGCGCCATCAACAGGCGGTGGCAGACGGTTTATTTGAAGGGTTGAAAAACTACTTCCAGAAGAACCCGCCGATGAACAGCTACATGGCCTGGGTTCAGGAACAGAAAAACGGCCAGGTCTAGCAGCCGGTTATTCGGCTGCAGGTGAACTTGGCGCTGGCACCACCGGAACTGGAAAACCGGTTGATGGTGGTCCAGCCCACTCGCCGCGTGTAGCCCACCCACGCCTCACCGTCGGACGCCAGCCCGGTAAAGAACGTCAGTTGCCCGTAGCGGCTGCTGGTCTGTGCCCAATAGCGTTTGCCGATCACCTCGAACCCCCGCAAATACGTAGTGCTGCCCACCGTCGCGACGCTGTAGGCATTGCCCTGCGCGTCGACGCACGCCAGCAGGTTGGCGCTGCGCGTGCAGTTGGCCAGCAGGCTTGGCACCTGGGCGCCGGCCTGGCCCGTCACCATCAGCAACACACCGCACAACAGGTATTTCATAGAGGCTCTCGGGGCGTTAATCGGCTGCCAGCATTGCGCCCTTCGTCACTCTGAGCAAGGGGGATTGGCTTATTTGCATTGTTATACTATAACATTAAAAAACAGCCTGACCCGTGAACCGCCTCCGATGACCGAACAAGACCTTCTCGCCCAACCGTCCGCCGACTACATGAATGAGGCCCAGCAGGGTTTCTTCCGCGAGCTGTTGCTGGCCCAGCGCAATGAGCTGCAAGTGCGCATCGACGCTGAATTCATGGTGCTGCGCGAACAGGAACCCAACAGCGACCCCGCCGATGTTGGCAGCGCCGAAGAGCAGCGCCAATGGCAACTGCGCCTGCTGGAGCGCGAAAAAAAGCTGTTGGACAAGATCGATGAAGCCCTGGAACACCTGGCCCGCGGCGAATACGGCTGGTGCCGCGAAACCGGCGAGCCCATCGGCCTCAAGCGCCTGTTGCTGCGCCCCACGGCCACCCTGTGTATCGAAGCCAAAGAACGTGAAGAGCTGCGCGAACGCCATCAACGGGCGATTTGACCGGCCAACCCTGATGAGGAACACCTGATGCCCAATCGTCTCCCCGTTACTGTGCTGTCCGGATTCCTCGGCGCCGGTAAAAGCACGCTGCTCAACTACGTCCTGCGCAACCGCGAAAACCTGCGGGTGGCGGTGATCGTCAACGACATGAGCGAAATCAACATCGATGGCAGTGAGGTCCAGCGCGACGTCACCCTCAACCGCTCCGAAGAAAAACTGGTGGAGATGAGCAACGGCTGCATCTGCTGCACCTTGCGCGAAGACTTGCTGGAAGAAGTCGCAAAGCTCGCCAAGGAAGGCCGCTTCGATTACCTGTTGATTGAATCCACGGGCATTTCCGAACCGCTGCCGGTGGCCGAGACCTTCACCTTTCGCGATGAAGAAGGCCAGAGCCTGGCGGACATCGCCCGGCTCGACACCATGGTCACCGTGGTCGACGGCATGAACTTCCTGCTCGACTACCAGGCCGCTGAAAGCCTGGCGTCCCGGGGCGAAACCCTGGGTGAAGAAGACGAGCGCTCGATCACCGACCTGTTGATCGAGCAGATCGAATTCGCCGACGTAATCCTGATCAGCAAGATCGACCTGATCAGCAGCAGCGAGCGCCAGGAGTTGATGGCGATCCTGGAACGCCTGAACGCCCAGGCGGAAATCATCCCGATGGTCATGGGCGAAGTGCCGCTGGCGAAGATCCTCAACACTGGCCGCTTCGACTTCGAGCGCGCTTCCCAGGCGCCCGGTTGGTTGCAGGAGCTGCGGGGCGAACATGTGCCGGAAACCGAGGAATACGGTATCGCCTCCACCGCCTATCGCGCCCGTCGCCCGTTCCATCCACAGCGGTTCTTCGACTTTATCGACCGGCCTTGGGTGAATGGAAAACTGCTGCGCTCCAAGGGCTTTTTCTGGCTGGCCAGCAAACACCAGGACGCTGGCAGCTGGTCCCAGGCCGGCGGCTTGATGCGCCATGGCTTTGCCGGGCGCTGGTGGCGTTTCGTGCCGAAAACCCAGTGGCCGCAGGATGAGGAGGGTGTCGCTGCGATCATGAGCAACTGGCAGCCGAGCACCGGCGATTGCCGGCAAGAGCTGGTGTTTATCGGGCAGAACATCGACTTCGCGCAGATGACTGCCGAGTTGGACGCTTGCCTGCTGACCGACGATGAAATGGCCACCGGTGTCGAAGGCTGGCGCTTGTTGGCTGATCCCTTTGGCCCTTGGTTCGAAGAGGCAGCCTGATGCTGGCACCGACTCTGAAACTGCGCCCGGTGATTCGCCAGATCCACGGCGAAACCCCGGCCGTGCTCACCGATATCCTTGAAGACGGCGTAAACCTTGCGGTGTGGCAGCGCCAGTTGCCGCTGCACATCGCCGAGTTCGGCGCGTTGCTGGTGGCGCTCAATGAACCATTGGCCGAGTCGCTGGTGGTTGAGCTGAACACTGAAGACGCCGAGCCCAACTTGCAGGACTTCGCCTCGGGTTGCCGCGACCTTGAAGGCTACGAAGGGTTTATCGCCGACGTGTCGTGGCTGGTCAGCGCCTTTGCCTGTTTGCTGGGTGCCAAGCGCATCGGCGTGCGTTTGCGGCTATTGGACAAGGCCATGTGCCCGCGCTTTCACGTGGACCATGTGCCGGTGCGGCTGATCACCACCTACGCCGGCATCGGCAGCCAGTGGCTGCGCGAAGGTGTGATGGAGCGGCGGCACCTCAGCCAGGCAAGCGCGGAGCCTCAAGAGCGCATCGAGCAAATCAACTGTGGCGAAGTGGCCTTGCTCAAGGGCGAAAAATGGCACGGTAACGAAGGCTTTGGCCTCATCCACCGCTCGCCGCCGCTGCAAGCCGATCAACGACGGTTGATTCTGACGCTGGATTGGTTGGCGTAACCGGGTAGGATCAAAGCTCTCTACACGGTCTGAATGATGTCCACCATGCTGCAGAACATTCCCACCCACGTGATTGCCGGGCCCCTGGGCGCCGGCAAGACCAGCCTGATCAAGCACCTGCTGGCCCAGCGCCCGGCCAACGAGCGGTGGGCGGTGTTGATCAATGAGTTCGGGCAGATTGGCCTGGATGCAGCGCTGCTGACCCGTGATGACGACGGTATTGCCCTCGGTGAAGTGGCGGGCGGCTGCCTGTGTTGCGTCAATGGGGCGCCGTTCCAGGTAGGACTGGGCCGTCTGCTGCGTAAGGCCAAGCCCGACCGGCTGTTTATCGAGCCGTCCGGCTTGGGGCACCCGGCTCAATTGCTCAAGCAACTGCGGGAAGCGCCCTGGCAGCAGGTGCTGGCGGTGCAGCCGTGCGTGCTGGTGCTGGACGCCCAGGCGTTGGCGGCGGGCAAGCCGTTGCCAGGGGCTCAGCTTGAAGCGTTGGCCAGCGCCGGGCTGCTGGTATTGAACAAGCATGAAACCCTGAGTGACGCGCAGCGCGTAGCGATTGAAGAACAGCTACCCGAGCGGCCGATCTACTGGACACAGCAGGCTCAGTTGCCCTTGGCGCAGTTACCGGGTTTGAACGCCCAAGCCAGGGTGGCTGTGGATAACTTCGAGGTGCCCAAAGGTGTAGGGCAAATGCCGGCCGTCTGGACGGATCCGACATCGCCGATCTGCCTCAGTCAGGGCCAGGAAGACGGCTGGAGCATTGGCTGGCGCTGGCATCCGAGCCAACAATTCGACCGGCGGCGCCTGCAGCAATGGCTGGAGCCGTTGGCGTGGCGGCGGGCAAAACTGGTTATCCACAGCCTGGACGGCTGGGTATCGGCCAACGTTGTGGATAACGCCGCCTTGGCTTGGCAGCCCAGCGAATGGCGGCGGGATTCGCGTATCGAATTGATCTTCAGCGAGGCGCAGGATGTTGCGCAATTGCAGCGTGCCTTGGCCGATTGCCGTCAGTGACGGGTCTTGCTGCTCCCGTGTTCCTGGCGCCACTGGCTTAGCTCGATGATCTCGGCGCTGGGCAGCGGGGTCTTGATCTCGAACGGGTAGGGCGCCAGCTCGATTTGCGCGCTGTGGGCGCCGAACTGGGTGATGGTCCCCGGGTGCCGCGTTTCGCCGGTCACGGTGAATTCAAAGTTGTAGATCCGCGCCAGGCGCCGTCGACCGCTGGCATCCTTCACAAACCCGATGCGCTTCAATGCCACGGCGCCATCGAGCAGCTCGATATCGAGCTTGGCGCAATGCTGCTTGACCCTTTCCAGCGCCCGCTCGCGCAGGCCGTGGTTGTGCCACAGCCAGGCGGCACCGGTCGCCAGCAGCATCAGCACGAAGATATTTCCGAGGGTCAGCATTCGATGAACTCCAACAAAGTACGGCCAGCTTAACTGCGTCTCCGGTCTGTCGTACAGGCCGCGTTTAGTCGCATACTGCGCAGCCAGAATTTCAACGGCTTTACGGAAATCCCCTGCATGAAACGTACGCCCCATCTGCTTGCGATCCAGTCTCATGTGGTCTTTGGCCACGCCGGAAACAGCGCCGCCGTGTTCCCCATGCAACGGGTCGGGGTGAACGTGTGGCCGCTCAATACCGTGCAGTTCTCCAACCACACTCAGTATGGCCAGTGGGCGGGAGAAGTGTTGGCGCCGCAGCAAATTCCGGCGTTGGTGGAAGGCATTGCGGCGATCGGCGAGCTGGGCAACTGTGATGCGGTGCTGTCGGGCTACCTGGGCAGCGCGGCCCAGGGCCGGGCGATTCTTACCGGCGTGGCGCGGATCAAGGCGATCAACCCCAAGGCCCTGTACCTGTGCGACCCGGTGATGGGCCATCCGGAAAAAGGCTGCATCGTGCCCCAGGAGGTCAGTGACTTCCTGCTGGACGAAGCAGCAGCCATGGCTGACTTCCTGTGCCCCAACCAGCTGGAGCTGGACAGCTTTGCCGGGCGCAAGCCGCAGTCGCTGTTCGATTGCCTGGGCATGGCCCGTGCCTTGTTGGCCCGTGGGCCGAAAGCGGTGTTGGTCAAACACCTGGATTACCCCGGAAAACTGCCGGACGGCTTCGAGATGTTGCTGGTGACGGCCGAAGGCAGCTGGCACCTGCGCCGGCCACTGCTGGCGTTCCCGCGCCAGCCAGTGGGCGTGGGTGACCTGACGTCGGGCCTGTTCCTGGCGCGGGTATTGTTGGGCGACAGCCTGGTGGCGGCCTTTGAGTTCACGGCCGCGGCGGTGCACGAAGTGCTGCTGGAAACCCAGGCGTGCGCCAGCTACGAGTTGGAACTGGTGCGTGCACAGGATCGGATTGCCCATCCGCGGGTACGCTTTGAGGCGACGCCAATCGGGCTGTAGGAATATTCCTGATTGAGCGAGGCAAAGGACGTCCGGTACCATCGGCCGTCTTTTTGCCCTCTGCGTTCATC
This sequence comes from Pseudomonas yamanorum, assembly GCF_013386765.1. Classification (GTDB taxonomy): domain Bacteria; phylum Pseudomonadota; class Gammaproteobacteria; order Pseudomonadales; family Pseudomonadaceae; genus Aquipseudomonas; species Aquipseudomonas yamanorum_A. Next base: position 186,618 of record NZ_JACARE010000018.1, read on the forward strand.
AAGGAAGATCATGTCGCTATCCCTGCTTCATTCGCCACGGGCATTGGCTGCCCTGGTTCTGGCATCTCTGCTCAGCGGATGCAGTATCCACGGCGCCTACACAGATGCCAGCGCGCCCGACGCGGCGAAGCTACGGTTCATCTCCAACACGTCGAACACCACCCTCGATATCTACGACGCACAACACTGCACGGGCCAGAACACGGGCATGCTCAACAACTTCCTGGTGGTGGACACCAAGCGCCGGGCCGATATGCTCGTGCCGCCGCCGGCCAAGGCCCGGGGCATGCTGGAGGTCAAGCTGGCGCCCGGCAAGGAAACCATGCTGGCGATCAACACCAACGGTGGTAGCTACATCTGCGGCAAGACCTTCAGCTTCACGCCCAAGGCGGGCGAGGAATATGAAGTGACCTTCGATATGGCGGGCGGCCGTTGCAGTACGCTGTTCCAGCGCCTGACCCAATTTAACGGCAAAGACGTGCGCATCCCGCAGCCGGTGTTTGATACGGGTTTCCCGGTGTGCCAGGGGCAAAGTCCGATATTCGCCAAACCGTTGCCCGATACGGCGCAGCGGACGGTGCTGATCGATCGGATCCTCGCGGAGAACGCGCAGGCGATCACAACCCTGGACCCGCCCAAGGCCGACAGTTCGATGTTTTCGCCGGAAAAAATCGACGCGCTGATTGCCAAGCGAAAGGCATCGATGGGCACGGTCACCTTGCCGGACGAATACTGGACCCAGTACCGGCAGAACCTGAAGCTGTTTCATGACGAAGCTGCCGGGCGCCAGGCGCGGGCACTGGGCATGTTTACCGATGTGTACCGCCTGCGCTTGCGCAGTACCAACGACATCATGTTGCAGCAGTGGCTGCAGCCCACGGACAACGCTGTACGCCAGATGATTACTGCGAGTGACGAGTACATGCTGCGGTACTACATGAACACCAACAAGAGCGTGGCGCTGGACATCCTTAATCACCACATTGAGCGCATGGCCCAGTTGGACCAGCGCTTTGATGTGTGTGCGCGATTTGACGATTGCTGGCACTACTGATAACACCGCAGAACCCATGTGGGAGCGGGCTTGCCCGCGATGGGATCAACTCGGCTTGTCTGAAGCACCGAGGTGTCTGCATCGCAGGCAAGCCAGCTCCTACAGTTTGATTGGGTTTACAGCGTAGGACTTACGGCGCGTCTGCCTTGATTTCCTGATACCGCTTCTCCAGCTCCTGGCGAATCTGCCGGCGCTGTTGAGCCTGCACAAACCGGCGCTTGTCTTCGCTGTTCTGCGGTTGCAGCGGCGGCACGGCGGCCGGTTTGCGCTGGTCATCCACCGCGACCATGGTGAAGAAGCAGCTATTGGTATGGCGCACCGAACGCTCGCGGATATTCTCGGTGACCACCTTGATCCCCACTTCCATCGACGTGTTGCCGGTGTAGTTGACCGAGGCCAGGAAGGTCACCAGCTCGCCGACATGGATCGGCTCGCGAAAAATCACCTGGTCCACCGACAACGTCACCACATAGCGTCCGGCATAACGGCTGGCGCAGGCGTAGGCCACTTCGTCGAGGTACTTGAGCAGCGTGCCGCCGTGCACATTGCCTGAGAAGTTGGCCATGTCAGGGGTCATCAATACTGTCATCGACAGCTGGGTGTTTCCGGGTTCCATAGCACACTCACGGGTTGTAGGCATTGGGTGGGGAGGCACCTCTGCGGGTGCTGGAATCTTTGCAGAGCCATTCATAACGGGACGCTGGCCCTCGGCTTGCCGTCACGCCAGTGGCGATCTGTTTCCATATATTGCACCGGCTTTCTGTCGCAAGTCGCGGTGTTACCCTTCAAAAGCCCGCCTCAAGGGCAATTCTTACGATCAAGGCAGACTTTTCTTTCCGTTCATTGCGACCTTTCGGGGCGAATGCGTGGAAATGGGAAAAGCGCCAGTACCCCTCAAGGAGCCCCTCGCCATGCACGCCATCAGCTTTATCCAGGACCTGGCCGTGATCATGCTGGTGGCCGGGGTGGTGACGATCCTGTTTCATCGGCTCAAGCAGCCGGTGGTGTTGGGTTATATCGTCGCCGGCTTCATCATTGGCCCGCACACCCCACCGTTTGGCCTGATCCACGACGAAGACACCATCAAGACCCTGGCCGAGCTGGGGGTGATCTTCCTGATGTTCTGCCTGGGCCTGGAGTTCAGCCTGCGCAAGCTGTTCAAAGTCGGCGCCACCGCGTTTATTGCCGCGTTCCTCGAGATCATCCTGATGATCTGGATCGGCTACGAAATCGGGCGCTGGTTCGACTGGAACACCATGGATTCACTGTTCCTCGGCGCGATCCTCGCGATTTCCTCGACCACCATCATCGTCAAGGCACTCAATGACCTGAAGATGAAAAACCAGCGTTTTGCCCAGCTGATTTTTGGTGTGCTGATCGTCGAAGACATCCTCGGCATCGGCATCATCGCCTTGCTGTCGAGCATCGCCGTCAGCGGCACGGTCAGCTCCGGCGAGGTGTTTTCCACCGTCGGCAAGCTCTCGTTGTTCATGATTGTCGCGCTGGTCATCGGGATTTTGCTGGTGCCACGCCTGCTGGAGTACGTGGCCAAGTTCGAAAGCAACGAGATGCTGCTGATCACCGTGCTGGGCCTGTGCTTCGGCTTCTGCCTGCTGGTGGTCAAGCTGGAATACAGCATGGTGCTGGGCGCTTTCCTGATAGGCGCGATCATGGCTGAATCCCGGCAATTACTGAAAATTGAGCGCTTGATCGAACCGGTTCGCGACATGTTCAGTGCGATCTTTTTTGTGGCGATTGGCTTGATGATCGATCCGCAGATCCTCCTGCAATACGCCTGGCCGATTGCGGTGATTACTGTGGCGGTGGTGCTGGGCAAGATGTTGTCCTGCGGCCTTGGGGCGTTTATCGCGGGTAATGATGGCCGTACCTCGCTGCGGGTGGGGATGGGCCTGTCACAGATTGGCGAATTTTCATTCATCATCGCTGCGCTGGGGATGACGTTGCAGGTCACCAGTGACTTCCTGTATCCGGTGGCGGTGGCTGTGTCGGCGATCACCACGCTGCTCACGCCGTATCTGATTCGTGGCGCAGACCCGCTGTCGCTGAAGATCGCGGCGGTGATGCCCAAGCGTTTGAGCCGGGTGTTCGGGATGTATGGCGAATGGCTGCGCAGCATTCAGCCCCAGGGCGAGGGCGCGATGCTGGCGTCGATGATCCGCAAGATCATTTTGCAGGTGGGGGTAAACCTGGCGCTGGTGGTGGCGATCTTCTTTGCCGGCAGTTTTTTCGCGGCGCGTATTGGCAGTTATCTGGAAGGTTGGGTCAGTGATCCGAGCTGGCAGAAGGCGTTGATCTGGGGCGGGGCGTTGCTGCTGTCGCTGCCGTTTTTGATTGCGGCGTACCGCAAGCTCAAGGCGTTGTCGATGCTGCTGGCAGAGATGAGCGTGAAGCCGGAAATGGCTGGGCGCCACACGCAGCGTGTACGCCGGGTGATCGCCGAAGTGATCCCGATTCTTTCGCTGCTGGTGATTTTCCTGCTATTGGCAGCCTTGTCGGCCAGTATCCTGCCGACCAACAAGTTGCTGGTGCTGATCGCCGTGGTGACGGCCGCAGTGGCCGCCGTGCTCTGGCGCTGGTTCATCCGCGTGCATACGCGGATGCAGGTCGCCTTGCTGGAGACCCTGGATAACCACAAGGATACCCCGGAGCACTGACCGGCTTTGTGGCGAGC
>NZ_JACARE010000018.1:190439-399338 GCF_013386765.1 Pseudomonas yamanorum
CTCGCCACAACAAGCACCCTCGGCACACAGTAGGTCTCAGCTTTCCAGCCAGACGTCCCGCGCCCAGTGCCACACCGATTCCCAGGTTTCTTCGGTGACGAGTTCTTCTTCGCCGGACCACAGCACCACAGTGCCGTCTTCTTCGACGCAGTAGTAGTCGTCGCCGTCCTGGCAAATCGGGATCATGCTGCGGTCAACACCGGCATCCCAGGCGTTGGCGGCAACGTCCGGCAGGTAGGTGTGGGACTGTGGGTCGGTGACAGTCACCGGCTCCAGGCTGCCGTAGACCACATCGCTGACGGTCAGCAGAAATTCACGGAAGACGAACGGGATATCGATGAACAGTTGTTCCTCGATTTCCACCAGTTGGTCTTCGTCAGGCAGTTCCAGAGGAACCGGTACCGGTTCGTTGGCTTCACGCAATTGTTCGATAACTTCTTCCACGGCCGGGATCCTCTTGCTAGATGGCGCGGTTTATAGGGGCGTTTTATACAGTAGCTCGCTATAAGTGCAACCGTGAAATAGAAAACCCCGGACAAGTCCGGGGTTTTTGTTACAGCGCACTCAAAGCGTGCAGGGATCAGCCGTTCTGGCGGATACCGGCCACCAGCCAAGGCTGGTTTTCGCCTTGCGGGCGTTCCATGTTCCAGCTTTCGCTGAACACTTCGCCCTGGTCGAAACGCGAGGTCTTCGACACGCCGCTGAAGGTCAGGGTGGCGATGGTCTTGTCGGCGCGGTCGTCCACACCTTCAAGCTGCACTTTCAGGTCTTCGATGTAGGTCGACTGGAAGCCGTCGCCCAGGTCGGCACGTTCGCGCTTGAGGAACTCCAGCAATTGCGGGGTCACGAACTCGGCGATCTTGTCCATTTCGTTGGCGTCCCAGTGTTGCTGCAGGGACTGGAAGTGGCTGCGGGCCGCTTCGACGAAACGCTCTTCGTTGAACCAGGCTGGCGCATTGATTACCGGGCGAGCAGCAGCCGGTGCGGCCGAACCACCAAACATCGAGTTCAGGGCTGGCTTTTGCTCGAACACTTCACGCTGCATCGGCGCGCCGGCTGGAGCCATGTGCTCCTGTTGCTTGCGGCGACGGGCGGCGATAAAGCGGAAGATCAGGAAGGCGATGACCGCCATGATCAGGATGTCGAAGATCTGCATGCCCTGGAAGCCGCCGCCCATGAACATGGAGGCGAGCAGGCCGCCGGCCGCGATACCGGCCAGAGGGCCCAACCAGCGCGAAGCACCGCCAGCCTTGGCAGCAGCGCCTGCGGCACCGGCAGCACCAGCGGTCGCAGCTGCGCCGCCCATGCCGCCGCCGGATGGGGCCATTTGGCTGGTCTGGTGGCTCGGCGCCGAGCCCATGGATTTGCCGCCACCGAAGCGCTTGGCGTTGGCGTCGAGGCTCATCGTCAGGCCGATGCACAACGCCATGGCGATGCTAAGAAAACGTTTCATAAAGGGAATTCCCATTTGTGGATTGCACGCGCGCCATGTTGCACAGGTGTGATGTCAGTGGCTAGCGGCATAGTGTTTCGGGCTTTTGCGTAGGGCCAATACCGAATCGTCTGTAGGACTTGTTACAGATATTGGCCCCACCCCTGCCAAATACAAGGGCGGACCCACATCCTTCATCTTCTACAGTTGTTTCAGATTGCTTCGAGCTTGGCGTAGCCCATCATCAGCCACTTGCTGCCTTCGGCGAAGTTCACCTGCACCCGGGCCTGGGCGCCGGCGCCTTCGAAGTTGAGGATCACGCCTTCGCCGAAGATCGCATGCTTGACCTGCTGGCCAAGGCTGAACGGCGTCTCGGGGATTTCCGAGCCGGCAAACATGCTGCTGGAGTTCTGCTGCTGGCCGCCGCCGAACGGTCGGCTGACGCTGTTGGACAGGCGCACTTCCTGAATCAGGCCTTTGGGCACCTCACGTACGAAGCGCGATACCTTGTTGTAGGTCTCGCTGCCGTACAGGCGTCGGGTTTCGGCGTAGGTCATCACCAGGTTCTGCATGGCCCGGGTGATGCCCACATAGGCCAGGCGGCGTTCTTCTTCAAGGCGGCCGGGTTCTTCCAGGCTCATCTTGTGGGGGAACAGGCCTTCTTCCATGCCCACCAGGAACACGTACGGAAATTCCAGGCCCTTGGCGCTGTGCAAGGTCATCAGCTGGATGCTGTCTTCGTGCTCGTCAGCCTGGGTGTCGCCGGCTTCCAGAGAAGCGTGGCCGAGGAATGCCGCCAATGGCGTCAGGTCTTCGTCTTCTTCGGTGTTTTCGAACGCGCGGGCGGCGCTGACCAGTTCCTCAAGGTTTTCTACCCGTGCCTGGCCTTTCTCACCTTTTTCCGCTTCGTGGTACGCGATCAAACCGGACTGCTCGATCACCGTCTGGGTCATCAGGTGCAGGGGCATTTCCATGCACTTGGCGGCCAGGTTCTCGATCAGCTCGACAAACACGCTCAGGGCGCCGGCGGCGCGGCCGGTCAGGCCTTTGTTGGCGATCAGCAGGCGCATCGCTTCCCACATCGACACATCGCTGTGGCGGGCGTGGTCACGAATGGCTTCGACGGTCTTCTCGCCGATGCCACGGGCCGGGATGTTGATCACCCGCTCCAGCGCCGCATCGTTGCCACGGCCTTCGAGCAAGCGCAGGTAGGCCATGGCGTTCTTGATTTCGGCACGCTCGAAGAAGCGCTGGCCGCCATAGATGCGGTACGGAATGCGTTCGCGCAGCAAGGCTTCTTCCAGCACCCGCGATTGGGCGTTGGAGCGGTAAAGAATCGCGATATCGCTGCGGGCCAGGCCGGTTTTCAGGGCGCTTTCGATGGTTTCCACCACGTAGCGCGCTTCATCGTGCTCGTTGAAGGCGGCGTAGAGGTTGATCGCCTCGCCTTCGCCGCCGTCGGTCCACAGCTCTTTGCCCAGGCGCCCGGTGTTGTTGGCGATCAAGGCGTTGGCGGCCTTGAGGATCCCGGCGGTGGAGCGATAGTTCTGCTCCAGGCGAATGGTTTCGGCGTCCGGGAAGTCGTCGCTGTACTGGTAGATGTTCTCGATTTTCGCGCCGCGCCAGCCGTAGATCGACTGGTCGTCGTCGCCCACCACCATCAGGCTGTCGCCGCCCTTGGCCAGCAGGCGCAACCAGGCGTACTGCACGGCGTTGGTGTCCTGGAACTCGTCCACCAGGATGTGGCGGAAGCGCTTCTGGTAGTGCGCCAGCAAGCCCGGGTTGTCGCGCCACAGGTCAAGGGCGCGCAGCAGCAGTTCGGAGAAGTCGATGACGCCGGCGCGTTGGCAGGCCACTTCATAGGCTTCATAAATGCTGCGCATGGTGGCCAGGAACAGGTCACCGCTGGCCTGGATATGTTGCGGGCGCAGGCCTTCATCTTTCTGGCCATTGATAAACCACTGGGCCTGACGGACCGGCCAGCGTTGTTCATCCAGGCCCAGCTCGCGGATTACCCGCTTGACCAGGCGTTGCTGGTCGTCGCTGTCGAGAATCTGGAAGGTCTGGCTCAGCCCGGCTTCCTGCCAATGAGCCCGCAACAGGCGGTGCGCCAGGCCGTGGAAGGTGCCCACCCACATGCCGGCCGGGCTGATGCCCATCAACTGCTCGATGCGATGACGCATCTCGGCAGCGGCCTTGTTGGTGAAGGTCACCGACAGGATGGAATGCGGTGAGGCGTTCTCGACCTGGATCAACCAGGCGATACGGTGCACCAGCACTCGGGTTTTACCGGAGCCAGCACCGGCCAGGACCAACTGACGGCCAACGGGGGCTGCTACAGCCTGGCGTTGGGCATCGTTGAGGGAGTTCAGCAAAAGGGAGAGATCATCGCGCATCGGCGCATTCTAGGGTGCCCGGGGGAGTCGGGCAAATCCCAATGCCGGATGGTCGATGGAAAACTTCACCGGTCTGTTTTTGATAAGTGCCTGGTGATGACCGGTCGGTCATTGGCCACAGCCCGCGCCCCGTCTCACTCAAACCGTCTGGGACCAAGGTTTGCGGCCAATTATTGCGATATTTTAATGACGTAGAGCAGTTTGGCCCCGGCGTTTGCTTGTGTATGCTCCGTGCACGTTTCGGGCTCACCATTATAAGAACACTGCCTATGACCCTTAGCATTGACCTGGCTGGCCCCTCGGTGGCGCCGGCGCAGGTTATCCGCAAACACTACGCCATGGAGATGGCGGTCGAGCGCACGCGCCTGCTTTACCAAGGCTCCCTGCTGCCTACCTTATTAATGCTGGTGAATGGACTGGTCTGCGCCTGGTTGCTCTGGAGCCCGCAGCGCTACCTGCTGGACAGCATTTGGCTGGTGTGGCTGCTGGCGCTGGTGGCCCTGCGGGTGATTCAGGTGGCGGCGTTCGATTCCGCGATGCCCAGCCGCCAGGCGCAGCCGATCTGGCGGCGGATGTTCATGCTGGGGTCCGCGGTCAGTGGCCTGACATTGGCCAGCGCCGCCATCGCCCTGGTCCCGGTGGACAGTTTCGCGCAACAAGCCTGGGTGTTCGGCCTGCTGGGTGCGGCGACCTTGTCCGCCAGCGTTGCTTATGCCGTCAGCCTGCCCGCCTTCCTGTCGTTTGCCGTGCCTTGCCTGGTGCCGGCGATTATCTATCTGTTCTGGAGCGGCGATCCGCAGCAGCAGGGCTGGGGCTGTTTGGGCCTGATCCTGCTGGCGTCCCTGAGCCTGGTGGCGTGGCAGGTCAATCGCCTGATTCAGCGCGGGCTGCTGCGGCGTTTTCAGAACCAGGCGTTGATCGAGCATTTGCAGCAAGCGCAGCACGGTAGCGAGCAGCTCAATCAGAAACTGGTGCGCGAAGTGGAGCAGCGGCGCCAGGTTGAACAAGAGTTGCGCGAGGCACAGACCGGCCTGCAGCAGCGCGTCGATCAGCGCAGCCAGGAGCTGGACGCGGCGAGCCTGGCCCTGAGCAAAAGCGAGGCGCGCCTGGCGATGGCGTTGCAGGCCAGCGAACTGGGCCTGTGGGACTGGAACCTGCAAACCGACGAGGTCCACCACACCCAGCTCAAGGAGCTGTTCGGCCTGGAGCCGGAATACGTCACGGCGATGCTCAGCCATCTCAAACCAAGGCTGCACCCGGACGACTTGCCACTGCTCAAGCGCGCGCTGGTGGAGCACCTTAAAGGCCGCAGCGAGGACTACCTGGTGGAATACCGGGTGCGCCATGGCGCCGGCCATTGGGTGTGGATCCAGGACCGTGGCCGCGCCGTGGAGCGCTCGCCGAGCGGGCGTGTGACGCGGATGCTGGGCACCCGGCGCGACATCAGCGCCGGCAAGGCTCTGGAGGAGGAGCAGCGCCTGGCGTCGACGGTATTCGAGGCGGCCAGCGAAGGCATTGTGATTCTCGACCCGAACTACGTGCTGATCGCCGTCAACCAGGCGTTCAGCCGCGTCACCGGCTTCGACATTGACGACATGATCGGCCGCAATGTCGTCGAGCTGCCCAGCAGCCGCGACGCACGTCGCCACTTCCCGGTGATCCGCCAGGCGCTGCTCAGCCACGGCACCTGGCAGGGTGAGCTGGTGGAAACCCGCAAGAACGGCGAACTCTACCCGCAATGGCTGCAATTGAATGTGGTGCGTGATGTTCGAGGAAGCGTCAGCCATATCGTGGGCTTCTTCGCCGATCTTTCTGCGCGGCGCGAATCCGAGGAGCGCATGCGCTACCTCACTCACTATGACGAATTGACCGGGCTGGCCAACCGTTCGCTGTTCCGCGAGCGGCTGCGCGAAGCCCACCAGCGGGTGCGCCAGGGCGGCCGCAGCCTGGCCTTGCTGCATATCAACCTGGACCGTTTCAAGCTGCTCAACGACAGCCTCGGCCATGAAGTGGCCGACCAGCTGTTGCAGAAAATGGCCCGCCGCTTGATCAACGCCTTGCCTGAGGCCGACACCATCGCACGCCTTTCCGGCGATGAATTCGCCGTGTTGTTCGACGCCTACGGCAACCTGTCGAGCCTGGCGCGGGTGGCCACACGGTTGCTGGCCAAGTTGCGGGTGCCGGTGACGGTGGAAGGGCACGAGCTGGTGGTCAGCGCCTCAATGGGCGTCAGCCTGTTGCCTGACAATGCGCGGGAAATCTCCGCACTGGTCAGCCAGTCGAACATGGCCATGCAGCACGCCAAGCATCTGGGCGGCAACAATTTCCAGTTCTACACCGACAGTCTGCAAGCCAGCACCCTGGAGCGTTTGCAGTTGGAAAACCAGCTGCGCAAGGCGATTGATGAGCGTCAACTCACGGTGTTCTACCAACCGAAGTTGTGCCTGGCCAGCGGCAAGTTGAATGCCGCCGAGGCGTTGATTCGCTGGGAGCATCCCCAATGGGGCATGGTGCCGCCCGGCGATTTTATCGGGCTGGCCGAAGAGACCGGCCTGATCGTGCCACTGGGGGAGTTCGTGTTGCGTCAGGCCTGCTGGCAGGCCTGTGAGTGGCAGCGCCAGGGGCTGGCGCCGATCCGTGTGTCGGTCAACCTGTCGGTGCATCAGTTGCGCCAAGGCAAGCTGGTCAGCCTGGTGCGTCAGGTGCTGGAGGAGACCGGGCTGGATCCGCAGTACCTGGAGCTGGAGCTGACCGAAAGCCAACTGCTCGACAGTGTCGAGCACATCATCTTGACCTTCCAGCAACTGCGCGACCTGGGCGTGAAGCTGGCGATCGATGATTTCGGCACCGGCTACTCGTCCCTCAGCTACCTCAAGCGCATCCCCGTGGACTACGTGAAGATCGACCAGACCTTCATCCGGGGCCTGGGCCAGGGGCGGGAAGACGCTTCGATCACCCGCGCCATCATCGCCATGGCCCACGGCTTGTCGCTGAAGGTAGTTGCCGAGGGCGTGGAAGATCAGCAGCAGCTGGATTTCCTGCGGGCCGAGCAATGCGACGAGGTGCAGGGCTATTTGATCAGTCGGCCGATGGAAGCAGACGGCCTGGCGGATTTGTTACGAAAAAATGCCGATTTTCTGTAGTTGAGCCCAAGCCGCGCGCGGGGCTACATCAAGCCTGCCCGCTGAATCAGCGGGCAGCAGCGCGATTTAGTGATGCATCGAGCGGGCAAATCGGTAATTCTTGTAGTATAACTACAAGCTTGCTACATCCCTGGCTCCGCCCATAACAAGAGTCCTGCCCTTTGAACCTGTTGCAACATATCGCCCAGTCGCGCCACCTGTTACGCAAATCGGAACTCAAGGTTGCCGATCACGTGCTGCTTGACCCTGCGGCTGTGATGCACAGTTCCATGGCCGACCTGGCCCACAGCGTGGGTATCAGTGAGCCGACCATCGTGCGTTTCTGCCGCGCCATCGGTTGCTCCGGTTTCCAGGACTTGAAGCTCAAGCTGGCCCAGAGCCTGGCCGCCGGTGCGAGCTTTGGCCAGTTCGCGATTCACGAAGACGATTCCGTCGCCGACTACAGCCTGAAAATTTTCGACACCACCCTGCACACCCTGATGGAAGTGCGGGAAAAGCTCGACCCGGTGGAACTGCAAAAAGCCGTGACCGCCATGTCCCAGGCCCAGCGCGTGGAGTTCTACGGTTTCGGTGCGTCCGGTGCGGTGGCGGCGGATGCCCAGCACAAGTTCTTCCGGTTGCTGCTGACGGCGGCGGCCTACAGCGATCCGCACATGCAGGCGATGTCGGCGGTGACGTTGAAGCCCACCGACGTGGCGATCTGCATTTCCCAGTCCGGCCGCTCCAAGGATCTGCTGATCACCGCCAACCTGGTGCGTGAAAGCGGTGCGACCCTGATTACCCTGTGCCCGAGCCAGACACCGTTGGCGGAGCTTTCCACCGTCAACCTGGCGATCGACGTGCACGAAGACACCGAAATCTACACGCCGCTGACCTCGCGTATCGCCCACTTGGTGGTGATCGACGTGTTGGCGATGGGCGTGGCCATGGCGCGCGGCCCGAGCCTGGTCAACCACCTCAAGAGCGTGAAGCGCAGCTTGCGCAGCCTTCGGTTGTCGCCCAAGTCCGTCAAAGCCCTCGACGACTGACTCAAGGGCATACTCGGTCAAAGTGTGGGAGCTGGCTTGCCTGCGATAGCGATCTGTCAGTTGCCATCTTCATGGGCTGATGCACCGTTATCGCAGGCAAGCCAGCTCCTACAGTTGATCGTGTTTGAGCCTCAGAAGATTCATCGTCCTGTCATCCCCGCGCCGCCAAACCGTCATCGCCTGCGCCCATCCTGAACTCCCCGTACTCGCATTGGGAGACTCGAAATGGCTCGGCAATACGAAGAAAGCAACAGCACCGTCAAGACCCGCCGCCAACAGGAAGACCAGCGCCGCATGGCCTTCCGTCGTGCAATTGAAGACCGCTGCGATCAGCGTCAATTGCAACAGAGCATCAGTGACTATCCGGAACTCCATTGGCAGGCGCCCGCAGCTGCCCAGCGAAGCGCTCAGCCAGGGCGCTGATCTGCAGCCGCTCGCTGCGGATAAAGCCCAGGAACGCATGGGCAACCGGTGACAGGCGCTTGGCCTTGGCCTGCACCAGGCACCAACTGCGGTACAGCGGCAGCTCTTCCACCGGCAGCTCCTTGAGCCCGCCGGTGGCCAGTTCCAGGTTGACCGCGTGGCGCGTCAGCAACGCCACGCCCAACCCGGCGGTCACGCACTCGCGTTGCGCTTCGGCGGAAGACACTTCTACCGTCTGGGTGAAATGCACGCGCTTCTCCTTGAAGTACTCCTCGCACGCCATCCGCGTCCCGGACCCCGGCTCGCGCAGCAGCAGCGTGTAAGGCTCAAGATCCTGCAGGCGCAACGGCCCTTGATGACTCAGCGGGTGGTCGTGGGGCGCCACCGCCACAATCGGGTTATTCAGGAACGGCAGGAATTCCAGGCCCATGTCCTGGGGCACCATGGACATGATCACCAGGTCATCCCGGTTGTCTGAAAGCCGGCGAATCACCTGGGCGCGGTTGACCACCGTCAGGTGCAGGTTGACCTCCGGGTGCTGGCGCTTGAAGGCGGCAAACAGGTGCGGCACGAAGTACTTGGCGCTGGACTCCACCGCCAGCTTCAGCTGGCCTTGCAGCGAGCCCTGCATGTCCGAGAGCTGCATGTCGAGGTTTTCCAGGCGCCCGAAGATGTCGCGGCTGGCCCGTTGCAGGGCTTCAGCTGCTTCAGTCATATAGAGCTTTTTGCCGACGTAATCGAACAGCGGCTGGCCCAGCAGCTCTTCCAGCTGCTTGATTTGTAGGCTAACGGCCGGTTGCGTGAGTGACATTTCCTCGGCTGCGCGGCTGTAGGAACGCAAATCACAGACTTCATTGAAAATCTGCAACTGACGCAATGTCATACGCATCAATGACTTACGCATTATTCAAGCACTCCCGTCGACCTCTGATGCGACGACTATAAGTCTTTGCTTATACACAACCCAATTATTATTGATTTTTGTTAATCCCTGCAGGGGCATAGTGTGTGTCACGCGACTGCCATGAAACATTTGGTCACGCGCCGACCCGCCTCCAGGGTCGAAGTAGGTAGCAATCGGCTCAAGGGAATTTCCAAGTGATAAAAAAGATCCTGATCGCCAACCGTGGTGAGATTGCCGTACGTATCGTGCGTGCCTGCGCCGAGATGGGTATTCGTTCGGTCGCGGTCTATTCCGATGCCGATCGCCATGCACTGCATGTAAAGCGCGCAGATGAAGCCCACAGCATCGGTGCCGAGCCGCTGGCCGGTTACCTGAACCCGCGCAAGCTGGTGAACCTGGCGGTGGAAACCGGGTGCGACGCGCTGCACCCCGGCTACGGCTTCCTCTCGGAAAACGCCGAGCTGGCAGATATTTGCGCCGAACGTGGGATCAAGTTCATCGGCCCGTCGGCGGAAGTGATTCGCCGCATGGGCGACAAGACTGAAGCCCGCCGCAGCATGATCAAGGCCGGCGTACCGGTCACCCCTGGCACCGAAGGCAACGTTGCCGACATCGCCGAAGCCCTGACCGAAGGCGACCGTATCGGTTACCCGGTGATGCTCAAGGCCACCTCCGGTGGTGGCGGTCGCGGCATTCGTCGCTGCAATAGCCGTGAAGAACTCGAACAAGCTTTCCCCCGCGTGATCTCCGAAGCCACCAAGGCGTTCGGGTCGGCGGAAGTGTTCCTGGAAAAATGCATCGTCAATCCCAAGCACATCGAGGCGCAGATCCTCGGTGACAGCTTTGGCAACGTGGTGCACCTGTTCGAGCGCGATTGCTCGATCCAGCGCCGCAACCAGAAGCTGATCGAAATCGCCCCAAGCCCCCAGCTGACCCCGGAACAGCGCGCCTATATCGGCGACCTGTCGGTGCGCGCCGCCAAGGCCGTGGGCTACGAGAACGCCGGCACCGTGGAGTTCCTGCTCGCCGAGGGCGAGGTGTACTTCATGGAAATGAACACCCGGGTGCAGGTGGAGCACACCATCACCGAGGAAATCACCGGCATCGACATCGTGCGTGAGCAGATCCGCATCGCGTCGGGCCTGCCGCTGTCGGTCAAGCAGGAAGACATCCAGCACCGGGGTTTCGCGTTGCAGTTCCGCATCAACGCCGAAGACCCGAAGAACAACTTCCTTCCAAGTTTCGGCAAGATCACCCGTTACTACGCGCCCGGCGGTCCCGGCGTGCGCACCGACACGGCGATCTACACCGGCTACACCATCCCGCCGTTCTATGACTCCATGTGCCTGAAGCTGGTGGTGTGGGCGTTGACCTGGGAAGAAGCCATGGACCGTGGCCTGCGCGCCCTGGACGACATGCGCCTGCAAGGCGTGAAGACCACCGCCGCCTATTACCAGGAAATCCTGCGCAACCCGGAATTCCGCAGCGGCCAGTTCAACACCAGTTTCGTGGAAAGCCACCCTGAGCTGACCAACTACTCGATCAAGCGCAAACCCGAAGAGCTGGCCCTGGCCATCGCCGCCGCCATCGCCGCCCACGCAGGCCTGTGAGGAATATAAGAATGAGCAAGAAGATCTTCGTAACCGACACCATCCTGCGCGACGCCCACCAATCGTTGCTGGCGACCCGCATGCGCACCGACGACATGCTGCCGATCTGCGACAAGCTCGACAAAGTCGGCTACTGGTCCCTGGAAGTCTGGGGCGGCGCCACCTTCGACGCCTGCGTACGCTTCCTGAAAGAAGACCCGTGGGAGCGCCTGCGCAAACTGCGTGCGGCACTGCCTAACACGCGCCTGCAAATGTTGCTGCGTGGCCAGAACCTGTTGGGCTACCGCCACTACAGCGACGACGTGGTCAAAGCCTTCGTTGCCAAGGCTGCCGTCAACGGTATCGACGTGTTCCGCATTTTCGACGCCATGAACGATGTGCGTAACCTGCGGGTGGCCATCGAAGCGGTAAAAGCCGCCGGCAAACACGCCCAGGGCACCATCGCCTACACCACCAGCCCGGTGCACACCGTCGAGGCGTTCGTGGCCCAGGCCAAGCAGCTGGAATCCATGGGTTGCGACTCGATCGCGATCAAGGACATGGCCGGCTTGCTGACCCCATACGCCACTGGCGAACTGGTCAAGGCGCTGAAGGCCGAGCAAAGCCTGCCGATCTTCATCCACTCCCATGACACCGCCGGTTTGGCTGCGATGTGCCAGCTCAAGGCGATTGAAAACGGTGCCGACCATATCGACACCGCCATCTCCAGCTTCGCCTGGGGCACCAGCCACCCGGGCACCGAGTCGATGGTCGCGGCCCTCAAAGGCAGCGAATTCGACACCGGCCTCAGCCTGGAACTGCTGCAGGAAATCGGCCTGTACTTCTACGCCGTGCGCAAGAAGTACCACCAGTTCGAAAGTGAATTCACCGCCGTCGATACCCGTGTGCAAGTCAACCAGGTACCGGGCGGGATGATTTCCAACCTGGCCAACCAGTTGAAAGAGCAGGGCGCGCTGAACCGCATGAGCGAAGTGCTGGCGGAAATTCCGCGGGTGCGTGAAGACCTCGGCTTCCCGCCACTGGTCACCCCGACCTCGCAGATCGTCGGCACCCAGGCGTTTTTCAACGTACTGGCCGGTGAGCGCTACAAGACCATCACCAACGAAGTGAAGCTGTACCTGCAAGGCGGCTACGGCAAGGCGCCGGGCACCGTGAATGAAAAACTGCGGCGCCAGGCCATCGGCAGCGAAGAGGTGATCGACGTTCGCCCGGCCGACCTGCTGAAGCCGGAAATGACCAAGCTGCGCGGCGAAATCGGTGCGTTGGCCAAGTCCGAAGAAGACGTGCTGACCTACGCGATGTTCCCGGACATCGGGCGCAAGTTCCTCGAAGAGCGCGACGCCGGCACCTTGAACCCTGAAGTGCTGTTGCCGATTCCTGAAGCCGGCGGCGTGGCCCGTGCCGGTGGTGAAGGCGTGCCGACCGAGTTCGTGATCGACGTGCACGGCGAGAGCTACCGCGTGGACATCACAGGGGTTGGCGTCAAGGCTGAAGGCAAGCGCCACTTCTACCTGTCCATCGACGGCATGCCGGAAGAAGTGGTGTTCGAACCGCTCAACGAGTTCGTCAGCAGTGGCGGCAGCAAGCGCAAGCACGCTACCGCGCCAGGCCATGTCAGCACCGCGATGCCGGGCAATATCGTCGACGTGCTGGTCAAGGAAGGTGACGTGGTCAAAGCCGGCCAGGCCGTGCTGATCACTGAAGCGATGAAGATGGAGACCGAAGTGCAGGCGGCCATCGCCGGCAAGGTCACCGCCGTTCACGTGGCCAAGGGCGACCGGGTCAACCCGGGTGAAATCCTGATTGAAATCGAAGGCTGAACAACAGCCTTCGTGACTACCGCTTAAACCTCGGGGGGGCATGTGCCCCCTTTTTTTTCGCCTGCAGAATCAGAACGCCAGGGTCCATTGGCCGGTCAGGCCCTGGTTGCGACTGCTGCTGGCGAACTCTGCGGTGTAGGCCAGGCCCACGGTGTGTCGTTTCGACAGCGCCAGGTCGAGCCCGGTGTGAATGGCCACGCTGTCCCGGTCCAGGGAGGCGCCCTCAATCGTGAAGTTGCTGTTGAAGCCAGGCCTTTTTACCCAGGCGGAGGATTGGCGAACGCGGCTGCCCACATCGCCGTAGAGGTGTTTCCAGCTCGTGCTCAAGTGGGGTTTGAGGACCATTTGACCGTCCAGGGTGTAGGCGCTGGCCAGGCGAACGCCGAAGGTGCTGCTGAGATTTTGCTGGGTCTGTTTGTCGACGTTCAGGGCGTTGATGCCGCCTTTTTCCTGGTAACGGCCGCGGTGATAACGCTGGTAGCCCAGGCCGCCGAAGGGTTCGGCACTGAAGCCGTCGGTGCCCAGCTGGTAGCCCAGCTCGGCGAAGGTATTCTGGCTTTGGGCGCTGTACTTGCCACTGAGTTGTTCCCGGTAATCCACCAGATTGAAGTCGACGCTGCGCTTGTTCTCGCCGGTGTGGCTGCTATGGATTGCTCCCAGGCGCAGCGCCAGAGGCCCGTCCTGACGCACTGCGTAACCGCCCAGGTGCCAGCTGTCCAGCGTGCCGTTGAAGCGGTTGGCACTCAGGTCGCTGGCGGATTTGGCGCCCAGCACGCCGACGCGCCAGGCGTGGTCCACCGCCCAGTCGGTGCCCAGCACCAGGCCCTGGGTGTGTTGCCGCAAGCCGAGGCCGCCGTGCTGCCCGTAGAGCTTGCCGCTGTTTTCCAGGCCCTGTAGCCAGACGCGTGGGGCACCGCCGGTGTTGTGTGTGTCACTCAACTGACGCATCGCTGAAAGCAGGCTGTTGTTCAGGGCTTTCTGGCTGTTCTGGGTGGCGGCAGCCAGGTTGGCATTCTGGCTGCCTGCCAGTTGCTCAAGGAACGCACCCAGGCGCCCGGGCTGCAAGTTGCCCAGCTCCCGGGCAAAATTTTCAACTTCGTACTCTTCCCACTCGTTCAGCTCGCCTGATGCCAGCAGCGTATCCAGGGCGTGATCCAGCACACGGGCGATGCTTTGGCCATTGTGGGTGGTAGCGTGGTCGGCGAAGTGAAAGTCATGGCTGGGCTCCGGATGAGCAGGGTAGCCGCCGACGGGTGTAGGGGTTATCCACTCACTGTCGGGCTCGATATCCCCGCGTGCCAAGGCGTGTTGGACGCTGGCAAGACCCAGGGTGAGGGTGATGGCGAACGCGATTTTTTTCTTTATGAACGGCATGTAGACCCGACCTCTTGATGGATGAGGCCGGGAATTTAGCGAGGTGACGGGCAGATAAATGTCAGGCTGCCGACCCGTCGCGTGCGGGAGAAGTCTCTAGTGGGCGACGATTAAAAACTCATCTGCCATTGCCCGATCAGCCCGTGATTGCGGCTGTTACTGCCTATTTCTCCGGTGTAGCCCACACCTAAGGTATGGCGGGCCGACAGGCCTACGTCCAGGCCGGCCTCCAGCAGCAGGCTGTCGCGGTCCAGGGCGCTGCCTTCGACATTGAACGCGGTGCCGCCCATCAGGAAGGCCTGGCGCGTGCTGCTGTCGACATCGCCGTAGGTGTGTTTCCAGCCGGCGCTGACCCGTGGCGTGAGGCTGATGCCATTGTCCAGTTGGCTCAGGTGCGCCAGGCGCAGGCCGAAGGTACTGCTGAAATTATCCTGGGTTTGCCCGTCGACATGCAGGGCCGCGGCACCGCCTTTTTCGTTGTAGCTGTCGCGGTGGTAGCGCTGGTAGCCGAGGTTGGCGAACGGTTCGGCACTCAGGCGCCCGCTGCCCATGGCGTAACCCAGTTCGGCGAAGGCTTGCTGGCTGTTGGCGTCGTAGTCACCTTTGGGCCGGTCGCTGAAACCGTCGAAGGCTACGGTGCGTTTGCTGTCGCCCTGATGCCCGCTGTAGGCGGCGCCCAGGCGCAAGGCCAGCGAGCCGCTCTGGCGCATGGCGTAGACGCCGGCGTGCCAGCTGTCGACGCTGCCGTCGACGCCCGTGGTGTCCAGGTCGGTCTTCGAGTAACCGCCCAGCACACCTACGCGCCAGTCCGAATCGAGTGCCCAGTCGGCACCCAGCACGCTGCCTTTGGTGCGCTGGGTCAGGCCGTTGCTGCCATGGTCGCCGTCGAGCTTGCCGTAGCTGCCGATGCCTTGCAGCCACAGGCGGCCCCGGGCATTGGGGTCATTGAGGTTGCGCGCCTCGGCGGGTACGCCGGTGGCGGCCAATACCGGCGTGTCTTTTTGATCGAGGCCCACCAGCAATCCTGCGCCTCCACCCAGTTGATGCATGGCGCTCAGCATGCTGTTGCCCACCTGGGCGCTGGCGCCAAGGGTGGCGCTGGTCAGGTTGGCAGTGCTGCTGCCCGCCAGTTGTTCGATGGCAGCACCGGCGCTGCTGTTGGTGGTGTTGAGCAGGGCGTTATACAGCGCGTTGTTCTTGCCCAGGCTCGCCAGGGCGTTGGCGGCGCTGGTGCCGTTGCCGGTGTTGGCGAATTGATTGAAGGCCACATCGTTGCGGGTATAGGTCAGGCCGACCTGGGTGGGGCTGTAATCCAGGGTCGGCGTGAGGAAGGCATAGTCGCTGGTGACCTTGCCGAACGTGCCATTGATACTGCCGGCTTGCAGCACCGTGTAGTGGCTCTGCCACGGGTAGGTGCCGCTGCCGGGATTGATCGCCAGGGTCGCGCCATTCAGGTAGGCGGTGCCACCGACCTGCACCGGGGCGCTGCTGCCGTCGGCGTTCACGCCATAGGCCAGGGTCGAGCCGCCGGTCATGGTCAGGTCGCGGGTGATGCTGGCGGTGCCGAGTGCGGTATTGGTCTGCAAGGTGCCTTTGACCAACAGGCTGCCGACGCTGCCGCCACCGGCATAAATACCGCCTTCATCGACGGTCAGGTTGCCGGCGATCCCGCCCTGGTTGATCAGCTTGGCGCCGCTGAAAATCTCGCCGCCGTCGCTGAAATCGCCGCTGCCGGTGAGGGTCCAGGTGCCTTGCTTGACGTCCAGCCATTCGAAGTTGCGGCTGTCGCCAAAACTGCCGCCGGCGGCGTCGTCCATGGTCAGGCGGTCGTAGCCCGTGCCGCCGTCCACCACGCCGACGAAGCGGCTGCCACGGAGCAGGGTCAGCGTGTCATCGCCGCCGCCCAGATCCAGGGCCAGGCCGTTGCTGCCGCTGATGGTGCCTGCGTTGACCACCGCGTCGGCAAACTCGCCGACGAACTTCACGCCGAAGCCGTTCAGGCCCTGGATGGTGCCATGGTTGATCAGGGTGGTGGCTGCCAGTCCCGGGCCGTCGCTGCCGTCGTCCACCAGGATCGCGTTGTTGGCACCGCTTACCAATGCACCGACGCCGTTGAACACGTAGCCACCGCCGAGGGCGATGCCTTCGCTGCCGTTGGCAAAGCCGTTCTTGTCCACGCCACCGGCGCCCACGCCCTGGATGATGCCGTAGTTTTCGATGTGGGCGATTTTGTCGATGTCCACGCCATCGCCGTCGCCATCGGGTTGCAGCCCGGAATAGGCGCCGGTGATGGTGCCGTGGTTGATCACCGTGCCGTCGCCGTCGGAACCAAAGCCCGAGCCGTTGCGGCCGATCACCGTGCCGTAGTTGGTCAGCGTGGCGCCCAGGTCGGTGGTGATGCCGTGGCGCCCGCCGGAAATCAGGCCGTAGTTGGTCACCGTCACGCCGGTGGCGGAGTCGATGTCGACGCCGTCGAACTTGTCGTCCCGGGAGAAGGTGTCGCCGGTGGAAATCTCACCGTAGTTAGTGATGGTGGCGTTGGCGCCGGTCTTCATGCCGTCGCTGGCGTCGCCGCGAATCAACCCGCCCAGGCGGTTGATGATGGTGGTCGTGACATTGGGGCTGCGGATCGCATCCAGGTCCAGCCCTTGGCCGGTGGCGGAGCGAATGGTGCCGCTGTTGTCGATCAACAGGCTGCCGCTGGCGAAATTGCTGTCGATGCGCAGCGCGTCGTTGGCGCCCTGGATCACGCCGCCGGCGCGGTTGTAGATGCTGTAATTGCGCGTGCCGGTGAGGTCGCCGTTGCTGTCGATGGCGCGGCCGCCGGTGGAGATGATGCTGCCGGAGTTGTCGATCACTACGCCATTGCCGCTGGTGCTGCCAGCCAAGGTGACGGCCACTTTATTGGTGGTGACGCTACCGGGTGCCGAGATTGTCAGCGAGTCACTGCCGCCCAGGGTGAGCGCGGTGGTGGTCGGGGTGTCGATCTGCAATGTCTTGGGTGGAGCGGGTGCTGCGTCAGCCAAACTGCTGCCCACCAGCAGGCCGAGGGTGAGTGCGAGGCGCTGGGGTGACGGAGGCATGGCGGACGTCCTTGTTTTTAGAAAAGAGTCGACCTGTATAGCGGAGGTTTTTTACAGAATGATGGCGGGGAGCAAAATGGGAGTAGATTTGCATTTTATTGCGTTGTAGGGCCATGACTTCATCAGGATATGCATTTTAATGCATAAATATAATCTGCGACAAAGCGGTTTATGCACTATATTGCATTTTTGAGTGACCCAATTCCCCTATAGGTGCATTAAATTGCAGATGGCGACCACCTACCGATTGATGCTTCAGATATTTGCCAACGGCCGTTGGCATGACGCTGTGCGATTGGAATTTACTGAGCCGCAAAAGGGCTTCGACGGGCCTTGTCAGTTTGCTTATAGGCAGGACTATCTCGTCGAAAATCTTGAGGATATTCAGTTACCTTTTTCCAAAGCCGTTAGTGCGCGAGTGCCTTTGGATTGGGATGTTAAATTTCTGAAGACGGCCCCTGCCTTTCTACACGACATCGCACCTGCGGGTGCGGCAAAGCGATTTCTCATGGAGCATGTCGGTCGAGAGAAGCCTGACTATCTAAGTGCCGATTTATTTTTGCTGGGCCGCAGTACGCCAGCACCGATTGGCAATATGCGAATCAAGGAGTCAGTCGAGGTAGTGGATGACAGGCCTCCCATCGGGTTTCCTCGCAACGAGGTCGTTATACGAGACCAGAATTTCCTGGAGTATGCCTATGAACAAGGCGCGGCTATTGGCGGTGCAAGTGGGGCGGGCGGGGAAGCACCTAAGTTATTGATGGCTGAAGATGCAGAAGGGCTCCTGTATCCGGATGCCATATTGGTTGATGCGGATGTATCTCAACACTGGTTTATCAAGTTTGCCCGCAATAACGCGACCCAGAATGACCAAGACATATTGAGAAGCGAGTTTCACTACTACAAAGCACTCCAGGTACTGGGAATCGAAACGGTTGCCGCCCAGGGGCTTGCATTGGAAGAGGCCGCCAAGCCTAGCCTGTGGATGCACCGCTTTGATCGCAAGGTTACTGATCAAGGAGTCGAGCGTCTTGCTATTGAGTCGATCTACTCCCTGGCGAATGAGGTCATCCCTGGTGCCAGAATGGACCATATGGAGGTGGTCCGGTTGTTGGTCAACCAATGGAACAGTGCGGGTCAGGGCGACCAAACAGACGAACTGGTGGCGGAATATCTGCGCCGGGACCTATTGAATAAAATTTTGGGCAACTCAGACAATCATGGACGTAACACTTCGATTATCCGGGGGGAGGACTCGTTGCGACTGGCACCGATTTATGATTTGGCACCCATGGTAATGGACGCTGAAGGTATTCCCCGAACAACCAAGTGGCCAAAAAACTTAGAAGTGGGCGGTCAGATAGATTGGCGCGGGGTGTGCGATGCGTTGGTTGGCATTGTGGATCCCGAACAAGCCTTTGAGCGGTTGCGCAAAGATGCCGATCATTTGCGTGCGTTGCCGGATATTTTGGCGGGCAGTGGGCTGCCGTCAGTCACTATGAACCATCGTCACATCCCCCTCGGGAAGCTTGACCAGCGATTACAGGAGTGGGGGTTGAGATGACGATTACCATTGATGCTCGTGCCCTTTTAATTGAGAGCATTGAGCAAGGGTTAGCGGATGGTTCGCTTGAGATAGGCGAAGCCGTGCGTCGCTTGCGAAACGAAGTCACCGGTCTTCACCAAAGCCAATTCGCCAAGATGTGCAAAATTTCAGTGCGCACCTTGGTACATATCGAACATGGCGAGGGCAATCAGACGCTCAAATCGTTGAATGCGGTATTCAGGCCGTTTGGGTTGAAGATGGGGGTGGTGAAGGTCCGTAGAAATATGTAGGAAAGGCGATGGCGGTGTGTCAGTCGACGCAGTCAGTGACTGAGCCACCGCTATCGCAGGCAAGCCAGCTCCCACAGGTGTTTGGTGGCGTTTTATAGATTCAGGTTCGGCACTCTGCCAGTGTTTTCAATTGACCGGAGCCCGCCTGGTTTGCATCCGACAGCCACGCTTCAAACCCCGCCCCAATCGCTGGCCATTCCCCATCCAGGATCGAATACCACGCGGTATCCCGGTTCTGCCCCTTGACCACCATGTGCTGGCGAAACACCCCTTCAAAGCTGAATCCCAACCGCTCGGCCGCGTATTTGGAGCGGGCATTGCCGTTGTTGCACTTCCATTCCAGGCGACGGTAACCCTGTTCGAACGAGTACTTGGCCAGCAGGTACACCGCCTCGGTGCTTTTTGGTGAACGTTGCATCGGCGCGCCGAAGGTGACGTGGCCGATTTCGATGCGGCCCTGGGCCGGGACGATGGACATCAGGCTGAGGATGCCCTGTACGTCGCCGCTGGCTTTGTCGATCACGCTGAAGAAGTACGGGTCGCTGTTGGCTGCATGGTTGTTCAGCCAGGCATCGAAGGCGGCGCGCTCCAGAAACGGGCCGTATGGCAAATAGTCCCACAACTTCGGGTCGGCACCGGGGCCTTGCAGGGCTTGCCACAAACCATCGCCATGGCGGGCCGGGTCGAGTTTTTCGAGGCGGATGAAGCGCCCTTCGATAACGGTCGCGGTGGGCGCCGGAACACCTTTCCAATCGGCCAATGATGTCGACATGCTGCTCTCCTTAAAGACCTTTGCGGAACTGGATAAAGCCGGGGCGTTCGGCGATGCGTTCGTACAGCTGGATGGCGGTGGCGTTGGTATCGTGGGTCAGCCAGTGAACCTTGCAGCAGCCGTCGGCCTTGGCGGTGGCGTAGACGAATTCGATCAGTTTGCGGCCGACGCCGGTGCCGCGTTGGGCCGGGTCGACCAGCAGGTCCTGCAAGTAGCAGGAGTTTTCAATGCTCCAGTTGGAACGATGGTAGATGAAGTTGACCATGCCCACGGCCTTGCCGTCCTGCCAGGCGAGCGCCGAATGGGTGGGCTCGCTGGCGTCGATCAGGCGTTGCCAGGTGTTCTGGCTGACGGCGTCCGGCAGCTCGGTGTTGTAGAAACGCAGATAGGCCTGCCACAGGGGCAGCCATGCGGCGTGGTCGGCGGCGGTGACTGGGCGAATCTCGATCTGGCTCATGTTGGCTCCTTGGGAATAAAGCGGGCGAGGGTCTGGTCGCGCACGTCGGTGCTGGCGGCCAACCCTTCGCGAACGCCGGCGATATCCGCCGCGCTGCGGTTCTGGCTGAGTTTGCGTTTGCCTTCCAGGCGCTGGATCGGCAGGGCAAAGCCGACGATGGCCTTGAGCATGCCGTCGATGTAGTCGGCCGGCGCGTCGCTGACTTTCCACGGCTGGGTACGATTGCCTTCGTGGCGGTCGGTGAGGGCGCTGACCAGCGCGAGCAGGCGCTCGGCATCGGTGAACACCTCGGCGCTGCCGTAGGCGTGTACCGCGATGTAGTTCCAGGTGGGCACGACTTTGCCATGCTCAGCCTTGGCCGGGTAAAACGCCGGGCTGATGTAGGCCTCGGCGCCAGCAAAAATCACCAGGGCTTCGCTGCCATTCTGCAGGTCCTGCCACTGGCGGTTGGCTTTGGCCATGTGCCCGTACAGCGTGCCGTTGGGGCCTTCGTCGGGGTTGAGCAGCAGCGGCAAGTGGCTGGCTTGCAGGCCTTGCTCGCCAAAGGTGATCAGCTGCGCCAGGCGGGTGTGCTGGATCAGTTGCTGGATTTCGGGCAAGTCGTCGAGGGCAAAGGCGCGTGGTGTGTACATGAAGATTTTCCTTGGCGAATGCCTGCATCCTAGGCAGGCTATTGGTTCGTTGTAAGAGCCATCTAGCACCAATTTCATAGGTCCAATGTCATGCCTCCGATTGAGCCACCGTTGTCGTTCAACCCCGCCGGAATTGAACTGGATCGCCGTCAAGGCCTGACGCGCCAGCTTTACCAGGCACTACGCCAACGGGTGCTGGACGGGCGGCTGGTGAGCGGCACCCGGCTGCCCGCCAGCCGCGACCTGGCGGCGGCGTTGTCGATCTCCCGCAACAGTGTGGTGCGCGCCTACGACCAGCTGTATGCAGAAGGTTTTATCGAAGGTCGGGTCGGGGATGGCACTTACGTCGCGCAGTTGCCGCAAACCCGGGCCGTCGACAAAAAATTATCCACAAAAGTATCCACAGGGTTTTCCACAGTCTTATCCCCAGGGTTATCCACAAATTGGCTGGATTTACCTGTGGTTTCATCCAGCCAGGTTATCCACAGCCCCGCCTTGGGGCGAGTGGAAAGTAACCATTTGCCCCTCCCGCCAACGGGACCGCCACGGGCGTTTCGGGTGGGCGTGCCGGCCTTCGATCTGTTTCCCTTTGACGTGTGGGCCAAGCTGAATGCGGCTTTCTGGCGCAAGCCGGACCTGCAGCAACTGTGTTATGGCGACCCGGCAGGTGACGAGCGCTTGCGCGGCCTGATCGCTGCGTACTTGCGCAGTTCCCGCGGCATGCAGTGCACGGCTGAGCAAATAGTGATCACCAGTGGCGCACAGCAGGCAATCAGCCTTTGTGCACAGCTGCTGGTGGCGCCGGGGGACAGCGTGGCGGTGGAAAACCCGGGGTACCGCGCCGCAGGCCATGCCTTCGCGATTGCCGGGGCGAAACTTCACGGGGTGGCTGTGGACGGCGAGGGCATCGATTGCACGGCGCTGCATGCCATCGACCAGTGTCGCCTGGCCTATGTCACGCCTTCTCACCAGTACCCGTTGGGCGTGGTGATGAGCCTGGCGCGGCGCCTGGAACTGCTGGCCTGGGCCGAGCGCACCGGGGGCTGGATCATCGAGGACGATTACGACGGCGAGTACCGGTACAGCGGCGCACCGCTGGCGCCGTTGGCGGCGCTGGACCGCAGCGGGCGAGTGCTCTACGTCGGCACATTCGGCAAGGTGGCGTTTCCGGCATTGCGCCTGGGCTATCTGGTATTGCCCCAGAATTTGGTGCAGGCCTTCGCCCGGCGCCGGGCGGTGGATGTGCGCCATTCCGAGGTCAGTACCCAGGCGGTGATGGCCGAGTTCATGGCGGCCGGGCATTTCCAACGGCATGTGCGACGCATGCGCCGCGCCGCCTTGAGCCGTTTGAACACCTTGCTTGGCGAATGGCCCGAGGGCATCGACGGCATTGGCAAACTGCCCAGTGTGGCGGCCGGCTTGCACCTGACGGTGCCGGTGGATGATCTGGCGCGGGAGCGGGTTCTGGTTGCCCAGGCCGCAGCGGTGGGTGTGGAAATCAACGGGCTGAGCAGCTATTGGTTGCCCGACTCCAGCCCCTTGCCCGACCGGCATGCCGGGCTGGTCCTGGGCTTCGCCGCCGTGCCTGAAGCGCAAATCAGCCTCGCGCTGAGCCGCTTGGGCCAGGCGTGGGCATCCGCGGTAGTGAGTTAGCGGCACCCGCAGGTGCCGCCATTGCGCCGGTCAGGTGCCGGATTTGATCTTGGTCCAGGCCCGCGTGCGTGCGCGCTCGGCATCACGGCCCAGGGGTTTCAAAGTATACAGCGTGGCCATCGCCGCCTCGGTGGGGTACAGGTTGGGGTTGTTGCGGATCGCCGGGTCCACCAGGCTGGTGGCGTCCTTGTTGGGGTTGGGGTAACCGACAAAGTCGCTGATCGGCGCGATCACGCCCGGTTGCAGCAGGTAGTTGATAAAGGTGTAAGCGTCTTCCGGATCTCTTGCTCCCTTGGGAATCGCGAGCATGTCGAACCAGATCGGCGCGCCTTCCTTGGGCAGGCGCATGTCCACGGTCACGCCGTTCTTCGCTTCTTTGGCACGGTTGGCGGCCTGGGAGAAACTGCCGGAATAACCGACGGCCACGCAGATGTCACCGTTGGCAATATCAGCCATGTACTTGGACGAGTGAAAGTAGGTGATGTACGGGCGGATTTTCATCAGCAGCGCTTCGGCTTTGACATAGTCCGCCGGGTTGCTGCTGTTGGGGTCCAGGCCCAGGTGCTGCAAGGCCAGCGGCAGGATCTCCGACGGCGAATCCAGCAGCGCCACACCGCACTGCTTGAGCTTGCTGATGTTCTCTTCGTTGAAGATCAGGTCCCAGCTGTCCACTGGCGCATTTGCACCGAGCGCGGCCTTGACCTTGTCCGGGTTGAAGCCGATGAGGATGGTGCCGTACATGTAGGGCACGGCGAATTTGTTGCCGGGGTCGTTGGCTTCGATCAGCTTCATGAGCTTGGGATCGAGGTGGTTCCAGTTGGGTAGTTTGCTGCGGTCCAGGGGTTGGAACACCGAGGCTTCGATCTGCTTGGCCAGGAACACGTTGGACGGCACCACCACGTCATAGCCGGAGTTGCCGGTCAGCAGCTTGGCTTCCAGGGCTTCGTTGGTGTCGAAGATGTCGTAGACCAGTTTGACCTTGGGGTTCTGGGCCTTGAAGTCTTCCAGGGCCTTGGGGGTGATGTAGTCGAACCAGTTGTAAACCCGCAGGGTGGTTTCTTCGGCGTGTGCCACACCGCTGAACACCGCGGCGCACAGGACCAGATGCTTGAGCATGTTCATGATGCTGCCCCCTCAAACCCTTCAAGAACGTTGACGGCGTTGATGCCGATTTCTTCGACGGCGTAGCCGCCTTCCATCACAAACAGGGTCGGCTTGCCCAGTTGGGCGATGCGCGCGCCCATGGCCAGGTAGTCCGGGCTGTCGAGCTTGAACTGCGAGATCGGGTCGTCCTTGAACGTGTCGACACCCAGGGACACCACCACGATGTCGGCGCCATAGCGCTGGATTTCCTCACAGGCCTGTTCCAGCGCCGCACTCCAGGTATCCCAGCCCGAACCGGCCGGCAGCGGATAGTTGAAGTTGAATCCTTCGCCCGGGCCTTCCCCCAGCTCATCGGCGTAACCCAGGAAGAACGGAAACTCCGCCTCCGGGTGGCCGTGGATCGAGGTGAACAGCACGTCGCTGCGTTCGTAGAAGATCGATTGGGTGCCGTTGCCGTGGTGGTAGTCCACGTCAAGAATCGCGACCTTTTTGTGGCCCTGGTCGAGAAACGCCTGGGCGGCGATGGCGGCGTTGTTGAGGTAGCAATAGCCGCCCATCAAGTCGCTGGCGGCGTGATGCCCGGGTGGGCGACACAGGGCGAAGGCACTGCGGGCGCCTTGCTGGATCGCTTGTTGGGCGGTCAGTGCAACCTGGGCTGCGCTGTAGGCGGCTTGCCAGGTGCCGGCGGTAATCGGCGCGCCGCCGTCGAAGCTGTAATAGCCAAGTTGGCCGTGCAGGCTGGTGGGAATCACCTTGCGCAAGGTGCGGGCGGGCCAGGTGTAGGGCAGCAAGTCGCCGTCCTGGTTAAATTCCGTCCAGCGTTGCCAGGCGCCCTTGAAGAAGTCCAGGTAGGCCGGGCTGTGGATACGTTGCAGCGGCGCCAGGCCGAAGTCCTGCGGCACATGCACCGGGCCCAGCTCGCGCTCCTTGACCCGTTGCAGCACATGGTCGGCGCGGGAGGGCATTTCAAAGCAGGGCATCAACTGCCCGTCCATCAACTCGCAGCGGCCGTGGTGCAGGTGGTGATCGTCTGAATAGATCGTCAGCATATTGTTGTTCTCCGCAGGCTGTATCGGTGCATGCAGTCTTGCGGCGGGCAGGGTTTATGAGAACGGCAGGAGCGGCCAAAAGGGGATAAATACGGCCAATGTGTGTGACCGCAATTCGCCCCTCAATGGGGCGTCATGCGCGAAATTGGCTCGGCGCCACGCCGCTCCAGCGTACAAACGCGTGGCGGAAGCTGGCGGTCTCGCTGAAACCCAGCGCTTCGGCAATCCGGTAGATCGGCAGCTCGTCCTCCCCCAGCAACTGCTTGGCCCGCTCGAAGCGCAGCTCGTCGAGCAGTTCCTGGTAGCTGCAACCCTGTTCGTGCAGGTGCCGGCGCAGGGTGCGCGCCGAGCAGTTCATCTGTTGGGCCAACCCCTCAAGGCCGGGCGCGGCCTGCAATTGGCCAGCGAGCACTTGGCGGATCCGCCCCAGCCACGCCTGGCGGCCGGTGAACTCCAGGTTCTGCTTGCGGCAACGTTCGGCCATGGCCTGGTGGGTAACGGCGTCCGCCAGTGGTAACGGCTGGTCGAGCCAGCGTCTGTCGAAGGCAAAGGCATTGGCCGTGGCTTGAAACTGCAACGGGCAGTCGAAGCGTTCGCGGTAGCGCGCCTGATAATCCGGCGCGTCGTATTCAAAGCGCGCACCGAGCAATGGCAGCGGATGGCCCAGCAAGTCGTCGCAGATGACTTTCAGGGAGACCAGGCAGAACTCGACGTTGAAGGTTTCCAGCGCCGGGTTCTCCCGGTAATCGCCGGCGCTGAACCAGATGCGCTCGCCGTCTTCCACCAGGCTCAGCTCGAAAAGTGTTCCCAACAGCGCCGGATAACGCAGGGCCAGGCGCAAAGCGTCACCGAAGGTGGCACTGGTAAGCAGGGCATAGCCGAGCATGCCGTAGGACGAAACGTGCATGCGCCGGCCCAGTTCCAGGCCGATATCCCGCTGCAACGCCACGGCATTGGCGCACACCCGCATCTCCTGGTTGGTGGTGATGCGTGTGTCGGCGCGGCTCAAGTCTGCCGGGCAGATGCCGCTTCCGGCGAGCAGGGCATCGCCGGGCAAGCCTTGGTCCTTGAAGGTGCCGAGCACCAGCGATACCGCGTTGAGGGTCGTGAGGTGGGAGTGCAGCATGGGAGCTTCCAGCCAGGGGATGGCTGGAAGAGGAGCAAGTTATATGCCGGTCAGCTCAACTCGCCACACAGGTCGAGCTCCACCAGGCGGCGGATTTCGGTGCTGTCCAGCCCTGCGCCGAGCAGTGCGTTGAGTTTGCCGAACGCGGCTTCCCGGGTCATCCCGCCGCCGGACAACACGCCCACGCTGCGCAAGCGGCTGCCGGCTTCATACACATCCAGCTCCACGCCGCCTTCATGGCATTGGGTGATTGCCACCACGACCACGCCGTTGTCCTGCGCCCGCTTGAGGCTGGCGAGGAATTCGGGGTTGTCGCTCGGCCCGGTGCCGCTGCCGAAGCATTCGAGCACCAGCGCCTGGATGCCGCTGTCGATCAGCGCATCTAACTGCGCGGCGGCAATGCCGGGCACCAAGGGCAACACGCCGACATTGGCCAGCGCCTTGGCCTGGCGGTAATGCAGCGCTGCCGGAAGCATTTCTGCCTGGGCCACGCCGCCGTTACGCTGCAACGCGGCAAACGGATGGCGACCAAAACTGCGGATTTTTGCGCAGCGGGTTGGGGCCATCAGCACGCCGTGGAAATACAACTGCACGCCCGGTACCAGGCCTTCGCCCAAGGCCACCAGCGCGCCGCTGACGTTTTCCCAGGCATCGCTGTCGGGCACGCCGGCCGGCAGCATCGAACCGGTAAACACCACCGGTACAGGCAGGCCCAGCAGTTGGAAACTCATGGCCGCCGCACTGTAGGCCAGGGTGTCGGTGCCGTGCAGGATCAGCACGGCGTCGCAGCCGGCATCCACCGCTTCGATCACCGCCACACGCAAGCGCTGCCAGTAGGCGGGCGTCATGTTGGCGCTGTCGATCAGCGGGGACATTTCCTGGAAGCGCCAGGCCGGCACGTCCAGTTGGGCGAGGGCTTCGCTCATGCGGGCTTCAAAACCCGAAGCCGGCGCCAGGCCGTTGGCGCTGGCCTGCATGCCGATGGTGCCACCGGTGTAGAGCACCATGATGTTAGTAGCTGGGGACATCGAAGAATCTCCTGAACGAAAAACGCCGCCGGGCCCAGAGCATGCCCAAGGCCGGGCGGCGTGTCATCTATCTAGGCTTGCGACGCTTAGCGCTGGGCTTGAGCGTTCAGTTCTGCCGAGGCTGTTGCGGCAGGTTCCGGCTTCACCGGATTGGCCGGCCAGGCCTTGCGGTCCAGGTCCAGGTCCGGGAACTGGCTGGAATCGAACACCGGGGTCTTGATGCCCGCAGCGCGCTGGTTGTCGTAGTCGTTCAGGATGCGCATGGCGATCTTGAACAGGAACGCCAGGGCGAACAGGTTGACGAACGCCAGCAGGGTCATGGTGATGTCGGCGAAGGCGAACACGGTGCCGAGGTTCTCGATGGAACCCCAGAAAATCAGCACCAGCACCAGCGCGCGGTAGCCCATCAACACCTTGCGGTTGTCGCCCACAATGAAGCGCAGGTTGCTCTCGCCGAGGTAGTAGTTGTACATGATCGAGGTGAACACGAACAACGCCAGGGCTACCGAGATGAACATCCGGCCCCAGTCACCCACCACGGCCGCCAGGGAGTTCTGGGTCAGGGCAATGCCGTCGCCTTCGAAGCCCGGAGTGTAGAAACCGGACAGCAGGATCAGCAGCGCGGTGCAGGTGCAGATCACGAAGGTGTCGAGGAATACGCTGAACGCCTGAACCACGCCTTGGGCGATCGGGTGTTCAACCGAGGCCACGGCCGCCACGTTAGGCGCACTGCCCAGACCGGCTTCGTTGGCGAAAACGCCGCGCTTCACACCCATGATGATTGCGCTGCCCACCAGGCCACCGAAGGCTTGGTCGAGGCCGAAGGCGCTCTTGACGATGGTCGCGAGCATGGCCGGCACGTGGTCGAATTGCAGCACGATCACGTACAGGGTCACGGCGATGTAGACCAGGGTCTTGACCGGTACCAGCAGGTCCGCAATCGAGGCGATACGCTTGATCCCGCCGATGAACACCAGGCCCAGCAGCACGGCCAGGGCCAGGCCGGTGTAGGTGGTGTCCAGGCCAAACGCGTTGTTCAGCGAGTGAGTCACGGCGTGGGCTTGCAGGCCGTTGAAGGCGAAACCGAAAGTCACCAGCAGCAGGAACGCCATGACCATGCCCAGCCAGCGTTTTTGCAGGCCGTGCTGAATGTAGTAAGCCGGGCCGCCACGGTAGGTGCCTTCAGCGTCGGTGCGCTTGTAGAGCTGGCCGAGGGAGCATTCGATAAAGCTCGAGGACATGCCCACCAGTGCGGTGACCCACATCCAGAATACGGCGCCCGGGCCACCCAGGGTCACGGCAATGCCGACGCCTGCGATGTTGCCGGCACCCACGCGCCCGGCGAGGCTGAGCATCAGCGCCTGGAACGAGCTGAGCTGGCCGGAGCTGCTCTTGAGGCTGTCTTTGAACACCGAAAACATGTGGAAAAAGTGACGCAACTGAACGAAACGCGAGCGGATCGTGAAGTAACCACCGAGCCCGACAATGAGCACGATCAATACTTTCCCTGAGAGGAAGTCGTTGATGACTTCTAGCATGGAGTGTTCCTCGCTGATTTTTCTAATGGCAAACGCAGGACGGTCCGACGCATCGCTCGGCACCAGGCAGTGCACGACGCTTCGCCCCAATCCTTTTGCGGGTGTTGTTATTCATGCGGTTTCGCGCTTCCCAGGGTCTCGTTACCGACGACCGCTGACGCGAAGAGGGGCGGCACTATACCTAGGAGTGTGTGATCCGTCTGCACGAGGCGATTAAAGGTTTGTAGGAGCGAGCTTGCTCGCGAAGGTCTTTAACGGTGATGTTGGCTGTCTGGATGATTGCGGTCTCCTTGCGTTTTTCGCGAGCAAGCTCGCTCCTACAAGCAAAAAAAAGGGCCTGAAGAACGAGCCTTCAGGCCCTCAAAAGGTGAGAGGTGTCTAGTCCCTCAACCTGGTGAGCGGTGCAACAAACGCTTAGGCCTTCAACGGGACCAAACGTGGGGCAATCATGTTTTCGGGGCGCAGGATGTCGTCGAGCATGGCGTCGTCGAGCAAGCCTTCTTCGCGCACCAGTTCCAGCACGCCGCGGCCGCTTTCAAGGGCGATACGGGCGATGCGGGTGGCGTTTTCATAGCCGATGTACGGGTTCAGAGCGGTGACCAGGCCGATGGAGTGTTCCACCAGCTCGCGGCAGCGGGCTTCGTTGGCGGTGATGCCGACGATGCAGTGCTCGCGCAGCATGTCCATGGCGCGTTGCAGCAGGCGGATCGAGTCGAAGATCTTGTAGGCGATCAACGGCTCCATCACGTTCAGTTGCAGCTGGCCGCCTTCGGCCGCGATGGTCAGCGCCAGATCGTTACCGATGATCTGGAACGCCACCTGGTTCACGGCCTCCGGGATTACCGGGTTGACCTTGCCGGGCATGATCGAGCTGCCTGGCTGGCGAGCCGGCAGGTTGATTTCGTTGATGCCGGTGCGTGGGCCGCTGGACAGCAGGCGCAGGTCGTTGCAGATCTTCGAGAGCTTCACCGCGGTACGCTTGAGCATGCCGGAGAACAGCACGAAGGCGCCCATGTCGGAGGTGGCTTCGATCAGGTCGGCAGCCGGTACCAGCGGCTGGCCGCTGATGGTGGCCAGGCGTTGAACGGCCAGGGCCTGGTAACGCGGGTCGGCGTTGATGCCGGTACCGATGGCGGTGCCGCCCAGGTTCACTTCGGTCAGCAGTTCTGGCGCCAGGGTTTTCAGGCGGGCCAGGTCTTCACCGAGGGTGGTGGCGAAGGCGCGGAATTCCTGGCCGAGGGTCATCGGCACGGCGTCTTGCAGCTGGGTACGGCCCATCTTCAGGACGTGGCTGAATTCTTCACCTTTGGCGGCGAACGACTGGATCAGGCTGTCGAGGCTGGCCAGCAGGGCGTCGTGGCCCAGCAGCAGACCCAGGCGGATCGCGGTCGGGTAGGCGTCGTTGGTCGACTGCGCCATGTTCACGTCGTTGTTGGGGTGCAGGTACTGGTATTCGCCCTTGTTGTGGCCCATGGCCTCCAACGCGATGTTGGCGATGACTTCGTTGGCATTCATGTTGGTTGAAGTGCCAGCGCCGCCTTGAATCATGTCCACCACGAACTCTTCGTGGAAATCGCCGCGGATCAGACGGGCACAGGCTTCGCTGATGGCAGCGTGCTTGGCTTCGCTGAGCTGGCCCAACTCGCGGTTGGCGTCAGCGGCCGCTTGCTTGACCATTGCCAGGCCGACCACCAATTTCGGGTAATGCGAAATCGGAACGCCCGAGAGGCGGAAGTTGTTCACCGCTCGCAGGGTCTGGATGCCGTAATACGCTTGAGCAGGTACTTCGAGTACGCCAAGCAGGTCTTTTTCTGTGCGGAAAGATGCAGCGGAGGACATGACGGAAATCATCTCGATAGGGACCCGGGCTAGGCCGGAACGCTGTGAATGCTAGGCTTGCGGGAAGTTTTGGGCCAATGCTGTTAAACACTGGCCTATGCATAAACGGCATAATGTCGGTGTGACCCCGTTACCATGGCGGACGTGTGTGCCAAAATGGTGCGTGCCCCGGGAGGATGTGATGAACCTTGAAAGCAAATGGCTGGAAGACTTTAGCGCCCTGGCTGCTACTCGCAGCTTCTCCCAGGCGGCTGAGCGGCGCTTTGTCACCCAGCCGGCGTTCAGTCGGCGCATCCGCAGCCTGGAGGCCGCGCTTGGCCTGACCCTGGTCAATCGCTCGCGCACTCCGGTCGAACTGACGGCGGCGGGGCAGTTGTTCCTGGTCACCGCGCGTACCGTGGTCGAGCAGCTCGGCGAAGTGCTGCGGCACTTGCATCACCTGGAAGGCGGGCAGGGCGAAGTCATGCAGGTGGCGGCGGCCCACTCCCTGGCGCTGGGCTTTTTCCCACGCTGGATCGCGCAACTGCGCAATGAAGGACTGAACATCGCCACCCGGTTGGTCGCCACTAACGTCGGCGACGCGGTGCACGCGCTGCGCGAAGGCGGTTGTGACTTGATGCTGGCGTTCTACGACCCGGACGCCGCGATGCAGATGGACCCGGAGATTTTCCCGTCGCTGCACCTGGGCAACACCGAGATGCTCCCGGTGTGCGCCGCCGATGCTGACGGCAAGCCGCTGTTCGACCTGGAAGGCGAGGGCAGCGTGCCGCTGCTGGCCTACAGTGCCGGCGCGTTTCTCGGGCGTTCGGTAAACCTGTTGCTGCGCCAGCGAGCGCTGCGCTTCACCACGATTTACGAAACCGCCATGGCCGACAGCCTGAAAAGCATGGCCCTCGAAGGCCTGGGCATTGCCTGGGTGCCGCAGTTGAGTGTGCGGGCGGAGCTGGCGCGGGGCGAACTGGTGGTGTGCGGCGGTGCGCAATGGCATGTGCCGCTGGAGATTCGTTTGTACCGCTGCGCCCTGGTGCGCAAGGCGAACGTGCGGTTGTTGTGGCGCAAGCTGGAAGGTGGAGCGGCGCAGAATACCTGAGCCAACACAGGTCAAAGGTGGGAGCTGGCTTGCCTGCGATTGCGGTGGGTCAGCGCCTGAAATGTTGGCTGATTCACCGCTATCGCAGGCAAGCCAGCTCCTACAGGGTTTTGCGGTGTTTTCGCTGACCTGGAAGTCAATAAAACCGCTACTTTGCGCCACTGGACAGATGGTCATTCCAGGGGCTGTTTATCTGCGTTATTACGGTATACTGCGCGGCCTTCGGCCGGTCCAACCGGCCTTAATTCGTACACCAAGCCACGCCGGATTTCCCGCGTGGCTTGTTGTTTTTTGACGCGCCTGCGGGCGCCCAGAGAGAAGAGGCACGACGATGAGTGCATTGGTTGGCGTGATCATGGGCTCCAAGTCCGATTGGTCCACCCTTAGCCACACCGCCGATATGCTGGAAAAACTCGGCATTCCCTACGAAGTGAAGGTGGTTTCCGCCCACCGCACGCCGGATTTGCTGTTCCAGTATGCCGATGAAGCAGAATCCCGTGGTATCGAGGTGATTATCGCCGGTGCCGGCGGTGCCGCTCACCTGCCTGGCATGTGTGCCGCCAAGACTCACCTGCCCGTGCTGGGCGTACCGGTGCAGTCGTCGATGCTCTCGGGCGTGGATTCGCTGTTGTCCATCGTGCAGATGCCCGCCGGTATTCCGGTGGCTACCCTGGCGATCGGCAAGGCCGGCGCGATCAACGCAGCATTGCTGTCTGCCAGCATCCTCGGCGCCAAGCACCCGCAGTTCCACGCGGTGCTGAAAAAATTCCGTGCTGAGCAGACAGACAGCGTCCTGGACAATCCAGACCCACGCATTGCCTGAGGTTGTTGATTGATGAAAATCGGTGTAATCGGTGGCGGCCAACTGGGCCGCATGCTGGCCCTGGCGGGTACGCCGCTGGGGATGAACTTCGCTTTCCTGGACCCGGCGCCAGACGCCTGCGCGGCTGCGCTGGGTGAACACCTGCGGGCTGACTACAGCGACCCGGACCACCTGCGCCAACTGGCCGATGAAGTCGACCTGGTGACCTTCGAGTTCGAAAGCGTCCCGGCCGAAACCGTGGCCTTCCTGTCGCAGTTCGTGCCGGTGTACCCGAGCGCCGAAGCCTTGCGCATCGCTCGCGACCGCTGGTTCGAGAAGAGCATGTTCAAGGACCTGGGCATCCCGACGCCGGCCTTCGCCGACATCCAGTCCCAGGCCGACCTGGACGCTGCAGTCGCCTCCATCGGCCTGCCGGCCGTGCTGAAAACCCGCACACTGGGTTATGACGGCAAGGGCCAGAAAGTCCTGCGCACCGCTGCCGATGTGGTCGGTACCTTCGCCGAGCTTGGCAGCGTCGCCTGCCTGCTGGAAGGCTTCGTGCCGTTCACCGGTGAAGTCTCGCTGATCGCCGTGCGTGCCCGGGATGGCGAAACCCGCTTCTACCCGCTGGTGCATAACACCCACGACAGCGGCATCCTCAAGCTGTCCGTGGCCAGCACCGACCACCCGCTGCAAGCCCTGGCCGAAGATTATTCGAGCCGCGTGCTCAAGCAGCTGGATTACGTCGGCGTGATGGCGTTCGAGTTCTTTGAAGTCGACGGCGGCCTCAAGGCCAACGAAATCGCTCCGCGAGTGCACAACTCCGGGCACTGGACCACCGAAGGCGCCGAGTGCAGCCAGTTCGAAAACCACCTGCGGGCGGTAGCGGGCTTGCCATTGGGCTCCACGGCCAAGGTCGGCGAGAGCGCCATGCTCAACTTTATCGGCGTGGTGCCGCCGGTTGAGCGCGTGATCGCCATCGACGACTGCCATCTGCATCACTACGGCAAGGCCTTCAAGGCCGGGCGCAAGGTCGGCCACGCCAACCTGCGCTGCAAGGACCACGCGACGCTGCAAGCGCAGATCCTCAAGGTTGAGGCGTTGATCGCCGAGCAATAAGCCGAGTCCGACGGGAACCATTGGTGACCGTCGTCTCTCTGATTGCAGGACGCCAAAGTCTGACTAGGCTTTGGCTTACGCACACTCAATTCAGAGGGAAATGCCATGGGCATCATTGGAACCATCTTTATCGGCCTGATCGTCGGCCTGCTGGCGCGTTTCCTGAAACCAGGCGACGACAGCATGGGCTGGATCATGACCATCCTGCTGGGTATCGCCGGTTCGCTGGTTGCGACCTATGGTGGCCAGGCGCTGGGCATCTATCAGGCTGGCCAGGGTGCAGGCTTCATCGGCGCGCTGGTAGGTGCCGTGGTACTGCTGGTGATCTACGGTCTGCTGAAAAAGAAGTAATTTAGCGACCAGGCCCTCTGCGCTGCGCAGGCGCAGAGGGCTAGAATGCCGGCACTGTATTCCTTGCCGAGCCTCTCCATGCGCCGTCTTCTGTTGACTCTTCTTTTGCTGGGCTGTGGCCTGGCGCACGCTGGCGAACTGCCGGAAACCGACTGGCTGGAACTGATGCCCAAGTCGGACCAGAAAGCCCTCGAAGAAATGCCCGAAATCGACCACAACTCCCCGGAAGCCCAAGGCACCT
Organism: Pseudomonas yamanorum; assembly: GCF_013386765.1. Taxonomy (GTDB): domain Bacteria; phylum Pseudomonadota; class Gammaproteobacteria; order Pseudomonadales; family Pseudomonadaceae; genus Aquipseudomonas; species Aquipseudomonas yamanorum_A. The sequence continues at coordinate 224,290 of NZ_JACARE010000018.1, forward strand.
TCACCGCAAAGGGTGGCCTGAAGCAGAGCAAGGGCTTGCCGGCGGTGATGTATTCCACCAAGACCGTGGCCGCGATGAACGGCAAGAACATTCGCATCGGCGGCTACCCTGTGCCGCTGGAAACCGACGCCAAGGGTCGCAGCACGCTGTTCTTCCTGGTGCCTTACCCGGGCGCGTGCATCCACGTGCCGCCACCGCCGCCCAACCAGTTGGTGCTGGTGCGTTATCCCAAGGGGTTGAAGCTGGATGATATCTACACGCCGCTGTGGGTCACGGGCACGCTGAAGGTGGAGAAGGTCAACAACGACCTGGCCGATGCGGCCTATGCGCTGGATGCGGGGAAGGTACGGGCAGTCAAAGAGTCGGACTTGTAAGCCGCGACGCAATTCAAAATGTGGGAGCTGGCAAGCCAGCTCCCACATTTGATTGGGTTTTACAGGGCGATACCGCTGATGCTCACACCCAGGGTATGGCTTTGACCCGGTGCCAGTGTCACCGCATCGTCCAGCACGTTCGCCGTCTCGATGCACAGCATCCCCTGCCAGCCGTCGTCGGCCATGTCGCTGAAGGCCTTGGCACGTTCGGTCCACGGGTTCCAGATCACCGTCGAGCGCGAGCCCGTGCTGGTGAGCTGGACGCGACGCTGCCAGTCTTTATCGACAATGTTCAGTTGCGCCGGCGTGTCGAGGTAGATGCGGTCGGTCTCGGCGGTGAAGTGCAGGAGCCCGGATTGCTGCTTGTGGGTCCAGCCGTCGGCGGTATCGATATAGGTCAGGCCGTCCAACCCTTCGACCTGCACCTTGCGTACATCACTGACGGCAAAGTAGCTGTGCAGCGCCTGGCTGAGGCTGACGGTCTCGGTGCCACGGTTATGGCTGGTCAGGCGGATGTGCAGTTGATCATCCAGCAGGATGCTCATCTTCACGTCGACCTGATGGGGCCAGCCCGGGAATCCACCTTCGGGCACCGGCAGTTCCAGCTCCACACGCAGCGCTGTGCCTTGCGCTTCAACGCCCGCCAACGTCCAGTCGGCGGTCCGCACGAAACCATGGGCGCCAGCCGGCTCATCACCCTGGTACATGGCCTTGACGCTCTGCGGGTTACGGTCAAATACGCCAAACCACGGCCAGCACACCGGCACGCCGGTACGAATGCCTTTGCCTTTCTTGAACACCACTTCGTCGTTGGGCCAGATCAGCGGCTTCTCGCCGGCGCGCTGGTAGCTGACGATGTGCGCACCTTGCTGGGCCACCACCAATTCGGCGCCGTCATGGCGGATGCGCCAGGCGTTCAGCTCATCCAGTTTTACGGTTTCAACGTTGGGTGTAGACATGGGCGCGCGCTCTCAATGGCAGACAATGGGGCAATGGACCGTCAAAACGTCGCGATGTTTAACGCGCCCGCGACGGAACCGAGCGGGTGCGACCGCTGCCGTCGATGGCCACGAACACAAACACTGCCTCGGTCACCTTGCGCCATTCGCTGGACAATGGGTCGTCGCTCCACACTTCGACCATCATCTGGATCGAGCTGCGGCCGATTTCCAGGGCCTGGGTATAGAAGGACAATTGCGCGCCGACAGCCACCGGCACCAGGAATGCCATGCGGTCAATGGCGACGGTCGCCACGCGGCCACCGGCAACCTTGCTTGCCATGGCCGTGCCGGCCAGGTCCATCTGTGCGACCAGCCAGCCGCCGAAGATGTCGCCGAAACCGTTGGTTTCACGCGGGAGTGCGGTGATTTGCAGGGCGAGATCGCCTTGCGGGATAGGATCTTCTTGTTCGAGTTCGATCATGCCGGTGCCTCTGACCCGTGACGCTTCATGGGTATTTCAAGTGGATAGCCGTCTTCTGGAAAAACGTTTCAGCACCAACATACACCGCTCGATGCGTTTCTCGTAAGGCGTACTAAAGGGAAACTCTGCCAAATCGGCTGGCGGGCGGCCAACGACGTTTTGGCACAGCAGCCCCTCAAGGATGCGGGTCTGGCGCTTGCAATGGCCGAGTATATCGAGCCGTCAGCGCCACGACGACCTCCCGCGCCTCATTTGGTCGGTAAATCGACGCTGTATTGCGGCTTTTTCCGGCAACTGTGCTCTTGCTCATGTTAATTGCCCCTCTGCGACGGGAATATTTCGCGGATCTGAACTGTTAAGTGCTCAACGCTGTGCTTTTTCAAGCGATTTGCTATCTTGCCAAGCCTGCCGCAAGTCCCGGGCTTGCCGTCCTGACTACTATAAGAGAAGCCTTGCCATGTCCTCCGTGCCCGCAAGCAGTGCGCAACCGTCGCGCCCGCTAACCCGCAACGACTACAAAACCCTGTCGCTGTCTGCCTTGGGCGGGGCGCTGGAGTTCTACGACTTCATCATTTTCGTGTTTTTCGCCACGGTAGTCGGGAAGCTGTTCTTCCCTGCCGACATGCCTGAATGGCTGCGCATGATGCAGACCTTCGGCATCTTCGCCGCCGGCTACCTGGCGCGGCCGCTGGGCGGGATCATCATGGCGCACTTCGGTGACCTGCTGGGCCGCAAGAAGATGTTCACCCTGAGCATCTTCATGATGGCCGTGCCGACCCTGATCATGGGCCTGCTGCCGACCTACGCGCAGATCGGCCTGTGGGCGCCGATCCTGTTGTTGCTGATGCGGGTGATCCAGGGCGCGGCGATTGGGGGTGAAGTCCCGGGCGCCTGGGTATTCGTGTCCGAGCACGTGCCGCCGCGTCATATCGGTTATGCCTGCGGCACCCTGACCAGCGGCCTGACGGCGGGCATCCTTTTGGGTTCGCTGGTGGCAACCGCCATCAATACCCTCTACAGCCCGGAGCAGGTGTCGGATTACGCGTGGCGGATTCCTTTCCTGTTGGGCGGAGTGTTTGGCCTGCTGTCGGTGTACCTGCGTCGCTGGCTGCATGAAACCCCGATCTTCGCCGAGATGCAGCAGCGCAAGACCCTGGCGGCTGAGCTGCCATTGCGCGCGGTGCTGCGTGACCACCGTGGTGCCATCGTGCTGTCGATGCTGCTGACGTGGCTGCTGTCGGCGGGTGTGGTCGTCGTTATCCTGATGACGCCGACCGTGCTGCAAACGATCTACCACTTCAGCCCCACGGTGGCGCTGCAGGCCAATAGCCTGGCCATCGTTACCCTGAGCCTGGGGTGCATTGCCTCCGGTGCCCTGGCCGACCGTTTTGGTGCCGGCCGCGTGCTGATCATCGGTTGCGCCTTGTTGCTGGCCACTTCCTGGACGCTCTATCACAGCCTGATGGCTCACCCGGACTGGCTGTTCCCGTTGTACGCCTTGACCGGTCTGTTTGTAGGCACCATCGGTGTGGTCCCCTACGTCATGGTGAAAGCGTTCCCGCCGGTGGTGCGTTTCAGTGGCTTGTCGTTCTCCTACAACGTCGCCTACGCCGTATTCGGTGGCCTGACGCCATTGGCGGTGTCGCTGCTGATGAAGGAAAGCCCGATGGGCCCGGCCTACTACGTCGCTGCCCTGTGTGTGATGGGGATGCTGGTGGGTGCTTACCTCTGGAAACGCGGGCGCTGACTTACCGATAACCTTGTGGTGAGGGGGCAAGCTCCCTCACCACAGATTTTGCTCGGCAACGCTTACAGTGTGTTTCCAACGAACTGCTGCAGTCGCTTCAACCTCCTCGCAAGCCCCCGGATTTATTGATTTTCCCCTTCCTGACAGGTTTTTCATAAATGATGGCCTTTCATCTAATTGTCATATTCCAGACATAGAGTGTTCACACGGCCTACCGATACTTGGCCCCGATCCAATTATCCCTATCTGCTAGGAGCAAGGCATGAAACTGAAACGTTTGATGGCGGCAATGACTTTTGTCGCTGCTGGCGTTGCGACCGCTAACGCGGTAGCCGCTGGTGTTGACCCGGCCATTCCGGCTTACGTGAAGACCACTGGTGTGTCGGGCAACCTGTCCAGCGTTGGTTCCGATACCCTGGCAAACCTGATGACCTTGTGGGCTGAGGGTTACAAGAAGGAATACCCGAACGTCAACATCCAGATTCAGGCCGCCGGCTCCGCCACTGCACCACCTGCGCTGACTGAAGGCACCTCCAACCTGGGCCCGATGAGCCGCAAGATGAAGGACACCGAACTGGCTGCCTTCGAGCAGAAGTACGGCTACAAGCCAACCGCTATCCCGGTTGCCGTGGATGCCCTGGCCGTGTTCGTGCACAAGGACAACCCGATCCAGCACCTGACCATGGAACAGGTCGACGCGATCTTCTCCTCGACGCGTCTGTGCGGCGCCAAAGCTGACGTCAAGACCTGGGGCGACCTGGGCGTGACCGGCGACCTGGCCAACAAGCCAGTGCAACTGTTCGGTCGTAACTCGGTATCAGGCACCTACGGCTACTTCAAGGAAGAAGCCCTGTGCAAAGGCGACTACAAACCTAACGTGAACGAACAACCTGGTTCGGCGTCGGTTGTACAGTCCATCAGCTCCTCGCTGAACGGCATCGGTTACTCGGGCATCGGTTACAAGACCGCCAGCGTGAAAACCGTGGCCCTGGCCAAGAAAGGCAGCACTGAGTTCATCGAAGACAGCGAAGAAAACGCCCTGAACGGCAAATACCCGCTGTCGCGCTTCCTGTACGTTTACGTCAACAAAGCCCCGAACAAGCCTCTGGCCCCGCTGGAAGCCGAGTTCGTGAAGCTGGTTCTGTCCAAACAGGGCCAGGAAGTGGTAGTGAAAGACGGCTACATCCCGCTGCCAGCCAAAGTTGCCGCCAAGGCACTGGCTGACCTGGGTCTGAAAGAAGGCAACTAAGCCTGTAATACCCTGTGTAGGGGCAGGCTTTTAAGTGGGAGCGGGCTTGCCCGCGATGCTGGCGACGCGGTTCAAGGTTGAAATCGTGTTGATGCCATCGCGGGCAAGCCCGCTCCCACACAAGCCCGGCCTACACCATCAATTTTTTAATCCGCTGCCAGCCATGCTACGCGGCGGATTTCTTGCGTCACTACACTGTCATCTTTCTGTCATACAGGACCGCTAGGGTGTGCGCATGAATGATCTGGCCAATTCCACCATGACGACGACTTCTCCCCCCAAGCGCATTGATTTCAATACGCCTGAGCTGCAACGCAAGCGCCGTATTCGCGCGCTCAAGGATCGCCTGACCCGCTGGTATGTGCTGATTGGCGGCCTCGCCGTGCTGGGCGCGATCACCTTGATCTTCTTCTTTCTGGCCTACGTGGTCGCGCCGCTGTTCCACGGTGCCAACCTGACCAAGGAAGATGCGTTGACGCCGGCCTGGCTGCAGGACGCCGGCAAGCCGCTGATGATCTCCATGGAAGAACAGAACCAGGTCGCCATGCGGGTATCCGACAAGGGTCAGGCACTGTTCTTCAACGTTGATACGGGTGCCGAGCTCAAGCGTGTAGACCTGCCGTTGCCGGCCGGTGCCACAGTCGCCTCCATTGGTGAAGACCAGCCCGGCAGCCCGCTGGTGATCCTTGGCCTGTCCAACGGCCAGTCGCTGGTGTTCCGCCACACCTATAAAGTGTCGTACCCGGACGGCAAGAAAACCATCTCGCCAGCCATCGAATACCCTTACGGCGAAACGCCGATCGTCCTCGACGAACAAGGCCTCCCGCTTGAGCACGTAGCCTTGAACGCTACCGACTCGTCGCTGGTGGTGGCCGGTTCCAGCGGCGCCCATCTGAACGTGCTGTCCATCAGCCGTGAAGAAAACATGATGACCGAGGAAGTCACCACCGAGCAGAAGCGCATCGAACTGCCGCAGATGACCGAGCCGGTGAAAGCCATCTTCGTCGATCCGCGCCAGCAGTGGCTTTACGTGATCAACGGCCGTGCCCAAGCCGACGTTTTCAGCCTGCGGGACAAGAGCCTCAACGGTCGATACAAATTATTGGAAGATGGCGTGGCGCAAGTCACGGCCAGCACCCAACTGGTGGGCGGCATTTCGCTGATCATCGGTAACTCCAGCGGTGGACTGGCGCAGTGGTTCATGGCCCGCGATCCGGACGGCGAGCAGCGCCTGAAGCAGATCCGCACCTTCCAGATGGGCACCGCGCCTATCGTTGAAATCACCGCCGAAGAGCGTCGCAAAGGCTTCACCGCCCTCGATGCTTCCGGCAAGTTCGGCGTGTTCCATAGCACTGCCCACCGCACCCTGCTGGTGGACAAGGTGGTCGACGGCACCGGTGTCTTCGGCATGTCGCCACGGGCCAACCGGGTGATCGTCGAAGCCGGCGGCAAGCTGCAACCGCTGTTGCTGGACAACCCGCACCCGGAAGTTTCCTGGAGCGCGTTGTGGAGCAAGGTCTGGTACGAAAACTACGACGAGCCTAAATACGTCTGGCAATCGACCGCCGCCAACACCGACTTCGAACCCAAGATGAGCCTGGCGCCGCTGACCTTCGGTACCCTGAAGGCCGCGTTCTACGCCATGCTGCTGGCGGCGCCACTGGCGGTTGCCGCTGCGATCTACACTGCCTACTTCATGGCCCCGAGCCTGCGCCGCAAGGTCAAGCCGGTGATCGAATTGATGGAAGCGATGCCGACGGTGATCCTCGGTTTCTTCGCCGGCCTGTTCCTGGCGCCGTATGTCGAAGGGCATCTGCCGGGGATTTTCAGCCTGCTGATGCTGTTGCCGATTGGCATCCTGGTGGCCGGTTTCATCTTCAGCCGCCTGCCTGAGTCGATCCGCCTGCGGGTCCCGGATGGCTGGGAAAGCGCGATCCTGATTCCGGTGATCCTGTTTGTGGGCTGGCTCTCGCTGTACATGAGCCCGTACCTGGAAACCTGGTTCTTCGGCGGCGACATGCGCATGTGGATCTCCCATGACCTGGGCATCACCTACGACCAGCGCAACGCCCTGGTAGTCGGCCTGGCCATGGGTTTTGCGGTGATCCCTAACATTTACTCCATCGCTGAAGATGCCGTGTTCAGCGTGCCGCGCGGCCTGACCCTGGGCTCCCTGGCCTTGGGCGCCACGCCATGGCAGACCATGACCCGCGTCGTCATCCTGACCGCCAGCCCGGGCATTTTCTCGGCGTTGATGATCGGCATGGGCCGTGCGGTGGGTGAAACCATGATCGTGCTGATGGCCACCGGCAACACCCCGGTGATGGAGATGAACCTGTTCGAGGGCCTGCGCACCCTGGCGGCCAACGTCGCGGTGGAAATGCCCGAGTCGGAAGTCGGCGGCAGCCACTACCGCGTGCTGTTCCTCTCGGCGCTGGTGCTGCTGCTGTTTACCTTCGTCATGAACACCCTCGCCGAGCTGATTCGTCAGCGTCTGCGCAAGAAATACTCGTCGCTTTAAGAAAGGTAGAAGTCTGTGAAACAGAACTCCCTGAATGGATGGTTCAAGAGCGGCGCCCCGGGCGTCTGGATCAGCGGTGGCGCGGTGTCCATCGCGGTCATCATGACCATTGGTTTGCTGGCCGTGATTGCCGTGCGTGGCCTGGGCCACTTCTGGCCGGCCGACCTGATCCAGGCCAACTACAACGTGCCGGGCCAGGAAAACCATATCGTCATCGGCGAAGTGGTGCAGAAAGAAGAAGTGCCCCGCGAGCGCCTGAAAAGCGCAGGCTTGCCGGTGCCCGACCAAGGCCCGGAGTTCATGACCCGCGAGCTGATCAAGGTCGGCAACCGTGACTTGAACGGCAACGACTTCACCTGGATCGTCGGCGAGTGGCTGACCAATCAGACCAAGCCCGCCGAACTGATGACCATCGAGCGTCGTGAGTGGGGCAACTTCTACGGCACCCTGGTCAACGTCAAGCAGGACGGCAAGGTGATCGCTGAAGGCGAGGCCGCCTGGCCGGAGCTGCAAGCCCGTGTCGACCGCGTCAACAAGCTCGCCGCCCAGCTCAAGACCCTTGAGAAGTCTGACATCGGCGCGATCAACGCCGGCCTCGAACGCATCCGCCTGCACGGTCGCAAACTGGAGCTGGAAGGCAAGCTGGACGCCACCGCCCAAGCCGACATGGACAGCGGCCGCGCTGAACTGAACAACCGCTACAAAGACATCGAAGCCCGCCTGGCCGACCTGCACACCCAGTTCAACCGCGACAGCCTCACCGCCCGCGATGGCAACGGCAAGGAAATCGAAATCGGCATCGGCAAGGTGGTGCACGCTTACCAGCCGAACGCCATGGGTTACCTGACCAAGGTCGGTTTCTACTTCAGCAAGGTCTGGGAATTCCTCAGCGACGACCCACGGGAAGCCAACACCGAAGGCGGGATTTTCCCGGCGATCTTCGGCACCGTGATGATGACCCTGATCATGGCGATGATCGTGACGCCGTTCGGCGTGCTGGCGGCGGTGTACCTGCGTGAGTACGCCAAGCAGAACACCCTGACCCGCATCATCCGCATCGCGGTGAACAACCTGGCCGGTGTACCTGCCATCGTTTACGGCGTATTCGGCCTCGGCTTCTTCGTCTACGTACTGGGCGGCTCGGTCGACCGGCTGTTCTTCGCCGAAGCGTTGCCGGCGCCGACCTTCGGTACGCCGGGCCTGCTGTGGGCATCCCTGACCCTGGCGCTGCTGGCGGTGCCGGTGGTGATCGTGGCCACCGAAGAAGGCCTGGCGCGGATTCCCCGCACCATACGTGAAGGCTCCCTGGCACTGGGCGCGACCAAGGCGGAAACGCTGTGGAAGATCGTGCTGCCGATGGCCAGCCCGGCGATGATGACCGGCATGATCCTCGCCGTGGCCCGCGCCGCCGGTGAAGTGGCGCCGCTGATGCTGGTGGGTGTGGTGAAACTGGCGCCGTCGCTGCCGGTGGACGGCAACTACCCTTACCTGCACCTGGACCAGAAGATCATGCACCTGGGCTTCCATATTTATGACGTCGGCTTCCAGAGCCCCAACGTCGAGGCCGCTCGGCCGCTGGTGTACGCCACTGCGTTGCTGCTGGTGCTGGTGATTGCCACGCTCAACCTGTCGGCGGTGTGGATTCGTAACCACCTGCGCGAGAAGTACAAGGCGCTGGACAGTTAAGCGGGCACCTGTGGGAGCTGGCTTGCCTGCGATGCAGGCGACTCGGTTGAACAGGTACACCGCGGTGATGCTATCGCAGGCAAGCCAGCTCCCACAGGGTTGGCGCTAGACACAGATTTTGAGTAAGCCGCCCCGGCGGTTCAACGAAACGAATTGGTAGCACAGGGAGCATCCCATGCAACAAGAAACCCATTCCCACGGCATCAACATGTCAGCCCTGGGTCGCGACAAGCAGAGCCTGAGCCTGGCCCAGGAAACCGTGGCCATCGAAGTGCCGGGCCTGAGCCTGTACTACGGCGACAAGCAGGCGCTGTTCGACGTCAGCATGAATATTCCGAAGCAGCGCGTGACCGCCTTCATCGGCCCGTCCGGCTGCGGCAAGTCGACCTTGCTGCGCACCTTCAACCGGATGAACGATCTGGTGGATGGCTGCCGCGTCGAGGGCGCGATCAACCTCTACGGCACCAACATCTACCGCAAGGGCGAAGACGTGGCCGAGTTGCGTCGCCGGGTGGGCATGGTGTTCCAGAAGCCCAACCCGTTTCCCAAGACCATCTACGAAAACGTGGTGTACGGCCTGCGCATCCAGGGCATCAACAAGAAGCGCATCCTCGACGAAGCCGTTGAGTGGGCACTGAAAGGCGCGGCACTGTGGGATGAGGTCAAGGACCGCCTGCACGAATCGGCCCTGGGCCTGTCCGGCGGCCAGCAGCAACGTCTGGTGATCGCCCGCACCATCGCCGTGGAGCCGGAAGTGCTGCTGCTCGACGAACCGTGCTCGGCACTCGACCCGATCTCCACGCTGAAAGTCGAAGAGCTGATCTACGAACTGAAATCCAAGTTCACCATCGTGATCGTGACCCACAACATGCAACAGGCGGCGCGTGTTTCCGACTACACCGCGTTCATGTACATGGGCAAACTGGTGGAGTTTGGCGACACCGACACCCTGTTCACCAACCCGGCGAAGAAGCAGACCGAAGACTACATCACCGGTCGTTACGGCTAGCAGCTGGCAGGTTGCACACTGAACTGATGCTGCGGTCGACCGCACCTTACCGGACGTTCCAAGGACGCCAACATGATTAGTAAAGAAGGCCTTACCCATCACATCTCCGCGCAGTTCAACGCCGAGCTTGAGGAAGTGCGCAGCCACCTCCTCGCCATGGGCGGGCTGGTGGAGAAGCAAGTCAACGATGCCGTCACCGCGCTGATCGAGGCCGACTCGGGCCTGGCCCAGCAAGTGCGCGAGATCGACGACCAGATCAACCAGATGGAACGCAACATCGACGAAGAATGCCTGCGCATCCTGGCCCGTCGTCAGCCGGCGGCGTCCGACCTGCGTTTGATCATCAGCATCTCCAAGTCGGTGATCGACCTGGAGCGTATCGGCGACGAAGCCACCAAGATTGCCCGTCGCGCCATCCTGTTGTGCGAAGAGGGCGAAGCGCCGCGGGGCTACGTCGAAGTGCGCCACATCGGCGACCAGGTGCGCAACATGGTCCGCGATGCGCTGGATGCGTTTGCCCGTTTCGACGCCGAGCTGGCGTTGTCGGTGGCCCAATACGACAAAGTCATCGACCGCGAATACAAGACCGCCTTGCGTGAACTGGCCACCTACATGATGGAAGACCCGCGCTCTATCTCGCGGGTGTTGAACATCATCTGGGTGCTGCGTTCCCTGGAGCGCATCGGTGACCACGCGCGCAATATCTCGGAACTGGTGATCTATCTGGTGCGTGGTACCGACGTACGACACATGGGCCTCAAGCGCATGAAAGCTGAAGTTGAAGGCACCGCCGATCAAATCCCTAATGTTCCTGGCGTTCCTGACGATAAGTAAGATTGCCCGAGAAATAAACGCCCGGCCTTTGGTCGGGCGTTTTTGTTTGCGGTGTCTGAATATTTGGCAAATTGCCATCAGGGAAGCGTTATGCTTGCCGAGGTTTTTATAGGATGAAGGGTCGATGAGCAAAGTCAGTGTATTGGTGGTGGATGACGCCTCGTTTATTCGCGATCTGGTGAAGAAGTGCCTGCGCAACTACTTCCCGGGGATCAAGATCGAAGATGCGGTGAACGGCAAAAAGGCCCAGGCCATCCTGATGCGCGAAACCTTCGACATGGTGCTGTGCGACTGGGAAATGCCGGAAATGTCCGGCCTGGAACTGTTGACCTGGTGCCGCGAGCAGCCTCATCTCAAAGCCATGCCGTTTGTGATGGTGACCAGCCGTGGCGACAAGGAAAACGTGGTGCAGGCGATCCAGGCCGGCGTTTCCGGCTACGTCAGCAAGCCGTTCACCAACGAACAGCTGCTGAACAAGGTCAAGCAGGCGCTGAACAAGATCGGCCGCCTCGACGCACTGATCGCCAGCGCACCGACCAAGATGAACTCGGCGTTCGGCAACGACTCCCTCAGCGCCCTGACCGGCGGCAAGCCTGAAGCGGTCAAGCCGGCTCCAGTGGCCGCACCCAGCAAAGGCCTGCTCAACAGCCCGCCGGTGCAGGCCGCTCCGGCAGCGTCGCCTGCCAGCGGGCGTGGCCAGGGCCAGTTACGGCTGTCCAGCGGCACCCAGCAATGTGTGATCAAGGCGCTGAGCATCAAGGAAGCGCTGCTGGTGGTGCGTCGCGGTGAAGTCCTGCCTCAGGTACTGGAAAGCGCCGTGCTCGACCTGGAGCAGGGCGACAACGCTGAAGTGGCCCGCCTCAACGGCTACCTGCACGCCGTCGTGGCCTACGAGCCCAAGCCGGACAGTGATTGGCTGCAACTGACCTTCCGGTTTATCGACCAGGATGCGCAGAAGCTCGATTACATCTCGCGGCTGATCGCCCGCGGGACTGCGCAGAAGCATTTTGTGCCGGGTGCGTGAGCTGACGGTCAATCCTGCCCAACGCATGACCTGTGGCGAGGGAGCTTGCTCCCGATGGGCTACGCAGCAGCCCTGAAACCTTCAGCGCAGCCTGTTCTGCAGAACCGCAGTGACTTTAATCAGGGCCGCTTCACGCCCCAACGGGAGCAAGCTCCCTCGCCACAGGGTTAGTGGACGGTTCACACAGCACTGTCATGATCCCTTGTTAGCCTGCCATTCAGTCGTCCCTGGCAGGCCAACCCCATGCTCGTGCGCTCACTGCTGTTCTGTGGACTGTTCGCCGTCGCCACGTCGGCGATGTCCATGACCCTCTACAAATCCATCGATGCCAACGGTGTCGTGGTCTTCAGCGACCGGTACACGCCCGGGGCGCAGGCGTTTGTGTATCAGGAGCGGGTGATACCCAAGCGGGTCTATCCTGCCCAACCCGCCGCGTCCTATCGTTATCCCTTGCCCTGGCGCGGCGGCCCGTTCCGTCTCACCCAGGGCCCGAATGGCACGTTCAGCCATTCCGAGCTCAAAAGCCGCTATGCGATGGACATCGCCATGCCTGAAGGCACGCCCATCATCGCGGCCCGTGGCGGTGTGGTACTGAAAACCGAGAACGACCAGAGCGGGCGCGGCGGCGACCCGTCGGGGAATTTCGTGCGGGTGCAGCACGATGACGGCACCCAGGGCGTGTATCTGCACCTCAAGCAAGGTTCGGTCAGCGTCAGGGAAGGGCAGCGAGTGGCGGTGGGCAGCCCGCTGGCGCTGTCGGGCAATACCGGCAACAGCAGCGGGCCGCATCTGCATTTTGTGGTGCAGCGCACGACGGCGTCGGGGCTGGTGTCGATTCCTTACGAATTCAACCAGCCGGTGCAGGCGTTGCCCAATTTTGCATTGGGCACGCGGTGAGGCTTAATCGAGCAGCAGCACCTTGGCCAATACGATCTTCGGCCCTTTCATCTTCTTGATAATGATGCGCAGGCCTTCGACTTCCAGCACTTCTTCCTCTTCCGGCACCCGTTTCAGGGTGTCGTAGATCAGCCCGGCGAGGGTTTCGGCTTCGATGTGGTCCAGGTCGACGCCCAGCAGGCGCTCGACCTTGAACAGCGGCGTGTCGCCCCGTACCAACAGCTTGCCCGGCTGATACGCGAGGATGCCGCGCTCGGCCTTGCGGTGTTCGTCCTGGATGTCGCCTACCAGCACTTCCAGCACGTCTTCCATGGTCAGGTAGCCGATGATCTTGCCGTCGGCTTCTTCCACGAGGGCAAAGTGCGCGCCGCCTTTGCGGAACTGCTCGAGCAATTGCGACAGCGGCATGTGGCGCGATACGCGCTCCAGTGGGCGGGTCAGCTCGGCCAGGTTGAACGACTCGGGAATGTGGTCCAGGGCCGCCAGTTCCAACAGCAGGTCCTTGATGTGCAGCAGGCCGACGAACTCGTTGCGCACCGCGTCGTACACCGGGTAGCGGCTGAACTTGTGGCGACGGAACAGTGCCAGGATTTCCTTGAGCGGGGCGTTGAAGTCCAGGGTCACCAGGTCTTCCCGGGAGTTGGCCCAGTCCACCACTTCCAGCTCACCCATTTCCACGGCGGAGGCCAGTACACGCATGCCCTGGTCGCTCGGGTCCTGGCCACGGCTGGAGTGCAGGATCAGTTTCAGTTCTTCACGGCTGTAATGGTGCTCGTGGTGCGGGCCTGGCTCGCCCTGGCCGGCGATGCGCAGGATGGCATTGGCGCTGGCGTTGAGCAGGTAGATCGCCGGGTACATGGCCCAGTAGAACAGGTACAGCGGCACGGCGGTCCACAGCGACAGCAACTCGGGCTTGCGGATGGCCCAGGACTTGGGCGCCAGTTCACCGACCACGATGTGCAGGTACGAGATCACGAAGAAGGCGGCAAAGAACGACACGCCCTTGATCACTTCCGGCGATTGCACGCCGATTGCACCCAGTAACGGTTCGAGGATGTGCGCAAAGGCCGGCTCACCGACCCAGCCCAGGCCCAGGGAGGCGAGGGTGATACCCAGCTGGCAGGCCGACAGGTACGCGTCGAGCTGGCTGTGTACGGTGCGCAGGATCTGCCCGCGCCAGCCGTTTTTGTGGGCGATTGCCTCGACCCGGGTCGAGCGCAGTTTGACCATGGCAAATTCCGCCGCAACGAAGAAGCCGTTGAGCAGTACCAGGATCAGTGCAAAAAGAATCATGCCGAAGTCGGCGAAGAGTGTCGCGAGGGTGATGCCAGGGGAAGGGTCCATGATGGGGTTTTGCGGGTTCCGTCTAATCAAAAAGGGTGAGCAGGTGGCCTGAAAGGCAGGCGCAAGTCAGCCAATGTAGCGGCTGACGGGGCGCTTGCCTAGTGGCGGCTGCCGGGTGGAGGGTCACTCGTCCTGATGAACGACCCGTGAACGTGTCACCTGGGCCGGCGGGAAATGACAGGTGAAGGTACTGCCATGGCCCAGCACGCTGCTGATTTCCAGCCGCGCGCGATGGCGCAGCAGCACATGCTTGACGATGGCCAGACCCAGCCCCGTGCCGCCGGTGTTGGAGTTGCGGCTGGAGTCGACGCGGTAGAAGCGCTCGGTGAGGCGCGGCAGGTGTTTGGCGTCGATGCCCATCCCCGAGTCCTGCACGCTGAGGTGTGCGCCCTGGTCATCGGCCCACCAGCGGATGCGGATATTGCCCTTGTCCTGGGTGTATTTGACGGCGTTGAAGACCAGGTTGGAAAACGCGCTGCGTAACTCGCCCTCGCTGCCCTTGAGCAGGATCGACGGGTCGGCTTCCAGGGTGATGTTCTGTTCGCGTTGCCCGGACAGGGCCTGGGCGTCGCCCTTGATGGTCTGCAACAGGCTTTGCACCGACACCGGATGGTTGTCGGAGGGGTAGTCGGTGGCTTCGAGCTTGGCCAGCAACAGCAGGTCGTTAAGCAGGGTCTGCATGCGCGAGCCTTGCTGCTGCATTTGCTGCAGGGCGCGGGTCCAGCGCGGGTTCACGTCTTCGACGTTGTCGAGCAGCGTCTCCAGGTAGCCGCAGATCACCGTCAGCGGGGTGCGCAGTTCATGGGAGACGTTGGCGACGAAATCCTTGCGCATCTGTTCCAACTGATGGATGCGCGTGACATCGCGCACCAGCATCAAATGTTCGTTATTGCCATAGCGCGTCAGGTACAGCTGGATGCGTACGCGGTCGTTGGTCGGTGACGGGATTTCCAGGGCTTCTTCGTAGTTGTCCTGCTCGAAGTACTCCTTGAAGCGCGGGTGACGCACCAGGTTGGTCACCGGCTGGCCGCTGTCCTGGGGCGTCTTGAGGCCCAGCAGGGTTTCTGCGGCGCGGTTCCACCATTCCAGGTTGCCGTCGCTGTCGAGCATGATCACCGCGTCTTTCAGTGCGGCGGTGGATTCCTGCACCCGGTCGATCACTGCCTGCAGACGCCCGCGTACGCGCTGGTCGCGGCGTTGCAGGTGATAGATGCTGTCGAACACCTCGCCCCACAGGCCGTAGCCGTCGGGCGGTGCTTCGTCGGGTTTGTGCTGGCGCAGCCACTCGTGCAGGCGCAGCAGTTGCTTGAGGGTCCAGCCGAGGTAGAGACCCAGGCCGACGGCCAGGCTCCAGCCGTAATAGCCGCTGACCAGGCCCACCAGCAGGCAGCCGGTGATCAACAGCAACATGTGGCGGATCAGGGTGCCATACCAGTTTTGGTTCACTTAAACACGCGTCCTTTCAGCTGTCTGGGGCAGTTCGATCCGGTTCAGCCTTTGGTGGAAAACCGGTAGCCGGTGCCGCGCACGGTTTGTACCAGATTCTCGTAAGCGTCGCCCAAGGCTTTGCGCAGGCGGCGGATATGCACGTCGACGGTGCGCTCCTCCACATACACGTTGCCGCCCCAGACCTGGTCCAGCAGTTGGCCGCGTGTGTAGGCGCGCTCCTGATGGGTCATGAAGAATTGCAGCAGGCGGTATTCGGTAGGGCCCATCTCGGCGGGTTTGCCGTCGATGGTCACGCGGTGGCTGATCGGGTCGAGGATCAGGCCGTCGACTTCGATAGGCGCTTCGCCATCGGTGGGGCCGGCACGGCGCAGAACGGCTTTCAGACGGGCGACCAGTTCCCGTGGGGAAAAGGGCTTGGTGATGTAGTCATCGGCGCCAACTTCCAGGCCCTGGATCTTGTTGTCCTCTTCGCCCTTGGCGGTGAGCATGATGATCGGGATATCCCCGGTCAGCTCGTCACGCTTCAGGCGGCGGGCCAGCTCGATGCCGGAGGTGCCGGGCAGCATCCAGTCCAGCAGGATCAGGTCAGGCTTGCGGTCGACGATAATGGCATGGGCCTGCTGGGAGTTCTCCGCCTCCAGGCAGTCATAGCCGGCCATTTCCAACGCAACGGCGATCATCTCGCGAATGGGCGCTTCGTCGTCAACGATCAGAATGCTCCTGCCAACCATGCTAAATCCTCTTGTCATTTAACTGTCTTGCGCCGCATTAGATAACGGAATTATTGCAGTCGTGTGACAGTAATTTAGTCGCTTGGGCAATCCTTGCCTCCCTGGACTACGCTTTGGGTCCGAATCCTGACAACCACAAAAGGAAGGTTCCCATGACTCACAGTACTTTTTCCTGGAAAGCCCTGCTGGTAACGGCCGCGTTAACGCTGCCGACACTGGCCTTTGCGGCAGACCCTGCGATGACCAAGGACGGGATGCTGGTGGACCACAAGGGCATGACCCTCTACACCTTTGCCAAGGATGCTGATGGCAAGTCCATGTGCAACGACAAGTGCGCCACCAACTGGCCGCCACTGATGGCCGAATCCACCGACAAGCCCATGGGCAAGTGGACCGTCATCACCCGTGACGACCAGAAAAGCCAGTGGGCCTACAGCGGCAAGCCGCTCTACACCTTCGTCATGGACAAGAAGGCCGGTGACATGACCGGCGAAGGCAAAATGGACGGGGCCTGGAAGGTTGCCAAGCCCTGATCTACGTCGACCTTGAGACCATCGCGGGCAAGCCCGCTCCCACAGTTGATCTTCAGCGCACACAAAATATGTGTTCAACAGAGATCACTGTGGGAGCCGGGCTTGCCCGCGATTGCGTCGGCTCGAACGCCGCCATTCCCAAGCTCTAGCGAAACCCGTAGTCCGCCACAATCCCGACAAAAATCGCCAACCCGGCCCAGTGGTTGTGCAAAAACGCCTTGAAGCATTTGAGCCGGTCCTTGTCCCGGGTGTACCAGAACTCCCAGGCAAAACACCCGGCGGCCGCCAGCAAGCCCAGGTGGAACCAGCCGCCCAGCTCAAAGCGCATTCCCGCCAGCCACAGGCACACCAGTGCCAGGCCCTGCAAGGTCAGGATGATCACCCGGTCGGCATCGCCGAACAGAATGGCGGTGGATTTGACCCCGATTTTAAGGTCATCGTCGCGATCGGTCATGGCGTAGTACGTGTCGTAACCCACCGTCCACAACAGGTTGGCGATGTACAGCAGCCAGGCCGCCGCCGGCAGGCTGCCCGTCTCGGCGGTGAACGCCATCGGCATGCCCCAGGAAAACGCCGCGCCCAATACCACCTGCGGGTAATAGGTGTAGCGCTTCATGAACGGGTAGCTGGCCGCCAGCGCGAGGCCGCCCAGGGACAGCCAGATCGTCGTGGAGTTGGTCAGCAGCACCAGCAGGAAACTGATGAACATCAGCACCGCGAAGAACACCAGCGCCTCTTTCGAGCTGATCTTGCCGCTCACCAACGGGCGCTGCTCGGTACGCTTCACATGGCCGTCGACCTTGCGGTCGGCCCAGTCATTAATGACGCAGCCACCGGCCCGGGTGAGTACCACGCCGAGCACAAAGATCAGGATATTGAGCAGCGATGGCGAACCCTTGCCGGCAATCCACAGCGCCCACAGCGTAGGCCACAGCAGCAGATAAATGCCGATGGGCTTGTCCATGCGGGTCAGCTGGACGAAGTCCCAGGCCCTGGGGTTCAGGTGATTCAGGGATTTGAGCAGGCGCTGATACATCAGCAATTCTCCGGGTGGTCGTGCACGGCTTGCCACAAGGTCGGCAGGAAGATTTCAGCCACCAGCACGCTCAGCGGCCCGCGATCAAAGCGCGAGCGGCGCGCCCACAGGTGATCGGCCTGGTCCGCCGTGGGCAGCCATTCCCGTGGGTAACGGCACACCTCGATGGCCTGGCGCGTGAAGGCGTGGTCACAAAACAGCAACTCCCCCAGCGACCGGCTGCCCAACTCATCCATGTGCAAACCGTCACCCTGCAAGGCGCTGCGGGCCGCCACGCTGCGGGCAAACACCCACGGCTGGCCATGGCCACGCAAATACACCTCGCGCACCCAGCCGATGCTGGCGGCGGGCAAGTCCAGCGTGGCGCATTCGTCGTCCCGCAGTGGCTGCCAGCCTTCGAACAGCGGCGTCACGCTGAAGCCATCGCTGGACAGGCGCGTGAGGCGCCGGGTCAGCGAACCTTCATCGAACAGCCAGTTGAGTGTCAGCGGCGCGGGCAGGGGGCTCAGAAGGCTCTGGGTCAGCCATCGGCAAGCATCGGGAAGGGCGTTTGAATGCGGCACGGAGGGTCATTATTGGCAGTTAATGAGGCGGCGAGCTTACCATGGTGCCCTGGACTTTTGCCGGAGCGCGCCAGGCCCATGCGTCGATCATGCTTGCATCTGCGCCGGCTGATCAGTACAAAACGCCCTGAGCCGTGCGGCAAGGTTACATCTATCGACCGTCGGCCAACGCGCCTGGACCCTGAGGAAGCAAGTAATGAAGAAGTGGCAATGTGTCGTCTGTGGCCTGATCTACGACGAAAAAGACGGATGGCCGGATGACGGCATCGCTCCGGGCACCCTGTGGCAGGACGTCCCCGAAGACTGGCTGTGCCCGGACTGCGGTGTGGGCAAGATGGATTTCGAAATGATCGAAATCGGCTGAAACCAGAATTTAACTACAAGGAGAAAGGAATGAACGCACCTGTCGTGATCGTCGGCACGGGTTTGGCCGGTTACAACCTGGCTCGGGAGTTTCGCAAGCTCGATAGCGAGACCCCGCTGTTGCTGATCACTGCAGATGACGGGCGCTCCTACTCCAAGCCCATGCTCTCCACCGGCTTTGGCAAGAACAAGGAAGCCGACGGCCTGAGCATGGCCGAACCGGGCGCCATGGCCGAGCAACTGAAGGCCGAAGTGCGCACCCACACCCGCATCAGCGGCATCGACCCGGGCCACAAGCGCTTGTGGATCGGTGAGGAAGCGGTGGCCTACCGCGACCTGATCCTGGCCTGGGGCGCAGAAACCGTGCGGGTGCCGGTGCAGGGTGACGCCGCTGACCTGATTTTCCCGATCAACGACCTTGAAGACTACGCACGCTTTCGCGCGGCGGCGGCGGGTAAACGCCGGGTGCTGCTGCTGGGCGCCGGCCTGATCGGCTGCGAGTTCGCCAACGACCTGATCCTTGGCGGCTACGAGATCGACCTGGTGGCGCCGTGCGAGCAAGTCATGCCCACCCTGCTGCACCCGGCAGCGGCCGCAGCGGTGCAGGCCGGGCTGGAAGGCCTGGGAGCGCGTTTCCACCTGGGCCCGGTGCTCAATCGCCTGCAACGCAGCGCTGACGGCCTGGAAGCCCACCTGTCTGACGGTGAAGTGATCCAGTGCGACCTGGTGGTGTCTGCCATCGGCCTGCGTCCGCGGGTCGACCTGGCCGCCGCCGCCGGCTTGCAGACCAACCGCGGGATCATGGTCGACCGTCACCTCAAGACCTCCCACGCCAACATCTACGCCCTGGGCGACTGCGCCGAGGTCGATGGCCTGAACCTGCTGTACGTGATGCCGCTGATGAGCTGCGCCCGCGCGCTGGCCCAGACCCTGGCGGGCAACGCGACGGCCGTCAGCTACGGCCCGATGCCCGTCACGGTCAAAACCCCGATCTGCCCGCTGGTCGTCTCGCCACCGCCACGGGGCACCGAAGGCGTTTGGAGCGTCGAAGGGCAGGGCGCGGACATCAAGGCCCTGTGCCGCGACGCCAACGGGCGCCTGCTGGGTTATGCCCTGACTGGCACGGCCGTGATGGAAAAACTGGCCCTCAACAAAGAACTTCCGCCGTTGCTGGCGTAAATAGCGGTCGTTCTGTCGGATTAAGCATCATTTTGACCGTAGAAAGGTCGCCGTGAGGCTGGCGCAGGCCCCGATGGCATGCCATCCTCACTCCCGTCTGCCGCAGAGTAGAGCCTGCGGCGCCTTGGGCGCTGCTCCGATAGAGAGCAGCACGGACATAACAACAAAAAACCGTCAAAGAGGCTTCACTTATGCGTAAACCAGAACTCGCAGCCGCTATTGCAGAAAAAGCAGACCTGACCAAAGAACAGGCCAACCGCGTACTCAACGCCGTACTTGAAGAAATCACCGGCGCGCTGCATCGCAAGGACAGCGTCACCCTGGTGGGCTTCGGCACCTTCCTGCAGCGCCACCGTGGCGCCCGCACCGGCAAAAACCCGCAAACCGGCGAGCCGGTGAAAATCAAGGCGAGCAACACCGTTGCGTTCAAGCCAGGCAAGTCGCTTAAAGACAGCGTCAATCCGTAAGTAAAGAAGCCTGCGCTACGCACATGCGAGTGTGAGCGCGGGATAAAAAATGGGCACGCCGACTGGGTCGGGTGCCCATTTTTTGTTGGGGGCTGGTACGTATGCCAGATTAAGCCAGTTCGCCTAAACGCGTTTTTAGAGCGTCGACTTGCTCCTCCACTGCCTTGATGACATCAGCACTGCCTCCCCACATATCAAGAAACCCCCAGTCTTCATTGGTTGGGTCAATCATTTGCGTCAGTATTGAAATCGCGTGCTGGATCAGGGGCTTCAGTTCTGCCAAATGCTCCGCTGGCCATTTATAGGGGTTGCCTAGGGTTTGTAATAGATAACAGGCAGCCCTAAAGGCGTCATAACGTTCTTCATTGGGATCAAACTGGTTAATTTCGTTGATCAGGACTGCGAAATTCTGTTGTTTCCAAAATTCTTGAAACCAGTCGGCGGCTTCATCGTTTTCTCAAGGATTGTAATTCCAGGCGCCCACTTTTTACTCCTCAGAAAATTTTCCGCCGGTGACGGGGAAGGATTTATTTAATTGATCTGATGATGGTTGATCTAAATAAATCTGCCCCCCCCCCTTTATAGTTCTCAGGCCTAGTCCTCACCCTATAAGCATTGCACTTTATAACACCATAGGGGTGTACGAAATAATTTTGTCGGCTATGAAATCAGCGGTCCATTCATGTTGGAAAATATATTCGACAGCTTCCGGATCTAAAACACTATTTTCCAATAAATCCATGTCCGCATCTGTCTCTTCTTCAGTACCTTCGTTGCACTGAATTTTTAATATAAGCTTTATTAACTCGTCGCGAGACATAGCCAACTCCTAAGAAGTGATTTTCTCTGCCTAGTACATCCAAATTGAGTTTATAGGCGTAGGAGGGCAGGTTAGTGTGCGATAGATTAAAAGGCCACCCCCTCTTAATGTGTCTTTTCCCTTGTGTCTTTCTTAAGCATCTTGAAGAAGTGAGATAAATCGTGAGGTGAATTCCTTGCCCTCATAATCTTCAAGGTTTTCAATGTTGAAAACAGCGCCTCGTTGAGTTGTAAGTTTTAACAGTCGTCGCTTCAATATTTTATTGATCTGGCTTTCAGTTTCTGCAGATATGATAGTAAGTGCTTTTTTTGCACGGACTGCCACGTCTTTGAAGAAAATGTGTTTGGCCTCGATGGGCGGGATTATGTTTTCCAGATTGCAGTTTTCAAAGGTTACATAATCGAGCTTGCAGAGTTCAAAGTCGGCAGAAAGCGGGGTGCTGGGTTGGTCTGATATGAAATTAACTTCCTGGAGTTTTCCAGCGAATTTAATGGCGGATATATTTTTTACATTAAATGAATTGTCAATGATTTTGCACTGAGAGAATGTGCAGTTGACGAAGGTGCAGTCCTTCAAGGACGCTTCTCGAAAGTCGCACTTCACAAACGTGCAGTTCTCAAATTCGCTATCGCTGAAACCTGATCCTTGAAAGTTTGTATTTTTGAACGAGCAATGGGTCAAGGATGTTTTATTGAAGAATCGCGAGCCGGAAAGGTCAGCTTTCTCAAAGTCGCAATCTTCCAAAATACATTGATCAAAAATCGGATCGCAGAGTTTCGCGTCTTTTAGTTTGCAACCACTGATCAGCTCGTTTTCAAAACGCGTTTTTTTAGGCAAAACGAGTCCGTCCTGCGCAACGCCGGACAGTACTTTTGATGGGATTTTGCCACTCACCATAATATTCCTCATAACCATTGCCCCAATCCTAAGGGTAAATGGTCTTCGTCTTCGTAAAGCTGGCTGGCGAAATCCTCCGCGCCGTCAGCCTCAATCGAGGCGGATTTCTTTTCAGCAACAGCCATCTCCGCGCCCCAGAAAACGTGACAGTCAGTCAGCTGGTTCATGTCCGATCTCTTAAAGCGTGCTTGAACATTGCGCTTAAACCCTCGCCTTAGATCCTATGATAATTCTCCAATTACATGAGGATGATGGGATGGAACTCCAAAAAAGAGTGATCGAAATCTAACTCTAGCAATTTCTCTTTGTACGCTTCTCCAATGATGATATTGAACGCTCCTCCCCAGCCCACCAAACGAAAGACCTCAGCACTCTCAGGGATTTTTTCGGCGATCAGTACCGGTTCGAAAAAAAAACGTCCTCTTGGATTTTGCCATTCCTTGGCCACGTGATCTTCGGGCCAGGCTTCGTATTTGGATAAGGCCCAATCGACGCAGTCGACATAATTGTAGGCATGCAAGAGTCGGTAACGTACTTTTTGGCTTTCGTGGGTGATGCGCAAATATTGCACACGCTCGGTCGCCAGGTTATCCAGCCCTTTAATAGACTCATCGAATACGAAGAAGTCCGCTCCGATTGTGTTGACCGGGGCGGTTATACCGTCGACAAGAATTTCATAATGCAGCGGTTTCAAATTGCACGGTGCTCGGCTATTGGAAAGCGCTATGTCATCGACCTCTTCGCCCTTGTAAATGAGCTCTCCAAGATTGACGTAACCATCCCATTTCTCACTGCTGACATTTGGATTGAGCTTGAAATAGTTCATTAATCAACCATCCTCAAAATTTTGTTAAGAGCGGATGTGGGGTCTAGCGCTTTCTTTTTAAGCTCTGCGAGCTCCGCTTTATTAACTCTGCTTTGGAATTCATAATCAAATCGTCAGCTCAAAAGCGACATTGCCTAAACGATTTTTGACCTTGTAACTGTTTTCATGAAGTTCTGCATTTTTGAAAAAATCACTTCGATCAATGAAACTTGGAATCTCATGCATCCAAGTTTTGTTTTTTGTTGGCCCCTGTACATCGCAATACCAGCTTTCTCCGACTTCTGCGTTCAAGAGCCTGAAAATAGTGATTCTGTGCTTTTTGTTTTTACTGTTTTTTGCTAGTTTTTTAATAGGGGTCTCCAGCTGAAAATGCGCGTCTAGGACGCCGTCAGCAGTAGAGTTTATGATTTCAACAGTGGTCTCGTTGTTTCCTTTTTTTGTGGCAATATAAATGAGCGCACTTCGTAATATCTCTAACATTTTTTGTCTTGGCTGAGACGATCTAAGGATAAAAAATGTTTCAAGTCGAAGTCTTCTATGAATATGTTTGTCACGCCCAGCACATTATCAAACAAGTCTTCGTCGCCGCGGGGGCCTAAAGAAACAACGATTTTACTACTGCCGTTAATGTTCACCTTGGGCAACAGTGTCATGAATATCTGCGTGATGTGGTGGCCCAGATGGCGGATACGAATGCCCTCATTCAGGGCGGCCTCGTCACTTTCTTGTAGGATAAGTATATTCAGATTCATTGCAGTGTTCGCTTCGGGCGAGTAAGGAGGTTAATTTATCTTATGGCCGTTAATCTAAATAAACCTATACCGTTATAACCATTAATTTTGAGGCGAAATAATTTTACTGATGTCGGCTCCTCTCAATTTTAATGATTTTATCGCGCTTTTAATCTCAAGTGCCGTTTCGATACCGAGAATAATGGAAGGGCTCTTTTCCTTGCCGCTACCAAAGCCAATACTTGTGAAAAACATCCCATACTCAAGTGGTTTGCCAGTTTCCTGATAAAAGATTGGGAGAGGGGCCACACAGTCAAAGTACTGATGACAGGTACTGCAGAGGTTTTCCTGCTGTTGAGCACTATAACTGATGACATGTTTTGGCCGGATGAGAAAGAGCTGTTTTTTTTCATTGATCAATGAGAAGTCAACATCCAGCTTTAAGCTTTCAATATATTCCTTGAATCGCAGTGACGCGATGAAGCGTCGATCATATGTTGCGCCAATATCAGCTTTGTTAGATGTTTTAAGCTCAGCAGGGAGGTAGCCGGGGTCGATACAGCAACCGCAGGTTTTACAAAATATATTTTCAGGTGCCCCCTCAAAAAAATAGGCATGATTATTTATGGCACTTAAGTCGTAGGCAATGGTTAGGAATTTAGTCACTACTTTAGCCCCGGGTGTTGTGTGAAGAAGTCGATAACAGCATCTTTGTATTGTGCCCCTTTTCCTTTGTAGAAGTCAGCAAGCGCTTGGAGCCTTTCAGTCCTGGTGAAGTTTGCTTGAATTTTGGCTCCGCTGTTACCTCGTTGGGGCCGCATATGTACAGGACTCCCATTGATAATTTTTGTTTTCCCGACCAAGAAATCATTCATGTCACGGTGAAGCTGTTTGTGATCAGAGTCGGTGAGCCTAGTCAGTTTTTGGTTATGTTTGCCACCCATGAATTTGGGATCGGAGTGATGCCCATGGTGACCACATGCCCAGCCAAAAGGATCGATCCAGGTGAATGGGTTGGGGGCGTACTGATAAAGGTTGAGCCCACCTTTCAAATCAATCGGGTCGGGTGTCGTAAAGCGACCTATGTCAGGGTCATAAAACCGAAACGTGTTGTAGTGCAGCCCGATCTCCCGATCTAGGTATTGCCCCTGAAACCGCAAATTCTGGTCTTCGATATAGGAAGGCTCGCGCTCTTCCCTCAGCGTGTTACCCCACACCCGATAAGTCGCGCGCCAAACATCATGGCCATCGCCGTCGGTTAACTGCTCCGGCAAGCCACTGAGGTCGTTGTGGTAGTAGCGGATTTTTTGCAGCGGCCCGATACCGTCGACCCGCGCAAGGGGTTCGTACCCCTCTTCCTCATAAATGTAGAGGCTGGTTTGACTGTGTTTATGTTCCTGCAGCAGGCGTAATCCGTCCCAGGTGAAGCGCGTTACGCCCAGTGGATAGCCATCGTTGTCATGCTCTGTTTTTTCAGTGCGACGGCCCAATGGGTCGTAGGTCATCCTGACCACATTGCCGTTTTCGTTGTGCACTTCAACTAGTCGGTTTTCTGCGTCGTAGGCAAATCGCTGCAACCCTCGAGCAGCACTACGCTTTTCAATCATTCGACCAAAAGCATCGTATTTATAGCGTTTATCTTGGTAGGTGAGCAGCCTGTTATGCCTTACCAAGCCACCCTGTAGTGGGCCGTCGAGCAGGTTGGCTGCCGCATCATAAGCAAAGGTCTCGGTCTGGCCTATCTGGTGGCTTGCGAGAATACGTTCGGTACTGTCGTAACCCAAGTGCTCTTGACGATCATGAACACGGTCAATACGCCGACGCCCGATCAGGTTATCGCTGGGATCGTAGCTGTAGTCAGTTTCAACCAACGGCGGCAACTGCCACGGTTGATCAATACTGCGGCGCTGGCGCGAGCGAACCCTTCCACTGCGGTCATACGCGGTGTTCGTTCTGAGTTGGCCCTGAGTGCGCTGCACTTCGCGATGCAGACGATCACGCTCGAAGTCGCTGATGACCTTCCCATCGAGATTCAACTGATGCAGGTGACCGCTGCCGTAGTAGAGGCGGTTCAGCCATCGACCGTCGGGCAACTGGGTCTGAATCAGGTTCCCCAATTCGTCGTAGTGATGCTGCAAGGAGCCCGCTGTGCTTTGCTCCTGCAGCAGTTGCCCCAGCGCGTCGTAGCTGAAACCCAGTCGCTGCTGCTGACCGTCAAGCGCGGTGAACGTGACGCCGACCAGTTGGTCGTTCAGATCATGTTCATAAACGGTGGAACCGTCCGCTGTCACTTTGCTGACCAGACGTCCAACAGCATCTCGCTGAAACTGGTGCGACAACGGCGCTACCGGTTCGCCTTCCGTCCCCGGCAGGTAGTTGACGGCGACGACATCATCCAGCGGATCATAGGTGTAGCAGCGCCGACTCTGGTCGAGGTCTTGCTGCTGAACCATGCGGTCGCACGCATCCCACTCAAAGCGATAGCTTTCGCCGTTCTCATTGGTCAGCTTGCGCAGTCGCCCATAGGCGTCGTGATCGAACATGACTGTGCGGTTGTGCGCGTCCCAGCGTTGTTTGACCAGGCCACGCAGGTCATAGGCATAGCGCGTGGTGCTGCCGGCCGGGTCGACATGGGCCGTGAGGTAACCGCTGGTACTGCGTTGGAACTGCTCCACGCGACCGTCCGGGAGCTGGCATTCCAGCAATAACCCCTCGGGTCCGTACCGGTAGCGAACCGACTCACCTTCCGCATTGGTCTGCACCACCAGATTGCCGAAGGCGTCGTATTGATAACGGGTGGGATAACCCGAGCAATCCACCGCTTCGACCAGTTGGCTCCATTCGTTCCAATGCAGCGTTTTGGTTTTTTCGGTGGCATCGATGATGCGCACCGGCTGGCCGAACCCGTCATAGACGTAGCGTGTGCTGTTGCCCAGTGGGTCGACTTCCTCGATACAGTTGCCGCGCTGGTCGTAGCGATAATGCCAACTGTTGCCTGCCGGGTCGGTTTCCACCTGGGGCAATGCCCAATGTGCCAACCACTGTGTGCCGCTGGTTCTGGACAGCGGGTCGATCACCGCGCTCAGGTTGCCGGACTCATCGTAATTGAAGCGCCACTGGCCGTTTTGTGGATCAATCGCGCCGAGCAACAGGCGATCTTCGTTCCATTCGAATTGCCAGGTATGGTCCAGGTTGTCGACGTAGCGGGTGATCTGGTACTGAGGGTTCCAATGCCGGGTGCTGACGCGCATCAGGCCGTCGGTCACCCGGGTAATGCCGGCGTCGAGATCGTAGTCGAAGCTGTATTCATCGCCTGCGTCTGTCCAGTGGCGACTCACGCGCCACTCCTCACCGTGGGGCCCGGACACTGCTGCCCATTGATAGAAGCAGCGCAGGCCACCCGGCAACTGGTGTTCGACCATTCGCCGGCCGTGGTCATAAGCAAAGCGTCGACGGGTTGTACCTTGCACGTCCAGGACTTCAGACAGGTCGCCGTTGCTGTCATAGCGGTAACTGACGAGCACATCGCTGCGCGCATCGAAATGTTCCTGGCGCAGGTAACGCCGTTCGATGTGGCTCACGCGCCGTGGGTGTTCGGCCGAGTAGTTCAGCTCGACGTGCATCAAGTCATGGGTGTCGCGCAGGCGATGCAGCCGGCCCTGAGTGTCGTAGTCGAGAAAGATCCGCCCTTCATTGCGATCACCCAGCAGCTGCAGACGCATCCGCGCGCTGTTCAGCGGGTCGGGCTCGAACAGTCGATACAGACCGTCGATGCTCTCGATCAATACCGCGCCGTCGGCACTGCGCCTGACCGCAAGGCCTTGGCCCGGGTCGAACGCTCCGCCAAACAACGGGATGTAGCCGATCTCCAGGCGGCGACCTTGCTCATCGATGTAGAGCAGGTTTTCGTCTGCATCTACCTCGATCGACACTTCATACGCGACGCTCCAGCCCGCACCAAAGAGGCCGTCCTGGCGTGTGTCGAGGCTGCTGTAGAAGCGCTGCCAATCTATCGGGAGCAAGCCCGGCAGTACGAAATCCAGCTCTTCATCCCCGCCGAGGATCTTGGCCCCAGTGGCACTGTGAACCGGATTGGGCGAACCATTCATGGCGCTCTTGAGCGCTGAAGTGACCTTGCTGGTTGCGTATGAGATGGCGCCACCCACCAGCAAACCACCGACCAGGCACGGCAGCTTGGTCCAGAAGCATTTCAGGTTGCCCCGCAACGCCATCACCACGGCAATTGCCAGGCCTACGCCCGGCGTTTTTCCGCTGCGAATTTCCTGCACCACGATGGTCCCGCCACCGATGCGCACATCCGGCGAGATCAGGCCCGGGGTTGTACCAATCTTGGCGTCGCACGTACTGCGATCGCCACTGCGCGCCGCAGGCTGGCCGTTGATGAACACCGAGCTGGACCCCTCGGCAATGAATTGCAGGGGCATGGGCGGGTGCTTGGTGCACGCCACGGTATCCAGCGGGCAAGGCTCGGTGCCGGGGGCAGGCGAGGCGACGGTCGGGCGCCACATTTGTGAGAAAAACTCCCCGGCCATGTCCAGGAAGCTGGGCGCCGGTGGCTCGCTGGGCGCGACTGGCACGGCCGTCATCTTGCCGGCGGCGCGGGCCGCCTTTTTGCCATTGATGAAGACGTCGTCCGAGCCGCTGGTGATAAAGGCGTCGATCACCGGCGGGAACACCCAGTTGGCGGCTGACTCGCACCAACTGGATATTTTCAGATCAGCCCCTGTTAGCCCCGCGGTAATGCCTACGACGGCACCCACGACCAACACCAGGGCAACGCCGCCGGTAGCGATAGTCGCACCGGTTGTTATGGCAACAGCCGCCGCTACCGCCAGGCAGCCCACAGTGGTGATCGCCGCATAGGCTGCCACTTCCAGTACACCGCCGAGAATATCGGCCATCACCGAGGTGTGCAGCAGTGCGTCGCCTTCGCGGGCAGCCCAGAGGTCTTCACTCATTGTTCAGACTCTGCTCAGGGGGTGACGGCAAAGTTGAGCGTGTTCTTGAGCGTTGCCCAATGTGCCGCCTCGGCAGGCCCCAGGGGCTGGGTCTTGACGTAGCTCAAGGCGATCAGGTTGCGTGTGCCGGGTATCTGCATTGCCAACTGATATTGGTAAATATTGTCGCTGCCTTTGTTGAAACGGTTCTGGACTTCAAAGGCGTCGATGTCCTGCGCCGGCCCCACCTTGATGGCTTGCGCTGGCGAATAACGAAGGTCTTTGACCTGCTGTTCGAGCTTTTTCAGCTGGCCCTCGAAGTTGTTTTGCAAGGTCTCGCCATCTGCCAACGGGCTGCGACTCACCACCAGCGTGGTGCCCAGCTTGGCGAATTTGAGAATGTTGATCGAGGTGTCCTGTACCTCAGCGTCGGGCAGGGTGAATTGGGCTTCGTTGATCAGGTAATTCATGGTGGATAAATCTCGTTATTGACCAGCGCCGGGCTTGCCGGGAAATTTTGATTCGACGGCGGACTTGATCGTGCTTTGCACACCTTGGGCGCCGGGCACCGTGCCCTTGTCGCTGCCCAGGTTGATATCCAGTTTGCCCTTCGTCTGGATTTTGCTGCTGCCGGTGGAAAACAGATTGAACGAGCCACAGGTCAGGTTGATGTCGCCGCCAGCCTTGAGCTCGATGACGCTGTCACCGCATACCAGGCGAATACTGTCGCCGGCCTCGATGGTGTAGGTCGTGGCGGCGCTGTCGGACTTGGCACCGCCCACAATCACGGTGTCGTTGTTGCGCACAACCCGCAGGCGGTTACTACCAATCGTCACCGTCTCGTTATGCCCAATACTCTTATTCCGGTCATGCCCCACCGAATGGCTCTCATCCACCTCAACCACGATGTCCTGATTCCGCTCGGCATGGATGTACAACTGCTCCAACCCCTTCTTGTCCTCCATGCGGATTTCATTGAAGTTGGCGGGCGTACCGCCTTTGCTGGAGCGGCTTTTCATCCCGCTTTGGGTGGCGTTTTCCGGCAAGTCGTAAGGCACGGTCTGCTCGGCGTTGTACACCCTTCCGGTGATGATCGGCCGGTCCGGGTCGCCTTCCAGGAAGCTCACAATCACTTCCTGGCCGATCCGTGGAATCTGCATCGAGCCCCAGTTTTTCCCGGCCCAGGACTGTGACACGCGAATCCAGCACGAGCTGTTTTCGTTGGATTGGTCGTGGCGGTCCCAGTAGAAGTGCACCTTCACCCGGCCATATTGGTCGGTCCAGATTTCCTCGCCCTTGGGGCCCACCACCAGTGCGGTTTGCGGGCCTTTGACGATGGGCCGGTAGGTGTTGGCCAGCGGGCGGAAGCTCTGTTGTGCGTCGATGCAGGTGAGGGTGCTTTCGAACTGGGCCGAAGGCGCGGCGCCGCCGCTTTCGAGGCTTTCCTGGGAGATGTAGTAACGGGCGCCGACGATCAGGTATTCGCGGTTCTGGTCGCGGCGGCTGAAGCCGGTGAGGCTGAACAGGTGTCCGGAACCCAGGCCCCGCGCGTTGCCGCTGAACTCCACTTGTTCGTGCAGGGTTTGCAGGGCTTCGATGCGGGTGCGCGCGTAGTGTTCGCCGTCTTCGCTTTTGACGTAGGTGCCGGGGTAGTCGTACAGCGGGTAGTCGCCGGCGGTGTGCGGGCGCGGCATGGCCGAGCGCACGTCGATGCTGGCGCTGGGGCGCTGGAAGTCGTAGTCGTTGAGCTCAAGGGAACCGGGCTGTACTTCCTGCGCCAGGTGCCAGTTGTGCATATGGTCGCGTTCGCGCTGCTGCACGTCCTTGGGGTAGTACGGCACCGAGGCGTAGCCAGGCACGTTGGCGTGGGCGCCGTAGGCGTCGGCCAGCACCAGCACATGGCGGTCCTGTTCGTGGCGGAAGAAGTAGTAGATGCCTTCCTGTTCCATCAGGCGGCTGACGAAATCGAAGCTGGTCTCGCGGTACTGCACGCAGTATTCCCACTCGCGGTACGGCCGGCTCAAGGCGTCTTCGAAGTCGGAAAACCCCAGGTCGCGGAACACCTGCTTGATGATCTGTGGGATGCTCAGGTTCTGGAAAATCCGGCAGTCGGAGGTGCGGCTCAGCAGCCACAACCACGGGCGCAGGGTCACCTGGTAACTGGCGAACTGGCCCTGGTCGATGTTCTGGCTGCAGCGCGCGACGATGCCGTGGAAGTGCCGCTCGCCACCGTCCGCCAGTTGCAGGTTCAGGCTCATGGGCTTGCCGAGCAACTGGTTGAGGTCGATGTTGGCGTCCAGCGAGGTCAGCTGCAATTCGAAGTTGAACAGCCGACCCAACTCTTCGCCGCCGCCCATTTCATTGAGCAACAGCACATCCGGCCCCAGGGGGCTGGTGATCTTGGCCAGGCGTGACGATTGGTTGAATAGCATTGTTTACGCCGCGTCGCTGAAGTCGTAGTGCAATTCGTTATCCCGCGTGCTGATGCGCACGCCTGCCAGTGCCTTGCCTTCGAGCATGCGGGTGAGGAATTCGCGGCTCATGTCCGGCAGCAGGCTGTTGGTCAGGAGGGTGTCGATCATCCGCCCGCCACTTTCGGTTTCGGTGCAGCGGGACACGATCAGGTCGACCACGTCATCGTCGTAGTTGAAGTCGACCTTGTGGGTGTTCTCCACGCGCTTTTTGATGCGGTTGAGTTGCAGGCGAGTGATCGCTTTCAGCATCTCGTCGCTCAGCGGGTAGTACGGGATGGTCACCAGGCGGCCGAGCAGCGCCGGCGGGAAAATCTCCAGCAGCGGCTGGCGCAGGGCCTTGGCGATTTCTTCCGGCTCTGGGATGTTCGCCGGGTCCTTGCAGACCCGGGAAATCAACTCGGTACCGGCGTTGGTGGTGAGCAGGATCAAGGTGTTCTTGAAGTCGATCACCCGGCCTTCGCCGTCTTCCATCACGCCTTTGTCGAACACCTGGAAGAAGATCTCGTGCACGTCCGGGTGGGCTTTTTCCACTTCGTCCAGCAGCACCACGCTGTAGGGTTTGCGCCGCACGGCTTCGGTCAGCACGCCGCCTTCGCCGTAGCCGATGTAGCCCGGTGGCGCGCCCTTGAGGGTGGACACGGTGTGGGCTTCCTGGAACTCACTCATGTTGATGGTGATCACGTTCTGCTCGCCGCCGTACATGGCTTCGGCCAGGGCCAGGGCGGTTTCGGTCTTGCCCACGCCGGAGGTGCCGGCGAGCATGAACACGCCAATCGGCTTGCTCGGGTTGTCGAGGCCGGCGCGGGAGGTCTGGATGCGCTTGGCGATCATCTGCAAGGCATGGTCCTGGCCGATGATGCGTTTCTTCAGGTGCTGGTCGAGGTTGAGCACCGTCTCCAGTTCGTTGCGGGCCATGCGGCCCACCGGGATGCCGGTCCAGTCGGCGACCACCGAGGCCACGGCCTGGTAATCCACGGTCGGCAGGATCAGCGGGGTTTCACCTTGCAGGGTGCTGAGGCGCTGTTGCAGGTCGACCAGTTGGGCACGCAGTTCATCGTTGCCGCTGTCCACTACGCCGGCTTTTTCACGCAACGTGGCGCGGGTAGCGAGCAACTCATCGACCAGGGTTTTCTCTTCGGCCCAGCGGGTTTCCAGAGTAGCCAGGCGCTCGCGTTCGGCGCTGAGCAGGGCTTCGCTGTTGGTCTGGCGCGCACCGATGGCGATGCCGATTGCATGCTCGCGGGCGATGATTTGCAGCTCGGTTTCCAGTGCCTCGATACGGCGCCGACTGTCATCCACTTCCGCCG
Organism: Pseudomonas yamanorum; assembly: GCF_013386765.1. Classification (GTDB taxonomy): domain Bacteria; phylum Pseudomonadota; class Gammaproteobacteria; order Pseudomonadales; family Pseudomonadaceae; genus Aquipseudomonas; species Aquipseudomonas yamanorum_A. Next base: position 256,731 of record NZ_JACARE010000018.1, read on the forward strand.
GCACCGCGTGCAGGCTGATGGCGACGCGGGCGCAGGCGGTGTCCAGCAGGCTGACAGATTTGTCCGGCAACTGGCGCGCCGGGATGTAGCGGTGGGACAGCTTCACCGAAGCTTCCAGCGCTTCATCGAGGATCTGCACCTGATGGTGCTTTTCCATGGTCGAGGCCACGCCGCGCATCATCAGCAGCGCCTTGTCTTCCGAGGGCTCGGCCACTTGCACCACCTGGAAACGGCGGGTCAGGGCCGGGTCTTTTTCGATGTGCTTCTTGTACTCGGCCCAGGTAGTGGCGGCCACGGTACGCAAGGTGCCGCGAGCCAGTGCAGGCTTGAGCAGGTTGGCCGCGTCACCGGTGCCGGCGGCGCCACCGGCACCCACCAGGGTGTGGGCTTCGTCGATAAACAGGATGATCGGTTTCGGCGAGGCCTGGACGTCTTCGATGACCTGGCGCAGGCGCTGTTCGAACTCGCCTTTCATGCTCGCGCCGGCTTGCAGCAGGCCCACATCGAGGCTGCGCAGTTCCACGTCTTTCAGTGCCGGCGGCACGTCGCCGGCGACGATGCGCAGGGCGAAGCCTTCCACCACAGCGGTCTTGCCGACGCCGGCTTCACCGGTGAGGATCGGGTTGTTCTGGCGCCGACGCATCAGGATATCCACCAGCTGGCGGATCTCTTCATCGCGCCCCACGATCGGGTCCAGCTTGCCGCTGCGGGCCTGCTCGGTCAGGTCGACGGTGAAGCGCTTGAGGGCTTCCTGCTTGCCCATCGCGCTCGGCGCCATGGCACCGCTGGCTTCGCCGGGTACGGCCCCGGCGTTGAAGCCGTCGCTGGCGCTCAGGGCGTTTTCCGGCGAATCACCGACGTATTCATCAAAGCGTTCGCTCAGTGCTTCGGCCTTGATCTTGTCGAACTCACCGGACAAGCCCAACAGCGCATGGCGCAGGCTTGGCGTCTTGAGAATCCCCAGCACCAGGTAACCGGTGCGCACCTGGCTTTCGCCAAACATCAGGCTGCCGTAGACCCAGCCACGCTCCACGGCTTCTTCCACATGGGACGACAGGTCGGTGATCGACGTCGAACCACGGGGCAGGCGGTCCAGGGCCTCGGTCAGGTCACGAGCCAGCCGCGCCGGCTCGACGTTGAACTGGCGGATGATGCGATGCAGGTCCGAGTCCTGCAGTTGCAGCAACTGGTGAAACCAGTGGGCCAGTTCCACATACGGGTTGCCCCGCAGTTTGCAGAACACGGTGGCGGCTTCGATGGCCTTGTAGGCCACGCTGTTGAGTTTGCCGAACAGTGCGGCGCGACTGATTTCACCCATGCTCTGGATTCCTTGAGGTGTTGGCGTGTTCGGCGTAATGCCGGGCCAGGATTAGGTCGTTGGCGTCGTGCCCGGGTTGGCCGAGCCAGGTGTTGAAGCCCAGGCGGAACTGGCCGTTGAGTTGCAGGGCCGGCACTTCCGGTTGTTGCAGGATCAGGTTCAGGTCCCAGTCCAGTTCGTGGCCCAGGTACTCGGCGACCCACGCCACCAGCTCGTTGAACGGCTGGCTGCCGGGCAGCATGCCCATGTAGTCATCGAGCTTCAGCGGGCCGAGACGAATGCGGAATTTATGCTGGCGGTCCCACACATGGCTGCCCAGGCAAAAGTCCACGCCCAACTGATTGGCACTGACACTCACGCGGCTGCGCTCGGGCAGTTCCAGCCATTGGCCGACGTATTCTTCGATCTCCACCGGCAGCCCGAAGTACTCGCCGAGAATCGCCTTCAGGCCGTCCGGGTAGCGGGTTTGCGCCGACAGGTGACCGCTGTAGTGCAGCTTTGCCGTGTCGGGGATCAGGCCCTGGTTGAGCAGGCTCGGGGTGCCTCGACCGCTCAAGGCGGCCAGGCGCGCCGACCAGTAGTCATCGTCCGGGCGGTCGTGGCTGACCGTGGGCCGCGCCTCCGCCCAGGCCCGGTAGAACAGGGTCAGCAGACGGTGGTGGAACACATCCAGGAAGCGCTTGCTGGTGCTGTCGGCATTGTTGCGCTGGCGCTCGCGCACGTACTCGGTGATGTGCAGCGGCAGCGGGCCGTTGGGGCCGCCGAGGCCAAAAAAGAACTGCTCCAGCCGTGCCGGTTTGCCATCCGCACCGGGCTCGACCGAGGCCAGTGTGGCCGGCGCAAAGGTGCAATCGGCCTGCTGCCCGAGGCGCAACGGATCATCCGCCAGGCGCAGGGAATGCCCCAGGCGTGGCAGGCCGGGCGATTCGCACTCGATACGACGTAGCGCCTGGAAGAAGTCATATTCCCAGGGCTCCTGATGCATCGCATCCAGGGTGGTCACAGGGTCGGACGACGTCCGGGCTTGGCTTTCCATCGCATGATCTCGCCGCGTTCGGTGGTACGGATCACCGTCTCGGTAAAACTGTTGATCGACACGTAGCGTGCCAGGAACCGTTCAAACACCGCACCGAGCAGGAACACGCCGGTGCCGCGGAACGCGTTTTCATCAAATTCCAGGGTGATCTCCAATCCCCGGCCAAACACGATCGGGCCGGGCATCGGCAGGCGGCGGGTCACCGCCTTGCTGCTGACCTCGCGCAGGCCCTCGATCTGCAGTTGCAGGGCGGCGTCGTTGCTGTCGCCATACAGGCGCAGCAGCTCGCGCAGTGCGGCGGCGCCCTGGCCTTGTTCGCTAAGCGACAGGTAGTTCAACGACAACTGGCTGATCAGGCGCCAGGCCTTGGCATCGTGGGCATGACTGGCGCGCGGGCGGCTCGGCCCGGCGACGCAGCGCACCGCCAGCACCGGGGCACTGTCGGCCAGCGTGAAGTCAGTTTTGCCATTGCCCACGCTCATGAACAGCGGCAAATCGCGGTTGGTGCACAGGGCGGTGACGCCCAGTTGGCGCAGGTCATGACGGTACGGCGCTTGCTGGCTGTCCACCAGGCTGACGAAGGTTTCGCTGCCCACGTAGGTGGAGCGCGGCCCGTTGCGGCGTTGGTCGCTCGACAACACGCGGGGTTCGCGACGCACCGTGTAGTAAGCCTGGTCACGACCGTAGCGCGACGGATCGCGCACGGCGTAGAACGGCAAAAAAGGCTGCTCCGGCCCGGTGCCGTGGCCCGTGATACCGCTCAGGGAGTGAATCTCGAAATCCATCGGCCGGGTGCGGTCGGCGATCACGTGGTGTTCGTTGACCCGCTCGGACAAGTGAATCCGATCCACGCGCTTGGGAAACAGGTTGATCGCCGGGGTGCAGAACGGCACGAATTGCGCCTTGCCGACGCTGCCTTCCAGGCTCGGATCGTGACGGTCGAACAGCACGATCAGCTCCAGCTCCTGGCCGTCACAGCGTTTGACTGCGCGGCTCAGCTCAGCGAACTCCACGAACAGGAATCGGTGGGGCAGGGCGAAGTATTCCTGGAGCAAGCGATAGCCCTGGAAGGCGCGGGGCACCACCGGCATCGCTGCATCGGCGTCGTCAAAACCCCGGGAGCGCAATGCGTCCGGCGGCAGGCGCTCGACCCAGTCGCCTCCAGGTTTGCGTGCAAACACCGCGCAGGCATTGCCCAGCAATTGTTCGTAGAGGCGGAACGGTTGCTCGTCGGCACCACTGAGGTACAGCGGCAAGTTATCCAGCGCGAGGCTGTTGAAGGGCAGTTCGGCACCGGTGCGCAGGGTCAGGCGCAGGCCGGCCTTGGCCTTGGGTTCACTGGCGGCCAGACGCCCCAGCACCGCAGACGGGTTGCCGAAATACTCGGCCTGGGCGACCTGCAACGGCCACAGCGTCACCGGGTGAGCGGTGCGGTACTCGCAGCAGGTCTGGGTTTCGCGGCCCAATGCGGCGCGCAATACGGTGTCGCGGGGCAGCGGAAAACCGCTGGCCAGGGAACCTTCATCGGGATCGGCCTGCAACTGCACCACGGTCATCGACGGGGTCGGCGCCAGGTAGTGCGGGTAGGCGATCTCCAGCAGGTTATTGGTGAAGGTCGGGTACTCGGCGTCGAGCTTGAGCTGGACCCGGGCCGTGAGATAGGCAAAGCCTTCGAGCAAGCGTTCGACGTACGGGTCGGCGCAGTCCATGCCGGACAGGGTCAGCCGACTGGCGATCTTCGGGTATTCCTTGGCGAACTCTGCGGCGCTTTCGCGCACGTGGTGCAGTTCCTGGTTGTACAGTTCCAGCAGGCGCGGGTTCATGGGCGTCTCCGCTGATCGGCGTTCACCACACGCACATGGCCCGACTCCAGGTCCAGGTCGGTTTGCAGCAACAGGCGCAACGGCACCGGCTGCGCCCACAGGTCGCCCTCGATCTCGAAGCTCAAGGCGTTATGGTTCATCTCGCCATGGCCGACGCGTGCCTTGACCCGCAGGGTATGGCGCAGGATACGTGGCTCGAAGGTCGCGATAGCCTGTTGGATCAAGGCTTCCAGCGCACTCACGTCGACACTGGAGACACTGTTGCCCGCCAGCGCCGGCAGCCCGTAATTGACCACCGAGGTACCGGCCGGCGTGTGCAGCGTGGCATCGGCGTTGAGCAATGAAGTGGTGTTGAGCAGCCACGTCAGGTCACGCAGCACGGAGGCTTTCAATTGGCTCAGGGACAGCACGCGTTTGTCGGCGCTTTCCTTGGGATTGGTCGGGTCATCGTCGGTCAACCGGTCCAGCAGGGACGGTTGCAGACGATCGCGGGAAGCAATTTCAGTTACCACCAAAGCAGCTCCACGGACGGGTTGCGAGAGGAACAAAGTACCCGACCCGTAGCAGCTGTCGAGCGAAGCGAGGCTGCGTTCGGCTGCGAAGCAGTCGTAAAACGAACACCGGGACTTATCAGTCAACTATCGGTGGCCGGATTGCGAGGACTTCGTCCTCGAACGCAGCCTCGCTCCGCTCGTCAGCGGCTACGGGGCGAGGGTTACAGATCAGCGTTTGGTGTTGGAGCGGATGTTCCAGCCAAACTTGATCGCGCCACCGTCTTTGGTGCCGTCGGCTTTCTGTGGCTGGTAGTCCACCATCACCTGGGCAAAGTTCAGGGTGACGTTTTCGGTCAGGCGATCATCGCTGCCCGAACCGCCGGTGCTCAGGGAGGTCACCAGCACTTCTTCCAGGTTGATGATCATGTACTCGACCTGGCTTTCACCGCCGGCCTTGCGCACGGTCAGGGTGACCTTGTCGATGTGCTTGCCGCTGGCGCAGTGCATCATCAGGTTCGGCGAGGCCTTGTCGACGTACTTGGTCAGCGACAGGTCCTGGATGTTCACCTTGCCCGCGCCGCCGCCGCCGCCCACGTGCATGTTGCCGGACTGGGCCATGCCCCAGCTCCAGTTCAACACGTCGATTTCGTCCTTGTGGGCCTTGTCCATGGACTCGCCCTTGATGTCGCCGATCTTGATGAAAATATCAACAGCCATGTTTTCTCCCTGTGTGGTCTCAGCCACGATATGTTGTTTTTGTGGGAGCCGGGCTTGCCCGCGATGGCATCACTGCGGTCTGACTGACAGACCGCGTTGCCTGCATCGCGGGCAAGCCCGGCTCCCACAGAAGAGCGTTACTTACGCGCCTTTCGCCGAAGGCAGTTTCGATACCAGACGCAGCGACACGGTCAGCCCTTCGAGCTGGTAGTGCGGGCGCAGGTAGAACCTGGAGTTGTAGTAACCCGGGTTGCCTTCAACGTCTTCCACGATCACTTCGGCGGCCGCCAATGGATGCTGGGCCTTGGTGGTTTCGGTGGAGTGCGCCGGGTCGCCGTCGACGTAGTTGAGGATCCAGTCCTGCAACCAGCGCTGCATCTCGTCCTTCTCTTTGAAGGAGCCGATCTTGTCGCGCACGATGCACTTCAAGTAGTGGGCGAAACGGCAGGTGGCGAACAGGTACGGCAGGCGTGCGGCCAGGTTGGCGTTGGCGGTGGCGTCCGGGTCATCGTATTCGGCCGGTTTCTGCAACGACTGGGCGCCGATGAAGGCGGCGAAGTCGGTGTTTTTCTTGTGCAGCAGCGGCATGAAACCGTTCTTCGCCAGTTCCGCTTCACGGCGGTCGCTGATGGCGATTTCGGTCGGGCACTTCATGTCCACGCCGCCGTCATCGGTCGGGAAGGTGTGGGCCGGCAGGTTCTCGACTTCACCGCCCGACTCCACGCCACGGATGCGCGAGCACCAGCCGAAGTGCTTGAACGAGCGGTTGATGTTCACTGCCATCGCATAGGCGGCGTTGGCCCAGGTGTACTTGGAGCTGTCGGCACCGTCGGTGTTTTCTTCGAAGGCGAAGGCTTCCACCGGGTCGGTCTTGGCGCCATACGGCAGGCGCGCCAGGAAGCGTGGCATGGTCAGGCCGATGTAGCGCGAGTCTTCCGATTCACGCAGGGAGCGCCAGCCGGCATATTCCGGGGTGGTGAAGATCTTGGTCAGGTCGCGCGGGTTCGACAGTTCCTGCCACGAGCCCATGCCCATGACGGTCGGCGAGGCCGCGGCAATGAACGGCGCGTGCATCGCAGCGCAGACTTTCGACAGCTCGCCCAGCAGCTCTACGTCGGGAGGCGACTGGTCGAAGTAGTAGTCGCCTACCAGGCAACCGTAAGGTTCGCCGCCGAACTGGCCGTATTCTTCTTCGTACATCTTCTTGAAGATCGGGCTCTGGTCCCACGCGGTGCCCTTGAATTTCTTCAGGGTCTTGTGCAGGTCCGGCTTGGAGATATTGAGCACGCGAATCTTCAGCTGCTCATCGCTCTCGGTGTTGTTCACCAGGTAGTGCAGGCCACGCCAGGCGCTTTCCAGTTGCTGGAAATCCTGGTGATGGATGATCTGATTGACCTGGGCGGTGAGCTTGGCGTCGATGGCGGCGATGATCGATTCAATCGACTTGATCGCGTCGTTGGACACCAGGTCCGTCTGGGCCAGTGCCTGCTCGGCCAGGGTGCGCACGGCCGTTTCCACGGCTTCGCGGGCGCGCTCGGTCTTGGGTTTGAATTCTTGCAGCAGCAGCGACGCGAACTCGCTGGTTTCTTCGGTGGCGCCCAGGTTCTGGGCGCCTTCGCGTGCGGTATTCTCGGTCATGATTACTGATCCCCTGCCGGCTTCGGCGCGCTCGCAAGGGCCTGCAGCAATGCCGGGTCCTTGATCGCTTTCATGATGATTTCTTCAGCGCCGGTCTTGCCGTCCATGTAGGTCAGCAGGTTGGCCAGTTGCGTGCGGGCTTCGAGCAGCTTGTTCAGCGAATCGACCTTGCGCGCCACGGCGGCGGGGCTGAAGTCGTCCATGCTTTCGAAGGTGATGTCCAGGCTCAGGTTGCCTTCGCCGGTCAGCTCGTTGGGCACGTGGAACGCGACGCGTGGCTGCATGGCCTTGAGGCGCGAGTCGAAGTTGTCGACGTCCACTTCAAGGAACTTGCGGTCGGCCACAGGCGCCAGAGGTTCGGCGGGCTTGCCGGCGAGATCGGCCATCACACCCATGACGAAGGGCAACTGGACCTTTTTCTCGGCGCCGTAGAGCTCGACGTCGTACTCGATCTGCACTCGAGGCGCACGGTTGCGCGCGATGAATTTCTGAGAACTTTGCTTCGCCACGTTGCTGCTCCTGGTCGCTTGAGCGACGGTGTTGTAACTGCGCGATCCGTACGCTTACTCGCTGTCCGGCCCACGCAGATTTTCAAATTGGGACATGCCGTCCGGAATCAGGTTGCGCACGATGGCCGCAAAGTCGGCGTGCACCAGATTCTTCGCCCGGTTCAACAGCACCGGCAGCGGGCTCGAAGGCTCGTGCCGGGTGTAGTACGCAAGGATTTTGTCGAGGCTGCGCAGCACTTCATCGCGGTTGGCGATGTCGCCGCTGGGGCGTGCTGCAACGGGCGCGGCGGCGTATTCAACCGAGGGGGCATTGTCGTCACTGACAACCTCGGGCTCGCTGGCGGCGCCACTGTGTGGGGCGTATTGGTTGAGTATCTGCACGGCCTGCTTGAGCAGTTGCTTCAAGGGGCCGAGGTCTACGCCCTGGGCGGAACCGACCTGGTCGCTGACGTATTGTTCGATGGCGTCGCAGGCCGTACGGGCGGCGTTCAGCGCATCGCGGGTGGCTTGCAGTTGCTCGGCGTCGCTGTCGAGGAATGCGCCGTTGAGCTGTTCGGCACCGAGGTTTTCGCCGGGGAAAGGTTGCAGCCCGCTGGCATTCAGCGCAGCCCGCAGGCTGACGGGGCCGAAGGTGCGCGAGCGGGTGAGAATGGCTTCGCGCAGCAGGCGGATGTTCGCGTCGCTGGTCACGCCGCTGAGGGCGTTGATGCGCACGGTGGGGTCGTTGTCGTCATCGGCATCCAGGCGCGGATGCAGGTCGGCCCAGTACTCGCGCAGCAGCGCGTTGATCAGCGTGAGCGCGTCGGCAAGCCCCGCAATACCCTGGAGGGCGAGGGCGCTTTGCAACAGGAAATGGGTGATGCGCAGGTCTTTGCTGCGTTGCAGGAGGTCGAGGCTTTGCTGCTGGATGCTGCGCCATTCCGGAGGTTCGGCAGGCAGGATCGAGTCGCCCATGCTGCGCTCGGGTTGACCCTGTGCGGCACGCTCAAGATGCAAATAATCGGCGTCATATTCCAAGTCTTCGCCACAAGGCGAAGCCGCGGAAACGGCGGCGAGCAGCAGAGGCACATCCACTAAATTCGATCTCCCTATCAGCCCGTTAGATGACGGGCAACTCATGCGTTAGTTGCGCGAGGAACTTTGCATGTTTTCTTGGTCATATTAAGCGCTTTGACATCGTGCTGATTTCAAAGTGCCATCATTGGTGTTCAAGAAGTTGTGCATTTTTGGTGTAGTACTTATGCCTTGTCAAGGTAAGCTATTCGCCCTCTATGACAGATGTGCGGTGCTTAACATCTTGTGCGACTGATCAGTCGAAGCAGGTGCCGGGGCAGGATTTTTGTCATAGAGGCCGGTTAAGATCAGCAATTACGCGGGTTGAAGCAGGCTTTCAAGGTATTGGAAGGATCTGTCGTGGATCTCTCGGGAGCACTTCTCCCCAGAGATGGCCGCGCGCGAAGTATCAGCAAGGAGGCAAGATGTCGCTGTGCTTGACTATCACTAGTTATCACAAGATTACCCCTGGCCAGTGCCCTGAAAAGTCCATGGAACAGGGAGTGATGGCTATTGGCCGCGGTTCCGAAAATGACTGGATACTGCCTGATCCCGAGCGCCTGGTTTCCACGCAACATTGCGTTATTCAGTACAAAGATGGCCGTTATTATTTAACCGATAACAGCACTAATGGTGTTGAGTTAGTGCATGCCGGTATTCGTTTGCGCCGGGGAAACAGCGAGCCATTACACGACGGCGAACTGATCCGCATCGGTGATTACGAGATCCAGGCGCGCATCGATTTCAACCTGAAAGTGACAGACAACCCGGCGTTCGCCGGCGACTCCTCCAACAGCTTCGAAGCCCTGATGGGCGCCGCCGTAAAGGCCCCGACGCCGCAACCGGTGATCGCGCCGCAGTTCCAGGGCGCCTCGTCGATGGACACCCTGCCGGACCTGTTCGACTTCCTCGCGCCCACCAGCGTCCCGCCGGCCACCGTGCACGATCACGTGCCGGCCGAACAACACGACTTCCGCCCGCCGACGCCGCAGCCTGTGGTTGAGCCACCGGCGCCGGTGGTCTCCGGCTCGGTGATTCCTGAAGACTGGGATCTGTTCGGCGACGCCCCAGCGCCCAAGCCGCTTGCGCCGCCACCAGCGCCACCACCGATCATCGAGCCACCCAAGGTCGAGCAACCGCTCCCGGTGGCCGACGCCAATCAACCAGACTTATTGCAAGCCTTCCTGCGCGGTGCGGGCCTTTATCAATTGCGCCTGGACAAGGCCCAGGCTGAAGCGCAGATGGAAAGCATCGGCCGCAGCTACCGGCTGATGGTCGAAGGCCTGATTGACGTGTTGCGTGCCCGCGCCAGCCTCAAGGGCGAGTTCCGCATGCAGCAGACGGTGATTCAACCGGTGGAAAACAACCCGTTGAAATTCGCTCCGAATGCCGATGAAGCGTTACTGCTGCTGCTACGCCACAGCAACCAGGCGTTTATGGCGCCGGACGTGGCCGTGCGCGACAGTTTCGACGATCTGCGTGCTCACCAACTGGCCGTCATGGCCGGGGTCGAGGCCGCCATCAAACACCTGCTGACACGCTTCGAACCGGCGCAGCTCGAAGAGCGCATGGGCAAGCCCGGCGGGCTGTCGAGCCTCTTTAACGGTTCGCGCCAGGCCCAGTATTGGCAAAAGTTCACCGAGCTCTACAGCAATATTTCCCGCGAAGCCCAGGAAGATTTCCAGGACCTGTTCGGGCGTGAATTCAGCCGTGCCTACGAAGAGCACAGCACCCGACAGCGACGCTAAAAACACCGCCGCATCGCAACAATGGAACAACGGATAGCTAAGTACGTCATTGAGGACGCAGGATGATTCCCAGGTTTTTACTCGCAGCCGCTACAGCGTTTCTGCTGACGGCGTGTGCCAAGGACGCAGCCAAACCCGAGGCCCCCGAGGCTGAGGCCGACACCGCCGCCGTCGAGCTGCATTTTCACGCCATCTCCGGGCTCAACCCCGGTTCCAATGGCCAGGCAGCCCCGGTGCGGGTGCGGATTTTCGAACTGAAAAACGCCGCCACCTTCAGCCGTTCCGATTACTTCGCCCTGGCCGATCGCGCCCAGTCGACCCTCGGCCTCGACCTGCTCGACCAGGACGAAGTGGTGATCCAGCCCGGCCAGCAATTGAGCGTTCAGCGCGACCTCGACCCGTCCACCCGCCAGATCGGCCTGCTGGTGGGCTATCGCGAACTGGACCGCGCCGAGTGGCGCACCGTACTGAATGTGCCTGCGCGTCAGTACACCGAATACCAGATCAGCCTCGATGTGCATGCGGTGCGTGCCGACGTCGTGGCTCCCCCCTCCAGCCCTGCCCAATAAGAATCGGAGCCCCCATGTCCTGGAACAATCGCGTGGTCTGGTCGGAAGGCATGTTCATCGGAACGCAGCACTTCCAGCAGCATGACCGTTACCTGGAAAACCTGATCGATGCGCGCAGTCGCCCGTTGTCGGCGGGGGCCTGGGGTTTCTCCGAGTTGTTGATCGACCAGGGCCTGCTGGCCCAGGGCAAGCTGGCGATCGTCTCGGCGCGTGGCCTGTTGCCCGACGGCACACCGTTCAATATCCCCCAGGATGACCTGGCGCCGAGCCCGCTGAACATCGACGAGCACCTGCGTGACGGACTGGTCTACCTGGCGTTGCCCCTCAAGCGTGCCGGCGCCCGCGACACCGTCGACGAAGGCGAAGCCCTGGAGGCGGCGCGCTACGTCAGCCAGGTGCGCGAAGTGCGCGACGACAACGCGCCCTTCGAAAATCGCGCGCCCGTGGCGGTCGGCTCCCGCGCCTTGCGCCTGTTGACCGCCCAGGATGGCATCAGCGATTACGCCGCCATCGGCCTGGTGCGCATCAAGGAAAAACGCGCCGACCGCGCGCTGGTGCTGGACGACAGTTACATCCCGCCGGTACTCGACGTGACCGCCAGCAAACCGCTGACTGCGTTTCGCAGCGAGCTGCTGGGCCTGCTGCACCAGCGCGGTGAAGCATTGGCCGGGCGCGTGGTGGCGTCCGGTGCCGGTGGCGCTTCAGAGATTGCCGACTTCATGCTGCTGCAACTGGTGAACCGCGCCCAACCGCTGATCCAGCACCTGAGCCAGTTGAGCCCCCTTCATCCGGAACGGTTCTTCAGCGAACTGGTGAGCCTGGCCGGCGAGTTCTCCACCTTCTCCACCAGTGGTCGCCGCCCCCAGGAATACCCGCAATACCAGCACGACGACCTGAGCCTGAGCTTCACCCCGGTGATGCAGGCCCTGCGTGAAGCACTGTCGATGCTGATCGACAGCAAGGCCACGCCGATCCCGATTGTCGAGAAAGCCTACGGCGTGCACGTGGCGATGCTGGCCGACAAAACCCTGATCGACAGCGCCAGTTTCATCCTGGTGGTGCGCGCCGACGTGCCCGGCGAAACCCTGCGCGCGCGCTTCGGCCAGCAAAGCAAAGTCGGCTCGGTGGAACACATCCGCGACCTGGTCAACCTGCAACTGCCGGGCATTGGCCTGCTGCCGTTGCCGGTGGCGCCACGGCAGATTCCGTACCACGCAGGCTCCACCTACTACGAGCTGGACCGGGGCAGCGAGCACTGGCAGCAACTGAGCAACTCCGGTGGTTTTGCGTTCCACATCGCCGGCCAGTTCCCGGGGTTGAACCTGGCTTTCTGGGCCATCCGAGGATAATCCGCGATGCATCCGAATGACGATGACCGCACCCAGTTCATGCCGCGCCCGGGTGGCCGCGCGCCGGAGCCTGTTCGTGCAGAGCCGGCGCCGCTGTCGATGCCTGCCGCACCGATTTTGACCGGCAAGGCCCAAGGCCTGAACCCGCTGGAAAGCGCCGCCGGCCCGCTGCTGTCGCTGCTGACCCGCCTGCGCAATACGATCTCGCACCCAGCGCCGTCGAGCCTGCGTGCGCAGTTGCTGGCCTACCTGCGCCAGTTCGAAGAGCGTGCCGAGGCGGCCGGCGTGGCGCGCAATGACGTGCTGCTGGCGCGTTACGCGCTGTGCACCGCCCTCGATGAAGCGGTGCTGAGCACCCCGTGGGGCAGTGCCAGTGACTGGGGCAAGCAGAGCCTGTTGATCACCGTGCACAACGAAGCCTGGGGCGGCGAAAAGGTCTTCCAGTTGCTGGATCACTGCCTGCAAAGCCCGCGCGAACGCCTGTACCTGCTGGAGCTGTTGTACCTGTGCCTGTGCCTGGGTTTCGAAGGCCGCTACCGCGTGATGAACGACGGCCGCAGCCAGTTGGAAGCCCTGCGTGAGCGCACCGCGGCGGCGATTCGCAGTGCCCGTGGCGAGCATGAGCGCGAGCTGTCGCCCCATTGGCGCGGCGTGACCGTGGCCCGTGATCGCCTGGCGCAATTCATGCCGCCGTGGATCGCCGTGGCCATCGGCGTGGCGCTGCTGCTGGCGTTGCTGTTCGGGTTGCGGATGAAACTGGCGTCGGATGCCGAGCCGGTATTCAAGAACATTCATGCCCTGGGCGAGATCCCGGTGCAGGCCATCGACCGTCCGGTAGCCCAGCCGAAAATCATCGAGCGGCCACGCCTGGCGGGCTTCCTGGTGGAAGACATCAAGGCCGGCCGCGTCGCGGTGGAAGATGCCGTCGACCGTTCGGTGGTGACCATCCGTGGCGACGAACTGTTCGCCTCGGCCAGCTCCAGCATCGTCGATGACTTCCAGCCGCTGATGCTGCGCATCGCCGACGCCATCCGCAAGGTCAAGGGCCAGGTGCGCGTTACCGGCCACAGCGATAACCGTCCGATTGCCACCCTGCGGTTCCCGTCCAACTGGGCGTTGTCCGAGGCGCGGGCCAAGTCGGTGCTGGAGATTCTCGCGGCCAAGACCGGCCAGGCGGAACGCTTCAGCGCCGAAGGCCGCAGCGACACCGAGCCGGTGGCGACCAACGCCACCGCTGAAGGCCGTGCGCGCAATCGCCGGGTAGAAATCACCGTATTGGCGGAGGGGGTCGAGTGAAGGCGTTTTTCAGTTTTGTGATTCGCTGGGTGATCCCGTTGCTGGGCCTGATCGCCTTGAGCCTGATCATCTGGTTTGTGGGGCCGTTGCTCGACGTGCTGGTGCCTGAAGGGCGTCGCTGGGCGCTGATCATCCTGGTGTTCGCGGTGTGGATTGCCTACCGCGTGTTCCGGGTGATCCAGGCCCGCCGCCAGGCGGCCGAAGTGATGCGCAGCCTCGCCGCAGAAACCCCGCCAGACCCTGCCAGTGTTGCCACTGCCGAAGAGCTGGCGACCCTGCGCCAGCGCATGGACGAAGCCCTGGCCCTGTTGAAAAAGGCCAAGCTGGGCGGTGACGAGCGCCGCAACCTGTATGAGTTGCCGTGGTACGTGATCATCGGCCCGCCGGGTTCGGGCAAGACCACCGCGCTGGTCAATTCCGGGCTGCACTTTCCCCTGGCCGCGCAACTGGGTGCGGGTGCGGTGCGTGGCGTGGGCGGTACGCGCAATTGCGATTGGTGGTTTACCGACCAGGCCGTATTGCTCGACACCGCTGGCCGCTACACCACCCAGGACAGCAACTCCACGGTGGACAAAGCCGCCTGGCTGGGCTTCCTTGACCTGCTGAAAAAGCAGCGTTCCCGGCGCCCGATTGACGGCGCGTTTATCGCCATCAGCCTTTCGGACCTGCTGCTGGGCAGCGACGCCGAGCGTGCTGCGCATGCCGCCGCGATCCGCCTGCGTATCCAGGAGCTGTACACCCAGCTGGGCGTGCGTTTCCCGATCTACCTGATGCTCACCAAGCTCGACCTGGTGCCGGGCTTCATGGAGTTCTTCGACAACCTGAGCAAGGAAGAGCGCGCCCAGGTGTGGGGCATGACCTTCGCCCTGGACGACGGCAAGAACAGCGACAGCCCGCTGGCCCACCTGCAAAGCGAATTCGCCGGCCTGGAACAGCGCCTCAACGAGCGCCTGGTGGAACGCCTGCAACAGGAACGCGACCCGGCGCGGCGCGACCTGATCTACGGTTTCCCGCAGCAGTTCGGCGCGTTGAAGGATTGCCTGCAAGGCTTCCTCGAAGGCGTGTTCAAACCCAATGCCTTCGAAGAACGCGTGTTGCTGCGCGGCGTGTACTTCACCAGCGGCACCCAGGAAGGCAGCCCGATTGACCGCCTGATCGGCGCCATGGCCCAGAGCATGAACCTGGACCGCCAACACCTGGCGCGCCAGACCGGCACCGGGCGCAGCTACTTCATCGAAAAACTGTTCACCGCCGTGGCCTTCGCCGAGCGTGGCCTGGTGGGCGTCAACCCGAAGGTGGAGCGCCGCCGCAAGTGGATTGCCCGTGGTGTGCTGGCCGCAACCGTGGCGTTGGTGGTGGTGGTGAGCACCCTGTGGTGGGTGAGTTATCGCGCCAACCAGGCCTATATCGCCCAGGTCGACCAGAAGGTCGCGCCCCTGGGCCAGACCGTGCAGAACCTGAGCCCGGCGCAGCGCGAAGTGCTCGCGGTGCTGCCCTTGCTCAACGCCGTGAAGAACCTGGCGGGCGACTCACCGAGCTGGTCCGAAGGCTTGGGCCTGTATCAGGGCGACATGCTTGAGGCCGAATCCGCCAGCGTCTACCGCAAGCTGTTGATCGCCGTGTTCGCGCCCCGTCTGGTGACGCGCATCGAAGAGCAACTGCACGGCGGCGGCAACTCCGACTTCCTCTACGAAGGCTTGAAGGCCTACCTGATGCTCGCGGATAACGAGCATTACGACCCGGACTTCATCAAGGCCTGGATCGCCCTGGACTGGGATCGCAACCTGCCGCGGGACCTGCCGGCTGATCAGCGCCAGGCACTGATCGGGCACTTGCAGGCCTTGTTCGAACGTCATCCGCCAAGCGCCCGTCTCGACCCGCGCTTGATCGACGACCTGCGCCGGCAACTGCAACAACTGCCGGTTGCCCAGCGGGTGTACGACCGGATCAAACGCCAGAAACTGCCCGAAGGTGTGCCGGACTTCCGCATCAATGAGGCAGCGGGCCGCGATGCGGCGCTGGTGTTCAGTCGCAAGAGCGGCAAGCCGCTGGGTGAGCCCTTGAGCGGCTTCTTTACCGCCAAGGGTTATCGCCAGGGCTTCCTGCTGACCAGCCTGAACCAGACCGGCACCCTTGCTGAAGAGCAATGGGTGCTGGGCCGTGAACAGGCCGATCAACAGAATGTCGTCAGCCTCGCCGCCGATGTGCGTCGCCTGTATTTCCAGGACTATCAACGCCAGTGGGACGCCTTGTTGGCGGATATCGACTTTGTGCCGATCACCAGCGTGGCCCAGGCGGCCGACGTGTTGCGGGTGATATCCGGGCCGACCTCGCCGCTGAAAAAACTGCTGGTGGCGGTCTCCAAGGAGACCGACTTGCAGGCGGAAGAACGCCTGCTGGCCGCCAAGGGCGCGCCGGTTGAAGGCGGCGTCGACAAGCTCAAGGAGCGCCTCGGCAGCCTGTTGGGTCAGGACCAGCCGAGCGCGAATGCACCGGCGGCCAGTGAAGATCCGGTGACGGCGCACTTCGCCGAACTCAACAGCATCGTCAGCAAGAACGAAGGCGAACCCGCGGCCATCGACGGCCTGCTGGCGGACATGAACGCGCTGTATGTGCAGGTCAGCGCGATGGTCGGGGCCAGCGGCGATGCGCTGCTCGGCGAGGCGAAAAACCAGGCAGCGGCGGCGGCCACGCGGGTCAGCCTGAATGCTGAACGCCAGCCACCGCTGGTACAGGGCATGGTCAAGTCGGTGGTCAACTCCACCACCAACAGCATGATGGGCGGGGTGCGTAACCAACTGAATGCGGCGTGGGTCAGCGAAGTGGTGAACGTGTATCGCCAGTCCCTGGCCGGGCGTTATCCGATGTCGCCCGGCAGTGCGCGGGACGCGACGCTGGATGACTTCGGCCAGTTCTTCGGGGTGGGCGGGGTGATGGACAACTACTTCCGCAAGTACCTGCAGCCTTACGTCGACACCTCCACGCAGACCTGGCGCTGGCAGCCGGGCGCGGCGCAGAAGCTCGGCATTGCGCCGGGCGTGCTGCAAACCTTCCAGCGGGCGGCGACCATCCGGGATGCGTTTTTCCGTGCCGGTGGCACTCAGCCGATCGTGCGCTTTGAACTCAAGCCGGTGGCGATGGACGCGACCATCACCCAGTTCCTGCTGGACCTCGACGGCCAACAATTGAGCTACGACCACGGCCCGAGTCGCCCGGTCGCGATGCAGTGGCCCAACCCCGGCAGCATTGGCGTGGTGCGCATTTCCATCATGCCGCCGTCGGCCAGCGGGCGCTCCGGCGTGACGCTGGACGGGCCGTGGGCCTGGTTCCGGCTGCTTGAGCAATCGGACCTGACTGCCGGCAACTCGCCGGACCGCTTCAACCTGCGGCTGCGGGTCGATGGTGCGAGCATCTCCTACGAGCTGCGGGCCAACAGCGCCTTCAACCCGTTCAAGAGCCGCGTGCTTAACGGCTTCAGCCTGCCGGAGCGGTTATGACCACGTTGGGCTTCTACGGCAAGCTGGCCAGCCGTGGCGACTTTGTCAGCCGCGCGCTGCCACAGAGTTTTATCGGCCCCTGGGACAGTTGGCTGGCGTCCGGATTGCTCGCCAGCCAGAACCACCTTGGGGCTGGCTGGTTGAACGCTTACCTGGTCAGCCCGCTGTGGCGCTTCGTGTTGGCGCCGGGTGTGTGCGGGCCGGACGCGGCGGTGGGCGTGGTGATGCCGAGCATCGACCGGGTGGGGCGCTATTTCCCGCTGACGGTGGCTGCGCTGTTGGATCACGACACCGACCCGGCCTCCGTCATCTGCGGCCCGGACGCCTGGTTTGAGCAGGCGGAAGAATTGCTGCTGAGCACGCTGGATGCCGGCGCTACGTTCGAAGGGTTCAGCGACGGCATCGACCGCCTCGGTGCGCCAGCCTGCCAGCCACGCCTGTCGGGCCGCCGCTTCGCCAGCCTGCAGCGCGTCGATGTCACCGACCCGCAAGGGCGGATGACCGCACTCGCCGAGCTGGCCTGTGAAGGTGCCAGCTTGTGGTGGGGCCGTGGCTCGCCACAGATTTCCCCCGGTTTATTGCGGTGTCAGGGCCTGCCTGCCGCCGGCGATTTTGCGCAATTTTTGCTCGGCCAAGAAGGTGTTGTGTAGATGCGGTCCACGTTCAAATCCGCCAGCAAAAGCCATGTCGGCATGGTTCGCCAAGTCAATGAAGACGCCTGCCTCGACCTGCCGGAAAACGGCCTGTGGGTGGTGGCCGACGGCATGGGCGGGCACGCGGCGGGGGATTACGTCAGCAGCTTGATCGTCGACAGCCTGCGCAGCCTGCCCGTGGGCCGTTCCCTTGAGGAATACACGGCGGCGTTGCGCAGCGACCTGTTGCGGGTCAATGGCGCGGTGCGCGAAGAAACCGCCCACCGGGGCGTGACCATGATGGGCAGCACGGTGGTGCTACTCGCCACCCGAGGCTTGCGCGGCGTTTGCCTGTGGGCCGGCGACAGTCGCCTGTATCGCCTGCGGGACGGCGTGCTGGAAGGCATCTCCCGCGATCACAGCTACGTGCAGGACTTGCAGGACAGCGGCCTGCTCAGCGAAGCCGACGCCCGGGTGCATCCACGGGCGAATATCGTCACCCGCGCCATTGGTGTGGAAGCGCAGCTGGCGTTGTCGTCGGTCGACCTGTTGATCGCGCCTGGCGACAGTTACCTGCTGTGCAGCGACGGGTTGAACAAGACCGTCGAAGACCACGAGATTCGCGAAGTACTGAGCCATGACGAGCCGGATGAAATCGTCCGCAGCCTGGTGCACCTGGGGCTCAACCGCGGCGCGCCGGACAACATCACCGCCATCGTTGTGAAGGTGTCGACATGAACATCATCATTCCCGGCTACGACATCGAAGGCGAGATTGGCGTTGGCGCCATGGCCAGCGTGTACCTGGCAACCCAGCGCTCCCTGGAGCGCAAGGTTGCGTTGAAGATCATGGCCGCGGCGCTGGCGGCCGACCCAAGCTTCTGCGAACGCTTCCTGCGTGAAGGCAAGACCCTGGCGCGCCTGTCTCACCCGCACACCGTGACCATCCATGACATCGGCAATGTCGGTGAGCTGTATTACATGGCCATGGAATACCTGCCCAACGGCACGCTCAAGGAGCGCATCGCTGCCGGCCTGACGCCGGAGCAGGGGCTGACGTATATCCGCCAGATCGCCTCGGCGTTGGGTTATGCCCACGCCCAGGGTTTGGTACACCGCGATGTGAAGCCGGCGAACATTCTGTTTCGCGCGGATGGCACGGCGGTGCTGTCGGACTTTGGTATCGCCAAGTCGCTGGATGACCGCACCCAGTTCACCCAGGCCGGGTTTGCCGTCGGCACGCCGAGCTACATGAGCCCGGAGCAGGCGCGGGGCCAGGAGATTGATGGCCGGGCCGACCTGTATGCGCTGGGCGTGGTGCTCTATGAAATCCTGGTGGGCAAGCTGCCGTACAACGGCACCGATGCGCTTTCCACGGCGCTGGCGCACCTGACTGAACCGCTGCCGGAATTGCCGGTGCACCACGGGCGTTATCAGGAAGTGCTGCGCAAGTTGCTGGCCAAGGACCCGGCGGAACGTTTCCCGGATGCGGCGGCGTTGCTGCTGGCGTTGGACCACTTGCCGAAGGAGGAGCAGGTGGAGGCGACGCTGATTCGGCCTTTGCCGATTCCGGTTCCGGTTCCAGTCTCGAATGACCTGGCTGGACTCACGCCGGTCTCCATCGAAATCCCGACCGATAAACCGCAGCCGGTGCGCCAATCGGTAGTGACACCGACGCAGCACTCCGCCGTGTCCGAACAAAACCGTGGGCCGGTGCTGGCGCTGGCAGCGGTTGCCGTGGCGGTCGCGCTGGCGATTGGCGGTGCGAGTTACTGGTGGCTGAAAGATGACGCGCCAGCCGCCGCGCCGCCGGTTGTCGAGGCTGCCAAAACCGTTACGCCGCCAGCCGCACAACCTGTAGTCGCGGAGGCCGACGGCGGTCAACGCCCGTTGCTGATGGCTGGCAAGAAAACCCTGTTCCAGCGCGTATTGAGCAAGCCGGGCGCCAAGCTTTCCCACGAAGCGGGCGGGGCGCCGGGCGAAGGCTTGCCGGCGTTCTCTGTGCTCTATGTCTACCAGCGCAAGGACATCGACGCCAGCCCGTGGCTGCGTGTGGGCGCCGCCACCGACGGGCGCAGCGACGGCTGGTTGCCGGCGGCGCAAGTCAGCGACTGGAAGCAGAGCCTGGTGCTCAAGTTCACCGAGCGTTCGGGCCGGGCGCCGGTGATGTTCCTGCGCCAATCCGCCGAAGTGGAAAAGCTGCTGGCCGACCCTGGGGCGGCAAAAAACCTGTTGCTCAAGGTGCAGAAAAACAGCGAGGACAACCAGCAAGTGCTGGCCCTGGAACCCACCGCCAGCGCCGTCCCACAGAACCAGTTCTACCTGCTGCCGATTTTCGACTCCAAGGAGAGCTTCGACGAGAACGGCCAGCCGGTGCAGTTGCTCAACGTCGCCTCCATCGACCCCGGCAACACGCCGAACAGCGTGGCCAAGGCCGTTGCGCGCGCACCCGTGGCGGATGCCGACGCCTTCCGTACCGCGGTGGTGCTGGTGGTCGACACCACCGTCTCGATGCAGCCCTATATCGACCAGGTGCGCGACGTGGTGCACGAGCTGCAGACCCGCATCGCCGAACGTGGCGAGCTGGACAGCGTGAGCTTCGGCCTGGTGGGCTTTCGCAACAGCATCAAGAAAACCCCCGGCCTGGAATACGTGGCCAAGACCCTGATCACCCTCGACCAGGGCCGCGACCCGCAACGCTTCCTCGACATGGCGCGGCAGGTGAAGGCATCCACCGTGTCCAGCCACTCGTTCAACGAAGATGCGTTCGCCGGGGTGATGCAGGCGGTGGAGGGCATGGACTGGTCCGGCTACGGCGGACGCCTGATCCTGCTGGTGACCGACGCCGGTGCGTTGCGCAAGAACGACCCGTTCGCCACCACCCAGATGAACGAGGCCGAAGTGCGCCAGGCGGCATTGGGCAAGCAGATCAAGATCTACGCCCTGCACCTGCGCACCGACGCCGGCAAGAAAACCCACAGCGGCGCCGAAACCCAATACCGCACCCTGACCGCCGACGCCAACCCGCAGATCGGCGATTTGTACACGCCGGTTCCGGGGGGTGATGTGCGCAAATTCGGCGAGCGTGTCGATGAGATCGGTACCGTGTTTGCCAACCTGGTGCATCAGGTGCGCAGCAACACGCCGCAGCCGGTGCCGCTGCTCAGCGCTGCGCCGACCCTGGCAGACAAGTCCGCCGCCGTCGGTTATGCAATGCACATGGATTTCCTCGGGCGCAAGACCGCGAGCCAGGCGCCACAACTGGTGAGTGCCTGGACCGCCGACCGCGACCTGACCAACACCGCGCTGCCGGCCTTCCAGGTGTGCGTGATGCTGACCAAGTTGCAGCTCAACGATTTGCAGCAATCGCTGAAACTGATCGTCGACGCGGCGCGCAAGACCCAGACCTCACCGAAGGATTTCTTCCAGGAAATCGCCAGCGCCTCGGCCTATATGAGCCGTGATCCACAGGCCTTGAAAAAAGGCGGAAACCTGGCTGACGGCGGCATCCTCGGCGAATACCTCGAAGGCCTGCCGTACCGCAGCAAGTCGCTGAACATGACCCAGGACTTGTGGCTGTCGTTGAGCGTGGCCGAGCAGGAAGACTTTATCGACGAGCTGGATTCGAAGATTCGTCTCTACGAAACCTTCCACAACGATGTGGCGAATTGGGTCCGTTTCGGCGATGCCGAGCCGGGCGATGCGTTGTACCGCGTGCCGTTGTCGACGCTGCCGTAATGCTGAACCTGAGCGCGGTGCACAAGAGCCGGGGCGTGGGCGCCCAGCGCTACAGCCTGGTGATTCCGGGCCTGCAACTGCGTGCGGGTGAACAGCTGGCGGTGGTCGGGCCGAGCGGCTGCGGCAAGAGCACCCTGCTGGATTTGCTGGCGCTGGTATTGGCGCCGGATCAGGTCGGGCAGTTCGATTTCAACGGTGCCGACATCGCCGGGCTTTGGCGGGCTGATCAGCAAAGCGCGCTGGCGGATTTGCGCAGTCGGCACCTGGGTTATGTGCTGCAAACCGGTGGCCTGCTGGGCTTTCTCGATGTGCGCGGCAACATTGCGCTGTCGCGGCAACTGCTGGGCTTGAAGGACGACGGCAGCGTGGCGCGGTTGGCTGAGCAGTTGGAGATCACCGATCAGTTGGCTAAGAAGCCGGCGGCTTTGTCCGTGGGCCAGCGTCAGCGGGTCAGTTGCGCGAGGGCTCTGGCCCACGGCCCGCAACTGTTGCTGGCGGATGAGCCCACCGCGGCGCTCGACCCGTTGAACGCCGAGCGGGTGATGCAGGCGCTGCTGGCCCAGGCCCGGAATAACAGCGCCTGCTGCGTGATCGCCACCCATGACGAACCCCTGGCCCGTGCCAGCGGCTTGCAGGTGCGGCGCATCAGTTGCCGTCGCGACACCGACGGCGGCGTCACCGCCACCCTCGGGGAGGCCTGCTGATGCGTATCGCATTGGTGGCCTCCCTGACCTGGCAGGATTACCGCAACGATGCGTGGCTGTCGGTGTGTTCGGTGCTCGCGCTGGTGGCCGTGATCGCGCCGCTGCTGGTGTTATTCGGCCTGAAATATGGACTGGTTGGCAGTTTGACCGAACGTTTGGAAAACGACCCGGCCACCCGGGAAATTATTCCGTTGGGCGGTGGTCGATTCAGCAGCGAATTTGTCCAGCAGCTCCGCCAGCGCGGCGACGTGGCGTTTGCCTTGCCGCGCACCCGGCAGATTGCGGCGACGGCGCAGTTGGGCGCCGTCACGGTGGAGATGCTGCCCACCGCCGACAACGACCCGTTGCTGGCTGGCATGCCAATGCCCAAGGGCCTGGATCAAATCGTCCTGAGCCATACCGCCGCCGAGAAGCTCGGGGCAAAGGCCGGGGATTGGCTGCAGGCGAGTTTCGGTCGCCAGGTGGCGGGCCGGGTCGAGGCGCAACGCACCCGTCTGCAAGTGCTGCAGGTGTTGCCGCTGGAAGCCTTCGCCCGGGATGGATTGTTTGCGCCTCTGGGCTTGCTGGAGGCGGCGGAAGATTATCGCGATGGCCGCGCCGTGCCGGCGTTTGGCTGGGACGGCGATGTGGTAGGCGTGAGTGAGCAGCGGGTTTACCCGGCGTTCCGCTTGTATGCGCGGCGCCTGGTGGATGTGGAGCCGCTGCGGGTGTATTTCGCCGGGCAGAACGTGCTGGTGTCGACCCAGGCCCAGACCATCGCCCAGGTGCAGTCGTTGAGCCGCAACCTGTCGATCGTGTTCTGGATCATCGCCGGGCTGGCTCTGGCAGGTGCATTTGCCGCGATCTTTGCCGGCGCGCTGGCGGCGGTTGCACGCAAGCGCCGGGAATTGTCGGTGCTGCGGTTGTTGGGTTTTTCCACGGCGGGGCTGTTGCTGTTCGTGGTGTTGCAGGCGCTCTACAGCGCAGGGTTTGCCGCGGTGTTGAGCGGCGTGTTGTACGGCCTGGCAGAGTCAGGCCTGAACCAATTATTCGTGCAGGTGCCGGGCGAGTACGCCAGTCACCTGCTGGCGCGTCATTACGGCCTGGCCCTGGCTGCTGTCCTGGGCGTCAGCGCCGTGGCGGCGGCCTGTGGCGGTTGGCGTGTGGCGCGTATCCAGGCTTCTGAAGGAATCAGAGATGTATAAGTTACTGGGCGCCGCCGTGGCGCTGACCCTGGCCACTGTGGCTTGGGCCGATGAGGCAAGCGACAAGCTGGACAACCCCAAGCCGTTGCCGGACGACGTCAGCCTGCCGCTGCCCTGCGAAGGCAACATGGTGTTCCGCTACGCCTATGTGCTGGCCCAAGGCACCCTGGACGACCGTGAGATCAGCCTCGGCTACCCGTTCAGCGAAGGCGAGGCGGGCTACCAGCAGTCGTTCATTTCCGGTTATCGCCGCGACTTTATCAACGGCCAGTTCACCCTCAAGGACCTGCCCAAGGACTGGAACAAGGTCATCGCCCCGCTGATGCCCAAGACCGACGCCAAGACCCCGCTCAAGCCGATGCTGTACTTCATCGGCAAGTACGAAGTCACCGCCCGGCAATACGCCCAGGTCATGTCCCAGGCGCAATCCCTGGCCAGCGGCGAGCCGGCCCCGGCGTGCGACGTACCCACCGGCATGGCGGCGCGGTTGCCCAAGGTCAAGCTGTCGCGCTTTGAGGCTGAGCGCTTCTCGGCGGTGTACAGCGCCTGGCTGATGAAATACCACCGCGACTTGCTCCCGGTGAGTGGCCGCGGCGCTTCGGCGGATGACGGCGGCCTGGGCTTTGTGCGCCTGCCCACCGAAGTGGAATGGGAGTTCGCCGCACGCGGCGGCCAGGCGGTCAGCCGTCAGGACCTGGAAGGCCGGCTATTCCCGCGGCGCACCGAAGGCAGTGAAAGCGACGGCCCGCTTGCCGATTACGCAGTATTCAACCAGGTCGCCGGTGGCACCGGCCAGGCTGCACGGTTGATGCCCATCGGCACCAAATTGCCCAACCCGATCGGCATGTTCGATGTGATCGGCAACGCGGCGGAAATGGTCCAGGAATCGTTCCAGCTGGTGCACGCCGGGCGTCGCCAGGGCACCTACGGCGGCTTTGTGGTCAAGGGCGGCAACTACCTGGAAGGCGAGGGCACGCTGTTTACCGGCATGCGCCGCGAGTACCCGTTGTTCGCCGCCGACGGCACCGAACAAAGCAACGAGACCACCGGCTTTCGCGTGGCGATTGGCGCGTTGTCGGCGCCGCGCTCGCGCTACAAGGAACTGTTCGTCCAGTGGCAGAAAGAAGGCCGCCTGGCCTCGCTGACCGACGCCATCGACGACGCCCAGGACCCGACCAAACGCCTGGACAGCATCATCGCCGCCAGCGTCGACCCGCGCCTGCAAGCCGAACTTGGACTGGTCAACGAAGAGCTCAAGCGCAACGTCTCGCTGATCGCCCAGCAGCGCGAAGAGGCGGCCGGCAACCTGATTCAGTCTGCGGCCCTGGTGGCCGAGACCATCAACAACTACAACATCCGCCTGATCAATTTGCAGAAGAGCCGCCAGCAGGCCATCGACGCCAAGGACGAGGCCAGCGCGCAGCTGTTCGCCACGGCCATCACCAATGGCCGCAGTGCGCTGGACGGTGCGGTGGCGATCTACATCGACAACCTGGCCACCGGCACGCGCTACACCGATGCGGTGATCCAGGCGCAGTTTCAACGGATCAAGGAAGAGTTGGATCGCAAGCCGGTGCTGGGCAAGAGCCTGGTGACGCGCGCGACGTTATTCGTTCGCCATGTGGGCAACTACCGCAAGCAACAGCGGGCCGACCCGGCAACGATTTTGAAGGAATTGCTCGCAGCGAGCGGTCAGCGGTCTTGACCGTTGGTTGTATGGCGAGCTTGGAAGGGACTCAGGCGGCGGTGGGCCGTGCTGGGCAAGTCAAACTTAAAAGAGAACACACCTATGCTTTTTTCCCGTAAGGCGGTTTCCAAGCGTCATCTGCTGTTGATCGCTGCCGGTTTCAGCACTGTGCTGACCGGTTGCGCAACGTCGCCGACCTCCAAGGTCGCCTCGACCACCAAGGTCGAGTACTACCCGAACTGCTACGAGCCGGTGCAGCACCTGCGCGCAACCGATTCGGACCTCACCAAGTCGGTCGTCACCGGTGCGGCTATCGGCGCCGCCGGTGGTGCACTGTTGGGCGCCCTGACCGGCGACTCCGACAAGCGCGGCCGCAATGCCGCCATCGGCGCAGCGGGCGGCGCCCTGGCTGGCGGTGCAGCGGGTTACTACACCGAGCGCCAGAAGCAGATCACCGATGACAACCAGCGCATCGCTTCCTACGCCACTGACGTCAACAAGCGCGCCTCCGACATCGACCGCAGCACCGCGTACGCCAAGGCGTCCCAGCAGTGCTACCAGAGCGCGTTCACCAAGCTGGTGGCTGACCGCAAGGCCAAGACCGTCAATGACGTTGAAGGCCGCAAGCGCCTGGCAGAAATTGTCTCCGGCCTGAAAGAGTCCAACGACCTGATCGTGGCAGTCAACGGCAAGGCCAGCGAAGACCTGAACAACTACACCCAGGCTTACGAGCAGGACCTGCAACAAGTGGGCGTACAACGTGCCGACGTAGTAACGGTTGCGACTGCCGATACCACGCCGGTGGTGACGCCAGCCAAAGGCAAGAAGCCGGTAAAAGTGGCGAAGAAGCCTGTGTTGCCAACCGTGCCGAAAGAAGCGGTCGCCACCGAGAAAACCATCCAGACAGCGCAGACCAAGCAAGCTGAAAGCAAGCAGGTCGCCAGCGCCGGTAAAGCGCAGATCGAAGGCACGTGCCGCGATCCAAACCTGGCGGACTGGGCTCCGGTTCCTTGCCCTAACGTCTGAGTGAAGTTGTTGCTATAAGCGTTAAACGCCAGCCGATCTCCTGCTAAAACGGGAGATCGGTAGCGTTATTTGCACAAATCGTTAAACTGCTGCGGCCACTCAATAATTACACTGAGGCCGTGTGCATGAAATTTCGTTTTCTTCTCTGGATGCTTGGCCTGTTGATGGGCAAAGCCAGCCGCACCAACCCTGCGTTCCAGCAGCAGTTGGGTGACAAGGACCTGGCGTTCCAGCTGCAAACCCTCGACGGCAAGGTTGCCCGTCACTTCATCGTCAAAGACCAGCGCATCACCAGCCGTTCGGGTGTTCATCCTGCGCCGGCGTTTGCCATTGCCTTTAAAGACGCCGCCTACGGCTTTGCCACGATGCAGGCGAAGAACAAGCAACTGGCGTTCATGACGGGGATTCAGGACAAGTCGATCCAGATCAAGGGCAACCCGGCGCTGGTGATCTGGTTCCAGGGGTTGACCAAGTATTTGAAGCCGAAGAAAAAGCCGAAGGCTTAAGACCGAGTTGAATTCATCGCAGGCAAGCCAGCTCCCACATTTGACCGCGTTTCTACAGGTAGAACTCGGTCAAATGTGGGAGCTGGCTTGCCTGCGATAGAGGTATCACAAGCGCCAGAATTATCCCTGGCTGAACTGGGATGCCAACTCCCGCAGCAACGTTTCCGCATCCAGCACTTTGGCCACCACATCCTCCGCCTTGTCCCGCGTTAGCCCCAGGCGCTCAAGCAGTTCGTCCGGGATCTCTTCATCCGGCCCGGAACCGATACCACGACTGCGCAACAGGCGCACGGCCAGGCACACCAGGTTCGGGTACTCAGCATATTGCCCGTCGTAGGTCGGGTCGTGCTGGAAGCGCAGGGCGGTGGACAGTTCGTCCGGCATGTCCCAATAACGCATCAGCCACGCACCAATCTGCTCGCGGCTGATACCCAGCAGATGCTGCTCGATGTAGCTGTGGCACAGGTGCGGGTTGACCTCCAGGTGCCGGCAGATCAGCGAAAAGTGCGGCGGGAACACGTGGGCCAGCAACAAGTAGCCAAAGTTGTGCAGCAGGCCGGCGAGGTACGTCAGGCCGGCTTCCGGGCGCTGGGCGCGGGGCATGGCACGGGTCAGGCCTTCGATCACGGCGGCGGTGTAGATCGACTGGTGCCAGTACGGAGTGGCCTGTTGCGGCTGGTCCTTGGGCAGGCTCAAGGTCTTGCCCAGGGCCAGGCCCAGCGCAAGGTTGATCACCAGATCAAAGCCCAGCACGCGGACGATGGCGTCTTCCACCGAACGGATCTTGCCCGGCGAAGCGTAGTAGGGCGATGCCGCCCAGCTCACCACTTGGGCGGCCAGGGCCGGGTCGGTTTCCACCACACCGGTGATGTCGTCGATGGTGGCATTGGGGTCGACCCGCAGCTTGATGATCTTTTGCGCCGTGTCGGCCAGCGGTGGAATCTCGATGGTCGCTTCCAGGCGCTGCTGGATACGGCGGGCGGTGAACGCCTGCATCGCCTGGGTGATTTCCTCGCGGTCGTCGTTGGGGCGATCAAGGTTTGGCCGGATGCTGCTCAGCGGCTCGCCGAAGCTGGCGGCGCTGGCCTTGGTCAGCATGCTCTTGAAGGCGTCGCTGGAAATCTCCAGCAGCAGCCCCGCCTCACCCGAGTGCACCAGCACGGTGGGTTCACGCAGCAGGCTTTCTTCGTACAGGCACGGGGAGCTGGTCAGCGGCGGCAGGCCGGGCAGCAGGCTCAGGCTGTGTTTGCCAAGCATGCGTTCGAGGCGCTCGGGGGACACGGCCGTGAGGCGCCGGCCGGTCAGTTCGGCCAGACGATTGAGGTCCAGCAATTGGTTCTGCGGAAACATCACCATGAGTGCACCCACGGCATCATCGAGCAGCACTGCCTGAACCTTTTGCGCCGGGTTCAGGCCAGGCCGTTCGGCAACTTCCGTGTAGCTGATGGCGAGCTTTGCAAGCAGCGTCCGAATCACCGAGGGGGCGGTCGGTGGGGCTGTGGCGAGGGCAACTTCTGACATGGCCTGAATCCAATTTCCTACAGTCATTGGAGTATAACCAGCTTGATACAAGTGAGGGTTGTCTAAGTGAGTCAGCCGTCACACTTGGCCGTATTGCTGCCCATGTCGAAGCCAGCGGTCCAGCAATGGGCTGACATGTTCCGGCCAGCGCTCGATCAACGCCTGGGCGGCGTCGCGTACGGCGGGCAGCAGGTCGGCGTCGCGCATCAGGTCAGCCACCTTGAATTGCAGCAGGCCGGTCTGGCGGGTGCCGAGCATTTCGCCGGGGCCGCGCAGTTCGAGGTCTTTTTCAGCGATCACGAAACCGTCGTTGGTTTCACGCATGATCCCCAGGCGCTGGCGGCCGATCTGTGACAGCGGCGGGTGGTACAGCAGCACGCAATGACTGGCGGCGCTGCCCCGGCCCACGCGACCACGCAATTGGTGCAGTTGCGCCAGGCCCAGGCGCTCGGGGTTTTCGATGATCATCAGGCTGGCGTTGGGCACGTCGACGCCGACTTCGATCACCGTGGTAGCCACCAGCAATTGCAGGTTGCCGGCCTTGAACTCGGCCATCACCGCGGCTTTTTCCACGGGCTTCATGCGGCCGTGAATCAGCCCGACCTTGAGTTCGCCCAACGCACTGGTGAGGTCTTCGTAGGTGGTTTCGGCGGCCTGGCAGGTCAGCTCTTCGGATTCTTCGATCAGCGTGCACACCCAATACGCCTGGCGGCCTTCGGCACAGGCGCCGCGTACCCGTTCGATCACCTCGACCCGGCGGGTGTCGGTGACCAGCACGGTGTTGACCGGCGTTCGGCCCGGCGGCAGTTCGTCGAGGATCGAGGTGTCGAGGTCGGCGTAGGCACTCATGGCCAGGGTGCGCGGGATCGGCGTGGCGGTCATGATCAGCTGGTGCGGGCTCATGCGGCCGCCCACGCCTTTCTGGCGCAGGGCCAGGCGCTGCTGCACGCCGAAGCGGTGCTGTTCGTCGATGATCACCAGCGCCAGGTTCTTGAATTTCACTTCGTCCTGGAACAGTGCGTGAGTGCCCACCACCATCGGGGCGCCGGCGGCGATTTGTTCCAGGGCGGCTACGCGGTTCTTGCCCTTGAGCTTGCCGGCCAGCCAGGCGACTTCCAGGCCCAGGGGTTCGAGCCAGCGCTTGAAGGTGATGAAGTGCTGTTCGGCGAGAATCTCGGTGGGCGCCATCAGCGCCACCTGATAGCCGGCTTCGAGAGCTTGCAGCGCGGCGAGGGCGGCGACCACGGTTTTACCCGCGCCCACGTCACCCTGGATCAGCCGCAGCATCGGCTCTTTCTGGCTCAGGTCGTAGGCGATTTCATTGCCGACCCGCTGCTGGGCGCCCGTCGGTGCAAACCCCAGGTTGGCCAGGTATTGCGCAGGCAGGCGCTTGGCCTTGGGCATGGCCGGCGCGCGCAGCGAACGCATGCTCTCGCGCAAGCGTTGCTGCGACAGTTGGTGGGTCAGCAGTTCTTCGAACGCCAGGCGATGTTGGGCCCAGTGATGACCGAGGGCCAACTCGTCGACGTCGGCGTCGGCGGGTGGGTGATGCAGGTAACGAATCGCATCATCCAGCGGTGCCAGTTGGTAGTCGCGCGCCAGTTCCTGAGGCAGCCAGTCGGGCAGGCTTTTGGGTCCGAGCATCGTCAGGGTTTGCATGCACAGCTGGCGCAGGCGCTGTTGGGTCAGGCCTTCGGTGAGCGGGTAGATCGGCGTGAGGGTGGTGTCCACCGGCGGCGGCTCGTCGCCGGTAATGGCGCGGTATTCCGGGTGGTAGATTTCCAGCCCCGAAGCGCCGGGCCGGGCTTCGCCGTAGCAACGCACGCGGGTGCCCCGCTTGAGGCCTTCCTTCTGGGCGTTGCTGAAATGGTAGAAGCGCAGGCTCAGGCCGCCGGTGCCGTCTTGCAGGCGCACGACTAAACTGCGGCGTTTGCCCATCACCACGTCGGCGCCGCTGACGGTGCCTTCGACCACCGCGTCCTGCCCGGGACGCAATTGGCCGATGGGCACCACGCGGGTGCGGTCCTGGTAACGCAGGGGCAGGTGGAACAATACGTCCTGGAGATTTTCCAGGCCGACCTTGGCCAATTTCTCGGCCATGGCCTCCCCGACACCCTTGAGTGCCGTCACCGACACCTGCGACAGCTCAGTCATACCGTTACTTAGCTCGCAGCAGGCGGCTTGGCCACCGAACACAGGCGGATCGAGTCGGCGAGGATTTCAATCGCTTTCGGGCGTGGGAAGCTCGCGCGCCAGGCAATCGCCACGGTGCGGAACGGCACCGGCGGCGTGAGTGGGCGCACGGCGATCACGCCTGGGGCGTAGTGATGGCTATCGACCGCCGACAGCGGCAGGATCGAAATGCCCAGGCCGGAGGCGACCATATGCCGAATGGTTTCCAGGGAGCTGGATTCCACGGTGGTGTGCTTGGCGCCGTCGTTGCCCTTGGTCAGGGTCGGGCAGGCTTCCAGTACCTGGTCGCGGAAGCAGTGGCCTTCGCCCAGCAACAGCAGGCTCTTGTCGTTGAGCAGGCCCGCGTCGATGGTGTCTTTCTGCGTCCAGGGGTGGGACGCCGGCATCAGCACGTAGAACGGCTCATCGTAGAGTGGCAGGGTCAGCACGTCTGCCTCGTTGAACGGCAGGGCGATGATGATCGCGTCGAGCTCGCCGTTGCGCAGTTTGTCGCGCAGCACGTGGGTGAAGTTTTCTTCGATATACAGGGGCATCTGCGGCGCGACGCGGTGCAGTTGCGGAATCAGGTGCGGGAACAGGTACGGGCCGACGGTGTAGATGGCGCCGACTTTCAGCGGTGCGGTCAGCTGGTTCTTGCCGGCCTGGGCCAGTTCGCGAATGCTTTGGGCCTGTTCCAGGACCTTCTGGGCCTGGGCGACGATGCCTTCGCCCACGGGCGTGAGGCGCACGGCGCTCTTGCTGCGCTCGAAAATCAGCACACCGAGTTCGTCTTCAAGCTTCTTCACACCCACCGACAGCGTCGGCTGGCTGACGTGGCAACGCTCGGCCGCGTGGCCGAAGTGCTGCTCTTGGGCGAGGGTAACGATGTAGCGTAATTCTGTAAGAGTCATAGCGGGCGTCCATGAGGTTGCGGGCCAAGCATACCGGCTGCAATCGATAGACGCACGTTATCAGACAGCATGGGGTTTACGACACCTGGTAATCAGGTGTCGCGCTCATGCTTTCAGGTTTGCGGGTATTTGAAGGTGAAGGTTTTGGTGAACGGGCCCCACCATTCCGGTACGCCGGTTTCCTTGTCCACATGGTGGAAGAAGCCTTTGATCTGCGGGCTTTCATAGCGCAATACCACGGTGTAGGTGCCGGGGCCGTCCATTTTCACGTTGTTGGCATAGTGGGCGCCGTCTTTGGCCACCATCGGCAGCAAGGTGCCGATTTCCTTGTAGTCGGGCGAGCCCTGCTTGACCAGCGAGTAAGTGATGGTCAGGTAGGGCACCCACTCGCCGTTGGACAGGCCGTACTTGTTGTCGGCGGTGGCGTGCACGTCCGTCTCAAGGTGCACCGAGTCCTTGCTCATTACCATGCCCGGTGGCATGGGGGCCATTTCGATGCCGACCAGATAGGAGGAGGCGATTTCCATGTCGTTGACCTGGACCGGTCCGCCAATCGGGTACTCGCGGGCTTGGGCCAGGGAGGATGCGGCCACGGCACTGACAAGTACCAGTGCGGCGGCCAAGGGGTTGCGCAGGTGTTTCATGGTGGGGCTCCTAGGGCAGTTAGCGTGATTGCGTCGGACGTGAATGCAGCAAGCGGTTACCCAGCACCAGGAGCGCGAGGGTGACGAGCCAGGCGACCAACTGGACCCCCAGCGGCCGGTCGGTGTAGCCCACCAGCGCAGTCAATGCGCGGCCGGTGAGGCTGCCATCGGACACCAGCCAGGAGGTGTCCCAGAGTTGGTAGCCCCAGGCGGGAATCAGGTCGATACCGGCGAGGATCGCAGCGGCCCGACCGGCCATGCCGGCGGCGAGCAAGGCAATCATCCAGCCGGTAATCGAGAACAGGCGCTTGAGGCTGATGGCGACCAGCCCGCGGTACATCAGCCAGGACAGCGCGGCGCCGGCGGCGATGCCGAGCACGCCGCCGGTCAGCATCGACAGTGGGTCCGCCTGGCTTGATGCAGCGATGCCATAGAGGAACAGCACGATTTCCGAGCCTTCGCGCAGCACGGCCACGGTGATCACCACGGCCAGGGCCCAGAGCGATTTTTCGCCAGTGAGTACCGCATTGCCCGCGCTGCGCAGTTGGGTTGCCAACTCGCGACCGTGGCTGGCCATCCACAGGTTGTGCCAGCCCAGCATCACGACGGCGACCACCAGAATGGCCGCGTTGAAAATTTCCTGGCCGAAGCCTTGCAGCGCCTGGGTGATTGCGCCGGTAAAGAGCGCGAGGATGCCGGCGCCCAATACGCCGGCCGCGATCCCGCCGCCGATAAACAGTCCGCGCCTTGCCAGGCCTTGGGTGGCGGCCATCACGATGCCCACCACAATCCCGGCTTCCAGTACTTCACGAAACACGATCAACAGACAGGCCAGCATGGCTTACTCCTTGGCCGCGACGGCAGTGACCGTGCCTTTGGCCTGGTCCGGGTGGTAGTCATCGAAGAAGGTGTAGGTGCCGGGATGCAGCGGGCCTGCAAACACCGTCACGGTGTTACCGGGGACGATGATTTTTTCGAATTTCATGTCGTAGCTTTCGAACTCATCGACGCTTTCGTCATGGCTGGTGAGTTGAATACGAAAGCGCTCGCCGGCCGGTACCTCGAAACTTGAGGGGCTGAAGGTGTGGTTTTGAATGACCAGGGTGACCAGCTGATCCGCATGGGCTGCGACGGGAAAAGCCAGTAGGAGGAGAGCCAGCCGGGCAAGGTTGGGCATGCCGAATGTCCGCTAATGAGAACTATTCGCGGATGATTGGCTTTGTCTTTAAATGTTACAAGTGAAGATGGAGTTAGGTGGCGGCCTGTTCAACCGTGGTTCAGGTTGCGGTGGCGCAGGGGGGAAGGAACAGCAGCCGTGGGCACCCGAGAGTGCCCACGGTGAGGATTACCGGCGACGTTTTTCGATGTTGTAAACGAACGGTGCAACGATCTCGATGCTGCCGCCTTTCAACATGTCGGCCGGCGGCTTGGGCAGCGGCTGGGCACGACGGATCATGTCGAGAGTCGCGCGGTCGAGGTCGGCGTTGCCGGAGCGGCCCACCAGTTCGTAGGACAGCACGTTGCCATCGGCATCCACCACGAAACGCAGGCGGTTCAGGCCTTCCTTGCCGCGTGCCTGGGCACTTGCCGGGTACTTTTTATACTTGGCCAAGTGGCCGAGCAGCGTGCTTTCCCAGGTGGCCTTGGCCGCGATCTGCTGCGGCGAAGGGCCCGGTTGAGGCTGGGCGGATTTCTCCGTAGGCGCGTTGTTCTGCGGAGTTTCGCTCGGCGGCTCTTCGGAAGGTTTTTCCTTGGGCGGATCGGGCTTCTTCTCTACAGGCTTGGGCGGCTGCGGTTTTGGCTTGGGCTTGACCGGCTTTGGCACCTGGATCGTCGGCTTGGGTGCTTCCGCCAGTTTCGGCAATGGCAGCTCTTCCACCGGCGCGGGCGGTTGCGGCGGCGTGATCACCTTCGGCGGGGCCGGAGGTGGTGGCGCCGGCATCGGTGCCAGGTCGATGACCATGGCCGCCGGTGGCAGTTGGACCATATGTGGCGCCGACCACTGGAGCGCGATGATGATCGCGACGGCGTGGACGCCCAGCACGACGGCGAGGCTGGTGCCATAACGCGTCAGTTTGTGGCGCGTCGTGATCATTTCTTGGCTGCCGTCTCAAGTCCGACCAGGCCTACCTTGAGGTAACCGGCTGCCCGCAGGGCATCCATCACGCTCATCAGGTCGCCGTAGTCCACGCCCTTGTCGGCCTGGAAGAAGATGGTCGTGTCTTTCTTGCCCTGGGTCTTGGCGTCGAGCACCGCGCCCAGGGTTTCGGATTTCACTTCTTCTTCGCCCAGGAACAGACGCTGGTCCGCCTTGACGCTGAGGAATATCGGCTTCTCTGGCCGCGGCGCAGGTTTCGCGCTGGAGGCAGGCAGGTCGACCTTGATGTCCACGGTAGCCAATGGTGCGGCCACCATGAAGATGATCAGCAGCACCAGCATCACGTCGATAAACGGCGTGACGTTGATTTCGTGGTTCTCGACGAGCTCGTCGTCGCCTTGATTCAAATGCAGGCCCATGGCCGATTACCCCACTTTCACCATGTGCGGTTGCGAGCTGCGCTCGGTAGGCAGGTGATCGAGGTCACGGCTGACCAGCAACAGGACTTCTGCCGAAGCGTCGGACACCTGGGCCTTGTAGCCGGCGATCGAACGGGCGAAGACGTTGTAGATGACCACCGCAGGAATCGCGGCAACCAGGCCCAGTGCGGTTGCCAGCAGGGCTTCGGCAATGCCGGGCGCCACGACGGCGAGGTTGGTGGTCTGGGTTTTGGCGATGCCGATGAAGCTGTTCATGATGCCCCACACGGTACCGAACAGACCGACGAAGGGCGCGGTGGAACCGATGGTTGCCAGCACGCCGGTGCCGTTGCTCATGTTGCGACCGCAGGCGGCAACCAGGCGCTCCAGGCGGAAGCTGACGCGTTCCTTGATGCCTTCTTTTTCACGGCTGTTGGCCGACAGGCGCATCTCTTCGAGTGCGTCGTGAACCAGCAGGTGCGCCAGGGTTCCCTTCTTCGCCGCGCTTTCGCTGGCTTCTTTGAGGGTGGTGGCTTTTTTCAGGTGGACGATTTCAGTGCGCAGGCGACGCTTGGCGCCCAGCAGCTCGAAGCCCTTGGCGATCCAGATGGTCCAGGTGATGATCGAGGCGATGGCCAGGCCGATCATCACGATCTTCACGATGATGTCAGCGTTCTGGTACATGCCCCAGGGCGACAGGTCGTGGGCCATGCCCAGGCTGTTGTCTTCTTCCAGCACGACGCCGGTCTCGTCAGCCGGTGCGCCTTCGGCGGCGAGGGCAGGGTCGGTGGCAGCCGGTGCGGCAGCCGGAGCAGGAGCATTTTGCTCGTGGGCTGGCGCGGTGGCAGCAGGCGCAGTGTTGTCGGCGAATGCGGCGGTCGGTGCCAGCAGAACGCTGAACAGCACTGCAGCAATCGCACGCCAGGCGCGGGACGGGCTGTGAGGCTTGGTTGGCGAAGCGGGGGATGTATTGCGTGTCATGCTGGCCGGACCTGAGAGAAAAAATGAGTGGTTGTCCTTCCAGACCTGTAACGGGTCGAGGACAAAAGGGCGGTTATTATTGCAAGTAATTCTTGTTAACAGAAGCAATACGGATACTTTATTTGTCGTTTTGCTGGCCGCTGGTCATCTGCGGGGGCTAATCTTGACCTTTGAGAACGGAGTTTTGTGATGTCTGCGCCTTCTGTGGTGATTGCCGGTTGCGGCGATGTCGGTAGCCG
Organism: Pseudomonas yamanorum; assembly: GCF_013386765.1. GTDB lineage: Bacteria > Pseudomonadota > Gammaproteobacteria > Pseudomonadales > Pseudomonadaceae > Aquipseudomonas > Aquipseudomonas yamanorum_A. The sequence goes on from NZ_JACARE010000018.1 coordinate 292,239, forward strand.
TCTGGCCACCCAATTGCTGGCCCAGGGCTGGGAGGTTCATGGCCTGCGCCGGGATATCTCGCGCCTTCCCAAGGGGGTTATCGGGATTGCTGGCGACCTGTTCAATGAAGACTGCCCCGACACCTGGCCGGTGGGCGGTGTGGATTACCTGGTGTACTGCGCGGCGGCCACCGATCACGACGAGGCCGGCTATCGCGCCGCTTACGTGCAAGGGTTGCAGCATGTGCTGGAGTGGTTGAACGACTACGGCCAGGAGCCTAAACATCTGCTGTTTGTATCCAGCAGCAGTGTGTACGGGCAGCAGAATGGTGAGTGGGTCGACGAAAACTCCGAGACCCAGGCGGGCGGTTATTCCGGGCAAGTGATGCTGGAAGCCGAGCAAGTGGCATTGAATAGCGGCATTCCCGCCAGCGTCGTGCGCCTGACCGGTATCTATGGCCCCGGCCGGGAATGGCTATTGAGCCAGGTGCGCCAGGGTTATCGTGTGGCGATTGACCCACCTTTATATGGCAACCGCATCCACGCGGATGACGCTGCGGGTTTGCTGGCGTTTTTGCTGCAACACGTGGAGCAGGGCGGTGTGCTGGATAAATGCTACATCGGCGTCGACGACGCGCCGGCACCGTTGGCCGAGGTGGTGGGCTGGTTACGCGAATACCTCGGCGTGACCGAATGGGCCGAGAACGCCAGCGTGCGTCGGGCCGGCAGCAAGCAATGCAGCAACGCCCGGGCCAAGGCGCTGGGCTGGGTGCCACGTTATCCCAGTTATCGCGAAGGGTATGCGGCCATTCTCGAGGGTTGATGGCGTCACTGTTTTTCCAGCAGCCACTGGCGTGGCCCTGGAGTGAGCTGGGGGATTTCGTCGGGCCGGGACAGGTTGATCGCCTGGAGAATTTCCAGCCGTTTGCCGTAGCGGACGAAAATCCACCCGTCTCCGACATCGCCCTTGCCCAGGTAGAGCGTGTCATTGCCTGCGCCCTGGGTGGCGCAATCGCCGCCCAGACACAGCTCGTACCGGTCGTTTTGCGCCAGGCCCGACACGCTGCCATCCGCCTTGAACACTACGATGTTGCCGGTGCCTTGGCCTTCAATGATTTTCCACTGGCCGCCCATATAGGCTGAGTTCAGCGCCTGCCTGAAGGTTGTGCCCCACTTCGCTCCCGCCGAAGCTGGCGGTTCAGGGCGTCTAAACACTTGCCCGGCATAACGCTCTGTGGCGAGTTGGATCAACTGTTTGCCATCCGATTGAAGCTCGTCGGTGCCATGGCCGTTGTAGTCGACGGTCCATAGGTCCGGCGCCTTCGGCAACAATTGGCCCTCGCCGAGCTCGAACGCATTGCTGACTTGCGCCTTGCCGCTTCGGGTGTCGATGTTCCATTCCAGGTTCAAACCGTGGGCATCGATGGCTCGCAACAAAGGCCGGCCTTGGGCGGCTGAATCGATGGCGGCCTGATTGATCCACAGCCCGCTGATGTCGGTTGTTGGTGGCGTATGGGTGCAGCCGCCCAGCAGGATCAGGCTAAGGACAAGTAATGTACGCATGGCGGCAATCCCTGGACGGTAAAAACCATGGGGCCCAATGTAGGAGCGAGCTTGCTCGCGAAAAACGCAAAGACACCGCGTTAATTCAGGATGCTGGCGTTATCGTTGACGCCCTTCGCGAGCAAGCTTGCTCCTGCAGAAAAAAGGAGCCCGTGGGCTCCTTTGTTCTGTATCACTGTTTTTCCAGCAACCACTGCCGCGGTCCCGGGGTAAACGAGGGCACCTCGTCGGCCTGGGCGGTATTGATCGCCTGGAAGATTTCCAGTTGTTTGCCTTTGCGCGCAAAGATCCACGGGTTGCCCTGGCCGTTCAGTTGCAGCCAGATGCTGTCGTAGCCGCCGCTCATGGAGGCGCAATCGCCTGCCAGGCACAGCGAGTACTGATCGGCACCCGGCAGGCCGGTCACCTGGCCATTGGCCTGGAACTGCACGGTCGCGCCTTCGCCATTGCCGCTGCTGATCTTCCAGGTGCCGCCCATATAAGCGGCGTACAGCGTGCGCTCGAAGTTGGCGCCCAGCGGCGCGCCTTCGGGGGCAGGATCTTTGGCACGGGCGAACAGTTGCTCGGGCTCGTTATCATTGGCCCCTTGCAGCAGTTGTTTGCCTTTACGCTTGAGTTCGGTGGCGGAGCCACCGTAGAAATCGACACTCCAGGCGCCGGATTTTTCACCCAGCAACTTGCCTTCAGCTACTTCAAAACCGTTGTAGTAGCGGGCCTGGGATGCTTTGGTGTTCACCTCCCATTCGAGGTTCGGACCATAGCTCTGCAGGGCTTCACGCAAAGGGCCGCCCTTGGCTGCCGCATCGATGGCGGCCTGGTTGATCCAGGTGCCGCTCACATCCAGGTCGGCGGGATTGCTGGCGCAGCCGCCGAGCAGCAGGGCGAGCAACGAAGAGGCAACGAGCGCTTTGCGCATTACGAAATCCTTCCAAGAACCAATTCGGCGCAGCCTTCCCGTGGAAGCGCTGCGCCGGATGTTTTACTCGATGACCAGAATGGCGTCCATCTCAACCTGCGCGCCCTTTGGCAGGGCGGCAACGCCGATGGCGGCGCGGGCTGGGTAGGGTTGTTCGAAGTACTTGCCCATGATCTCGTTGACCTTGGCGAAGTGGCTCAGGTCGGTGAGGAAGATGTTCAGTTTGACGATGTCCTTGAACGAACCGCCTGCGGCTTCGGCAACCGACTTCAGGTTTTCGAAGACCTGGATGGTTTGTGCTTCAAAGCCTTCAACCAGCTCCATGGTTTTTGGGTCCAGTGGAATCTGGCCGGACATGTAGACGGTATTGCCCGCCTTGATCGCCTGGGAATAAGTACCGATTGCTGCTGGTGCCTTGTCGCTGGTGATAACAGTCTTGGTCATGAGGACTCCTTGTAATGGGCGGGGCTAAATGAAGAGCTAGGCGCGCATCCGGGTGATACGGATGACCCCGGTCAGGGCGCGCAGTTTCTTGATTACGCGGGCCAGGTGCACGCGGTCGTGCACGCTGACCACCAGTTGGACCACGCTGATGCGGCCATCGCGTTCGTCCATGCTGATTTTCTCGATATTGCCGTCGGCCGCGTTGACGCTGCTGGCCAGCAACGCGATCAGGCCGCGCTGGTGTTCCAGCTCGACCCGCAGCTCGACGTTGAATTCGCCGGTGACATCCTTGGCCCACGAAAGCTGGATGCATTTCTCGGGGTTGTGGCGGATTTCACTGATGTTGCGGCAGTTGTCCAGGTGCACCACCATGCCTTTGCCGGCGGACAGGTGGCCGACAATCGGGTCGCCCGGGATCGGCGTGCAGCACTTGGCGTAGCTGAGCACCAGGCCTTCGGTGCCGCGAATCGCCAGCGGGCCTTCGGGGCTTGGCAGTTGTTCGCCTTCGCCCAGCAGGCGGCGGGCAACCACATAGGCCATGCGGTTGCCCAGGCCAATGTCTTCCAGCAAGTCTTCGATCAGTTCCTGGCGGTACTCGTGGAGCATCGCCTGCACGCGCTCGGCCGGGATCTTGTCCAGGGAGCTGTCGAAGCCGTTGAGCACCTTGTTCAGCAGGCGTTCGCCCAGGCTGATGGACTCGGAGCGGCGTTGCAGTTTCAGGGCGTGACGGATGTGGGTACGGGCCTTGCCGGTAACCACGAAGTTGAGCCAGGCAGGGTTCGGGCGTGCGCCCGGTGCGCTGACGATCTCCACCGTGGAGCCGCTTTGCAGCGGTTCCGACAGCGGGGCCAGTCGACGATTGATCCGACAGGCTATGCAGCTGTTACCCACGTCGGTGTGCACCGCGTAGGCAAAGTCGACCGCCGTGGAGCCTTTGGGCAGCTCCATGATCCGGCCTTTGGGCGTGAACACGTAGACCTCGTCCGGGAACAGGTCGATCTTCACGCTTTCGATAAATTCCAGGGAGTTGCCGGCACGTTGCTGCATTTCCAGCACGCCCTTGACCCACTGGCGCGCGCGGGCGTGGGTGCCTTTTGGCTGCTCGTCGCCGGTGGACTTGTACAGCCAGTGGGCGGCGATGCCGTTGTTGGCCATCTCTTCCATTTCGCGGGTGCGGATCTGGATCTCGATCGGCACCCCGTGCATACCGAACAGCGTCGTATGCAGCGACTGATAGCCGTTGGCCTTGGGAATCGCGATGTAGTCCTTGAAGCGTCCCGGCAGGGGTTTGTACAAATTATGTACAGCGCCCAGCACGCGGTAGCAGGTATCGACCTTGTCGACGATGATCCGGAACGCGTACACGTCCATGATTTCGTTGAAGGCCCGGCGCTTGCCGCGCATCTTCTTGTAGATGCCGTAGATGTGTTTCTGCCGGCCGCTGACCTCGCCCTCGATCTCATCGATCGCCAGGCAGTGGCTCAGGGACTCTTCGATCTTGTTGACGATTTCCTTGCGATTGCCCCGGGCGCGCTTGACTGCCTGGTAGATGCGTGCGGAACGCATCGGGTGCATGGCTTTGAAGCCGAGGTCTTCGAACTCGATACGAATGGCGTGCATGCCCAGCCGGTTGGCGATGGGCGCGTAGATTTCCAGGGTTTCCTTGGCGATGCGCCGGCGTTTTTCGCCGGACAGCACTTCCAGCGTGCGCATGTTGTGCAGCCGGTCGGCCAGCTTGACCAGGATCACGCGGATGTCCCGGGCCATGGCCATGGCCATCTTCTGGAAGTTTTCCGCCTGGGCTTCGGCCTTGGTCTCGAAGTTCATCTGGGTCAGTTTGCTGACCCCGTCGACCAGTTCGGCCACGGTTTCGCCAAATTGCGCACTGAGCGCTTCCTTGGCAATGCCGGTGTCTTCGATCACGTCATGCAGCATCGCAGCCATCAAACTCTGATGGTCCATGTGCATGTCGGCAAGAATGTTTGCCACGGCAAGAGGATGCGTGACGTACGCCTCACCACTGCGGCGGCGTTGGCCGTCGTGGGCTTGTTCGGCGTAGAAATACGCTCGGCGGACCAGGTTGACCTGGTCTGGGCCGAGGTAGGTCGATAAGCGATCGGCGAGGGCGTCTATGCTCGGCAAAGTATTAACTCCTGCCGTTGGCTGTGACCCCGCGCCGTGCTACGTCGACCAGGCATAGGCTTAGACGGCCTCGTTGGACTCGTCCTCGAACGCTGCAAACAGCGGTTCGTCTTCAACGATTTCGGCGTTGGCGATGAACTCGTAGCTCATCAGGCCTTCAGCGATTTCACGCAGGGCTACAACGGTAGGCTTGTCGTTTTCCCACTGGACCAGGGGCTCTTTGCCGCCAGTGGCCAGTTGACGGGCACGCTTGGTAGAGAGCATGACCAGCTCAAAGCGGTTATCCACGTGTTCTAGGCAGTCTTCAACGGTTACGCGGGCCATGGTATTCCTCGGAGCGAATGCAATATGCGCGCTGCCCGGTTGGGCGAGCGGACTGAACAGTTTAAAAAATCACCAGCGTTTAGGGAAGCGCTGATTTTTCGCAGGCCATCGCAAACGCGCTACAAGTGCCAATGTAAAGCCCTTGCAGCGGTTTTGGGAAGAGCCAATCAGCCGAGCAGTTCAGCCAATAATTTGCCGAAACGCTGCTGCTGACGCTTTTGCTGAAGCTGATTGGTGCGGAAAATTGCCTTCAAATCGTCCAGGGCGTGGGCGAAATCGTCGTTGATGATCAGGTAGTCGTAGTCGACGTAGTGGCTCATTTCACTGACGGCTTCGCGCATGCGGCCTTCGATGATCTCGTCGCTGTCCTGGCCACGGTTGGTCAGGCGCTGGTGCAACGCTTCCAGCGATGGCGGCAGGATGAAGATCGAACGGGCTTTCGGCATCAGCTGGCGCACCTGCTCGGCGCCCTGCCAGTCGATTTCCAGGATCAGGTCGTGGCCTTCGTCCAGGGTCTGCTGCAGGTGGCTTTGCGAGGTGCCGTAGAGGTTGCCGAACACTTCGGCGCGCTCGAGGAAATCACCGTGCTCGATCATCTTCACGAACTCGGTGCGCTCGACGAAGTGGTAGTGCACGCCGTTCACTTCACCCGGGCGCATGGCGCGGGTGGTGTGGGACACCGAGATGCGGATCTGCTCGTCAGCGTCGGTCAGGGCTTTGACCAGGCTGCTTTTGCCCGCGCCCGATGGGGCAGAAATGATGTAGAGGGTGCCGGTGCTGTGGGTCATGTCAGGGTGCCTTACTCGATATTCTGTACTTGTTCGCGCATTTGCTCGATCAACACTTTGAGGTTGACCGCCGCCTGTGTGCTGCGCGGATCAAAGGCTTTGGAGCCCAGTGTATTGGCTTCGCGGTTGAGTTCCTGCATCAGGAAGTCAAGGCGCCGACCGGCGGCACCGGCCGACTTGAGCACGCGGCGCACTTCCAGGATGTGGGTGCTCAGGCGGTCGAGTTCTTCGGCGACGTCGCTCTTCTGTGCCAGCAGCACCATTTCTTGCTCAAGACGTACCGGATCCAGCTCGGCCTGCATGTCGGTGAAGCGGTCCAGGACCTTCTGGCGCTGGGTGGCAAGCATCTGCGGCACCAGTTCGCGCAGGGTCACCACGTCTTGTTCGATGGAGGTCAGGCGGTCGCTGATCAGGCGGGCCAGTTCGGCACCTTCGCGTTCGCGGCCGGCCTTGAGTTCCTTCAAGCCTTGGTTGAACAGGGCGAGGGCCTCGGCATTCAGGGCTTGCGGGTCGGTGGCGTCGGCCACCAGCACGCCGGGCCAGGCCAGCACTTCCAGTGGATTGATGGCGGCAGGCTGTTTGATCAGGCCGGCGATGGTTTCGGCGGCGGCGACCAATTGGGCTGCGCGCTCGCGATCCACTTGCAACGGCTTGCCAGTGGTTTCCTCGGTAAAGCGCAGGGTGCATTCCAGCTTGCCGCGGGAGATGCCTTGGCGCAGTGCCTCACGGACCGCGCCTTCGAGGTCGCGAAACGATTCCGGCAGGCGCAGGTGCGGCTCCAGGTAGCGGCTGTTGACCGAGCGCAATTCCCAGCTCAGGGTGCCTTGGACGCCGGCTTTTTCGACGCGGGCGAAGGCGGTCATGCTGTGCACCATGGAGGTACCTCGCGATGCAGTCCCGCAAACGCGCGGGCTGATGGGTAGATTGAAGCCGACAGGCTGCGAAGGCGCAGGATTGTAGCTCAACGGGACGGGTGGCCCCAAACAGTGGCTTCGCTGCCTGGTTTGTAACAGGATTTTTTAGCCGTGCCGATCAGGGCTGGCGGCTCTATAATGCTCGGCAGTTTTTCGTCCTCCGTACAGGTATCCCCTATGAAACGTCCAAGTGGTCGCGCTGCCGATCAGCTCCGCTCGATCCGCATCACCCGCAACTACACCAAACACGCCGAGGGATCTGTACTGGTCGAGTTTGGCGATACCAAGGTTATCTGCACCGTCAGCGTCGAAAATGGCGTGCCGCGTTTCCTCAAGGGCCAGGGCCAGGGTTGGTTGACCGCCGAATACGGCATGCTGCCGCGCGCCACCGGCGAGCGTAACCAGCGTGAAGCCAGCCGTGGCAAGCAAGGCGGCCGCACCCTGGAAATCCAGCGCCTGATCGGTCGTTCCCTGCGTGCTGCCCTAGACATGTCCAAGCTGGGCGACGTCACCCTGTACGTCGACTGCGACGTGATCCAGGCCGACGGTGGCACCCGCACGGCATCCATCACCGGTGCCATGGTTGCCCTGGTCGATGCGCTCAAAGTCATCAAGAAACGTGGCGGCCTGAAAGGCGGCGATCCGCTCAAGCAGATGATCGCTGCGGTGTCGGTCGGCATGTATCAGGGCGAGCCTGTGCTGGATCTGGACTATCTTGAAGATTCGGCTGCCGAGACCGACCTGAACGTGGTGATGACCAGCACCGGTGGTTTCATCGAAGTGCAGGGCACCGCCGAAGGCGCGCCATTCCAGCCGGCGGACCTGAACGCCATGCTGGCCCTGGCCCAGAAAGGCATGACCGAGATCTTCGAACTGCAGAACGCCGCATTGGCGGACTGATTCAACCCCAAGGAGCTACGCCATGAGTGACAGTCAACTTCCACTGCCGACACCGTCCAAGGAAGTTCGCCAGTGGGCGATGCTCTGTCACTTCGCGGCGTTCTTCGGGTTGATGTTCCCGTTCGGCAGCCTGCTGGGGCCGTTGATTCTCTGGCAGGTGAAGAAGGACACGGACCCGTTCATTGATGACCAGGGCAAGGAAGCGCTGAACTTCCAGATCACCGTGGGCATCGCCTGGGCGGTCTGCTTCCTGCTGGGCTTTATCGTGATCGGCTTCGTGTTGATGACCGTGCTGGTGATCGGCGCGGTGGTGATGACGATCATTGCCGGCATCAAGGCCAACAAGGGCGTGGCTTATCGTTATCCGTGGACGTTGCGGTTGATCAAATAACCACCGCCCACAAAAAAACCGACAGCGATGTCGGTTTTTTTGTGCCAGGAAAAAGACCTTAGATGGTCAGTGTCCAGTCGTAGTCCACGATCAGCGGCGCGTGCTGCGAGAAGCGCGGCTGGCGTGGCAGGCGTGCGCTGCGTACGAAGCGGCGCAGGCCCGGGGTCAGCAACTGGTAGTCAAAACGCCAGCCCAGATTCAGCATCTCGGCCTGTTCGTTATCCGGCCACCAGCTGTACTGGTCGCCTTCGCGGCTGACTTCCCGCAGGGCATCGACATAGCCCATGTTGCCGACAATCTCGTCCATCCAGGCCCGTTCCGGCGCCAGGAAGCCCGGGGATTGCTGGCTGTCGCGCCAGTTCTTGATATCCAGCTTCTGTTGCGCCACGTACAGCGAGCCACAGTAAATGTACTCGCGACGTTTGCGCCGCTGTTTATCCAGATAACGGGCGAAGTCGTCCATTAGCTTGAACTTCTGGTTCAAGTCTTCATCGCCATTCTGCCCTGATGGAAGCAGCAAGGTCGCAATGCTGACCTTATCGAAATCGGCTTGCAGGTAGCGCCCGTAGCGGTCGGCTGTCTCGAAGCCGAGGCCGCTGATGACCGCCTTGGGTTGCAACCGCGAATACAAAGCCACGCCACCTTGGGTGGGAACTTCGGCATCACAGGCATAAAGGAAGTAGCCATCCAGTTGGAAGGCTGGGTCGTCCAGTTCAAAGGCGGAGGCGCGGGTGTCCTGCAGGCAGATGACGTCGGCATTCTGGGCTTGCAGCCAACTGAGCAAACCACGCTCGACTGCAGCCTGAATACCATTGACGTTCACACTGATGATCCGCATAAATGGCCCCAAAAATCGCGTGCGTGTATGATACACGCCGTCTACCTAATTAGCTAAATCCGTGGTATCTGAGGCTTTTTTCATGCAGGCGTATCAACGCGATTTCATTCGTTTTGCCATCGATCGCGGCGTATTGCGCTTCGGTGAGTTCACCCTGAAGTCCGGGCGCACCAGCCCTTACTTCTTCAATGCCGGCCTTTTCAACTCGGGTTCTGCACTGGCGCAGCTGGGTCGTTTCTATGCGGCCGCCATCGTTGAAAGCGGTATTTCCTTCGACGTGCTGTTCGGCCCGGCCTACAAGGGCATTCCCCTGGCCGCCGCGACCGCCGTGGCGTTGGCTGAACATCACGGGCAGGATCTGCCATGGTGCTTCAACCGCAAGGAAGCCAAGGCACACGGCGAAGGCGGCAGCCTGGTGGGCGCACCGCTCAAGGGCGACGTGCTGATCATCGATGACGTGATCACTGCCGGCACCGCGATTCGCGAAGTGATGCAGATCATCGCTTCCCAGGACGGTGCCAAGGCCGCCGGCGTGTTGATCGCGCTGAACCGCCAGGAGCGTGGCAACGGTGAATTGTCGGCGATCCAGGAAGTGGAGCGCGATTTCGCGATTCCGGTGGTGAGCATCGTATCGCTGAACCAGGTGTTGCAGTTCCTGGAAGACGACCCGCAGCTCAAGCAGCATTTGCCGGCGGTCAAGGCCTATCGCGAGCAGTTCGGCGTTTGATCTGAAAGCCAGGCAATAAAAAAGCCCCACCCCCTGTAGGAGCGAGCTTGCTCGCGAAAAACTTAAAGACGCCGCGTTTATCCAGAATAAATGCGTCATCGTTAACGTTCTTCGCGAGCAAGCTCGCTCCTACAGGGGGTGGGGCTTTTAGTTTTCCAGTGCTTAAGGGCGCTTGCGATTGCTGATCAGGGTACCCACACCGGTGTCGGTGAAGATTTCCAGCAGGATCGCATTTGGAACCCGGCCGTCCAGGATCAACGAACTGCCGACGCCGCCTTGTACTGCTTCCAGTGCGCAACGGATCTTCGGCAGCATGCCGCCGTAGATGGTGCCGTCGGCGATCAGGTCGTCCACTTGCTGGGTCGTCAGGCCGGTCAAGACCTTGCCTTCCTTGTCCATCAAGCCGGCGATGTTGGTGAGCAGCATCAGCTTCTCGGCCTTCAGCGCCTCGGCCACCTTGCCGGCCACCAGGTCGGCGTTGATGTTGTAGGACTCACCGTTGGCACCCACGCCGATAGGCGCGATCACCGGAATGAAATCGCCTTTCACCAGCAGGTTCAGCAGATCGGTGTTGATGCCGATCACTTCGCCCACCTGGCCGATGTCGATGATTTCCGGCTGGGTCATCTCCGGGGTCTTGCGGGTCACGGTGAGCTTCTTCGCGCGGATCAGCTCGGCGTCCTTGCCGGTCAGGCCGATGGCGCTGCCGCCATGGCGGTTGATCAGGTTGACGATGTCTTTGTTCACCTGGCCACCCAGGACCATCTCCACCACGTCCATGGTCTGGGCGTCGGTCACGCGCATGCCGTCGATGAAATGACTCTCGATGGACAGGCGTTTGAGCAGGTCACCGATTTGCGGGCCGCCACCGTGTACCACCACCGGGTTGATCCCGACGGCTTTCATCAACACGATGTCGCGGGCAAAGCCGGTCTTCAGCTCGTCGCTTTCCATGGCATTGCCGCCGTACTTGATCACCAGCGTCTTGCCGACGTAGCGTCGAATGTAAGGCAACGCTTCGGAAAGGACCTTGGCGGTATTGGCGGCGGCTTCGCGTTCGAGGGTCATTCAGGGCTCCGGTACAAAAAAATCAGAACGGTAATTGGAGATCAGGGGCAACACGTTTCAACTGGGCGTGGAACACGTCCTTGATGCGCTGCAACTCAGCCTCGGAATCCGCCTCGAAACGCAGCACCAGCACCGGTGTGGTGTTGGACGCGCGAACCAGGCCCCAGCCTTTGGCGTAATCGACCCGCACGCCGTCAATGGTGGTCAGGTTGGCGCCTTCGCCCCATTGCGCATCGTGCAGTGCGTCAATGATGCTGAATTTGCTCTCTTCGGTCACATGGATATTGATCTCTGGCGTAGAAATATCATCCGGGAAGGTTGCAAACAGGTCTTCGGCGGTGGATTTTTCGTTGCTGAGGATCTCCAGCAGACGAGCGGCGCTGTAAATACCGTCGTCAAAACCGAACCAGCGCTCTTTGAAGAACACGTGGCCGCTCATTTCGCCGGCCAACAGGGCGCCGGTTTCCTTCATTTTCTTTTTGATCAACGAGTGACCGGTCTTCCACATTAGCGGACGCCCGCCGTATTCCTTGATCAGCGGCGTCAGGCGGCGGGTGCATTTGACGTCGAAGATGATCTCGGCGCCCGGGTTGCGTGCCACGACGTCGCGGGCAAACAGCATCAGCAGGCGGTCCGGGAACACGATATTGCCGGTGTTGGTCACCACACCGACGCGGTCGCCGTCGCCATCGAAAGCCAGGCCCAGGTCGGCGCCGGTTTCCTTGACCTTGGCGATCAGGTCTACGAGGTTTTCAGGCTTGCCCGGGTCCGGGTGGTGGTTGGGGAAGTTGCCGTCGACCTCGCAAAACAGCGGGATCACTTCGCAATTCAGCGCTTCGATCAGTTGCGGGGCGATCACGCCGGCCGCGCCGTTGCCGCAATCCACCACCACTTTCAGGCGGCGGGCGAGTTTGACGTCGCGGGTGATCTCGTCCGAATAACGATCGAGAATCTCAACCTTGGTGATGGTGCCGGCACCGCTGGTCAGGTCGTTGGTCTTCAGGCGGGTGTGCAGGGCCTGGATCTGTTCGTTGGCCAGGGTATCGCCGGCGATCACGATCTTGAAGCCGTTGTAGTCCGACGGGTTGTGGCTGCCGGTGAGCATCACACCTGACTTGCCGGCCAGCACGTTGGCCGCGTAGTACAGCGCCGGCGTCGGCACCAGGCCTACATCGCTCACATGGCAGCCGCTGTCGGCCAGGCCCTGGATCAGTTGCTCCACCAGCTCGGGGCCGGACAGGCGGCCGTCACGGCCTACGGACACGTTGGGCTCGCCCTGGGCCAGGCTCTGGGAGCCAATGGCACGGCCGATCCAGTAGGCGGTCTCGGCGGTCAGGGTCTTGGGGACCACGCCACGGATGTCATAGGCGCGGAAAATGCTGTCGGGAAATGACGGGGCGACTCGGGCTGCGTTGCTCATTGCGGGGGGGAACTCCATCTGAAAAGGGCGGGGCTGGCCTCAAGGGTGCTGACCGGCAGGCTCAAACTGAAGGGTAAGACGGCGTTTTTGGCATAGAGTTCGTGGTGCAAAAGTGCCATCGGCGCCGGAGCTCCGCCCTTTTGCCCGCCTAATGCCCTGATTTCACTGGGGAAATCTTGCTGATAAGTTCCGCGCATTCTTCATCCTGAAAGGCCATGCGTTGGCGTCAGGCCGGGTGAGGCACCCGGCCAGGTTCGGCTAAGTCAGTTCAGCTTAGTCAGTGGCTGCCGGAATGCCCGAAGCCGCCTGCACCGCGCTGGGTTTCGTCGAATTCTTCGACCAGTTCGAAGTGCGCCTGCACCACCGGCACCAGTACAAGCTGGGCAATGCGCTCGCCGACGGCGATGTTGAACGCGGTCTGGCCGCGGTTCCAGCACGACACCATGAGCTCGCCCTGGTAGTCCGAATCGATCAGGCCCACCAGGTTGCCGAGGACGATCCCGTGTTTGTGACCCAGGCCGGAGCGCGGCAGGATCAGCGCCGCCAGGCCAGGGTCGCCCACGTAGATCGACAGGCCGGTCGGAATCAGAATGGTCTGGCCCGGCTCAAGCACGGTGTCCTGCTTGAGCATGGCGCGCAGGTCGAGGCCGGCGGAGCCCGGAGTGGCGTAGGCCGGCAGCGGGAATTCGTTGCCGATGCGTGGGTCGAGGATCTTGGCTTGCAAAGCGTGCATGGAAATTAAACCTGGTTCAGCCGTAGGGCGATAAAAGAGATCAGTTGGCGGGCAATCTTGCCCTTGCTGGTCTGGGCGAAAACGGTAGCGTGCAACTCGCGGTCGATCACGCTGATGGCATTTTCCTCGCTGTTGAAGCCGATGCTCGGGTTGGCGACATCGTTGGCGACAATCAGGTCGAGGTTTTTGTCTTTCAGTTTGCGTGCAGCGTAGTCCAGCAGATGCTCGGTCTCGGCAGCGAAACCGACGCTGAACGGACGGTCTTCACGGGTGGCGATGGTGGCCAGAATGTCCGGGTTGCGGACCATTTGCAGGAGCAGGCCGTCGCCGCTTGTAGGGTCTTTCTTGAGCTTCTGTGGTGCAACCACTTCCGGGCGGTAGTCCGCCACCGCTGCCGAAGCGATGAACAGGTCGCAGGGAATCGCCGCCTCACAGGCCGCCAGCATGTCGCGGGCGCTGACTACGTCGATTCGGGTGACGCGATCCGGGGTCGGCAGATGCACCGGACCGGTGATCAAGGTCACCCGTGCGCCTGCCTCGACCGCTGCTTCAGCCAGGGCAAAGCCCATTTTTCCTGAGCTATGGTTGGTGATGTAACGCACCGGGTCGATGTTTTCCTGGGTCGGGCCGGCGGTGATCAGCACGTGCTTGCCGGTCAGGGCCAGGTGCTGGAAGCAGTCGGCGGCACATTGGGCGAGGTCGGTGGCTTCGAGCATGCGGCCCATGCCCACGTCGCCACAGGCCTGGCTGCCGGAGGCCGGGCCGAAGACCTTGAGGCCGCGGCTTTGCAGGAGTTGGGTGTTGGCCTGGGTGGCCGGGTCGCGCCACATGGCCTGGTTCATGGCCGGGGCGATGGCCACGGTGGCGTCGGTGGCCAGCACCAGGGTGGTCAGCAGGTCGTCGGCAATGCCTTGGGCCAGGCGGGCGATCAGGTCGGCGGTGGCCGGGGCGATCAGTACCAGGTCGGCCCATTTGGCCAGCTCGATGTGGCCCATGGCAGCTTCGGCCGCAGGGTCCAGCAGGTCGAGGTGAACCGGGTGGCCGGACAAGGCTTGCATGGTCAACGGGGTAATGAATTCACTGCCGCCACGGGTCATGACCACGCGCACTTCGGCGCCTTGGTCCAGGAGCCTGCGAACCAGCTCTGCGCTCTTGTAGGCGGCAATGCCGCCGCCGACGCCGAGAACGATGCGTTTCCGATACAGACGCTGCATTGGCTTGCCTTTCCAGTTCAGTGATGGCGTTGCGATGCCCCCTCCCCAGGTGAAATCGCACGCAAAAAGATGGCCTAAGATACCACAGCGTCCGCCATGCAACAGCGGCGCACATGCACACGGAGGTGGGATGAGTATTCGCGATTGGCCCGCAGCAGAGCGTCCGCGGGAGAAGCTGTTGGAGTTGGGCGCGGAGAACCTTTCCGACGCTGAGTTGCTGGCGATTTTCCTGCGTACCGGGGTGGCCGGTAAAAGTGCCGTGGACCTGGCACGTCACCTTCTGGCGCAGTTTGGCAGCCTGCGCTCGCTGATGGAGGCCAGGCAGGCGGTGTTCAGCCAGCATTTGGGGTTGGGGGCGGCCAAGTTCGCCCAGCTCCAGGCGGTGCTGGAGATGGCCCGCCGTCATTTGGCCGAGCGTCTGCGTAACGATTCGGTGCTGGAAAGCCCGGTGGCCGTGCGCGACTACCTCAAGGCGCTGCTACGCCATGAGCCTCACGAGATATTCGGCTGCCTGTTTCTCGACGCCAAGCATCGGGTGTTGGGCTTTGAGAAGCTGTTTCAAGGGACTATCGACAACGCCACGGTCTACCCGCGGCAAGTGGTCAAGCGCGCCCTGGACCACAACGCTGCGGCACTGATCCTGTGCCACAACCATCCTTCCGGCAACGCCGAGCCAAGCATGGCTGATCGAAAATTGACCAAGGTGCTGCAAAAAGCCCTGGAAATGGTGGACGTGCGGGTACTGGACCACATCATCGTGGGGGAGGGTGACCCGCTGTCGATGGCGGAGTATGGGTGGATGTAGGGGCCGGCATGCCGGCCCCGGGCAGGTTCAGGGTTTGACGCTGACCTTGGAGTAATCCTGGCGACCAAACGGGCTCACCTGATACCCCTCGACATTCTTGCGCGTCAGGGCGAACGCGGTCGGGTGCGCCAGTGGCAGCCATAGCGCCTGTTGCTGGATCTGCGCCTGGGCCTGTTGGTACAGCTTGCTGCGCACGCCTTGTTCGCTGGTGGTCTTGCCGGCGCTGATCAGCTTGTCCAGCGCAGGGTCGCAGTAGCGGGCGAAGTTGGTGCCGGACTTCACCGCTGCGCAGGAGAACTGCGGCGTGAGGAAGTTATCCGGGTCGCCGTTGTCGCCGGCCCAGCCCATGAACAGCAGGTCGTGCTCGCCGGCCTTGGCACGGCGGATCAGTTCGCCCCACTCGATCACGCGGATTTCAGCCTGGATGCCGACCTTGGCCAGGTCTGCTTGCAGCAACTGCGCGCCCAGGCTTGGGTTGGGGTTCAGCAGGCTGCCCGACGGCCGGGTCCAGATGGTGGTCTTGAAGCCATCCTTGAGCCCGGCGCGGTCCAGTAGTTGCTTGGCCTTGGCGATGTCCTGCGGATAGCCCGGCAATTCCTTGGCGTAGCTCCAGGTGTTGGGCGGATACGGGCCGTTGGCGGCTTCGGCGGTGCCTTCAAATACGGCCTTGAGGTAGCTGGCCTTGTCGAAGGCCAGGTTGATCGCCTGGCGAACTTCAGGCTTGTCCAAAGGTGGATGCTGGCTGTTGATGGCGACGAACGCGGTCATGAAGGCTGCGGTTTTCTCGATCTTCAGGTCTGCGTCTTTCTTGGCGGCATCGATGTCCAGCGGCTTGGGCGACAAGGCGATCTGGCATTCGTCGCGACGCAATCTCTGCAGGCGCACGTTGGCGTCCGGGGTGATCGCAAAGATCAGGTTGTCCACCGCAGGCTTGCCGGCGAAATAGTCCGGGTTGGCCTTGTAGCGAATCGTCGCGTCTTTCTGGAAACGCCCGAAAACGAACGGCCCGGTGCCGATAGGCTGGCTGTTGAGCTTCTCGGGTGTGCCGGCCTTGAGCAGCTTGTCGGCGTACTCCGCCGGGTAGATCGAGGCAAAGCCCATGCTCAATGCGGCGAGGAAGGTCGAGTCGGCGTGGTCCAGGGTAAAGCGCACGGTCAGCGGGTCGAGGGCGTCGATCTTTTTGATCAGCGTGGGCAATTGCAGCGACTGGGCGTGGGGGAAGCCGCTCTGGGCGATCTTGTGCCACGGGTTGGCCGGGTCGAGCATGCGCTCGAAGCTGAAGCGCACGTCTTCGGCGGTCAGGGTGCGGCTTGGGGTGAAGTACTCGGTGCGATGGAATTTCACATCCGGGTGCAGCTTGAAGGTGTAGGTCAGGCCATCCGGCGACACTTCCCAACTGTCCGCAAGGCTCGGGACCAACTTGCCGCTGGTGGCGTCGAAGTCCACCAGGCGGTTCATCAATACGTCTGCCGAGGCGTTGGTGGTGGTCAGCGAGTTGTATTGCACCACGTCGAAGCCTTCGGGGCTGGCTTCGGTGCAGACGCTCAAGGTGGTGGCCGCCTGGGCGTGTGCAGCAATAAAAAGAGGGGCTAGCAATAGCGGTAGGGCAGCGAGGCGCATATTCGGTTTCCTTTGCAGATCGAAGGCCCATCTGCGAGTGCAGTCTGGAAAAGTCCTACCGTAGTGGCCTGATTCACAAATGACTAGCCCATTTTTGCCTGTGCTTTTGCCTCAAATACTGTTTTGATGGCGCCTCAGGTCGTTTTGCCGAGCACTTTGCAGTGCGCGCGGGCGCTGTAAATCATTCTGTGCGACGAGCGGTTAGCTTCTATAGCGGCCCACCCTGGCAACGGCTCAGGCGTCCATGGCCTGGATTTACGCGTGTAAAAACACACGGCCTGTTGTTGCACTGGGGTCTTTCTGGTATAAAGCAGCGCTCTTTTCTAGGGGCCCGGTTCCTTCGCTAGTAGGTGTAGCCGGTAAGACCCTAAAGAAACGCGGCGCCTGGCGCCAAATGACTGAGAGATTAAGCGGCCAACCCATGCCGGGTTGGGCATGTGGTTTTAGAGGGCTGAGGCATGTCGAGAGTCTGTCAAGTTACCGGTAAGGGTCCGGTGACTGGGAATAACATTTCCCACGCAAACAACAAAACCCGTCGTCGTTTCCTGCCAAACCTGCAGCATCATCGCTTTTGGGTTGAAGAAGAGAAACGTTTTGTCCGTCTGCGCGTATCTGCCAAAGGCATGCGTGTTATCGACAAGCGTGGCATCACTGTCGTGCTGGCCGAACTGCGCCGCGACGGCAAAATCTAAGGAGCTAAATCATGCGTGAATTGATTCGAATGATCTCTAGCGCCGGTACTGGTCACTTCTACACTACCGACAAGAACAAGCGTACTACCCCGGACAAGCTCGAAAAGAAAATGTTCGACCCGCGCGTTCGCAAGCACGTGATCTACAAAGAAGGCAAAATCAAGTAATTGGTTTTCTTTCTTGTGAAAAAAAGCCCGTATCTCACGATGCGGGCTTTTTTTTGTGCCTGAAGAATTGATCAGGCCTTTTCTTCGAACACCACGTAGATCTTGCGGCAGGGTTCCAGCACTTCCCAGGTGCCGCTGAAGCCGGCCGGAATGACGAAGCGGTCGCCGGCCCGCAAGGTCTTGGCGTTGCCATCGGCGTCACGCAATACAGAGACGCCCTGCACGATCTCGCAGTACTCATGCTCGGTGTAGTTGACCTTCCACTGCCCGACGTCACCCTCCCAGACCCCGGCGCTCATCTGGCCGCACGGGCTGTTGTAGTGGTTGTAGACGGTTTGCTCGGGGTCGCCTTTGAGAATTTTCTCCGCGGCCGGACGGTAGCGGTCAGGTTCGGTCCTGGCCTGGCTGAAGTCGACGATATTCTGGATGTTCATGGGCGTGTCCCGTCTGGCCTGCGGTTGGAGAGCCCAAAGTCTATGTTTATTAAAATGAACATCGCAAGGGCGTTTGCTGGCGTTATGTCAAATATATTGAAACATCCATCGTCGCTGGTTTAGGGTGGCAGCTGCCTTGAGCCGAACAGCTGGCTGGCCGGGCAAGAATTCTTCGAAGGTGCCTGGGTACATCGCCCGGCCCTTGTATTCAATAAGAGGAGGACACTCGCATGACCACCCTGACCCGTGCCGACTGGGAACAACGCGCCAAGGATCTGAAGATCGAAGGCCGCGCCTACATCAATGGCGAATACACCGCCGCCGTTTCCGGCGACACGTTCGAATGCCTCAGCCCGGTCGATGGCCGCCTGCTGACAACCGTTGCCAGCTGTGACGTCGCCGACGCCCAGCGTGCCGTAGAAAACGCCCGCGCCACGTTCAATTCCGGTGCCTGGTCGCGCCTGGCGCCGGCCAAGCGCAAAGCCACCATGATCCGTTTCGCCGGCTTGCTCAAGGCCAACGCCGAAGAGCTGGCCCTGCTTGAAACCCTGGACATGGGCAAGCCAATCAGCGATTCCCTGTACATCGACGTTCCAGGCGCGGCGCAAGCCCTGAGCTGGAGCGGTGAGGCCATCGACAAGATCTACGACGAAGTCGCAGCCACCCCCCACGACCAACTGGGCCTGGTGACTCGTGAGCCAGTCGGTGTTGTCGCGGCCATCGTGCCGTGGAACTTCCCGCTGATGATGGCCTGCTGGAAACTCGGGCCGGCGCTGTCCACCGGTAACTCGGTGATCCTCAAGCCGTCTGAAAAGTCGCCGCTGACCGCCATCCGTATCGCTGCCCTGGCCGTTGAAGCCGGGATCCCGAAAGGCGTGTTTAACGTGCTGCCGGGTTATGGCCACACCGTGGGCAACGCCCTGGCGCTGCACATGGACGTCGACACCCTGGTGTTCACCGGCTCCACCAAGATCGCCAAGCAACTGCTGATTCGCTCCGGCGAGTCGAACATGAAACGTGTCTGGCTGGAAGCCGGCGGCAAGAGCCCGAACATCGTGTTCGCCGATGCCCCGGACCTGCAAGCCGCCGCTGAATCCGCGGCCGGCGCCATTGCCTTCAACCAGGGCGAAGTGTGCACCGCGGGTTCGCGCCTGCTGGTAGAGCGCTCCATCAAGGATAAATTCCTGCCGCTGGTGATCGAGGCCCTCAAGGCCTGGAAGCCGGGCAACCCGCTGGACCCGGCCACCACGGTCGGAGCACTGGTGGACACCCAGCAGATGAACACCGTGCTGTCGTACATCGAGGCCGGGCACGCCGATGGAGCCAAGCTGGTGGCCGGTGGCAAGCGCACGTTGCAGGAAAGCGGCGGTACCTATGTCGAGCCGACGATTTTCGACGGCGTGACCAACGCCATGAAGATCGCCCAGGAAGAAATCTTCGGCCCGGTACTGTCGGTGATTGCCTTCGACAGCGTGGAAGAAGCCATCGCGATCGCCAACGACACCCAATACGGCCTGGCCGCTGCGGTGTGGACGTCGAACATCTCCAAGGCGCACCTCACCGCCAAGGCACTGCGTGCCGGTAGCGTGTGGGTCAACCAGTACGATGGCGGCGACATGACCGCACCGTTTGGTGGCTTCAAGCAGTCGGGTAACGGCCGCGACAAGTCGCTGCACGCATTCGACAAGTACACCGAGCTGAAGGCGACCTGGATCAAGCTGTAAGTAACACTCGCAATCCCCTGTAGGAGCGAGCTTGTGTGGGAGCTGGCTTGCCTGCGATAGCATCACCGTGGTGTGACTGACACACCTCGGTGCCTGCATCGCGGGCAAGCCCGGCTCCCACATGGGTAAGCTCCTACAGTTCGTTTGCGGCCCTGAAAATAACGATCCACAGGAGCGTGGAAATGCGTTGGGCGACCTATTTCGCCGTGCTGGCGTCGGTCTTGAGCGTGGGCCTGGCCCTGGGCGTGAGCATGCCACTGGTGTCCCTGCGTCTGGAAAGCTGGGGCTACGGCAGCTTCGCCATCGGTGTGATGGCCGCGATGCCGGCCTTCGGTGTGCTGCTCGGCGCCAAGGTCTCCAGCGACCTGGCCTCGCGCCTGGGCACGGCGAACCTGATGCGCCTGTGCCTGTGGGGCGGGGCGATTTCCATCGGTTTGCTGGCGGTATTGCCCAGCTACCCGGTGTGGCTGGTGCTGCGGCTGATGATCGGGGTGATCCTGACCATCGTGTTTATCCTCGGCGAAAGCTGGATCAACCAACTGGTGATCGAACGCTGGCGCGGCCGTCTGGTGGCGCTGTATGGCTGCAGCTATGCCTTGAGCCAGCTGTCGGGCCCTTTGCTGCTGGGCGCGCTGGGCACCGATAACGACATTGGCTTCTGGGTGGGCGTCGGCCTGCTGACGTTCTCGCCGATCCTGCTGCTGGGCCGCTCCGGCGCGCCCACCGCCGAGTCCTTCAGCGTGACCTTCGGCGACCTGCTGCGCTTCTGCCAGGGCTTGCCGGCGATTGCCTGGGCGGTGGCGTTATTCGCCGCATTTGAGGCAATGATTCTTACGCTGTTGCCGGTGTATTGCCTGCAGCAGGGCTTCACCGCCGAGATCGCCCTGGCGATGGTCAGCACCGTGGTGGTCGGTGATGCGTTGCTGCAGCTGCCGATTGGCGCATTGGCGGATTACCTGCCTCGACGCACGCTGTTTCTCGGCTGTGCGCTGATGCTGCTGGCGACGAGCCTGGCGATTCCGCTGCTGTTGGAGACGCTGATGATCTGGCCGGTGTGGGTGCTGTTCGGCGCCAGCGCCGGCGGGTTGTTCACCCTGTCGCTGATCCTGATTGGCGAGCGCTACCGCGACGACGCGCTGGTGCGCGCCAATGCGCATATCGCGCAGCTGTGGGGCATTGGCTGCCTGATCGGGCCGTTGGTGGCCGGTGCCGGCAGCCAGTGGATCAGCGGGCATGCGCTGCCGCTGCTGATGGCGGCGGGGGCGCTGGGATTGGTGATTCTGCTGCTTCGCCAAGGAGCATTCGGGGCTGTGCAGCCAGCCTGAACTTGAAATGCGATCACCTGTGGGAGCCGGGCTTGCCCGCGATAGCGGAGTGTCAGCACCGGATACGTAAACTGACACTCCGCCATCGCAGGCAAGCCAGCTCCCACAAGGCTCTGTGCTGTTCTTAAAGCATGCGTTCCAGCCCGACGGATGTGGCGAACCAGGCATTGAACCGGCGCCACCAACTGCCCGGTTCGCGGGTCAGGGTATGCAGTTGGCCGTTGTCTTCGGTCACCCATACCACCTGGCCATCCTGCAGCTTCGCCTCGTAGCTGAGGGCCGGCGCCATACCTTCCAGTGCCAGGTTGCGCACGTGCTCCGCCAGTTCCGGGCTGTCCACCAGCACTCCGACTTCGGTGTTCCACAGCACCGACCGCGGGTCAAAGTTGAATGAGCCGATGAAGGATTTCTCCCGGTCAAAGATGATCGCCTTGCTGTGCAGGCTGGAATCCGAGCCGTGGAAGGTGCCTTTGCGGAACAGATGCGGGCCACTGCCGCCGCCGTCTCCGGGCTGGCGGCGCAACTCGTACAGCTTTACCCCGTGTTCCAGCAGCGCCTTGCGATAGGGCGCATAGCCGCCGTGCACCGCAGGCACGTCGGTGGCTTCCAGGGAGTTGGTCAGCAGGCTCACCGACACCCCGGCATCCGCACGACCCGTCAGGTACACCAGGCCAGGCTGCCCCGGTACGAAATAAGCCGAAATCATCATCAGCTCATGGCTGACACCTTCCAGCTCCGGCGCCAGTTGGGTGGTCAACAGCAGCCGTGGATCCGGGTCGGCCTTGGCCAGGACTTTGCTCGGCGCGTCCCACAGTGCCTGGTTCCAGGCCCAGATCAGCTCGCGGCGCCAGGTGTCCATGCGCGGCTGGGTCTTGTAGGTGCGCAGGCGGTTATACAGCGCATGATTCTGCTGGCGTGACTGCGCAAGGGACTCCTCCAGGCGTACGCGAGCGCTGGCCAGGTCGCCTTTGGAGGCGCTGCTGACGAAGTCGCCGATGGGCTTGCTCAGCGCACTGTTCCAGTACTGATCGAAGCTGTGGCCCAGTTGTTCGGCCACCGGGCCCACGCTGAGCATGTCGATATCGGTGAAGTTGAGGTTGGGCTCGGCGTCGAAATACTCATCCCCCAGGTTGCGCCCGCCGACGATGGCCACACTGTTGTCCGCCAGCCACAGCTTGTTGTGCATGCGCCGGTGTTGCAGCGAGAGGTCGAACAGCCGCGCCATGGCTCGCGTCACGCCGGTGCTGCGGCCCAGGTGCAGCGGGTTGAACAGGCGGATCTGGATCTGCGGGTGGGCGGCGAGGGTGGCGATGATCTGGTCCAGGCCGTCGCTGGTGGTGTCGTCCAGCAGGATGCGCACGCGCACGCCACGGTCGGCGGCCTTGAGCAGCTCATCCACGAGCATGCGGGTGCTGATACCGTCGTGGACGATGTAGTACTGCAGGTCGAGGCTGGTCTGGGCGTTGCGGATCAGTTCGGCACGGGCCATGAAGGCTTCGCTGCTGTTGGGCAGCAGGCGGAACCCGGAGCGGCCTTTGTATGGCGCGGCCTGGGCCTGGATCGAGCGGCCGAATGACGACTCACTGGCTGGCAGCGCCTCGCTGGGTGTGCGCGGCGTATCAATTGTGGCGCAGCCGCCCAGCGCCAGGATGCCCAGCAGGAAAAACGGTAAGAGCCGTTGGGTCATCAATGACATGGGTTCCGTATCAGGGCAGTTGTCGGCATATGACGGCTATTTCCCGAGAAAGGTCAGTCCACTGTTTCGGCCAGCATCCTGATGGCGGTTGCGCCGACCTTGCGCACAGCCTCTTCGATTTGTGGCGTTGGCTTGGCAGCGTAGTTCATGCGCAGGCAGTTCCTGTACTTGCCGGACGCGGAAAAGATGCTTCCCACAGCAATCTGTACACCTTCATCCACCAATACCCGGTTGAGCTTCAAGGTGTCGAAGCCTTCGGGCAACTCCACCCACAGCATGAAGCTGCCCTGGGGACGGCTGGCACGGGTGCCCGCCGGGAAGTAGCGGCTGACCCAATCTAGCATCAAGTCGCGATTACGCTGGTATTGGGTACGCATCCGCCGCAAATGCGGTTCGAAGTGCCCGTTCTTGAGGAATTCGGCAATGGCGATCTGCGGCTGGGTCGCGGTAGAACCGGTGCTGATGTATTTCATGTGTAGCACGCGCTCCAGGTAACGACCGGGTGCAACCCAGCCGATCCGCAGCCCGGGCGCCAGGGTTTTCGAGAAGGAGCTGCACAGTACGACGCGGCCATCTTCGTCGAAGGATTTTATGGTGCGTGGACGCGGGTAGCTGTAGGCCAATTCTCCATACACATCGTCTTCGATGATGGCCACGTCAAAACGCTGGGCCAGGGTCAGCAGAGCGCGTTTACGCGACTCCGGCATGATGTAGCCCAGCGGGTTGTTGCAGTTGGGGGTCAGCTGGATGACCTTGATCGGCCACTGTTCCAGGGCCAGCTCCAGCGCGTCCAGGCTGATGCCGGTGAGCGGGTCGGTGGGGATTTCCAGGGCCTTCATGCCCAGGCCCTTCAGGGTTTGCATGGCGCCGTGGAAGCTTGGCGAGTCGACGGCAACGATGTCGCCGGGCTCGCAAATCGCGTGGATGCTGGCGGACAGCGCCTCGTGGCAGCCGGTGGTGATCACCAGGTCCTGGGGCGTCAGTTGGCAGCCTGAATCGAGCATCTGGCGGGCAATCTGTTCGCGCAGGTCCAGGTTGCCGTGGATGGTGTCGTAATACAGCCCCGGCATGTCCTGGCGTCGACTGATCCGCGCCAGGCTGCGCAGCAAGGGTTTCATGGTTGGCGACAATACATCCGGCATGCCACGGCCCAACTGTATGGTGTCTTTGCGTGGCACTGCGCGGATCAGCTCCAGCACCTGGTCCCACTGGGAAATCTCCACCGGGCGCTGGGCCGGGCGGCCTACGGCGGGCAGGGCCGGCAAGTCGCGACCTACCGGCACGAAGTAGCCGGACTTGGGTTTGGGCATCGCCAGGCCATTGTCTTCCAGCACACGATAGGCCTGCTGCACGGTGCTCAGGCTGACCCCGTGCTCCACACTCAAGGCCCGCACCGACGGCAATCGATCCCCCGGGCGATAGAAGCCCTGCTCGATGCGCGTGCCCAACAGTTCGGCGAGGTTGACGTATAGCGTCATGGCGATACTTCCTGGTGACCAGTACAGATAGCCTGAAAATACAGGATTCAGCCGCAGATAGGCAGGTTCTGTATGGATTTAATACTGGATGGTTGAATCTGTCATGGTTTCGCCCACCGGCTCATCCTACGGACTCATGGCAATGCGTAAATGAGGGGCAGGAAAATGAGTGGTTTGAGCGATGTGCGGTTGGCGTTACACAGTCAGGAACTGGAAGCCGGGCAGGAGCGGCGCATGGTGGCGCGCACCGCGGCCTCCGCATTCAGTTCATGGGCGCTGTTCTGGCACCGCATACACACGCGCAAGACCTTGCTGGAACTGACCCCGGAGCAACTGCGTGACGTGGGCCTGAGCGCCGAACAGGCACGCCGGGAAGGGTTGAAACCCTTCTGGCGCGGTTGATTCAGACCAGCTCTTTCAACCGGTGCCAGAGCATTCCCAAGGCCAACAGCGGCGAGCGCAAGTGCTTGCCGCCCGGGAAGGTGATGTGCGGCACCTTGGCAAACAGATCAAACCGCCCGCTTTGCTGGCCGCTGATAGCTTCTCCCAGCAGCCTGCCTGCCAGGTGTGTGGCATTGAGGCCGTGGCCGGCATAGGCCTGGGCGAAATATACGTTGGGCTGGTCGGCCAGGCGGCCAATCTGCGGCAGGCGGTTGGCACCGATGCCGATCATGCCGCCCCACTGGTAATCAATGTTCACGTTGGCCAGCTGTGGGAACACCTGCAGCATTTTCGGACGCATATAGGCGCCGATGTCCTTCGGATCCCGTCCGGAATAATGGCAGGCACCGCCGAACAGCAAGCGTCGGTCGGCTGACAGCCGGAAGTAGTCCACCGTCACCCGCTGGTCACACACCGCCATGTTTTGCGGCAGCAACTCGGCTGCCTGTGCTTCGCTCAACGGCTCGGTGGCGATGATGTAGCTGCCGGCAGGCAGCACCTTGCCGCTCAAATGCGGGTTGAGGCCGTTCAGATAGGCGTTGCAGCCCAGCACCAGGGTCTTGGCGCGCACATTGCCTTGGGCGGTATGCACGTTGACCTCCGGGCCGTAATCGATGCGCACCGCCGCGGAATGCTCGAACAACTGCACGCCCAACTGCTGTGCCGCAGCCGCCTCGCCGAGGGCCAGGTTCAGCGGGTGCAGGTGGCCGGAACCCATGTCGATCATGCCGCCCACATAGCGGTTGGAGCCAATCACGCTGCGCATCTCGCTGGCTTGCAGCAGGCGCACTTCATGGCGATAGCCGAGGCCTTGCAGCTCTTCGGCGTCGGCGGCCAGGTGTTCAAGGTCGCGGGGCTTGTTGGCCAGGTCGCAGTAGCCCCAGGTCAGGTCGCAGGCGATCTGCGAGCGCTCGACTCGCTGGCGCACGATTTCCACGGCTTCCAGGCCCATAAGTTTCATCTGGCGCACGCCATCGGTGCCGATGACGTTGGTGAATTGATCCAGGCCATGGCCTACGCCGCGAATCAACTGCCCGCCGTTGCGCCCGCTGGCGCCCCAGGCGACTTTGCGGGCCTCCAGCAGGACCACGCTGAAGCCCCGCTCGGCCAGTTCCAGAGCGGTATTCAGCCCCGAAAAGCCGCCGCCGACCACGCACACATCGGCCACGATTTCACCTGTCAGCACCGGATAATCGGGCTGCGGGAAACTGCTGGCTGCGTAGTAGGAATTGGCGTGCCGGGCGCTGGCGGTCATGGGGAGCATCCCTGTTTGGAAAATTTGACGCAGGATACAGCGGTCGGGCGAAGCTGTCTCACCGGGGGCTTTTAGGGCAGAATCCACGCCTATTCGCCGTTCGGTCCCTGTGTCGATGAGTTGCAACAGTCAGAAAGTCAACGCGCTGCGCCGCCAGATTCCCTCGTTCGAGTGCGTCCCGGGTTGCCATGACTGCTGTGGGCCGGTGACCACTTCCACTGAGGAAATGTCGCGCCTGCCGCGCAAGACCGCCGCCGAGCAGGAAGCGGCGATGGATGAACTCAACTGCGTGCACCTGGGCCCCAATGGCTGCACGGTGTACGACGAGCGCCCGCTGATTTGCCGCCTGTTCGGCACCACGCCGACCTTGCCTTGCCCGAATGACCGCCGGCCGGTGGAGTTGATCCATCCAAGAGTGGAAAAGCAGATTCACGAATACATGGCGAGCACGCGGCAAGTGCTGGTCTAGCGCTTAATCCGGGATCGGCAGGTTCAAACTCTCCTTCACCTCTTCCATCACGATATAGCTCTTGGACTCCCGCACATGGGGCAGCTTGAGCAGGATGTCGCCGAGCAATTTGCGGTACGACGCCATCTCTGAAATCCGCGCTTTCACCAGATAGTCGAAGTCCCCGGATACGAGGTGACACTCCAGTACATGGGGCAGCTTCAGCACGGCGCGTCGGAATTCTTCAAAGGTGTCGCCAGACTTGTAGTCGAGGCTGATCTCGACAAACACCAGCAAACTGCCCTTCAAATGCTGCGGATTGAGCCGGGCGTTGTAGCCCATGATGATCCCTTCGCGCTCCAGGCGCCGGACCCGCTCGGTGCACGGCGTGGTCGACAGGCCAACCTTTTCCCCCAGCTCAGTAAACGAAATCCGCCCGTCTGCCTGCAGGATGCGCAGGATGTTGCGGTCGATCTTGTCCAGCTCCCGCTTGGTCTGAGTGTTGGTCCGCATAGGGGATGCTCCTCCGTGAAAAGGGTTTTTGCCGAGAATTGTCGCCAAATATAGGCAGTTATATAGTGAAATGCACTGGCGATTGCTTTTTATACTGCCCACATCTTTGTGCTGAACAACAAACGTCAGCGGTCAAGCCGTGATGAGGGAATAAAAATGCGCGTTCTGGTCTTGGGTAGCGGTGTCATTGGCGTGGCCAGTGCCTACTATTTGGCACGAGCTGGTTTTGAAGTGGTCGTGGTCGACCGTCAACCGGCCGTGGCCATGGAGACCAGTTTTGCCAACGCCGGGCAGATCTCGCCGGGCTACGCCTCGCCATGGGCCGCGCCGGGGGTGCCGCTCAAGGCCATCAAGTGGCTGCTGGAGCGCCACGCGCCTCTGGCGATCAAGGCCACCGCCGACATCGACCAATACCTGTGGATGGCGCAGATGCTGCGCAACTGCACCGCCAGCCGGTATGCGGTGAACAAGGAGCGCATGGTGCGCCTGTCCGAGTACAGCCGTGACTGCATTGACGAACTGCGCGCTGAAACCGGTATCGCCTACGAAGGTCGCACCCTGGGGACTACCCAGCTGTTCCGCACCCAGGCCCAGCTGGATGGTGCTGCCAAAGACATCGCGGTACTGAAAGAGTCTGGCGTGCCCTACGAGCTGCTGGACCGCGCCGGCATTGCCCGCGTCGAACCGGCGCTGGCCAGCGTCACCGATATCCTCGCCGGTGCCCTGCGCCTGCCGAACGACCAGACCGGCGACTGTCAGATGTTTACCACCCGCCTTGCCGACATGTGCAAGCAACTGGGTGTCGAATTCCGCTTCGAGCAAGATATCCAGCGCCTGGACTACGCCGGTGACCGCATCAACGGCGTGTGGATAGACGGCAAGCTGGAAACCGCCGACCGCTACGTGCTGGCCCTCGGCAGCTACTCGCCGAAACTGCTCAAGCCGCTGGGGATCAAGGCGCCGGTGTACCCGCTCAAGGGTTACTCGATGACCGTGCCGATCACCAATGCGGCGATGGCCCCGACCTCGACCATTCTCGATGAGACCTACAAGGTCGCAATCACCCGTTTCGACAACCGCATCCGCGTCGGTGGCATGGCTGAAATAGCCGGTTTTGACCTGTCGCTGAACCCGCGCCGGCGGGAAACCCTGGAGATGATCGTCAACGACCTTTATCCTCAGGGCGGTGATTTGAGCCAGGCCAGTTTCTGGACCGGCCTGCGCCCGACCACCCCGGACGGCACGCCGATCGTGGGGGCCACCCCGTTCAAAAACCTGTTCCTGAACACCGGCCACGGCACCCTCGGCTGGACCATGGCCTGTGGCTCTGGCCGCTTGCTGGCCGACCTGATGGCGAAGAAAACGCCGCAGATCAGTGCCGAAGGCCTCGATATTTCCCGTTACGGCAACCACCAGGAGTCCGCAAAACATGTCAATCCAGCGCCAGCTCACCAATGAGCGCATGAGCCAGATCGTTGTCCACAGCGGTACCGTGTATCTGGCGGGGCAAGTCGGCGACGACATGAGCGCCGGGATTGAACAGCAGACCCGCGAAACCCTGGTCAATATCGAGCGTTTGCTGGACCTGGCCGGTACCGACAAGAGCAAGTTGCTGTCGGTGACCATCTACCTGAAAGACATCGACGCGGACTTCGCCGGGATGAACGCGGTATGGGACAAGTGGCTGCCCAAAGGCGTCGCGCCGGCCCGTGCCACGGTTGAAGCGAAACTCTGCGAACCGGAAATCCTGGTTGAGCTGTCGGTCGTGGCCGCTCTGCCTTAAGCAAAAAATCCTCTCCCGGTGCCTGCGTTGTCAGCGGGTACCGGTTTTTTCTTCCCACTGCCGCCTAGAAGCCCGCCGCCATGCGTCCTGCCCGTGCCCTGATCGACCTCCAAGCCCTGCGCCATAACTACCAACTGGCCCGTGAAGTCACGGCCGGAGCGAAAGCCCTCGCCGTGATCAAGGCAGATGCCTACGGTCATGGTGCCGTGCGTGTTGCCCAGGCGCTGGAAGCCGAGGCGGACGGGTTTGCGGTGGCGTGCATCGAGGAAGCGCTGGAACTGCGGGCCGCCGGGATTCGCGGGCCGGTGCTGTTGCTCGAAGGGTTTTTCGAAGCCGACGAACTGCCGCTGATCATCGAGCATGATTTGTGGTGCGTGGTGCATTCGCTGTGGCAACTGGACGCGATTGAACAGGCGCCCCTCAGCAAACCGCTGACCGTCTGGCTCAAGCTCGATTCCGGCATGCACCGTGTTGGCTTGCATCCCAAGGATTATCACGACGCCTACCAGCGCCTGCTGGCCAGCGGCAAGGTCGCGAAGATCGTGCTGATGAGCCACTTCGCCCGTGCCGACGAGCTGGACAGCACCAGCAGCGACGAACAAGTGGCGGTGTTTGAAGCGGCGCGCCAGGGCTTGTCGGCTCAGGTCAGCCTGCGCAATTCGCCATCCGTGCTGGGCTGGCCGAACGTTTCCAGCGACTGGGTACGCCCGGGCATCATGCTCTACGGCGCCACGCCGTTTGGCGAAGACCAGGCCATCGCCGCGCGTTTGCAGCCGGTGATGACCCTGGAATCGAAAGTCATCTGCGTACGTGAACTGCCGGCCGGCGAGCCGGTGGGTTACGGCGCGAAGTTCATCACCCCGAAGCCAATGCGCATCGGCGTGGTTGCCATGGGTTACGCCGATGGCTACCCGCGTCACGCCCCGACCGGCACGCCAGTGCTGGTGGCCGGCCAGCGCAGCCAGTTGCTGGGCCGGGTGTCGATGGACATGCTGTGTATCGACCTGACGGACGTGCCCCAGGCCGGGCTCGGCTCCACCGTCGAATTGTGGGGCAAAAACATCCTCGCCAGTGACGTCGCCACCGCCGCCGACACCATTCCCTACCAGATCTTCTGCAACCTGCGCCGGGTGCCACGGCTCTATTCCGGCGCTTGAGCGGCACCCACGAATGGCAGATCCCGGGATTTAGGCCAAAGTGTTGTAAATACTGAACGCTGTCGCCATGATAACGCTCAATTACAACAACGCCTGAATCCTAGGAGGCTCCTGCATTGGACGTCGGCGAACGACTGCAATCCATCCGTAAACTGAAAGGTCTTTCCCAGCGTGAGCTTGCCAAGCGCGCGGGCGTCACCAACAGCACCATTTCGATGATCGAAAAAAACAGTGTCAGCCCCTCCATCAGCTCCTTGCGCAAGGTGCTGGGCGGCATCCCCATGTCGATGGTGGAGTTCTTTTCCGAGGAGATCCTCCAGGAAAAACCGACCCAGATCGTCTATAAAGCCAATGAGCTGATCGACATCTCCGACGGCGCCGTCACCATGAAACTGGTGGGCCGCGCGCATCCGAGCCGGGCGATTGCGTTCCTCAACGAGATCTACCCGCCAGGTGCTGATACCGGCGAAGAGATGCTCACCCATGAGGGCGAGGAAACCGGGATCCTGGTGGAAGGTCGCCTGGAGCTGGTAGTGGGCCTTGAAACTTTTGTGCTCGAAGCCGGCGATAGCTACTACTTTGAAAGCACCAAGCCGCATCGTTTTCGCAATCCGTTCGAAGTGCCGGCGCGACTAATCAGCGCAGCCACACCCGCGAACTTTTAAGAAAAGAGGCGTCCTGCCTACGTCGCAGAGACTCCCGTAGCAGCATTCCGCCATGCTGAATCTCCCCTTGGTTAATAGGGTTGTTTCGGCGGGGCGGGCTAACCGTTATACTTTCGCCGCCTGCGAAACCGTGGCCGCAGGCGTGAATAGCCACCATTGAGGGTGAACGCGTGAACCTAATTATGAAAATGCTGGCTGCACCAGCAACCGTACTGGCCCTATGGGCTGTCAGCGCTCAAGCTGCGACCAATGATGAAATTGCCAAACGCCTGGAGCCTGTCGGCCAGGTGTGTGTCCAGGGGCAAGAGTGCAAGGGGATGGAAGTCGCCGTGGCCGCGGGCGGCGGCGGTGGCGCGAAATCGCCGGATGACGTGATCGCCAAACACTGCAACGCTTGCCACGGTACCGGCCTGTTGGGCGCACCGAAAATCGGCGACACTGCCGCCTGGAAAGACCGCGCAGACCACCAGGGCGGTCTCGACGGCCTGCTGGCCAAGGCCATCACCGGCCTGAACGCCATGCCGCCAAAAGGCACCTGTGCCGATTGCTCGGATGCCGAGCTCAAAGGCGCGATCGAGAAGATGTCGGGTCTGAAATAAACCGATCTTCGCCAAAAAAGCCGCTGACCAGCGGCTTTTTTGTGCCTGCGATTTGCCTTTTGAGGCTGTTCTTTGCAGCAAAGACCCGGCAAGCTCGGTCCAACCCCAATTCATGGAATGTTCGGGAGAAGTTGGATGGTGCAGTTGTGTTCAATCGAGCAAGCGGTCGACGACGTACTGGCACGGTTGCCGGCGCATATTCACATGGGCATGCCCCTGGGCCTGGGCAAACCCAACCTGTTCGTCAATGCGCTGTACCGGCGCATCGCCAAGCTGCCGGACCGGGCGCTGACCCTCTATACCGCACTGGCCCTGGGTCGCCCGACCTTGGGCGATGGTTTGCAGAAGCGCTTTCTGGAACCCTTTATCGAACGGGTTTTTGGTGATTATCCCGAGCTGGATTTCCTCGCCGCCCTGCGCAAGGACAACCTGCCGCCCAATATCCGCGTGCAGCAGTTCTTCATGCAGCCCGGCAGTTTGCTCCACAGCCTTTCGGCCCAGCAGGATTACGTCAGCAGCAACTACAGCCACGCCGCCCGTGATATCAACGCTGCCGGCCTGAACCTTGTCGCGCAACTGGTTGCCAGCAGCGCCGAACACCCGGACCGCCTGAGCCTGAGCTGCAACCCCGACATCACCCTCGACCTGTTGCCGATGATCGCCAAGCGCCGCGAGGCCGGTGAGACCATTCTGGTGGTGGGCCAGGTTCACAGTGATTTGCCCTACATGCCCGGCGATGCCGAGTTGGGCATGGACGCATTCGACTTCCTGATCGACGAAAAGGACAGCACCACGCTGTTTTCCACCCCGAACATGCCGGTGGGTTTCCAGGATCACTTTATCGGTTTGCACGCCAGCACCCTGGTGCGCGACGGCGGCACCTTGCAGATCGGCATCGGTTCCATGGGCGACGCACTGACCGCCGCCTTGCTGGCGCGCCAGGCAGACAATGAGGCGTATCGCCTGCTGTTGACCGACCTGGATGTGTACCAATGGGCGCCGCTGATCAGCCATGAAGGCGGCGTCGCGCCCTTTGCCCGTGGCCTGTACGGTTGCAGTGAAATGTTCGTCAACGGCCTACTGGTGCTGGCCGATGCCGGGATTGTGCGGCGCAAGGTGTACCCGGACGTGGCGACCCAGGAGCGGGCCAACGCCGGCACTCTGGACGAAGCGGCGCAGACCGACGGGATCTCGGTGCACGGCGGCTTCTTCCTCGGGCCGCGCAGTTTCTACGAGCGCCTGCGGGACTTGCCCCAGAGCAAGCGCCTGGAATTCAACATGACCCGCATCAGCTACATCAACGAGCTGTACGGGCAGGAAGAACTCAAGCGTTTGCAGCGCCTGGATGCGCGGTTTATCAACAGTGCGTTTACCGTGACCCTGATGGGCGCGGGCGTGGCCGACCAGTTGGAAGACGGTCGCGTGCTCAGCGGCGTGGGCGGCCAATACAACTTTGTTGCCCAGGGCCATGCGCTGGAAGGCGCGCGTTCGATCCTGATCCTGCGCAGCTGGCGCGAATCAGGCGGCGAGGTCAGCTCCAATATCGTCTGGGAGTACGGCCACTGCACCATTCCCCGGCACCTGCGAGACATCGTCATCACCGAATACGGGATCGCGGATTTGCGTGGGCAGACCGATGCCAAGGTGATTGAAAGGCTGCTGAACATCACCGACTCGCGCTTCCAGGACGACTTGATCGAACAGGCGCAAAAAGCCGGAAAGTTGCCGAAGGATTTCCAGCTGGATCCGCGTTTTGCCGACAACACGCCGGAGCGTTTGCAGGGGATTCAGGCGCGGCATCCACGGTTGTTCCCGGAGTATCCGCTGGGTAGTGATTTCACCGAGGAAGAGCGGGATTTGTTGCGGGCGTTGAACTGGCTCAAGAGCAAATTCAAGCTGACGGAGATTCTGGAGCTGGGCAAGGCGGCGCTGGATGCACCGGAGCCGGAGGCGTTTCCCGAGCACTTGGTGCGGATGCGGTTGGATAAGCCGGAGGGGTTGAAAGAGGACCTGTACCAGCGGCTGCTGCTCGCCGGCCTACAGGCCACCGCGCACTAACAAACACCACAAATCAAATGTGGGAGCTGGCTTTTGTGGGAGCTGGCTTGCCTGCGATAGCATCAACTCGGTATGAATGAAGTACCGAGGTGCCTGCATCGCAGGCAAGCCAGCTCCCACATTTTGAACTGTGCTCACCCCAGCATTTGAGGCGTTATCGATTACTCGATGAAGGTCACGACCCCACCCGCCAACGACTGCACCCGCGCCAGCGACTCAACCCGGTAACCCTGCGCATCCAGCTCCGCACGGCCGCCCTGGAACGACTTCTCGATCACAATCCCCAAACCCGCCACGGTCGCGCCGGCCTGCTTGATGATCGAGATCAGCGCCTGGGACGCCTTACCATTGGCCAGGAAGTCATCGATGATCAGCACGCGGTCGCTGCTGGTCAGGTGGCGCGGGGAAATCGCCACGGTGCTTTCGGTTTTCTTGGTGAAGGAATACACCGTGGCCGACAGCAGGTTTTCAGTCAGGGTCAGGGACTGCTGCTTGCGGGCGAAAATCACCGGCACGCCCAGGTTCAGGCCGGTCATGATCGCTGGCGCAATGCCCGAGGCTTCGATGGTGACGATCTTGGTGATCCCCGAATCCTTGAACAACGCAGCGAATTCGTCGCCGATCAGTTTCATCAGCGCCGGGTCGATCTGGTGGTTCAGAAAGGCATCGACCTTGAGTACCTGATCGGAAAGCACGATGCCCTGTTCGCGAATTTTTTTGTGCAGTGCTTCCACGGAAAGCTTCCTCTGTTGGCGCAACACGCGCCGAAAGTAGATTAAAAAGTAGTCGATTCTAGCGCTTTAACATCGCGCGTATATCCGCCAAGGCGGTGTTGCCGCGAACGGCTTTGACTTCGGTGGGTGTGTCGTCGTTGCCTTCCCACGCCAGGTCGTCCGGCGGCAGTTCGTCGAGGAACCGGCTGGGGGCACAATCGATGATTTCGCCGTATTGCTTGCGCTTGGCGGCAAAGGTGAAGGCCAATGTCTGACGCGCGCGGGTAATGCCCACGTAGGCCAGGCGCCGTTCTTCCTCGATGGTGTCGGCTTCGATGCTGGAGCGGTGCGGGAGGATTTCCTCTTCCATGCCCATGATGAACACGTAGGGGAATTCCAGGCCCTTGGACGCATGCAAGGTCATCATCTGCACGCCTTCGGCGCCGTCTTCCTCTTCCTGCTGGCGTTCAAGCATGTCGCGCAACACCAGCTTGCCGATGGCGTCCTCGACGGTCATCTCGCCTTCTTCGTCCTTCTCCAGGGTGTTTTTCAACGCCTCGATCAGGAACCACACGTTGCCCATGCGGTAATCGGCGGCCTTGTCGCTGGAGCTGTTGGTGCGCAGCCAGTTCTCGTAGTCGATGTCCATGACCATGCTGCGCAGGGCGCTGATGGGATCTTCGCCGGCGCACTGCTCGCGCACCTTGTCCATGAAACGCTTGAAGCGCGCCAGGCGATCGGTGAAGCGGGTGTCCAGGTGTTCGCCCAGGCCGATTTCGTCGGTGGCTGCGTACATCGAGATCTTGCGTTCGGTGGCGTAGTTGCCGAGCTTTTCCAGGGTAGTCGAACCGATTTCCCGGCGTGGGACGTTGATCACCCGCAGGAAGGCGTTGTCGTCGTCCGGGTTCACGATCAGCCGGAAGTAGGCCATCAGGTCCTTCACTTCCTGGCGTCCGAAAAAGCTGTTGCCGCCTGACAGACGATAAGGGATCTGGTGGTGCTGCAGCTTCAACTCGATCAGCTTGGCCTGGTAGTTGCCGCGGTACAGGATCGCGAAATCGCTGTAGGGCCGGTCGGTGCGCAGGTGCAGCGTGAGCAGTTCGACGGCCACGCGCTCGGCTTCGGCGTCTTCGTTGCGGCAGCGGATCACACGGATCTCGTCGCCATGGCCCATCTCGCTCCACAGCTGTTTTTCAAACTCGTGGGGGTTGTTGGAGATCAGCACGTTGGCGCAACGCAGGATGCGGCTGGTGGAGCGGTAGTTCTGCTCCAGCATCACCACTTTCAGGGACGGGTAATCGTCCTTGAGCAGCATCAGGTTTTCCGGGCGGGCGCCGCGCCAGGCGTAGATCGACTGGTCGTCGTCGCCCACCACGGTGAACTGGTTGCGCTTGCCGATCAGCAACTTCACCAGCAGGTATTGGCTGGCGTTGGTGTCCTGGTATTCGTCCACCAGCAGGTAGCGGACTTTGTTCTGCCACTTTTCGAGGATGTCGGCGTGTTCCTGGAACAGCTTTACCGGCAGCAGGATCAGGTCGTCGAAGTCCACCGCGTTGAACGCCTTGAGCGTGCGCTGGTAGTGGGTGTAGACGATGGCGGCGGTCTGTTCCTTGGGGTTGCGCGCGGCTTCCAGGGCTTCGGCGGGCAGGATCAGGTCGTTTTTCCACGAGCCGATCATGTTCTTGATCTCGTCGACGCCGTCGTCGCCCGCGTATTCCTTCTGCATGATGTCGGTCATCAGCGCCTTGACGTCAGTCTCGTCAAAGATCGAGAAGCCCGGCTTGTAGCCCAGCCGCACGTGCTCCTTGCGGATGATGTTCAGCCCCAGGTTGTGGAAGGTACACACGGTGAGGCCACGGCCTTCGCCACCCTTGAGCAGGGTGCCGACGCGCTCTTTCATTTCCCGCGCCGCCTTGTTGGTAAAGGTCATGGCGACGATGTACTGGGCACGGATGCCGCAGCTCTGGATCAGGTGCGCGATCTTGCGGGTGATCACGCTGGTCTTGCCGGAACCGGCACCGGCGAGCACCAATAGAGGGCCGCCGACGTAGTTCACGGCTTCTTGCTGCCGGGGATTGAGTCGGGACATACGAAATTCAGGAAGTCATTGATCAAAAGGGCGGGCATTTTAACAGGCTGGCAAGATTCTGCTGCCTCTGAACGACAGTGTGACGTACCACTCGATCTAAATTTGCCGGTTTTGTTACTTTGCCGCAGGATGTGCAGGGTATTTCGGACTATTGTTCGGTCTAGAGCTGCGCAGTGCGTATTTGATAAGCCCTATCATTGGTCATTATCGGGTCGCACGTCATAATGCCCGCCGCCAACGAAATTTTGCAGAGTCTAGGGAGCTAGCTTGTCTACGCCTGTCGAACCCTTGCGTTTGCTGCTACTGGCCGATGAGCCAGCGTGGGCAGCGTTATTGCGCGAGTGCCTGGCGCCGATGGGCATCGGTGCCGTGTTGATCAGCGCACCCAACTGGGAGTCTGTGAGCAATCTGTTCGACGACGATCACAGTGCGGTGTTGCTGACCACGGCCAACCTTCAGCCCGGCCCCGGTCGTTGCAGCTTGCCAACGGTATTGCTGTTGGAAGAGGAACCTTTGGTTTCGCCCCTCGGCGTCAGCGACTGGCTGGTGCTGAATGCATTGGATGTGGATACATTGCGCCGTTGCCTGCGGCATGTGCGCGAGCGCGGTGTATTGGAAAACACCCTGCAACGCTTGGCCGAGCAAGACCCACTGACCGGTATCGCCAACCGCCAGGGTTTCCAGACCCTGTTGACCGCCCGGTTGGCGGAAAACGACGGCCGTGGCGTCGCCCTCGGTCACCTCGACCTGGACAACTTCCGCCACGCCAACGACGCCCTCGGCCACCAGGCCGGCGACCGGCTGATCCTGCAAGTGGTCTCGCGGCTCAAGAGCCAGCTGGAGGCCGGCGACCAACTGGCGCGCCTGGGCAGCGATGAGTTCGCCCTGCTGATCGACACCCGCCGTGCGCCCCAGCGCGCCGAATGGATGGCCGAGCGCATCGTCGAAGCCATGGCCGAACCGTATTGGGTCGATGGCGAAAGCCTGCTGATCGGCTGCAGCCTCGGCGTGGCCCATGCCCGCGCCAAGGCCGGCGCCGACCCGCTGATGTGGCACGCCCACATTGCCATGCAGCAAGCCAAGAGCACCCAGGGCTGCACCTTTCATATCTTCAACGAACGCATCAACCGCAATGCCCGCAGCCTCGCCGACCTTGAAAGCGAACTGCGCCGCGCGTTGCGCCGTGACGAACTGGAGCTGCATTACCAACCCCGGCTGGACCTCGACGACGGGCATATCGTCGGCCTCGAGGCGCTGGTGCGTTGGCGCCACGGTGAGCGCGGCCTGTTGCCGCCGAGCGAGTTCGTACCGCTGGCCGAGCAAAGCGGCTTGATCGTGCCGCTGGGCTACTGGGTGATTTCCCGGGCCCTGCGCGACATGCAAGACCTGCGCGAACGCGGGATTGCGCCGCTGCACATGGCGGTCAACCTGTCGTTCCGCCAGTTCCAGGACAGCCAATTGCTCAGCACCCTCAGCCGGCTGATTGCCGAGCGTGGCGTGGAAGCCCAGTGGCTGGAGTTTGAACTGACGGAAACCGCCGTGATGCGCCGCAGCGACCTGGTCAAGCAGACCATGGACGCCCTCGGCCGGCTGGGCGTGCGCTTTTCCCTGGATGACTTCGGCACCGGCTTTTCGTCGTTCGTGCACCTCAACAGCCTGCCGATTGCCTTGCTCAAGATCGACAAGAGCTTTGTCGGCGGCATGGAAGAACGCGAAGAGAACCGCAAGCTGGTCCACGCCATGATCAACCTGGCCCACAACCTGAACCTGGAAGTGGTGGCCGAGGGTGTGGAAACCGCGGAACAACTGGCGTTGCTGCGGTTGTTCGGCTGTGATCAGGCCCAGGGTTACCTGATCAGCAAGCCGCTGCCGTTGGCGGAACTGGTGGACTACCTGACCTTTGGTGACAGCCAGCAGTTGGTAGGCGGCGTGATCTGACCGTGTAAACCCGATCAAACTGTGGGAGCCCGCTTTTGTGGGAGCTGGCTTGCCTGCGATAGCATCACCGCGATGTGTCTGGCCGACCGAGGTGCCTGCATCGCGGGCAATCCCGGCTCCCACATAAGCCAACTCCTGCACTGACCGAGTACAGTCGTTACTCAGGCTGTGCGGCTTGAAAGCCGCGGAGGGTTTCGGGTTCCTGGCGAATCATCCGCTTCATCTTCCGTTCAAACGCCCAGGTCAGGCTGACTGCCGCGCACGCCAGGCCCAGGGCCAGGCCCCACCACACGCCCGTCGGCCCCCAGCCGAGGTTAAACGCCATCAGCCACGCGGCCGGTGCGCCGATCAGCCAGTAGCAACCCAGCCCGACCAGGAACGTGGTCTTGGCGTCCTTGAGCCCGCGAATGCAGCCCATGGCGATAGTCTGCACACCGTCGAACAGCTCAAACCACGCGGCCACTGCCAGCAGGCTGACGGCGAGGTTGATCACGTCGCGAAAGGCCGGGTCGTTCTGGTCGAGGAACAAGCTGATCAATTGGTGCGAAAACAGCCACAGCACCGCTGCAAAGCCCAGCATCACCAGCGCGCCAAAGCCGATACCGACCCGCCCGGCGAGCCGTGCTTCCAGCAGGTTCCCGGCGCCGTAATGCTGGCCGATGCGCATGGTGATCGCGTAGGACATGCCTGCAGGCACCATGAACGCCACCGACACAATCTGCAGGGCAATCTGGTGCGCAGCCAGTTGCGTGCTGCCCATAGTGCCCATGCACAGCGCCGCGAAGGCAAACAGCCCGACTTCCACCGCATAGGTGCCGCCAATCGGCAGGCCCAGGCGCCACAGTTCCCGCAGGTAGTGCAGGTTGGGCCGCAGCAGGCCCTTGCGCAGCGGATAGGCGTCGTAGGCGCGGTTGTATTTGATGTACCAGATCAGCGCCAGGGCCATGCAGTTGGCGACGATGGCCGTGACCAGGCCGATGCCCACCAGCCCGAGTTTCGGCAGGCCGAACATGCCTTCGATCAGCGCATGGTTGAGCAGGTAGTTGATCACCGTGCCGCCCAGGCTGATGACCATCACTGGCGTGGCCTTGCCGATGGCGCTGGTGAAGCCGCGCAGGGCCATGAACGTCAGGTAGCCGGGCAGGGCGAACGGCAGGATGGTCAGGAACTGGCCGGCTGAGGCGACGTTGGTTTCGGTCTGGCCGAACATCAGCAGCACCGGCTTGAGGTTCCACAGCAGCAAACCGGCCACCAGCGCCATCAACCAGGCCAGCCAAAGCCCGGCCTGGGTCAGCCGGGTGGCGCCTTCGATGTCGCCCGCGCCCTGGCGGATCGCGACCAGGGTGCCCACGGCTGCGATCACGCCGATGCAGAAAATCGACACGAACGAATAGCTCGCCGCCCCCAGGCCGCCGCCGGCCAGGGCCTCGGGGCTCAGGCGGGCCATCATCAGGGTGTCGGTCAGCACCATCAGCATGTGGGCCAACTGTGAGGCAATCAGCGGCCCTGACAGCCGCAGAATGGCCCAGAGTTCGGTACGTGCCGGATGCTGCATGATCATCACGCTCAAAAAGTCAGGGAAGGGTGGAAGGGTTGATTCTCGGTGCTCACAGCGCTTTGCACAAAGGGATAAATCCGATGGTTAGCATGATTAAAACTCATGCCTGAATAATTCTGGTAGGGTTTCGATATTGCGCCGTCGGAGCTTTCGCCATGTCTCGTCGTCTTCCTCCTCTTTACGCCTTGCGCGCCTTTGAAGCCGCGTCCCGCTACAACTCGTTCACCCGCGCGGCAGAAGAGTTGTCGATCACCCAAAGTGCGGTGAGCCGGCACATTCGTACCCTGGAGGAGCATTTCGCCTGCCGCCTGTTCCAGCGCAGCGGCCGCACCTTGCAGCTCACCGAGGCGGCGCGCCTGCTGCTGCCGGGCGTGCGCGAAGGCTTTGCGGCCTTGGAGCGCGCCTGCCATACGTTGAATGCGGAAGACGACATCCTGCGCATGAAGGCCCCGTCCACCCTGACCATGCGCTGGTTGCTGGCGCGCCTCAGTCGCTTCCGGCACTTGCAGCCGGGCAATGAAGTGCAACTGACCAGCGCCTGGATGAGCATCGATGAAGTGGACTTCAACCAGGAGCCGTTTGATTGCGCGGTGTTGCTGAGCAATGGCCATTTTCCGCCGGACTGGGAGGCGAGCTACCTGTTCCCCGAGTTGCTGATTCCGGTGGGCGCGCCGAACCTGTTGAGCGACGGCCCCTGGGATGTCACGCGGCTGGCCACTGCCGAATTACTGCACCCGACGCCCGACCGTCGCGACTGGCGCTACTGGCTCGAGCGCATGGGGCTGTCATCCCAGGTTTCGCTCAAGGGCGGGCAGGTGTTCGACACCTTGGAGTTGGGCATGATCGCCGCCGCCCGAGGGTACGGCGTATCCATGGGCGACTTGCTGATGGTGGCCGAAGACGTCGCCCAGGGCCGCTTGAGCCTGCCATGGCCCACCGCCGTGGCCAGTGGGGAAAATTACTACTTGGTGTGGCCGAAAACCCGGCCCGGAGGCGAGCGTTTGCGACGCTTGGCGGACTTTCTCCAGGGCGAGGTGCAGGCGATGGAATTGCCCCGGGTGGAGCGCCTCGATTGAGGTGTTTGCGCGCCTCGGAGCAATCGTTTGCGTGATACCCCTGCGAATTGCTCAAGTATTGAGCTTGCCCGCCGAAGTAGGGTTGTTGGAACTAGCGTTCTACAACGTTTCCCCTATTAGAATTTTGCCGAGCAGCGCTATGAGATCAGGATGATCCTGGCCTCGGCCAGGAGCCTTCATGTCTCAACCTCGCGCCCGGATCGCCTCCCAACTGGGGCTTGCCCTCGCCGTGATACTGGCGGTCGTCATCAGCGGCAGCACGGTGTTCGCCTTGCGTTCGCTGGACTCCGCCAACCTCGACACCCGCGAGGAACACCTGGCCAGCGAGGCCCGGTTGCTGGCCGACCAACTCAATACCTTCCACAGCACCCTGCGCGAAAGTACCCAGCGTTTGAGCGGGCTGTTTGAAAAGCGCTTCAGCGCCGGCTTGAGCATGCGCCCCGACCAACCGGTGACGGTGGCGGGCGTGCAGACCCCGGGCCTGTACCTGGGCGAGGAAGTGCTGAACAACAACTTCGCTGAAGTCGACGAGTTCAAGCAGATGTCCGGCGGCGTGGCGACCTTGTTCGTACGCAGTGGCGAGGACTTTATCCGCGTCAGCACCTCCCTGACCAAACAGGACGGCAGCCGCGCCATCGGTACG
Organism: Pseudomonas yamanorum; assembly: GCF_013386765.1. Taxonomy (GTDB): domain Bacteria; phylum Pseudomonadota; class Gammaproteobacteria; order Pseudomonadales; family Pseudomonadaceae; genus Aquipseudomonas; species Aquipseudomonas yamanorum_A. The sequence continues at coordinate 333,477 of NZ_JACARE010000018.1, forward strand.
GCGCTGGATCACCAACACCCGGCCTATCAGCGTTTGCTCGGTGGGCAGGGCTACGTCGGCCGCGCGGTGTTGTTTGATCGCTCCTACATGACCCAATACAGCCCGGTGCGTGACGCCAGCGGCAAAGTGATTGCGGTGCTGTTTGTCGGCTTCGACTACACCGATGCGCAGAACGCCCAGTTCGACAACCTCAAGCGCTTCCGCATCGGCCAGACCGGCTCCCTGGCGCTGCTGGATGAACAGAAACACTGGCTGGTGCCGCCGGCGGGTGTGCAGGCGCTCGACCAGGCGATCCCGGTGATGCTCGACCTGGCCGCCAAACCCGGCAAAGGCCGCTTCTGGAGCGACAAGAACGAAGACTTCTACAGCGTCGCGGTGCCGTTTGAAGGCGGCCCGTGGTCGGTGGTGGCGAGCATGCCGAAAGCCGAAATTCGTGCGGTGACCTGGTCGGTGGGCATTCGCCTGGTGATCGGCAGCTTGCTCGCGATGTTGCTGGCGGTGGGCGCTGCGGTCTGGCTGCTGCGCAGCAAGTTGCAGCCGTTGGGCGACCTGGTGCGTCAGGCCGAAGCCCTGGGCGCTGGTGATTTGAGTGCGCGCCTGAACGTTTCCAGTCATGACGAAATCGGCCAGTTGGCCCGCAGTTTCAACCAGATGGGCGAAGCGCTGTCGACCATGGTGTCGCACATCCGCAAGGCCGCTGAAGACGTGAACAGCCGCGCCCAGGCGCTGTCGGGTTTGTCTGGCGGTGCGTATGAAGGCATGGAGCAACAGTCCGGCGAAATCACCAGCATGGCCGGCGCGGTGGAAGAGTTCAGCGCCACCTCGCTGAACATCGCCGACAACATGGGCAATACCGAACGCCTGGCCCAAGACAACGCCCAACAAACCAAGATCGGCCGCACCTCGATGCAAGAGGCGTCGTCGTCCCTGGAACACATCGCCACTGCACTGAACAGCACGGCCACGGTGATCAACACCCTGGGCCAGCGCTCCCAGGAGATCGGCGGGATCGTCGGTGTGATCACCGCGATTGCCGAACAGACCAACCTGCTGGCGCTCAACGCCGCCATCGAAGCTGCACGGGCTGGTGAGCAAGGGCGCGGGTTTGCGGTGGTGGCGGATGAAGTGCGCAACCTCGCGTCGCGCACCCGTCAGGCCACGGACGAGATCTCCGGGATGATCCAGAGCATCCAGCAGGAAACCGGCAACGCCATCAGCACCATGGAGCAAGGCAACGTGCTGATGCAGGAAGGCCTGGCCCGCAACGCTGACGTGGCATCGGCCCTGGCGCGGATCGACGAGCAAAGTCGCTCGGCCGGCCAGCAGTTTGCGGCGATTACCACTGCCACCCAGGAGCAGAGCAGCACGGCGACCTTGCTGAGCAGCAACCTGCAGAGCATTGCCCTGGCCAACAGCGAGCAGCGTGAAGTGGTGTCGAACCTGGCGATCACCGCCAAGGAACTGGAAACCCTGGCGGCGGGCTTGCGGCATGAGGTTGACCGGTTTCGTTGATTGACTGTTCGGGCCCCATCGCGGGCAAGCCCGCTCCCACAGTTGACCGTGTTGTTCTGAAGTACGCGGTCCACTGTGGGAGCCGGGCTTGCCCGCGATGACGGCCGATCCGACGCCTCAAGCCTCGGTCCGACAGCCCAGCACCTGGTTGCGCCGCGCGGTGCTCCTGGGGTTGCCTAGGAAGCGCTGGCAGGCCGGTACTGCAAGGCTTCCGCCAGATGATGGCGGGCGATGGCATCCACCTGTTCCAGGTCGGCCAGGGTGCGGGCGACCTTGAGCAGGCGATGCGCCGCCCGCAACGACAGCGTCAGCCGTTCGCAGGCGCTCTCCAGCCAGCCTTCATCGGCCTTCACCAATTTGCAGTGCTGGCGTAGCCCCGGCAGGTCGAGAAAGGCATTGGCGCAGCCCTGGCGCCGTTGCTGACGCTCCCGTGCCTCGGCGACGAGCACGGACGCGCTGGCGGTGTCATCGCCGGACTGTTTGCCCGGGTTCAGCGCCGTGCTTTCCCGGGCGACAGTCACGTGCAGGTCAATCCGGTCCAGCAGCGGCCCGGAGAGTTTGTTGCGATAGCGCTGGATTTGCTCCGGCGTGCAGCGGCAACGGCCGCTCGGCTCGCCCACATAGCCGCAAGGGCAGGGATTCATCGCCGCCACCAACTGGAAACGCGCCGGGAAACTCACTCGGTCGCGGGCGCGGGAAATCACGATATGCCCGGATTCCAGCGGCTCACGCAGCACCTCCAGGACTTTGCGATCAAACTCCGGCATTTTGCTTAATTCCCGCCAAGTCGTTCATTTGAAGTGTTAGGTGATCCCCCGCCAAATCTCACCGAGTGGACATAGCCTTTGCCGGCTGGCTTTTTTTCACCTTTAGAAAGACAAGGCTCTATCCGATAGGGAGTGCGCCTGGACAAATCCATCTGTGCCACCTCTGTCTCTGACATATCCCTTTATTCGATGCCCCTAAGCTCCTGTCTCGCCATCTTTTGCCTTCAAATACTTGATATGGACAGTATCAACCTCGCGATGTACCGTCTGCTTGCTTGGGCGAAGCGCCATTATGGATAGTTATCTTGAGGGATTTAGGGTGCATGTTAAGTCGATCAAACTCATCAATTTCAAAAAATTCCGGGACGATCATCTCGAATTCAACGATGACGTGAATATTTTTGTTGGCGACAACAATGCCGGCAAAAGTACGATTCTCGAAGCGCTTGAGATCGTGCTTAACTTTAGTCACCGTGGTCGCCCCTTCAGTGGCGAGTTTTCTCCTGATCTATTTAACCAAGAAGCAGTCACGCAGTTTTTGGATACCGATCTAAGCGCCCAGCATCTGCCCAAGCTAATCATTGAGGCCTACATTGAGGGGGTGCCAGAGTACCGAGGTTCGAATAACAGCCACCAAGCCGATGCTCAGGGTGTTTTGGTGCAGGCTTGTTTCGATCCTGCACTTGCCGAAGTCTATGAACTTCGCCGACAAGCCAAGCCGTCTTTCACAAGCATTCCCGTTGAATTTTACAAGGTCGAATGGCTAGATTTTGGATGGAATCCCATAAAGCCAATTGCTAAAAAATTCAAGGCGCTTTACATCGACCCGACTCGAATTCACCCCACGTTAGGCAAGAATCAGTACATTTCCAATATCCTCAATACAGCTCTAGAAAAGGAGGAGCTTGTTAAGCTGACGCTCAATTATCGCGAGAACCTTCAAGTATTCAACACCTCAGGCGAGGTGATGGCGGTTAATGCAAATCTTGATGCAGGCCATCTGATAACTGATAGCAAGCTGTCTATAGCTGCCAGTACCTTACCCGTGGGATCCATCCAAACCGGCCTGCAGCTTGAGGTAAATGATGTTCCCTTTCACTTTATTGGAAAGGGTGAGCAGAGCAATGTGCAGATCAAACTCGCTATCCAGAACAAAGCCCATGACATTGATTTGGTGATGATGGAGGAACCGGAAAATCATCTGTCACATACCAACCTGAACAAACTTGTGCACTATATTGAAACTCAGCGTCGTTCCAAGCAGCTGTTCCTCACTACGCACAGCTCCTACGTGCTGAATAAGTTAAGTATCGACAAAATCTGCCTTGTGCAGTCTGGCTACAAGAGGCTACATACTCTAGATCCTGATGTTGTAAAGACGCTGAAGCGTCTACCTGGATACGACACGCTGCGGGTAGCACTGTCTAGAAAAGTCATCTTGGTTGAGGGGCCTTCTGACGAGCTTGTGCTGAAAAAAATCTACCTGCGTAAATATCACCATCTTCCGGAGAAAGATGGGATCGACATTATTGTTGTAAGAGGTGTGGGCTTCAAAACCTTTATCGAGGTTGGAAAGGAGATTGGTACTCGCATTCACGTACTTAGAGACAACGACAAGGACTACTTCCAGAACGTCGTGCCTGCTCAGGCGGAGTACAAGGACTATGCAAACGTAAAAATCTTCTCGTCAAAAAACGACCTGGAGTTCTCACTAGAACCGGCGATGATATATGCAAATTCAGTTGATCAGGCGTCTCTAGCTGCTTTCGCGAAGGAAATTCTATCGGCTCAGACATATAAACTTTATGGGGCCGAGGCTTCCTTGGATGACCGAAGAGAGTTTTTGATCGAGTGGTTCAGAAGTGTGAAGGGCAATGGAAAGGGAACACGCAAGGTAGACTCAGCTATCCGATTGTTTGATGGCGACCTTGATTTCAAATATCCAGTATTTTTGGATGAGGTGCTCGATTTTGGCGAATGAGCTATGGATAGCGGGGGCAGGTTCGGGTAAGACGCATAAGATTATCAGCGATGCCGTGGACATCGTTAAGGCTGGTGGGCGGGTTCTCGTCGTCACCTACACCACCAATAATCAAGCAGAATTACGAGCGCGTTTTGTTGAACTCAACGACGGGAAAAACAGTGAGGATTTCGTCGTAAAAGGGCTGTTTTCATTCTACTTGGAAGACATGATCCGGCCTTACCAGAGCGTGGTTTTCCCAAGTCGAATTGCTGCCCATTTCTTCACTGAAAATAACCCCCATCACCTCCCAGGTGTTTTCGTAAAGGGGAGGCCTGTATACATCAAAGGGAGAGCCGAAAAACTCACTGGAGGGGCGGTCAACCCCCTGCATTATTTGACTCCTTGTAAGACTATGGCTTATTCAGGCTACCTCGCTAAACTGGTCGCTCTCGTAGGAAAACGATCCAAAAATGCACCCGCCACTCGGCTATCTAGTATTTATCAAAAGGTTTATTTCGATGAGGTGCAGGATCTGGTCGGCTGGGACTATGAGGTTATCAAGTCGCTCAATAAGATAATGCCTGATGGGATCTGGTGTGTAGGCGATTTCCGGCAGACGATCTACAGCACGACATTTGGGCACAAGGCACCGTTGACGTCTCAAGAAAAGATCGATTATTTCGTTGGTCAGCTGGGTTTCGTGGAAAAGACCATGCCCACCAATCAGCGATGTATCCAAGAAATTTGCGATCTATCCGATACGATCAATCCTGGGGTTTACGAGAAAACAATCTCTGCAGTGAAAGACGTTCCAGCCGAGATGTCTGATCACCTCGGCAGCTTCGTTGTCAGGCAATCTCAAGTTGATGACTACATATCCGCATTTCACCCGAGCGTGCTTCGGTGGAACGCCCGAACGGGTGCCGGTTACCTGCCGCCAAACCTCGTTTGTTATAATTTCGGTTCTTGCAAAGGACTAGGGTTTGACCGTGTGCTTGTGATCCCTGCGGAAAACCATCTTAAGTTTTTGGCGGGAGACGGCAAGGCGTTTGATAAGGATAAGACCGGAGAGTCCCGGAACAAGCTCTACGTTGCAATCACCCGTGCTCGCTACAGCTTGGCATTTTTGGTTGAGGACAAGAAAGTGAATGAGCTGCCGTTTCCCGTGTGGCCGGGTGTAGCCCGAGCAGTCATATGATAATAAAGCCTTATCTCAGATAGTGATGCGCGGGCCATAGTCATCATGTCGAAGCTTCGGCGTGTCTAGACTGGCTTAATTGAGCAGGGGTCAGAATCAAGTCGAACCTCATGGTTCTGGTCGGGGCCATTCCCTGCCTTTCAGCATCGGCAAAGAGATCGTCTGCCGTGGTGAGATCAATTGCGCCCATACGGCCCGTAATCTTTAGCGGGTTCAGGATACAGCGGCCCTTGATCTGGATTCTCGCGATGCCATCTTCCAGCGTCTCTGTAGCGTCGTAACCTGCCTGCCTTGCAGGATGTAGTAACATGCCGAGTCTAGTAGCAGCTTCGTACTCTGCGACCTCGCCTGTCACGCCCAGCGGCTTGCCGGTCAGGCGATAGAATCTACGCGCGAGCACCTTGGCTTCTTTCAGATCTCTAGGATTTCATCCTGGATCAGTGCAGCCTGCTGAGGTTCGTTGCCATGACTGAGTTCAGTCATCTGCAAAAGCCTCGAGCGCAGCGAGCAGCTTGGCTAGCTCAGCAAGGTTGGCAGTGACGATGTCATATTCTCCTCGACTGCTCAGCCGATACACATCGCGCGCTTTTTTAACGCGGTCGAGAAGAGGGACGACGATGCCGGATGCCCGCTCTAGGAAGTCGTTGATGTCCGCACGTGTCTGGGGGATTTTGTAACCCTTCGCCGCACTTGTGATGATGACGTCCGCATCGCGGAGTTTGGCAATGCCACTGGAGCGGACTCTCTGGCCGTTGACCTCTCCCAGTCCGCTATCTTTTAGATGGGCCATGATCTCCGTAGTCAGCACGTAATCCTTGGTGACGAATTCGCTCTGGAATCTCAAGAACCTCAAGATGCTTAGCTGCAGTCGCTCATCTTCATCGGGGTGCTTACCAACGCGCTCGCTAAAGCGGTCGGCCTGGCGGAGAGCTTCTTGGTGTACCTGGTAGTCTGCATACCCAGATTCATCCGTCGGCGGCGGCAGAAGAGACTGGTACTTGGATGGCCACTCAAGCATTCCAAGAGTCAGGCTGCGGAGGATTTTCTTGTAGGCAAGAACAGCTTCTTCCGAAGCTTTCTCTTCGTAGATCTGAGCGACTGAGCCAGCGAAGAAATCTGCAACCTGAACCAAAACGTTGTCCTTACTGGCCATCGTCTGGAAGGCATCCTTATCGCCAAATAGGTCGTCCACGAATCGTTCTGCAACGTAGCTTTTGAGGCTCTCCTGAAATTCCTGGCCACCATGCTCGTCAACGATCATCTGGAGGTCAGGGTATGCGCGGAACAAGCGTTCATAGAGCAACCCGTTCACGTATTTTATGAACGAGGTCTTGATACGGAGGCCGCCGTCTTTGTGAATTCGGGACTTATCAACGACGGTGAAATAGAGCTTGAATGGCAGCTCGGCTAGCTCGTTTAGGATCCGGGCGCGGCGATCTGAATCCTTGGGCTTCAGATTGCTAGATTTGATCTCGCCTGTTTGAAAATGCCGCTTGCGGAGCGCTTCAGCTTGGGCATAAGCAGCCTCCAGGTCTTTCTCTGCCACTAGAATGGAGCACACGATGAAGAAGTCCGAGCTTCCAGCTTTCGACGTATCTAGGTCGGAATTCCCGGACTCATCCACGAAGGCATATGTTCTGTCCATGAGCTTGCTCCATCAACAACGTACTGAGCGCGGTGGGGCGCCCAATGGCAAGGTGGCGAACTTAGTTCGTCGCAGTGGTACTGCCTGGAGCGGGGCCTTCGCTGAACGTGTAGTTGATGACCACGTCATTTCGGATCAAGACGTCGAGCGTTTTCTGAGTGCCCGTAGTCGTCACCTTCATAGTGACCACGTAGCTTTGAGCATGGGCTGAGCCGTTGGTGTAGGTGTAGATCCACTTCTCGTCAGTCTCGCTGACGGCGCTCTTGGCGTAGGGCTCGCCAAATAGCGACTTCAGTTCTGAAGTGGTGGTTTTGCCTTTGGTGATGCTCGCTACACTGGCTGACGGAAAGTCTCGTCCTGCGGTGTAGTGGGACGTAGCGCAACCGCCTAGTGCGACACAGATCCCCATTACTGCGATGAGCTTTTTCATATCCTTCCTTGATCGTAGAAAGCTCCAAATCTAGCTGGCATCGAGGCTAAAAGCCATCATCAAGGTGATCAGCTACTTTCGTGCATTCGCAGATAAGGCCTTGCACATGTAGCAAGCCGATCCAGGGCAAAGCCCCCTGAACTGCTCCGTCTGAGAAATCAGAGGCGGCGCAGAATCTCGTTGATTTACTGCATAGCCCTGTTGTTCAAAAAAGCCTGAAGCAGTTGTTGTCAGCAAATGAAATCGAGCGATTCCCTGCTCGGCGGCTTTCGCTTCAATGATCTTAAGCACCGTGACACCGACCCCTTTCGATCTGTATGTCGAGACTACGACCAGGGAACGCAGCAACCCGTCCGTACCATGCGTTTCGAAACCTCCCCATGCGACCGTCTCACTATCCTGTGTGAACTCAAAAAAGGTTCGGCCTGGAAGATCAATATCGTCTGCTGGAAGGTCAGCAAATTTCAGCGCATCGCGAAAGCGCTGCGACTGCCCTCCGGCTATTTCCGTTGCCTGGATCATCATATCCACCTCCATCCTCTCATCTCCGTTATGCCGACACGCATGGAACGTTAGGGCACATGCCGAAACAGCAGCCATCATATTCGCTTTACCGGATATTCGCCAAAGCGTATATTCGATTTTCCGTATGCATCGAGTTCCACCATGAGCCCTGCTATCAAAGTGCTTTTCGTGTGCGTTGCCAACTCAGCCCGCTCCCTGCTTGCAGAGGCTTTGCTGCGGCACACCGACCCGCGCTTCGAGGCCTTCAGTGCAGGATCTGAACCGTCTGAGGTTGATCCGCGCACCACTCAGGCATTGGAGGCAGTTGGAGTCGATGCAACGGGCCTGCGCAGCAAGTCCCTCAGCGAGTTTCAAGCTGATCGATTCGATTACGTAATCACTCTTTGTGATAAATCCGCAAGCGAGTGCCTACCAATGCCCAGTGCAGGTGAAGTCATTGCCTGGGATTTTCCTGACCCAGTAACTAGCGATGATCCTGGCGCATTTCGCCATACGCTCCACGACATCCACGAGCGCATCAAGCTCTTCGTTTTGGTCAAGACCAAACACCTGGAGGATCTATGACAGAACCCATGAACCCCACCACCTTATTCAAGTGCCTGGCGGATGACACCCGAGCAAAAATTTCGCTGCTTGTCGTGAGTGAAGGTGAGCTGTGTGTATGCGAGCTAACGGCAGCACTCGACCTGAGTCAGCCTAAGATTTCTCGTCATCTGGCCCTGCTGCGCTCTGCCGGTTTGCTTTTGGATCGTCGCCAAGGCCAGTGGGTGTATTACCGCCTGAATCCTGATTTACCCGCGTGGGTGACTGCAGTTTTGAAGGAAGTGGTAGACGCCAATCAGCAATGGCTGGAAACCGAGGCTAAGCGCCTCTGCGGCATGAACGACCGTCCGATCAACCAAACCGTGTGTAGCTGAGTCACGCCTAACCGGATTAATGAAATGCTGATTGCCGTATTGATCTTTATCGCCACCATCGTCCTTGTCATCTGGCAACCCAAGGGGCTTGGGGTTGGCTGGAGTGCGATGTTCGGTGCCATCGTGGCGTTGCTGGCAGGTGTCGTTACCCTTGCCGACATACCAGAGGTTTGGCGCATTGTCTGGAATGCCACTGGGACTTTCATCGCGGTCATCATCATTAGTCTGCTGCTTGATGAGGCAGGTTTTTTCAAGTGGGCTGCGCTGCATGTGGCCCGATGGGGAGGCGGGAGCACGCGCAAGCTGTTCGCATTTATCGTCCTGTTGGGCGCAGCGGTGTCGGCCCTGTTCGCCAATGACGGAGCAGCATTGATCCTCACACCCATTGTGATCGCGATGTTGCTGGCGTTGCGTTTTTCTCCTGCGGCTACGTTGGCATTCGTCATGGCAGCCGGTTTTATCGCTGATACGGCGAGCTTACCGCTGGTGGTTTCCAACCTGGTAAACATCGTTTCTGCCGACTACTTCGATATCGGCTTCAACGAATATGCTTCGATCATGGTGCCGGTAAACATCGTCAGCGTGGCGGCGACATTAGCCATGCTGCTGTGGTTTTTCCGCAAAGATCTACCAAAGACCTATGACCTCAACCAACTGGACAATCCGGACGAGGCGATCCACGACCGGGCCACTTTTGTAGCCGGTTGGTGGGTGCTGGCACTACTGCTGATCGGCTTCTTTGTCATTGAGCCATTAGGGGTGCCAATCAGCGCCATTGCAGCGGTCTGTGCATTCATTCTTTACGTCATCGCGGCTCGTGGCCACGCCATCAACACAGGCAAGGTGCTCAAAGAGGCGCCATGGCAGGTGGTGATTTTTTCTTTGGGTATGTACCTGGTTGTTTATGGCCTGAAGAACGCCGGCCTGACCGACCACATCGCGCAGTTCCTGAACGTGTTCGCCGGTTATGGCGTTTGGGGCGCGTCCCTTGGTACAGGGCTGCTAACAGCGTTGCTGTCTTCGATCATGAACAACATGCCCACCGTTCTGGTAGGCGCCTTATCCATTCATGCCGCTGAAGTCGATGGTGTAGTCCAGCAAGCGATGGTTTACGCCAACATCATCGGCTGCGATTTGGGCCCGAAGATCACCCCAATTGGGAGCTTGGCAACTCTGTTGTGGCTGCACGTGCTCGCCCGGAAAAACATAACGATCAGTTGGGGTTATTACTTCAAGACCGGGATCGTGCTGACCGTGCCCATCCTCGTCGCCACATTGTCCGCCCTGGCACTGCGCCTCAGTTTCTGAATCAAGGAATCTTCTGATGAAAGTCTTGTTCATGTGCACCCACAACAGCTGCCGCAGCATTCTGTCCGAGGCGCTTTTCAACCACTTGGCGCCCGAGGGTGTAGAAGCCGTCAGCTCAGGAAGCTTTCCCAGTGGCCGGGTGAATCAACGGGCATTGCAAACGCTGGAGGCGGCGAGTATCTCCACGGCGGGCTTGAGCAGCAAGGCTTCGGATGCTTTTGAAGGCTCGCCTCCAGACATCGTGATCACTGTCTGTGACCGGGCTGCGGGTGAGGCATGCCCAATCTTCTTCGGGCCCGCTTTGAAAGCGCATTGGGGGCTGGCCGACCCGTCTGAGGCTAGCGGGTCGGAAGCCGAGATCACCGCAGCGTTTGAAGCCACACTGGCCAAAATTCACGAGCGCGTGAGCGCATTTCTTGCGCTGCCACTGAAGATCATCAGCGCTGAACAGTTGAAAGCTGAACTGGATCGCATCGGTTCGCTTTAAAGATCAACCGAGGCGGTGTCCAACCTGGCGCCGCCGTAGGAGTTTTTATGCAAGACACATTGCCGAACGTACACGCCGACCTGATCGACATTCCGTCGCTGGAGCAACTGTCGCCTCGCACGCCTTCGCTCCATAAACCTCGCATTCTTCTGCTGTATGGATCAACGCGAGAGCGCTCATTCAGCCGGTTAGTCACGCAAGAGGCGGCACGCCTGCTGAATGAGTTTGGCGCTGAAACCAAGATCTTTGACCCATCGGGTCTGCCGCTTCCGGATGACGCCGCCGATACACATCCCAAGGTCGCTGAGCTGCGCGAGCTGATGCAATGGTCTGAGGGGCAGGTGTGGTGCTCCCCTGAGCGTCACGGCTCCATGAGTGCAGTATTCAAAGCCCAAATTGACTGGGTTCCGCTGGCGATAGGTGCTGTACGACCTACGCAAGGAAAGACCCTTGCAGTGATGCAGGTCTGCGGTGGCTCGCAATCTTTCAACGTGGTTAATCAGCTGCGCGTACTGGGCCGATGGATGCGGATGTTCACCATCCCAAACCAATCTTCGGTTGCCAAGGCATTTACCGAGTTCGACGAGGCAGGTCGTATGAAGCCGTCCTCGTACTACGACCGTCTCGTGGACGTGATGGAAGAGCTGATGAAGTTCACCCTGCTGTTGCGGGATCGCCAGGATTATTTGGTTGATCGGTACTCCGAGCGTAAAGAGTCCGCCGAAGAGCTTTCCAAACGCGTCAACCAGCGCTCCATCTAACGTCAGTACGAGGAAGCGATATGAGCCAGATCACGATCTACCACAACCCCGAATGCGGCACCTCTCGCAACACCTTGGAGTTGATCCGTAACAGCGGGGAAGAACCGACGGTTATCGAGTACCTGAAGAACCCGCCTGATCGCACCACACTTGTCAGACTCATAGAGGATATGGGTATCGGAGTGCGGGCTCTTTTGCGTATCAAAGGCACTCCGTACGAAGAGCTGGGATTGGGCGATGCATCGCTGACGAACGAACAGCTCATCGATGCCATGATGGCTCACCCTATCCTCATCAATCGCCCCATCGTCGTGACGCCCTTGGGTACACGCTTGTGTCGTCCGTCAGAGGCAGTCCTCGACCTTCTACCGCAGGAGCAGCGCGGCAGCTTCGTCAAAGAAGACGGACAAGTCGTCATTGATGAGCACGGTCGCAGAGTCTGATACGACAACGGTGAGGTGCCGCGATTGAGCCTGGAGGATGCTGGTGAGTCAGAATTCGAAACTTGATGTTGTGGTCATTGGCGGTGGTCAATCAGCGCTGACAGTCGCCTATTTTTTGAAGCGGTCAGGCTTGTCTTACGTGCTGCTCGATGCGGAGTCGGCACCAGGAGGAGCCTGGCGGCATGGCTGGGACTCGCTGCGACTCTTCTCTCCATCGGCATGGAGCTCGATTGCGGGCTGGCCGATGCCTGCCGTATCAGAAGAAACGCCTCACCGTGATGATGTTATCGACTATCTGACTCTGTACGAGCGTCGATATGACTTCCCCATCATCCGATCCACCAGGGTGACCCGTGTCGAAAAAATCGAAGAAGGATTACGGGTTGTCTCCGGGGATAGAAACTGGGATGCCAAGGCGGTTATCAGTGCAACAGGCACCTGGAGCCGCCCATTTACCCCTAGCTATGCCGGACAGGAGTTGTTCGTACGGCAGCAGCTTCATTCCGCTCATTACGTTGGGCCGAATGAGTTTGAGGGGAAAACCGTCCTTGTCGTGGGTGGTGGCAACTCGGGAGCCCAGATTTACGCCGAGGTTTCTAAAGTGGCTCAGGCAATCTGGGTAACTCAAAAGGCTCCAAAGTTTCTACCTGATGAGGTTGATGGGCGCGTCCTGTTCGAACGAGCTACTGCTCGATTGAAGGCGCAACAGGAAGGTGTGGAGCCTGAACAACCCGCTGGGGGGCTGGGCGACATCGTAATGGTGCCATCGGTGAAGGACGCTCGTGAACGCGGTGTATTGAGCGCAGTACGGCCATTCACGCACTTCACTTCAACAGGCGTTGTTTGGTCATAAGGAGACGAAACAGCGGTGGATGTCGTCATCTGGTGCACTGGGTTTTCTCCAGCGCTCGACCACCTGGGCAACCTGGGTATCGTTGACGATGACGGTAAAGTCGCCGTGAATGAAAACCGGAGTGTTGCTTCACCTAATCTGTGGCTGGTGGGCTACGGCGATTGGACGGGGCTAGCCTCCGCTACATTGATCGGAGTGACCCGCTCCGCTCGAGATGTAGTCAACCAAGTCCAAAGCTATCTCACAAGCGAAGCCTGATGGCTCGCGAAGCAAATCGAGTGCGCCTACTGTTTATACGACTTCAAGATCGGGGAAGAGAATAGGCTCCAGTGGCGGAGTTGCCTGGCACAGTCCGAGCCGCCAGTAGCCGACGTCGTGCCATTTCCCAAGCTTGAAGCCAACCTCCGGATATGTACCGATGTGGACGAATCCCAGCGACTCGTGCAGACCCACACTGCCTTCATTGGGCTGAGCAATTCCGGCGTAAGCTGCACGAAAGCACTGTTTTTCAAGGATCGGAAGCAAAGTCTCATAGAGCTCACGGCCAACGCCCTGACGGCGAGCCGATTCAGCTACGTACACCGTCACGTCCACCGCCCACCGGTAGGCTGGACGTGCGCGGTGCTGGCTGGCATAGGCGTAGCCCTCGATCTCCCCACCTTCTTCGGCCACTAGGTAGGGATACGTCTGAAGTGTCGTCGCTATCCGCTGAGCAATCTCCTCACCGCTTGGCGGGGTCTCTTCGAATGAGATCGCCGTGTTCGAAACTATGGGAGCATAAATGCGCTGGATTGCCTGTGCATCTGTAACCACTGCAGCTCGAATTCTGACAGGCATGTGAGTCGTCCCTGAATAAAAGTTTGAAAATTACCTTTCCCGGATCAGTTTCGCCATTAGCCCATTTGAAAAAAACGAGCTGTGTGAAATCTAAAATTCAGGTCGCAATGCATGTTCTCAGTTCTGCACCTTCGGCTCATCAAATTCATCGGCTGCATCAACAACGCAGAACACTGTAAGCGTGCGCTAAGCGACCCGTCCTGACGGCATCGCTTAGCCGACCTCAAAATAAAATGCTGAGTAACCATCCGATAAGACCTCCCGCCAGGACGACCAACCATGTAGGAACCTTCCAGAACATCAAAGCCACAAGCGCTATCAGCGCCAAGCCAAAATCTGTAGGAATCAATATGGCGCTCGTCCAGACTGGGTTATACAAGGCTGCCAGGAGAAGGCCTACAACTGCTGCGTTTACGCCTGAAAGTGCGGCTTGGGTGCGTAAGCTTTTCCGCAGTTGCTCCCAAAATGGCAACACGCCGATTACGAGCAAGAACGAAGGAGCAAAAATTGCAACGACGCACGCGGTAGCCCCGAGCCAACCAGAAGGTTGGGCATTCATGGACGCGCCAAGAAATGCTGCGAAGGTAAAAAGTGGGCCTGGTACGGCCTGTGCTAAGCCATATCCGGCAAGAAACGTGTCATTGGCTACCCATCCGTTCGGCACGGTCGCCGACTGAAGCAACGGCAGCACAACATGCCCACCTCCGAAAACTAATGACCCGGCGCGGAAAAAGGCGTTTACCACAGCTAACGCTTGTGAGGGCCACAACTGAACCAGCAATGGCAGGCCAGCTAACAGGCCGAAGAACAGCAGCAACGACACCACACCGACTTTCCTGCTCACCGGTATCGGCAAAGACTCAGTAGTCTGGCTTTGATCGGTTTTGAAGAGCATTAGTCCTATGACGGCACCGAAGAAAATCACGCCGATCTGCCCCCAAGCATGTGGCCAAAGCATTGCAGCATAAGCCGCAAACACGGCGACGGTTATTCGAGGGGCATCAGTGCAAAGACTACGGCCCATTCCCCAGACGGCTTGAGCAACGACAGCCACCGCGACAATTTTAAGACCGTGCAAAAGACCGCTCGGAAACGCGCCTCCCCACGCGGACATACCCTGAGCGAATAAAACCAAGATTATTGCCGAAGGCAATGTGAAACCTGCCCACGCAGCGACTGCTCCTGGAAATCCGGCACGAGAAAGTCCTATACCTATGCCAACCTGGCTACTGGCGGGCCCCGGCAAGAATTGGCACAGGGCAATCAAATCCCCATAACTGCGCTCGCTCAGCCATTGGCGTCGGGCAACGAATTCTTCGCGAAAGTAAGCTAGATGTGCAATCGGGCCTCCGAAAGAAGTGAGACCTAGGCGCAGGAATACCAGAAATACCATCCATGGGGACTCAGTCGTAACACCCTTTGAACGTCCCTCGGCTGACAAGATTCGTTACTCCCCACATGACTGCTATAGAACACCAAATACGACGGCCTCCCTCACCGGCATATCTCGGCTTCGATATGCCGTCGCACACTGTATCGTGATCCTAACGACAAAATGATGGCACTTCGTTAGACGGTGCTCCTACAGCAGAAATTCTGATGGAGAGAAATTCTGCTGTCAGCTCATTTTCTAATCACCTCGATAGAGTGGCTGTGGCAACGGCAGGCGCAGCGCTGCGACGCAAAATCAGGACTCCACCGATTGCAGCCAAGGTCGAACCGATCAACACGCCGACTTTTACCTCGTCAATCAGGTGAGCTGATCCAGCAAACGCCAAGTTGCCAATGAACAGGCTCATGGTGAAGCCGATGCCACACAGGAGCGCAACGCCGTAAAGCTGTGCCCAATTGCTGCCTTCTGGTAGTTTGGCCAGGCCCATACGAATGGCAAGAGCAGCCAATAGGAAGATGCCAATCTGCTTGCCCACCAACAAGCCCAGCGCAACACCCAGAGGAACCGGATCGACTAGGTTCTCCATGGAAATACCTGCCAGTGAAACGCCCGCATTGGCGAAGCCGAAAATCGGCACCACAGCGAACGCAACCCACATGTGCAGCTTTTCCTCCAGGAATAGCAGTGGAGACCGGGCTTCCTCTTCAGGCTTGCCCATTGGGACGCACAGAGCTACAGCGACACCCGCAAGGGTGGCATGCACTCCCGACTGCAGCACGAAGAACCACAGCACACCGCCGACCAGCAAATAAGGGAATAATCGTCTGACGCCCAATCGATTCATTGCGATCAGAATGACCAGGGTTACGAGCGATGCCAGCAACATCGGCATGGAAAGACCGGTGGTGTAGAAAAAGGCGATGATGACTACAGCACCCAGGTCGTCAATGATCGCCAAGGCGGCGAGGAAGACCTTCAGCGACGTAGGGACTCGCTTACCTAGGAGCGACAAGACGCCCAGGGCGAACGCGATGTCGGTAGCGGCAGGGATAGCCCACCCCTTCAAGGTCTCAGAATTCCCCCAGTTGATTGCGATGTAGATCAGCGCAGGCACCACCATGCCGCCTATAGCACCAAATCCCGGCAAGGCACGCTGGCCCCAAGTGGATAGCCCGCCTGCCAGAACCTCCCTTTTGATCTCAAGGCCGACCATCAGGAAGAAGATAGCCATCAGGCCATCATTGACCCAATGCTCCACAGACATGCCCAGCCAGACACTGTGCAAGGCGGCAAAATAACCTTGCGAGAGAGGCGAGTTAGCCACAATTAAGGCCGCGAGTGCTGCGCCCATCAGTACGAGACCGCCAGCGGATTCCGACGATAGGAAGCGAGCCAGGATCGCGGCTGCTCTAGGGGTTTCTGCGGGAGTTCTGCTGTGAGTCATCAGTGTCCTTACGCTTTGATCCAAAGCGATTATTTTAACATCCGAGGTTTACCAACGCGGCAGGGCACATAGCCTGTAACGATTTACACCAAGCCCTAATCAGCCTCCAGCCTGTTCCCCGGCAGAGGCTCGCTCACGAAACTCAGGAGCACGCTCCAAGCGCATATCCTCAATAGGCGAGCGAACATTGATCATTCCTTACAGGCGTGTGGTTCCCCGGATATTTGATGATTGAAGCAACTGAAACCCACCATAAATGCCCGCACCTCAGCGCGATCCTCCGACTGTGGCATTTCAATCTGGAGTAAGCCTATTTGGGGATATACGCTGCTACCGACTTGCGAATTTCTTCCCGCGCTTCATCCGCGCTCCCCCAACGCCCCATCTTCACCCACTTACCCGGCTCCAGTGCCTTGTAGTTTTCGAAAAAATGCTGGATCTGTGCGAGGAGTAACGCAGGGAGGTCTGAGCACTCCTTTACATCGCTGTACATTGAGCTGAGTTTTTCATGAGGCACTGCGATCACCTTGGCATCCGCACCAGCTTCGTCCGTCATGTACATCACACCCACCGGGCGACTGCGGATGACAACGCCAGGTGAGACGGGATAAGGGCAAACCACCAGGACGTCCAGCGGATCACCATCGTCGCTCAGCGTGTTCGGGATAAACCCGTAGTTGGCCGGATAGAACATCGGTGTGCTGAGGAAGCGGTCAACGAAGATCTGCCCACTTGGCTTGTCCACTTCGTACTTGATCGGAGTGTGGTTTGCAGGAATCTCGATAACGGTGAAAAAGTCATCGGGGATGGCTTTGCCAGCTGGGATGTCCGCGTAGCTCATGTTCATAGCTCCGAAGTTGTGGAGGGGGCTGCGCTGGAAGGCGTTTTTCCAAGGGTGCCCATCTCGATTGGCGTCTTAGTGAAAAACACCGATATCTCCTCGGAGTCCAGTCGTGTGAACAACCGTTCTGCCTCATCTTCCGTGATTGCCAAGCGAATCTCCGTGGGTTGATCCGCCAGCTCAAAAAAGTGCGATGAATGCAGTTTTCCGGTGTGCCCAAACCCTTCGATTCCAGTGCAGAGCGTGGCGCCTCGCAAACCCATTTCTTTAGCCACGTCGACGATCCATTCGCCTAGCATCTTTCCCTGATAGCGACGGTTTTGTTGAGTAAAGAAAACGACCATAAAGCCTTTCATTTCGATCTCCTCAGCGAGTACCAATCATTTGGTAGGACAGAAGCCCGGCAGCAGTCATCGCTAACGAACCTACGACGTGCAACGAAATTGAGCCGAGCGCCCAGAGCAGTCTGCCTTCCTGAATCAAGGCAACCGTTTCGGCTGAAAATGTGGAAAAGGTGGTAAGCCCACCACAGAAGCCCGTGATGATCAGGAGACGCCACTCTGGGCTTAGGGTCGGAGATGCGGCCAAGAAGGCGATGGCCAAGCCGATGATGTAACCCCCAACCATGTTCGCGACCACAGTACCTGGAGGAATCGTTGGGAACAGAGCATTCAGCTTCATCCCCAAGAGCCAACGCAACCAAGCTCCAAGTGAAGCGCCAACAGCGATGACGATTAATGACTTCAGCATGGCGAGCCCACCTCATCAGACCTGAATGGAATAACAGGCGGAGGGCAGGTGCAGAGAAGAAATCGAGACTCGAAGGGTAAGATCATATCCTGTCCTAAATTGGAGGACAGGGAGGCACACCTACGCACCCTGTCCAGGGTTCACGTAGGCATCATCAGCACGAAGGCGGTTAAAGGAGGAATGCCATCTCCTGTTCTGATCCTATAGCATCAGCGCCAATGGCATCAAGAGCAGTTACACGCGAGCGATCTGAAGGCCCCTTCGGCCAGGCAAGATGGTTGATCAATGATCCAGGCAGGGGTCGACCCTTCGCCCAACCAGATTAGTTGGCGCGTCTACATCGATTTAACCGATACCACTTCCACATACTTGTACTTTTTCCTAGCAGCCTTCACAGCCTCCTGCTCAGCAAGCAACGAGCTCAACGTGTCGGCCTCGTGGATAAACTCATGCATCTTCCCCTCGAATTCGTTTCCAACCCGAAGCGTGACCTTCAGCCTAGGCGTAAATGCTTTTGCCACTTTCTTCTTCGCTGCTGGAGCGACCAGCGGTTTGGCGAGCACAACTTCTTCCACGGGCTCCGGCACTAGCGACGTAGAAACTTGCTCCTCTGGCTGAGGTGTGCCGAAAAGGGCATGACGCATTTCTTCTTCAGTTAAATCAGAGCTCATAGAACATCTCAAAGGGACGCATTTCGCTGGGCAAGTTCTAATAGGATTGTTGCTGACCGGTGTTCGGGGAGCCTGCGGAGACGTCAAATCCCCAATTCGATTTCAATACAAGAGCCTCGCAAGGCTCGCGAAAGCTGCGCCTTTGGCAGCAGTGTAATGAGCCCATCAACTAAGTTGCTAGCGTGACGAGCGTACAGCGTGACTGTGCCTGCATCAGGCGTTCGACCTGGCACGATGGCACCTACCCGCTGCTGGGCAATTTTCAGTATGCTCAAGACGTCCTGACTCACCTCATTGTTGGACAGGTGTTCAACCAATGGTCTGGGTGGAGGGGCGGCGCGGCTCCACATTTCTATGACCGCTTGGAGGAGTCCGTCTGAGCCAAGATGCTCGAGGGCCATTTCCCATAGCTGACCTTCCTGCGCCATATCCAGGCGAGCCCTAGTCATTACGGAGTTCTAACAAGTGAGGCTCTTTCTTGATTGCGAGTTTTCCCAGCTCTCGGCGGCTGCGAAGCTGATATCACTCGCATTGGTGGCTGAGGATGGGCGCGAATTCTACGTGGAATTGCTCGATGCTTGGCAAGAAGAAGACTGCAGTGATTTCGTTAAGGAAATCGTGCTTCCGCAGCTGTGGGGTGGGAGCTACGCATTGCCCATTGTTGAAGCCAGGATGTCGCTGCTCAGGTTTCTGACGTCGTTCAAAAAGGAGGTCGAGATCGTCACTGATGCTCCCCAGTACGACTGGGAGCTTTTTTGCGATCTAGTCTATGACGGCGGGCGATGGCCCAGAATCGTTCGTAACTTTCCTACTGACGCAACGACACTTACTCCGACTAGCGAGGGTAAGGAACTGCCTCACCACGCCTTGCTCGACGCCAGGATTATTGCCGGCATGTTTGCGCCAATGTACCGAGGGAACGGGTTATCCTGATCAGAGCACGGATCAACCATTTGGATTGGGCTGAAGAGTGGGGCGAAGCATGAAATGGAAAGCGCGCACGACAGAGCAAGTCGCGGAGCTAATCTGCGGGGACAACACAGAAGGCTATTTCCGCTACCTCACCGGCCCCAACTTGACTCGGTTCTTCAGGGACGCCGACACAGATTTCGTCCATGACGGCTCAACGCGCCGATTCTGGGTTGCGGATGTCCTTCAAAAAATCCTGGATTTTCCAAGCTCAAATCCGTTGATGCCACCAGATGCAATGCTCCGTGTGATTCGCCTTCTCATGGATAATGAAGATGCCTTCAACGAGAAGCCGCCCCGCTTGAACGCGCTCATGGCAATAAACGGAGCGATCAAGCGCGAGGGCTTTGAGGCATTCTTTGCAGATGACGACCAGTGCTATCTGCGTCACTGCCGCACCGGCGCAATAGGAAATGAATCCGCGAGCCCCCACCGTCCTCTTTCTGCCGCAGAAATTGAGAAGAAAAATCAGCTGATCTTGTACCTTGATCAGTGCTCAGAGGACGATCTGATTGAGCATGTCCTGCTTCCTCTGTTCAGGCAGTTAGGATTCGCTCGGATCACATCTGCAGGGCACAAAGACAAAGCCTTGGAGTATGGGAAAGACATCTGGATGAAGTTCACGCTTCCCACCCAGCACGTCATCTACTTTGGCATCCAAGTGAAGAAGGGAAAACTAGATTCCTCCGGAGTGACGAAGGGAGGACAAGCCAACGTCGCCGAGATCCATAACCAGGTGCTGATGATGTTGGGCCACGAAATCTTTGATTCAGAGCTCAGCAAACGCGTCTTGGTCGATCACGCTTTCATCGTCGCGGGTGGAGAAATCACCAAGGCTGCTAGAAACTGGATCGGTGGCAAGCTCGATCAATCCAAGCGGAGTCAGATCCTCTTCATGGATAGAGAGGACATCGTCAATCTCTTCGTGGTGTCGCCCTTGATCGTTCCGCAAGTGCCGAGAAAAGCATCTGTACTATTCGACGACCCAATCCCCTTTTAGATGGGTATGGCTAGTCGCCTATCGTGGAATTACATCCCTAGTTCCAAATCGATCTATAAAGATGCCCTACGACCAAGGATGATCGCCAATGCCTTCTATGCGCCCCTCTCAATACGCCATGCAGCAGCGCACCGACGGAGGGCCTTTCCTTCGTATTGATCTTAGTGACGCAGTGGTGCTGACCGAGGAGGAGCTTAAGGCCGTCGAATTAGGAGAGGAGTATGAGTCGATTAGCGACGAGATCTATGGGACGTCTCGTGTCTACTACAGCGATGTCGCTCTGTTAGATGATGCGCCTGGTTGGCATCTGATTTTGGAGGTGGCTCCGGAGTATCTGACTCTTTATCCCATCAATGCTCGGTCTGAACATCCTGAATACGCTCAGCCCAAGTACGAAGCCATCACTTCGATCATCATTACCAGACCCGTTTACCAACCTTATACACATCCGACCGATGAGTACGAAGTCGATGAGCTGCTTAGCGGTATACCAGCTGGGTTATCAAAGGATTGGCGATACGGCCTAGGTTTTCATTACGAATACCGATACCTAGTAAACGCGCTGAGTCCGTTGGAGGGAGTGGACACGCTCATCCTGCACGGCGGTACTGGTAGCAACGCTGCAAAGGTTAAGGGCAACGAGTTCTACATTGGAGTTGATCTTCTTGACCGTCTGAAGAAGAGCTTGGATCGATTGACGCAGCGACATCAGCGAGAGACTGCAGCGGACAAAAAACTCGTCTGTTACACCAGCTTGCTGTATCAGGCAGCGCCGGAGCTGTACCCAGCCAAGGCACGAAAGCTACCTCCGGATCTGCTTGCTAGCTTAGTTTCATTGGGGTCGGCGACGCCTACTCTTTCATCTAATGATCAGCAGCAGGCAGTCAAGCTGGCGCAACAGAGCGTCCCTACCCTGGCGAAATCCGCACCACACACTCTCTACAACCTGAAGGCGGAGATTGAACTGGTCACCCTTGGCCAGCTCATTGACGTCTATAAAAAAATGATGGAAAGCAACGTTGCGGAGCCGAAATGGCAGAGCTTCCTCAGCGGAAACCCATTTATTCTCGACATGGCCTTTGGATACCCCGTTAAGAAAGTTGCCGACCAACCCTACGTAGGCGGTAAGAATTTTAGTGGTCGGGGTGGGCAGTATTCCGACTTCCTAATGGCAGCCAAGGCTACCGGCAACCTTGCGTTGATCGAGATCAAACATCCCCAGCATGATCTATTGGGGAGACAGTACCGGCAAACCTATATCCCGTCCTTCGAACTGAGTGGATCGGTCGCCCAGATCGTCAGTCAGCGAAGCAACGTACAGCGCGAGATAGATAGCCTAGCGCGTGGCTTCAAAGAGCGTGTTCACGCACATGCAGTTGCGGCCATCATCATAATTGGCCGCACTCCGGAAGAAGAGGATAAGCAGGAAGCTTTTGAGCAATATCGAAATGGGCTCAAGGATGTGCTTGTGGTCACCTTTGATGAGTTACAGATTCGCCTTGAAAGTATCTATCAAGCGCTGACACCACAAACTCCAGAGGAGCCTGAAGGGATACGAGATGAAGACCTGCCCTTTTAGAGACCGACGCAGCCATTGGGAGTCTGATAGTAACGAGTGTCTGTCCCTCCAGGCGCTAGTAGTCCATGTTGGTGTGAAGCTCCCACAGATGACTCCAGTGGTCGATAAACCTCTCCAACGCTTCCTCCCCGCCCGAGGTTGCCTCCTTGTAAGACTGCAACGATTCTTCGTCGAACGAAGGGTCAATGCCAGCCTCCATCAGCCGGTAGGCGCCGGCGAGATGCCCCATGGATAGCAACTTGTCTACATCATCGAAGATGGCGCAATTTAACTCGTGATCATTGGCCCCTATAGGGATCAAAGAGAACCGGGCACTTTTGCCAAATTTTGTCATATTCCCAGGAACGGTTCCGATGCTCGGTATATGCACATGCAACGCCCCTTTATCATTTTCGTAACCACCGTGGGCGAATGGATTACGAATACGTTCCTTGATATCTCGCATTCCCTGAAGCGTTTTCCGTGCTTTAGGCGATGGATTTGCTCCTAAAAGCTCGTCGAGCTTCTCATTCCAAGTCTTAGACATGAAGGCTTTGAAACCATCCTCAGGCAAAGGAACGCCGGTAAAGGCACGGAGCAAATTCAATCTATGCTCTAAGGCGCTGAAATATGCATCAACCATGGCAACCGAGTGATAAAAGCCTTCCTGCTGCGCCTTTATGCTCCGGTTGTAGCTATTCATAAGCGTAGAAATGAAGCCTTGAGGAAATTCGTGCCCTTCCTTGAGCTTTTCCTTAGCTTTACGCTTGGCACGTCGAAACGCTTTTTCTGCTTGGCCTCGGAAAAACTCATAACGTGACACGAATTCATTGAGGTGATTGCCGATAGTCACATTGCCTGAAGAAACCTGCCGTTCGAGCACCGGTTTGAGGAATTTCTCGACAATGTTTACAGCGCTTTTGAGCTGCCCCTCGATACGCTTTCTACTCTTATTCAGGGCTAGCGAGCTGAGCAAGTTAAGGCCGAATTTGCCGAGCTCAATGGCGATTGGCTCTCCACTGAATGTGCCATAGACTGTCCAGCGAACCTTCTCGCGAGGCCCATACCATTTCCAACCCAGAAAATTTCGCAGCATAAGCAAGAGCATTTCCGGCACTGGAAAATCCTCACGATGCAATCGCGAGCTGCTCAGTTCGTAGATATCAATGGTAGGAGCGTCGCTAGAAAATCCTACTAATCTTTTGGCCAGATCATTACGTAACAGCTCAAGCCGCCCCTTTTCCAATTCGCCGCTTTCTCGCATTACCGACCTCCTTTGTCGAATCGTCTATCCGCTAAAGGCTCAGCATGAACGGAATAGATACTGTTTTACTAACGGTCAACCGGACATCCGCCCATGTCGCGCCTATAACCTGATGAAGATCCGTTGGGCCAAGGTGTTCCTATGCAATTCTCCAAAGCAGTCCTTCCTGTGACATTTCTAGCCGGGAGCTTGTCGTTGAAAAATCATTCGGAATCAGTTTGCTCGGATGTGGTTGTTTTAAGATATCTGCGAACAGTGGTCTTCGACAGTCCCAGCGCTTCCGCGATCTCAGCGACCGGAACGCCCTCACTATTCAGGCGATTAGCCTCCGCCGCCTTTTGCGCCGCATCGGATCGGACAGGTCGACCAGGCGGCAGCTTTCCTGCTTGTGCTAATGACTCCATCTCCTGATCAATCCTGTCCTTCGAAATCCTATTTAGCTGCTTATTCAGACGCTTTAGCCCCTCCCTAAACGGCTCATCGGACTGTAGACACGTCGCCATGAGAATCAGCGAGGCCGGCTCCACCTCCAGCAGCGCTGCAAGACGAATGAGCACATCAATCGTGATGTTCACCTCTCCACGCTCTATCCGGCCCCAGTAGGAACGGTCAATCGTGATCAGGTTTTCCTGCGTAAAACCCTTTCTTCTTCGCAATGCTCGTACTACTACAGCCAGGGCTTCTGCGGCCTCCATTACATTTCCCCAAGTAAATCGAGGATAAGGCCATATTGCGGAGAACCATAACACGGACTATCATCCGTATTATGGTGCGATCAGCGCTTTCAGGCTGGCTTCCCGCGATTCGATTGACGCCTCCAAGCCAACGCAGCTGCCGTGCGGAGAGACTCTTTGCGAGGGGCGAGCGCCAACAAGCGGGGTTGAATTGTCAATTTCCGGGTTATTAATTGAGGTAAATCCTATGGCTAGCGTCCAAGAGCCCGACTTTATGAAAGGGCCGAGAACGCCCCTTGAGGGCTTGTTAGGTACTTCCGAGGCACGAGCTTTATCAGTCGAACAATTTCCTAGAAAGCCCTACTGCCTAGTCAGAGACTGGACAATATTTCGAATCGAAGTAACTCCCGACGAACTCGCCAAACTGCATGCAGTGGGCCAGCTCCCAATGATCGTTTTTGCTCACAACGTGGTCGAGGATAGCCAAGGTCGTTTCGAGAGGGGGGATTGGGTTCGTTCAAGCATGTGCACCGGTTTCCACGACGGGGTCGTGTTCGAAACGAGGAACACTGTCTATGTCTTGATCGGCCCTGGCCATGAACAGCCTGCCAGCCTGAAGGAAGTATTTTCC
Source organism: Pseudomonas yamanorum (assembly GCF_013386765.1). Lineage (GTDB taxonomy): Bacteria > Pseudomonadota > Gammaproteobacteria > Pseudomonadales > Pseudomonadaceae > Aquipseudomonas > Aquipseudomonas yamanorum_A. The sequence goes on from NZ_JACARE010000018.1 coordinate 358,318, forward strand.
TTCTTCTAACATGCGCTTCGTAACGGAGCCCTTTGAGGCTCAGGAAATACAATGTTTAGAACACACGACGCCGATATGCTTGGCATGCCGGGGATGTTTGGTGAAGGCCAGTACCAATGGCATCAGGTATCCAAAGTTCTTCGAAATCACTGGTATCACGTCACCGTCCAGGCTCAGCACAAGGGCCAAACCACAGAAGTGGTTCTAATGATCGACAGTGAACCTCGACTACAGCAGGTGCTGATTGCACAAGACGAGGAGACGATCATCACCGACGTTCAGGTGGTCACGCCGGCATATATGAATGGCTCCGCAGGATGGCGCATGGAAGCACTGACCAAGGTGACGCTTGGCGAAGACCAAAACGAGTGTGTTGTGTGCCTTCTAGATGTGGAGAACGGCTCCAAGTATCACAGTTCTCACCAACCTGGCTTCAACACTGATGCACTGAGCAACCTTCGTCCGATCTATCACGCGAACATGATTCGTACAGCCTGAGATTTACCAAGAATCCCACACGATATCAGCGCAGATGTTTCCGTGTGGATTTCCTAGTAACGCCATACGGGCTGCGAAAGGAGCGCAATTATGTTGAACACTCTGGATGTGAATTTTCATGGAAAACGACATACGGATTTCGATCTCGAACGAATCCTAAAAGCACAAGCGCAAGGCTTCGACAAACCGATAACAGCCTATCTCTGCAGAGTATCCATAAAGGCTCGTGCCGGATTAGGCGTCGTGTTTGGTCACAACCGTAAAGACCAATATGGGCGGTTTGGTGATGGTCATCTGATCCGGACTTCTGACGTGATTAAGGCGGAGCGCGAGGGTCGATTTTGGGTACTTACCACAGAGAACTCACGCTACGTGATCGCGACGTTTCAGCACGGTAATGGGCGTGCGAGCCTGCGAGATTTTCTACGTATTTCACAGGGGCAGCACCATTTCACTCCACCATTGTTGCAGTGATGGTCGCGCCCATTAGCAGGGATGGAAATCACCATCCTGTGCTCAATTTGGCTCGTCCGCCTGCGTACTTTTAATAAGGTAATTACCGAGAGAGGCACATAGGCCAACTATCAACTCAGCCTCATTGAATGAAGGTTCTCGCCCTTCGCGTATGTGCCGACCATTTTCAGATGCGTAGCCCCAAGCTTTTGCTACAGCCTGATCCAGTGGGGGAGGAATGATGGTGTTGTGTCGTTTGAGAATGTCACCCAGATTCGCTTTGACATCACCAGTGATTTCTCGGGCAACACACTCTAATGATGCCATAGCATGTTGGATGGCACCTGTTGGATCAGGAGAGGGGCGACGGGAGAGATCTCCAATTGCTTCGTGCAACTCCTTCCCAGCTGTCACGTGGCCGAATGCGCGCTCGGTCTCCCGAGCATTCTTTACGATGACTTCAAATGATTCCGGGCCGCGAATTTCGACAAGGCCATCTACAAGCTTCCAACCAATGCCATTTTCTACGAAATAGTCATTTAACTCAGTGTGAAAATGTTCGTAAGTATCAGGGTTGTAGTTGTACTGACCCAAATCGGCTTGGATGCGCTCGATCACGTCATAAACTTTGTACCACTTACATTCCTGGAGAAGATTGTTCACCTCCCAGTCAACGTTGGGAAATTCGCTCCAGTTGTTCGAATCAGGCTGTTTTTTTAGGGCTTTACAAAGAATAGCCCGCAGACCTGAGGGCTTGAATCCGCACTCGTAGGCCAGTTGAACCAAATACCCACGCAGCTCCTCAGGCGCATCCTCCCTGATGGTGATTTCACGCTCTTGGGTGCGATGAAATCCGTTGCGCTTGGAAAAAGAGTCATTCATCCCGTTTTCGCTCCATTGATCCCTTGTTTCAGCAAGCTAAGGTTTTTCAGTTTGCATGTCTATTGCCTAGATGGCCGTAGCATCTGAGAAACCAGCGAGCCTGCGTGATGGCGTCATTCTAGCGCTGAGCGTCGGTCGGATTGCCTGATTCGATTTCTTAATTTCTGGTTTGGTCATGCATTTTATGCAGAATCAGAAAATCTGATCCCTTTTAGGGGCGACCAGCTTCTTACCTTGAAGAATAGGCCTCCGCTCTCATCCCCAGTGACGCACTACGCAGCATCGCAGGTGCAGAAAAAAGCGGTAAACTCGCTGCGACCAACACAGGGCAGGATGTTATGAAAATCAATGCTGTAAAATCAGCGCACTGCCCAAAATGGCTACGTACGAAGAATTTTCTCCAGCGGATTTGCTTTGAGGTGACAAGGATGTTTAGAAAAAAAGCGCAATGGCCTCGCCCGAAACACTCCCGCAACGTACTAGCGTTAACTGTTAAGTTGGTTCTTATTTTTCTGAGCATGGTTGCGTTACTTGCAACTGTCTACCCCCTTGTGGATGTGGAAAAATTAACCCCGGCCTCAGCGTCGGTCATATCGATAGTCGGGGTGGTTTTGGTTTTTCTGTACATATTTTTAGTGTCTTATGAGATATATGTAGCAGAAGGAAAAAGAGTATTTAAACAATCCGACCCTGATTCTATTCGCAACTACATGCTTCATTGGATAGCCTATGGAGGACGAGTAGCAATTTGGACTCGTGACATGAGTTGGGCAAAAGGTGATAAGTCACAGAACTTGCTGCGTGAAAAAGCGGAAAACGGTGAGCTGATAATTTGTCTCCCAAACCATACTGATTTTTCGAGAGAGCTGGAAACGAAAGGGGCTCAGATTTATGTGTATGGCCGGGAGTTACTCAGTGACCCAAGCGCCCGCTTTACTATCGCATTCTATGGTAGGGACGGCAGTAAAGTTGCCATTGGAAGAGCGCAAGCAGATAAGCAGGTAGTTGAGGAGTTCAGCTCTGGCGCACACCCCTCATTTCAACTGGCCTACGAGCTTGTGCAAATAGCTAAAAATATTTCTCAAAAAAAAGGTGAAAACCAATTATGAGCTCACGGTTTTCGTACGTTGACAGCATATCCTCCCAAGAATTGGCCAATGAGTGGGACTGCCTTGCCTCAGAACGGCATCAGCAAATCTTCAACGGATTAGATATCACATTTACTCATGTCATGGCTCCATTGGTTGAGTCACTTGTTGGTCAGGATGATGAGGCAACCTTGGTCGACATCGGTTCTGGGACTGGTGAGCTTACGGGCCGCTTAGCCGCAAGGTTTAAAAAAGTCGTGTGTGTCGAACCATCGTTGCAGAGCATTAACATTGCGAAATCTATACTGTCATTTTTTTCAAACATTGAATTCATCAACTCTGACTTTGAAGACTGCGAAACTCATCTAAAGTCACGAACCGAGAAAAATGTTTTTCTAGCAGCCATGATGTTATCGGCAGATCCGCAGCTCGACAAATTTGCTCAAACCCTCTCAAGGGTGGCACAAAAAGGCGATGAATTTGTAGCTACCATTCCTCATCCGTGCTTTTGGCCAAGATATTGGGGGTATGAAAAAGAGTCGTGGTTTTCTTATAGCAAAGAGCTGATGATTAAGGCTCCCTTCAAGATATCTTTATCTGATTCCGAGTTTAAAACCACGCACATCCATCGGCCAATTGAGCGATATATAGTGACGTTCGCCAAATATGGATTTCAATTGGCTAGCATGTCCGAACCGATCCCTAATAACAAGGTTCAGTCTTTATACCCAAAGAAATGGGAATTTCCACGATTCTTGGCATTTAAATGGATCAAGAGCTCACCTAAATAACCCGATCATATTTGGGTAGTTCGGCATTTAAGTAGAACAAGTATTCACTTGGTTTGGCTGCTTCATAGATCGTAGGTGACCCCAGCTGGCCCAAAAGAGGCCATTGGGCGTACCCGTGACGTCCTGATCACCTGACTCGCTTGAGATCAAAATCGACCAGTGGCTGCCTCATGGAAGCTTTCTGAGACGGGCCAGCCCCTGCTTTATGTGGCCAGCGTTCTCCCCAATTGTGTAAAGCGCACCACGGACGTTGTCGCCTACTTCCGCATGCCCCTGGGCTTCCACCTGGAGCGTCAGCTCCATGAGCGCAGCTTCGAGAGCGAGCTGATTCTGGTACATCCTTTCCAGAACGTCTGACAGTGAGTATTCACTGGGCATTTACATGGACTCCTTTTTTACGACCCAGCATAGCTCAGTGATGAATCAGCAAGTGTCTTGCGGGTATAGGCATACCCTGAGAGCACCTTATGAGCGTCCCGCCCCTAAGTAGTCTCAAGGTGTTTGATCTGCGAGCTAGAACAGCAAGGAGCCCGAAGGACAGAGATGCCGGCTAGACACTTGGTCGGTTTTTATTGATCCGTCGTACCGGATGTATCAGAGGCCGGGCCTCCGTTGAAGCTAAAATCGGTGGTGCCGTTGGTGATCCATTCGACCAGCTTTTCCTTGGGTGTGTAAGCCACCACTCCACGTTTTTGAGTCGGATCGAATCTTAAGACGCGCCATATACCAAATTCGGGGCCGAAGTCGATGAACACGGGTTTGGAAACCCACCAGCGAGCAAAAAGCTTGCTGCGGGAATGCCAGCTAAATGAAGCCAGTCCATTCTCCGACACTTTTGACAAACCCATTCTGAAGTTGTACCTGTCGAACTCAGTTCGCGTGCCATCGATCACCCAGATCATATTTTGATAGTAGTTTTGCCTCGCGATGACCTCTTCAGGATGTATCGTCGATCTCTGAAACTCAATGACCATCCCTGAAGGCGTTCGGACATCTGCTATATGTCGCTCCCCTGAGGACGCTTGCAACACAACTTCCTGCCACTCGGTTGGGAACATATTCTTCCAATCGCGATGCCATGCCGTTTCCGTTTCCCACCACGGATCGCAATTGTCCAGACGTTTATGAGCCCAATGCCAGACGACATGGTTCCCGCATTTAGCGACGGTCTGGGAACCACAAAAACTGCAAACACCACGTGCTTTTGGAGTGGCCTCTACACGAGCGCCTTCAAGCAATGAGTATTTCATTTTCTTCCTTGATGATCAAAATGAGGGGCGGTAGCTCTTAACTTCCTGGTTGTCAGTACCTTGTGACCCACAGGACGAAAGACAAATATCTGAACACGAAAGTCGTCGTGCCGCTCTGGCTTCTTTCAGCCTTCGCTCAGCGTACTTAGCCGGATCATCATCTGGCAGCGGGTTGCCTGCAGCAGATAGAGCTTCGGCGCGCTCTTCAATGAGCAGACGCTCAGGATCGCGAACCGTTTGGTAGGCTCTGCCTGGTACGCGTCGAGTTGTGTCCATTCCCGGCTTCCCAGAAGGCTGATGAATAAGAGCGACTAGATTACTTTTAGAACGATAACAGAACGCTTCGAATAGCGATGCCGAGCTCCGAATCATGAGGGTAGGATGCGTTGCGATCTATGCTTCCCAGAGCCTCAGACACCAAGCAAGCGGAGCGCGCAGGCGTGAGGGATGCGAGCCCGCAGGGGCGAGACACGCCTTGTCGGGGCTCGATTCACGGCAGCCTGACGCCGCAGGCGGCATGCCATCAACGCCAACAAGAGGTAACTCACATGCCCGACGATGAACTCCGCGAGCTGGAAGCCAAGAGACGAAAGGCTTTGTGGATGCTTGCGAACATATCTCCAGGCGATTCGAAGGCGTTCGATGCCTTATCCATCCTTGCTGACCTTGAACTTCTAGAGAGAAAAGACTCCCCTCATTCTGACAAGGCGCTTGAGCTCAACCAGGTTCGGGATTGTGTCCCGGTGCAGCATCACCCCTCCGGCATCGACATCATCTTGGAGCAGACTATCCCGCAGCCCTGGCGAGAACGTTTTCTGCAAGCGAGCATCGGATCAACCAGAGTTCCTGACGGGCCCTACGCCACGAACTGGGATAAATTTCTGGCTTGCTGGGAAAGAGAGATGCAACACCTTGAGGCACACAGAGCTGCCTGCAGTAAGCCCAAGCTGGATTGATGCAGACGGAGAAGAGACGTGGAACGAGACGGCGATGACACCGTGTATTGCGATATCCAAATGCCGGTGGCTCAAGGGCGGGAGCTATTGGAGCTAGTGAACGCCCTGCGAGAGTCGAAAGCTCATCCACGTCTCGACAGAGTCTTCGAACACATGCAGTACGAGCTCAGTACGTCCATCGATATCGCGTATAACCCGCCAACTTGGGGGCCTTGGTGTCAGTGAAATCTCGGTGAAGCCATCAGAGCTCTGCGTCCCATGCATCCATAGCCTCGCCCACAATCGCGTACCACTGGAACTCACCGAATTGTAGGGCATTCGCAATTTGCCTGTTGGTACTGCCGTCAACCCAACCTGGGAGGCTCTCCTGACCACCGGAGAAGAGACTAGCCGTCGCCACAGCGTAACAACCGGTACGCGTAGACTGGAGGCACACATAGCGCACAACAGCGCCGGTCTGAAACCGACGCCACGCCACCACCTCGATACAGTCCATGGCACTCATTGCATCCTCAACGGCGGGACTCGTTTCCTGTTCTACCTGGACGTCCTCCGCCATTTTGAAAGACGTGTTAGGCGCTACTGGTTTGTGGACAAGATGTTTAAGCTGCTCACGGGAGGAAATGATCTGCTCTCGAAGCTCTTCGGGATCGATAGACATGCCGCCCCGGTCGGTCATCTTAAGAGTCTTGAGACTATTCACTGCTAAGATAAAGTCCTGCTCTTGCGCTTTTTCCCGTGCGGTTCTTTTGTCTCGAAAAAGCAACAACAATAGTTTTCTGAGAAAACTCACAAATACCTCCAGCTGAACGCTGAAACTAGATAACTTGGGTAAGGGAACTGGCGCGAATATCTCCTAAATCCCAGGTCGATTAATCATCGCTCGGCGTCAGAATTGCTAAAGTTTCATCAAGCAGCTTTTTAAGTCTCATAGCGTCATTTTTTATTGCGCTCCCCTTATTCGCGATGTCGCGTATGGTTTCCAGATTTGCGCGGAGTGCGGACGTCGCCCTAGAATCTAGTCCACCTATGCTCGTCTTGAGATTAATGAGTTTTTCAAAATGGTTATAGGGCACTTGTGAATGGATGGAAGAATGACCATGTTTTTCCATCGAACGGAGTGCAAATTCAGGCACACCTTTCAGCCCAATTATGCGAGCTATGGCTTTTTCGTTAGGATGCTCTTCGAAGTAGTCAATCCTGTCCTGAGTAACCGATCCATGGCGGAGCATGTGCGGGCTGACAGCTCCCTCAAGGCCAGTAAGTTTTTTAAATCGTGAAAACTCAGCGGTAATGGTGTTTGGCTGGATTGCTTTTCCAGTTTTGGCGCTGGCAAAAAGGGGGGTGCTACCGATGACCTTCATGTTCTTCGAATCTAGAAAAGGCATAAGGTCAAATTTTATATAATCCTCTAGTAATGTGAGAAGAGCAGGGCTTATTTCAACAAGGCGCGTAGATATTCCTCCTCTCTTTGAAGTTCTGAGCAGAATACTCGGAGATAACATATTTTTTGCTTCCCAAACGGCACTCACTAGAATTGGGGCCGCCTCTTCACGCCTTGCGCCTGTCTCTTCAAGAACCAAAAACACCGTTCGTTGACGGCTGCGTATATATTCCCCGGAATTGCTCGTTCGTATCGCATGCTTGATAGTTTTAACCTGGTTACTACTAAGCAGTTTGTTCTTGCTAGATACCGTGCTTTTAACAATAGGTACCTCACTGTGGAACCATGTCTCAACAAATCGTCTGCCGGATGGGGTTTGTATTTGGACTATTTTCTTTACTGCTTGGATCCTCCCCTGCGGGGCTACTAAGTCCAATATATTATAAAGTTTCCCTATGAATTCGAGGAAGTCTAAGGTTTTTCTACCTATAACTCCATTCTGTTTAGGTGAACGTGAACGGTCGCTCGCCGCTCGACTTTCTTGTTTGAGTTCTTTCATAAATTTAACGAAATGATATTCGTTGAAATTATGCAATGACAGGAGGTTGTCATGCGCATATCTTAGAACCCACGTAATCTGGTAACCATACTGAACACTGGTCACGGGATCCAGACCCTCAGCTCTTAACTCGTCAATCCAGCAGTTAGCTTCGAAGCACGCAGAATAGTCCGGCCATGAAATCAAGGCTAGGCCACCACATTTTCTGAACACCGGATTACATCCTGCTTCGGCTGCAATCGGGACTCCGAAGTCATCCCCAGCTCTAACCAACAAGCCGAGGGAGAGTGGATTATCTTTCATCAATATTCGACCCCTTAAACCCGAGTCTATATAGTTCTTGGGCTCTTGCTTTCATGAAGTAATCAGTGCCTGTAGATGACTCAAGTTGCTTTGCACAGGTTGCTAGAAGATGAGCGAGTCTAAAAATCACGGCGTCCCTTACAAAAAGATTTTGCCGCAGGATCAATACCTCAAGTTTTCGATCCCGGTTGTCTATTCTGCGGCCTTCTTTGCTGTTTTTTCCAACATTACTGGATTGAAGAGATCGTCTCAAATCGGCATACGCACGCTTTCTCTGCTTGTCGAGCTCAGCAAAGCCTCCTTCCAGATGCTTGTCTGAAACCCGCTTTAGAGTGCTCATTGAGCTTAAATAAATTGAGCGTTCGGGTATATTGAGCTTTCCCAAGTTAATTTGAGTATTCAATGTTTCAAGAAGTCGATTGTCTGAGTTGTATTCAGAAGGAGCAGCCTGGATGTCTATTAGTAGCCTTAACAGATTTCTAGCCGAAGCAATATTTCTATCGAGATTTCTATCATTTGCCATGCTGGCTCTCACTTACGGTTATTGATATCAGCATCTCATCGCGATCTTCAATTGAGAGAAAAGTGGTATCAATTTTTATTTTTTCATTTCGTATCAGCGATTTATAGTAGCTCTCCAGGCGCTGTCGCTCGATGACCTTGAGTACAGTAGTGGGGGGGAACACGCCGAGTTTATTCAAGAGGTCTTGGACGGCTGCGCCTTGGGTAATAGTTTCTTCGGCTAGATACGCAGATTTGATGTCAATCATTTCTTTATTACCTACTACCGTCGTCAGATACCGATAAATTTGTTTGAAATCCATGTGTCCAAAGTAGTAGCTAAGCACGGAAAGGTTGCCGCGCGTATTCAAGTAAAAGAAACTTACTGCAAACGCTCTTCTCAATTGATGTTGCCTTACGTAGTAACGTCTTTCATTGTAGGTGTCAGTCTGAAAATAATCACAAAGAATATCCAGGTGGCAATTGTATTTTTTGGGATCTGGCTTGTTGATTCCCGGTTTACGCTTTAAAGAGAATCTTCCAAAGCAATTGGAGTTCTTAATTTGTTCAGGAGATAAACCGCATTCTTGATGAAAACGCTCTAGCCTGGAAAGCATGCGTGTAACTAGGGGTATGACAGGGATGTCATGAGTGAGCCTGGCTTCACCAATGCCTGTTTTCATTACTAGAGTCGTAATGCAATTATCTTGACCATTTAAATTCTTAAACTTGATGTTTAATAGCTCGGACTGCCGGCGAGCGGTAAAAAACCCTACTGCATACTGAATGCAGCCTAACAATAAATAGTATGTCTGCAAAGCGCCTTCGAGATTACGCATACGCTCTAATGATTGCGCTGCGGCGCCAGGGGTGAAAGTTTTTTTTGCTGAAGCGCATAAGTCCCAGGCTGTAAAAGAAATTGGCGCATTGATATTGGCGGCTGTTTCTTTTAAGAAATATGCATTGGGAGTGAGACCCTCCGTAGCAGCACCTGAAATCAACATGGAAAAGTAATTTAATATGGAGTCGGAATGCGCTTCATAAAATAAGATGCTTTTCCGTAATAGATCAATGGTCATCGTGTGTGGTAGAGTGACATAACTTCCTACTTGGGCAAGAAGTGTTGTATGGTCGTTATTTGCGAGGGTGTCTAAACTTAGGTTGGGGATCTTGAGCTTGCTCTCAGAAAGAAACCGCTGAGACATAAAACCTCTCCGGACTTCATTATATCTTAATGCAGTCGCGCTAGAGTTATCCTGACGAACAGGTATATACGGCAGCTCACGACGATGTCCGTATACCGATTGTATTTCCAACTCATAAGGAAGTGGGCGCATGTGGCCGGCCATAATGCAGTGTGGATAAAGCTCTTTCACTAAGGCTGCGGTCTTGATGTGCCCTGGCCAACTCTCTCCTTCTTTGATTTGATAAAAATTGTTATGGTAGAGCCACACCCGGGCACGAAAAATCTCTTGGTCATCTAATGGAAAGTAACGCATTTGTGCGCCTGGAATGGGCTCTAGAAATATCGGATTTTTTTGGACGAAATTTTCAAAGTCATAGAGTTGTTCTTCCTTGATTTTATCGAGCATAAATACGCTCAGGGTTTGAGACCAAGAGTAAATAGACTCGTGTGAGCTATTACATTTGAGGAACTCATTCATGTAGCTATTGATAGTCCCCGGAGTTACGAGTCCGAACCCGTATTCATATAAACGAAGAGTTTTTGCGTTCAAAAATAGCTTGTCAATCAACCGAAGTACGCTCCAAAGCCGTTTTTTCGCATTGGTCAACTTCATTTTTCTTATTCGAATGGAGCGCGGGAAGTGTTGTTCATGTATCCATTGTTTAACTAGCTCAAGCAACTCATGGTTGGATTTTTCAGTTAGAAGTGTGCCGTTGCCAACAGGGATGTTCAAATCAATATCGAAAATCTTTTTTCCAAATTTGAAATACAAGACGCCTTCATGCTCACAAGAAAACCAAGGAGAAACAAATCCGTCAACATGTACATTTGTCTTGACGCGTAAATGTTCTGGTAAAGGAGCAAGCACGATTGTCCTTGGAACAACATTACGCATATACAGCATCCTTCACCAATGCCATATCACGATCTTTTAAACCTTCTGCGTATACTTCTTGAAGATATGGATCGGGGTTTTCAGATGAATAAATCCATCGACGTATAGCTCCAGAAAAGGCGGCCCAATATATGCCTTCTGGGTTTGCGCGTGTCGGTTCTAGCTCTATTGCTTGTTCGATGCTCGTGAGAATCGCAATTATACAAGCGTCTATGCCGATGATAACTTCGATGCCGCCAGTTGGGCCGATATCCTTCGTCGGTCGTTTAGGGTATGGCAAATGCAAGGCTTCGCGGAGGTAGTGATCAAGCTCCGAGCGTGTAGCAAAACCTGCTAAATTAGCTGTAGACGGATGGCCATCTAACGCTTGGATGAGCACCCTTGTATTCCACTGTATTATTTCCTGGCGCATAAGCCACAACAACACCAGGTTGGGCACGTAACGCTCCAGAAGTCGCAGGTCGAAGAAAGCGTGGTCTAGATCGGTCGACGCGATTGATAGATCCATATGATCTATCACTTTCAGCACTATGCTGGTGTCTCGGGCTGAGTTAACACTGAGATTGTCAGAAAGATATTTCGCATCCGCTTTGGTGAGACCCAACATTACAACCATGGATTCTGCGTTGAGAAATTTGGTTCGGCTAGTGCCAGTCATATCTGTCGTTCTAACGCCTGTAGGATGGCCGAATCCTTTACCTGTCATAATGAAAAGTCGGCGATGGAGTTTAGGGCTCACCTGCGTTTGTTTGAGATATGTACGAACTGGATGCGTGAGTCGTATTAACACCCGCACGGCCCAAGCTGTCTCGGAATTAAGTACAACCTTTTGTTCTGGCTTTTTTGCGCGGGGCTTGGCGCCAATGAGGAAATCTTCTTCTACTTGAATTTGACCATCTGCAATAAACGTGTACTTAGGAACCGTGCATTTGTCCAAAAAGGAGTTGGTGATCTCCTCGTGCTTCGCTGCGAGATATATCGTGAATGGCGTGAGCATATGCTGCTTTGGTATGCAGAGCCACTCCGACAATTCTCGGCTGAGAAGTTTAGAAGATCTAGGTTCGAGTTTGGTAAAGTGACGATGGCTAGGATAAAAACCATCTGTCATATATATGCGTGTCGTATTTATCCGTTCACGAATTAGCGATGCATCTGATAAGTCTGACCGTGACGTCTTGGGGAGCGGGGCAGATCCAAACTTCGTGATTCGGAGAAGCTCATCCAACCGCGCCTCAATTGACTGGATGAAATGTTCCGCCCATTTCACAGAAATGGATAGATCCTGACGCATCTGTCGAAATATAGCTTCAATCGCTTCGTCGTTGGTAACGTGCATAGGAATGGGTGTAATTGTCTTGCACTTACAAATAATTCCTCCCTCAATTTTCTTGACGTTAGCTGCCAGTCGTTTTGCTTGCTTGCTGATGTCGCCCGGAATAAGAGGGATGTCGTCGGTTGTTATCCTTCCAGAATGTGGTGCAGCAATAACTTTGTGTGGTATCAGATACCCTACCATGAAAGTTCTAAAATGCGCATTCCAGTCATTGATTAGAACATGTTGAGAGCAAGGCCTAGCCCCTGATTCTTTTTTTCCTAGGTTGTATTGAATATGGAAATTGGCAAGCTGCTCGACCAATTTTGAAAACGTTCGGGTATCTAATAATTCTGCTTGGGTATATATGCAATGTTCGCTACCAAGAAAGCAAATAAGCGAATCCAAGCATGGAATGGTGGAAGTCGTCCTCTCCGAAAAATATTGCGAGCATGCCTCATACAGCCTCTCAGTATAATACCTGCCGTATTTTAGGTAGATGGGAAGTAGTTTCAAGTGCATGCTGTGGCTGTCATTAGATACTGTCCATCCTTGCCACAACCAAACTTTGCCCGGGTTTAGTTGCAAACTTTCTGAAAGTGCTGTGCAAGCCTCTCTTAAGTCTGAATTTTTCTTCCCCATAATTGTGCCCAGCGAAATAGTTGGCGTGTATTCGTTCAAGCTGCAAACTTTGTCGTGGAGATTGCCTAAATGTCGGGCGTAATCTTCATTTCGCGCCTTAGTGCCGTCTAGTATTTTTCCGCTCAGAATAAGTCCAATGCATTTTTGGAAAACATTAGTGAGAAACTGCGTGCGTATTTGAGTTGCTGTCAAATGTATCCCGGTAACTTGAAGGATACACTCTATGACGCACATTATTCTCGCCGACCTGCTTGCTTGCGTTTTTTTCAACGCCTGATTTGCTGCTAATAACTGTGTGGCCGCATCAATGTCTAAGTTCTCTTGTGGGTGTTCAGACACAGCGATAAGGCTTTTGATAATGGTCATAGCATAAACCGTTTGGATTTCGCCGAACCTTAGCAGGCGAGGTTTAGTTTCTCAACACGCTCCTTCGAGCTCAGAGCGGTAATGCGTATGCTCTTGGTTGTTGCTTGGAGCGAATGGCAGATATGAATATTATAAATTGACAGGTTGAATATACTTTAACTTTACCCTTAACTTGTTTTTTAAAAGGTATTAGCTCCAGGTTTATCTAGCGATGACCAAGTCAAAGCGCTAAAAGAGCCTTACAGTATGTTTTAAGTATATCCATTGTTATAACTAAGAAGGGATGGTTCAGTCTTCGAAAATCGAGGTGACGAACGGTCGGGAATCGACTCTGGTCGTTCTCAAATGCAGTTCGTGTGTCAGCAGCGACGCATTGGGAGTTACCAAATCCTAGGGCGCAATGCTAGGGCGCGCTTTGAAGTGAATCATCGTTCACATCAGCTCTTTGCCTTGTCAGTCCTACGATACTTAGGCTTAGCGCAAATGAACGACTCCGGGGATAAAGCAATGCACTGAACTCGTCGAGAAACAACACACCGTGATGGGCCAGGGTGATTTCCCCCGGCTGCGGTTTCGAACCACCGCCCACCAGCGCCGGGCCGGATGCCGAATGGTGCGGCTGGCGAAACGGCCGGTGCGGCCAGTGGCTCAGCGGCGCCAGGCTGACCACCGACTGAATCGCCGCCACCTCCAGCGCTTCCTGCTCACTCAAGGGCGGCAACAATCCCGGCAGCCGGCTGGCGAGCAAGGTCTTGCCGGTGCCCGGCGGCCCGCTGAGCAACAGGTTGTGGGCGCCCGCCGCAGCGATCAACAGGGCGCGCTTGGCGGCCAGTTGGCCCTGCACTTCACTGAGGTCCGGGTAGGGCTTGTTCAGGTACATCAGGCCACTGGAAACGAAGGGTTCGATCGGCACGTGACCGTTCAGGTGCGCCACCACTTGCAGCAGATGATCCACCGCAATCACCTTCAACCCCGAGGCAAGGCACGCTTCCTCGGCATTGGCCCGAGGCACGATCAAGGTGCGCCCGGCCTTGCGCGCCGCCAGGGCTGCCGGCAACACACCTTTCACCGCCCGCACCTCGCCGGACAGCGCCAACTCGCCCAGGCATTCCACGTTATCGAGGGTCAGCGTCGGCACCTGCACGCTGGCGGCGAGAATCCCCAGGGCAATCGCCAAGTCAAAACGCCCGCCGTCCTTGGGCAGGTCGGCGGGCGCGAGGTTGAGGGTGATGCGGCGGGACGGGTATTGCAGCGCGGAATTGAGAATGGCGCTGCGCACGCGGTCTTTGCTTTCCTTGACGGCGGTCTCCGGCAGGCCCACCAGCGTCAGCGACGGCAAGCCGTTGGCCATGTGCACCTCGACGGTGACGGCGGGGGCTTCGACGCCAATCTGGGCGCGGCTGTGGACGATGGCGAGGGACATGCTCGATCCTTGAAATGAGTGGCCGCTTCATGCGGTTTTTCAAGGGTAGTTGAGCGCTGGCGGAGTGCGGCGGCGAGGTTTTACAGAACGTATCGCGCTAGCGGTCCGGCGGCGGCACACACAGAAACTCCTTCGCCAACGTCAACCACGCCTGCGCCGCAAACGACAGCTTGCACTGGCGCCGCCACGCCAGCATCAGCCGCCAGTTCAGGGCCGGCGACTGAATTTCCGCAATGCTGAATTGGCTGGCGTCGAGGGTGTCGCAGAACGCCCGGGGCAGCAGGGTGATGCCCACGCCCAGCCGCACCAGGGAGGCGATAAAGTCCCATTGGCTGCTGCGGCCGCTGATGCGCGGCTCAAAACCGGCTTGGGCGCAGGCATCGAGTACAAACTGGTTCAGGGTGAAGGTGTCATCGTAAAAGATGAATTCGCAGGCGTGCAGTTCGCTCAGTTGCACCGAGCTGCGTCCCTGCCAGGGCGAGTCGTGGGGCGCGAGCAGGCACAGCGGCGATTCGAACAAGGGCATTGATTCGAATTCGGACCAGATATCCGCCACGCGCGGTGAGTCCAAAATGGTGCCGAACTCCAGGGTGCCCTGGCGCAGGTCCTGAAGGGTGACGTTGCCGCCGCTTTCAAAGAGTTTCAGTTCGATCTTCGGGTAGCGGGCGTGATATTCGGCAAAGATCGGCGCCAACGCGAGGTGCGTGGAGGGCGAAAGCCCCATGCGCAGGGCGCCGCGCCCGACCTGCTGCAGGTCTTGCAGCTCTACGGTCATCTCGTCGTGCAGCGCGATCATTTCCTTGGCGCGCTTGAGCACGATCTCCCCGGCGTCCGTCAGGGTGAAGCGTTTTCCCATGCGGTCCAGCAGCCTCAGGCCAAGGCTCGATTCCAGTTGCTGCACCATCTTGCTGACCGTGGGTTGGGTCAGGTGCAGTTTGGTGGCGGCTTTGGTGAAGCTCTGCTGGTCCACGACTTCTACGAAATAACGGAGCGCCCGGATGTCCATCTTGCATTCCAATTTTGCATGGTTTTCATAATATTAATTCATTATATCTTTAAAAATTGGCTGGATAAGATTTGTTACATCTGTTCCCAGCCAGCGTTCCCGGTCATGCCGCAAGGGCCTTTCCAGACGCTTCCATGGCCAGATTTCTCGCAGTGTATGAATCAAAGGCAACGCTATTTCTGGAGAGCAATTGTGCTTAACAAAACGCGTCATTCTTTTTCCGGTTCTGATGAGATGTCTCAGGGAGCGCGCTTCGTTAAGGAGTTGCTGGCGCAGGCGCAGATCGAGGTCAACGGACCGTCGGCTGCAGATATGCAACTGCACCACAGTGCCACGTTCGACCTGGCCCTGGCCAAGGGAAACCTGGGGCTTGGCGAAGATTATATGGACGGCGGCTGGGACGCCGAGGCGCTGGATGAGTTTTTCTACCGGCTCATGCGCTCCGGCGTGATCGACCAGGCCAACCCGGCCACCTTGTTGTTTCACGCGTTCAGTTCCCGATGGCTGAACCTGCAAAACAAGAAGCGCGCCTGGCAAGTCGGCGAAGCGCACTACGACCTCGGTAATGACTTTTACGCAAGCATGCTCGACTCGCGCATGACCTACACCTGCGGCTACTGGAAAGACGCCACCACCCTGGAACAGGCGCAGTTCGCCAAGCTGGACCTGATCTGTAAAAAGCTGGGGCTCAAGCCGGGCATGCGCGTGCTGGATATCGGCTGTGGCTGGGGGAGCTTCATGAGCCATGCCGCCGAGCACTACGGCGTCGAGTGTGTCGGTGTGACCATCTCCAAGGAGCAGGCGGAGTGGGGCCGCGCCAAGTACGCCCATCTGCCGATCGAGTTTAGGCTGCAGGACTATCGGGATATCGACGAGCAATTCGATCATATCGCCAGCGTCGGCATGTTCGAGCACGTGGGCCGCAAGAATCATCGGGCGTATATGGAGGTCGCCAACCGCTGCCTGAAGGACGAAGGGCTGTTCCTGCTGCACACCATCGGCAAGAACCAGCGCAACAGCACGCCGGACCCGTGGATCGATAAATACATCTTTCCAAACGGCGATTTGCCCTCGATCGGGCAGGTTGGCGATGCCATGGACGGATTATTTGTTGCCGAGGATTTGCACAACTTTGGCGCCGATTACGACAAGACGCTGATGGCCTGGTGCGAAAACTTCGAGTTGGCGTGGCCCGAGTTTGCAGAAACCTTTGGCCAGCGTTTCTACCGGATGTGGCGCTATTACCTGCTGTCGTGTGCAGGGGCGTTTCGCGCGCGGGATATCCAGCTGTGGCAGTGGGTGTTGTCGAAGAAGGGCGTTGTCGGCGGGTATCAGCGGGTAAGCTGACGGTAGCAACGGTTTAACGGGGACAGGCAAGACCTGCCCCGGTTGGCCGGTTTATTCGGCGGCAGGCGTCAATCGCGCTTCCAACTCCGCCACCTTGGCCTCAAGGCTTTCCAGCCGCGCCCGAGTGCGCGCCAACACCACCATCTGGCTATCAAACTCTTCCCGGCTGACCAGGTCCAGCTTGCTGAAGCCGCTCTGCAGCAGCGCCTTGAACTGGCTTTCAATTTCATTGCGTGGCAGCGGTGTGTCGCTGCTGAACAGGCGGGAGGCGTGGCCGCTCAGGGCGTCGAGGAGGTCTTTGGGCGCGAGCATGGGAAATAGTCCGGAAAATCTGTTGGCCGGCAGTGTATCACGCAGCGTCTATAGTCTTTTTTACCGTCGCCGGCGCACGCTTTTCGCGCATGGGGCCGGGCGGTCGCGCACTGTTTTCGTGCGTATCTTCGCGGCAACAGCGCCCGGCAGGTGGGCACAAGCGAACAAAGGACTGATTTCAGTGATTTTTACGGAGCTGGCAAGCTTTCTGCTTAGACGATCATGACCCATGCACTGATGCAGTCGCTGTGACGATGCAGTGCGCCGACGGACCAGCGGTACATGTTTCGTCACCAGTGGTTAGCGAGCGTCGCAATGGCAAATGCCAGGGCGACGAAGCGTTACAAAGCCAGGCACTGCGCTTAGACTTGAGACGGGTTTGTTTTCCTGGGGCAAGTCCACCAATTCGGGAGAGAGTTTTCATGAAGCTAGTCACTGCCATCATCAAGCCGTTCAAGTTGGACGATGTACGCGAGTCACTGTCCGAGATCGGCGTGCAGGGCATTACCGTTACTGAGGTCAAAGGCTTCGGTCGGCAGAAGGGTCACACCGAGCTGTATCGCGGCGCGGAATACGTGGTCGATTTCCTGCCAAAGGTGAAGATTGATGTCGCCATTGACGACAAGGATCTTGACCGGGTTATCGAGGCGATAACCAAGGCCGCCAACACCGGCAAGATCGGTGACGGCAAGATCTTCGTGGTCAATCTGGAACAGGCTATTCGCATCCGTACCGGCGAAACCGATACCGACGCAATCTAAGCCGCCAAACCCCAACGCCCCAGGAGAAAACAATATGACTCTGCGTAAATTCGCAGGGCTAGGAGCCCTGTTGTCCCTCGTAATGCCGGCCCTGGCCATGGCGGCGGACCCAGCACCTGCTCCAGTCCTCAATTCCGGCGACACCGCGTGGATGCTCACGTCCACCGCGCTGGTGCTGTTCATGACCATTCCAGGCCTCGCGCTGTTCTACGGCGGCATGGTTCGTTCCAAAAACATTCTTTCCGTGATGATGCAATGCTTCGCCATCACCGGCCTGATCACCATCCTGTGGTTCGTCTACGGCTACAGCATGGCGTTCGACACCACCGGTATGGAAGCAGGCGTCGTCAACCTCAACTCGTTTGTGGGTGGCTTGTCCAAACTGTTCCTCTCGGGTGTGACCCCGGCCAGCATCACCGGCCCGGCGGCGTTGTTCCCTGAGGCGGTGTTCGTGACCTTCCAGATGACCTTCGCGATCATCACCCCGGCGCTGATCGTCGGTGCGTTCGCCGAGCGCATGAAGTTCTCCGCGATGCTGATCTTCATGGGCGTCTGGTTCACCCTGGTCTACGCACCGATTGCCCACATGGTATGGGGCGGTCCGGGTTCGTTGCTGGGCGACTGGGGCGTGCTGGACTTCGCCGGCGGCACCGTGGTGCACATCAACGCCGGTGTGGCTGGCCTGGTAGCGTGCCTGGTACTCGGCAAGCGTAAAGGCTTCCCAACCACCCCGATGGCACCGCACAACCTGGGTTACACCCTGGTGGGCGCGGCCATGCTGTGGGTCGGCTGGTTCGGCTTCAACGCCGGCTCCGCGGCTGCGGCCAACGGCACTGCCGGCATGGCGATGCTGGTCACCCAGATCGCTACCGCTGCTGCGGCGCTGGGCTGGATGTTCGCCGAGTGGGTCACCCACGGTAAGCCAAGCGCCCTGGGCATCGCCTCGGGTGTGGTTGCGGGCCTGGTGGCAATCACTCCAGCCGCTGGCACCGTGGGCCCGATGGGCGCCCTGGTGATCGGCCTGGCTGCCGGTGTGGTGTGCTTCTTCTGCGCCACTACCCTGAAACGCAAACTGGGCTACGACGACTCCCTGGACGCCTTCGGCGTGCACGGTATCGGCGGTATCCTCGGCGCGATCCTGACCGGCGTATTTGCTGCACCGGCGATGGGCGGCTTCAACGCCACCACCACCGACATCGCGGCACAAGTCTGGATCCAGTGCAAAGGCGTCGGCTTCACCGTCATCTACACCGCTATCGTGACGTACATCATCCTCAAGGTGCTGGACGTGGTGATGGGCCTGCGGGTGACCGAAGAGGAAGAGGCAGTTGGCCTCGATCTGGCGCAACACAACGAACGCGGCTACAACTTGTAAGTACGCGAAAAAAAGATGCCCGGCTTGCCGGGCATTTTTTTGCCTGGGGTTTGTCTGTGGCTAAAGGTGTATGGGTTTTTTCACGACTTTGTGATGCTATCCACACCGCACTTTTCACTGTGCGAATGTCTTACAGGCATGTAGGCGTATTCGGCACTTTGTTTTTTCCCTGAGCGCGCTAGAATGCGCGCCGATGGGCGGAGAACTGTATGTGGCAACAGACCCTGATAACCCTGCGGGCCAAGCCCCGGGGCTTTCATCTGGTAACGGACGAGTTGCTCGCCGGCCTGCCTGAATTGAAGGCCTGTCGGGTGGGCCTGTTGCATTTGTGGCTGCAGCACACCTCGGCCTCGTTGACGGTCAACGAGAATGCCGACCCGGCGGTTCGCCGTGACTTCGAGCGTTTTTTCAATGCGCTGGTGCCGCAAGGCATGGCGGGATATGAACACAACGACGAAGGTCCGGATGATCTGCCGGCGCACTTCAAGGCCAGTCTCCTGGGCTGCCAGCTGAGTTTGCCGGTAAGGGCCGGCCGCTTGGCGATGGGGACCTGGCAAGGTGTTTATCTGGGCGAGCACCGTGATCATGGCGGTGCTCGTAAAGTCCTCGCCACCTTGCACGGTGATGGGGCATAAGCCACTGGTTAACCGGTGGATGTTGATTTTTTTCCGGCCGCCGTCGACAGGTGGCGAAGCTGGGCTATAACTAATCTGCTTTTCGCAAGTCATGAGGTAGAACATGAGCGACGATGATCTGGAAAACGACGACCTCGAAGTAGGCGACGACGACGAAACCGAAGAAGGTCTTGAGGCGGCTGCCGAAGACGTGGCTGACGACGACGGTGGCGACGACGCACCGGTCCCGGCAGCCAAGGGCAAGGCCAAGGCTGCGGTGTCGGTTGACGAACTGCCGAGCGTAGAAGCCAAGAACAAAGAGCGCGATGCGCTGGCCCGTGCGATGGAAGAATTCCTCGCTAAAGGCGGCAAAGTGCAGGAAGTCGAGGCTAACGTGGTGGCTGATCCGCCGAAGAAGCCGGATAACAAGTACGGCAGCCGGCCTATCTAAGGCCCGCTGTCCGCTTGCTGAAAAAGCCCGCCGTCGCTGCGGGCTTTTTCATGGGCGAATCAAAAGGGTCAGGCCCAACACCCATCTAAGAATGAAGCGTTTGTGGTGGCGAGGGAGCTTGCTCCCGTTGGGGCGCGAAGCGGCCCCTGGTTGGGTCGACGCGGTCTTTCAGAAAGGCCGTCGTGGCTGGTTCAGGGGCCGCTTCGCAGCCCAACGGGAGCAAGCGCCCTCGCCACAAAAGCGCTTCATCGTCAGTTATACGTTCCAACGGGCGAGGACTTCTGGCAACTCGGTCAGGCTGCGAATCTCGGCATCCGGGCGCTTTTGCGCTTCCCAGGCCTTGCCCGCCGGGTTAAACCACACCGCCCGCAGTCCCGCCTGCTGCGCCCCGGCAATGTCATCCCCCGGATGATCCCCGACATGCACCGCCGCGCCCGGCTCTACGCCACCGCGCTGCAAGGCCTCCTGGAACAACCGCGCATCCGGCTTGGCGATACCAATGTCTTCAGCCCGCAGGGCAAAGTGAAAGTAATCCGCCAGCCCCACACGCTGTACATCGGCATTGCCGTTGGTGATCACCCCAAGCAAATAGTGCTGGCGCAGCGCCTGGAGCATCGGCTCGGCCTCGGGAAACACCGTGAGCTGGTGGCGCGCGTGGATAAACGCTTCAAAGCACACATCCGCCATCTGCGCCGCTTCCGGCAGTGGGTATCCGGCTTCCTCGAAGGCATGTTGCAGCACTTTGTGGCGCAACACGCTGATGCGGTATTTGAGCTCGGGATGCCGCTCCAGCACCTGCTGGCGAAGGCGGGCGAACTTCTCCAGGGGCAAGTCGCCCACCTTGGTGGCATGGGTCGCCAGCCATTCGCGCATCGATGCCTCGGCACTGATGATGACCGGCACGTTATCCCAGAGTGTGTCGTCCAGGTCGAAGGTGATCAGCTTGATGCTCATGAGTCACTGCCCTTAATGCGTTTGGCCCGTGGATGGGCGCTGTCGTACACCGTTGCCAGGTGCTGGAAGTCCAGGTGGGTGTAGATCTGGGTGGTCTTGATGTCGGAGTGGCCCAGCAACTCCTGCACCGCGCGCAGGTCCTGGGACGACTCCAGCAAGTGGCTGGCAAAGGAGTGCCGCAGCATGTGCGGGTGCAGGTTCTGCCCCAGCTCGCGCTCGCCGGCGGCCTTGACCCGCACCTGAATGGCCCGCGGCCCGAGGCGGCGGCCTTGCTGGCTGATGAACACGGCATCATCCGCCGGGCTGGCCAGGGCGCGCAGCGGCAGCCATAGCAGCAAGGCTTCGCGGGCCTTTTTGCCCACCGGCAATACGCGGGTCTTGCTGCCTTTGCCGAGCACCTGCACCAGGCCGTCCGCCAGGTCCAGTTGATCGAGGTTAAGCCCGGTCAGTTCCGACAGGCGCAGGCCCGAGGAATAGAACAGTTCGAGGATCGCCTGGTCGCGATGGGCCAGGAAATCGTCCTCCACGGCGCCATCAAGCAATTGCAGGGCGCGATCCGTGTCGAGGGTCTTGGGCAGGCGGCGTTCGCCCTTGGGCGGCGCCAGGCCGTTGGCCGGGTCGTGGTTGCACAGGCCTTCGCGGTTCAGGTAGTGATAGAGGCCGCGCACCGCCGACAGCAGGCGTGCCAGGCTGCGGGAGGATTGGCCTTGCTGGTGCAGGCGGGCGATCAGGCTGCGCAAGCCCTGGATGTCCAGGGCCTTCCAGCTGCTGATGTGGTGTTTCTCACAGAACGCCAGGACCTTGTTCAAGTCCCGCCGGTAGGCTTCCAGGGTATGCGGCGACACCTGGCGCTCGCTGCGCAGGTGAGCGCAGTAGGCGTCCAGTTGTCGTTCCATGGCTAGCGCACCGCGCGCAGGGCGGTGGTGAAGCGTGGCAGGACGCGGCCCAGCACTTCGGCGATATAGCTCAGGAACAGTGTGCCCACCGAGCTTTTGTAATGCTGTGGATCACGGCTGGCGATGGCCAGCACGCCATGCAAACCTTGATGACTGAGGGCGACCACGGCGGTGGAGCCGATCTGCTGGCGCTGCTCGGCGCCAAACAGGAAGTCCAGCTCATGCTCACGCAGGGTGCCGCTGATGGTTTTGCCTTCGGACAGCAGGCCGCCAATCGCGGTCTGGGCATCGCTGCCACTGACCCAGCGGCCCACCGGCATCGGGTTGTCGCTGAACAGGATCAGGCTGACAAAGGGCACCTGGAAGTCCTGGCGAAGGCTGTCTTCGACGGCAATCACCGCTTCTTCCAGGCTGGCGGCGTCCATCAGGGTCAGGACCAGGCGGCGGGTCTTGTCGAACAGGCGGTCGTTGTCGCGGGCCACGTCCATCAGTTGCGAGAGCTTGTGGCGCATCTCGATATTGCGCTCGCGCAGGATCTTCATCTGCCGCTCCACCAGCGACACGGTGTCGCCGCGCTGGTGGGGAATACGCAGGGCCGGCAACAGCTCTTCGTGTTCGACGAAGAAGTCCGGATTAGCCTCCAGATACGCCGCAACGGCTGCGGCCTCCAGACTTTCGCTTGGGGATGCTTGCGCGGGTACTTGAGGCTTATCAGTCATTAGATTTGCTCACTCATAGACGGACCTGTCCTTCGTAGACGCGTGTGGCCGGGCCGGTCATTTTCACCGGTTGGCCGGGGCCTGCCCATTCGATGGACAAACGTCCGCCGGGCAGGTCGATCAGCAGCGGCGAATCCATCCACCCCTGGCTGATGGCGGCGACGGCAGCGGCGCAAGCACCGGTGCCGCAGGCCTGGGTTTCGCCGGCACCGCGTTCCCAGACGCGCAACTGCGCACGGGAACGGTCGATGACCTGCAGGAAACCCACGTTAACCCGCGCCGGAAAGCGCGGGTGGTTTTCGATCTTCGGCCCCAGTTCATGAACCGGTGCACTGTTGATGTCATCCACTCGCAGCACGGCGTGGGGGTTGCCCATGGACACGGCGGCCAGGTTGACGGTCTTGCCGTCCACGTCCACCGGGTAACTCAGCGCTTGCTCGGTAGCCTGGAACGGAATGTCCGCCGGCACCAGCCGTGGTGCGCCCATGTTGACGCCGATCTGGCCGTCGCTGCGAATATCCAGCTCGATGATGCCGCTTTTGGTCTCGACGCGAATCTGCCGTTTGGCGGTCAGGCGCTTGTCCAGCACAAAGCGGGCGAAACAGCGGGCACCGTTGCCGCACTGTTCCACTTCGGAGCCGTCGGAGTTGAAGATCCGGTAACGGAAATCCACTTCCGGGTTGCTCGGTGCTTCCACCAGCAGCAACTGGTCGAAGCCGACACCGGTGTGCCGGTCGCCCCACAGCTTGGCGTGTTTGGGCAGGATGTGCGCGTGCTGGCTGACCAGGTCGAGGACCATGAAGTCGTTGCCCAGCCCGTGCATCTTGGTAAAACGCAGCAACATGACCTTACTCCGGCAGCAGGCTTTCGCCAGCAAACAACTCGGCTACCGTCTCGCGGCGACGCACTTCAAACGCTTGATCACCGTCCACCAGCACCTCGGCGGTACGCCCGCGGGTGTTGTAGTTGGAGCTCATGACAAACCCATAGGCACCGGCCGAATGCACGGCCAGCAGGTCGCCTTCTTCCAGGGCCAACTGACGTTCCTTGGCCAGGAAGTCGCCGGTCTCGCAGATCGGGCCGACGACGTCGTACGCGCGGCCAACGCCTGCACGTGGCTTGACGGCCGTCACGTCCATCCAGGCCTGGTACAGGGCCGGGCGGATCAGGTCGTTCATCGCCGCGTCGACGATGGCGAAATCCTTGTGCTCGGTGTGCTTGAGGTACTCGACCTGAGTCAGCAGCACGCCGGCGTTGGCGACGATGTAGCGGCCCGGCTCGAACATCAGCGTCAGGTCGCGGCCTTCGGTGCGCTCGCGCACGGCCTTGATGTAGTCGCTGACCAGCGGCGGCTCTTCATCGCGATAACGCACGCCCACGCCGCCACCGAGGTCGATGTGGTGCAGGTAGATGCCGCACTCGCCGAGGCGGTCGATCAGCGCCAGCAGGCGGTCGAGGGCATCGAGGAACGGTGGCAGGCTGGTCAGTTGCGAGCCGATATGGCAGTCGACGCCCAATACTTCCAGGTTCGGCAACTGGGCGGCGCGGATGTACACGTCCTCGGCGTCTGCAATGGCGATGCCGAACTTGTTCTCTTTGAGTCCGGTGGAAATGTATGGGTGAGTGCCGGCGTCGACGTCTGGGTTGACCCGCAGGGAGATCGGCGCGCGAACGCCCATCTCGGCGGCCACCACTTGCAGGCGCTCCAGCTCGTCGGTGGATTCGACGTTGAAGCAGTGCACGCCCACTTCCAGGGCGCGGCGCATGTCTTCGCGGCTCTTGCCGACACCGGAGAACACTATTTTGTCAGCCTTGCCGCCGGCGGCCAGTACACGCTCAAGCTCGCCACGGGACACGATGTCAAAACCAGCGCCCAGGCGCGCCAGGACATTCAGTACACCCAGGTTGGAGTTGGCTTTTACGGCGAAGCACACCAGGCTCGGCGTGCCTTCCAGTGCGTCGGCAAACGAGCGGTATTGGGCTTCGATGTGGGCACGGGAATACACGTACGTCGGGGTGCCAAAGCGCTCGGCAATGGCGGACAGCGCGACACCTTCCGCGAACAGCTCGCCGTCCCGGTAGTTAAAAGCGTCCATGATGTTCCCTTAGTAGGTGTCGTGCTTGTGCGCTTTGGTTTGCGACGACTGCGCCTGTTCATTCGGGTCTTTGCTGTCATCGGGCAGATACAGCGGGCCTTTTTGACCACAGGCACTAACGAGGCAAGCGACCGCGACGAGCGCAGCAAGGGAAGAGATCAGGCGCTTCATGGCGAAATCCTTGAATATGCATTAATTGCGCCCGAGTATACCGACCACCTGCCGGATTGCCTATGCGCCGAAATACCCGTCCGGCGGGGCTTTGCCGAGTTTGTCGCGATTGCGCTTACATCAGTTGAGGATAATTCACACGGCTTCGGGTAATGAAATCGGTATCCTTTGCAATCATGATGGCGCGTCCGTATTGTGCGGCGCTTGAGCGAGACCAGACACTTTTCGAGGTTCCCACAATGAGTTTGACCGAAGCGCGTTTTCACGACCTGGTGGATTCGACCCAGCAAGCGCTGGAGGATATTTTCGACGACAGCGGCCTGGATGTGGACCTGGAGAACTCGGCCGGTGTACTGACCGTCAAGTTTGAAAATGGCACCCAGCTGATTTTCAGTCGCCAGGAGCCTCTGCGTCAGCTATGGCTGGCGGCGCGTACCGGTGGTTTCCACTTCGATTACGATGAAGAAGAAAACCGCTGGACCCACGACACCACCGATGAGCTGCTGAGCGAAATGCTCGCGCGCCTCACCCAGGAACAAGCCGGCGTCGAGCTGGACTTCGACGAGATCTGATCGTGACGCAGCCCGCACCTGTACGCCCGCCCAAGCCGCTGTTCAGCAATGTCAGCCCGGCGGTGCCGTCACCTTGTATCAGTTTATGTCGGCTGGATGAGCAGAAAGTCTGCCTCGGCTGCTTCCGCCACGTGGAAGACATCCGTGAATGGCGCTCTGCCGATGATGCGCGGCGCCGCGTGATCGTCGCCCAGGCCGAGCAGCGCAAGGCCTCCACCTGAGGCCGTCTTGTTTATTTATTGTGCTGTGGTAGTGTCCGGGTACACCTCAACTCATCGAGGTCCGTGAGAACCCCGCCTTTTCCTGGCGGGGTTTTGCTTTTTTGTGCAGAAAAAAGGAGTCTGCCTGAATCATGACCGCACCTTCCATCATCCTCACCCGTCTTGACGTGCAGCGTCTTGAGCAACTGATCGACCGTGTAGGCGAGGCGTCGCCGGGGGTTGAAGCCCTGCAACACGAACTCGACCGCGCCGAAGAAGTGGTTGGCCACGATGAAGTGCCTGCAACTGTCGTGACCATGAACTCCAGCGTGCATTGCCGTGAACAAGGCAGTGGCAAGGACTATCACCTGACCCTGGTCTACCCCAAGGACGCGAACGCCGACGAAGGCAAGATATCGATCCTGGCGCCGGTGGGCAGCGCGTTGCTGGGTCTGCAAGTCGGCCAGCACATCGACTGGCCAGCGCCGGGCGGCAAGACCCTCAAGCTTGAATTGCTCAGTGTCGAAGGCCAGCCAAAAGACGGCGGCGCGTTCTCGCTTTAAACCTGGTTCAGCGCTTCATTGAGCGCCAGTTCCAGATCAGCCTTGTAGCGCAGGTACAGATTGCTCGGGCTTTGAACATCACCGAGCAGGCCGGACAGGTCCAGATCGGTGATGTAGCAGCGGTAGCGCTCGGCCTCCTGGCGTTGCCCGACGATTTGCTGGGCGACCACCGCAAACAGCTGGTCGCCAAATTCCAGCTCGGAAAACTCCCGTTGATTGCAGTACAAGGTGATGCCCACCTGGCCCGGTGCTGCCTTGCCGATAATCGCCTGCACGTCGTAGAACGGTTTGTTGGCCGGGGTTTGCGGCGCCGGGCGTGGTTCAGCCCGGCGTGCGCGACTGCTGCCGGACGGCAACAGCTGGTAATACAGGATTTGCACCGCGCCCAGCGGCTGTTGCGGGTCCAGCGGCAGCAGTGCGTCGCGGCGATAAATGATCGACTGCAGGAAACGCTGTAACGGCACCAACAGGCTTTGCTCGTCGTGAAACGGCAGGCGCTGCTGCCAGAGTGCGTTGAATTCATCCAGCACGTACAGCTCGGCGACCCCCTCGTTGATTCGGTAGAACACCTGTACGCAGTCGGGCAGGCCCATGGGCAGCAGCAGTGCCAGGTCGTGGTCTTCCAGGGCCATGGTATCGAGGTGCAGCGGGCTGTAGCTGGCCTGTTCTTCGCTGAGGTAGGCGATCAACGCGTCCTGGGTCGCCAGTGACACATGGTTGGCCTGGCCGGGCGTCAGTTCCATCACGTGGTAGTGCTGTTGCACCTGCACCAGGTAGCGATGGTTTTCCTGGCCCAGCAGCAGGTTTTGCGCGGTGTCGAAGATTTCTTCCACGCGCTGGGCGATGAATTGTGCGCGGTTGTGACAGAAGCAGCGTACCCGCAACCGTGGCAAATGATCGGCGGGTAGCTGATTCAAGTAGTCCCGCAGGCAGTCGAGCAGTGCGTGGGGGCCGTCGTAGCGACTGACCATCACCTCGTTCCAGCTGTTGACGGTGACCTGGTCCAGGGTCAGCACCAGGTTTTCCCGTACGCCCGCATAACTCAGGGAGTCGGTGCGCTCGGTGGTCATCAGGATGTTCAGGTCGCGGTGATGCTTGAGCGGGTCGACACCGACGTTGATCAGCAGCAGCACTTCCTCGGGCACTGCCGAGCGCAGCAGGCGTTCCTCATCCACGCTGGCCAAAGGCAGCACGACAGTCTGTTGCAGGCTGCCCAGCAGGTTGAACAGCTCGAACTCGGTCATGTCACTGCTACCGGGATGCAGCGCCAGGCGGGTACTGCTGTCGATCACGCCGTTGCGGTGGCACCAGGTGAGCATTTCCAGCAGGTCGCGGCTGCGCTTGATCGGCGCAAAATGCTCCCATTCCAGAGCGGTCAGGCTGCCGTTGTACAGGCCCCAGTGATACTGGCCCGGCTCTTTGCGGTTGGGCGACTGCACCAGCGTCAGGGTGTCTTCGGCCAGGTCCGGGGCGATGCCGGGGTTGATGAACTCGACCTTGCCGGCCTTGCGCTCGAACGCGGCGTAGAGGCGTCGGCCCAGCACATTGAGGTCGCGCTTGTTGATCAGGCTGACGGTCTGTTCGGTGCGGGCAAACTGAGTCAGGAAGCGGTAGCTGTAGTTCAGCTCGTTGACCAGCGCCCGGCGCTCGGAGGCCACCTGGCGGACTTTCCATTGGCTGCGGCTGTCCAGCAGGGCCAGTTGGCGCTGGTCCCAACCCCACTCATGGGCCAGGCGCTCCAGCAGCAAGCGCTGCCAGCCGGATGCGCGCTGGCCGGCCGTGAGTTTGCGGTTGACCTTCAGGTACAGGCTGCGCCGTACCAGTTCCAGGCGTTCCGGCTCGTTGCGGGCCTTGAGGTATTCCTCGATCCGGCGGTAGACCACGATGTACGGGTCCAGCTCGTCCAGGTCCATCTGGTTGGCAAACACCGCCCGCTTGAAGCGCAGGCTCAGGCACTGCACCTTCGGGTGCTCGCTGGCGTAGACCTCGGTCAGCAGGAGTTTGAGCACCGACTTGTAGGGCGATTCGATGCCCTTGAACAATTGCCACAGGCCGGCGCCGATAAATTCACCCGGCGGGATGTGGGCCAGGTGGCCCAGGTCGAGGGTTTCGTCGGCGCGGATAAAGCGCTTGGAGATCAGCGCATGGGTGAATTCGGCGTAGCGGGTTTCTTCGTACACCGGCACCAGCCACCAGATCGGCGTGCGCCCGGCCAGCCAGATGGCGGTGCGGTAGAACTCGTCCAGCAGCAGGTAATGCTGGCTGGTGCCGCAGTCTTCGGAGCTCAGTTGGGTGTCACGCTCGCCCTGGATAAAGCGCGTCGGCTCGATCAGGAAGAAGTGCGCCTCGGCGCCCATGCTCAGGGCCCAGGTTTCCAGCAGCTGGCATTTTTTGCGCAGCTCGGCCAGTTCGTTTTCCCCAAGATCGGCGGCGTGGCAGACCCACACGTCCATATCACTTTGATCGGCCTGGGCCAGTGTGCCCAGGCTGCCCATCAGGAACAGGCCGTGAATCGGTCGCGGCGGGTTGCCGTGCCGGGGCTTGTAGGAAAACGTGCGGGTCAGGCGCTGGGCCTCGGCCAAGGCTTGTGCGTCGGGTTCAAAATTCGACAGGCCGGCCGGCGTACTGCCCGACACATAGCCCGGCAGCAGTGGGTGATTGACGTGGAAAAACAGTGGCAGCAGCGTCAATACGCTTTGCTGGCGCGGCGTCAGCCCTTCAACGGCCCGGGCCATGCGGCCCTCGTTCAGGGCCAGAAACCGCGCGCGCAACTGGGCCAGCACCTTGCGGTCGATGCCTTCGTCCAGGTCGGGGCGGATTTCGTGGGTGCGGGTCATGTCGAACTCGGTGGCTCGCAGGGCCCGACGTGGGCGGCCGTTGGGGAGTTTACAGCCAGTAGCGTAGGAGGTTTAGCGGGAATTTGTTTTTGGCGCCGGAATTTTATCCCGGGCGCAGGAATGCCCGCGGAATCCGTGAAAAGAGGATCCCGTGGGCGATACGAAATGTCAGGCGGCTTCTTTGGCGGTGTTCAGAATAGTCAGCAGGCTTTGTGCGTGTTCGGCAGCATCCCGGCCGAGGCTGGTGAGGTAACCACCGTCTGGCTGGTCGATCAGGTCTTTATCAAACAGGCGCCGGGCAGCGGCAATGGCAGTGGGAGCGGCAGTCTGATGAACTTTCAGACCTTCCTGGGAGCTGCCCAGGTTGAAGAGTGCAAGGATTTCCAGTTCGGCAACCAACTCAGGGGTATACGACATAAGGACTCCAGACTTTCTAGGAATTTTTAGACGTTAGCAGCCATAAGGTGAACGCACTTTGGCGGCCTGTCCAGTCGGAACTCATGCGGCGTTGATGTAGGGCAGGATTGTGGCCAGCAAGAGTTTGCTGGCCAGCGCGGGGTGGCGCTTATTGCTTCTCGGGCGGCAGCTCTGGCAGTGCGCGCAAGGTAGTTTCATACCATTCGGTATTGAAGGCGCGGTCTTCTTCGAGCAGGGCGTCGATTTCGATGGCCAGGACGTGGGCCATCATTTGCAGGATGTCTTCGCGCTCGTAGCCCACCAGGGTCAGCTTGTTGAACGTGGCCTTGGCGGCGGGCGGGTTGTCGCTTTCGATCTGGTTTTCGATCGCTTCAATCAAGGTGGTCTCGGCGAACTCTTCTTCGTCGTTGTCGATATCGGTTGGCTCGCTCATGGCAGGCTCCTGAAGGAAAGGGCGCCAGTCTACCCCCATTCACTCGGGTGATGCTGCTGGCCAGGCGTGGCATCCCGATCTATAACCACTGCTGCCAACCCCGTACACGGCCTGGAGGCTTTGTGATGCTCAAGCTTTATGGATTTTCGGTCAGCAACTACTACAACATGGTCAAGCTGGCGCTGCTGGAGAAAGGTCTGCCCTTCGAAGAGGTGCCGTTCTACGCAGGCCAGACCCCTGAAGCCTTGGCCGTGAGCCCGCGGGGCAAGGTGCCGGTGCTGGGTGTCGAGCAAGGGTTCATCAATGAAACCAGCGTGATCCTCGAATACCTCGAACAGACCCAGGGCGGGCGTTCGCTGCTGCCGAGCGATGGGTTCCAGCGGGCCCAGGTGCTGGCGTTGTGCAGGGAGATCGAGCTGTATATCGAGTTGCCGGCCCGGGCGTGTTTCGCCGAGGCGTTTTTCGGGATGCCGGTGCCGGAGGCGATCAAGGACAAATCCAGGGCTGAGCTATTGCTTGGGGTTGCGTCACTGGGGCGGCATGGGAAGTTCGCGCCGTATGTGGCGGGGGACAGTTTCACGATTGCGGATTTGTATTTCGTGTACAGCGTGGACCTGGCGTGTGCCGTGGCCGGGAAGCTGTTCGGGCTGGATCTGTTGGCTGAGATGCCGAAGGCCAAGGATTTGCTGGCGCGCTTGCAGGCGCTGCCGAATGCCCAGCGGGTGGCGGCGGACAAGGAGGCGGCGATGCCGGCGTTTATGGCGATGGTTGCGGCGAAGAAATAAAGACTGCTTTTGTGGCGAGGGAGCTTGCTCCCGCTGGGCGGCGAAGCGGCCCCAAAAATGGGACTGCTGCGCAGTCCAGCGGGAGCAAGCTCCCTCGCCACAGGTTCAGTGTTCGCCCTTATTTGCCGGGTACTTACCTTTGGGTTAGCGGCTGGCGAGCAACGCCTGGCCGCGAACCACGGCAGCCTTCACCTGCGCCGGTGCAGTCCCGCCGATATGGTCACGGGCATTCACCGACCCTTCCAGGGTCAGTACCGCAAAGACGTCCTGCTCGATCTGGTCGCTGAACCGGCGCAGTTCTTCCAGGCTCATTTCCGCCAGGTCCTTGCCAGTGTCCACGCCGTACTTCACCGCATGCCCGACGATTTCGTGGCAGTCGCGGAACGGCAGGCCACGGCGTACCAGGTAGTCCGCCAGGTCGGTGGCAGTGGAGAAACCGCGCAGGGCCGCTTCACGCATGATGGCGTGCTTGGGCTTGATCGCCGGGATCATGTCGGCAAACGCCCGCAGCGAGTCGCGCAGGGTATCGGCGGCGTCGAACAGCGGTTCCTTGTCTTCCTGGTTGTCCTTGTTGTAGGCCAGCGGCTGGCCTTTCATCAGGGTCAACAGGCCCATCAGCGCGCCGAATACCCGGCCGCTTTTGCCGCGTACCAGTTCCGGCACGTCTGGGTTTTTCTTTTGCGGCATGATCGAGCTGCCGGTGCAGAAGCGGTCCGGCAGGTCGATGAACTGGAATTGCGCACTGGTCCACAGCACCAGCTCTTCGGAGAAACGCGACAAGTGCATCATCGCAATGCTGGCCGCGGCGCAGAATTCGATGGCGAAGTCACGGTCCGACACGCCGTCCAGGGAGTTACCGCCCACGGCGTCGAAACCCAGCAGTTGCGCGGTGTATTCGCGGTCGATCGGGTAGGTGGTGCCGGCCAGTGCGGCGCTGCCCAGCGGCATGCGGTTGGCGCGCTTGCGGCAGTCCACCAGGCGCTCGTAGTCGCGGCTGAGCATTTCGAACCAGGCCAGCAGGTGGTGGCCGAAGGTCACAGGCTGCGCGGTTTGCAGGTGGGTGAAGCCGGGCATGATGGTGCCGGACTCACGCTCTGCCTGTTCCAGCAGGCCTTTTTGCAGGCGGGTGATTTCCGCCAGGATCAGGTCGATCTCGTCCCGCAGCCACAGGCGGATATCGGTGGCCACCTGGTCGTTACGGCTGCGACCGGTGTGCAACTTCTTGCCGGTCACACCGATGCGGTCGGTGAGGCGGGCCTCGATGTTCATGTGCACGTCTTCCAGGTCGACGCGCCAGTCAAAGGTGCCGGCTTCGATCTCGCCACGGATGGTGGTCAGGCCGTCGATGATGCTGTCGCGCTCGGCGTCGGTCAGCACGCCGACCTTGGCCAGCATCGTGGCGTGGGCGATCGAGCCCATGATGTCGTGGCGGTAGAGGCGCTGGTCGAAGGTGACGGAGGCGGTGAAGCGCGCGACGAAGGCGTCGACGGGTTCACTGAAGCGGCCGCCCCAGGACTGGTTGGTCTTGTCGGTGCTCATGGATTCGCTCGTGATCTGCTGGAAAGAGGGCATGAAAGTGTGGCGCCGATAATAACAGGGTTGCCCCCGGAGGCGATGATGCCGGGGCGCGGCATTTTTATTTGTTTCCAAGATGGCTAAGTGCCTTGCTCCCGGCCTCGCGCAGGACGAGACTGGAGCCAGGACCGAACGGGGGTTTAAAACTTGCGGTCCTGGGCCTGGCAAAGCGTGTTTATTGAAACGATATTTGACGATTGAGCAATATCGTCTTCGCGAGCGTCTACAGTTGCACTGATAGAGCATCGCGCTGACAGAAGGTGCATTGCACCAATGCCGGGCGATGAGGTCGAACTCCAGGCTATCCATTAGAGAGGGGGTGTTCGTATTGTGTATCAGCAAACCCTACGACGATGCCCGAAGGCAGCAGGCTTTGGGCGCGATTGAACAGGTCCGGGTAAATATTGGTGCCACTCTCGGGGCACTTTTTGCCGCTCGCGCTAGTCTTAGCGTGGATCGCCGTGACGGAAGTCACCGCACCTGTCTACGCTATCCTTGTGCGAGACTCACGCAGGAATCCAGCGCAATATGAATGTCCTGATCGTTGATGACGAACCCCAAGCCCGCGAGCGACTGAGCCGTTTGGTCAGTGAACTCGAGGGTTACAGTGTCCTTGAGCCGAGCGCCACCAGTGGCGAGGAAGCCTTGGCCCTTATTGACAGCCTCAAGCCGGATGTCGTTTTGCTCGACATCCGCATGCCGGGCCTTGATGGCTTGCAGGTAGCTGCCCGCCTGAGCGAGCGAGAGTCGCCGCCTTCGGTGGTGCTGTGCGCCTCCCAGGATGAGTTCTCTTCCGAGGCCCTGGATGCCAGCGGCGTCAGCTTCCTGGTCAAGCCGATCAATGCCGATGCACTGCTTCGTGCCTTGAAGAAGGCCGAGCGTCCCAACCGTGTCCAGCTCGCCGCCTTGACCCAACCCGCAGCCCAGGGCGGCAACGGGCCGCGCAGTCATATCAGCGCCCGCACCCGTAAGGGCATCGAGCTGATTCCTTTGGACCAGGTGGTCTATTTCATCGCCGATCACAAGTACGTGACCTTGCGTCACGAGGCCGGTGAAGTGCTGCTCGATGAGCCGCTCAAGGCCCTGGAAGACGAATTCGGCGACCGCTTTGTGCGCATCCACCGCAACGCGCTGGTGGCCCGCGAGCGTATCGAGCGCTTGCAGCGCACGCCGCTTGGGCACTTTCAGCTGTTCCTGAAAGGCCTCAATGGCGACGCCCTGATCGTCAGCCGGCGCCATGTCGCCGGTGTGCGCAAGATGATGCAGCAACTTTAGCCCGAGGGCTGAGGCGAGCTTCACCGCCCATATCCCGGTGCGACGCGGCCAGGGAGGCCCCGCACTTGCTGATTCAAATCAAAGCGCCTTTGCCTGAGCTGTTATTATCTGCCGTATCTATTCAGTACGGATTGATCCATGTCCTCTCGCGAAATCCGCATCGCCACCCGTAAAAGCGCCCTGGCCTTATGGCAGGCCGAGTACGTCAAAGCACGCCTTGAGCAGGCCCATCCCGGCCTCAAGGTGTCCCTGGTGCCCATGGTCAGTCGCGGCGACAAGCTGCTTGATTCGCCATTGTCGAAAATCGGCGGCAAGGGTCTGTTCGTCAAGGAGCTGGAAACCGCGCTGCTGGAGAACGAAGCCGACATCGCCGTGCATTCGATGAAAGACGTGCCCATGGACTTCCCTGAAGGCCTGGGCCTTTTTTGCATCTGCGAGCGCGAAGACCCGCGTGACGCCTTCGTTTCCAATACCTACGCCTCCCTTGATGAATTGCCCCTGGGCAGCGTCGTCGGCACCTCCAGCCTGCGTCGCCAGGCACAGTTGCTGACCCGTCGCCCGGACCTGCAGATCCGCTTCCTGCGGGGCAACGTCAATACCCGCCTGGCCAAGCTCGACGCCGGCGAATATGACGCGATCATCCTCGCGGCAGCCGGTCTGATTCGCCTGGGCTTCGAAGACCGCATCACCTCGGCCATCAGTGTCGAAGACAGCTTGCCAGCTGGCGGGCAGGGTGCCGTAGGTATCGAATGTCGCACCGCCGACAGCGAAATCCATGCGCTGCTCAAACCCCTGGATCACCACGACACTGAAGTTCGCGTCACCGCCGAACGTGCCCTTAACAAGCACCTCAACGGTGGCTGCCAGGTGCCGATCGCCTGCTACGCGGTGCTTGAGGGCGAGAACCTCTGGCTACGTGGCCTGGTGGGTGACCCGAGTGGCGGGCTGCTGCTCACCGCAGAGATTCGCGGGCCGCAAAGCGAGGCGACCAGCCTCGGTATCAAAGTCGCCGAAGAACTGCTGGAAAAAGGCGCCGGTGCCATCCTGCAAGCCGTGTACGGCGAGGCCGGTCCGCAGTGACGCAATGGCGTGTGCTGCTGACGCGGCCTGGCGATGAGTCGGCCGCCTTGGCGGCGACGTTATCCGAAGCAGGCATCTTCAGCAGCAGCCTGCCATTGCTGGAGATTGAAGCGCTGCCCGTCACGCCTGAACAGCAGGCGGTTTTTCGCGAGCTGGACCGTTATTGCGCGGTGATCGTGGTGAGCAAGCCGGCGGCGCGCCTCGGCGTGCAGTTGCTGGCTCAACACTGGCCGCAGCCACCGGCCGTACCGTGGTTCAGCGTCGGCGCTGCCACGGCGCAGGTCCTGGCGGATCACGGCCTTGATGTCAGCTATCCCCAGGACGGCGATGACAGCGAAGCCTTGCTTGAACTAGCCGCCTTGCGCGAGGCTATCGCACGGCCCGCTGCCCGGGTGCTGATCCTGCGGGGCGAGGGCGGGCGCGAGCTGCTGGCTGAGCGTTTACGCGAGCAAGGTGCTAGTGTCGACTATCTGGAGTTGTATCGCCGTTTCCTGCCGGATTACGACAGTGCAACCCTGACCCGGCGCATAAACGTGGAACGCTTGAACGGCGTGGTGGTCAGCAGTGGGCAGGGTTTTTTACACCTGCAGGCCCTGGCTGGCACAGAGTGGCCCCAGGTGGCCCGGCTGCCGTTGTTCGTGCCCAGCCCGCGAGTCGCCGAAATGGCGCGTGCCGCTGGCGCGCAAGAAGTTGTGGATTGTCGTGGCGCGAGTGCCGCGGCTTTGTTAGTGGCGTTACGGAGCGTTTCCGTTCCCACTCTCTAATACGCAAAGGATGGATACGTGAGCGAAACAGCCTTGCCTAAAGATGAAGCTCAGCCCGTGCTTGAAGCGCCTGTTGAGACACCGGTCACCACCGCTCCGCGCCGTGGCAACGGCCTGGCCATCGTGGCCTTGTTGCTCGGTGCTGCTGGCGTTGCCGCCGGTGGCTGGGGGATCTGGCAGGTCCGCGCACTGCAGGCGAGCAGCCAGCAACAGCTGGGCCAAGTGCAAACCCTGGATGACCAATCCCAGAGCCTCAAGCAGAGCCAGCAGCAGTTGTCGGCACGCTTGGGGCAACTGCCAGGCGCTGATGAACTGGAAGAGCGCCGCCGGCTGGTGGCGCAATTGCAGGGCGATCAACAGCGCTTGAGCCAGCGCCTGGAAACCGTGCTGGGTGCCAGCCGCCAGGACTGGCGCCTGGCCGAGGCCGAGCACCTGATTCGCCTGGCCAGCCTGCGTCTGTCTGCCTTGCAGGACATCAACAGTGCGCAGGCGCTGGTCCAGGGCGCCGACGAGATCCTTCGCGAACAAAGCGACCCGGGCTCCTACGCCGCGCGTGAGCAGTTGGCCAAGAGCCTCGCTGCCTTGCGCAGCCTTGAGCAGCCGGACCGCACCGGGCTGTATCTGCAACTGGCGGCATTGCGCGATCAGGTGGTGCAACTGGCGGCCATCGCCCCGGAATATCAACTCCCGGAAGCCGCCAATGAGGGTCGCCCGACCACCGATACGGACAGCCGCTGGAGCCAGTGGTGGGAGCAGATCTCGCGGTATTTCCGCATCGACTTCAACCCGGATGACAACATTCGCCCTCTGTTGGCAGGTCAAGGCCTGAACCAGGTGCGCCTGGCCCTGAGCCTGGCGCTGGAGCAGGCGCAGTGGGCGGCACTCAACGGCGAGCCGGCGGTGTACAGCCGATCCCTGGGCGAGGCCCGCAGCGTGTTGCAGGACAACTTCAATCAGGACAACCCGCAAAGCAAAGCCATGCTGGCCCGTATTGCCGAGCTCGAGCCCAAGGCCGTCTCGGTGGTGACGCCGGACCTGGCCGCGAGCCTGGCCGCCGTGCAGGCTTACCTTGACCGTCGCCACCTGTCTGCCGAAGAAGCCAAGGCTTCCGCTGGCAAACCGGCGACCCAGGAGTAAAGCCGATGAAGCGTTTCTATGTGATCCTGGTGCTGGCGATTGCGATCGCCCTGGCACTGGCTGTGGGCATTTCGAAACACACCGGCTACGTGTTGATTACCTATCCCCATGTGCTGCATTACGAGTCCGGGCTGTGGTCGACGCTGGTGGCGCTGTTTGCCATCGGCCTGGTGATCTATTTGGTCCGGGTGCTGCTGGGCCTTGTGCTGACCTCCGGTGGCGTGGTCAATCCGTGGTCGCGACGCAACCGCAGCCGCCGGGTCCAGGTCGCCATTGAGCAGGGCCAGATGGACCTCGCCGAAGGGCGTTGGGCCAGTGCCGAGCGTCACTTGCACCGTGCTGCCGAAGCCGAACGCCAGCCATTGCTGTATTACCTCGGCGCTGCCCGCGCAGCCAACGAGCAAGGGCGTTATGAGGAGGCGGACGGCTTGCTGGAGCGTGCCCTTGAACGTCAGCCCCAGGCCGAACTGGCGGTGGCTTTGAGTCATGCGCAGTTGCAGATGGACCGTGGCGACACTGACGGTGCCCTGGTCACCTTGCAGGCCATGCATGAGCGTCATCCCCATAACGTCCAGGTATTGCGTCAGCTGCAGCGCCTGTATCAACAGCGCGGTGATTGGTCTTCGGTAATCCGGCTGTTGCCGGAACTGCGCAAGGACAAGGTGCTGCCACCTGCCGAACTGGCCGACCTCGAGCGTCGCGCCTGGGGCGAGAACCTGACCCTGGCTGCCCAGCGCGAAGAGCTGGGCGAGGCGGGCCAGCAGTCTCTGGAGCGAGCGTGGCAACAACTGACTTCAGCCCAGCGCCAGGAGCCACAACTGGTGCTGGCTTACGCCGAACAACTGCGCCAATTGGGCGCAGACGCCAAGGCCGAAGAAGTGTTGCGCGGTGCGCTCAAGCGCGAATACGACAGCCATCTGATCAGGCTCTACGGTTTGCTGCGTGGCAGCGACTCGGCGAAGCAGTTGAAGTTTGCCGAAGGCTGGCTAAAGGATCATCCAGGCGATGCCAGCCTGTTGCTGACCCTCGGGCGCCTGTGCCTGCAAAACAGCTTGTGGGGCAAGGCGCGGGACTACCTGGAAAGCAGCCTGCAGGTGCAGCGCAACCCTGAAGCTTGCGCCGAACTGGCGCGCCTGTTGGCGCAGTTGGGCGATACCGAGCGCAGCAACCAATTGTTCCAGGAAGGTCTGGGCTTGCTGGACAAGCGTTTGCTGGCATCCCCGCTGCCGGTACCGGCCCGGGTTTGACGTAGGAAACAGCGTTAGGGTTGGCTCAGAAATGTCTGGCGGCCAACCCTTCGATGCCACCCACTAGCTGTAGTCAATACGGCTTGTAGTAAACTCCTACACAGACGCGCGTTTAATCACTCTGCTTTTGGCGGGATATCCCTACGCTCTCGCGGAATCGTCTGCTCTGGCGCGTATTGAAAGGGGTAAGGCCTTTCCTCTACCGTAACTACCTATCTCTTGCGTTGCGGATAAACAATGTCTTTGGCCCCCTCACGCTCCCTCTTCCTCCTGGCTTTTTTGGCTGGTGCGCTGACGCTGGGCGCGTCCTTTTACCTGGAATATGCCGCGCTTTTGCGTCCTTGTTTCCTTTGCCAGGTGCAACGAGTTCTTGTGGCAGCCTTCACACTGATCAACCTGGTGGCGGCAATTCACGGGCCCAGGCGGTTCGGGATCTACCTGTATTGGCTGGCGAGCATGGGCTGTGCCGTATTGGGCGCCATCACTGCCGTACGCCAGGTGCTGTTGCAAAATACGCCGCCGGAACAGCTACCGACCTGTTGGCCCAGCCTCCAATACATGATCGAAAACCTGTCGCTGCGGGAGGCGTTGGCGCTCGTGTTCAAGGGCACCGTCGACTGTGTGGAAATCAACTGGACGCTGTTCGACTTGAGTATTCCCGAGTGGAGCCTGCTGTTCTTCGTGGCCATGCTGATCCTTGGCGTGACGCAGTTCTCGCGGTTGCTGCTGAGCCAGCGTTTTGGCCTTGCGCGGCACTGACCGGTGCCCGCGGGTTGTAGGAAGGGATTAAACACTTGTATGAACTTTCTCTCCTGCGTACCTTGATGCCATAGTCGTGCGGGCATAATCTGGCCCGCACGCGTTATTGAAACAGACTGTTCGATGCACCTTTGCCCGGTGGCCGCTTTAACCTTGAAGTGTTGCGCGGGCAGCGGGCGGCGCCCCTATAGGGAAGAGAGATCATCATGCTGGAAAGTTGTCAGAATGCTCAGGAACGCTGGGGTGGGGTGCACAAACTGATCGATGGTTGGTTGAAAGCGCGTCACGAACTGGTTCGGGCCTTTGATGCTCTCGGTGCCAAGCCCGAAGCGCTAAGCGAGAACCGCAAGCCATTGCAGGAATTCTGCGGCGTCTTGGTGGATTACGTCTCGGCGGGGCA
Organism: Pseudomonas yamanorum; assembly: GCF_013386765.1. Classification (GTDB taxonomy): domain Bacteria; phylum Pseudomonadota; class Gammaproteobacteria; order Pseudomonadales; family Pseudomonadaceae; genus Aquipseudomonas; species Aquipseudomonas yamanorum_A. The sequence continues at coordinate 397,553 of NZ_JACARE010000018.1, forward strand.
CTTCGGTGTCTACGAGCAGTTGACCAAAGAGGCCGAGGCCTTCGACGATCAACGTGGCCTGGACTTGGCCGAGACGATTTACCCGCGCATCGACGTCATCACCGAGAAGCTGCTGGCGTTCAACGACCTGTGTGATGCCGGCAAGTGTGTTGCAGAAAAATTCAAAGAGCTGGGCGGTTTGCTTCACGAGCGTTTCGAGCTGGAAGACTGCCTGATCGAAGTGCTGCACAACGCTCACAAGGAAGAGTTGACGGCCAAGGCCTGACTCGTCGCTACACAAAAAACGGTGCGCATTGCGCACCGTTTTTCGTTTGGGCTCAGGCGCCCGCGGCGAGCAACTCGATCTCGAATACCAGTGGCGTATAAGGCGGGATCAACTCGCCGGCACCATCAGCGCCATAGGCCTGGTTGGATGGAATCACCAGGCGCCATTTCGCGCCCACCGGCATCTGTTGCAACGCACTGCGCCAGCCGCTGATCACACTGTCCAGACGAAACCACTGCGGCTGCGTGCTCTTGTCGAAGACGGTCCCGTCGGGTAGTCGCCCCACGTAATTCACTTGCACGCGATCATCGGCCGCCGGTTTTTTTCCGCTGCCGGGGGTCAGTTCGGTCAGCAGGATGCCGTCTGCCAATTCGCGCACACCAGTTTTGGATTTCTCGCTCGCCAAAAATTGTTGCTCTGCCGCGAGTGCCTGTTCACTTTGTGGCGCCCGATTGTCTGGCGCGTTTTGCGCTTCGTGCTGGGCGAGGATCTGTTCGATGCGGGTGTCGTCCAGGGCCAGTGGCTTGCCTTGGTAGGCCTGTTTGAGTCCGTCGATCAGCGCCTCCATCTGCAGGCCCGGCATCTCCTGGCGCAGGCGTTCACCCAGGCTTGCGCCCAGGCTGTAGGCCAGGTCGTGGTCATCTTTGGACGGGGATTTCTCGCTCGCGTTGGCCGCTGAAAGCGCCACGCTCAACACTAAAAAAAGGTAACGCGACATGGGCGTTCTCCAGCCGAAAGTGCGATGGATTATGCCAGTGTGAATGCTTAAAAAGTGGCGTGGATTTTCGTTATATCGATAAGAATTTTCGTGCGGTGCAACGCAAGCCATTCGATACTGTCAACATGCCCTAGCGGCGGTAAGAGCAGAGGGCTAGTATGAGCCGCACCCACGTCAGCCAGGAGGTAAACCATGTCGGCCAAACAGAAGCCTGTAAATACCCCGTTGCATTTGCTCCAACAACTTTCGGGCAGCCTGCTCGAGCATTTGGAAAGCGCCTGTTCACAAGCCTTGGCTGATGCTGAGAAGTTGCTCGCCAAGCTTGAAAAACAACGCGGCAAAGCTCAGGAAAAACTGCACAAATCCCGTACCAAACTGCAAGGCGCAGCAACCGCTGGCAAAGCCAAGGCACAAGCCAAAGCCAAGGACGCCGTCAAAGAACTTGAGGACCTGCTCGACGCCCTCAAGGATCGTCAATCCGAAACCCGCACCTACATTTCCCAACTCAAGCGTGATGCTTCCGAGAGCCTGAAACTGGCTCAGGGCATTGGTCGTGTGAAGGAAGCTGTCGGCAAAGTGCTGAGCACCCGTGCTCCGGCCAAAGCCGTTGCAGCCAGCGCGGCGAAAAAGCCTGCCAGCAAAGCAGTCGCCGCCAAGGCACCTGCAAAAGCTGCGACCAAGCCTGCGGTAAAAGCACCGGCTAAACCGGCTGCTAAAACTGCTGCTGCGAAACCAGCTGCCAAGCCAGCCGCTAAAACTGCTGCTGCCAAACCGGCCGCCAAGCCAGCTGCTAAAACCGCTGC
>NZ_JACARE010000018.1:399524-580799 GCF_013386765.1 Pseudomonas yamanorum
CGGCTAAACCTGCTGCTGCGAAACCAGCCGCGAAGCCAGCTGCTGCCAAACCAACTGCTGCCAAGCCGGTCGCTAAGCCGGCTGCCGCTAAACCAGCTGCTGCCAAGCCGGCCGCCAAGCCAGCTGCCGCAAAACCTGCTGCTGCGAAACCAGCCGTCAAGCCAGCCGCAAAACCAGCAGCCGCCAAGCCTGCACCGGCCAAACCAGCAACTCCAGCTGCCAAGCCTGCAACTGCAGCCGCGCCTGCTGCCAGCACTGCAGCACCTGCCGCACCGGCCAGCAGCACGCCTGCACCGGCAGCGCCAAGCGTCACTCCAACCAGCGCTTCCTAAGTGCCGGTAACCGCGGCGCGCAGCTGATGCAGCGCGTCGTGGTCAAGGTTGGCGGCTTCGGCCGCCAGTCCTTCAAGCCATGCTTGATCTTTCACCTCGGCCATCGGCCAATCCTGCGCCACACCTTCCAGTCGCAATAACAGCAAGCGCTCGGCTTCCAGCTCCAGTGCCTTGACCCGCTCCCGTAACGCGCCCAGTTCAGCATCGTGCTGCGCCAGGGGCCGCCATTGCGTGCGTACGTACCGCAGCGGTTCAACCACCTCGGCCTGCCACGGCCCGGCCATCTGCCGCAATGCCTGAAAACGCGACGGTTGCGCCGCCACACCGCGCTGCTCCAGCCACAACCCGCACAACACCAGGCACACATCAGCCCCTTGCGCCTGCAAGCGCAGGCAAGCGTCCTCGACGCCCGGGCGGGCGTAAGTCGAGAGGGCAAAGCTCCACAGGTCAGCGCACATATTCACACCCAAGCCAGCGGCCAACGAAGCTGGTAGACTCCGCCGCCATTATGATCCGACTTCAAAGCCTAACATTACAGCGTGGCCCGCAACGTCTTCTCGAAGACGCCGAGCTGACCCTGCACGCCGGTCACAAAGCCGGCCTGATCGGTGCCAATGGCGCCGGCAAATCCACGTTGTTCGCCTTGCTGCTGGGTGAGCTGACGCCCGACTCCGGGGATTGTCTGCTCCCGGCCGACTGGCGCATCGCCCATATGCGCCAGGAGATCGACACCCTCGACCGCATTGCGATCGACTACGTGCTCGATGGCGACCTGCGCCTGCGCCAGGTGCAACACGACCTCGCCGAGGCCGAGAAAGCCCAGGACGGCGCCGCACAGGCCCGCCTGCACTCGGAACTGGACAGCGCCGACGGCTACACCGCCGACGCCCGTGCCCGCAAGATGCTTGCCGGCCTGGGCTTTACCAACGAACAGATGGACCGCCCGGTCGCCGACTTCTCGGGTGGCTGGCGCATGCGCCTGAACCTGGCCCAGGCACTGATGTGCCCCTCGGACCTGTTGCTGCTCGATGAACCGACCAACCACCTGGACCTCGATGCGATCCTGTGGCTGGAAGACTTCCTGAAGAGCTACCCGGGCACCTTGCTGCTGATTTCTCACGACCGGGATTTCCTCGACGCCGTGGTGGACAACATTGCCCACGTCGACCAGAAGAAAATCACCCTGTACCGTGGCGGCTACAGCGCCTTCGAACGCGCCCGTGCCGAACGCATGGCCCAGCAACAGCAGGCCTACGAGAAGCAGCAGGCGCAACGTGCGCACATGGAAAGCTACATCGCCCGGTTCAAGGCCCAGGCCACCAAGGCCCGTCAGGCCCAGAGCCGGATCAAGGCCCTGGAGCGCATGGAAGAACTGTCGGCGGCCCACGTCGATTCACCGTTCGACTTTGTGTTCCGCGAGTCGGTGAAAATCTCCAGCCCGCTGCTGGACCTGTCCGACGCCCGCCTGGGTTATGGCGACAAGACCATCCTTGAGAAGGTCAAGTTGCAGCTTACCCCAGGCGCGCGGATCGGCCTGCTCGGCCCCAATGGTGCGGGCAAGTCGACCCTGATCAAAAACCTCTCGGGCGAATTGCAGCCGTTGGCCGGTCGCCTGGTGCGCGGTGAGAACCTGGTGGTGGGCTACTTCGCCCAGCACCAACTGGACTCCCTCGACGCCAAGGCCAGCCCGCTGCTGCACTTGCAGCGCCTGGCGCCGACCGAACGCGAACAGACCCTGCGGGACTTCCTCGGTGGTTTCGACTTCCGTGGTGCGCGCATCGACGAGCCGGTGCTGAACTTCTCCGGTGGCGAAAAGGCCCGCCTGGCCTTGGCGTTGATCGCCTGGGACCGGCCAAACCTGCTGCTGCTCGATGAACCCACCAACCACCTGGACCTGGAAATGCGCCTGGCGCTGACCATGGCCCTGCAGGAATTCAGCGGCGCGGTGTTGGTGGTGTCTCACGATCGCCACCTGCTCAAGAGCACCACGGATAACTTCCTGCTGGTGGCTGACGGCAAGGTCGAGGAATTCGATGGCGACCTGGAAGACTACGCCCGTTGGCTCTCGGACTACCGCCTGCGCAACGCGCCGGTCAGCAACACGCCGGTCAACCCGGACAAGACCGACAAGAAGGCCCAGCGCCAGGCCGCCGCTGCATTGCGTCAGCAGCTGGCACCCCACAAGCGTGAAGCCGACAAGCTGGAAGCCGAGTTGGGCAAAATCCACGAGAAGCTGGCGAAGATCGAAACCAGCCTCGGTGACAGCGCCGTGTACGAGCCGGCCCGCAAGGATGAGTTGCGCGACCTGCTGGCCGAACAGGCCAAGCTCAAGGTGCGTGAAGCGCAGTTGGAGGAGACCTGGATGGAAGCCCTCGAACTGCTGGAATCCTTGCAAGCGGAGCTGGAGGCGCTGTCCTGATGGAAGCGCTGCAACTGCCGCTGCCGGCACAATGGGTCGCGCCGATCTGGGTGGCCGTACAAATTCTGCTGATCCTGCTGGCCGGCTACTTCACCCAGCGTTTCGTCGCCAAATGCCTGAACCGCCTGGGGGAGCGTTATCCGTTCCCGCCGCAGTTGCTGATGCCCCTGCGCGGCGGCCTGCGCTGGCTGATCATGGGCAGCGCACTGATATTCGTGCTGGAGCGCCTGGGCGTGTCCGCCACGGTGCTGTGGACGGCGTTGTCGGGTTTCGTGGCGGTGGCAGCGGTGGCGTTCTTCGCCATGTGGTCGGTGTTGTCCAACCTGCTGTGCGCCATCCTGATTTTCACCGTGGGACCGTTCCGCCTTGGCGACGTGGTCGAGCTGGTGGACACTGTCGACAAGCCTGGCGTCAAAGGCCGGGTGGTGGCAATCAACCTGCTCTACACCACGCTGATCGAAGTGGAAGAGGCCGGGACGGGCAGCGTCATGGTGCAAGTGCCCAACAGCCTGTTTTTCCAGCGCTCGGTGCGCCGCTGGCGCGGCAGTGACGTGCTGCCTTAACCTGTGGCGAGGGAGCTTGCTGTGGTGAGGGGGCTGCTGTGGCGAGGGAGCTTGCTCCCGCTGGAGTGCGTAGCGCTCCCAAGATTTTGGGGCCGCTACGCAGCCCAGCGGGAGCAAGCTCCCTCGCCACAGCAAGCTCCCTCGCCACAGTAAGCTCTGTGGCCACAGCAAACTCCCTCACCACCCAGGCCCAGACCAAAATTTTTGTAGCCATTTCTCGGGCAGCAGCGTTAGTTTAGAAACATTCAGCAAACTCAGCTCTGAGGTGTGTAATGGCACTCGACACATGGCTGGCCTTTTTCCTGGCCAGTTGGATCATCAGTCTCTCTCCTGGCGCCGGCGCCATTGCGTCGATGTCCAGCGGCCTGCAGTACGGTTTCCTGCGTGGCTACTGGAACGCCCTGGGCCTGCAACTGGGCCTGGCGATGCAGATTGCCGTGGTCGCCGGCGGCCTGGGGGCGATTCTCGCCGCATCCTCTACTGCGTTCTATGCGATCAAATGGTTTGGCGTGGCGTACCTGGTGTACCTCGCCATCAAGCAATGGCGCGCACTGCCCACCGACCTGAGCGATGACGCGGCGATCCGCCCGATCGGCAAGCCGATGGCGATGATGTTCCGCGGGTTCCTGGTCAACGCCAGCAACCCCAAGGCCCTGGTGTTCATGCTGGCGGTGCTGCCGCAGTTCGTGAACCCACAGGCGCCGCTGCTGAACCAATACCTGATCCTGGGCGCGACGATGATCTGCGTGGACATGATCGTGATGGCCGGCTACACCGGGCTGGCCTCGAAAGTGTTGCGGTTGCTGCGCACACCGAAGCAGCAGAAACGCATGAACCGCACGTTTGCCGGGTTGTTCGTTGGGGCGGCGGGTTTTCTCGCCAGCCTGCATCGCGCAACGGCGTAACTGGCGAAACCGGATCAAAAATGTGGGAGCTGGCTTGCCTGCGATAGCATCACCCTGGTGTAACTGATACACCGAGGCGTCTGCATCGCAGGCAAGCCAGCTCCCACATTGGTTTTGTGTTGCTTGTACTTGCAGTAATCAGCGCAAGATCTTCGGCGCTTCATCCCGTGGCAGGTTATTGCGCAATGCAGGCTGCCCAGGTGCTTCCTGATAACCACCGCCGAGGTGTTCGGCCAACTGCCGCGCCACATCCTCGCCCAACGCCTTCGACACTTCCCGCACCACACGCGGCCGGTTCAGGCTCACGCGCACGTCACGGTTGTTCACCAGCTTGGTGTCCTGGCCTTCGCCCATCGCGGTAAACGCCGAGGTGATTTCAAAGGTGCGGGTGTTGATCAGGCTGAAATCCGCCACCAGCGTCAGGCCCAGCACCGCCGAATAGCTGTTGGTGTGGTCCAGCGCATTTACATCCTGTGTGAAGTCGATGTCCGACAAGGTGCCGAACAGCACGTAGTCCGCGCCCTTGAAGTTGCCGGCCTTGATCCGCTTGATTACGTCGTACACATCGCCCTTGGCGTCAGCCGTGTAAGGCGTGCCCTGCACCAACTGGAACTGCCGGGACTTGAGGATTTCACCCTTGATGTCGCCGCTGAACTTGCGCAGCTCGGTCTGCTCGATGTAGCTGGTACGGCTCTCGTACTCGCTATAGCTCGAACCGCCGCTGGCGTTGTAGGCGCTGGCCTGGAAGTTGTTGCTGGCGGCGACCTGGTGGATGTACTCCTCCACCCTGGCCTCGTAGGCCAGGTCGGTCACCGCGATCTTCGGTGCGGCCGAGGCGCCAAAGGCGCACAGCAGGCCGATCATGCCGATCCATGCACGCATTGCTTAGCGCTCCGTGGTCTTGCGGATTTCTTTTTCGTCCATCCACTCGGCCAGGCCGCTTTCAACATCCACCAGTTGCAGGCTGAACTTGTAGAACACGTCCTTGTAGTCCGAGCTGCGCTTGACGATGGAGCTGATGGAGCCTTCCAGGCGGTACTTGGCCGCGACCATGTTGCCGGTCTTGCTGACGGTGGACTTCTTGTACAGGCCGCTCTGGTTCTGCAGCTTCAACTGGTCGACCTGGCTTTGCATGTCGGTGTTGTCGCTGGCGAAGCGGGCGGTGCCGGTCTTCATCAACTGGGTCTTGATCGACGTGGTGATCTCGCGGGTGTCGATGTACTCGCTGGTCTTGTTCTTCACGTCATACACCTGCACCACCGGGCGGCCTTGCAGGATGCCGGACTGTGCCAGGGAGCGGGTCATGCTTTCGGCGATCATCTGCAGGTCGGTGGAGCCGAACTCGTTGGTCACCAGTTCCACAGCCTTGGTGTCGCCGTAGCTGATGTTTTTACCGCCCAGTACTGGCGAAGTGTTGGCGCAGCCACTGGCCAGGACGGCCACCACGGCGAGGAACGAAAAGCGTGCAAACATGGGGAAATCTCTCAAGAAGGGTGGACGGCTCAAGGGGTTTTGACTTCAAGACGGAAGTCCGCCGCCTGGGGCAGGTTGGCGATGGCCGGCAGGAAGGTCGCCTGGTTGGCGTAGAGGTTCAGCACCTTCCAGGTCTCTTCATCGCCCACCGGGAAACCGTCGGCCCCCAACCAGGCGAAGCGGTAATACATCATCTGGTTGCTGCTGGTGATGTTGCTCAACTGCACCTTGGCGGTCAGGAAACCGTTTTCCCGGGCGACGCGGATGGCGCCGACGGCAATGCCCTTGAACTTGCCCATCACCACGATTTTGCTCGCGGCGCTGCCGGGTTCCGGTGGTGGCGGGGTGGCGCAGCCGGCCAGCAGGATCAGCGCCAGGGCGCCGAGGATGAAGTGACGCATAGCGTGCTCCTTAAGGTTGTTTGAGAGTGGCGACGGCTTGCGGCGGGTTGCTCTGCACCACGTGGGCCGCAAGACCGCCGGCGAAGACCTGGTTGCCGACCACGCGCAGGGTGATCACCTGATAGCGCTGGTCGGCCTTGACCGTCACCAGCGTGCCGCCCAGGGCGTTGGGCAGGCTGACCTGGTGCTCGCCGTGCTTGAGGCGCAGGCGCGTCACTTGAGTCATGTCCGGCAGGGTGCGCCAGGTGCGGGTGTCGGCGCCTTCGGTGACGGCCGAGGCGATACCCAGTACCAGGCCGGCCATCGGGTTGGTCTTGTTCAGGTTGTTCTGGGTGATACCGCGAGTGACGGCGCGCACGGTGGTGCGCAGGATGATGCCCGGCATGTCATCCCGCAGGGCGCGGCGAGACATGGCAGTGATGCTGTTGAGGGCGGTGAGGTTCTGCTGCTGGCCGTCGACGCCGATCTGGGCGAAGGTCGCGGTGGAGGTGTCGGGCTTGATCACCGGGAACGACAGCGGGGTGATCACCAGGTGGCCGTCGATGGGGATCGGCAACGGCAGGCGAATCGAGTCGCGGGCCGGGGCCAGGCCGCTCTGCACCACGATCAGCACGTCGGTCTCATCGGCGCCGACTTTGGATTTATCCAGGTCGAGCAGGGCCTGTTCCAGCAGCGGTGTATTGGGGCGCAGTTCGGCCGCCTTGCGATAACCCGGCGCGGCCAGGTCTTTTTCCCCCAGGGCTTCGTAGACGAAACCGGCCAGGTAATGGCTGAACGCACTCTGATAGCTGTTCTTCAGGCCCACCACTTCCGGGGCATTGAGGCTTTCCACCGGGTAGCCGCGCAGGTCCTTGAACTGGGTCGCGATGCCCTGGCGCTCGGCTTCGTTTTCGCTCTTGAGGTATTCCTTGTCCCGCAGGTCGGCGATCACCGCCTCGCGTTCGTGGGTTTTCTTGATCTCGGTGCGGGCACCGTCGAAGTCATTCAGCGCCAGCAGGTTCAGGGCCATCTGGGTGGTGAGCATGACTTTTTCGTAGTCGTAGCCTTCGTAGCGGCGGACCTTGTCATTGACCAGGAAGGCGCCGAACTGCGCGAGGTACTTGTCGGTGTCGAACTTGACCGACTCTTCCCACTTGTAGACTTGCAGGTCGGCACTGCGCCAGGCGACCTGGCTGCCGGTCAGGTCGCCCTTGGCCCGCAGCAACTCACCCTTTTCGAAGTAGTAGAGAAGGTCTTTGTCGTCGCCGGTGTTGTTCTTCTCAAGCAGGGTCAACGCGCCATCGACATTGCCGGTGGCCAACTGCTGGTTGGTGGCTTGCAGCTCGGTGTCGTAGCTGCGAAACATCGAACAACCGGACAACAACGTGACCGCCGCGAGCGCGAGCGAAGTAAAGGCGCGAGATGCCATCGAAGAGCTTCTTCCCTGAACGTAATCGGCCGAATGTGCTGGTCGGGCCGAATCACCAATGGCAGGAAAGCGTCGCTATCCTGTCAATTCCTCATAAAAAGAGGAGCGAAAATGCCATTTCGCAATAACGAAGGCGCGGCATTATAAGCTGCATTACTGGCAAAACAATGGCCTTTTGGATCCATATTTCAATGAAGATGCCACTACCCGCGCCTACACAAAATCACTAACACCTTGAGTCAAAAGGCTTAAGGTTTGACAATGTGTTACTTCGTATTTCCATTTGAGATTCATTCATGATTGCCCCTTTCCGCTTTCTTGCCTGGCTGGTACTGCCGGCGTTGATGTCGTGCAGCGTCAACCTGCTGGCTGCAACTGCCGAGGGTGCCCCCCAGGCCCTGCATTTACTGGACTACATCGGCGCGGACTACCCGCCGACGGTGGAGGCGGGCAAGGTCATCGATGATTCGGAATACCGAGAGCAGGTAGAGTTTCTCGGGGTTTTGCAGGGTTTGGTGGCTGAGCTACCGGAAAAACCCGAGCGCGCCGAGTTGATAAAAGGCGTGGATGAATTGCTGGCCGCCGTGACGGCCCATCAGGATGGCGCGGCGGTTGCCCACCAGGCCCGGCAATTGGGCGCCAAGCTGGCGGTGGCATATGAAGTCAGCCAGGCCCCGGCCATTACCCCCGACCCGACCCGTGGCGCGCCGCTGTACGCGCAAAACTGCTCGGTGTGCCACGGCGCCACCGGCGCCGGTGATGGCCCCGCAGGCGTCGGCATGACCCCGCCGCCCGCCAACCTGCGGGACGCTGCACGCCTCGACCGCTTGAGCCTCTACGCGATCTACAACACCCTTGGGCTGGGCGTCGAAGGCACCGACATGCCGTCGTTCGCCGATCAACTGGACGACCGCCAGCGCTGGGACCTGGCCACCTATATCGCAGGTTTCACCGCCGACCCGGCTGCCGCGAAAAGCGAAAAGTCCTTCAACCTCGCCGACCTCGCCCGCCAGACCCCTAACGAAGTGCTGGCCGCCGAAGGTCCGGACGCAGTTGCCACCTTCCGCGCCCAGCGCGCCCAACCGCCACAGGTCAAGCGTGGCCCGGCGCAGTTGCTCGATTACACCGCCGCAACCCTTGATAAAAGCCTCGCCGCATTCCGCAATGGCGAGCATGAGCAGGCCTACGACCTGTCGGTAGCGGCTTACCTGGAAGGTTTCGAGCTGGTTGAAAGCTCCCTCGACAACGTCGACGCCAACGTACGCAAGGACACCGAAAAGGCCCTGATGGCCTACCGACAGTCGTTGCAGGACGGTTTGCCGATCGAACAAGTGCAGCAGCGCCTGGACGTGGCCAAGGGCAAGCTCACCGAATCGGCCGGCTTGCTGGGCAGCGATGGCCTGAGTTGGTCCCTGAGCTATATCTCCGGTTTGCTGATCCTGTTGCGCGAAGGCCTGGAAGCGATCCTGGTGCTGGCCGCGATCCTCGCGTTCCTGCGTAACACCGGCCAGCAATCGGCGGTGCGCAGCGTCAACGTCGGCTGGGGCCTGGCGCTGTTGGCCGGTTTGGCGACGTGGGCGTTGGCGGCGTATGTGATTGACGTCAGCGGCGCCCAGCGTGAGTTGCTGGAAGGCTGCACCGCGCTGTTTGCCAGCGTGATGGTGCTGTGGCTCGGGGTGTGGATGCACGACCGTCGCCACGCGGCGGCCTGGCAGGACTACATCAAGAGCAGCCTGGTGGGCGGTGGCGGGCGTTTCGGCTTTGCCATGCTGGCGTTCTTCTCGGTGTACCGCGAGCTGTTCGAAGTGATCCTGTTCTACGAAACCCTGTGGTTGCAGGCCGGTCCCGCCGGGCACAACGCGGTATTGGCCGGTGGTGCCACGGCGCTGGTGCTGTTGGTGGGCCTGGCGTGGGTGATTCTGCGGGGCTCGGCGAAACTGCCGCTGGCGCTGTTCTTCGGCATCAACGCGGCGTTGCTGTGCGCGCTGTCGGTGGTGTTCGCCGGGCATGGCGTCAAGGCGTTGCAGGAAGCCGGGATCTTCGGTACCCGGCCGGTGGCGTTCTTTGACTTCGACTGGTTGGGCATTCACGCCGATGCGTATTCGTTGAGTGCCCAAGCGGTGGCGATCCTGGCGATTGTGGTGCTGTACGGCCGCAGCCGGCTGGCTGAAAAACGCCGCGTGGTGGCCTAGCCATGCGCGTTTGGATCGATGCAGACGCCTGCCCGCGGGCGGCCAAGGACCAGGTGGTGAAGTTCGCCCTCAAGCGCCAGTTTGAAGTGGTGCTGGTGGCCGGGCAGAGCCAGATCAAGCCGAGCTTCGCGTGTGTGAAGCTGATCGTGGTGCCCAGCGGCCCGGATGCGGCCGATGACTACCTGGTGGAGCACGCGGTGCCCGGCGACCTGGTGATCTGCAGCGATGTGCCGTTGGCCGACCGCCTGGTGAAGAACGGCGTAGCGGCGCTGGACCCGCGAGGCAAGGAGTTCAGCCCGCAGAACATGAGTGAACGGCTGGCGGTGCGTAACCTGTTCACCGATTTGCGGGAACAGGGGCAGATGGGCGGCGGCCCGCCGCCCCATGGGGACAAGGACAAGCAGGCGTTTGCCAACTCGCTGGATCGGATCCTGACCCGGCTGATGAAGGCCTAATCGTTCTCGTGAGTCAGTTCCAGCACCCGGTCCACCAGCTTGTTGATGCCTGAAGCCACTTCGCTGATGCGCTTGCCCAGCATGTAGGCCGGCGTACTCACCAGTTTGCGCGCCTTGTCTTCGACGATGTCGTCTACTGCGCATTCCTGGTGGGTGGCGCCCATCTTGTCCATGGCGGCGGCGGTGTCGGCATCGTTGCCGATGGTGCAGGTCACGCCCGGGCCATAGATCTTCGCCGCCAGGGCCGGCGAGATGCAGATCAGCCCGACGGGCTTGCCTGCTTCGGCAAACGCCTCGGCCAATTCCAGCACCTGCGGGTTGACGCTGCAGCCGGCGCCTTCCACGGCAAAGTTCGACAGGTTTTTCGCTGCGCCAAACCCGCCGGGCACGATCAGCGCGTCGAAATCCTCGGCGTTGGCGTCACGGATATCCTTCACCTCGCCCCGGGCGATACGCGCCGACTCCACCAGCACGTTGCGCGACTCGGGCATCTCTTCGCCCGTGAGGTGGTTGATCACATGCAACTGGGCAATGTCCGGTGCAAAGCACTGCACCTCGGCGCCGCGCTGGTCCAGGCGCAGCAGGGTGATCACGCTTTCATGAATCTCGGCCCCGTCGTACACGCCACAGCCGGAAAGGATCACTGCAATCTTTTTGCTCATGGGCATTTCTCCTGATTCATGGCGTTAAATGTCTACTCATTTGTCACTCATTGCCAATGGGATATCCAGCCGCTACACCTACTCTAGATGTAACAATAATTGACCGGACTTGCCCATGGACTTCGTCCCTTACGCGGTACCGTTTTTCATTGCCTTGATTGTGGTCGAGCTGCTGGCCGACTACCGGCGCGGCCAGCGCAATTACCGGGTGGCCGACGCCATCAACAGCCTCAGTACCGGCGTGTTGTCCACCACCACGGGGCTTTTGACCAAAGGGGTGGGCATCCTCACTTATGCCTTCGCCCTCAAGCACCTGGCAATCATCGAACTGTCGGCCCAGAGCGTCTGGACCTGGGTATTCGCCTTTGTGTTCTACGACTTCTGCTACTACTGGCTGCATCGCTGTGGCCATGAACGCAACATCCTCTGGGCCGCCCATTCGGTGCATCACCAGAGCGAGGACTACAACCTCAGCACCGCCTTGCGCCAGACCAGCACCGGCTTTCTGCTGAGCTGGATCTTCTACCTGCCACTGGCCGTGCTTGGCGTGCCGCTGGTGGTGTTTATCAGCGTGGCGTCCCTCAACCTGCTGTATCAATTCTGGGTGCACACGCGCCATGTGCCGAAGCTCGGCTGGTACGAGTGGTTCTTCGTCACGCCGTCCAATCATCGGGCCCACCATGCACAGAACGCTCTCTACATGGATCGCAACTACGGCGGTGTGTTCATTATTTGGGACCGTCTGTTCGGCTCCTTCCAGGAAGAAGACGATAACGAACCGGTGATCTTTGGCGTGACCACGCCATTGGCCAGTTGGAACCCGTTGTGGGCCAACCTGCAGTTTTATGCACAGCTGTGGAGTGATGCGCGGCGCACCGAAAGTGGGTGGGACAAGCTGCGTATCTGGTTCATGCGCACCGGCTGGCGGCCGGCCGATGTGGCGGCGAAGTACCCGATGACCAAGCCGGATTTGAGCCAGTTCCGCAAATTCGAGGTGCCGCTGGATGGGCGCCAACAGATCTACATTGCCCTGCAATTTGCCGCGTACGTGGGGTTTGGCAGCTATCTGATGAATTTTGGCGAGGGCTTGCCGACCGCCGCCCTGGTGTTGGGCTGGAGCGCGATGGCGTTGGGGTTGTTCACCCTGGGGGTGGCTTTGGAGAATCGCCCGTGGGCGCTGAAGGCTGAGCTGGTGCGCCTGGCGCTGAATGTGCCACTGGTGTGGCTGGCGCCGCTGGTTGGGCTGTGGCCGGCCAGCTCGTTAGGCTGGCTGGGCCTGGTCAGTTACAGCTTGCTCAGTGGCATCGGTCTCTACTGTTGCAGAGACCGGCTTACTCGACTGGCGTCGTAGGTTTTTCGGTTGTTTCCGGTTCGCCTGCGGCCAGGCGAACCTTTTCGGCGGCGCAGGCTTCGCGGGTCAGCCGGGCGTTCTTGATGCGCCGGCGTAGCCACAAGCCCAGGCCCAGCACCAGCAGTGCGCCCAGCACCCACAGCTCATACTTCTTGACGCTGCCCAGCATGCCTTCCAGTACCGCGCCGAAATGGTAAGCCGCAGCCCCCAGCGCAGCGGCCCACACGGCGGCGCCGATCCCGTTGAGTAACAGGTAGCGGCCCGGCGGGTAGCCCGACAAACCGATGGCGACCGGCATCACCGTGCGCAAACCGTAGACGAAGCGGAAGCTCAGCACCCAGATGTCCGGGTGCTTGCGGATATGCTCCAGGGCCCGGTCGCCCAGCAATTGCCAGCGCGGTTTGCGCGCCAGCAGTTTGCGGCCGTGCTTGCGCCCCAGGAAGTACCACAACTGGTCGCCGGCGTAGCTGCCGAAAAAGGCAACGACCACCACCAGGTTGATATCCATGTATCCACGGAACGCCAGGAAGCCTGCGAGAACCAAAATGGTTTCGCCTTCGAAGAAGGTGCCTAGGAACAGCGCAAAGTAGCCGAAGTCATGCAGAAATTGTTGAAGCATGGTCTGGGTGCTGGCGAAATGAACGCGCAGCCTACGCCTTCGTGAACATTCATGAAAGTATCGAGATGTGTCACGAAGTGAACAATTCCTACATAAGCGACGAATGCGACTACAGGTCGCACGACGGTTGCCTTACTGCGTATGAGCTAACCACAACTGTAATTCCTTCGTCATAATGGCCGCTTATAACTGTCACGCTCGCCCGTCAACCCGGGCTCAGGAGTCTGCCGTGAGCTTTACCCCCGCCAACCGTCTGTTTCCCGCCACTCGTCTGCGTCGCAACCGTCGTGATGACTTTTCACGTCGTCTGGTGCGTGAAAACGTCCTGACGGTGAATGATCTGATCCTGCCGGTGTTTGTGCTGGACGGTGAAAATCGTCGGGAAGCGGTGGCGTCGATGCCGGGCGTGGAGCGCTTGACCATTGATTTACTGCTTGAAGAGGCGGCGAATTGGGTCGAACTGGGGATTCCGGCGCTGGCGCTATTTCCGGTCACGCCGCCCGAGCTCAAGTCTTTGGACGCCGCCGAAGCCTGGAACCCGGACGGTATCGCCCAGCGCGCCACCCGTGCCTTGCGCGAACGCTTTCCGGAACTGGGGGTGATCACCGACGTGGCCCTGGACCCGTTCACCACCCACGGGCAGGATGGCATTCTCGACGAAGAAGGCTATGTTCAGAACGACATCACCGTTGATGCACTGGTCAAGCAGGCCTTGTCCCACGCCGCAGCGGGCGCCCAGGTGGTCGCACCGTCAGACATGATGGACGGTCGTATCCAGGCGATTCGCGAGGCCCTGGAGCTGGCCGGCCACGTCAATGTACGAATCATGGCCTACTCGGCCAAGTACGCCAGCGCCTACTACGGCCCGTTCCGCGATGCGGTGGGTTCGGCGCTGAACCTGGGCAAGGCCAACAAGGCCTCGTACCAGATGGACCCGGCCAACAGCCACGAAGCCCTGCACGAAGTGGCGGCGGACCTGGCCGAAGGCGCCGACATGGTCATGGTCAAGCCCGGGATGCCGTACCTCGACATCCTTTATCGGGTCAAAGAGGAATTCAAGGTGCCGACCTTTGTCTATCAGGTCAGCGGTGAATACGCCATGCACATGGCCGCGATCCAGAATGGTTGGTTGAGTGAAGGGGTGATCCTTGAATCCCTGACTGCCTTTAAACGCGCGGGTGCCGATGGCATCCTGACTTACTTCGCCGCCCGCGCCGCCCAATTGCTTAGAGAGCAACAATAGCCCTCACAGGAACACTCGATGAATACCGAAGGACTCACAGAAGTTGCCGTAAAAGACGCTCACCCGGTGGTCGAACAAGTCACCGAGACCCCGCCGGAGCTGGAGCCGGCGCCACCTGCTGCGGCAGCGGAAGCGCCAGCCGCCGCGCCGGCGCCGGTGGTTGCGATTACCAACCTGGATGACAGCAGCCTGTACATCCATCGCGAGCTGTCACAACTGCAATTCAACATCCGCGTGCTGGAACAGGCGCTGGATGAGTCCTACCCGTTGCTGGAGCGGCTGAAGTTCCTGCTGATCTTCTCCAGCAACCTGGACGAGTTCTTCGAGATTCGTGTCGCCGGCCTCAAGAAGCAGATCACCTTCGCCCGTGAACAAGCCGGCGCCGACGGCCTGCAACCGCACCAGGCCCTGGCCCGAATCAGCGAGCTGGTGCACGGCCATGTGGACCGCCAATACGCGATCCTCAACGACATCCTGTTGCCGGAACTGGAAAAACATCAGGTCCGCTTCATCCGTCGCCGCTACTGGACCACCAAGCTCAAGACCTGGGTACGCCGGTTCTTCCGCGACGAGATCTCGCCGATCATCACCCCGATCGGCCTCGACCCGACGCACCCGTTCCCATTGCTGGTGAACAAGAGCCTGAACTTCATCGTCGAGCTGGAAGGTATCGACGCCTTCGGTCGCGACTCGGGCCTGGCGATCATCCCGGCGCCGCGCTTGCTGCCACGGATCATCAAGGTACCGGAAGAGGTGGGGGGGCCTGGTGATAACTATGTATTCCTTTCGTCGATGATCCACGCCCACGCCGATGACCTGTTCCAGGGCATGAAGGTAAAGGGCTGCTACCAGTTCCGCCTGACCCGTAACGCCGACCTGGCGCTGGACTCCGAAGACGTCGAAGACTTGGCCCGTGCCCTGCGCGGCGAGCTGTTCTCCCGTCGCTACGGTGACGCGGTGCGGCTGGAAGTGGCGGACACCTGCCCGAAACACCTGTCTGACTACTTGCTCAAGCAGTTCAACCTGAGCGAGAGCGAGCTGTATCAGGTCAATGGCCCGGTGAACCTTACGCGCCTGTTCAGCATCACCGGCCTGGACAGCCATCCGGAGCTGCAATACAAGCCGTTCACCCCGCAGATCCCGAAACTGCTGCAAAACAGCGAGAACATTTTCAGTGTGGTGAGCAAGCAGGACATCCTGTTGCTGCACCCGTTCGAGTCCTTCACTCCGGTGGTCGACCTGCTGCGCCAGGCCGCCAAGGACCCGCACGTGCTGGCCGTGCGCCAGACCCTGTACCGCTCCGGTGCCAACTCGGAAATCGTCGATGCGCTGGTAGACGCCGCGCGTAACGGCAAGGAAGTCACCGCGGTGATCGAGCTGCGCGCGCGGTTCGACGAAGAATCCAACCTGCAACTGGCCAGCCGCCTGCAAGCGGCCGGTGCGGTGGTGATCTACGGTGTGGTGGGCTTCAAGACCCACGCCAAGATGATGCTGATCCTGCGCCGAGAAGCTGGCGAGATAGTGCGTTACGCCCACTTGGGCACCGGTAACTACCACGCCGGCAACGCCAAGCTCTACACCGACTACAGCCTGCTGACCTCCGACGACGCCTTGTGTGAAGACGTCGGCAAGTTGTTCAGTCAGTTGATCGGCATGGGCAAGACGTTGCGCATGAAGAAGCTGCTGCATGCGCCGTTCACCCTGAAGAAGGGCATGCTCGACATGATTGCCCGCGAGACCCAGTTCGCCCTCGAAGGCAAGCCGGCGCACATCATCGCCAAGTTCAACTCGCTGACCGATCCGAAGATCATCCGCGCGTTGTACAAAGCCAGCCAGTCGGGTGTACGTATCGACCTGGTGGTGCGTGGCATGTGCTGCCTGCGTCCGGGCATCGCCGGGGTTTCCCACAACATCCACGTGCGTTCGATCATCGGGCGCTTCCTGGAGCACACCCGGGTGTTCTACTTCCTTAACGGTGGCGAGGAGCAAATGTTCCTCTCCAGTGCCGACTGGATGGAGCGCAACCTCGACAAGCGTGTGGAGACTTGCTTCCCGGTGGAAGGCAAGAAGCTGATCATGCGGGTCAAGAAGGAGCTGGAGAGTTATCTCACCGACAACACTCACAGCTGGAGCCTGCAGTCGGACGGGCGCTACGTGCGCAACACGCCGACCGGCAACCAGAACCCGCGCAGCGCCCAGGCGACGTTGCTGGAGAAGCTGGGCAGCCCGATTCTGACGGTGAATTAAGCAAGGTATACGCGGGCCCATGTGGGAGCTGGCTTGCCTGCGATGCAGACGCCTCGGTGTACCAGCTGCACCGAGGGGATGCTATCGCAGGCAAGCCAGCTCCCACACAAGCCCACACATTTGTTTTGTGGCGTTATATAGACCGTTTTAGCGCACGTTCAGCGCGAACCCAACCCGCGTCAGCCACTCCGCTTCCTGGGCGAAATCCGCCTGGGTCAGCTGGTTTTCATCCAGCCAGTCCTTGGGGAAAACCACGTCCAGGCTGTCGGCATTGGCGCGCAGCACCACTTGCGGCATTTCCTGGGTACCACGGATGTGGTGGAACAGGATCGCAAAGCGCAGCAGGGCGCACAGGCGAATCAGCTTGATGCCCTCGGCGCCGAACTCGGCAAACTTGTCTTTCGGAATATTGCGACGGTGGCCGCGTACCAGCAGCGCGAGCATCTGTTGGTCTTCCCGGGAGAAACCGGCCAGGTCCGAGTGCTCGATCAGGTAGGCGCCGTGCTTGTGGTAATGGTAGTGGGCGATGTCCAGCCCCACTTCATGCACCTTGGCCGCCCAGCCCAACAGTTCGCGCCAGACGCCATCTTCCAGGTCCCAATCCTCGGCCACCTGGTCAAATGCATGCAGCGCCTTGCGCTCAACCCGCGCCGCCTGCTCCAGGTCTACGTGGTAACGCTCCATCAACGAGCTGAGGGTGCGTTCCCGGACGTCCTCGTGGTGATGGCGGCCCAGCAGGTCGTAGAGCACGCCTTCACGCAGGGCGCCGTCGCAGTGGTCCATGCGTTGCAGTTCGAGGGCATCGAAAATCGCTTCGAGGATCGCCAGGCCCGCCGGGAAAATCGTGCGGCGGTCAGGCTTGATGCCCTCGAAGTCGATTTTTTCGGCATCCCCCAGCTTGAACAGCTTGCGCTTGAGCCAGGCCAGGCCTTCGGCGTTGACCTCGCCGGTGCCGTGGCCGCCGGCCTTGAGCGCCAGGCCAATGGCGCGGATGGTGCCGGACGAACCGATAGCCTCATCCCACGTCAGGCGGTGCAGCGCGTGCTCGATGCTCATGATCTCCAGCCGCGCCGCCGTATAAGCCTGGGCGTAGCGGGCCGGGGTGATCTTGCCGTCCTTGAAATAGCGTTGGGTGTAGCTCACGCAACCCATCTGCAGGCTTTCGCGCAGCAGCGGTTCGAAGCGCTGGCCAATGATGAATTCGGTACTGCCACCGCCGATGTCGGCGACCAGGCGCTTGCCCGGTGTGTCGGCCAGGGTGTGGGACACGCCGAGGTAGATCAGGCGGGCCTCCTCGCGACCGGAGATGACCTCTACCGGGTGCCCGAGGATCTCTTCGGCGCGGCGGATGAATTCGCCACGGTTGCGGGCCTCGCGCAGGGCGTTGGTGCCGACGATCCGCACGGCGCCCGGGGGCATGCCGTTGATCAGTTGGGCAAAACGCTTCAGGCAATCGAGCCCGCGTTGCATGGATTCTTCAT
Organism: Pseudomonas yamanorum; assembly: GCF_013386765.1. GTDB lineage: Bacteria > Pseudomonadota > Gammaproteobacteria > Pseudomonadales > Pseudomonadaceae > Aquipseudomonas > Aquipseudomonas yamanorum_A. Next base: position 417,276 of record NZ_JACARE010000018.1, read on the forward strand.
TGAGTTGACGTTCGTCGTCGATCCCGGCGGCCAGTTGCACTTTCTCGCCGAGCCGCTCAAGGATGCGGATTTCGCCGTTCTGGGCCTTGGCCACGACCATGTGAAAGCTGTTGGAGCCCAGGTCGATGGCGGCGATCAGGGACAGATTCTTGGCTTGGGATTGCGGCATGGTTAGGGGGTCTCGGTCGATAACCTCGACATCGTGCCACGATCAACCGCTGACGCCAACGCGAAGTGCTTGGGGAATTTTCCCACCGGCGTCTTTGAGCAAAATTTACGGGATGCGTAGGACGATTCTCGATATGGCTGGCGATTGGTCTGTAAGGCAACAGGAATAACAGAAATTTCTAATTTTAATAGGAAAGGCGAATATCCCTACACGCGTGGGTTATTTGTTTAAGTGGATAATTAAGTCAGGACTACTGCCGGGATGACTTAAAGGGGCATTATTTTTTTACGGCTCTTACATTAGATCAGGCGTCGTCTCATTCTTTCTTTTGGTACTAACGAGAGAGACTGTCACTCGGCGATTGTGCCGTGGTGTTATTTATTTGTAGTTCGCTTATCAAGGTCGATAGTTGTTGGGCATGGAGTTGCCCGGTGAACCAAATGCACCTGATAACTTTCAGTGACAGGATGAACATGAAAAAACAATTTGGTTTGGCAATAGGTATTGCGTGCTTGGCGGCCAGTATGGGTGCTCAAGCAGATACAAGTGGCTCCGGGAACCTGAGGGTTATCGGCACCATTAAGCCAGCGGCCTGCACGGTAGGCCTCGGCGCCAGTGGCGGCACTGTTGATTACGGTACGATCAATGCGTCGAGCATCCCGCCATCCTCTTTTCTTCCCCTGCAAGAAAAGACGCTACCCCTGACCGTCAACTGTGGAACGGCTGCTGCTCAGATGGCACTGTCCGTTACCGACTCGCAGGCAACCAGTACAGTGGCCGGTATTCTGGGAACCGGCTTTCCGGAGAGCCAGAATTTTGGCCTGGGCATGGTCGGGACCAACCGTACCGGCGGGTATTCGGTCAGGCTGTCCAATTTGACCAGCGCGGGCACCGCCCTGTATCCGCTTAAAAGGGCCAGTTCAAGTGGCGCGTGGGTGTACAGCAGCGATGGCAGGGTAGACAAGCAGCCTTACCAGCACTCCTGGAGCCGCAATACCAGCCCCACTCCAGCCTCGGTCACTTCAGTTACCGGCACCCTCGTAGTCAGGGCCGTTATCAATCGTGGCAGTGCGTTGGACCTTAGTAGAGATATTCCGTTGAATGGACTTGCCACTTTGGTGGTGACTCGGATCTAACTATATAAACACGACCAGCATCTGGCATGTGGACATGCGCCACAGCTTCGTGCTGGTTGTTTATATGCATAAGTGTGCTTCGTGGTTATCAACGGTACTTTATTTGTTTGCGGGTAGAGCTCGATGAGTCGTCTTTTAAGCGCGGTTGTTACCCTGTTTTCATGTGCAAGTTTTTCTTTTTTGGTTAGTTGCGGTGTGATGGCGGACGGAATGGAGCCGGAGACGTCTGTCGTTATTGTTTATGAAGAAAATGGCGAGGCAACCATCAATATAAAAAACACGGACGCTGCTCCGGCGTTACTTCACTCGGTCATTCAGAACGTTCCGGAAGACCTGGCGCCGCTGTTGATCGTTACGCCACCTATCGCCCGTGTCGAGCCTGGCGAAACTCAGCTCGTGCGGTTTATCAGTACCTTGAAGGAGCCGCTCAAGACTCAGCGTTTGAAGCGTGTCACCTTTGAAGGGATTCCACAGGCCCGGGCAGAAGGGCGCGCGACAATTGGCATTACCATTCGACAGGATTTGCCGTTGATCCTGCACCCCAAAGGCTTGCCACGGAATCAAGAGCCATGGAAGTTGCTGAAGTGGAAGTTGCGGGGCGATCGGCTGACGGTTCATAACGACAGTGCTTACGTGGTTCGGATGGGACTGGAGGTGCACCTCCTGCCGTCAAGGCACCCGGCGATATTGCCGCGTACTTATATCCTGCCGGGCGAGGTGTTATCGACCAGCATCGAAGGGGCGGTGGCCAAGGTCAGCGGTATCGAGATTCAGCCGGCGACCGTTTACGGCTATTCGGCGACCGCCTACGAAGCTTCCGTTGTAGTCGAGGCGGGCTGATCGGTCTATGAGAATCGCTACCCATTCAAACTGTCTGGACCTTTCTGTACTGCCTGCGCGAACCTCGGTTTCCCGGGCTTGCGGTTCTGGAATCTTTATCGGCCTGGCAACGCTGTGGAGCGTTCCGGCACAGGCGCTTGAGTTGGGGGAGGGCTTTGATCTCGCCGTTTTGTCGGCGAACGGAATCGACCCGAAGGTGGCCCACTACTTTCGCAGCGCAGCGCGATTCCGCGAGGGCGCTCATGTGGTGGGGCTGCAGGTCAACGGTAACTCATTAGGCCTGGTGGAGGCGCGCTTCGACTACCAGGGACAGCTGTGTTTTACCCCGGGACTTTTGGAAAAAGCCGGTTTAAGGGTGCCAGTCGCCGTCATCCGACAGGGCACTGCTCCCGATCAGGCGTGTCATGACTTTCTTGGCGAGTACCCCGCGACGATCGTCAGGTTGCGTCCCGGGAGCGATGAGGTCTTGCTGGTCGTGCCCACTCAGTCAATACGTGATCCCGAGTGGGAAGCCGGGAGTTTTTCCCGGGGCGGATCAGCAGCCTTGTTCAATTACGATGTTCAGGGGTTCGAGGACCGCTTCGAAAGCGGCTCTTCGCGCTCCGTTTCCGCCTACACCGAGGCGGGATTCAACATCGGGAACTGGATTGTTCGCAGCCGCCAGTTCTATGTCTCCGACAATGGCAAGAGCAGTACCGAGCATGTGAATGCGTACGCCCAACGCGATTTCGTATCCCTGAAGTCAACGTTCCAGGTCGGGCAGATTTCCAGCAACAATCCGTTGTTCGGTGGGTTACAGATGTCTGGTTTCCAGCTCTCACCCGATGGCCAGTCGCGCAGTCCGGGTGGTGGCAGCCGTGTGGTGGTCGAAGGATTGGCCCAAAACCCGTCCCGGGTTGAGGTGCGCCAGGCTGGGGTGCTGATCCATACGACACTGGTGCCGGAAGGCCCGTTCGCCTTGAGCGGGTTACCACTGCTCAATGGCACCAGTGATCTTGAGGTCAGTGTCATTGGTACCCGCGGCGGTAGACATAGCTTCACCGTACCCGCTGCGTCCTTTGCGAGTGGGGTACCGGTAGTGCCCGGTTATTACTTCTCCTTGGGTAAGGTGCGTGGGGCAACGCAGGATGCAGGGGAGTCGCCGGTCGTAGCGATGGGAAGCGGGACTTGGGGCATGGGGCGGGACTCGTCATTGGGCTTCGGCCTGCTGAGTACCGACGAATACCAGGCGGCGGGGGGAGTGTTGAGCAGTGTATTTTTCCAGCGCCTTTCGCTTGGCGTGCGCCAGAACCTGTCACGCGATGGCCAGGGTGATGTTAGCGGGGCTCGCAGTTCCATTTCCGTGGGCAGTCCGCTGGTTGCCGGCATTGAAATGAGCTTGAGTGCCACTACCCAGACGCGGGGCTATCGGGAGGTACTGGAAGCGGGGCAATCGACGCGTAATGACCTGTTGGATACCCGTTTCAAGAATCAATACACGCTGGGTTTGAGCTGGGCAGATCGGTCCTTGGGAGGCTTCTCCGTCAGCTACTCTCGCAACTCACAATTTGATGGTCAATCGGCCGAGCACGTATTTGCCTCATGGAATCAGGCATTCAATGGCACCCAGGTGGCATTGATTGCGGACTCCCGGGTGGGCGGCTCTCGGCCGCGCAAGATCAAAAACACCCAGCGTGATGAGCGCAGTGATGTGTCCGACAAGGGGCTTTCGCTTCGGTTGCAGGTCACGGTGCCGTTTGGTGGGGATCGCCGTGTCACGTCTTATGCCAGTCGGCGTGGTGACAGGGTCGATCTTGGAACCGCGTTCAGTGATCGGATCAACGATTACGTGAACTATGAAGTAGGTGTTGCACGTGAGCAGGCAAGCGGTACGGAGTCTGTTCAAGCCCGTGTGAATGCCATGCCGCGTTACACCCAGCTTGGGTTAGGCGTGCAGCGTGACTCATTGGGCACCGGTTACACCGGTCAATTGCAAGGCGGCGTGGTGGCTCACGAGCGGGGCATGACGTTCTCGCCCTACGCCATCCAGGACACCTTTGGAATCGTCTCGGTGGGCGATGTCGGGGCGGCCAAGATTTCGACGCCGCAGGGTCCCGTTTGGACCGATTATCGGGGGCAGGCGGTGATCGCAGGCCTGCCTGCCTATCACCGCAGCCAGGTTGAAGTGCAAACCCAATCCCTGCCCAAGCGCGTTGATCTGAAAAACGGTACCAAGGTCCTTTCTGCCGGACGCGGCTCTTTCAATACGGTCGATTTTGAGGTGGTGAAAGTGCGACGTTTATTACTTGAGGTTCGTGACGAGCATGGACACCCTTTGCCGCAAGGGGCCTCGGTATTCGACAGCAACAATGCTTTCCTGACCAGCGTAGTGGGCGAGGGCGCAGTTTTTCTAAACAGCCTGGATGAGTCCCGCACGCTGAGTATCTCCTTGCCGGACTCAACCACCTGCGAGTTGCAACTGAACCTTGAGCCTGAATCCAATGACGACAAATTCTACGAAACAGCTTCGGCAATCTGCCGTGCCCGGTGAGCCAGCGGAGTGTTTTGAATGGGGACGCTTGCGTTACGGGCTTTTCCTCTATGTGCTGCTTTTTGTGGTGATGTTGGCCAATGAGGCCCGGGCCGATAACTGTCGTGTGTCCTTGAGCCAGCCTCGGGTTGATTACGGCTTGATCCGCCGAGCCGAGCGGTTGGATATGCCGTCCGGTCAGCCGCAGCTCGCCCTGGGCAAGCGCACCCTGCGCCTGAGCATTGCCTGTGAGGAACCGGTATCCATGGCGCTGCGTTTTACGGGCATACCCGCTGGCGCACAGGGGTTTCGGTTTGGGCGCCAGGGGCATTTCACCCTGAGTCTGCAATCCGCTCAAGTCGATGGAAAAGCCGTTGAACTGGCGATGTCACGCTTGCCAGGCGAGCCCGCGACCGGGCAATTGTTGCCAGGCCATGCGCTTGTTGCACAGGCGGCCGGTATGCCTGTGCAGGGGCGCCGCTTTACTGCCGTGGTCAACGTCGAGACCTTCCTGCCTGCCTTACAGGCAGTAAGGGATGAGACGATATTTGAAGGGCAGGGAGATTTTGAGTGGGCTCCTGGGGCCTGATGTGTCAGGCCGTGTGCTCCACTGAGCCAATAAAATTGGCCAGCTCGGCCGTCTGCGGGTTGGCAAACAGGACTTTCGGGTCGCCGACTTCGTGCACCTTGCCCTGGTGCATGAACACCAGTTTGTCACCCACTTCCCGGGCAAACCGCATCTCATGGGTGACCATTATCAGGGTCATGCCATCCTTGGCCAATTGGCGCACCACGCTGAGCACTTCGTTGACCAACTCCGGGTCCAGGGCCGAGGTGATTTCATCGCACAGCAACACCTTGGGCGACATCGCCAGTGCCCGGGCAATGGCTACACGCTGCTGCTGCCCGCCGGACAGGCGATCGGGAAAGGCGTCGAACTTCTCCCCCAGTCCCACCCGCTCGAGCATCTGCCGCGCCAGTTGCGCGGCCTTGGCCCTGGGTACTTTCTGCACCACTTGCGGAGCTAGCATGACGTTCTCCCCCACGGTCAGGTGCGGGAACAGGTTGAACTGCTGGAACACCATGCCGACCTTCTGGCGCAAGGTACGCAGGTCGGCACGGGCGGCATCGAGGTATTCACCGTCGACTTCGATCACCCCGTCGTTGATCGATTCCAGGCCATTGAGGGTGCGCAGCAAGGTGGATTTACCCGAGCCGCTGCGGCCGATGATCGCCACCACCTGGCCTTCTTCGACACTCAGGTCGATGCCCTTGAGTACGTGGTGATCGCCGTAATACTTATGCAGGGCGGAAATTCTAAGCAGAGGCATGCAGTCTCCTTTCCAGGTAGCGCGCACTGAGGGACAACGGGTAGCAGAGCAGGAAGTAACCCAGCGCCACCAGGCCATAGACCATGAAGGGTTCGAAGGTAGCGTTGGCGAGCATGCCGCCGGTTTTGGTCAGCTCGGTAAAACCGATAATCGAGGTCACGGCGGTGCCTTTGACCACTTGCACCGAGAAACCCACGGTTGGCGCCACGGCAATGCGCAGGGCCTGGGGCAGGATCACGTAGCGCAATTGCTCGAGCGGGTTGAGGGCCAGGCTCGCGGACGCCTCCCATTGCCCGTGGGCGATGGAGTCGACGCAGCCGCGCCAGATCTCGGCCAGGTAGGCGCTGGTAAACAGGGTCAAGGCAATCGCCGCCGCCAGCCAGGGTGAAATGTCCACCCCAAGCAAGGCGACACCGAAAAACACCAGGAACAACTGCATCAACAGCGGCGTGCCCTGGAACAGTTCAATGTAGGTACGGGCGAGGTTGCGCGGGAACGCTTTGCGGCTGATGCGCATCGTCATCACCAGCAAACCGATCACGCCGCCGCCAATAAACGCCACCAGCGACAACAACAACGTCCACTGCAAACCGGTGAGCAGGTTGCGCACGATGTCCCAGAAGGAAAAATCACTCATCGGGCGTTCCTCATCACGTAGCGTCGACCGATCCAGTTCAGCAGTTGGCGGATCATCAGCGCCATGCACAGGTAGACCAAGGTCGTCAGCGCGTAGGTTTCAAACGCGCGGAAGTTGCGCGACTGGATAAAGTTGGCGGCAAAGCTCAGCTCTTCAGTAGCGATCTGTGAGCAGACCGCCGAACCGAGCATCACGATGATGATCTGGCTGCTCAGGGCGGGCCAGACCTTGCCCAGCGCCGGCAGCAACACCACATGGCGGAACGCCTCGAAACGCGTCATCGCCAGTGCGGCCGCTGCTTCCAGTTGGCCGCGAGGGATCGCCTGGATCCCGGCGCGGATGATCTCTGTGGAGTAAGCCCCCAGGTTGATCACCATCGCCAGCACAGCTGCTTGCCATTCGGTGATTTTCAGTCCGAGGGACGGCAGGCCGAAGAAGATGAAAAACAACTGCACCAGGAACGGCGTGTTGCGGATCAACTCGACATACACCCCGAAGATCCAGCTGAAGGGCTGGATCTTCCACGCCCGCACCACGGCGCCAACGATTCCCAGCGCCACCCCCAGCACCGCGCCGATGGCGGTCAGCTCAAGGGTGAACAGCGCGCCGCGCAGCAACAGATCGGTATTGGCCAGCACCGGCACAAAGTCGAATTGATAGGCCATGTGTAACCCTCGTTACCGCGATCAGAGATCAGCCGGCAGCGGCTCTTTGAGCCACTGCATTGCATTCTTTTCCAGGCTGCCGTCGGCCTTGGCCGCGACCAGGATCTGGTTGACCTTGTCCAGCAGCGCCGGCTCGTTCTTGTTCACGCCCACGTACACCGGCGAGTCCTTGAGCTTCACTTTCAGTGCAGGTACGCGCTTGGGATTGCGCTCGCTGATGGCCACCATCACCACGTTGCCGCTGGCAATCAGGTCCACCTGGCCGGCCAGGTAGGCGGCGATGGTCGAGTTGTTGTCCTCAAAACGTTTGATCGTGGCTTCCTTCGGGGCAACGGCAGTCAGCTCGATGTCCTCGATGGCGCCACGGGTCACGCTGATGGTTTTGCCCTTGAGGTCGTCAACGGTGCTGATCGGCGCATCCGGCGGGCCGAATACGGCGAGGTAGAACGGCGCGTAGGCCTTGGAGAAGTCGATGACCTTCTCGCGCTCGGGGTTCTTGCCCAGGCTGGAAATCACCAGGTCGACCTTGCCGGTGGTGAGGAACGGAATGCGGTTGGTGCTGTTGACCGGGGTCAGTTCAAGTTTGACCTTGAGCTGGTCGGCCAGCAGTTTTGCGGTGTCGATGTCCAGGCCACGGGGCTTCATGTCGGGGCCTACCGAGCCGAACGGTGGGAAATCCTGAGGTACGGCCACCTTGAGGGTGCCACGGGCGACGATATCGTCCAGACCGTTGGCCTGGGCGGGCGCCTGGCTCAGCATCAGGCTGGCAAACAGGGCAGTGAGCAGGGCGCTGCAACGCTTGGTCATGGCAACTCTCCGAAAAGGACGAAAGGATTTTCTGAGTTTCGCCAGTGCACAGCCCATGCCAGCACTGCCTTAATGACCGCAGAGGCCGGTAGTCATTGAGTTCTGGCGGTCTTACTGGTCTGAACAGTTGCTGCGCTTTCTGCACCCTTTTCGAGCGTCGCCAAAAACCCGCGAGCCCCTTTGGGGCGTGGCTTGCCGGGCGCCGTGAATAGCTTTACAACTAGCTGCTCAGTTGACTGGAAACTTGAGTTTTTATGAATTCCATCGCCCAAGCCGTACCGGAAGTGGCGCTACAGGCCATCCGCAAATTGATCGCTGACGAGGGCTTCGGGCCGGGCGATGCATTGCCCTCCCAGCGCGATTTGGCGCTGCAATTGGGCGTGAGCCGGGCCTCGTTGCGTGAAGCCTTGTCATCCCTCAGTGCCTTGGGCGTGGTGAGTGTGCAGCCGGGCAAGGGTGTGTTCGTGCAGGCGGCTGAAGAGCCCCCGGGTTTGGCCTGGCCGTTTACGGCGCAGGCGACGCCGCTGGATATCTTTCAACTGCGCTACGCCCTGGAAGGCTTTGCGGCGGGGCTGGCAGCCGTGACGTTGACCACCGGGGAGCTGGACATCCTGGAAGATAATGTCGAGGCGATGCGCAAGGAGCTCAAGGCCTTGGACTTTGAAGCGGCGGCTCGGCTGGACTTCGAATTCCACCAGCGCATCCTGCTGGCCAGCGGCAATCAGGCGATGGTGAGCATCCTCAGTGCCAGTGCTGAGGTGTTCCTGGAGAGTCAGAAGTTACCGTTCATCCGGCCGGAACGGGCCATGGAGACCTGGCAGGAGCACCGCAAGATCCTCCGTGCACTGGCCCGGCGCGCCAGCGGGGCGGCGCAGAAAAGCATGCAGGAGCACGTACGTAACGCGGCGCTGCGCACCGGCATTGCCTTCATCACTCCCGTGACCCCTTGAGTTGGGCTATACCCAAACTCATGCGCCATCATAGGAAGAGTCAATCAGCTGCGGCTTCCTGAACGCGGGAAGGGCGGCTATGATGGGCAACGTTTTTTTTGCTTACAACCCGGAGACATCCATGAGCAACGATCTTATCAAGCACGTCACCGACGCGACCTTTGAGGCCGAAGTACTGAAGGCCCAGGGCCCGGTGCTGGTTGACTACTGGGCTGAGTGGTGCGGTCCTTGCAAAATGATCGCTCCGGTCCTGGACGACATTGCTACCACTTATGAAGGCAAGCTGACCATCGCCAAGCTGAACATCGACGACAACCAGGAAACCCCGGCCAAGCACGGCGTGCGTGGTATCCCGACCCTGATGCTGTTCAAGAACGGCAACGTCGAAGCCACCAAGGTCGGCGCACTGTCGAAGTCCCAGCTGCAAGCTTTCCTCGACGCCAACATCTAAGCGTCCTCAAAAGGCCCCGCAAATTGCGGGGCTTTTTCGTGAAACAGGGCTAGACGCTCTGAAACTCAGGTGGTACATTCGGCCCCGCACTGGTTTCTCCACTGCCCCCTGCAAGCCGTCGCCGACGCTCTCCTTTTCGATTAGTACGCGATCCTGTCGCCTTCTCTGCGGCGCGGCCTCATTAAGCCAAAAGCTTAATTTCCCCCCCTCCATAAATGATTACGTCATTCCTATATGAATCTGACTGAACTCAAGCAAAAGCCGATTACCGAACTGCTCGAATTGGCCGAACAGATGGGCATAGAAAATATGGCCCGTTCGCGCAAGCAGGACGTGATTTTCTCCCTGCTGAAAAAGCACGCGAAAAGCGGCGAGGAAATCTCCGGTGATGGCGTGCTGGAGATTCTCCAGGACGGCTTCGGCTTCCTCCGCTCTGCAGACGCCTCCTATCTTGCCGGCCCAGACGATATCTACGTCTCGCCGAGCCAGATCCGTCGCTTCAATTTGCGCACCGGTGACACCATCGTTGGCAAGATCCGCCCTCCAAAGGAAGGCGAGCGTTATTTCGCCCTGCTCAAGGTCGACACGATCAACTACGATCGTCCCGAGAACGCGAAAAACAAGATTCTCTTCGAGAACCTGACCCCGCTGTTCCCGACCGTGCGTATGAAGATGGAAGCCGGCAACGGTTCCACCGAAGACTTGACCGGTCGTGTCATCGACCTGTGCGCCCCGATCGGTAAAGGCCAGCGCGGCCTGATCGTTGCGCCGCCGAAAGCCGGTAAGACCATCATGCTGCAGAACATCGCAGCGAACATCGCCCGTAACAACCCTGAAGTTCACCTGATCGTGCTGCTGATCGATGAGCGTCCGGAAGAAGTGACCGAAATGCAGCGCACCGTGCGCGGCGAAGTGGTTGCCTCGACGTTCGATGAGCCGCCAACCCGCCACGTGCAGGTTGCCGAAATGGTGATCGAGAAGGCCAAGCGCCTGGTCGAACACAAGAAAGACGTGGTGATCCTGCTCGACTCCATCACCCGTCTGGCCCGTGCCTACAACACCGTGATCCCGAGCTCCGGCAAAGTGCTCACCGGTGGTGTCGATGCCCACGCCCTGGAGAAACCGAAACGTTTCTTCGGCGCTGCGCGGAACATCGAAGAAGGCGGCTCGCTGACCATCATCGCCACCGCGCTGGTTGAAACCGGCTCGAAGATGGATGAAGTGATCTACGAAGAGTTTAAAGGTACCGGTAACATGGAACTGCCTTTGGACCGTCGTATCGCTGAGAAGCGTGTGTTCCCGGCCATCAACATCAACCGTTCCGGCACACGCCGCGAAGAGTTGCTGACCGCCGACGACGAACTGCAGCGTATGTGGATCCTGCGCAAGCTGCTGCACCCGATGGACGAAGTTGCAGCCATCGAGTTCCTGATCGACAAGCTGAAAACCACCAAGACCAACGACGAGTTCTTCTTGTCGATGAAGCGCAAGTAACACGACGCTTCAGGTCCAAAAGAATGGCGCCCCACGGGGCGTCATTTTTTTTGTGTCAAAAAAGGGAGGTTTGGCGCAAGCGTGTGTCTGTTTAGAGACAAAAGGCGAGCGTGACTGCGCTTGCTGTCAATCTGACCGGGCTAATAACAAGATTTATGACCACTCTCGCTTATCGCAGGGACATTGACGGCCTGCGTGCCATAGCTGTTATCGCGGTTGTGCTGTTTCATTTTGGTGTGCCGGGTTTCACTGGCGGTTTTGTTGGTGTCGACGTTTTTTTCGTGATCTCCGGTTATCTGATCACCTCGATCATCTGGCGCGAACGTCAGGCGGGGCGTTTCAGTTTCATCGAATTCTGGGCCCGACGCGCTCGGCGTATCCTGCCGGCGCTCTTTGTGATGATGCTCGGCACGCTGGCGGTGGGATGGTTTCTGCTGGCGCCCAAGGATTACAGCGAGTTGGGCCGCTCGATGCACAATCAGGTGGTGTTTATCTCCAACCTGTTTTTCATGCGCCAGGATGGCTATTTTGACGTGGCCTCCGACCTCAAGCCATTGCTGCATACCTGGTCGTTGTCAGTTGAAGAGCAGTTCTACATTGTTTTCCCGCTGCTGCTGACGCTGCTGTCGAGCCGGCTCAAACACTGGCGTACAGCGCTGTTCGTGTTGTTGCTGGTGTCTTTCGGGATGAGCGCGTGGGCGGTCGCTCACGCTCCGGAAAGAGCCTTTTTCCTGCTGCAGATGCGTGCCTGGGAGCTGCTGGCCGGTGCCATGCTGGCGGTTATCCCGGCACGCGAGTACCGCGCTAGCCTGGCCTTGGCGCAGGCCGTCAGTCTTGCCGGCCTTGGCCTGATCCTGCTGGCGGTCTTCGCCTATGACCCGAGCACCCCGTTTCCCGGTGCTGCGGCCCTGTTGCCGGTGCTGGGTGTGGTGTGCCTGATCTGGGCCAACGGCCAGCAAGCCACCCTGGCGGGCAAGCTGCTGGGCAGTCGCCTATTGGTGGGGATTGGCCTGATTTCCTACTCCTGGTACCTGTGGCATTGGCCGGTGTATGTGTTCGGCAAGTACGCCAGTGTCGACGGGCTGGGCCCGTGGGAGCTCGGCGCGCTGTTTGGGTTGAGCCTGGTGCTGGGTTATGGATCCTGGCGCTTCGTCGAGGCGCCGTTCCGTGAGCGTCGGTTGTTGGCAGGGCGCAAGCAAATCCTGGTGGTGGCGGGTATCGCGCTGCTTGGGGTGGGGCTGCTCGGCAAAGGACTGGTCTGGACGCAGGGTTTGCCTTGGCGCCTGTCGCCCGAGGCGTTGCAATTTGCCCAGGCGCGCACGTGGAGCCCGGACCTGATGGCCTGCCTGGTGGATGGGGGGAAGAATCGCCACCATGGATTTTGTCATTTCGGCCCTCAGTCGGGCCCGACACGCGCGCTGGTTTGGGGTGATAGTCATGCCACGTCCCTGGTTCCGGCATTGCAAGACGGTGCAAGCAAGTACGGGGTCAGCGTCACCCAGGCGGGTTATGCCGGTTGCCTGCCGTTTAATCGCAAAGAGAGCGTTCCAGGCTGCTTGAGCTTCAACCAGAAGGTCACCCAACTGCTGGGCCAGGAAACCTTTAGCGACGTGGTGCTGGTGGCGCGCTGGAGCCTGTACGTTTATGGGCAGCGCGATGGCGACACCGAGTTCTCGCTGCTGGACCCGAAGACCGGAACCTATGACCGGGCCTTCGCCGAGCAGCGTTTCGACGAAAGCATACGTGCCCTTGTGCAGCAGTTGCGCTCCGGTGGCCATCGGGTGTGGCTGGTCAAGGAAGTCCCCCTGCAGGAGTTCAGTGCGCCTTATCGCCTCAGCCGCCTGGCGATGCTCGGCCGGCCCACCGACAAAGAGGGAATGCCCCTGGCTGAACATCTCCAGCGCCAGGCCTATATCAGCCACGTATTCGAAAAAATCGCTGCTGCTGATCCTGGGGTGAAGGTGCTGGATCCGGCCCCGAAGTTATGCAGTGTGAATGACTGGTGCCGTGTGGAGCTGGGGGGCCAGTCGCTGTACACCGACGACAATCATCTCTCTGCAGTCGGTTCGCGGTATGTCGAGGGGTTCCTTGAACCGTTGTTCAAGGCCTTGAGAGATGAAACCCAGGCGTCGGCTCTTTGAGTCGGTGTCGTCGGCAATGCTGCTCAATAAGCTGCCAGCGACCGTAAGAGCAGGTAGGATGTACGCCTATTTTACGGGTGGCATGGTTAATGAAATTCAAGGATCTTCGGGATTTCGTGCAGCAACTTGAGCAGCGCGGAGAGTTGAAACGTATCCAGGTGCCGATTTCCCCGGTGCTGGAAATGACTGAGATTTGCGACCGCACCTTGCGCAACAAGGGCCCGGCGTTGCTGTTCGAAAACCCGGTGGGCTTTGATATCCCGGTGCTCGGCAACCTGTTCGGCACCCCCGATCGCGTGGCGTTTGGCATGGGCGCCGAGTCGGTCAGCGAACTGCGCGAGATCGGCAAGCTGCTGGCCTTCCTCAAGGAGCCCGAGCCACCCAAGGGGCTGAAGGATGCCTGGTCCAAGCTGCCGATCTTCCGCAAGATCATTGCCATGGCCCCCAAGGTCGTCAAAGACGCGGTGTGCCAGGAAGTGGTCATCGAAGGCGATGACGTCGACCTCGGCATGCTGCCCGTACAGACCTGCTGGCCCGGCGACGTCGGCCCGCTGATCACCTGGGGCCTGACCGTCACCAAGGGCCCGAACAAGGACCGCCAGAACCTCGGTATCTACCGTCAGCAAGTGATTGGCCGCAACAAGGTCATCATGCGCTGGCTGAGCCATCGTGGCGGCGCGCTGGATTTCCGTGAGTGGTGCGAAAAGCATCCCGGCCAGCCATTCCCGGTATCCGTGGCCCTGGGCGCCGACCCGGCGACCATCCTTGGCGCCGTGACGCCGGTGCCCGACAGCCTGTCCGAGTACGCCTTCGCCGGCCTGTTGCGCGGCAACCGTACCGAGCTGGTGAAATGCCGCGGCAACGACCTGCAAGTGCCGGCCACCGCCGAAATCATCCTTGAAGGGGTGATTCATCCGGGCGAGATGGCCGATGAAGGCCCGTACGGCGACCACACCGGCTACTACAACGAAGTGGACAGCTTCCCGGTGTTCACCGTGGAGCGCATCACCCACCGGATCAAGCCGATCTACCACAGCACCTACACCGGCCGTCCGCCGGATGAGCCGGCGATCCTCGGCGTGGCGCTGAACGAAGTGTTTGTGCCGATCCTGCAAAAGCAGTTTCCGGAAATCACCGACTTCTACCTGCCGCCCGAAGGCTGCTCGTATCGCATGGCCATCGTGACGATGAAGAAGTCGTACCCGGGCCATGCCAAGCGGGTAATGCTGGGTGTGTGGTCGTTTTTGCGACAGTTCATGTACACCAAGTTCGTTATTGTCACCGACGACGACATCAACGCCCGGGACTGGAACGACGTGATCTGGGCCATCACCACGCGCATGGACCCCAAGCGCGACACGGTGATGATCGACAACACGCCGATCGACTACCTCGACTTCGCCTCGCCGGTATCGGGCCTCGGTTCGAAAATGGGCCTGGATGCCACCCATAAATGGCCGGGTGAAACCACCCGTGAATGGGGCCGCGTGATCGTCAAGGACGAAGCGGTGACTGCTCGTGTCGATGCGCTCTGGAAAGAATTAGGAATAGATTGATGCGTGTAACCCTGCAGCCTTCCGGTGCGGTACTTGAACTGACGCCCGGCGAGCGGATCCTCGAGGGCGCGCGACGCCTGGGCTACGATTGCCCCCAGGCGTGCCGCAATGGCGTGTGCCACGTGTGTGCGGCGCTGTTGGTGGAAGGCCGGGTGCAGCAAGCCGGCGAGGTGCGTGACCATGGCGAGTTCTATACCTGCATTGCCGAACCGCTGGAAGATTGCATCGTGTTGTGGGATGGCGTGCTGGCGCCGGGAGAGTTGCCGGTGCGCAAACTGTCTTGCCAACTGAGTGAGTGCGTTGAAGTGGGCGGTGACGTATGGCGCGTGCGCCTACGGGCTCCGGCCGGTAAACCGGTGCGCTACCACGCCGGGCAATACCTGATGATCGAGCGGGAAAACGGCGAGAAGTCGGCGTTCTCCCTGGCCTCGGCGCCCCATGCCGGGCGCGAGCTGGAGCTGCACGTACTGGCCCGGGAAGACAGCGCCCGCAGCCTGCTGGAGCAGTTGCAGCGCAACCAGATGGCGCGCATCGAGCTGCCATTTGGCGATACCCACCTGGCGGAATTGCCCGACGGGCCATTGGTGCTGATCGCCGCCGGTACCGGCATGGCGCAGATGCACAGCCTGATCGAACACTGCCGCGCCAGTGGCTTCAAGTACCCGGTTCACCTGTATTGGGGTGTGCGCCGGCCAGAAGATTTCTACGACATCGAGCACTGGGACCAGTGGCTGCAGCTGCCCAACCTGTTCCTGCACAAAGTGGTCAGCGACCTCTGCGGCTGGGAAGGGCGCTGCGGGCTGTTGCATGAAGCAGTGTGCGAAGACATCAGCGACCTCAAGGCCGTGCACGTCTATGCCAGCGGTTCACCTGCGATGATCTACGGCACGCTGGATGCCTTGGTCGAGGCCGGCATGGATGCGCACCAGATGCGCGCTGACGTATTTGCCTACGCTCCCCGTCCGTAACATGTGGTGAGGGAGCAAGCTCTTTCACCACAGAAGCCCTTCAGCGGCTCAATCAGAACCGAACGCCTGTCGTCACCATCGCCGCATTGAACCCGAGCAACACCAGCTCGGCGGCGACCGGCCCGTAGTGAGTACCCACCGACGGGATGATCACGGGTGCTATCCCCAGCCCATTCAGCGGAATCTTGTCGCGGTACTTGCCGCGATAGCCCTGGATCACGCCCCCCGTCAGCTTCAGGTATACCGGGTAATCGGTCATGTCGTAGCGCTTGCCGGCATAGACGTAGTACGAACGCTGGCTGAACGAGTTGCGAAACGTTGCCCCGCCATACACCAGGCCTGACGCTTCATTGCGTTCCAGGCCGATCAGGTCTTGATGGTTGTTGTGATCCTTGTCCGGCGCAAAGTGCCGGGTGTAGACGCTTGTCTGCGCATACCAGAAGCCTTTCTCGTCCTGGGTCGGTGCTTCGACCGCCAGGGCGGTGGTGGCCTGTGCCAGGAGCAGCAGGCTGGGAAGTCGGTATTTCATGGTGCGACCTCGATAGTCGGTGATTGGGCGGCTAAGTGGGTCGTGACAGATGGCCATTTTGAAGGCTTAAGCCCCGTAAAGGCTGAACGGGCGCTGAAGGTACCGGGCTTGCACGGCTCAATCCTGATGAGCGGACGGGCGGTGCTTATGCATTCGCTTATTCTTTAAAGGTATTTAATTTGTTACATAAATATCATTAAGCTATATGACAACGGACTACCGACTATCTGCCAATAACCAATAAATGACCGCCACCGTCCGCCACACGGATCGATCGTATGAGCTCAGAGCATTGACGTTCTGGCTTTTGATTCCAAGGGGAGCGGTATGGGGAGCAACAAGCAGCACCTGCTGTACACGGCGATTTTGTCGGCTAATTTGCTGACCGCCGTAGGATTCAATCCAGTGGCAGCCGCCGAAGCAGCCACTGCCGATGTACCCAAACTCGATACAGTCATCGTGACCGGCACCCGGGCCCAGGAGCGCACCGCCAGTGCTTCGCTGTCACCCATCGACGTGATTTCCGGCGACACCTTGCGCAGTACCGGCTCTGATGAATTGGGCGCGGTACTGGCCCGCCTGATTCCTTCCATCAATTTTCCGCGTCCAAGCCTGGTAGACGGCGCCGAACTGGTGCGTCCGGCGCAACTGCGCGGCCTGTCGCCGGACCAAGTGTTGGTGCTGGTCAATGGCAAGCGCCGCCACACCAGCGCCTTCGTCAACCTCGGCGGCGCCGTGGGGCGCGGCTCGGCCCCGGCGGATCTGAATGCGATCCCACTGTCGGCGGTGGACCATATCGAAGTGCTGCGTGACGGCGCCTCCGCCCGTTATGGCTCGGATGCGATTGCCGGGGTGATCAACGTGATCCTCAAGCATGACGACCACGGCGGCTCGATCACCAGCAAGTTCGGCGAGTACAAGAAGGGTGACGGGATCCAGCGCAACCTCAGCGGCAACACCGGTGTGGCGTTGGGGGATAACGGTTTTATCAATATCTCGGCCGAAGGAGCCGACAACGATTACACCAACCGCGCCGGCAAGGACTTGCGGCCGGGCAGCGTCGGTTCGACGACCTATGGCCAGCGCGTGTTCCGCCAGGGCGAACCGGCTACCGACCAGGGCAAGCTGTTTCTCAACTCGGCCTATTCCTTCAGCGACGCGGCTGAGTTCTACGCGTTTGGCGGCTACAGCAAGACCCGCGGCGAGACCGCCGCGTTCTACCGGGCCAGCAACGCGAGCAACAACATTCCTGCGCTCAACCCCAACGGTTACCTGCCGCTGATTCGCGGCGACGTGGAAGACACGTCCCTGGCGGTGGGCCTGCGCGGATTGTTGGCCTATGACTGGCACTACGATGTGTCGGTCAACTACGGCAAGAACCAGTACCAGATCGGCACCGAAACCATCAACACCTCGCTGGGCCTGGCCACGCCGCGCAAGTTCGACAACGGCACCCTGGTCAATGACCAGAAGCAACTCAGCCTGGACCTGTCGCGGGAATTCAGCCTGGGCTGGTTGCCGTATCCGGTGTCGGTGGCGTTTGGTGGCGAATACCTGGACCAGGGTTATCAAATCAAGGCGGGTGACCCGGCGTCCTACTACCAGACCGGCAGTTCGGGCCTGGGCGGCTTCCGTGATTCCGACGCCGGCACCAGTACGCGGCATAACTGGGCGCAGTACCTGGACCTGGAAACCAACTTCACCGAAAAACTCAGCGCCTCGGCTGCCGTGCGTCACGAGGACTACAGTGATTTTGGCTCCAACGTCAGCGGCTCGCTCTCGGCCCGCTACGACTTCACCCCGCAAGTGGCCTTGCGCGGCAGTGTTTCCAACGGTTTCCGCGCGCCGTCCCTGGCGCAGCAGAACTTCGCCTACACCTCGTCGCAATTGATCGGCAACACCATCCAGGAAGCCGGTACGTTCCCGGCCAACAGCCAGGTGGCACGCCTGTTGGGCGCTGAAGACCTGAAAGCCGAGAAGTCCCGCAACTACAGCCTTGGCCTGGTGCTGGAACCAACTGACAACTTGACTGTGACTGCCGACGTCTACCGTATCGACATCAGCGACCGCATCAGCCTGTCCTCCAACCTGGACCTGAGCAAGAACCCGGCCGCGCTCGCGTACCTGCAGGCCAACGGCGTGGGCAACATCAACTACACCACTGTGCGTTACTTCACTAACGCCACCGACACCACCACCAATGGCATCGACCTGGTGGCCAACTACCGCTACCAGCTGGATAACGGTGTGCGCTGGAACAGCACCGTGGGCTACAACTACAACCACACCAAGGTCACCGACGTAAAAGCCAACCCGGCTGTACTGGATAGCCTGGGCGCCAGCCTGGTTCGGGTGGACCGGCGCGAGCGCATCGGCCTGCTGGGCGACACCACGCCCCAGCACAAGCTGAGCCTGGGCAACGACCTGAGTTTCGGCAATTGGGCGCTGCACAGTAATCTGGTGCGCTATGGTTCATTTACCAGCTACCAGGCAGACCCGACCAACGACCAAAGCTTCAAGGCCGCCTGGCTGTTGGACCTGTCGGCCGACTACAAGCTGAAAAACTGGACCTTCACCGTCGGCGGCGACAACGTCACCGACAAGTACCCGGAAAAGCTCAATGCCTACGCCAGCAGTGGTGGCAATTTGGCCTATAGCACTTTTTCGCCGTACGGTTACAGCGGCGCGTTCTATTACGGTAAAGTTGCTTACAACTGGTAACAGCTTCTCGTAACCACAAAGGAGACCTAAGCGATCTGCCATGACCGCCATTGAATCTGATCTTTTGCAATTGGCTTACCCTCCGCGGCTCGATCTGGGGCCGCAGCTCACTCACGAACAGTTGATGAGTTCGATGCAGGCCACCATGGCCCGGCACAAGGGTGGGCCGGTCTGGCTATTCGCTTACGGTTCGCTGATCTGGCGGCCTGAATGTTCGTCGACCCAACGGATGCGGGCACGGGTCCACGGTTATCACCGGGGCTTGTACCTGTGGTCTCACGAGCATCGGGGCACGCCGGAAATACCGGGGTTGGTATTTGGCCTGGATCGCGGCGGCTCGTGCAGCGGGTTTGCCTACCGCTTGCCGGAAGATCAACTGGAGGCTTCGCTTTATGCCCTGTGGCAGCGCGAGATGCCTTATCCCTCCTACCGGCCACACTGGCTGACCTGCCGTCTTGAAGATGGCAGCCAGGTGCAGGCATTGGGATTTGTCCTGGAACGGCACCTGCCCAGTTATGCCGGCAACTTGCCCGATATCGTGCTCAATCACGTGCTGCAAAGCGCTTGCGGGCGTTACGGCACTACGCGCGATTATGTCGAGCAGACCGTCAACGCCCTGCGTAGCCACGCCATGCCAGACAAGAATCTGGAGGCGCGGCTCAAGCGGTGTTCCAAAGGCAATGCCTGCGATTAACGTGCGGTACTGACGCTATTGGTGTGCCACAAGGTGGGGATCAGGAACGCAATCGCCAACAGGCACGCGCCGATCAGCAGTACAAAACCGCCGTCCCAGCCGAAATGGTCAACGGTGTAGCCCATGGCCGCACTCGCAGCCACCGAGCCACCCAGGTAACCGAACAAGCCCGTAAAGCCCGCTGCGGTACCGGCGGCTTTCTTCGGTGCCAGTTCCAGCGCCTGCAGGCCGATCAGCATCACCGGGCCGTAGATCAGGAAGCCGATGGAGAACAGCGCGATCATGTCGACCATCGGGTTGCCCGGCGGGTTGAGCCAGTAAACCAGGGTCGCCACGGTGACCAATGCCATGAACACAATGCCGGTCAGGCCACGGTTGCCACGGAAGATCTTGTCCGACATCCAGCCGCACAGCAGCGTGCCCGGAATGCCTGCCCACTCGTAGAAGAAGTACGCCCACGAGGTTTTATCCACGTCGAAGTGCTTGGCTTCCTTGAGGTACGTCGGTGCCCAGTCCAGCACGCCGTAGCGCAGCAGGTAGACGAACACGTTGGCGAAGGCGATGTACCAGAGCATTTTGTTGCGCAGCACGTACTTGACGAAGATTTCCTTGGCGCTGAATTCGTCTTCGTGGCTGGCGTCGTAGCCTTCCGGGTAATCGTTCTTGTACT
The DNA here is from genome assembly GCF_013386765.1 of Pseudomonas yamanorum. Taxonomy (GTDB): domain Bacteria; phylum Pseudomonadota; class Gammaproteobacteria; order Pseudomonadales; family Pseudomonadaceae; genus Aquipseudomonas; species Aquipseudomonas yamanorum_A. Next base: position 437,544 of record NZ_JACARE010000018.1, read on the forward strand.
GTTCGATAGGCGGCAGGCCCACCGATTGCGGGGTATCGCGCATGGTGATGAAGGCAAACGCCGCCACCAGCAGGGCCACGGTGGCCGGGACGTAGAACGCCGCGTGCCAGTCGTTGAACCAGGCCATGCCCAGCAGGAACAGCGGGCCGATCAGGCCACCGCCGACGTTATGCGCCACGTTCCACACGGAAACCACGCCGCCGCGTTCTTTCTGCGACCACCAGTGCACCATGGTCCGGCCACTTGGCGGCCAGCCCATGCCTTGGGCCCAGCCGTTGATGAACAGCAAAATGAACATCATGGTCACACTGGACGTCGCCCAAGGTGCGAAACCGAAAATGAACATCACCCCGGCGGACACCAGCAAGCCGAAGGGCAGGAAGTAGCGCGGGTTGGACCGGTCGGACACCAGGCCCATGAGGAACTTGGACAGGCCGTAGGCAATCGCGATCGCCGACATCGCCAGGCCCAGCTGGCCACGGGTGTAGCCCTCGTCGATCAGGTAGGGCATGGCCAGGGAGAAGTTTTTGCGCAGCAGGTAGTACCCGGCGTAACCGAAGAAAATACCGGCGAAGATCTGCCAGCGCAGGCGTCGGTACGTGCTGTCTATTTTTTCTTCAGGCAGGGGCGCCTGATGTGCGGCAGGACGGAAGAAAGCAAACATTCAAGAGCTCCAGATTTCTTGTTTTGACTGCGGATGCGAATGTTACAGTTTCGTTACCGAAAATAGCACCGCCTCTTATCTGCGGGCATAGGAATTGAGTGCAATTGCATGTTCTTTTACGAACATGTCGCTTAGAGGCAAGTGAGGGGCGTTTTCAGGCGGGAATTTCAAGAACCTGAGGCAAGGGAGCTTGCTCCCTTGCCACAGGCAGCGATACGGCTCAGCCGCCGTTGGCGGCTGCAATATCGCCTGGAAGCAGGTGTTCCTGGACCTTCTGGCTGCGGGATTCCACCAGTTGGCCCTGGTCGTCGAAGCGCAGCACGATCAGCCAGTCATACACATTTTCCGGCCATTTTTTCATGCCGGTCAGCGCCGGGCCGTCGCCGCCAAAGGCTTCGATCAGCTTGTCGATATGCCCATGGTGCCAAGCGATCAGTACGGTCTGGGCCTGGTTGGACTTGCGCAGCGACTTCACCAGCTTGCCCACTTCATTGTCGGCGTAGGGTGTTTCCAGCGGGAGTTGCAGGCGCTGGGCCAGGGGCGTGAGGGTCAGGCGCGGGCGGGAGCTTTCCTTGCTGTCGCTGGTGGCGATCAGCCGCTGGGGCACCACCGAGATACCGTTCAACAGCAAAGGGTCGAAGTAGCTGGCATAGGCCGCCGCCCTTTGTTCGCCTTTGGGGCTCAGCAACGGGCCGTCATCGGGTTTTTCCGCATGGCGCACGATCAGAACCGTCACATTGCTCAGCCCTCGTACGTCCTTGTCCTCTTTATGGGCAAGGGCTTGGGCCGACACCACCATCAATACTCCCAGGAACAGCGCGCGCAACCGTGTGACCATTATTCTTCCTGCCAATGAGTGAGTGCCTCGGCCGATCATGGGCCCAGGCACCTCGTGGACAAAATGAAACAATGGTCAGCGTAGCTGCACCACGACCTTGCCGACAGCCTTGCGCTGGCCCAGGTCATTGATCGCCTGCGCCGCCTGCTCCAGTGGATACACCTGGGATACCAGCGGCTTCAGCTTGCCCTCGGCAAACCAGCCGAACAGTTGCTGGAAGTTGGCCGCGTTGTCCTGGGGCTGGCGCTGGGCAAACGAACCCCAGAACACGCCGACCACCGACGCGCCCTTGAGCAGAGCCAGGTTCACCGGCAGCTCGGGAATACGCCCGCTGGCAAAACCCACCACCAGCAGCCGGCCATTCCAGGCGATGCCACGGATGGCCTGGTCAAACAGGTCGCCGCCCACCGGGTCGTAGATCACATCCACGCCGTTGCCGCCGGTGAGGCGTTTGATCTCGTCCTTGAGGCTGGCTTCGCTGTAGTTGATCAACTCATCGGCACCGGCGGCCTTGGCCACCGCCAGCTTGTCGGCACTGCTGGCCGCGGCGATTACCCGGGCGCCCATGGCCTTGCCGATTTCCACCGCGGCCAGGCCGACGCCGCCGGAAGCACCGAGCACCAGCAGGGTTTCCCCGGGTTGCAGGTTGGCGCGCTGCTTGAGGGCGTGCATCGAGGTGCCGTAGGTCATGCTGAAGGCGGCGGCGGTGTTGAAATCCATGCTCGACGGGATCGGCAGCACGTTGTAGCCCGGCACGGCGACCTGCTCGGCGAAGCTGCCCCAGCCGGTCAACGCCATCACCCGGTCACCGACTTTCAGGTGGCTGACCTTTTCGCCGATCTCGCTGACCACGCCCGCCGCCTCACCGCCCGGTGAAAACGGGAACGGCGGCTTGAACTGGTATTTGCCCTCGATGATCAGGGTGTCCGGGAAATTCACCCCGGCGGCATGCACGTCCAACAGGATTTCGTTCTTCTTGATCGCCGGGCTTTCGACGTCTTCCAGCACCAGGGTTTCGGCGGGGCCGAAGGCTTTGCACAGCACAGCTTTCATCGGACTATTCCTTTTGGCGTGTTGGCCGATAAGTGTAGGTGGGCGGGGCGACGGGTCAACGAGCATGCCCCGGCCTGATAAGCCGCCATAAGCTTGTGCTCAGGGCTGCTAGCGTTATGCTACTGGGCAACCGAATTGAGGAATGAACTGTGAAAGCGTGGATCCTGTTGATGCTGGCCCTGACACTGCCGATGGCAGCCCAGGCCGAAGAAGCCAAAGAAGGCGACGCGCCGAAGGTCAGCTATATCAGCCTGAGCCCGCCGTTCGTCGGTAACTACGGCCTGGACGGCACCGCGAAGCTGCGGGTGTTCAAGGCGGATATCGCCCTGCGGGTGACCGGCCCCGAGGCGGCCGCTGCCGTCAAAGCCAACGATGCGTTGATTCGCAACCAGTTGGTGGCGCTGTTTACCCAGCAGACCAGCGACGCCATGAGCAGCGTCGACGGCAAGGAAAAATTGCGCCAGGAAGCCCTGAAGCAAACCCAGCAAGTGATGAACGACGAAACCGGCAAGCCGGTGGTTGAGGATTTGTTGTTCAACAACCTGATCATCCAGTAACACCACGGAATTGACGTCTGGTAAAAGGGCGCTCCTGTGGCGAGGGAGCTTGCTCCCGCTGGGCTGCGCAGCGGCCCCAAAATCCTGGGAGCGCTTCGCACTGGAGCGCCAGCCCGGTCCAGCGGGAGCAAGCTCCCTCGCCACAAGAGCGCATCGCTCTCAAGAGGCAAGGCTCTTCCTGAATCGCATCAACGCCACCGCAAAAAACAGCAGCCCGATCGCCGCCAGCGCCAGCAAATCCGGCCACACCACGCTCACCCCCGCATCCCGGAACAGAATCGCCGCACTCAAACTCACAAAGTGCGTCGACGGCGAGCCCTGCATTACCCATTGCAACCACTGCGGCATGCTGTCCAGCGGCGTGCTGCCGCCAGACAACAACAGCATCGGGATAATCACCGGGATCGCCAGCAAGCCGAACTGCGGCGTCGAGCGGGCGAGGGTGGCGAGGAAGATACCCAAGGCGGTACTGGCAAACAGGTACAGCGCAGTCACCAGCAGAAACAACGTCAGCGAGCCGGCCAGCGGCACGCCGAGCAAGCCTTTCACCACCACTTCCAGCGACAGCCAGGTGCACAGCACCACCACCAGCATGTTGCTCCAGATTTTCGCCAGCATGATTTCCAGCGCCGTCAGCGGCAGCACCAGCAGATGGTCGAGGGTGCCATGTTCGCGCTCACGCAGCAGCGCGGTACCGGTCAGCACGATGGCGAGAATGGTGATGTTGTTGACGATCTGAATCACCGCCAAAAACCAGCCGCCCTCCAGGTTGGTATTGAACAGCGCCCGGGTGGTCAGCAGCGCCGGTGCCTTTTGGGCGGCGTCAGCCTGGTTGCCATAGGTGAGCAACTCCCGCTGGAAAATCCGCCCGATGTACCCGGCGCCCATAAATGCCTGGCTCATGGCCGTGGCATCGACGTTGACCTGCACCCCCGGCTGGCGCCCGGCCAACAGGTCGGCCTGGAAATTCGCCGGCACATTGATCACGAAGGTGTACTGGCCGCTGTCCATCACCTTGTCCAACTGGTCATACGGCAACGGCACCGCTGCCTGGAATTCCGGCGGTTGCAGGGCTTCGGCCAGTTGCCGGGACAGCGCGCTGTGGTCTTCATCCACAAAGGCCACGCTGGCGTTGTGCACGCCGATCACCGAACCGGCGGCAGGCATATAGATGGCGACGGTAAAGGCGTAGAACAGGAACAGCAGCAACACGCTGTCATGGCGCAGGCTGGTCAGTTCCTTGATGCCAAGGCGCAGGATATGGGCGAACTTGTGCATCTCAGGCCTCCTGCTTCTTGAGCATGATCAGGCTAAGCCCGGTAAACCCCAGGAAAAACCCGAACAGCGCCAGGCACTGTGGCCACAGCTGACGCAGGTCCAGGGCCTTGGTAAAGGTGCCCACCGCAATGTCGAGGAAGTAACCCGCCGGGAACAACATGCCCATCAACGCGGCGGCGCCTTCCAGGGACGAGCGCGGCACGATCAGCCCGGAGAACTGGATGGTCGGCAGGCTGGTGATGATCATGGTGCCCAGGATCGCCGCGATCTGGGTGCGGGTGAACGCGGAAATCAGCAGGCCCATGCTGGTGGTGGCCAGCACGTACAGCAGGCCACCGAAGGCCAGGGTCACGCCGCTGCCCTTGAACGGCACGCCAAACAGCCAGCGGTTCATTGCCACCAGCAGCCCCAGGTTGATCAGGCTTACTGCCAGGTACGGCGCCTGCTTGCCCAGCAGGAATTCCAGGCGGGTGAGCGGTGTGGCGTAGAAGTTGGTGATCGAGCCCAGTTCCTTTTCGCGCACGATGCCCAGGGCGGTGAGCATCGCCGGGATAAACGCAAGGATCAGCGCCATCACGCCGGGGCCGATGGCGTTCACGCTGACCACGTCCTGGTTGTAGCGAAAGCGGGTTTCCAGTTTGGCGGCGGCCTGCTGGTTAAGCGGTGTGCTGTTCAGCTCGGCCAGTTGCTGCAGATTGGCCTGATGCACGGCCTCGACATAATTGCGGCTGGTTTCCGCACGGAACGGCATGCCACCGTCGAGCCAGGCGGCCACGGCAGGTTGGCGACCGGCGTAGAGATCGCGACCGAACCCCGGCGGAACCTCAAGCGCCAGTTTGATTTCCGAACGTTGCAGGCGTTTGTGCAGTTCGTTGGCGTCGGTGATCGGTGGCTGCTCGGCGAAGTAGCGCGAACTGCGAAACGCCTCCAGATAGGCGCGGCTTTGTGGCGTCTGGTCCTGGTCGTAGACGGCGAAGGCGAGCTTTTCCACGTCCAGGGAAATGCCGTAGCCGAAGATCACCATCATGAAAATCGCACCCAGCAAGGCGAAGGCCATGCGCACCTTGTCCCGCAGCAGTTCCTTGCCTTCGCGGCTGGCGACGGCCAACAGGCGGGCGACGCTGAACCCGCGTTTGCTGACGGGCGGCGCCATGGGTTCGCTGACGGTTTCGGCGGGCGCGGCTGCTGCTTCAGGTGCGCCTTGGGCTTGCTCCAGGCAGGTGACAAACGCCGCTTCCAGGGTGTCGCCGTGGAACTGCTGTTGCAGCGCATCCGGTGTGTCGCAGGCCAGCACCTTGCCTGCGTGCATCAGCGAGATGCGGTCGCAGCGCTGGGCCTCGTTCATGAAGTGGGTGGACAGGAAGATCGTCACGCCTTGTTCCCGGGACAGCTCGATCAGCAACCGCCAGAAATCATCCCGCGCGGCCGGGTCGACGCCCGAGGTCGGCTCATCGAGGATCAGCACTTCCGGGCGATGCAGCACCGCCACGGCCAGGGACAAGCGCTGGCGCAAACCCAGGGGCAACTCGCCGGAAGGCTGCTCGGCGACGTCGCCCAGGTCAAAACGCTTGATCAGCTCGTCGATACGTTGGCCGCTCTCGACCTTGGGCAGGTCGAACAACTGCGCGTGCAGCACCAGGTTCTGGCGCACGCTGAGTTCGCCATACAGCGAGAAGCTTTGGGACATGAAACCCACGCGCTTGCGGGTGGCCAGGTCCTTGGCATTTACCGGGTTGCCCAACAGCGTAGCGGTGCCCTCCGTGGCGGGCATCAGCCCGGTGAGGACTTTCATGGTGGTGGTCTTGCCGCAGCCGTTGGAGCCGAGGAAGCCGAAGATCTCGCCCCTGCCAATCGCAAAGCTGACCTTGTTCACTGCCGTGAAATCGCCGAAGCGCAGGGTCAGGTCGTGGGCTTCGATGGCGATGTCGGTGTTGTCGCTTTCCCGTGGCGGTATCACCAGCGGTTCGTTGTTATGGGCGCTGTCGCCCTGGAAATGGGTGAAGGCTTCGTCCAGCTTGCCGCTGGGTGTCGCGGCAGCCAGTTCGCTGCTCAGGCCGTCGGCGATCAGCTTGCCGCGGTCGAGCATCAGGCAGTGTTCGAACTGCTCGGCTTCTTCCATGTAGGCCGTGGCCACCAGCAATGTCAGCTGTGGACGTTCGCTGCGTACGGTTTCTACCAGTTCCCAGAAACGCCGGCGGGACAGCGGGTCGACGCCAGTGGTGGGCTCATCGAGGATCAACAGATCCGGGTCGTGGATCAGCGCGCAGCACAGGCCGAGTTTCTGTTTCATGCCGCCGGAGAGTTTGCCGGCGGGGCGCTCGGCGAAGCGTGCGAGGTCGGTGGCCAGCAGCAGGTTGTGCATGCGCTGGTCGCAATCGGCTTTCGACAGGCCGAACAGCGTGGCGAAGAACCGGATGTTTTCGCTGATGGACAGTTCGGGGTACAGGTTGCCACCCAAGCCTTGAGGCATGAAGGCGATGCGCGGGTACAGGCTGTTGCGGTGACGGCGGTCTTCGATGGAGCCACCGAGCACTTCCAGCTCACCGTGTTGAAGCTTTTTGACCCCGGCGATCAAGCCCAGCAGGCTCGACTTACCGGCGCCGTCCGGGCCGATCAGCCCGCAGCGGGTGCCGGCGGGCAGGCTGAAGGCGATGTCGATCAGCGCCTGTTGCTTGCCGTAGCGATGGTTGATCCCCGTGGCGTGCAGCGCCAGGCCGCTCATTGCAGGTTGGCCGGCCAGTCCAGGTCAGCGGTGCGCACATAGCCGGCGCCGGGCATGCCCGGTTTGGCTTGGGGCACGGCGCTTGGTTGGGTCAGGCGCAGCTTGACCCGGAACACCAGCTTCTGGCGCTCGTCGCGGGTTTCCACTTCCTTGGGCGTGAACTGCGACTTGGCCGCCACAAAGCTGATTTTCGCCGGCAACGGTTGCTTCGGCAGGGCGTCGAGAAGGATCCGCGCCTCACTGCCGACGGTCAGGGCGCCGGTCACCGAGGCGGGCAGGTAGAGGTTCATGTATTGGTCGTTGGGGTCGATCAGCAGCAACACGCGGCCACCGGCGCCGAGCACCTCGCCGGGCTCGGCCAGGCGCAGCTGGATGATGCCGTCAATGGGCGCCCGCAGGCTGCTGTCTTCGATTTCGCTGGTGAGTTGGGCGACCTGTGCCTGTGCGGCGCCGATGGCGGCTTTTACCGAATTGACCTGCGCTTGGGCGGCGATTACGGCGGCGTTGCCGGTGTTCTGCTTGGCTTGCTGCTGGTCGATCAACTGGCCACTGGCGAAACCGCGTTTGTACAGCTCCTGGGTGCGCTTGAGTTCCTGGCTGGCCAACAGTTGTTCACTTTGGCGCAGTTGCACATTGGCTTCGGCTGCAGCGAAATTTTCCTTGGCCCGCAGCACTTCGGCTTCGGCCTGGGCGCGCTGGGCTTCCAGGGTGCGGGTGTCCATGCGCGCCAGCAACTGGCCCTTGAGCACCTTGTCGCCTTCGTCCACCCGTACTTCGGCCAGGCGCCCGGGGATCTTGGTGGCGATCTGCACTTCGGTCGACTCCAGCCGGCCATTGCCCATGCTCAAGCCTTCGGGCAGACGGTCCTGGGTGGATTGCCAATAGCCGAAGCCGCCGGCGGCCAGCAGCAAGACAATCAATGGAATGGCGAAAAGATGGGAGGTGCGGTGGTTCGTCGACATGGGTGCATCCTGCGGCGTTAGCGTCCTAGTTTGACCGATCCTGCCCGAGGGCCCTTGATGCGGGTCAAATGAAGCGCAAGCCTAACCCGGTTGACGCGCAGATGCATGCGCCACGGGCGTGACCGCAGGGTTCTGCCTTTTAGCGCAAGCCGAGCACAGCGGCCCACTGCTCGGCGGTGACGGGCATCACCGAAAGGCGGCTGCCTTTTTGCACCAGGGGCAACTCGGCGAGGGCGGTTTGCTGTTTCAGGTAGCCCAGCCCCAGGACCTTGGGGAAGGTCTCTACATGGGCGACATTGATTGCGCTCCACGGGTTCTTTTCGGGTGTCGCCTTGGCGTCGAAATAATGGCTGTCAGGCTCCAGCGCGGTGGGGTCCGGGTAGGCCGCCTCGACGATTTTGCCGATGCCGGCAATCCCCGGTTCCGGGCAACTGGAATGGTAGAAGAAGAACTGGTCACCCACCGCCATCGCCCGCAGGAAGTTACGCGCCTGGTAGTTGCGAACCCCATCCCACCGGGCTTCTCCGAGCTTTTCCAGGCCGGTGATGGACAGTTCATCGGGCTCGGATTTCATCAGCCAATAGGCCATGTTTTCGCTCCTCAAAAGGCGATTGGGAAAGTTGTCCTGCAATTTTATGACAAACCGACAGTCGGTTGGCGTCAAGGTTTGCGTGTTGGTTCACGTTAACGCAGAATGCCGGGGTTTTGAGCTTGACGCAGCTGGCACGGACTACTAATGGAACGTTGCTGTCATCGTGTGCAAGATGCCTGAAGGGGGGCAATCGATGAAACGCAAACCGGATTTACTATGGATTTTGGTTATTTTGTTCGGCCTGGGCGTTGTGACCACCGGCTATGCGCAGAGCTTGTGGTCGAACAAGACTGACGCACCGATTGAGCTCGCACAGCAACAGCAGCAACCGTTCAAACGCTGACCCGTCTTTAAGGCGCTGCTGATTCCAGTAGCGTCTCTGCCATATACCAATCCTTATCGGTGACTGTGCCCTCAAGCGGTACATCCCAGCTTGCCTGCGCCAATCTTTCGACCTTCTGACATTCATGGGCCAGGCCCAGCAGCGTCGGCTTGCGCCAGGATTTGCGGCGGGCCATATAGGCCAGGCTACGGTCATAAAAACCGCCGCCCATGCCCAGCCGTCCGCCCACATCATCGAACCCGACCAAGGGCAGCAGCACCAGGTCCAGCGCCCAGACCTTGCGTTGGCGGCTGACATTCACCTGCGGCTCGAGGATGCGAAACCGGTTGGGCCTCAGCTTCTCGCCGGGCCGCACTCGCTGGAACACCATCTTGGTTCGCGGCCACGCGCTGAGCACCGGCAGATACGTCGCCTTGCCCCGGCGCTGTGCGGCGCGCAGCAGCAGGCGCGGATCGATTTCACCGTCCGTGGGTAGATATAAGGATATGTGTTTGGCCCGGCGAAACAGCGGGTGCTGTGCCAGTTGCCGATACAGGCCAAGGGCGGCCTGGCGTTGCTCGCTGGGCGTCAGGGCGCGGCGGGCTTTGCGCAGCATGCGTCGAAGTTGCGGGCGGGAAAGCGGCGCAGGTTCGGTCATGGTTTTCGGCTCATAAAACAATGCCAGTCCTAAGACTGGCATTGGATTTGGGAATCAGGCTCCCCGACAGAACCGCTGTCGACTTAGCCCTTGAACCCGAAAGTTCAAGGTGGAAGAAACAGTAGGCTTTAAGGCTTTCCGTCTAGCGGACATGCACACCAGCCCAACGTGTAACTTCCAGGGTAGTGCGAATCGGCTCAGGGACATCGCCGACTGGCAAGCACGCCAGGGAGTGGGGCGAGTATACCCGAAACCGACGCCGCAATCAGCCCTTGGGTGGCTCTGGATCGGTAGAGAGTACCAGATCGACCCGCTCCAGCAGGTCGCGTACCTGCTCGCGCGTCGAGCCGCTGGCCTGCACGTCAGGCCGTTCCTGCTTATGCAGTAAATCGTGGGTAATGTTCAGTGCGGCCATCACGGCGATGCGATCGGCGCCGATGACTTTGCCGCTGCTGCGGATTTCACGCATCTTGCCGTCCAGGTAGCGGGCAGCGCTCACCAGATTGCTGCGTTCTTCCTGTGGGCAGATGATGGAATATTCTTTGTCGAGAATCTGCACGGTGACGCTATTGCTTGAACTCATGAGTCTTGCTCCAGGGCCTTCAGGCGCGAAATCATCGATTCGACCTTACGCCGGGCGATTTCGTTTTTTTCAATGAGGTGAGCGCGTTCCTCGCGCCAGGTCTTTTCCTGAGCTAATAGGAGTCCGTTTTGGCTCTTAAGTTGCTCGACCCGGTTAATTAGCAGCTCGAGTCTGGCCATCAGCGCTTGCAGGTCGGTGTCTTCCATTGGGTTCCACTGGATTTGTCTGATGAATGGCAACTGCTGGATAAACGATCTGACGCCCTCGATAGTCTTGGTACGTCTGCCGATGCTAGGATACAGCGCTTCATTCTAGACATTGCGCCGTCTGGCGCCTAGCTCACCATGCCCATTCAGAACTCCCCGTACGATGCTTTTTCCAAACTGCTGAGTTCCAGCGGTCATCCTTGCTCGCCTGCCGAGCTGCACGGCGTGCTGTTGGGCCGCAGTTGCACCGGTGTCGGCTTTGACGCCGACAACTGGCTGGCCGACGTCGCCGAGCTGCTGGAAACCGAGCCTACCGAAAACGTGCGCAACGCCCTCATCGGCCTGCAAGAGATGGTCAAAGGCGAGCTGACCGGTGATGACGTCACCGTCGTGTTGCTGCTGCCTACCGATGACGCACCGCTCACCGAGCGCGCTGCGGCGCTGGGCCAATGGTGCCAAGGCTTCCTCCACGGCTTTGGCGTGAACGCCGGCGGCCTCGACCTGAGCACCGATGCCCAGGAAGTGCTGCAAGACCTGGCTGCTATCTCCCAGGTGCAAGACGCGCTGGAAGAGTCCGAAGACGGCGAAAGCGACTACATGGAAGTCATGGAATACCTGCGCGTTGCGCCGTTGCTGCTGTTCACCGAGACCCGTAAATCGGCTGAGCCCGCTGCACCCAAGCCTTCGTTGCACTAAGAAAGGAAGCCCATCTGCCCATGATCCATATCCCCAAAGCGGAATACACCCGGCGCCGCAAGGCGCTCATGGCGCAGATGGAACCCAACAGCATCGCCATCCTGCCGGCAGCCGCGGTTGCCATTCGCAACCGTGACGTCGAGCACGTCTATCGTCAGGACAGCGACTTCCAGTACCTGAGCGGCTTCCCTGAACCGGAAGCGGTGATTGTGCTGATGCCCGGCCGCCAGCACGGCGAGTACGTGCTGTTCTGCCGCGAACGCAACGCCGAGCGCGAACTGTGGGACGGCCTGCGGGCGGGCACCGAAGGCGCGATCCGCGAATTCGGCGCCGATGATGCATTCCCGATTACCGATATCGACGACATCCTGCCCGGCCTGATCGAAGGCCGCGACCGGGTGTACTCGGCCATGGGCAGCAACGCCGAGTTCGACCGGCATCTGATGGAGTGGATCAACGTGATCCGCTCTAAAGCGCACCTCGGCGCCCAGCCACCGAACGAATTTGTTGCCCTGGATCATCTGCTTCACGACATGCGCCTGTATAAATCGGCGGCGGAAGTGAAGGTGATGCGCGAGGCCGCGCGGATTTCATGCGCGGCCCATGTGCGGGCGATGCAGGCCAGTCGCGCCGGATTGTATGAGTTCAGCCTGGAAGCGGAGCTCGACTACGAGTTTCGCAAGGGCGGGGCAAAGATGCCGGCCTATGGCTCCATCGTCGCCTCGGGGCGCAACAGTTGCATCCTGCATTACCAGCAGAATGACGCGGTGCTCAAGGACGGCGACCTGGTGCTGATCGATGCCGGTTGCGAGATCGACTGCTATGCCAGCGATATCACCCGCACCTGGCCGGTGAGCGGCAAGTTTTCCGCCGAGCAGAAGGCGATTTACGAGATCGTGCTGGCTTCCCAGGAAGCCGCCTTTGCCGAAATCGCCCCGAACAAACATTGGAACCAGGCCCATGAGGCGACGGTGCAAGTCATCACCGCCGGGCTGGTGAAGCTTGGGCTGTTGCAGGGCGACGTCGACGAGTTGATCGCCAGCGAAGCCTATAAAGCCTTCTACATGCATCGCGCCGGGCACTGGCTGGGGATGGATGTGCACGACGTCGGCGAATATAAAGTAGGCGGCGAGTGGCGGGTGCTGGAAGTCGGCATGGCGCTGACCGTGGAGCCGGGAATCTACATCTCGCCCGACAACCAGAACGTGGCGAAGAAATGGCGTGGCATTGGCGTACGCATCGAGGACGACGTGGTGGTGACCAAGCAAGGCTGTGAAATTCTGACCGGTGGCGTGCCCAAGGCCGTCGCCGAGATTGAAGCGCTGATGGCGAGCGCCCGATGAGCCGGGTCAACCTGGCGATTATCGGCGGCGGCCTGGTGGGCGCCAGCCTTGCGTTGGCGTTGCAGGCCGGGGCCAAGGCTCGTGGCTGGAAGATCGTGCTGATCGAGCCGTTTGCCCCGGGCGACAGCTACCAGCCGAGCTACGACGCGCGCTCTTCGGCGCTGTCCTTTGGCGCGCGGCAGATTTATCAACGGTTGGGGGTGTGGCAGGAGATTTCCCGCCGCGCCGAGCCGATCAAGCAGATTCATGTGTCGGACCGTGGCCGCTTTTCTACCGCGCGCCTGTCGGCCATGGAAGAAGGCGTGCCGGCCCTCGGCTATGTGGTGGAAAACGCCTGGCTCGGCCAATGCCTGTGGCAAGGCCTGGACAAGGAAGTGGTCAGCTGGCGTTGCCCGGCGGAAGTCACTCGCATGGAGCCGCTTGCCGATGGCTACCGCCTGACCCTCAATGATGAAACCGTGCTGGAATGCGACCTTGCAGTGCTGGCCGATGGCGGCCGCTCGGGCTTGCGCGAGCAGTTGGGGATCGGCGTTAAAGCGCGGCCATACAACCAGAGCGCACTGATCGCCAACATCACCCCGAGCGAAGCCCACAACGGCGAGGCTTTCGAGCGTTTCACCGACGAAGGCCCGATGGCCTTGCTGCCGTTGCCGGACAACCGTTGCGCGCTGGTGTGGACCCGCATCGGCATGGACGCCCAGCGTCTGGCCGCGCTGGACGAGCGCAGTTTCCTCAGCGAGTTGCAGGGCGTGTTCGGCTACCGCCTCGGCACCTTGAAGCAGGTTGGCGCGCGTCACTTGTACCCGTTGACCCTCGTGGAAGCCGAAGAACAAGTGCGCTCTCACCTGGCCGTGCTCGGCAATGCCGCCCACAGCCTGCACCCGATTGCCGGGCAGGGTTTCAACCTGTCCCTGCGGGACGCCTATGCCCTGGCCGAGGCCTTGTTGGCCGGGCCGGAAGTACCGGGCGACCTGGCGACCTTGCAGGCGTACCGCGAGCGTCAGCGCCTGGACCAGAAACTCACCGTCGGCTTCTCCGATCAGGTCACCCGCCTGTTTGGCAGTGCCCAGCCGCTGGTAGCGCTGGGCCGCAACATGGGCCTGCTGGGCCTGGATTTGCTGCCGCCGGCCAAGCGCTGGTTTGCGCGTCAGGCCATGGGCCTGGGCACCCGCCCCGATGCGTGAGTGGCTGACCCAGCGCCTGGGCAAGGCACGGCTATTGCGCTGGATCATGACCCTGTACCCGCCGTACCTCGGTGCCGGGGTGCGGGTGTTGCACATCGGCAGCGATTTTCGCGAGGTCAAGGTGCGCATGGGCCTGGGCTGGTACAACCGCAATTACGTCGGCACGCAGTTTGGCGGCAGCCTGTATTCGATGGTCGACCCGTTCTACATGCTGATGCTGATGGAGAACCTGGGCCGCGACTACATTGTCTGGGACAAGGCGGCGAGCATCGATTTCATCTCGCCGGGCAAAGGCCCGGTGTATGCCGAATTTTCCATCGACCAAGTGTTGCTGGACGAGATTCGCCAGCACACCGCCAGCGGCGACAAGTACTTGCCGCAGCTCAAGGTGCAGATTCATGACGGCTCCGGCACCCTGGTGGCGCGGGTTGACAAAACCCTTTACGTGCGGCGCAAGCCGCAATCGAGACAGGCTTAAAGCATGGACATGCGCGCAGATGTGCTGATTGTCGGGGCCGGAATGGTCGGGAGCGCCCTGGCGCTGGCGTTGCAGGGCAGTGGCCTGCAGGTGCTGCTGCTCGACGGCAGCCCGCTGAGCGTCAAACCGTTCGACCCGCAAGCCGCGTTCGAGCCGCGGGTGAGCGCATTGTCGGCCGCCAGCCAGCGCATCCTCGAGCGCCTCGGCGTGTGGGACGGCATCGTCGAGCGACGTGCCAGCCCTTACGGCGAGATGCAGGTATGGGACGGCAGCGGCACCGGGCAGATCCACTTTTCGGCGGCCAGCGTGCATGCCGAGGTGCTGGGGCATATCGTCGAAAACCGTGTGGTCCAGGATGCCTTGCTCGATCGCCTGCATGACTGCGACCTCGGCCTGCTGGCCAATGCGCGCCTGGAACAGATGCGCCGCTCCGGTGATGACTGGCTGCTGACCCTGGCCGACGGCCGCACCTTGCGCGCGCCGCTGGTGGTGGCAGCAGACGGTGCCAACTCGGCAGTGCGCCGCCTGACCGGCACCGCCACCCGTGAGTGGGATTACTTGCACAACGCTATCGTCACCAGTGTGCGCAGCAGCCAGGCGCATCAGCAGACGGCCTGGCAGCGGTTTACCGACAACGGGCCGCTGGCGTTCCTGCCGCTGGTGCGGGATGGGCAGGAGGACTGGTGTTCGATCGTCTGGTCGACCACCCCGAGTGAGTCCGAGCGTTTGATGGCGCTGGACGACGAAAGCTTCTGTCGTGAGCTTGAGCTCGCCTTCGAAGGCCGCCTGGGTACGGTGTTAAGCGCCGATCCACGGCTTTGCGTGCCACTGCGCCAGCGTCACGCCAAGCGTTACGTGGCCGAGGGCCTGGCATTGATTGGCGATGCGGCCCACGTCATTCATCCATTGGCGGGGCAGGGCGTGAACCTGGGCTTCCTCGACGCGGCGGTGCTGGCCGAAGTGCTGTTGGCCGCCAACGAGCGCGGCGAGCGCCTGGCGGATGTGAAGGTGCTTAGCCGTTACGAGCGCCGACGCATGCCGCACAACCTGGCGTTGATGGCGGCGATGGAGGGCTTTGAACGGTTGTTCCAGGCCGATCAACTGCCGTTGCGCTGGTTGCGTAATGCCGGGTTGAAGGTGGTCGAGCAGATGCCGGAGGCCAAGGCGTTGTTTGTGCGCCAGGCATTGGGTTTGACCGGGGATTTGCCGGAGCTGGCCAAAGCCTGAGATTCTCGCCGGGGCTAATGGCCTCATCGCGGGCAAGCCCGGCTCCCACAGGGGAACGCATTCCCTTGTGGGAGCCGGGCTTGCCCGCGATAGGGCCTCAACCGCGCCACCTATTTCAGCTGTGCAACATCTGGTAACGGCTCCGTTGAGCGCTACCAAATGTGAGTCCTTATCATTTGCCCTCTTTTCGCAAATGAGAGACCGCACCCATGTTGGCACCCAAGCGCCTCCTGACTGCCCTGGCACTCACCCTTATCGGCAGCACCACCGTGCAGGCGGCCGACGAAGTCGTGGTCTACTCCTCGCGTATCGATGAACTGATCAAGCCGGTGTTCGACGCCTACACCAAGAAGACCGGCGTGCAGATCAAGTTCATCACCGACAAGGAAGCGCCGCTGATGCAGCGCATCAAGGCCGAAGGCGAAAACGCCACCGCCGACCTGCTGCTCACCGTCGACGCCGGCAACCTCTGGCAGGCCGAGCAGATGGGTATCCTGCAGCCGTTCACCTCCGCGGTGATCGACAAGAACATCCCTCTTCAATACCGCTCTTCGGCCCATGCCTGGACCGGCTTGAGCCTGCGCGCGCGGACCATCGCGTACTCCACCGACCGCGTGAAGCCGGGCGACCTGACCACCTACGAAGCCCTGGCCGACAAGCAATGGGAAGGCCGCCTGTGCCTGCGCACCGCGAAGAAGGTCTACAACCAGTCGCTGACCGCCACCCTGATCGAAACCCATGGTGCGGCCAAGACCGAAGAAATCGTCAAGGGCTGGGTCAACAACCTGTCCACCGACGTGTTCTCCGATGACATTGCCGTGCTGGAGGCGATCAACGCCGGGCAGTGCGACGTCGGCATCGTGAATACCTACTACTACGGCCGCCTGCACAAGCAGAAGCCGGACCTGGCGGTGAAGCTGTTCTGGCCGAATCAGGGCGACCGTGGGGTGCACGTCAATCTTTCGGGTATTGGCCTGACCAAGCACGCGCCACATCCGGAGGCCGCCAAGGCCTTGGTTGAGTGGATGACCACGCCGGAGGCGCAGAAGATCTTTGCGGATGTGAACCAGGAATTCCCGGCCAACCCGGCGGTGCCGCCGTCGGCGGAAGTGGCGACCTGGGGCAAGTTCGTGGCCGATACATTGCCGGTGGAAGTGGCGGGCAAGCGCCAGGCCGAGGCTATTCGCTTGATGGATCGGGCTGGCTGGAACTAAGTACACTCTTCCAAACACCGCAAGACAGTGTGGGAGCTGGCTTGCCTGCGATAGCATCACCACGGTGTGGCTGACACACCGTGGTGCCTGCATCGCGGCGGTGCGACGGTTCGACAAGCCCGGCTCCCACACTGTTTTGTGGCGAGTTCAAGATATTATTCCCAGAGATACGATCCTTTGGCCCATCCCGCCCAACGCCGCTGGTACCTGCCGGTCTTCACCGTCGCCGCCCTGGTGCTGCTGCCGCTGAGCGTCTTGCTGCTGTCGTGGCAAACCATCGACCAACAGATCTGGTCCCATCTGTGGGAAACCCAGATGCCACGCCTGTTGGGCAACACCTTGACCCTGGTGCTGGGTGTCGGTGTGGGTGTCACGCTGTTGGGCGTCAGCCTGGCCTGGCTGACCAGCCTCTGCGAATTCCCCGGCCGGCGCTGGCTCGACTGGGCGTTGATGCTGCCATTCGCGATTCCCGCCTACGTCCTGGCCTTTGTCTTCGTCGGCCTGCTGGATTTCTCCGGCCCGGTACAAACCCTGCTGCGCGACGTGTTCGGCATGGGCCTGCGCCTGCCCCGCGTGCGATCAACCAGCGGCGTGATCATCGTGCTGGTGCTGGTGTTCTACCCCTACGTTTATCTGCTGGCGCGCACGGCCTTTCTGGCCCAGGGCAAAGGCCTGATGGAAGCAGCGCGGGTATTGGGCCAGTCGCCGTGGCAAGCATTCTGGCGGGTGGCCTTGCCCATGGCGCGCCCCGCCATCGGTGCGGGCGTGGCCTTGGCGCTGATGGAGACCCTGGCGGATTTCGGCGCGGTCTCGGTGTTCAACTTCGATACCTTCACCACCGCCATCTACAAGACCTGGTACGGCTTTTTCAGCCTTTCCAGTGCCGCGCAACTCGCCAGCCTGCTGTTGCTGGTGGTGATGCTGGTGCTCTACGGCGAACGCCGTGCCCGGGGCGCTAGCCGGCCGAGCAACGAGCGACCTCGCGGCAAGGCGCTTTACCATCTGCGCGGGTTCAAGGCGCTGGCAGCCAGTGGCTGGTGCGGTTTGGTGTTCGCCTGCGCCTTTGTGATTCCGATGCTGCAGCTGGTGGCCTGGTTCTGGCAGCGCGGGCGTTTCGACCTGGACGAGCGCTACGCCGGTCTGATCGTCC
Source organism: Pseudomonas yamanorum (assembly GCF_013386765.1). Lineage (GTDB taxonomy): Bacteria > Pseudomonadota > Gammaproteobacteria > Pseudomonadales > Pseudomonadaceae > Aquipseudomonas > Aquipseudomonas yamanorum_A. The sequence goes on from NZ_JACARE010000018.1 coordinate 455,271, forward strand.
ATACCCTTTACCTGGGCGGCATGGCGGCCCTGATCACCGTTAGCGTGGCGCTGGTGCTGGCGTTCGCCCATCGTTTGGCGCCTACCCGAGCCATCCGCTCCGGCATCAGCCTGGCCAACGTGGGCTACGCACTGCCGGGCTCGGTGCTGGCGGTGTCGATCATGTTGGCGTTCAGCTACCTGGACCGTGAACTGGTGATCCCGGTTTCCGGCTGGCTGGGCGGGGCCGGCAAGCCGCTCCTACTGGGCAGCCTGTCGGCGCTCTTGCTGGCGTATCTGGTGCGTTTCATTGCGGTGGCCTACGGGCCGCTGGAAAACAGCCTGGCGCGAATCCGCCCGTCCTTGCCCGAAGCCGCGCGCAGTCTGGGGGTCAGCGGGCCGCGACTGTTTTGCAAAGTGTATCTGCCACTCTTGCTGCCGGGCACCCTGAGCGCGGCGTTGCTGGTGTTTGTCGATGTGCTCAAGGAAATGCCGGCCACCCTGCTGATGCGCCCGTTCGGCTGGGACACGCTGGCGGTGCGGATTTTTGAGATGACCAGCGAAGGGGAGTGGGCGCGGGCTTCACTGCCGGCCCTGACCCTGGTGCTGGTGGGCCTGTTACCGGTCATCGGGCTGATCCGACGTTCGGCGAGACGAATCGGCTAGGTGCCAGTCCTACGCCTTGAGGCTACAATGCGCGGCATTCGGTGCGGTCGATCTTCCAGGTCGGGTTGCTGAGCCCGGCTGCAGGCCTTGTATTTCAAGGCGTGTGGCCCGAACGGCAACCGTCCGCACCTTCGCCACGCCCGGAAGGAGAAACCCATGGGACAGCGCACGCCTCTGTATGACCTGCATCTCGCCCTTGGCGCGAAAATGGTCGATTTTGGCGGTTGGGATATGCCTTTGCACTACGGCTCGCAGGTTGAGGAGCACCATCAGGTGCGCCGCGACTGCGGGGTGTTTGATGTATCCCATATGACCGTGATCGATGTCACAGGCCCCCAGGCCAAGGAATGGCTCCAGCATTTGCTGGCCAATGATGTTGACCGACTGCACGGCTGCGGCCGTGCGTTGTACAGCGCCATGCTCAACGAACAGGGCGGCGTGGTGGACGACATGATCGTGTATCGCACCGAGGGCGGTTACCGGCTGGTGGTCAACGCCGCCACCCGCGACCAGGACATGGCCTGGATGCAGGGCCGACTCGGCAGCTATCAAGCCCAGCTTCACGAGCGGCCCGAGTTGGCCATGCTCGCCATTCAAGGCCCCCATGCCCGGCAGAAGATCGCCGAACTGGTGACCCAGTCCCGCGCCACCCTGATCCACCAGCTCAAGCCCTTTGAAGGTTTGGCCGACGGTGATTGGTTTATTGCGCGCACCGGCTATACCGGTGAAGACGGCCTGGAAATTGTCCTGCCGGCCGATCAGGCCCCGGCGTTTTTCAACGACCTGGTAGGCGCAGGCATTTCGCCGATTGGCCTCGGCGCCCGCGACACGCTGCGCCTTGAGGCCGGCATGAACCTCTACGGTCAGGATATCCACCAGGACGTATCGCCCTTGGCGGCCAATATGGCCTGGAGCATCGCCTGGGAGCCGGCCGAGCGAAACTTCATCGGCCGTGCGGCCCTGGAGGCCGAGAAAGCAGCGGGCGTGAAGTCCAAGTTGGTCGGCCTGGTGCTGGAAGAACGTGGGGTTTTACGCGCGCATCAGGTGGTTCGTATCGCCAATGTTGGCGAAGGAGAGATCACCAGTGGTAGTTTCTCTCCTACGCTAAGCAAATCCATTGCCCTGGCGCGTGTGCCGTCGGCGACTGCTGACCGGGCCGAGGTGGAAATCCGCGGCAAGTGGTACCCGGTTCGGGTGGTCAAACCGACGTTCGTGCGCCATGGCAAAACATTGATCTAACTTTTCCGGCGGGCCGATGGCCGCTGACATTTTTTCTTGAGGACACAGACTATGAGCGATATCCCTGCCGACCTGCGTTTTGCCGAAAGTCACGAATGGGCCCGTCTGGAAGCTGACGGCACCGTGACCGTCGGGATCTCGGACCATGCCCAGGAAGCATTGGGGGATGTGGTGTTTGTTGAGTTGGCCGAGGTGGGCAAAGTGTTTGCCGCAGGTGATACCGCAGGCGTTGTCGAGTCGGTGAAAGCCGCTTCGGATATCTACTCGCCGGTTGCTGGCGAAGTGATTGCGGTCAACGAAGACCTGAGTGGCGAGCCTGAGCAGTTGAATTCCACGCCTTACAGCGCCTGGATCTTCAAACTCAAGCCAAGCAACACCGCTGATCTGGAAAAACTGCTGGATGCCGCTGCCTACAAGGCTGCCATCGGCGAGTGATCCCGCTGCGGGAGCCGGCAACCGGCTCCCGCAAGGGTTTGATCAGCGCTTCAATACCGCTTTGACTGCTGCTACCGAACGCTCTACGTCCGCTTTCGTCATCGCCGTGAACATCGGCAACGACACAATCAACCGCCCCACTTTTTCCGCTACCGGGAACATGCCTTCCTTGAATCCCTGCGCCTTGTACAAGCTCAGCAGGTGGATCGGCGGGTAGTGATAGCCAATACCGACGCCATGGGCCTGCATCTGCTCCATGAACGTGGCGCGTGCCGGCAAACCGTCCTGGCGCTCCGGGAGTACCAACTGGAACAGGTGCCAGTTGCTGTTTTCGAAATCGGCCGGTGGCAATTGCGCACCGTACTTCTCTTCAAAGTCACTGCCGAAGCACTCGAAATAGTGCTGCGCCAGTTCCTGGCGGTGGGCGGTGATTTTCTCGATATGGGCAAATTGACCCAGGCCGATGGCCGCAGCAATGTCGGTCATGTTGAATTTGCCGCCAAGTACGTCCACGTCCAGGCCGTCGAAGCCAGTGCGGGTCACGCCTTGCAGGCGATATTTTTCGGCCAGGCGCGCTTCTTCAGCGTTGTTCAGCACCAGGCAGCCGCCTTCGGACGACGTGATGTTCTTGTTCGCCTGGAAGCTGAAGGACACGAAATCGCCCGTGGCACCAATCCGCTGGCCATCCCAGCTGGAACCCAGAGCCTGGGCGGCATCTTCGACGATGCGCAGGTTGTACTTGTTGGCCAGCGCGTAGAGCAACGGCATGTCCAGCGGCAGGCCGGCCAGGTAAACCGGAATAATCGCCTTGGTGCGTGGCGTGATTGCCGCTTCCACCTGGGCCAGGTCGATATTGCGGGTCACCGGGTCAATATCGGCGAACACCGGCGTGGCACCCACCTCGAGGATCACGTTGGCCGTGGCGACCCATGAAATCGGCGTAGTAATAACTTCATCTCCAGGCCCGATACCGGCGATGCGCAAGGCAATCTCCATGGTGCAGGTGCCCGAGTTGAAGGTGCGCACCGGACGCCCGCCAAAGTATTCCGACAACTGCGCTTCGAACGCCTGCACTTTCGGCCCGCTGGTGATCCAGCCGGAGCGCAGTACGTCGCCCACCGCCGAGATGGTGGCTTCATCGATGGTGGGCTTGGAAAACGGCAGAAAAGGCAGTTGGCTCATGGCGTTGAAGGCATCCGTTTCAGGTAGACGATGAGAGAAAAGCATATCAATGCCGGGCATGGTTGCACGGCTCGACTGAATATAGCCTGTCATCTATGAATGAATCGTCATCCTCTGGAGAAAATGCCGCCTCGGCAGCGGCACTCCTGGAGCCTGGTTCAGAAGGAAACGCGGGCCTCAAGGAACACATTCTGTTCCTTGAGCTTGCCTTTGAGCTGCTCGTCGCGGGCGTTGATACGGTTGGCGAAAGTGTTGTAGCCGGTTTCAATCCGGCCCATGTCCACGTAGCGCCAGCCTGTGCCCAGGGTCAGGGTTTCGCTGACCTTGGCGTCCAGCCCGAGGCCCACGTTGTAGGCGAAGTTGTATTGGCGATTGTCGGCGAAACGCCGGGTCTTGTTGGTCTGGTAACCCTCGGCGTCAATTTGGGCCAATCCCACTCCCGCCATGCCGTAGAACGACAGCCACTCGTTGATCGGGATGTTTTTATAACCATTGAGCATCAAGCGCTGGCTGTCGGTCTGCAGGCTGTTGACGTTGGCATTGAATGGCGCCCATTGGGATTTGAAGTTCGAATGGCTGGGCGTGGTGTATTCCCCTTCCAGGCGCCAGCCATCGGCAAAGGCATAACCCACGGCAAATGATCCGGTGAACGTTTTGCTGCTATCGGGGGCCGACACGCGGTCGGTGACGCGCGGGCTGGTCAGCAGCGAGCTGGACAGATTCTGGCGGGCGCTGTTGAGCTTCGCCGACCCGTACCAGCTTTCTGCCTGAGCATAAGGGGTGGCAATCGCGGCGAGCAGCAGGGCGCAGGAGAGTTTTTGCATGGTCATCGATTCACTAGAACTAAAGGAATCGACAGCTTGTTGCGTGGCGTGCGGGCATCTCGACAGGACTTTTCCTGTTTGGGCGCTGAAACGCCAATATTGACTGTAGGAAAGCCAGGCAAAAAAATGCCGCTCTCAAAGAGCGGCATTTTTATGTGGCGGTGTTACTCGGAAGCAATGGCGTTTTTTGCCAGGATCGCGTTAGCTAAATCCATGTCCGTGGCTTTGAGGCCAGGGTTATCGGCGCGAACCTTCTGCATCGCAGCTTCCAGGTACGGGCCACGGATGCTGCCGTCGCTGGCGACGAAGCTACCGGCGTCGTCCTGGGCGGCGACCACCATTTTGTGGTCCTTGAACGTCAGGTACGTCGAGCCGGTTGTGGCACCCGATGAGATGACATTACGCCAGAAGCTGTCGGCCATGGCTGAACCGACAGGAAGGGAAAGCACAGCGAGGGTAGCGACAGCATATTTTAGACGCATGATGGGTGACTCCGACTGGGTTATCTGTACAGTTTGATTGTAGATAGCCCAGCCGAGTTCCATGGCTGACTAAACAGTTTCAACCTTCAGAATCACGCCGTCCTGACCGATGACACGCACATGTGCTCCCACGGGCGCGTCCGGGCCGGCTGCGATCCATACGCCATCGCCGATCTTGATCTTCCCACGGCCCTCGATAATTGCCTGATGCACCACAAAGGTGCGCCCAATCAACTCCGAACCGCGCATGTTCAGCCCCGGCTGGTCGCTGACCTTGGCGCTGCTGCGCTGGCGTCTCCACCAGTACACCGCCGTCAGGATCGACAACACCGCGAACAGCAGCAGTTGCCACTCCAGCCCGAGGCTCGGAACCAGGAACTTGATCACGCCCACGGCTGCCGCAGCGATACCCATCCACAGCAGATAACCACCGGCACCGAACACTTCAAGAATCAACAGCACGGTGCCCAGTGCCAGCCAGTCCCAAAACGACAGGTGCTGCAGGAATTCCCACATGGTGCGTGCCTCAGGCTTTCTTGTTGTCGAAGGTGGCCTTGACGATCTCGCCGATGCCGCCGACAGCGCCGATCACCTGGCTGGCTTCCAGCGGCATCAGGATCACCTTGCTGTTGTTGGCCGACGCCAGCTTGCCGAGGGCGTCGATGTATTTCTGGGCGACAAAGTAGTTGATGGCCTGCACGTTACCGGTGGCGATTGCTTCCGATACCACCTGGGTGGCGCGGGCTTCAGCTTCGGCCTGACGTTCGCGGGCCTCGGATTCCAGGAACGCGGCCTGACGACCGCCTTCTGCCTCAAGAATCTGCGCCTGCTTCTTGCCTTCGGCGGTCAGGATTGCGGACGCTCGCAGGCCTTCGGCTTCGAGGATCTGTGCGCGCTTGATCCGCTCGGCCTTCATCTGGCCGGACATGGCGGCCATCAGGTCGGCGGGCGGGCTGATGTCCTTGATCTCGATCCGGGTGATCTTGATGCCCCACGGTGCGGTGGCTTCGTCGACGGTGCGCAGCAGTTTCTCGTTGATGCCATCCCGCTGGCTGAGCATCGCGTCCAGCTCCATGGAGCCGAGCACGGTACGGATGTTGGTTTGCAGCAGGTTGCGGATGGCGTGCTCGAGGTTGTTTACCTCGTAGGCAGCCTGGGCGGTGTTGACCACCTGGAAGAAGCACACGGCGTCGATCTGTACCGTGGCGTTGTCGGCGGTGATGACTTCCTGGGGCGGAATGTCCAGCACGCTTTCCATCACGTTGATCTTGCGACCGATGCGGTCCATGACCGGGATGATGATATTCAGGCCCGGCTTGAGGGTGTTGGTGTAGCGGCCGAAGCGTTCGACCGTCCACTGGTAACCCTGTGGAACGACCTTGAAGCCCATGAAGAGGATGGCGACGGCCAAGCCTACAAATAGCAGCAGTACGGTTCCGATCTGCATAACGATTCCTTGTCTGGTGTTGGCGGTAACGCGAGGTTTGACCGATTGTAACGGTGTTGTCAGGGATAAGGACGGTTTACCGGCCCATCAAGCAAAGGATTTGTTTCTGAATCCCCAGGCGTCACTCGCAGTACTTCTTCCAGCGTTGTCAGCCCGGCCATGACCTTGCGCGTGCCGGCAGACCGCAAGCTGCACATTCCCTGGTCCAGGGCCGCGCGGCGCAGTGCCTGGATGTCGGCGCCCGGGGTGATCAGGGCCTTTAGACGGTCGTTCAGCAGCATGACTTCATAGATCCCGGCCCGCCCTTGATAGCCGCTTTCCCGACAGTCCCCGCAGCCCACAGCCTCATAGACCTGCCCGGCAGGCCGCTTGCAGTGTGGGCACAACAGCCGCACCAGGCGCTGGGCCATCACCCCCAGCAGCGTCGCATTGATCAGGTAATGGGGAATGCCCAGTTCCAGCAGGCGGCTGATGGCACCGGGGGCGTCGTTGGTGTGCAGCGTCGACAGCACCAGGTGTCCGGTGAGGGCGGCCTGGATCGCCATTTCTGCGGTTTCCAGGTCGCGAATCTCGCCGATCATGATGATGTCCGGGTCCTGGCGCATCAGCGCGCGGATGCCGCTGGCGAAGGTCAGGTCGATGTTGTGCTGGACCTGCATCTGGTTGAAGGCCGGCTCGACCATCTCGATCGGGTCTTCGACGGTGCACAGGTTGACCTCCCGGGTGGCCAGTTGCTTGAGCGTGGTGTACAGGGTGCTGGTCTTGCCCGAGCCGGTGGGGCCGGTGACCAGGATGATGCCATTGGCCTGGCCGGTCATGGATTGCCAGCGTTGCAGGTCGTCGCTGGAGAGCCCCAGTTGCTGGACGTCCTTGTGCAGCACCTGCGGGTCGAAAATCCGCATCACCAGCTTTTCGCCGAAGGCCGTGGGCAGGGTCGACAGGCGTAGTTCCACTTCACCGCCTGCGGGGCTTTTGGTCTTCACCCGGCCGTCCTGGGGTTTGCGTTTTTCTGCCACGTTCATCCGGCCGAGGCTTTTCAGGCGGCTGACCACCGCCGTCGTGACCTGGGACGGGAATTGATAGACGTCATGCAGCAGCCCATCAATGCGAAACCGCACGCGGCCCTGGTCGCGGCCGGGCTCGATATGGATATCACTGGCCCGCTGGTCGAAAGCGTACTGCAGCAGCCAGTCGACGATATTGACGATGTGCGCGTCATTGGCGTCGGGCTCCTGGTCGCTGGCGCCGAGGTTGAGCAATTGCTCGATGCTGGGTGAACCGGCTGTTTTTTGATCGACCGCGCCGCTGACCGATTTCGCCAGCCGGTAAAATTCCACCGTGCAGCGCTGGATAGCCTGGGGATTGGCGACCACACGCCGGATGGAGCGCTTCAAGACCTGGGCCAGGCCGGCTTCCCAACTGCTCACGTAGGGTTGGGCACTGGCGACGGTGACGCTGTGGGCGTCGACCGCAACCGCCAGGATCCTGTGCCGCTGGGCAAAGGCGTAGGACATCAGCGGCACCACCGCCGCGACATCGATTTTCAACGGGTCGATACGCAGGTAAGGCTGGCCACAGTGTCGGGCGAGCCATTCGGTGAGGGTTTCCAGGGAGGGGCCATGGCTGGCAATGCATTCAAGAGGGTGCAGCCCGCTGTTGGCCGGTACGTTCAGATCGGCGGGCACTACGCCCTGGTCGATCAGGGCTGGCAACAACTGATGGATTTCCAGCCAGCGATCCTGGGTGTTTGGCGCAACGGACATGGTGACATTCCTGGGCAACGGTTAGGCGTAGTCCTCAGGCTAGTCACCCTTTGCCGTTCGGCTTCCAGGGTTTATTGCAGGCTTTTACTGACCGGCTGCCTGCACTGCCAGAGGCCGCGCGGCATCAGCCGGCTGCAGTTCCAGCGAGCACACGCTGATCAGGTTACGAAGTTTTTCACCGATCACCTGGGCACGGTGCCAGCTCAGGCCATCCATCACGATATCGATCGCCAGCAGGTCGTCTTCGCGCTGTACGTTCACCTGGAGAGGAACCAGGAACTGCAGGGCAAAATAGTTGAGCACCCGGCACAGCACGTCGGGCTCAGCCTCGGCGAGGATTTGATAGTGCGCCTGGCAGTGGGCATTGCTGACGGCCCAGGCATCGGCGCGTGTGGCGGGGCTGGCGGCTTCGACGACATGCATGATGGCTCTCCGGATTCGACTGGAGAAATTTTTACATTCGTCGTGGGAGATTTCTTGTCTAAAAAAGCCTGTAATGGCTTATAAGGGAATCATTCAATTCAAAAAAGCATGATAGATGGGTATTTATATGCACAGTGAGCTGGACGTGTACGACCGGCGCATCCTGGCGCTGTTGCAGGAAGACGCTTCGCTTTCCAGCGCGCAGATCGCCGAACAGGTCGGCCTGTCACAGTCACCGTGCTGGCGGCGGATTCAGCGGTTGAAAGAGGAGGGCGTGATTCGCGGCCAGGTCACCTTGTTGGATCGCAAGAAAATCGGCCTCAACACGCAGATTTTCGCCGAGGTGAAACTCAACGCCCACGGCCGTTCCAACTTCACGGAATTCACCGAGGCGATTCGCGGCTTTCCGGAAGTGCTGGAGTGTTATGTGCTGATGGGGGCGGTGGATTTTCTATTGCGGATCGTCACGTCGGACATCGAGGCGTATGAGCGGTTTTTCTTCGAAAAACTGTCGATGGTGCCGGGGATCCAGGAGGTCAACTCGATAGTGGCCTTGTCGGAGATCAAGTCCACCACGAGTTTGCCGGTGTTGCGCTGATAGCGGCGGCCCCATCGCGGGCAAGCCCGGCTCCCACACTGGAATGCATTCCAATGTGGGAGCCGGGCTTGCCCGCGATAGCGATCTTACAGGCGCAGCAGGGTTTTCCAGGCACGATTCTGATAAACCGCGATCGCCTGATGCATCCGCGCATCCAGCGACTCATCGGTAATCGGCTGGTTGGCCAGATGCGCCAGCTTGTTCAGCTCGCCATACAAACGGTCCAGCTCGGCGATATCCAGCACTTGGCGTGCATGGTGCAGCCAGGCCAGGATGCGCTCGATACGCGGCAGTTGCTCGGCGAGGTCTTCCGGTTGTTGCTGGTAACGCGGCAGTTGCAGGGCGACGGCGTCGTCGGCCAGCAGGCGCGGCAGCCAGTTGGCGAGTTGTGCAGCGCCCTGGCGGTTGCCACGCACGTTGCGATCGGCAGCCCAGGTACGGGCCAGCAACCAGCGGGAGGTGGTCAGGGAGAACAGGCCCCAGCGCACGTCTTCCAGTTCTTCGGCGAACTGTTCCGGCGCGGCTTTGCGGATGTCTTCGTCGTCGTCACCGGCCTGGACCAGCGGACGCCAGTCTTCCAGCAACGCGTCCAGTGCGGCCCGCAGTTCGCTGGTGGACTGGCGGGGTGCGGCCTGGCCGAGGCTGCCGAGCAGGGCGCGCAGTTCGCCGAGGTTTTCCACCCAGTCTTGCAGCAGGCGCCAGTGGCCGTTGAAACGGTATTGCTCGGCCAGGCGCTGGCTGCTGCCCAACAGGTGCCACATGACGGCGGCGAATGCGTCGTCCAGCGGCATTTCGGCGTGCAGCACCGGCGCCGGCAGACTCAGGGAATAGCTGTTGGCGTCGAACAGGCGATAGCCACGCTCGGCCTTGCTGATATCGCAGGGCATCAGTGCCAGGGTCGCGGCGAGTTCAGCGGCCAGTTCCAGCAGGGCGGCCGGGTCGCCTTCGCGCAGCTCAAGTTCCAGCTCGCAGATTTCTTCTTTCTGCTTGCCGGCGACCACGTGGCCCAGGTCCAAAGCGGCTTCGATCACGACCTTGGCCTTGCCACGGCCCCAGGCGATTTCGGCGCGCTCACGCACGAAGTCAGTAGTGAAGATCGGCTTGAGGGTCTTTTTGTCCAGTTCGGCCAGTTGCTCGGGCCAGCATTCGCCGTCGAGTTTCTTCACGTCGAGCTTGGCTTTGGCCAGGTCCCAGTTGTACTCATTGCGTTCCGACAAACCGGCGACGCTCTGGCCACGGGTCTTGAGAGTCTGGATCACTTCGTCGCCGTCTTTGCGCAGGCGCAGGGCGACTTTGGCCTGGGCCAGGTCGCGTTCCGGGGTGTCGAAGTACTGGTTCATCAACTCACGGCGTTCCCAGCCACTTTTGTTGCGTTTTTTCAGTAGCGGGTGCTCACGCAGCGCGGCGAGGGTTTCGCGGCTGACGCGGAGCTTGATTTCGGTTTCTTTCTGCATGGCCGGAAAATCCAGGATCGGGAGCGCAGCCGGGGAAATGTGTGGCTGCCAAGGTCGTGCAGTGTACAGGACTGAGCCCGGCAACGTGCCGCAACGGTTTATTGTGTTGTGCAGATGGCTCTATGATGGGGTTCGTCCGGGAAGTTGAGAGACAGCGCATGCCTTTACCGTCCATGAAAGAACAATTCGCCGCGCTGATTGCCGCGCCTTCGGTCAGTTGTACCCAGGCCTCTCTCGACCAATCCAACCGCCCGGTTATCGATTTGCTCGCCACCTGGCTGGGGGACCTGGGCTTTGCCTGCGACATCCAGCAGGTCAGCCCCGGCAAATTCAACCTGCTGGCCAGTTTCGGCACCGGCCCTGGCGGCCTGGTGTTGGCGGGGCACAGTGACACCGTGCCGTACGACGGCGCGTTGTGGCAGACCGATCCACTCAAGCTGACGGAAGTCGACGGTCGCTGGGTAGGACTGGGCAGCTGTGACATGAAAGGCTTTTTCGCCCTGGTGATCGAAGCGGTACAGCCATTGCTGGACCAACCCTTCAAGCAACCACTGCTGATTCTCGCCACCTGCGATGAAGAAAGCTCCATGGCCGGCGCCCGTGCGCTGGCCGAGGCGGGTCGTCCTTTAGGTCGCGCAGCGGTGATCGGTGAGCCCACCGGCCTCAAACCCATCCGTCTGCACAAGGGCGTGATGATGGAGCGCATCGATATTCTCGGGCGCAGCGGCCATTCGTCGGATCCAAGCCTGGGCCACAGCGCCCTCGAAGCCATGCATGACGCCATCGGCGAGCTGCGCGGCCTGCGCCTGGCCTGGCAACGCGAATACCGCAACCCGCAGTTCAGCGTGCCGCAACCGACCATGAATTTTGGCTGCATCCACGGGGGCGACAACCCCAACCGCATTTGTGGCCAGTGTTCCCTGGAGTTTGACCTGCGGCCCTTGCCCGGTATGGATCCCCAGGTGCTGCGCGCCGCCATCCGCCAGAAGCTCGAGCCCTTGGCCGAGCGCCATCAGGTGAAGATCGACTACGCGCCGCTGTTCCCCGAAGTGCCGCCCTTCGAGCAGGCCGAGGATGCCGAGTTGGTGCGGGTGGCTGAACGACTTACCGGTCATCGCGCCGAAGCAGTAGCGTTCGGCACCGAAGCGCCTTATCTTCAGCGCCTTGGTTGCGAAACCCTGGTGCTTGGCCCTGGCGATATCGCCTGCGCCCACCAGCCCGGCGAGTACCTTGAAATGTCACGCTTGACGCCTACAGTGCGTCTATTGCGAGAACTGATTCAACATTACTGCCTGACACCTGCATAAATTAACCCCGGCCCATCCGTACATAGAAGGAGAGCGAGCGTGTCGCCAAGCCTGTTCCGACGATAACCAACAGCCCGCTGTGCGTTTCCATGAATCATCCTTTTTTGGCTGCTTTTTATTACAGGCCCAGGTTTTATGCCCGAATACGTCAATTGGCTTCGTCACGCTTCGCCTTACATCAATGCCCACCGCGACTGCACCTTTGTGGTCATGCTGCCGGGCGATGGTGTGGATCATCCGAACTTCGGCAATATCGTCCATGACCTGGTGCTGCTCCACAGCCTGGGCGTGCGACTGGTGCTGGTCCACGGTTCGCGCCCGCAAATTGAAACCCGCCTCGCCGCCCGCGGCCTGACCCCGGCTTACCATGAAGGCTTGCGCATCACCGATGCCGCAACGCTGGAGTGCGTGATCGATGCTGTCGGCCATCTGCGCATTGCTATCGAAGCGCGCTTGTCGATGGACATGGCCTCTTCGCCGATGCAGGGCTCGCGCCTGCGTGTGGCCAGCGGCAACCTGGTGACGGCGCGCCCGATCGGTGTGCTTGAAGGCGTCGACTATCACCACACCGGCGAAGTGCGCCGGGTCGACCGCAAGGGCATCAACCGCCTGCTGGACGAGCGCTCCATCGTGCTGCTGTCGCCCCTGGGCTACTCGCCCACCGGTGAAATCTTCAACCTCGCCTGCGAAGACGTCGCTACCCGCGCCGCGATCGACCTGGGCGCGGACAAGCTGCTGCTGTTTGGCGCCGACCTTGGCCTGATCGACGAACACGGCCGCCTGGTGCGCGAACTGCGGCCGCAACAGGTGCCCGCGCATCTGCAACGCCTGGGCAGCAATTACCAGGCCGAGCTGTTGGACGCGGCCGCCGAGGCGTGCCGCGGCGGCGTAGGGCGTAGCCATATTGTCAGTTATGCCGAAGACGGTGCCTTGCTCACCGAGCTGTTCACCCGGGACGGCGGCGGTACGCTGGTGGCCCAGGAGCAGTTTGAGCTGGTGCGCGAAGCGGCGATTGAAGATGTGGGCGGATTGTTGGATCTGATCAGTCCGCTGGAAGAGCAGGGGATTCTGGTGCGTCGTTCCCGGGAAGTGCTGGAACGGGAAATCGAGCAGTTCAGCGTGGTGGAACGTGAAGGCATGATCATCGCCTGTGCGGCGCTGTATCAGATCGCCGACTCGGACGCGGGCGAGCTGGCCTGCCTGGCGGTGAACCCGGAGTACCGCCACGGCGGCCGCGGTGATGAACTGCTGGAGCGCATCGAGACCCGCGCCCGGGCCCAGGGTTTGAAGACCTTGTTCGTCCTCACCACCCGTACTGCCCACTGGTTCCGCGAGCGCGGTTTTGTGCCGAGCACGGTGGATCGTCTGCCATCGGCGCGGGCGTCGTTGTACAACTATCAGCGTAATTCGAAGATTTTCGAAAAGGCGTTGTAAGCCTGAAGGGGCGAGGGGGCAATCCTCTCGCCTGTCAATTTGGCGAGTCATGCATCCGGGGCGGGTGCATCGGCCCTGAATACAGGGCTTGCCGATTTATACACATAACTGACATCAAAGTGACATTATCACCGAGTACGGTGAGGTGGATTGCTGGGACGGCAAAAAAGTTTCATCGATACAAAAACTGTAACAAATTGACGGAATGATGTGCGTTTGGCCATGATGGCGTCGCATTTTTGATCGTGAGTGACGTATTGACCTTTGGGTCAGCGCGAAACGATCTAAAAAGGCGAAAAGACATGCTCTTCAGGAACACCCTTATGGAGCGGTACCGCCTTACTGGCTCGACCGTGCCATGGAAAGCGTTATTCCTGAATCGTATGAAAAAGGACGAAACAATTCTTTTTGGGTGTATGAAAAACTCATTACCCTGCAAGGACCAAATTAACTGCGGTTAGACGAAAGTAGTAGACACACAAGGTTACGATTGACTTGTCAGTCACTATCCGGTGCTAATCGCGCATCTGTGGATCGAGGGCGTCAGACCCGAGACCTAAGAAATACAAAAATTAGAAATGAGAGGAGCGGTACATGAAGAAGTCAACATTGGCGTTGGCCGTAGCTTTGGGGGCAATCGCTCAACAAGCAGGCGCCGCTGGTTTTATCGATGACAGCAAGATCACACTCGGCGTACGTAACTTTTACATCAACACCGACAACCGCGACCTGAAGCCATCGGCTACCTCGAACACCCGCAGCAAAAACGCTGAATGGGGCCAAGGTTTCGACCTGCGTTTCATCTCGGGTTTCACCCAAGGTACTGTGGGCTTTGGTCTTGACGCCATCGGCCTGTACGGCGTGCGTCTGGATTCCAGCCGCGCTGATCACGGTAACTACACAGGTACTGCCTCCGGCGGCACCGTGTTCCCAAGCGATGGCAACAAAGCGGTCAACGATTTCGCCAGCCTGGGCGTGACCGGTAAGGTCAAGATCTCCCAGACCGTGCTGAAGATCGGTACCTTGCAGCCGAACAACCCGGTGATCAAGACCAACGATGGTCGTCTGTTGCCACAAACCTTCCAGGGCGGCGAGATCTCCTCGAACGAGTTCAAGGACCTGACCCTGACTGCTGGCCAGATCGAGCACTCCAAGGGCCGTAACTCCAGCAACAATGAAGGTCTGTCCCTGGCCGGTGCCAACGGCAGCTCGAACTATGACGCAGGTAACTTCGTCAACAAGTTCTACTACGCCGGTGCTGACTACAAGATCACCAAAGACCTGACTGCTTCGTACTACTTCGGCGAGCTGAAGGATTTCTACGCTCAGAACTTCCTGGGCCTGGTCCACAACTGGGCGATCGGTCCTGGCGTCCTGAAAAGCGACCTGCGCTACTACCGTAGCCGTGACAACGGTGCCAACGGTGATACTGCTGGCTACTACACCTCCGGCTACTACTCGGATCATCCGACCAATGCCACCAAGGTCAAGGGTAAGGTCGACAACGACCTGTACAGCTACCTGGCGTTGTACTCGGTTGCCGGTCACACCTTCGGCGCTGGTTACCAGTACACCAAGGGCGACAGCGACTTCCCTTGGCTGAACCAAGGTGACGGCTCGTCGAACAGCACCATCACCGACATGCAAATCCAGAAGTTTGCCCGTGCCGGCGAACGTACCTGGCAAGCTCGCTACGCGTATGACTTCGCCAAGATCGGCGTGCCTGGCCTGACTGCCGGTGTGGTCTACCTCAAGGGTAGCAACATCGACACCACCGTCGGCGAGCGTAACGAGTGGGAACGCGACCTGACCCTGGCTTACGTTGTTCCAGAAGGTCCGCTGAAAAACCTGGGCGTTGCCTGGAAAAACGCGATGTGGCGTACCGACCTGGCGAACACTCGTTCCCAGGACGAAAACCGCGTAATTCTGAGCTACACCTACGCGTTCAAGTAAGAGCGTAAAACCTTGCCCGGCGCAACGCCGGGCAGGGTGCTTTTTACTGTTCAAGTCGGGCTCAACCCCCGCAAGCCCTTCCTGAATCCCCTCTTTGTACAGCGTCTCAAGGCCTTCTCGAACCTTGAAGCCGATGTTGATCCTCGGCTGCAGCCAAGTCCAATGAACAGATTTTTAATATTCCTTTATCGTCTAGATAAATCGATATTTATTCTTTTTAAATTATCCGCGACACAGGCACAGTGGGCTCTATAAGCACTCATCAGGAGCCACACCATGAGCCTCAGACTGGGCGACATCGCCCCCGACTTTGAACAGGATTCCAGCGCCGGCAAGATTCGCTTCCACGAGTGGCTGGGCGATAGCTGGGGCGTGCTGTTTTCCCACCCGGCAGACTTCACCCCGGTGTGCACCACCGAACTGGGCTTCACCGCCAAGCTCAAGGATGAATTCGCCAAGCGCGGCGTCAAGGCCATTGCCCTGTCGGTGGACCCGGTGGACTCCCACCACAAGTGGATCGAAGACATCAACGAAACCCAGAACACCATCGTCAACTTCCCGATCCTGGCCGACGCAGACCGCAAGGTCTCCGACCTGTATGACCTGATCCACCCGAATGCCAGTGACACCCTCACCGTGCGTTCGCTGTTCGTGATTGATCCGAACAAAAAGATTCGCCTGACCATTACCTATCCGGCCAGCACCGGTCGCAACTTCCACGAAATCCTGCGGGTGATCGACTCGCTGCAGCTGACCGACAACTACAAAGTCGCCACCCCAGCCAACTGGCAGGACGGTGATGAGGTGGTGATCGTGCCGTCGCTCAAGGACGAAGAAGAGATCAAGAAACGCTTTCCGAAAGGCTACCGGGCAGTGAAGCCGTACCTGCGGCTCACGCCTCAACCGAATCGTTAAGGCTGATATCGCCATCGCGGGCAAGCCCGCTCCCACAGGGGAATGCGGTTCAACTGTGGGAGCGGGCTTGCCCGCGATGGGGGCCTGCCAGCAACAGAGAGTTCAAGTTGTAAACCGTTTCACATGCAGGGGTTTTAAGGCCGTTTCGACGGCCTTTTTTTATGCCTGGAGTTTGATGAACGGCATATGCATTTAGGGAATAAACAAATGAAAAAATAAGATTTATAGATATATAAATTGGCTGATATGGTCTGTCCCATCTTGGCGCCATCGCCACATAGCGAACCGCCGACACTTTCCAAAGGAATTTCCTAAATGCTGGTCGTAACACTTGGTGGTAGCCCCAGCCAACGTTCCCGGTCCGGGGTGTTGCTGGATCACACCCGCAACTGGTTGCAGCAACAAGGCGTGGAAGTGGTGAGTTATCAGATACGGGACTTCCCGGCCGAAGACTTGCTGCACGCGCGGTTCGACAGCCCCAAGATCATCGACCTGCTGCAGCAAGTGGCGAATGCCGATGGCCTGGTGATTGCCACGCCCGTGTACAAGGCCTCGTTTTCCGGCGCCCTGAAAACCATCCTCGACCTGCTGCCCGAGCGCGCCCTGGCCCACAAAATCGTGTTGCCGATGGCCACCGGCGGCAGCATCGCCCACATGCTGGCGGTGGACTACGCACTGAAGCCGGTGCTGTCGGCCCTGAAAGCCCAGGAATTGCTCCACGGGATTTTTGCCGAAGACAGCCAGATCGCCTACGGCGAAGGCAGTGCCCAGGCGCAGTTGGTGCCGGTGTTGGAACAACGCCTGAGCGAGGCCCTGGAGACGTTCTACGCCGCCATGGCCCGCCGCCCGAAACCCCTTGATCCCCATGTGTTGAATGAACGTTTGTTGAGTGCTCGCTGGAGCATTTAAGCCTTACCCAGCTTTACCTGGATTCAACAAGTACTACTCACCTTACTCAGCCGCCAACGGCCAAGCAGGTGCAGCCAACCCCCTAATCGTATTGTGGAGAGAGCGCCATGCGCACTGTCATCTTGCGTCGTGGTCTGGTCGCACTGTTTGCTGCGGCTGTGTCCTTCGGCGCCATTGTTCAAGCTCAAGCGGCCGAGACCCTGCGGATCGGCTATCAGAAATACGGCACCCTGGTGCTGCTCAAGGCCAAGGGCTCGCTGGAGAAGCGGCTGGCCGAGCAGGGCGTGCAGGTGCAGTGGACCGAGTTCCCCGGTGGCCCGCAGCTGCTGGAAGGGTTGAACGTCGGCTCCATCGACTTCGGCGTGACGGGCGAAACCCCGCCAGTGTTCGCCCAGGCCGCCGGCGCCGATCTGCTCTACGTCGCCTACGAACCACCAGCGCCCACCAGTGAAGCGATCCTGGTACCGAAAGACTCGCCGATCAAATCGGTGCAAGACCTCAAGGGCAAGAAAGTCGTCCTCAACAAAGGCTCCAACGTGCACTACCTGCTGGTACGCGCCCTGGAAGATGCCGGCCTGAAATACACCGACGTGCAGACCGTGTTCCTGCCGCCCGCCGATGCCCGCGCTGCGTTCGAGCGTGGCAGCGTCGATGCCTGGGTGATCTGGGACCCGTACCAGGCGGCCGCCGAGAAACAACTGCAAGCCCGCACCCTGCGTGACGGCACCGGCATTGCCGACAACCATCAGTTCTACCTGGCCACCAAGCCTTACGCCGAAAAACACCCTGAGGTGATCAAGGCGCTGGTGGAAGAAGTGCGCGCCGTGGGCGAATGGTCCAAGGCCAACCCGGAACAAGTCACCGAACAAGTTGCACCGCTGCTGGGCCTGCCCGCCGACATCACCCTGACCTCGGTGAAACGCCAGGGCTACGGCGCGCTCTTCCTGACCCCGGAAGTGGTCGCCGCGCAGCAGAAAATCGCCGACAGCTTCTACCAACTCAAATTGATCCCCAAGCCCTTGAGCGTCAAGGACGTGATCTGGACACCACCCGCCGCCGTTGCCAAAGCGCCGTAATCCGACTTCTTCAGGAGACAACTCCATGAGCCTCAATATTTTCTGGTTTCTGCCTACCCACGGCGACGGCCATTACCTTGGCACCGCCGAAGGCGCTCGCGCCGTTGATCACGGTTACCTGCAGCAAGTGGCCCAGGCGGCCGACCGCCTTGGCTTCGGCGGGGTACTGATTCCCACCGGCCGCTCCTGCGAGGACTCGTGGCTGGTGGCGGCGTCGCTGATCCCGGTGACCCAACGCTTGAAATTCCTTGTCGCGCTACGCCCCGGGATCATTTCCCCGACGGTGGCTGCGCGCCAGGCCGCGACCCTGGATCGGTTGTCCGGTGGCCGGGCGTTGTTCAACCTGGTGACCGGTGGAGACCCGGATGAATTGGCCGGCGACGGTTTGTTCCTGAGCCATGAAGAGCGTTACCAGGCGTCGGTGGAGTTCACCCGCATCTGGCGCCGCGTGCTGGAAGGCGAAACCGTGGATTACGACGGCCAGCACATCAGCGTCAAAGGCGCCAAGTTGCTCTACCCGCCGATCCAGCAACCGCGTCCGCCGCTGTATTTCGGCGGCTCCTCGGAAGCGGCCCAGGACCTGGCAGCCGAACAAGTGGAAATGGTGTTGACCTGGGGCGAGCCACCGGCTGCGGTAGCGGAAAAGATTGCACAGGTTCGCGCCAAGGCCGCCAAGCTCGGGCGTACCCTGCGCTTCGGCATTCGCCTGCATGTGATCGTGCGTGAAACCAACGCCGAAGCCTGGCAGGCCGCCGACAAGCTGATCTCCCACGTTGACGATGAAACCATCGCCCGCGCCCAGGCCTCGCTGTCGCGCTTTGACTCCGTTGGCCAGCAACGCATGGCCGCCTTGCACGGTGGCAGCCGCGACAACCTCGAGGTCAGCCCCAACCTGTGGGCTGGCGTCGGCCTGGTGCGCGGCGGTGCGGGCACCGCCCTGGTAGGCGACGGCCCGACCGTGGCGGCACGGGTGAAGGAATACGCTGACCTGGGCATCGACACCTTTATCTTCTCCGGTTATCCACACCTGGAAGAGTCGTATCGCGTGGCCGAGTTGCTGTTCCCGCACCTGGACATCGAACGTCCCGAGCTGCCCAAGGGCGCCGGCTACGTCAGCCCGTTCGGCGAAATGGTCGCCAACGACATCCTTCCCAAAGCTGCGTCCCAGAGCTGAGGCGCCGCCATGAACCTCGAAAAGTTAAGTCATCGATTGGCGCCCTGGGCGCTGCCGATTCTGTTGCTGGCGGTATGGCAGTTGTCCGTCTCGGCCGGTTGGCTGTCGACGCGCATTCTGCCGGCACCCAGCGCCGTGATCGAAGCGGGCATCAGCCTGGTGCGCAGTGGCGAAATCTGGACGCACCTGGCTATCAGTGGCTGGCGTGCGGGCCTGGGTTTTGTGATCGGCGGCAGCATCGGCCTGGCCCTGGGCTTTATTACCGGTCTGTCGACCTGGGGTGAACGCCTGCTGGACAGCTCGGTGCAGATGATCCGCAACGTGCCGCACCTGGCGCTGATCCCGCTGGTGATCCTGTGGTTCGGCATCGACGAGACCGCGAAGATATTCCTGGTGGCCCTCGGCACGCTGTTCCCGATCTACCTCAATACCTACCACGGCATCCGCAACGTCGACCCGGCGTTGGTGGAAATGGCCCGCAGTTATGGCCTGTCCGGTTTCAGCCTGTTTCGCCAGGTGATCTTGCCGGGTGCCTTGCCTTCGATTCTGGTGGGCGTGCGCTTTGCGTTGGGCTTCATGTGGCTGACGTTGATCGTCGCCGAAACCATCTCCGCCAGTTCCGGCATCGGCTACCTGGCAATGAACGCCCGGGAGTTCCTGCAAACCGACGTGGTGGTACTGGCCATCGTGCTGTACGCGGTGCTCGGCAAGCTGGCAGACCTGGCGGCTCGCGGCCTGGAACGTGTCTGGCTGCGCTGGCACCCAGCCTATCAAGTGAATAAAGGAGGTGCGGCATGACCGCTCAACCTCCACGCCTGCTGCGGGGCATTCCCCTGGCAGTGCGCAAGTTGCGCAAGGCTTTCGGCACGCGGGAAGTGCTGAAGGACATCGACCTGCATATTCCGGCCGGTCAATTCGTGGCCGTGGTAGGCCGCAGCGGCTGCGGCA
This sequence comes from Pseudomonas yamanorum, assembly GCF_013386765.1. GTDB lineage: Bacteria > Pseudomonadota > Gammaproteobacteria > Pseudomonadales > Pseudomonadaceae > Aquipseudomonas > Aquipseudomonas yamanorum_A. Next base: position 475,478 of record NZ_JACARE010000018.1, read on the forward strand.
AAAGTACCTTGCTGCGCCTGCTGGCGGGCCTGGATAAGGCCAGCGGTGGTGAACTGCTCGCCGGCTCCGCACCGCTGAGCGATGCGATTGAAGACACGCGGTTGATGTTCCAGGAAGCACGCCTGCTGCCGTGGAAAAAGATCATCGACAACGTGGGCCTGGGGCTCAAGGGCAACTGGCGCCCACAGGCGTTGGAAGCGCTGGAAGCGGTCGGCCTGGCCGAGCGCGCCAACGAGTGGCCGGCGGCGTTGTCCGGTGGCCAGAAGCAACGCGTGGCCCTGGCCCGCGCCCTGATTCACCAACCGCGCCTGTTGCTGCTGGACGAGCCGCTGGGGGCCCTGGATGCCCTGACCCGGATCGAGATGCAACAACTGATCGAGAACCTCTGGCGCAAGCACGGTTTCACCGTGTTGCTGGTGACCCACGACGTCAGCGAAGCCGTGGCCATTGCCGACCGGGTGATCCTGATCGAAGACGGCGAAATCGGCCTCGACCTGTACGTGGAACTCCCACGTCCGCGGGTGCGTGGCTCCCACCGCCTGGCGGCGCTGGAAACCGAAGTGCTTAACCGTGTGTTGTCGCTGCCCGGCACTCCGCCGGAACCCGAACCTGTTTCACCGCTGCCTACGCAATTGCGTTGGGCTCAATAACTCACTTGTCTTACACAGGAAGAACGACCATGACTATTAAAGCCATCAACGTACGTAACCAGTTCAAAGGCACCATCAAGGAAATCGTCGAAGGTGACGTGCTGTCGGAAATCGACGTGCAGACCGCGTCCGGCATCGTGACTTCGGTGATCACCACTCGCTCGGTGAAAGAGCTGGAGCTGGTGATTGGCAGCGAAGTGATTGCCTTCGTCAAATCCACCGAGGTGTCGATCGCCAAGTTGTGATTGGCGTTCTTGAAACCGCCATCGCAGGCAGGCCAGCTCCCACATTTTGATCTGTGTGGGAGCTGGCTTGCCTGCGATAAGGCCTTTGTGGGCAACACATCAATCAGGCAGTGACCACCCGCTTGGGTAAAAACGCCGGCAGGTAAAGCCCCACATACGCATCAAACACCCGCATGCCTTCCTCGGCCATGCGCGGGGTGATCTGCCCGTGCTGATGCACCGAGCGCGCGTAGACGCGGTCGCTCAGTTCCAGGGCCAGCGCAAACACGTCGACATCGGCGGGCAGGCTCGGCAGCTCGAAGTGCCGGTTGAACACTTCATGCATCAGGTTTCCCAGCTCCAGATCGTGCTGGCGGTCAGCCTGTGTCACTTCGGTCAACCCATGCTGGGCGAGGATCAATTGCCGGGCGGCGGCGTCGTTGCTGTAGATGGTGAGCATGCGCTGTTCCACCACGCCGGACAGGTCGCGCCAGTGTTTGAGTGAATCATGATCGATGGTCGCTTGGATGGCTGCGCGGAAGGCGGCGTGCACATCGGCGGTCAACGCTTCGAGCAAGGCCGGCACACTGGCAAAGAAGTGGTACACCGACGAAGGCGGAATCTGCGCCCGTTCGGCCACGCTGTAGATCGACAGGCTCGCCACGCCTTCGGCGGCCAGCAAGGTGCGGGCGGCGTCGAGTATCGCGTCGATCCGGGCCTGGCTGCGGGCGCGGGGTTTGCGAGGGGCGGGGCGATTCATTGAAGTCTCCTACAGGGCAGCGGGCATTGTACGCAGAGCCACTGGATGATCCATACCTTGTGGCGAGGGAGCTTGCTCCCGCTGGGCTGCGCAGCAGACCCAAACCGGCACCCCGGTCCTGCCTGAAAGAGCGCGGTGTTCTGATGGGGGCCGCTTCGCAGCCCGGCGGGAGCAAGCTCCCTCGCCACAACCGGCATAAAAAAACGCCGCAGGCCAAAAGCCTGCGGCGTTCCTTTAATCAAGCAACCGCTTACACGGTATGCAGGTACCAGTTGTACTCAAGGTCGGAGATGGAGTGTTCGAACTCTTCCAGCTCACTTTCCTTACAGGCGACGAAGATATCGATGTATTTAGGATCGATGTACTTGGCCATCACCTCGCTGTCGTCCAACTCGCGCAGGGCATCACGCAGGTTGTTCGGCAGGCTCTGTTCGTTCTGCTCGTAGCTGTTGCCTTCCACCGGTGCGCCAGGCTCGATCTTGTTGGTCAGGCCGTGATGCACGCCCGCCAGTACCGAAGCCATCAGCAGGTAAGGGTTGGCGTCGGCGCCGGCCACACGGTGTTCAATACGTACGGCGTCGGACGAGCCGGTCGGTACGCGAATCGCTACGGTGCGGTTATCCAGGCCCCAGCACGGCGAGTTCGGCACGTAGAACTGTGCGCCGAAACGACGGTAGGAGTTGACGTTAGGGCACAGGAACGCCATTTGGGCGGGTAGGGTCTCCAGCACACCGCCGATCGCGTGACGCAATGCGGCGTTCTGCTCGGGATCCTCGCTGGCAAAGATGTTCTTGCCTTCCTTGTCCAGGATCGAAATGTGTACGTGTAGGCCGTTGCCTGCCTGGCCCGGGTAGGGCTTGGCCATGAAGGTGGTGTCCATCTCATGGTCGTAGGCGATGTTCTTGATCAAGCGCTTGAGCAGTACCGCGTAGTCGCAGGCCTTTATAGGGTCGGCAACGTGGTGCAGGTTCACTTCGAACTGCGCCGGGGCACTTTCCTTGACGATGGCGTCGGCAGGGATGCCTTGCTCTTTTGCACCTTCCAGAATGTCCTGGAGGCAGTCGACGTATTCGTCGAGGTCGTCGATCAGGTAGACCTGTGTCGAGTGCGGGCGTTTGCCGGAGATCGGCGAGCGGGGCGGTTGTGGCCGGCCATTCACGTTCTCCTGGTCAATCAGGTAGAACTCCAGCTCGAATGCGGCGCAGATGGTCAGACCGAGGTCGTCAAACTTGCTTACAACTTGGCGGAGAACTTCGCGAGGATCGGCGAAGAAAGGTTCACCTTCGAGTTCGTGCATGGTCATCAGCAGCTGCGCGGTTGGGCGCTTTTGCCAGGGTTCATTGCACAGGGTGTCGGGGATTGGATAACAGATTCGGTCAGCATCACCGATGTCCAGGCCCAGGCCGGTGCTTTCCACCGTTGAGCCGTTGATATCCAGGGCAAATAGAGAGGCAGGCAGGTTAATGCCCTTCTCGTAAACCTTGTGGAGGCTGGTGCGTTCGATGCGCTTGCCGCGCACCACACCATTCATATCCGCAATTAGAAGGTCTACGTACAGAACCTCAGGATGATCCTTAAGGAACGCGTTCGCTTCGTTAAGCTGAACGGCACGCGGGGGTACCGACATGATGCAACACCTTTGTTGTTAAAAATATCAATCATTGATCTCTTCGGGTTTCAGTCAACCCGAACGGCATGCCGAAGTCAAGCGAGGCCTTTTTTGCCCTAAAAAAGCGCCATGAGGGCTTTTTTGGGGCTTTTTGGGGCAGTTTTTTGGGATTGGGGCTCTTGGAACCAGCACGTTTGAGCGGGCCGTGTTGTATTTTTTACGGGGGTGTTGTGTAAAAAAATGAACAAGGCTAAGCTCGATTCAAACCCATAACAGCAATAATACCGGGGTGCTTCATGTCTCGCCTGCCGTTAATCGGCGTCACCGCCTGCTCCAAACAGGTCGGTCTGCATGCTTATCACATCAGTGGCGACAAATACGTCCGTGCAGTGGCCACCGCTGCCAAGGGCTTGCCATTGATCATTCCGTCCCTGGCGGATGTGCTCGACCCGGCCAATATTCTTGACGGCCTGGACGGCATTCTTTTTACCGGCTCACCTTCCAATATCGAACCCTTTCACTACGACGGTCCGGCCAGCGCGCCCGGGACTGCTCATGATTCTGCACGGGACCAAACCACCTTGCCGCTGCTGCGTGCCGCCATCGCGGCCGGCGTTCCGGTGCTGGGGATTTGCCGTGGCTTCCAGGAAATGAACGTGGCGTTTGGCGGCAGCCTGCACCAGAAGGTTCACGAAGTGCCGGGCATGATGGATCACCGCGAAGACGACACCCAGCCGCTGGACATCCAGTATGGCCCGGCGCACCCGGTGGCCATCTCCCCGAATGGGGTATTGGCAAGCCTGGGCTTGCCGCCGACGATCCAGGTCAACTCGATTCATTCACAGGGTGTCGACCGCCTGGCGCCGGGTTTTCAGGTCGAGGCCACCGCGCCGGATGGCTTGATCGAAGGCTTTTCGATCCCCGCGGGCAAGGCTTTTGCTTTAGGAGTGCAATGGCACCCCGAATGGCAGGTAAGCTCTAACCCGCACTACCTCGCAATCTTCCAGGCATTTGGCAATGCCTGTCGAAAGCGGGTGATGCAACGCGACGCGGATGCTGCGTCAACTTACGCCTGACCTTTAATGGATGTCAGGAAACACAGCCCAGAGGCATTTATGAGTAACAACCTCGACCAGCTCACCGATTGGTTGAAAGACCACAAGATCACAGAAGTCGAATGCATGATTGGCGACCTCACCGGCATCACCCGGGGCAAGATCTCGCCGACCAACAAGTTCATCGCCGAAAAAGGCATGCGCCTGCCCGAAAGCGTTCTGTTGCAGACCGTGACCGGCGACTATGTCGAAGACGACATCTATTACGAATTGCTCGACCCGGCCGACATCGACATGATCTGCCGCCCGGACGAGAACGCGGTGTACCTGGTGCCCTGGGCCATAGAGCCTACCGCCCAGGTGATCCACGACACCTACGACAAGCAAGGCAACCCGATCGAGCTGTCGCCGCGCAACGTGCTCAAGAAAGTCCTCAAGCTCTACGCCGACAAAGGCTGGCAGCCCATCGTGGCGCCGGAGATGGAGTTCTACCTGACCAAGCGCTGCGAAGACCCGGACTTCCCGCTGCAACCGCCGATTGGCCGCTCCGGTCGCCCGGAGACTGGCCGCCAGTCCTTCTCTATAGAAGCCGCCAACGAATTCGACCCGTTGTTCGAAGACGTCTACGACTGGTGCGAGCTGCAGGAGCTGGACCTCGACACGTTGATCCACGAAGACGGCACCGCGCAGATGGAAATCAACTTCCGTCACGGCGATGCATTGTCCCTGGCCGACCAGATCCTGGTGTTCAAGCGCACCATGCGCGAAGCGGCGCTCAAGCACAACGTGGCGGCCACCTTTATGGCCAAGCCCATGACCGGCGAGCCCGGCAGCGCGATGCACCTGCACCAGAGCATCATCGACATCGCCACCGGCAAGAACGTCTTCTCCAATGAAGACGGGAGCAAGAGCGAGCTGTTCCTGCATCACATCGGTGGCCTGCAGAAATTCATCCCCGAGTTGTTGCCGCTGTTCGCGCCCAACGTGAACTCGTTCCGCCGCTTCCTGCCCGACACTTCGGCGCCGGTCAACGTGGAATGGGGCGAAGAAAACCGCACCGTTGGCCTGCGGGTACCGGATGCCGGCCCACAGAACCGTCGGGTGGAAAACCGCCTGCCGGGCGCCGACGCCAACCCGTACCTGGCGATTGCCGCCAGCCTGCTGTGTGGCTACATCGGCATGGTCGAAGGCATCAGCCCAAGTGCGCCAGTGGTTGGCCGTGGTTACGAGCGCCGCAACCTGCGCCTGCCGCTGACCATCGAAGACGCCCTGGAACGCATGGAAAACAGCAAGACCATCGAGAAATACCTGGGTCACAAATTCATCACAGGCTACGTCGCGGTCAAGCGGGCCGAGCATGAAAACTTCAAGCGCGTGATCAGTTCGTGGGAGCGGGAATTCCTGCTCTTCGCCGTCTGATGCGCCGGGCGCGCCCTTTAAACGGCGCGTCCTCACCTGAAACATCTAGGAGATTGGTATGTCCAGCAACAACCCGCAAACCCGTGAATGGCAAGCCTTGAGCAGCGATCACCACCTGGCGCCGTTCAGCGACTTCAAGCAATTGAAAGAGAAAGGCCCACGGATCATCACCAAAGCCCACGGCGTTTACCTGTGGGACAGCGAAGGCAACAAGATTCTCGACGGCATGGCCGGCCTGTGGTGCGTGGCGATCGGTTACGGTCGCGACGAACTGGCTGATGCGGCCGCCAAGCAGATGAAAGAGCTGCCTTACTACAACCTGTTCTTCCAGACGGCCCACCCGCCGGTGCTGGAACTGGCCAAAGCCATCTCCGATATCGCCCCGCAAGGCATGAACCACGTGTTCTTCACCGGTTCCGGCTCCGAAGGCAACGACACCATGCTGCGTATGGTCCGCCACTACTGGGCGATCAAAGGCCAGCCGAACAAGAAAACCATCATCAGCCGCAAGAATGGCTACCACGGCTCCACCGTGGCCGGCGCCAGCCTGGGCGGCATGACCTACATGCATGAACAGGGCGACTTGCCGATCCCGGGCATCGTCCATATCGCCCAGCCTTACTGGTTCGGCGAAGGCGGCGACATGAGCCCGGAAGAGTTCGGCGTGTGGGCGGCCAACCAGTTGGAAGAGAAGATTCTGGAACTGGGCGTGGACAACGTCGGTGCCTTTATTGCCGAGCCGATCCAGGGCGCCGGTGGCGTGATCGTGCCGCCTGCCAGCTACTGGCCGCGTATCAAGGAAATCCTCGCCAAGTACGACATCCTGTTCGTGGCCGATGAAGTGATCTGCGGCTTTGGCCGTACCGGTGAGTGGTTCGGTAGCGATTTCTACGACCTCAAGCCCGACATGATGACCATCGCCAAGGGCCTGACCTCGGGCTACATCCCGATGGGCGGCCTGATCGTGCGCGACGAAGTGGTCGCTGTGCTGAACGAAGGCGGTGATTTCAACCACGGTTTCACCTACTCCGGTCACCCGGTGGCGGCGGCTGTCGCCCTGGAAAACATCCGCATCATGCGCGATGAGCAAATTGTTAAGCGTGTTCACGACGAAACGGCACCCTATTTGCAAAAGCGTCTGAGGGAACTGGCTGATCACCCGCTGGTGGGTGAAGTTCGCGGTGTGGGCATGCTCGGTGCGATCGAGTTGGTACAGGACAAGGCAACACGCAAACGTTACGAAGGCCGTGGCGTTGGCATGATCTGCCGTACGTTCTGCTTCGAGAATGGCCTGATCATGCGCGCCGTGGGCGACACCATGATCATTTCGCCACCGCTGGTGATCAGCAAGGCCGAGATAGACGAGTTGGTGACCAAGGCGCGGCACTGCCTGGACCTGACTTTGGCGGCATTGCAGGGCTAAATGCTAGGCTCAGAACGCAGCGCCGGTTGGGCGCTGCTTCTGGGATGTTAGAAAAGTGGGGCATTGGTTGAAAGCCGGCCCTTGAACTTGCCAGACTGTCGCCCTGTTTTGTTGCCCTTAGACGGGCTGCGAAACACGTTGTACTTAAAGAACGAACGTGGCCCAAAAAAGAAAAAATTGGAGCATGACCGAATGAAGGCATTAGGTTTGAAGAACGCTGGCAAGACCCTCCTGGCCTTGTCCCTGATGGGGGCCATGGCAGGCGCGGCGCACGCCGACGATAAAGTGCTGCACGTTTATAACTGGTCCGACTACATCGCACCGGACACCATCGCGAACTTTGAAAAAGAGTCCGGGATCAAGGTGGTCTATGACGTGTTCGACTCCAACGAAACCCTGGAAGCCAAGTTGCTGGCAGGCAAGTCCGGTTACGACATCGTCGTGCCGTCGAACAACTTCCTGGCCAAGCAGATCAAGGCCGGTGTTTACCAGGAACTGGACAAGTCCAAACTGTCGAACTACGACAACTTGAACAAATCCCTGCTTAAAGCCGTGTCCGTCAGCGACCCGGACAACAAGCACGCCTTCCCGTACATGTGGGGCTCGATCGGCATCGGTTACAACCCGGAGAAGGTCAAGGCCGCACTGGGCATCGACAAGATCGACTCGTGGGACACCATCCTCAAGCCGGAAAACCTCGCCAAGCTCAAAGGCTGCGGTGTGAGCTTCCTCGATTCGCCAACCGAAATGCTGCCGGTGGCGCTGCATTACCTGGGCCTGCCGACCGACACCCAGAAGAAAGAAGACCTCAAGCAAGCCGAGGCGCTGTTCCTCAAGCTGCGTCCTTCGATCGGCTACTTCCACTCGTCCAAGTACATCTCCGACCTGGCCAACGGCAACATCTGCGTAGCCGTGGGTTACTCGGGTGACGTGCAACAGGCCAAGTCCCGCGCGGCTGAAGCCGGTGGCAAGGTCAAGGTTGCCTACGACATTCCGAAAGAAGGTGCCGGCAGCTTCTACGACATGGTCGCCATCCCTAAAGATGCCGAAAACGTCGACGCCGCCTACAAGTTCATGAACTACCTGCTCAAGCCGGAAGTCATGGCGAGCATTACCAACAGCGTGCGTTTCCCGAACGGTAACGAGAAAGCCACCGCACTGGTCGACAAAGACATCACCAGCGACCCGGGTATCTACCCGCCGGCGGACGTGCAAGCCAAGCTTTATGCAATTGCTGACTTGCCGGCTGCTACTCAGCGGGAAATGACCCGCAGCTGGACCAAAATCAAATCGGGCAAGTAAGCCGACTTGATACCCGTTTTGTTAACCGCCGCGATGCGCGCGGTGGTTAACAAAACAATTTAATGACAGAAAGTTTTGCCGGATCGGTTTATCGAGGGTAAGTTGCGCGCCGGTTTTGTTGCCGGGCAACAACTTCGGGCCCAACTATTTAAGAGGACCTCCACTTGCCAATTTCTTTATTTCGCAAAGCCATGCTGGTGGGTGCAGGTATCACGCTGGCTGTCAGCGTGCAGGCCGCGCCGACTGTGCATATTTATAACTGGTCGGACTACATCGGCCCCGACACCCTGGCCAACTTTGAAAAGGCCACCGGCATCAAGCCGGTCTACGACGTGTTCGACTCCAACGAAACCCTGGAAGGCAAGTTGCTGGCCGGGCGTACCGGGTATGACGTGGTCGTGCCGTCGAACCACTTCCTCGGCAAGCAGATCAAGGCCGGGGCGTTCCAGAAGCTCGACAAGTCGCAGCTGACCCACTACGCCAACCTCGACCCGGCGCTGCTCAAGCGCCTGGAAAAGAATGACCCGGGCAACCAGTACGCCGTGCCGTACCTGTGGGGCACCAACGGCATTGGCTACAACGTCGACAAGGTCAAGGAAGTGCTGGGCGTCGACCATATCGATTCCTGGGCCGTGCTGTTCGAGCCGGAAAACATGAAGAAGCTGGCCACGTGCGGCGTGTCGTTCATGGACTCGGCGGATGAAATGCTGCCGGCGGTGCTCAACTACATGGGCCTGAACCCCAACAGCACCAACCCTGAAGACTACAAGAAGGCTGAAGAGAAACTCCTGAAAGTGCGTCCGTACGTGACCTACTTCCATTCTTCCAAGTACATCTCGGACCTCGCCAACGGCAACATCTGCGTGGCGGCCGGCTTCTCCGGTGATGTGTTCCAGGCCAAGGCCCGTGCGGCCGAGGCGGGCAAAGGCGTGAACATCGCCTACGTGATTCCCAAAGAAGGCGGCAACCTGTGGTTCGACGTGCTGGCCATCCCCAAGGATGCGACCAACGTCAAAGAGGCCCTCGCCTTCATCAACTATTTGCTGAAACCTGAGGTGATCGCTCAGGTCAGTGATTACGTCGGTTATGCCAACCCTAACCCAGGGGCGGACAAACTGATGGAGCAATCGATACGCACTGACGAAGCGGTTTACCCACCGCAGGCGGTTCTCGACCGGACTTTTGTCAACTTCGAGCTACCCCCGAAAGTGCAACGTTTGATGACCCGTAGCTGGACCAAGGTCAAGACGGGCAAGTAAGGCTCAAACTATCCAAGGCTCGTCCGTATTGGGCGAGCTGCACTCTTTTTTTCTGGGAGTTTCGTAAATGGCAGTTGCCTCCGGCGCCTATAAGAAAGCCCTCGAGGGCGACCAGACACCGAAAAAGGTGCTGGTCAAAATCGACCGGGTCACGAAGAAGTTCGACGAGACGATTGCCGTGGACGATGTGTCCCTGGAAATCAAGAAAGGCGAGATCTTCGCCTTGCTCGGCGGATCGGGTTCGGGCAAATCCACCTTGCTGCGCATGCTCGCAGGCTTCGAGCGCCCAACGGAAGGACGCATTTACCTCGACGGTGTAGACATCACCGACATGCCGCCCTACGAGCGGCCGATCAACATGATGTTCCAGTCCTACGCCTTGTTCCCCCACATGACCGTGGCCCAGAACATCGCGTTTGGCCTGCAACAGGACAAGATCCCCAAGGCCGAGGTCGACGCCCGCGTGGCCGAGATGCTCAAGCTGGTGCAGATGAGCCAGTACGCCAAGCGCAAGCCGCACCAGCTGTCTGGCGGCCAGCGTCAGCGGGTGGCGTTGGCGCGTTCCCTGGCCAAGCGTCCGAAACTGCTGTTGCTCGATGAGCCGATGGGCGCATTGGACAAGAAGCTGCGTTCGCAGATGCAACTGGAGCTGGTTGAGATCATCGAGCGCGTAGGCGTGACCTGCGTGATGGTGACCCACGACCAGGAAGAGGCCATGACCATGGCCGAGCGCATCGCGATCATGCACCTGGGCTGGATCGCCCAGATCGGCAGCCCGATCGACATCTATGAAACGCCTACCAGCCGCCTGGTGTGCGAGTTCATCGGCAACGTCAACATCTTCGACACCCAGGTGGTGGACGACGCCGAAGGCCACGCGGTGCTCAAGTGCCCGGACCTGGACCGCGACATCTACGTTGGCTACGGCATCGCCACTTCGGTGGAAGACAAGTCGGTGACCTACGCCATCCGCCCTGAAAAGCTGCTGGTGACCACCGAAATGCCGACCTGCGAGCACAACTGGTCCAGCGGCAAGGTGCACGACATTGCCTATCTCGGCGGCCACTCGGTGTTCTACGTCGAATTGCCGAGCGGCAAGCTGGTGCAATCCTTCGTGGCCAACGCCGAACGCCGTGGCCAGCGCCCAACCTGGGGTGACCAGGTGTACGTGTGGTGGGAAGACGACAGCGGCGTGGTACTTCGCTCATGAACATGAAGAAGTTCAAACGCCAGCTGCAACGAATAACGCCCGGTGGCCGGCATGTGGTCATCGGGATCCCTTTCCTCTGGCTGTTCCTGTTCTTCGCGCTGCCGTTCTTCATCGTCTTGAAGATCAGCTTTGCCGAAGCCGACGTGGCGATCCCGCCGTACACCGAGATCTACACCTTCGTTGAACAGAAACTGCAGTTGGTGCTGAACCTGGCCAACTACGGGATGCTGGGCGATGACGAGTTGTACATCGCGGCGTACCTGGGCTCGCTGAAGATGGCGTTTTTCAGCACCATCCTTTGCCTGCTGATCGGCTACCCGATGGCCTACGCCATTGCCAGCGCCCGCAAGGAAATCCAGACCGTGCTGGTGCTGCTGATCATGATGCCGACCTGGACGGCCATCCTGATCCGCGTGTATGCGTGGATGGGCATCCTCAGCAACAACGGTTTGCTCAACAGCTTTTTGATGTCCATCGGGCTGATCAACGAACCGCTGCAGATCCTCAACACCAACATCGCGGTGTACATCGGCGTGGTTTATTCGTACCTGCCGTTCATGATCCTGCCGTTGTACGCCAACCTGGTGAAGCACGACCAGAGCCTGCTGGAAGCCGCATCGGACCTGGGTTCGAGCACCTTCAACAGCTTCTGGAAAATCACCGTGCCGCTGTCCAAGAACGGCATCATCGCCGGCTGCATGCTGGTGTTTATCCCGGTGGTGGGCGAGTTCGTGATCCCGGAACTGCTGGGCGGCCCGGAAACCCTGATGATCGGTAAAGTGTTGTGGCAAGAATTCTTCAACAACCGTGACTGGCCGGTGGCGTCTGCCCTGGCGGTGGTGATGCTGGCGATCCTGATTGTGCCGATCATCCTGTTCAACCGCAGCCAAGCCAAAGAGATGGAGGGCAAGATATGAAGCGCGTCAGTTTCTCAAGCTTCATGCTGGTGGCGGGGTTGCTGTTCATCTACCTGCCGATGCTGATCCTGGTGATCTACTCGTTCAACGAATCCAAGCTGGTGACAGTGTGGGGCGGTTGGTCGGTGAAGTGGTACGTCGGCCTGTTGGACAACACCCAGTTGATGGGCTCGGTAGGGCGCTCGCTGGAAATTGCCTGCTACACGGCGATTGCGGCGGTGGCGCTGGGTACATTGGCGGCGTTCGTGCTGACGCGTATCAGCCAGTTCAAGGGCCGCACGCTGTTCGGCGGCCTGGTGACGGCACCGCTGGTCATGCCGGAAGTGATTACCGGCCTGTCGCTGTTGCTGCTGTTCGTGGCCATGGCCCAGATGATCGGCTGGCCCCAGGAACGTGGCCTGGTCACCATCTGGATTGCCCACACCACGTTCTGTTCGGCGTATGTGGCGGTGGTGGTGTCGGCGCGCTTGCGTGAGCTGGACCTGTCGATTGAAGAGGCCGCCATGGACTTGGGGGCGAGGCCGTGGAAGGTGTTCTTCCTGATCACCATCCCGATGATCGCGCCGTCGCTGGCGGCGGGCGGCATGATGTCGTTCGCGCTGTCCCTGGATGACTTGGTGCTGGCGAGCTTCGTGTCGGGGCCGGGTTCGACCACCTTGCCGATGGAAGTGTTCTCGGCGGTGCGCCTGGGGGTTAAACCCGAGATCAACGCCGTGGCCAGCCTGATTCTGTTGGCGGTGTCGCTGGTGACCTTCCTGGTGTGGTTCTTCAGCCGTCGTGCCGAAGAACACCGCAAGAAAGCCATCCAGCAGGCGATTGAAGAAGCGGCTGCGGATGGTTGGGAGAAGCCGGCGGACTCGCGTCGTGCACCGGCACCGGTCTAACTGACGGAACCGGCTTTAAAAATGTGGGAGCTGGCTTGCCTGCGATAGCGGTGTATCAGTCAACAAATTAGTCGACTGTCACACCGCCATCGCAGGCAAGCCAGCTCCCACAGTAGTTTTGTGGTGTTTATAAGGTTGTGTTTCAGGCCACCCAAGGCGACTTGCGAATCACCTCGACAAAGTTCATCGGCTTGAACCCAGGCTCCTGATCCACCAACACATCGGTCTTCACGTTGCCAAACGTGGTCTGCGGACGATGGCGCAAGCCGTCGGCAAACGCGCAGATGATGCACTCCTTGAACCCTTCACCCCGAGGGTGCGCATGCACCACGGCTTCGCGCTGCACGCTGCTGAACGCCGCGTACTCCATCCCCAGCACGTCCATTTCCACGCCGGCCGTCACTAGCGCCACGGTCGGACGCAGATGCTTGGGCACACCCGGTGTGGTGTGCAGGGCGATCGACAACCACACTTGCTCGATATCGTCGTCGCTCAACCCGTAAGGCTTGAGAAAGTCCGCCGCGGCGTTGGCGCCGTCCACTTCAAAACGCTCGTCGTCACTGCGGTGACCGTCCACCAGGCCCAAATCGTGGAACATCGCGCCGACGTACAGCAGCTCCGGGTTATAGGCCAACTGCTGACGCTCACCGCTCAAGGCGCCGAACAGGAATACCCGGCGGGAGTGGTGGTACAGCAGGTCGGACTCGATGTCGCGGATGTATTCGGTGGTGGCCTTGGCCAGGGCGCTGTCCGGGATCTTGATGCCGGCGATGGTGGTGCTCATGGTCGTTCTCCTCAAGAAAGCGCCGGGGTTGGCGCTGATGAGTCCAGTCTGGTCGCGCACCCGCGAGGGGGCTACGGCGGCGAGGGCGCGATCCCGGCCAATGTGCCGCGATATCGCGCCAAGCAGCCTGTGGGAGCTGGCTTGCCTGCGATGCGGCCAACGCGGTTTGTCAGTTAGACTGAGGTGATGCCATCGCCGGCAAGCCAGCTCCTACAGGGGTTTGTGTTTATTCAGTTGAAAAAGGTGTTCCTGCTCATGGGCAAAACCGTCGCCATCCTGATCTTCCCCGGCGTCCAGTCACTGGACGTGACCGGGCCCCTGGATGTGTTCTGCGAGGCCAACCGGTTTCTGCCGCCCGGGGAGCATTACCAGCTGGAGGTGATTGGCCTGGGGCACGGCAACATGGCCTGTTCCAACGGCTTGTCATTGCAGGCTCACCGGCATTTCAGCGACGCCCTCGAGCCGTACGACCTGCTGTTGATGGCCGGCGGGCCGCAGCTGCCGTTCGAGGATTTTGGCCCGGTATTCAATCAATGGCTGCGTGACGCCAGCGCGCGGGCGAAGCGCTTTGGCTCCATCTGCAACGGTGCCTTCCTGCTCGCCCGCGCCGGTTTGCTGGACGGGCGCACGGTCACCACCCACTGGGGCGACGCCGCCGATCTGGCAAGCTTATGCCCGTCGGCCCAGGTGGAAGCCGACCGCCTCTATGTGCAGGACGGCAACCTCTACACCTCCGCCGGGGTGACGGCGGGCATTGACCTGTCGCTGTACCTGCTGGCCCAGGACCACGGCCCGGAAGTGGCCCTCAGCGTGGCCAAGCGTCTGGTGGTGTTTACCCAGCGTTCGGGCGGGCAGTCGCAGTTCAGCCCGTTTCTCACGCCCCACGCCGAAGCCACCTCGGCGGTGGCATTGGTGCAGCTGTACGTATTGGCCAACCTGACGGGCGACTTGACCATCGCCGACCTGGCCAAGGCGGCGAACATGAGTGCGCGCAACTTCTCGCGGGTGTTTGCCCGGGAAGCGCAGATCACCCCGGCGGAGTTCGTCGAGCGGGCGCGGGTGGATGCGGCGCGGGTGATGCTGGAAAGCACCCACGCACCGCTCAAGACCGTGGCGTATCAGTGCGGCTTTCGCGATGCCCAGCACATGCGCAGTGTGTTCAATCGCCGGCTGGGCGTGACGCCGCAACAATTCCGGCTTAATTTTGCGGCGCCGGTTTGAGCGTGTCGTAGGCTTCCAGGGCACGCAGCGAGTAGATGTACGCCGCGCCGGCATTCAGCGAGATCGCCGTGGCCAGGGTCGCGGCCACTTCTTCGCGGGTGGCGCCGGCCTTGATCGCTGCGTCGGCATGTACACCGATGCAACCGTCACAGCGGGTAGTGATGGCCACGGCGATGGAAATCAGCTCGCGGGTCTTGGCATCGAGGACGTTGTTTTCCTCGGCAGCTTCCCCCAGCGCCATGTAGGCTTTGACCATCTTCGGGTTGCTCTTGCCCAGCGAGCCAAAGGCTTTCTTCACGGTAGGCAGCAAGTCGGACCAGTTATTGAACATTGCGTTAACTCCTCAGCGGGTTGGGTATGAAGCCAGTGTGCCCGGTGCAGGTTTGCTGCTTTTGTTCGATCCACTCACCTTTTTGACCGATGCTCGCAAATGAACTCCATCGACACCCTGATCGCCCTGGCCAACCTGCGGGGCAGCCTGGACCTGCGTTGCCAGTTCCAGGGCGCCTGGGCCATGGACCACGAGCCCGAGCCGCTCGGCGTGGCGCCGTATCACATCGTGCTGGCGGGCACCTGTCGCGCCGAATTGTCCGGCGGCCAGCAAGTGACGCTGGAGGAGGGCGACATCCTGTTGATGCCCGGTGGCGCGACGCACCTGGTGCGCAGCCAGGGCGTGCGGGTAGAGCCGGTGGCGCAGACTGTGATCGAGGGCGGCCTGCTGCCGATCCATCGCCTGGGGAGTGATCAGCCGGACGTGGACATGCTCTGCGGCAGCTTTCGCTATAACCGCCAGTCGTTGTTGTTCAGCGCGCTGCCGGACTACCTGGTGGTGTCCAGCCGGCAGTGGCAGGCCGATGGACAGTTGGCGGCACTGATCGCCTTGCTGCGCAGCGAGGCGGACGGTCAGCAATTGGGCGCGCGGTTTTTTATCGATGCGCTGTCATCGGCGTTGTTCACCCTGATTTTGCGGGCCTGGCTCACGCAGCAAGCCCCGGCGGCGGGCACCTTTGCCTTGCTGGCCGACAAACGCCTGGGCAAGGCCTGGCAGGCGATGTTGGCCGAGCCCGGGCATGAGTGGACCATCGATAGCCTGGCCAGCGCCGCGTCGATGTCCCGGGCGACGTTCATGCGGGCGTTTGTCAAAGTGGCGGGTGTGTCGCCGTGGGTGTTACTGACGCAGTTGCGCATGGAGTTGGCGTTCAACCTGCTGCATCAATCGCGGCTGAGCCTGACGGACATTGCCGCCCAGGCGGGGTATCAATCCCAGGCGGCGTTCAGCAAGAAATTCAAGGAAACCTACGGTGAGGCGCCGGGGCGGCTTCGAGCACGGTAGATGCCACGATGGAGCGCTAAATGTGGGAGCTGGCTTGTGTGGGAGCCGGGCTTGCCCGCGATGGCATCACCGCGGTGTAACTGAGATACCGAGGCGCCTGCATCGCAGGCAAGCCAGCTCCCACACAAGCCAGCTCCCACACAGTCCATATTTCAACCACCTATCTGGCAGGCAACAGCTTCAGCGTACTGCGGGTATTCGCCGTCACTTCCTCATCATTGAAATGCGCCTGCTCATACCCACCCTCGATATACGTCTGCGCCTGGTCGGAGTAGTGCTTGTCGAACGGCACGCCACTCTGCCCGACCGGGTTGATGGTCAGCGCATGCGCAGCATCGGCGAAGTCGATCAGGCGCCGGGTCGACGGCCCGTACGTCACCGGCCACGGCGCCGGGCCGATCTGTGCCGACAGGTTGTTGGGCACTTCATGGGTACCGGGAGCGGCAAACGGGCCGACGTTGACGATCTTGTCCAACGGCTTCTGCGAGCCCAGCGGGTGGCCGTGGGTCAGGGTGTGGGCCTTGCCCCACTGCCACTGCGACGGGTCATCGCCGAAGGTCGCCTTGAGGTGTTGCAGGCTGTTGTCCCAGGCGAGCTTGACGGTGTCGGCGCGGTGGCCGTCCCACCAGGGCGAATCCGCTGAAGCCGTCAGGCGCGGCAAGGCGGCGTCCACCACGCGGGTGCTCAGGAGTGTCTTGAACATCGCGTCCCCCAGTTTCGGGCGAAACGCCGCATCGGTGAGGTTGAACAGGAACTGGTTGAACAGCGTGGCACTGGTGGAATCCAGCGGGTAATCACCTTTCCACGTTGCCAGTTGCTCCACCAGTTTCAACTGCGCCGGGTCCTTGACCACTTCGCGCAGTACCGGCAACAGCGGCGCCAGCAGTCGCGGGCCATAGGCGGTGGTGGTGCCGAGCTGCAGGGCCTGGCTGTTCTCCACGTCCCATTTCACGCTGTTGTCGCTCAGTTGCGCGTTCAGCTGCTGGCCACGGTCGGCGAGGTTGTAATAACCGGGAATCGGCATGCCGGTGGGCGACGCCGGCTGGGCGTTGGCGGACACCACATAACCCCGCGCCGGGTTTTCTTCCTGCGGGTTGGCGCTGAACGGGTAGAACCCGAGTTTGTCCGCCTGGGCGGTGCTGCCGTCGAGGATAAAGCCCGGGTTGACCCCCGCCGGGCGGATCGGCAATTGCGCTGCCGCCCACCAGCCGATATCGCCCTTGGCATTCGCCCATACGATGTTCAGGCCAGGCGCCTGGACCTTGGCCGCCGCCGCCCTGGCCTTGGCCAGCGTGTCGGCACGGTTGAGCTGGTAGAAACCGTCGAGGATCGGGTTCTCGGTATCGAGGAACGCCCACCACATGGCAATCGGCGTCTTGCCGGCGTTTTCCCCGAGCACGTCATTGATGATCGGGCCGTGGGGCGAAGTGCGCAGGGTGAGGGTCACCGGGTCCTGGCCCTTGACCGCGATCTGCTGCTCGCTGCTGGTCATGTCCACCCACTTGTCGTGGTACCAGACCTGGTTGGGGTTGTCCGGGTTGACCTTCTCGGCGATCAGGTCGAGGTCATCGTTCTGGAACATGGTCAGGCTCCAGCCGAAATCCTTGTTGTGGCCCAGGAACGCCACGGGCACCAGCGCGTTGTGATAACCGTAAAGCTCGAAGCCCGGCGCCGACAGCTGCGCCTCGTACCACACCGACGGTACCGAGAAGCGAATATGCGGGTCACCCGCCAGCAACGGCTTGCCGCTCTTGGTGCGGCTGCCGCTGATGGCCCAGGCGTTACTGCCTTCGAACTGCGGCAGGCCGTTGTCGGCCAGGGCCTGCTCGCTCAATTGGGCGATGGCGCCGAGGTCTTTCCAGTCTCCGGCCGCCAGGTTCAGCGCGCCCTTGGGCTGCCAGTCGAGGTCGAAGACTTTCAGGTAGTCGTTGCCCAACTGGTCGCGCACGTAAGTCAGCAAGGGTTCGGTGCGAAAGGCGGCGGCAAAGCTGTAGGCCAGGTAGCCGGCGACGCTGATGGTGTCTTCGGCGGTAAACGGGCGCTTGGGGATGCCCAGTACGTCGAACTCCATGG
This sequence comes from Pseudomonas yamanorum, assembly GCF_013386765.1. GTDB lineage: Bacteria > Pseudomonadota > Gammaproteobacteria > Pseudomonadales > Pseudomonadaceae > Aquipseudomonas > Aquipseudomonas yamanorum_A. Next base: position 493,601 of record NZ_JACARE010000018.1, read on the forward strand.
GGCTGGCGTGGCTGTCCTGATACTGGTTGACCCCGTCCAGGTAGGCTTGCAGGGCCTTCCAGGACGCCGACTCATGGTCCATGTGCTCGACGTAGCTCAAGGCGCGTTCGCGGATGCGCAGGCTGCGGAACAGTTTGTCGGTCTCCAGCAGCTTGGGGCCCAGCACTTCGGCCAGTTCGCCACGGGACAGGCGCCGCATGATTTCCATCTGGAACAGCCGGTCCTGGGCGTGCACATAGCCGAGGGCGCGGTACAGGTCGGTCTCGTTCTCGGCGCGGATATGCGGCACGCCACGGTCGTCGTAACGCACGGTGACCGAGCCTTGCAGGTGGGCCAGCTCCACCGTGCCCTGGCGGGTCGGTTGCTTGCTGTACACGTACCAGCCGGCGCCCACCATAAGGGCGACGAGCAGGATGGCCAGCGCGGTCAGGATGCGTTTCATGGGTTGTCCCTTATTAGTGATCCGGGCAGTTTAGTGGGTTTGGCGAGCGGTGAGGAAGAAGCTGTTGGCTTTGCGTTCCCTGAACCTCACCTGCATGAAGTTGGGGTTCTGAAGTTCGACGCGGATGGGCGGGTTATTATGTTTACTCTGTTACATGAAGCCCGCTGCGCCGTGATCAACCAGGCCATCCGGGCGCGCCTTTGCTATCACTTTCGGAATGCAATTTATGTCAGATCCCAGCCGTGCACAGGTGCCTTATGCCTGCTGCATGGAAACGCCAGCGCTGATCAGCAGCTTTTTGCGCCACCCGCCGGTGGGCTTCAATGCCCAGCTGTCAGCACAGGGACTGCCGTACTTTTTCACCCGGTTCGACCTGCTGACCACCGCCGACGATGAGCTGCGTGCCCGCCTGCACAGTTGGCCGGGGTACCGGTTGTGGCAGTCATGGCTGCACATCGACACCTGCTTTGTCGGCACCACGGTCAGCGAATATTCCCCGTTCCCGCTGAGCGTGCCACCGCAGGACCTGGCGCAATGGCTGCAACAGGAATGTGCCCCGCGACGCAAACTCACCATCGTCAAGGATGTACCGCTGGATTCTCCGCTGCTCAGCGTCGAGGACAATCGCTATGCACAGGCGTTGATCGAAGCCTGCACCCAGCGCGGGTTCATCAGCGTGGAGGGCCAGGCGCTGGCCTACGTGCCCATCGACTTCACCTCGACCGACGAGTATCTGTCGCGCTTGTCCCACAGCCGCCGGCGCAATATCCGCCGCAAGTTGCGCAGCCGCGAGGCATTGCGCATTGAAATCCTGGACACCGGCGATGCACGGTTCAGCGACGAGCAATGGCAGCAGGAGCTGTATCGGCTGTACAAGGCGGTGTATGCGCAGAGCGAGATCCACTTCGATTTACTCACCCCCGAATTTTTTATTCAGTTGCTGACCGATGCCGACAGCGGTGGGCATGTGTTCTGCTATTGGGACGAGGATGAGCTGGTGGGCTACAACCTGTGCTACCAGCAAGACGGCAAGCTGCTCGACAAGTACATCGGCCTGAACTACCCGCTGGCGCTGGAGCACAACCTGTACTTTGTCAGCTGGTTTGTGAACCTCGAATACGCCCTGGCAAAGGGCCTGCAGTTTTACGTGGCGGGCTGGACCGACCCGCAGGTCAAGTCCAGCCTCGGCGCCAAATTCACCTTCACCCGCCATCTGGTGTGGGTGAGGAACCCGCTGTTACGCAAGGTGTTGAACCGCTTCCGTCACCACTTTGAAAGCGACATGCAATGGCAGCAGGAGCAAACCTCATGAGCCAGGCCCGCCCGGCGTTGATCCTCGATTTTGATGGCGCGGTGAGCAACATCCCTGGCGCCATCACCCTGCCGATGCAAACCTGGCAGGAGAAGATTCGTTTCGGCTGCCGCTGGGCGCAGTTCAAGGAACTGGAGAGCGCCCTGCAAGCGCAGATGCCCAGCGACTACGGCTGTGTGTTTACCGGCAGCGGCGATTATCACCACCTCAGCCAGCTGTTGTTGAACCGCCTGCCCAGCCAGCAAAAAATCCAGCTGATCATTTGCGACAACCACCCGGACAACATGCGTTATCCGTTTGGCATCCATTGCGGGTCCTGGGTCTACTGGGCCAGCCGCCTGCCGCAGGTCGAGCATGTTCACGTGCTGGGCATTGGCTCGCCGGATATTTCCCTCAAGCACGCCTGGGAGAATCACTGGTCGCCGCTGGTGAAACGCAAGCTGACCTACTGGAACACCAACGTCGATACCCGCTGGTTGAACTGGATCGGCGCGGGCCGCAGCAACCGGGCCTTCAGCAGTGCCGACGAGTTGATGAGCGCGTTCCTGGCGCAGCTCGACCGGTCGCTGCCGGTGTATCTCTCCATCGATAAAGACGTGTTGAGCCCGGAGGTGGTGAACACCAACTGGGACCAGGGCGAGTTTCTGGAGAAGCACCTGAATCATCTGATCGATGCATGCCAGGGCAGCATCATTGGCGCCGACATTACCGGTGACGTGTCGGCCTACCACTACCAGAGCAAGTTCAAGCGTTGGCTGAGTGCGTCGGATGGCCAGGAAGAATTGCCGGAGAACCAGGTGGTCATCTGGCAACAGCAGCAGAATGAGTTGAATGCACGCTTGCTGACCCGTATCGATCAGAGCTGGGTCAGCGCTTAAGAATCCGCCGCAGATGATCCAGCACCTGCTCAAACAGCTCGTCTGTCAGCCAGTGGCTGTTGCTGATCGAGAGTGTCTGGGCGGCGAAGCTTTGCGCGCAGGGGATAGCGGCGCCTGGCTGTAACAGCGAAGTGAGTGCCGGGTAGCCCGGCAGTACGTGGATAAACAGGCGGGTGACGCCCAGGCCCGCCGTCCACAGTTGCGCCATGGCGGTATCGCGGGTTTGTGCGCTGGGCATCACCACCATCAGGAACGGCCAGGTGCCTTGCTGGCCCGGGCCGTCGGTCAGTACCGACACACCGGGCAGGCTGTTGAGCAACGCCACGCGACGCAGCGCTCGCAGGCGCCCTTGCTGCAAATGCTCGGGCAAGCGTTTCAGCGCTGCGGCGCCGACCTTCTGGCGATAGCCGCCCAGGCGATGCAGCGGAATGTCGTTGACGGAAAAGTCGTCGCCCACCGCCGCCACTTCATCGCCCCGCGCCAGCGCCGCCCGCAGTGGATTGCCGTACACGTACTTCAGCCCGCGGGGCTGATAGGCCGCGGCATAGCCCCACAGCTCGGCGCTGCGTTGCAGTTCCCAGCGCAGGCTGAAGGGCAAGTCCTGCCGGCATTGCCGATGCAACGCCTGATGCAACGCGGCATCCCGGCTGAACAACACGCCACCTTCGGCCGTTGTCAGGCCTTTGCCCAGCGCCATGCTGAAAAAGCCGATGTCGCCTTTAAGCCCGACGCTTTTGCCCTCATCCCGCGCGCCCATGGCCTGGGCGGCATCCTCGATGACGGCTACGCCGAAAGGCTCGGCAATGCGTGTGGCGGCATCCACATCCGCCACGCGCCCGGCGAGGTGGGTGACGACGATGGCCAAGGTGTTTTCGTTGCACAGCTGCGCCAGCTGTTGCTCGTCGAGGTCGATGCTGCCCGGCTTTAAATCGCACGCCACCACGCGTAAAGGCGGGCAGTGATGGGCCGCCAGGGCCACTAGCGGGCAGGTATAGGCCGGCACGATCAGCTCGGTGCGCCCAGGCATGCGCTGCTGCAACACGCGCAGCGCCATGATCAGCGCGGCGGTGCCGGAGCAGGGCAGGGCGGGCAACGGGATATCGAGTTGTTGGGCCAGGTCGCGGGCCAGGTCGCCCGACCGGTTGAACAAATCCTGCCAGCGCAGGGGAAGCCCCGCCGTCGGCGGAATCTCCCGCTGGCCGGCAACGCGGGTCATGAGGCCAGCGTCTGCGAGGGTTCGGCCTCGACGGTCTTGCTCTCTTTGTCTTCACTGCGCGCCAGGCACAGGATGCCCGCGATGATCAGCGCGCCCCCGACGATTTTAGGCAGGGTCAAGGTGTCGTTGAACAGCCACACGGAAATCAGCGTCACGCTGATCAGCTCCAGGTGGGACGCCGCAAATGCCGGGCCCACCGGCGCGTACTTGAGCAAGGTCATCCAGGTAAAAAACGCGCCGATGTAGCCCACGAAGGCGCCGTAGATCCACGGCGCACCGAACACGCGTACCAGCCACGCGGCGTCCATGGTCAGCGGCTCGGCATGAATCGAGGCGAATTTGAAACTCACCTGCGCCAACGTATCGAAAATGATCAGCGACAGAAAACCCAGGATATAAAAACGCTTCATTACTCAAACCCCACGACGGTCACGCCACAGGCGATCAGCATGATGCCGATCAACCGCCACTTGGTCAGGCTTTCCTTGAACAGGAAACGGCCCGCAATCATGATCACCACGATATTGATGGAGCCCAGCATCACGCCCACCGACAACGGTACCAGCGTCAGGAACGCCAGCCACAACACGAATTCGAAGACGTAGCAGATCACGCCAATCCAGATCCAGGGCCGCTTGAGCATATGGCGCCAGTGGGCCATGCCGTCATGCTCGGCACTGGCTGAGGCAGCGGCTTTAAATGCCAGCTGGCCGGACGTATCAACAATGACGTTGAGTATCCAGAGGATGATGGTTAATTGGCTCATGTGTTCCCGTGTCTTCAGCTGGTACGGCTAGCTGCTTACGATACAGCAGCATGCCGATACAGTTGTCCGAGTTTGCCGAACGAACAGCGTCTGTTCAGCTTGCGCCCGGTCAGGGTGGCGACGTTTCGCCGCTCCACTCGCAATAGCAGCCCACCGCCAGGGTGTGGGTGGCATTGACCTCGCGCCCGCCTTCGAGGGCTTGCAGGATGGGTTCGATAAAACTGTTGCTCGAATTACACGTCAGCCCTTCGCTGTAGGGCCCGAAATACGCGAGCTTGCCGCTGCGGTCCCAGATGCCCACGGCGGGGCTGGCGGGCAGGTGCTGGGCGCCGGGCACGGCCTTGAGGGCCTTCATCGCGCCGAGGGTGGCGGGCAGTTGGCCGTGGCTGCCGGCTTTCTGCAGGGAATAGAACTCCACGCCCCGGGGCGCGTACTGCTCGATCAGCTCGCCGAGGTGCTGCTGGTTGCCGACGTTGCACGGGCAGGCCGGGTCCCAGAAGTGCACCAGGCGGATCGGGCCGGGGCCGGCAAGCTCGGCGGGCAGGCTCAGGCTGTCACCGGAAAACACCGCCGTATGCTCACTGAACGCCCGCAGGTAGCGACCCTGGAACCAGTCATACGCCGCCCATAGCACGCCGGCGCAAATAATCACGATCAGGCTGGCGAAGAGGGTGGTGCGGTAGGGCTGTCGCATTTTGGATCAATCCTCGGAGGACGCGTAGCTTGCCATGCTTGCCCTGACAGATGAATATCGCGACTCGATATTCATCTGTTCAATGCGTTGAAGCCACAGTCTGGAAGTTTTTATGCCCGTTACGTTTGACCCTGATCATCTACGCGAAAGCTTGCGCCCCCTGGTGGACGCGCAGCCGCTTTCTGCCGAGGCCCGGGTCTACCAGCGCTTCTACGGCCTGGACCTGGCGACCCGCAAGGCGCCTGCAACAAGCCGCCTGGGCCGCTTTGCGGTGGACGGGTTCGAGGTGGTCTGCCAGGTGTGGTGGCCGCCCGTTCCGGTGGCGACGATGTTTTTGTTCCATGGCTTCTACGACCATATGGGCCTGTACCGTCATGCCGTGGATTGGGCGCTGGACCAGGGTTTTGTGGTGATCGCCTGCGACTTGCCGGGCCATGGCCTGTCCAGCGGCGAGCGGGCCAGCATCGATGATTTTGCGGTGTATCAGGACGTGGTGCAGGCGCTGTTCGAGCAGGCCAGGTCGTTGCAGTTGCCGCAGCCCTGGCACCTGTTCGGGCAGAGCACTGGCGGCGCGATTGTGGTGGATCACCTGCTTGACCATGGCACTGACAGCCCGGCCCAGGGCAAGATGTTCCTGCTCTCGCCGCTGGTGCGGCCTCGTGCCTGGGGCTGGTCGCAGCTCAGTTATTACCTGCTTCGGCCGTTCGTCAAAGGTATCGCCCGGCGTTTCAGCGATAACACCAACGATCCACAGTTCAAGCCGTTCCTGGAAGCTGACCCGCTGCAACCCCGGCAACTGCCGACCGCCTGGGTGGGCGCCCTGGCGCGTTGGATCAAGCGCATTGAAGCGGCGCCACGCAGTACGCGGCGGCCGTTGATCGTGCAGGGTGAAGAGGACATGACGGTGGACTGGCAGCACAACCTGAAGGTGCTGCGCAGCAAGTTCGACCAGCCGGAAGTGTTGATGCTGCCGCGCGGCAGGCATCACTTGGCGAATGAGATTCCGGAGATTCGGCAGCAATACTTCAGGTTTCTCACCGACCACCTGAAATAACGCTGTTCCCTGTGGGAGCTGGCTTGCCTGCGATAGCGGTGTATCAGGCCACACGTTCATTACTGACCCACCGCTATCGCAGGCAAGCCAGCTCCCACATCGTTTACGGTGCCAGGCTTGAAGTACTTTGCCCCACCGCCAGCCCGGCCCGAATCGCCGCCAATGCCGCCTTGTAGTACGCCTTGCCATCCGGCGACTCCGCGAACGTCGCGAACTCCTCCAGCTCCGGGTCGGACAAATCCCGGTAGACATACAGCAGCGTGTTGTTCAAATCATTGCCAATCTGCTGCATCAAGCGCTCGCGCTGGCCGTTCAACATGCCTTGAGCCTGACCGCCGCCCAACAGGCCGGGGATCATCTGGCTCAAACTGTCGGCGGCCACTCCGGCGATCGCCAGGCTGACCTCAGCCCCGGCTTCCCGCGCAGGCAGCGCCTGGGCCAGGTGGCCGATAATCAGGCTGCGGGTGGCGTCCGCTTCCATGTGCGGCAAGCCCTGGGCATTCTTCGCCAATTGATCGCGGCGGGTCGCCAGCAACTCGGCGGCGACAATCTTGCGGCCGAGGGGCGACTGGAAAAAGGCCAGGGCCGGCTTCGGGTCCGTCAAATTCTTGCGCAGCTGCGCCTCGGCCCGCTGGTCTACCGACTGGGGCGCAAAGCGTTTATTGCTGTTGTCCACCAGCGCCTGATACACGGCGGGCGGCAAGCTGTTGCGGTAGCGTTGCTGGGCGGCACTGAGGGCGTCATTAAAATGCGCGCGCTGGTCTGCCCAGCCGGCGACCTTGTACAACTGGTCATGGCCGTCTGCCCAAGCGGGCAAAACGCAGAACATCAGCAAGGAAAAAAACAAACGACGCATATGGACTCCTGTCAGTCGGCCACTATTGTCCGTGTCGGGCGTAGGATTTGTCGAGAAATCCTATCGGTCACCTGACTAAAGTGTATTCAGACGCTCGGCGGCTCTGTCGGATTCACAGGCGTATGGATACTATGCGCGCCATGTCCATACCCTCCGATCACCCGCTGCTGTTACGCATTGTCGATGACCTGGCCGCACAAGGCTGGTCGCAGCAAAATATCTTCCTGCCCGAGGCTCTGACCCTCGAACTGGCGGCTGAGTGCCAAAAACGCGCCGCCGAAGGTGAATTGGCGCCGGCAGCCGTCGGACGCGGGCCGTCCCAGGAGATTCGCGAGGGCATTCGGGGTGACCACATCCAATGGCTGGAGCCGGGTGAAGTGCTCGCCTGCGATAACTACCTGGAGCTGATGGACAGCCTGCGGGTAGCGATGAACCGCGGCCTGTTCCTGGGGCTGGAAGATTTCGAAAGCCACTTCGCGATGTACCCGCCGGGGGCGTTTTACCTCAGGCATGTGGACCGCTTTCGCGATGACGACCGGCGCATGGTGTCGGCGGTGATCTACTTGAACAACGCCTGGCTGCCGGAGCACGGTGGCCAGTTGCGCATGTACCTCAAGGGCGACGTCGAATACGATGTGGTGCCCACCGGCGGTTGCCTGGTGGTGTTCCTGTCGGGGGAAATCCCCCATGAAGTCATGCCCGCCACTCGCGAACGCCTGTCCCTTACCGGTTGGTTTCGCCGGCGGGGTAACGAGCCGTTCTGATGATGCAAAAGATTCTGGTCAGCCGCTGCCTGCTGGGGCACCGGGTACGCTACGACGGAGGGGCCAGCGGGCCTTTCGACCAATTGGCCGCGTGGCAGGCCGAAGGCCGGGTGGTTGCCGTGTGCCCGGAAGTGGCGGGTGGCTTGCCGACGCCGCGCCCGTCTGCCGAAATCCCCGGTGGGCAGGGCATTGATGTGTGGGAAGGCCGCGCCCAGGTGCTGACGGCCCAGGGCGAAGACTTCAGCGAAGCCTTCCTCGATGGCGCCCGGCAGGCGTTGGCGCTGGTGCAACGCCACGACATCCGGGTTGCGGTGCTCAAGGCCAACAGCCCGTCTTGCGGCAACCTGCTGACCTATGACGGCACCTTCACCGGCGTGAAGGTGACGGGTGAGGGCGTGACGGCGGCGCTGCTCAAGCACCATGGGGTGCTGGTGTTCAGTGAGCTGGAGTTGCCCGAGGCGGCAGCGGCCCTGGCAAGACTCTCAAGCCCGACATAGATCAAAATGTAGGAGCTGGCTTGCCTGCGATAGCGGTGTATCAGCCTACATTTTTGGTGCTGACCCACCGCTATCGCAGGCAAGCCAGCTCCTACACTGACCGAGTCGTTTATTCGGCCTTGGCCACCGGCTTGCTCGCATCCATCCCGAACCATTTCTCCGACAGCGCCGTCAGCCGGCCATCGGCCTTCACCCGTTGCAGGGCCTTGTCCAGGCTGGCCTTGAACGCCGGGTTACCCTTCTGGAACGGAATCGCCAGGCTCAACGTCGGGCCCACATCTGCGCCTCCCTTCACCGGTAACTCGCTGTCGCGAATCGCGTAGGGAATCAGCAAGCGGTCGCTGATGGCCGCATCAATCTGCTGGTCGGCAACGTCCTTGATTGGCTGTTTGGCATCGGCATAGCTGCGCAGATCAACGCCCTCGGCGGTGCGCGCCTGTTCCACAAACTGGCTGCCCTGGGCCACGCCCAACGCCTTGCCCTTGAGCGCCGCAAAGCTGCCCAGCGGGCGTTGTTCCTGCTTGCGCACGATGAGTTGCGCGCTGGAGTAGCTGTAGGGCTCGCTGAAGTCGAAACGATCCGCCAGTTCAGGAGTCATAGCGATATGGTTGATCGCCACGTCGTACTTGGCGCTTTCCACGCCAGCCAGTAACTCGGCGGCATCGACGGTGATAAAGGAGGGGCGTACGTCCATTTCCTTGGCCAGCAACTCGCCCAGTTCCACTTCAAAACCGGTGAGTTTGTCGCCTTCCTTGAAATTGAAGGGTGGAGTGTTGGCTTCCAGGGCGATGCGCAGTTCCCCGCGGTCAAACACATCGTCGATCAATTCGGCATGGGCCAAGGGGCTCACAAGGGGCAGTAAAAGTAACAGGCCAGGCAGGAAGCGCATGGTCTCTCCTAAAAAATTCGAATGAGCGAGGCGTTGTTCAGGCTCGCTTTGCTATGGTGTTGAGTGCCTTGGACAGCAATTTGTCGCGAAGTTGTCATAACCCTACAGATTAAACTGGAGAAGTGAATGAAAGCTCTTTTGTCTCGTGCAACCCTGGCCAGCCTGCTGCTGGGCGCTTCGATGCTGGCAACCGCCGCCGATGGCATCCCGCGTAGCGCGCCACCTGAAGGTGCCAAGGTGTTCATCGTGTCGCCGAAAGATGGCGCCACTGTCGACAAGACCTTCACCGTGAAATTCGGCATGGAAGGTCTGAAACTGGCACCGGCCACCAGCCAGGACCCGGGCACCGGCCACCACCACCTGCTGATCGACCAGAAAGAATTGCCTGACGCCAGCGTGCCGATCCCGGCCACCGACACCGTGATCCACTACGGCAAGGCCCAGACCGAAACCGAGCTGACCCTCACCCCGGGCAAGCACACCCTGCAACTGGTCGCCGGCGACAAACTGCACATGCAGTTCAACCCGACTGTAGCGTCAAAAGTCATCACGGTTAACGTCAAGTAAGATTTGTTCAGACAAAAAAAGGGAGACCCGAGGGTCTCCCTTTTTTGTGCGCGTTTAACGATTAGAACAACACGCGGCTACGGATAGTGCCGTTGATGTGTTGCAGCTTCTCTTGCGCCAGGTCCGAGTACTCGGCGTCTACGTCGATAACCACGTAGCCGACTTTCTCGTTGGTCTGCAGGAACTGACCGGAAATGTTGATGCCGTTTTCCGCGAAGACCTTGTTGATCTCCATCATCACGCCAGGGATGTTCTGGTGGATGTGCAGCAGACGGTGCTTGCCAGGGTGAGCCGGCAGGGCTACTTCCGGGAAGTTGACCGAGGACACCGACGTACCGTTGTCGCTGTACTTGACCAGTTTCTCCGACACTTCCAGGCCGATGTTGGCTTGGGCCTCAGCGGTGGAACCGCCGATGTGCGGGGTCAGGATCACGTTGTCCAGGCCACGCAGCGGGCTTTCGAAGATGTCGTCGTTAGAGCGCGGCTCTACCGGGAACACGTCGATGGCGGCGCCGATAAGGTGCTTGTCCTTGATCGCGTCGGCCAGGGCGTCCAGCTCGACCACGGTGCCGCGTGCAGCGTTGATCAGGATCCCGCCCTTCTTGATGGCGCGGATTTCCTTCTCGCCGATCATCCACTGGGTTTCAGCGGTTTCCGGTACGTGCAGGGTCACGATGTCGGACATGCCCAGCAGCTCGGTCAGGCTCGACACCTGGGTGGCGTTGCCCAATGGCAGCTTGGTCAGGGTGTCGTAGAAGAACACCTGCATCCCCAGGCCTTCGGCCAATACCGACAGTTGAGTGCCGATCGAGCCGTAACCGACGATACCCAGCTTCTTGCCGCGGATTTCGAAGGAGTTGGCTGCGCTCTTGATCCAGCCGCCACGGTGGCAGGAAGCGTTCTTCTCAGGAATGCCGCGCAACAGCAGGATCGCCTCGGCCAATACCAGCTCGGCTACGGAGCGGGTGTTGGAGTACGGTGCGTTGAACACCGCGATGCCGCGCTCGCGCGCTGCGTTGAGGTCGACCTGGTTGGTGCCGATGCAGAAACAGCCCACAGCCACCAGCTTCTTGGCGTGATCGAAGATCTCTTCGGTGAGCTGAGTGCGGGAGCGAATGCCGATAAAGTGCGCGTCGGCGATCTTTTCCTTGAGCTGGGCTTCCGGCAGAGAACTGGTGATGTACTCAATGCTGGTGTACCCGGCGGCCTTCAGGACTTCGACGGCCGATGGGTGGACGCCTTCCAGAAGAAGGAACTTGATCTTGCTCTTATCGAGAGAAGTCTTGCTCATCTGCGTAAACCTGTATCCCGGAGAAAAATGGCAGGGAATCGGATCGCTTAAGCTGACCCGGACGGCAGGAAAGCCGTCACCGCAGAACGCCCTTGGGCACTATCCTGCGGGGGCGGTATGCTAGCATACGTACCCCGCTAAACACCCATTCCTGCGACGTGAAGCGTTCTCAGGATGACCATGAATTGTTCGAGAGTTCTGTCGATGACCCATCCTGCCCTGATTGATGAGCTGAAGACCCTGGTTGAGCCTGGCAAGGTCCTGACCGATGCTGACTCCCTTGAGGCTTACGGCAAGGACTGGACCAAGCATTTCGCGCCGGCCCCGGTGGCCATCGTCTTCCCGAAGACCACCGAACAGGTGCAGGCCATCGTCCGTTGGGCCAATGAACACAAGGTGGCGCTGGTGCCGTCCGGTGGTCGTACCGGCTTGTCGGCCGCTGCGGTGGCGGCGAATGGCGAAGTGGTTGTGTCGTTCGACTATATGAACCAGATCCTCGACGTGAACCTCACCGACCGCACCGCCGTGTGCCAGCCGGGCGTGGTCACCAAGCAATTGCAGAACGTCGCTGAAGAAAAAGGCCTGTACTACCCGGTGGACTTCGCCTCGTCCGGTTCCAGCCAGATTGGCGGCAATATCGGCACCAATGCCGGCGGGATCAAGGTGATTCGCTACGGCATGACCCGTAACTGGGTGGCCGGCATGAAGGTCGTCACCGGCAAGGGCGACCTGCTGGAACTGAACAAAGACCTGATCAAGAACGCCACCGGCTACGACATGCGCCAACTGTTCATCGGCGCCGAAGGCACCCTGGGCTTTGTGGTGGAAGCCACCATGCGCCTGGACCGTGCGCCGAAAAACCTCACCGCCATGGTGCTCGGTACCACCGATTTCGACTCGATCATGCCGGTGCTGCACGCGTTCCAGAGCAAGCTGGACCTGACTGCCTTCGAGTTCTTCTCCGACAAGGCCCTGGCCAAAGTCCTCGGTCGCGGCGACGTACCGGCGCCGTTCGAGTCCGACTGCCCGTTCTACGCGCTGCTGGAATTTGAAGCCACCACCGAAGAAGTGGCCAACCAGGCCCTGGAAACCTTCGAACACTGCGTGGAGCAGGGCTGGGTGCTGGACGGCGTGATGAGCCAGAGCGAAACCCAGCTGCACAACCTGTGGAAGCTGCGCGAATACATCTCCGAGACCATTTCCCACTGGACGCCGTACAAGAACGACATTTCGGTAACTGTGTCGAAAGTGCCGGCATTCCTCAAGGAAATTGACGCGATCGTCGGCGAACACTACCCGGACTTCGAAATCGTCTGGTTCGGCCACATCGGTGACGGCAACCTGCACTTGAACATCCTCAAGCCGGAAAACCTGAGCAAGGACGAGTTCTTCGCCAAGTGCGCCACCGTCAACAAGTGGGTGTTCGAGACCGTGCAGAAGTACAACGGCTCGATCTCCGCCGAACACGGCGTGGGCATGACCAAGCGCGATTACCTGACCTACAGCCGTTCGCCGGTTGAAATTGAATACATGAAGGCAGTGAAAGCGGTGTTCGACCCTAACGGGATCATGAACCCGGGCAAGATTTTCGCTGTTTAACAGTCCCTGAAGGAGTCGGTCCATGAGCTACCAGCACAAGTATGTCGACGGCACCAATATTCACTTTCCCCTGGGGAAAGTGGTGTGCATCGGGCGTAACTACGCCGAACACGCCAAGGAACTGGATAACCCGGTACCTACCGAGCCGCTGCTGTTTATCAAGCCCGGCAGTTGCGTAGTGGCACTGGAAGGCGGTTTTGCCATTCCTACCGAGCGCGGTTCGGTGCATTACGAAGCGGAAATCGCGGTGTTGATCGGCAAGCCGTTGTCGGCCAAGCCGAGCCGCGAAGAAGTGCTGGATGCCATCTCCGGTTTCGCTCCGGCCCTGGACCTGACCCTGCGCGACAAGCAGGCCGAGCTGAAAGCCAAGGGCCTGCCGTGGGAAATCGCCAAGTCGTTTGATGGCGCGGCGGTGATTGCCCCGTTCGTCGTCGGCAGCACCTTCCCGGACGTGACCGACATCGGCATCCGCCTGACCATCAACGGCGAAGTGCGCCAGGATGGCAACAGCGCGATCATGCTCAACCCGATCATCCCGATGATCCAGTACATGGCCGGCTGCTTCTCGCTGCAGGCCGGGGATGTGATCCTTACGGGCACGCCGGTGGGCGTGGGCCCGCTGAATGTGGGTGATGAGCTGGTGCTGGAATTGCCGGGTGTGAGCCGCTTCGAAAGCAGCGTTCGCTAAGACACGGTCAAAAATGTGGGAGCCGGGCTTGCCCGCGATGACGGTGTGTCAGTCGCCTTGAATGTTGACTGACCCGCCGCCATCGCGGGCAAGCCCGGCTCCCACATTGTTTTGTGTTTGCCTGGAAATATCGGGTTTTGCATTTTTTTCACACCCCATCCGGATAATCCTCAGCCTCCTGCGCGCGGACCTTGTGATCCTGTGCTATCCCCTAAAGCTGACTTTCTGGAAAGCGTAATGGCCGTGCCCCTCCCTTCCGTAAAACCCACGTTGCGTTCCCGCCTCGCCATGCGCTGGTATTCCTGGTTGTTCCTGGCCGGTGCCATCATCTATGGCGTTGCCTGGGCGATGCACTGGGACGACCGTGGCTTGCTGTGGGTCGCAGAGCGCTTCGAAACCCCGAGCGAGCGCCTGCAAAGCGTCTGGCTCCCGGACTACCACGCGGTGATCGACGCCAAGCTGCTGCCCGGCATGGAGAAGGACGAAGCCTCGGACCTGACCTATAACCCGCAGACCAAGACCCTGTTCTCGGTGATGGGCAAGAACCCGTTCCTGGTTGAATTGACCCTGCAAGGCGACGTGCTGCGCAAGATGCCGCTGAACGGTTGGAACAACCCCGAAGGCGTGACCATGATGGAAAACGGCCTGATGGCCGTGGTCGACGAGCGTCAGCACAGCCTGACCCTCATCAAGGTCGACCCGCAGACCCAGCAGTTGAACAAAGCCGACTTCCCGTCCTACGACCTCGGCCCGTCGAAGGACCAGAACAAAGCCTTTGAAGCGGTCACCTGGGACAAGCGCAACCAGCAGCTGATCCTCGGCGAAGAGCGGCCGCCGGCCCTGTTCACCTGGAAAAGCGACGGCAGCCAGACCCTCACCGGTGACAAACAGAAGCTCGCCAATACCGAATTGGACATGCGCAACCTCTCGGCGCTCGCCGTCGACCCGCGTACCGGCCATCTGCTGGCGCTGTCGGCCGATTCCCACCTGCTGCTGGAGCTGGACGAGAAAGGTGAGCAAGTCAGCTTCATGACCCTGCTTGGCGGCTTCAATGGCTTGAAGAACACCATTCCCCGTGCCGAAGGCGTGACGATGGACGAGAACGGCACGCTGTACTTGGTCAGTGAACCCAACCTGTTCTATCGCTTCGAGAAGCAGGCGCAGTAGTTCGATTACGTCAGATTTTTCTCTATCTGCGGCATCCGCCACACACCCGGGGCGTTTAAGTTTAAATTCAGGCGACCGTGATATTCATTCGCCAGTTTTTACTTTGAGCCCCGCCTCCGATGCGCCGACTTGCACGCCCCAAACCTGCTTTTTTCATCCTGATCCTGATCGCCCTGGTGGCTGTCGGCGTGGTCGCCCAGCAATTGCGCCTGTTCGAACGTGCCTGGTTCAATTGGCAGACCTGGCGTCATCCTGCCGGCGAGCATTCCATTGGCCTGGGGGATTACCGGGTGACCCTGGAGGCGCAGGTGATCGACGGCCTCGACGATGATGTCTCGGCCCTGACCTTTGATCCGGCGCGCAACAGCCTGTTTACCGTCACCAACAAGAATGCCGAGCTGGTGGAGCTGTCCCTGGACGGCAAAATCCTGCGGCGCATTGCGCTGGTGGGGTTTGGCGATGCCGAGGCGGTGGAGTACATCAGCGACAACACCTATGTGATCAGTGATGAGCGCCAGCAGCGGCTGATCAAGGTCCATGTGGATGACGACACCCGGTTCCTGGACGCCGCGGATGCCGAGCAAATGACCCTCGGCGTGCACCTGGGTGGCAACAACGGTTTTGAAGGCCTGGCCTATGACTCGGTGGGCAAGCGCCTGTTTGTGGCCAAGGAGCGCGACCCGATGCTGATCTACGAGGTCCACGGCTTTCCCCATTTCAAACCGGAAAAAACCTACTCGGTGCACGTGATCAACAACCCCAAGCGCGATGCCGGGTTGTTTGTGCGCGACTTGTCGAGCCTGCAATACGATGAGCGCAGCGGCCATCTGCTGGCGCTGTCGGATGAGTCATTCCTGGTGCTGGAACTGGATATCGACGGTCGTCCCCTGAGCAGTCTGTCACTGCTCAAGGGGCGCCATGGCCTGAAGCAACGCGTGCCTCAGGCCGAAGGGATCGCCATGGACAACGACGGCACGTTGTACATGGTCAGTGAGCCCAATCTGTTTTACGTCTTCAAAAAATAAACCCGATCCCGGCCATGGCGAGGATCGAATGTGGGAGCTGGCTTGCCTGCGATGCAGACGACGCGGTTTTTCAGTAGTGCCGAGGCGATGCCATCGCAGGCAAGCCAGCTCCCACACTTTTATGCCTTGAGGGTTTTCACGCCTTCCGGGGTGCCCAACAGCAGTACGTCAGCCGGACGGGCGGCGAACAGGCCGTTGGTGACCACGCCGACGATGGCATTGATCTGACGCTCCAGCTCCACCGGGTTGGTGATCTGCATGTTGAACACGTCGATGATGATGTTGCCGTTGTCGGTCAGCACGCCTTCGCGGTACACCGGGTCGCCGCCCAGTTTCACCAGCTCGCGGGCCACGTGGCTGCGGGCCATCGGGATCACTTCCACCGGCAGCGGGAACGCGCCGAGTACCGGCACCAGTTTGCTGGCGTCGGCGATGCAGATGAAGGTCTTGGCCACGGCCGCGACGATCTTCTCGCGGGTCAGGGCTGCGCCGCCGCCCTTGATCAGGTTCAGGTGGGCGTCGCTTTCATCGGCGCCGTCGACGTAGAACTCCAGGTCGCTGACGGTGTTCAGCTCATACACCGGAATACCGTGGCCCTTGAGGCGCGCAGCGGTGGCTTCGGAACTGGCGACCGCGCCGTCGAACGCGCCCTTGTGCAGGGCCAACGCATCGATAAAGCAATTGGCGGTGGAACCGGTGCCGACACCGACGATGCTTTTATCGTCGAGTTTAGGAAGGATTAAATCGACGGCGGCCTGGGCCACTGCCTGTTTGAGTTGATCCTGGGTCATGCGGGCTCCGGAACGGGCGGGGAGTAAAGAGGGGCGCGAGTATAACCCAACAAAACCTCGGTTTTCGTGTGGTCGCCCGGCCAAACGCTGGGTTAGACTCCTTGGCCCTGCCCAACCCGCCCAGTGATGCTTTCCGATGCTTGAACAGTACGTCAAAAAGATCCTCACCTCGCGCGTTTACGACGTTGCCGTAGAAACCCCGCTGCAGACCGCCCGCCAGCTCTCCGAGCGCCTGGGCAACAAGGTCTGGCTCAAGCGCGAAGACTTGCAGCCGGTGTTCTCGTTCAAGATTCGCGGTGCCTACAACAAGCTGACCCAGCTGAGCGCCGAAGAACGTGCGCGCGGCGTGGTCACCGCCTCGGCGGGCAACCATGCCCAGGGCCTGGCCCTGGCGGCCAAGGTGCTGGGGGTCAAGGCCACCATCGTGATGCCTAAGACCACCCCCGAGATCAAGGTCGAAGGCGTGCGCTCCCGTGGCGGCAAAGTGGTGCTGCACGGGGATTCTTTCCCGGAGGCGTTGGCGTATTCGCTGAAGCTGGTCGACGAAAAAGGCTACGTCTACATTCACCCCTACGATGATCCGCACACCATTGCCGGGCAGGGCACCGTGGCGATGGAGATCCTGCGTCAGCACCCGGGGCCGCTGGACGCGATTTTCGTCCCGGTGGGCGGCGGCGGCCTGATCGCCGGTATCGCGGCGTACGTGAAGTACCTGCGGCCCGAAATCAAGATCATCGGCGTCGAGCCTGACGACTCCAACTGCCTGCAAGCCGCCATGGCCGTGGGCGAACGCGTGGTATTGCCGACCGTGGGCATCTTCGCCGACGGCGTGGCGGTGGCGCAGATCGGCCAGCACACCTTCGACATCTGCAAGGATTACGTGGACGAAGTGATCACCGTCAGCACCGATGAAATCTGCGCGGCGATCAAGGACATCTACGACGACACCCGTTCGATCACCGAGCCGGCCGGCGCCCTGGGCGTGGCGGGTATCAAGAAGTACGTCGAGACCCGTGGCATCACCGGGCAAACCCTGGTGGCCATCGATTCCGGGGCCAACGTCAACTTCGACCGCCTACGCCACGTGGCCGAGCGCGCCGAGCTGGGTGAAGGCCGCGAAGCCATCATCGCCGTGACCATCCCCGAGAAACCGGGCAGCTTCAAGGCCTTCTGCGAAGCCGTGGGCAAGCGCCAGATCACCGAATTCAACTACCGCTACCATTCCGGCCGTGAGGCGCACATTTTTGTCGGCGTGCAGACCCATCCGGAAAACGACCCGCGCAGCGCGCTGATCGCCAGCCTCACCAGCCAGGGTTTCCCGGTGCTGGACCTGACGGAAAACGAACTGGCCAAGCTGCACATCCGTCATATGGTCGGCGGCCATGCGGCGCACGTCAGCGATGAAGTGGTGTTTCGCTTTGAATTTCCGGAGCGTCCGGGTGCGCTGTTCAACTTTCTTAACAAATTGGGCGGGCGCTGGAACATCTCGATGTTCCATTATCGCAACCACGGCGCTGCCGACGGGCGCGTGGTGGCTGGCCTGCAAGTGCCGGCGGATGAGCGCCACCTGGTGCCTGCGGCGCTGGAGGCCATTGGCTACCCATACTGGGACGAAAGTGATAACCCGGCCTACCAGCTGTTCCTCGGTTGAGCGACTACGCTGACTGGGCGGCCTTCAAGGAATCGAGAACATGGAAACGCTGACCACCCTTAAAGTTATCCACATCGCGGCCACGGTGTTGCTGCTGCTCAGCGGCGTTGCGCTGGCGGTGCTGGCCTGGCGCAAGCGCAGTGCGGGGCCTGCCTATACCGTGCAGCGGCCATGGGTGTTTGTGTGGTTGTTGATGGGCATTTGCGTGGTGAGCATGCCGTTCACCGGCTGGTGGCTGGCGCATTTGATCGGCTGGCCGCTGGGGCAAACCTGGATTCTGGGCTCGAGTGTGATCTACACCGTGGCGGCGCTGAGCTGGTTCTGGCTGGTGGCGCGGCTTAATCGACTGCGGTTGGGCGGGGCGGGGAGTGTGAACTTCACCGTGGCGCTGGCGGTGGTGAGCCTGGTGGGGTTTGTGGCGATTGCCGGGTTGATGGGCGCCAAGCCGGTTTAAGGCTTGGGACCGAGTTGCCTTCATCGCGGGCAAGCCCGGCTCTCACATTGGACCCTGTTCACAAATCAAAATGTGTGAATACATTCAAGTGTGGGAGCTGGCTTGCCTGCGATGGCGTCCTCAGCCGCGCAGGCTAATCACCGGCCAGCCACGCTTCTGGGCTTCAGCCCGCAGATTCGGATCCGGATCCACCGCCACCGCGTGCGTCACCTGCTCCAGCAGCGGCAGGTCATTCATCGAGTCGCTGTAGAAGTAGCTGTCCTCCAGGTTGTACCCGGTCTCTTCCAGCCAACGATTCAAGCGCGTCACCTTGCCCTCGCGAAAGCACGGGATATCCGTACTGCGCCCGGTGTAACGGCCATCCTGCATCTCGCATTCCGTGGCAATCAGGGTCTCAACCCCCAGCCGCTCGGCAATCGGTGCGGTCACAAAGCGGTTGGTCGCGGTGATGATCACCAGCTTGTCGCCCGCCGCCCGATGCTTGGCCAGCAATTCAATCGCCTGTGGCAGCAGGATCGGCTCGATGCAGTCGCGCATGTAGTCGCGGTGCCATTCATCCAGCTGGGCCATCTCGGTGCGGCCGAGGATTTCCAGGCAGAAGTTCAGGTACTCGGCGTTATCCAGCTTGCCGGCCAGGTAATCCTGGTAGAACTCATCGTTGCGGGCCTTGTAGGCCACCGCGTCGAGAATCCCGCGTTCACAGAGGTAATCGCCCCAGGCGTGATCGCTGTCACCCCCCAAAAGCGTGTTGTCCAAGTCGAATAAAGCCAGGCGCATTGCAGTTACTCGCTGAAAAGTCTGTAAAAAGGCGTCCAGAATACGGTCTTTTCACAAGAGTGCACATAAGGTAAGCAGCCTCGTTGCCGCTGTATCAATCTTTGTGGAACAATGCGGTGACATGCGTTTGCGAGGTTGTTGCCGTGATCGACCCCGATGGTTTCCGTCCTAATGTCGGGATTATTCTTACGAATGATGCCGGACAGGTGCTATGGGCTCGCCGTATCAACCAAGATGCCTGGCAGTTTCCTCAAGGCGGAATCAACCCCGACGAAACCCCTGAAGACGCCTTGTACCGTGAGTTGAACGAAGAAGTAGGCCTGGAACGCGAAGATGTGCAAATTCTGGCCTGCACCCGAGGCTGGTTGCGCTATCGTTTGCCGCAACGTCTGGTGCGTACCCACAGCCAACCGCTGTGCATCGGCCAGAAACAGAAATGGTTTCTCCTGCGCCTGATCTCCAACGAGCAGCGGGTGCGGATGGATTTGACCGGTAAACCGGAGTTCGATGGCTGGCGCTGGGTCAGTTATTGGTATCCGTTGGGCCAGGTGGTGACATTCAAGCGCGAGGTTTATCGTCGCGCTCTTAAAGAGCTTGCCCCGCGCCTTTTAGCGCGCGACTGACGACGGAGTTCGACCCCGAGCCATGCTCAATACGCTGCGCAAGATCGTCCAGGAAGTTAACTCCGCCAAGGATCTCAAGGCGGCGTTGGGGATTATTGTGTTGCGCGTCAAGGAAGCCATGGGCAGCCAGGTCTGCTCGGTTTACCTGCTGGACCCCGAGACCAACCGTTTTGTCCTGATGGCCACCGAGGGCTTGAACAAGCGCTCCATCGGCAAGGTCAGCATGGCGCCCAATGAAGGTCTGGTGGGCCTGGTGGGGACGCGTGAAGAACCCCTGAACCTCGAAAACGCGGCCGACCACCCGCGTTATCGCTACTTTGCCGAAACCGGCGAAGAGCGCTACGCCTCGTTCCTCGGTGCGCCGATCATTCACCACCGCCGCGTTGTCGGCGTGTTGGTCATCCAGCAAAAAGAACGCCGCCAGTTCGACGAAGGCGAAGAAGCCTTCCTCGTGACCATGAGCGCGCAGCTCGCCGGGGTTATCGCCCACGCCGAGGCCACCGGCTCGATTCGCGGCCTGGGGCGCCAGGGCAAGGGCATCCAGGAAGCCAAGTTCGTCGGCGTACCGGGTTCGCCGGGTGCAGCCGTCGGTACCGCCGTGGTCATGCTGCCGCCGGCCGACCTGGACGTGGTGCCGGACAAGACCGTCACCGACATCGACGCTGAAATCATTCTGTTCAAGACCGCCCTCGAAGGCGTGCGCAATGACATGCGCACCCTGTCGACCAAGCTGGCCACCCAGTTGCGGCCTGAAGAGCGGGCGCTGTTCGACGTGTACCTGATGATGCTCGACGACGCGTCCCTGGGCAGCGAAGTCAAGGACGTGATCAAGACCGGCCAGTGGGCCCAGGGCGCGCTGCGCCAGGTGGTCACCGATCACGTCAACCGTTTCGAATTGATGGACGACGCCTATCTGCGCGAACGCGCCTCGGACGTGAAGGACCTCGGTCGCCGTCTGCTGGCCTACCTGCAGGAAGAGCGCTCGACCACGTTGGTGTACCCCGACAACACCATCCTGATCAGTGAAGAACTGACCGCCACGATGCTCGGCGAAGTGCCCGAAGGCAAACTGGTGGGACTGGTCTCAGTATTGGGTTCGGGCAACTCCCACGTCGCGATCCTGGCCCGGGCCATGGGCATTCCGACGGTGATGGGCCTGGTGGACCTGCCGTATTCCAAGGTCGACGGCATCGAAATGATCGTCGACGGCTATCACGGCGAGGTCTACACCAACCCCAGCGAAGTGCTGCGCAAGCAATACGCCGAAGTGGTGGAAGAGGAACGCCAGCTGTCCCAGGGCCTTGATGCCCTGCGGGAACTGCCGTGCGTGACCCTCGACGGCCACCGCGTACCGCTGCTGGTCAACACCGGCCTGCTGGCGGACGTGGCTCGGGCGCAACAGCGCGGCGCCGAAGGTGTAGGGCTGTACCGCACCGAAGTGCCGTTCATGATCAACCAGCGTTTTCCGAGTGAGAAGGAGCAGCTGGCGATTTATCGCGAGCAACTGTCCGCCTTCCATCCGTTACCGGTGACCATGCGCAGCCTGGACATTGGCGGCGACAAGTCACTGTCGTATTTCCCCATCAAGGAAGACAACCCCTTCCTTGGCTGGCGCGGCATTCGCGTTACCCTCGACCACCCTGAAATCTTCCTCGTCCAGACCCGCGCCATGCTCAAGGCCAGCGAAGGCCTGAACAACCTGCGCATTTTGCTGCCGATGATCTCCGGCACCCACGAGCTGGAAGAAGCCCTGCACCTGATCCACCGGGCCTGGGGCGAAGTGCGCGACGAAGGCGCCGACGTGCCGATGCCGCCGATTGGCGTGATGATCGAGATTCCGGCGGCGGTGTACCAGGCTAAAGAGCTGGCGCGGCAGGTGGACTTCCTGTCGGTGGGCTCCAACGACCTGACCCAGTACCTGCTGGCCGTGGACCGCAACAACCCGCGGGTGGCCGACCTTTACGACTACCTGCACCCGGCAGTGCTGCAAGCCTTGCAGAACGTGGTGCGCGACGCCCATGCCGAAGGCAAGCAAGTGAGTATCTGCGGCGAGATGGCCGGTGACCCGGCGGCGGCGGTGCTGTTGATGGCAATGGGCTTTGACAGCCTGTCGATGAACGCCACCAACTTGCCGAAGGTGAAATGGATGCTGCGCCAGATCAATTTGAGCCGGGCCAAGGAGCTGCTGGCGGAGTTGATGACCATCGACAACCCGCAAGTTATCCACAGCTCGCTGCAATTGGCGCTGAAGAACCTTGGGTTGGCGCGGATGATCAATCCGGCGTCTGCAAAAACCTTATAGATGGGTAACGCGTACGTAGCAGCTGTCGAGCCTTGGCGAGGCTGCGTCCGCGGTGTGTCAGGCACACCGCCAACGCAGCCTCGCCAAGGCTCGACAGCTGCTACGTGAGTAATTAGACCTTCAGTTCAACCTCACCCAGCTGGCCACCATACGGTCCAAAACTGCGCTCCACCATATGCCGCCTCCCGTCGGCATTCACAATCAGCGCCGTACTCGCCCGCGTCCCATAGCTGGGGCTGGCAATGAACACACTCGACAATAAACTCTCCGTCGCCAACCCCACGCCGGTGTCCGGCAGGTCGGCAAACGGTGCGGTTTGCGGGTCGCTCAAAATCCCCAGCAAGGCCTCAGGCTGCGGATCTTCCAATAAGGTCTCCAGCGCCGCCTTGGCCTTCACCAACTTCGGCCACGGTGTATCCAGCCCTGCATTGGATAACCCATAGACCCCCGCCACCAATTGAGTCGGCGCTGAATCCTTGGCGTTGTAATGCCACAGTTCATCCCGCGTTCCGACCAACAGGTTAAACCCGGCATATTCAATTGACCTGCCGTTAACATCGGCCAAATAGTCATCAATCGGCAGCGAACCACTGAGAAAGCGCGCTACCAACTCACCCCTGGACTTGCGCGCCGGCGGCTGGTGCGGATCCCGAATATTGGTCAGCGCCGCAAAGCGCCCATCTGCGCCAACCCCCAGCCAGGTCCCGCCCGCTTCCTGGTCGCGGCCCGCGTAAACATGAGGCACATCCAGCCATTGGGCCAACGGCAAGCTGGGCCGGGCATAAAATTCATCACGGTTGGCCGCGACGATCAGCGGCTGGGCGTGTCCCGGCCGCCAGGCGAAAACAATCAGGCACATAAGGCGATCCCTTTGTGTTTTGCCCACTCTACCCATAGAACCCTGTGCTTTGCATCCGTTAACATGCCGGTCTGTTTTCGGGGGCTGCCATGGAATTTCTGCTGTATTTGCTGCTGGGTTCCTGTGCGGGCATGCTCGCGGGGCTGTTCGGCGTGGGCGGCGGCATCATTATTGTGCCGGTGCTGGTGTTCAGTTTCACCTTGCAGGGCTTTGATCCCTCGGTGCTGACCCACCTGGCTGTGGGCACGTCCCTGGCGTCTATTATCTTCACGTCGGTGAATGCGGTGCGTGAGCATCACCGACGCGGCGCGGTGCGCTGGCCGATCTTCGTATGGATGGCCGTGGGCATCCTGCTGGGCGCAGGCGTCGGCGCGCTGACCGCCGAGGCGATCTCCGGGCCGCATCTACAGAAAATCATTGGTGTATTCGCCCTGGTGATCGCCGTGCAGATGACCCTGGAGCTCAAGCCCAAGGCCAGCCGCCAGGTGCCGGGCAAGCTGGGCCTGACGTTGGCGGGCGGGGTGATTGGCTGGTCGTCGGCGATTTTCGGTACGGGTGGCGGTTCGTTGACCGTGCCGTTCCTGACCTGGCGCAGCGTGCCGATGCAGCAGGCGGTGGCCACTTCATCGGCCTGCGGCTTGCCGATTGCCCTGGCCAGTGCGTTAAGTTTCATGATTCTGGGCTGGCATGATCCGCTGCTGCCCGATCATAGTCTCGGCTTTGTGTATTTGCCGGCGCTGCTGGGCATTGCCCTGACCAGCATGGTGGCCGCCCGTTTCGGCGCGCGCCTGGCGCACCGGTTGTCGCCGCGCTTGCTCAAGCGGCTGTTCGCCGGGCTGCTGTTTTGCGTAGGGCTGAATTTTTTGCTGTAACGCAGGCTTAATCGCGCACCGGCATGGTCCGATGCGCCATGACTATTGATTTAACGAGGAGTCGCAATGCTGCCTTACCCGCAGATCAACCCGGTGGCCGTGGCCATCGGTCCGCTGCAAATCCACTGGTACGGGTTGATGTACCTGATCGGCATCGGCGGTGCCTGGCTGCTGGCTTCCCGGCGCCTGAACCGTTTCGACCCGACCTGGACCAAGGAGAAGCTCTCCGACATGGTGTTCTGGATGTCGATGGGGGTCATCGTCGGCGGACGCCTGGGGTATGTGCTGTTCTACGACCTGCCAGCCTACATCGCCAACCCGACGCTGATCTTCGAGGTGTGGAAGGGCGGCATGGCGTTCCACGGCGGGTTTGTGGGCGTGATGATCGCCGCCTGGTGGTTTGGCCGGCGTAACGGCAAGTCGTTCTTCCAGCTGATGGACTTCGTCGCCCCGTTCGTGCCGATTGGCCTGGGTGCCGGGCGTATCGGCAACTTCATCAACGCCGAATTGTGGGGCAAGCCGAGCGATGTGCCGTGGGCCATGGTGTTCCCGCCGTTCAGCGACCCGGCGCAGTTGCCGCGGCACCCGTCGCAGCTCTACCAGTTCGCCCTGGAAGGGGTGGCGCTGTTCCTGATCCTTTATATCTTCTCGCGCAAGCCACGCCCAACCATGGCCGTGTCGGGCATGTTCGCGTTGTTCTACGGGATCTTCCGCTTTATCGTCGAGTTCGTCCGGGTCCCGGATGCGCAGTTGGGCTACCTGGCGTGGGGCTGGGTGACCATGGGTCAGATTCTCAGCCTGCCGATGATCATCGCCGGCCTGGGCCTGCTGTGGTGGGCTTACAATCGCCCCCAAGGCATCAAGAACACCGCGCTTTAAATTCGAACGCCGGGGCCCGAGGGTCCCGGCTTCAACGATACAGGTATACACATGAAGCAATATCTCGAACTACTGAACGATGTCGTGACCAATGGCCTGACCAAGGGCGACCGCACCGGCACCGGCACCAAGGCCGTGTTTGCCCGTCAGTTTCGGCATAGCTTGGCCGACGGCTTCCCGCTGCTGACCACCAAGAAGCTTCACTTCAAAAGCATCGCCAACGAATTGATCTGGATGTTGAGCGGCAACACCAACATCAAGTGGCTGAATGAAAACGGCGTAAAGATCTGGGACGAATGGGCCACCGAAGACGGCGACCTGGGCCCGGTGTACGGCGAGCAGTGGACCGCCTGGCCAACCAAGGACGGCGGCAAGATCAACCAGATCGACTACATGGTCGAGACGTTGAAGACCAACCCCAACAGCCGCCGCATCCTGTTCCACGGCTGGAACGTCGAGTACCTGCCGGACGAGACCAAGAGCCCTCAGCAGAACGCCCGCGACGGCAAGCAGGCCCTGCCGCCGTGCCACCTGCTGTACCAGGCGTTTGTGCATGACGGTCACCTGTCGATGCAGTTGTATATCCGCAGCTCCGACGTATTCCTCGGCCTGCCGTACAACACCGCGGCCCTGGCGTTGCTCACCCATATGCTGGCCCAGCAGTGCGACCTGATCCCTCACGAGATCATCGTCACCACGGGCGACACCCATGCGTACAGCAACCATATGGAACAGATCCAGACCCAGCTGGCGCGCACGCCGAAGAAGCTGCCGGAACTGGTGATCAAGCGCAAACCCGAGTCGATCTACGATTACAAATTCGAAGACTTTGAAATCGTGGGCTACGACGCCGACCCGAGCATCAAGGCTGATGTAGCGATCTGAGACCGCAGTGTCTGCATCGCAGGCAAGCCCGCTCCCACAGTTGAAATGCATTCCCCTGTGGGAGCGGGCTTGCCCGCGATGGCGCCACGCTTCTCAATGGCCGTGGCTCCTGCCCACATGCGAGGGCTCAGCCTCGCTGGCCGCGACACTCCCGCTGACTTCCAGCCGCTGCAAAATCCCGCACTGATCCAGATCCGGCCCGCCGCCACAGCGTTGGCGCAGGTCGAGCAACTGTTCCTGCAATGCCAGCAGCCCGTCGATCCGCGCCTTGACGTGGTGAATGTGCTCGTCGATCAATGCGTTCACGCTTTCGCACTGGTCCTGAGGGCTGTCCCGCAGGCCCAGCAGGCTGCGAATCTCCTCAAGCGTCATGTCCAGACTGCGGCAATTGCGGATAAACACCAGCCGTTCGGTGTGCGCCTGGGTGTACAGCCGGTAATTACCGTCACTGCGCGCAGGCGGCGGCAGCAGTCCTTCCTTCTCGTAATAACGGATGGTTTCCACCTGGCAATCCGTCAATTTTGCCAATTCGCCGATCTTCATCGCAGCAATCTCCAAAAGGGTGCTTGACCCTATAGTGGCTACAGGGTCTTTACTTGGCAACAGGCACCTTTACGGACGCGACAGAATGAGCGACTCCATCCACACCCCGCACAAGCACGACCATGATCATGACCACGCGCACGATCATGGCCCCAAGCTGCAACCTGTGCAGAAGCACGACCATGGCAGCCATGGTGATTCCTGCTGTTCCAGCAAGGCCGCGCCTGCGCTGGTGAAGCTGACCGAAGCCCCGACAGCGGGCTCGCGGCTGAGCACCTTCCGCATCGAAGCCATGGACTGCCCCACCGAACAGACGCTGATCCAGAACAAACTGGGCAAGCTCGCCGGCGTGCAGCAGCTGGAATTCAACCTGATTAACCGCATCCTCGGCGTGACCCACGACCTGCCGACTACTGCGCCGATTGTCGAGGCCATCAAGTCCCTGGGCATGCAGGCAGACCCCATCGAAGAAGGCGTGGCCCCGGCCGCACCGCCTGCGAAGAAACACTGGTGGCCGCTGGCTGTGTCCGGTGTCGGTGCCTTGGGCGCCGAAGTGCTGCACTTCACCAACGCCGCCCCGACGTGGGTGATTGCCCTGGTCGCATTGATCTCGATCTTCAGCGGCGGCCTCACTACCTATAAAAAGGGCTGGATCGCCCTGAAGAACCTCAACCTGAACATCAACGCCCTGATGAGCATCGCCGTGACCGGTGCGATCCTTATTGGCCAGTGGCCGGAAGCGGCGATGGTGATGTTCCTGTTCACCGTGGCCGAACTGATTGAGGCCAAATCCCTCGACCGCGCGCGCAATGCCATCAGCGGCTTGATGCAGATGACGCCGGAGCAGGCCACTGTGCGTCAGGCTGACGGCAGTTGGGTTGAACAAGACGTCAAAGTCATCGAACTGGGCGCCATCGTGCGGGTTCGTCCCGGCGAGCGTATTGGCCTGGATGGCGTAGTCACCTCCGGCCAGTCCGCCATCGACCAGGCGCCGATCACCGGCGAAAGCCTGCCGATTGAAAAGACCGTGGGCGACAAAGTCTTCGCGGGCACCATCAACCAGGCCGGTTCCCTGGAGTACAAAGTCACCGCCGCCGCCAACAACTCCACCCTGGCGCGGATCATCCACGCCGTGGAACAGGCCCAGGGCGCCCGCGCGCCGACGCAGCGGTTTGTCGACAGCTTCTCGAAAATCTACACCCCTGCAGTGTTCCTCTTTGCCTTGGGTGTGGCCCTGATTCCGCCACTGTTCATGGGCGGCGTCTGGTTCGACTGGATCTATCGCGCACTGGTGTTACTGGTGGTCGCGTGCCCTTGTGCGCTGGTGATTTCCACTCCGGTGACCATCGTGAGTGGCCTGGCTGCCGCGGCGCGCAAAGGCATCCTGATCAAAGGCGGCGTGTACCTGGAGGGTGGTTACAAGCTCGACTACCTGGCCCTCGACAAGACCGGCACCATCACCCACGGCAAGCCGGTGCAAACCGATTACCTGGCGCTGTTCCCGAACATGCAAGACAGTGCGCCGGCCCTGGCCGCCAGCCTGGCCGGGCGTTCCGATCACCCGGTGTCCCTGGCGATCGCCAACGCGGCTGTGGATAAGAATCTCAGCGTGCACACTGTGGATAACTTCGAGGCCCTGACCGGTCGCGGTGTGAAGGGCGAGATCAACGGCGAAGTCTATTACCTGGGCAACCACCGTCTGGTGGAAGAGCTGAACCTGTGCTCGCCGGCCCTGGAGAAGAAGCTCTTCGCCCTGGAAAAACAAGGCAAGTCCGTGGTCCTGTTGCTGGACAAGTCCGGCCCGCTGGCGCTGTTCGCCGTGGCCGACACCGTGAAGGACACCAGTCGCGAAGCCATCCAGCAGTTGCATGACCTGGGCATCAAGACCCTGATGCTTACCGGCGACAACACCCACACCGCCAAGGCGATCGCCGATCAGGTCGGCATCGACCAGGCCCAGGGCGACCTGTTGCCCACCGATAAACTGCAAGCCATCGAAGCGCTCTACGCCAAGGGCCACCGGGTCGGCATGGTCGGTGACGGCATCAACGACGCCCCGGCGCTGGCCCGTTCCGAGATCGGTTTTGCCATGGCGGCCGCCGGTACCGACACCGCCATCGAGACCGCCGACGTGGCGCTGATGGACGATGACCTGCGCAAGATTCCGGCATTCATTCGGCTGTCGCGGCAAACGTCGAGTATCCTCAAGCAGAACATCGCCCTGGCCCTGGTGATCAAGGCGATCTTCCTGGCGGTGACCTTCCTCGGAATGGCCACCATGTGGATGGCGGTGTTCGCCGACATGGGCGTGAGCCTGCTGGTGGTGTTCAATGGTCTGCGCCTGTTGCGCAAATAGTCGATGAGAGGATGGTGTGCTGAGTGCCGAGCTGAAGGCGTTTTACATGGTCGCCCGCCTGGGCAGTATTACCCAGGCGGCGAAAAAGCTCGGGCTGAGCCAGCCCACGGTGACCACCCAGATTCGTCACCTGGAAAGCCAGTACTCGGTAGAGTTGTTCTACCGCGGCGGGCGCCGCCTCACCGTCAGCGACGAAGGCGCGCGGCTGTTGCCGATGGTCAAGGCGCTGTTGCAGCAGGAAGCGGATATCGAGTTTTTCCTGCGCAACAGTGGCCAGGTGCAAGGCGCGTTGAGGATTGCCGCGACGGCGCCGTATTACATCCTCGACCTGGTCAAAACCTTCCGCGAGCGGCTGCCGCAGGTCGAGGTTTCGGTGGAAATCGGCAACTCCCAGCAAGTGCTGGAAGCGCTGGATGATTACCGCGTCGACGTCGCCGCCTCATCCCAGTTGCTTGAAGACCCGCGCCTGATTCGCCGGGTGCTGGGCATGGACCCGCTGGTGCTGGCGGTGCATCGCAACCATCCTCTGGCGGTGCTCGACCATGTACCGCTGACCGCGCTGGCCGGGCACACCTTGCTGATGCGCGAACCGGGCTCCACCACCCGCCGATTGACCGAAGAAATGCTGCAGGGTGCCGGCGTGAATTACGGGCCGCTGCTGGAGATCGGCAGCCGGGAATCGATCCGTGAGGCGGTGCTGCGCAATATCGGCATCAGCATCATTGCCCGTCAGGAAGTGCCCCACGACCCGCAATTGCGTGTGCTGACCATCGAGAATGCCCCGCAGATTCCTGAGTACTTGTACTGCCTCAAAGAGAGAAAGAGTGCGCGGTTGCCGGCGGCGTTTCTGGGGTTGGCGCAGGAAATGTCGCCGATCTGAAGGCGCCATCGCAGGCAAGCCAGCTCCCACAGTTGGAATGCATTTCGCTGGCCCGACTCGATCAACTGTGGGAGCCGGGCTTGCCCGCGATGGCGCCGGTCCAGGCAAAACCTTCCTCAAGCCCTACCCAAATCCACCAATACCACTATCGCCACGTTTTGCCTTTCTGCCACAAGAGGGACGCATTGCCTGCCTAGGATGAGCTTCATCAGTTTGATGAGGTGCCTCCATGAACACAGTCCTGAGCAACCCCGGCGCGCCAATGAAAGTGCGCGGTGTACAGAAACGCTTCGGCGCCTTCACCGCGCTGGATAACGTGTCCCTGGACGTCGCCGCCGGCGAACTGGTGTGCCTGCTGGGCCCGTCGGGCTGCGGCAAGACCACCTTGCTGCGCTGCATCGCAGGTCTGGAGCGTCAGGACAGCGGCGAGTTGTACCTCGGCGAACGCGACGTTTCCCTACTGGCACCCCAGGCGCGGGACTACGGCATCCTGTTCCAGTCCTACGCGCTGTTTCCCAATCTCACTGTCGAAGCAAACATCGGCTACGGCCTCACCGGCAGTGGTCGCGATGAAGTGCGCAAGCGCGTCGGGCAGATGCTGGAACTGGTGGGCCTGGTAGGCAGCGAAAAAAAATACCCCGGCCAACTCTCCGGCGGCCAGCAACAACGTGTAGCCCTGGCCCGCGCGTTGGCACCGGCGCCATCCTTGCTGCTGCTGGACGAACCCATGTCGGCCCTCGACGCCCGGGTGCGCGAGCATCTGTGCACCGAGCTGCGCCAGCTGCAACGCCGCCTGGGCATCACCACGTTGATGGTCACCCACAACCAGGACGAGGCCATGTTGATGGCCGACCGCATCGCCGTGATGAACAACGGCAAGGTCGAGCAATACGCCACGCCCCAGGAAATCTACGACCGCCCGGCCACGCCGTTCGTGGCCGAGTTTGTCGGCCAGGGCAACTGGCTGCCGTTCAGCCGCAACAGCGCCAGCCACGCCCAGGTCGGCGGGATGAATATGCGCCTGGCGGACAACGCAGGCGTTGCAAAGTCGGGCCGTCTGTTCTGCCGCCCGGAAGCCATCAGCGTCAACCCGCCGGTGCATGAAGAAAACCTGTTCCCGGCCAAGGTCCGCGAGATCACCTTCCTCGGCAACCGCTGCCGCATGAGCTTCGAGCTGGACCAACTGCCTGGCCATCCGCTGCTGGCCGAGCTGGCCCCGGAAGCCATGCCGCGCCTCGGCGCCCAGGACATCTGGGTCGCGCTGCCCCCGCGCAGCCTGCAGGTGTTTGCCTGAGATGGCCCGCGATATGACGCTGCCGATACCCGATAACGTGGCTCGACAGGTTTCCCGTGCCGACGTCGGCGACCGTATTTTTGTGGTCGGCGGCAAGCTGCTCTGGCTGTGCCTGTTGAGCGTTGCGGTGCTGATGCCGCTGGCGGCTATCTTCTGGCGCGGCTTCAGCAGTGAAGCCGGGCAGGGCGGCGGCCTGGTGGCCGCGCGGGAGTTGGTCACCAGCGATAACTTTCACTGGTTGCTGGGTAACAGCCTGAAAGTTTCCCTCAGCGTGGCGGCCATCGTCGTACCGCTGGCTTATCTGTTTGCCTACGCCCTGCAACGCACGTTGATTCCCGGCAAGGCGATCTGGCGCGGCATGTCGCTGCTGCCGTTGATGGCGCCGTCGATGCTGCCGGGGATCGCATTGGTCTACCTGTTCGGTAACCAGGGCATGCTGCGGGGGCTGCTGTCGGACAACATCTATGGTTTCTGGGGCATCGTGCTCGGTGAAGTGATCTACACCTTTCCCCATGCCTTGATGATTTTGTTGTCGGCGCTTTCCCTGGCGGATGCGCGATTGTTCGATGCCGCATCGAGCATGGGCGCCAGCCCGTCCCGGGCGTTTCGCAGCATCACCTGGCCCGCGACCCGCCAGGCGGTGTTCGCCGCGTTTTGCCTGGTGTTCACCCTGACCATCACTGACTTCGGCGTGCCCGTCGTCGTCGGTGGCGACTACCAGGTGCTGGCGCTGGAAGCCTACAAGGCCGTGGTCGGCCAGCAACAATTCGGCCGGGGCGCCTTGATCGGCATGGTCCTGCTGCTGCCGGCGCTGTTCAGCTTCGGTGTGGACGCCTGGTTGCGTCGCCGGCATGGCGACTCCATGAGCGGCCGCGCCCAGGTGTTCCAGCCGGCGCCGTCGAAGCTGCGGGATAGCTGCTACCTGGCCGTCGTCCTGCTGATCTGCGCGACCTTGCTGTTGGTGTTCGGCAT
This sequence comes from Pseudomonas yamanorum, assembly GCF_013386765.1. GTDB lineage: Bacteria > Pseudomonadota > Gammaproteobacteria > Pseudomonadales > Pseudomonadaceae > Aquipseudomonas > Aquipseudomonas yamanorum_A. Next base: position 525,444 of record NZ_JACARE010000018.1, read on the forward strand.
GGCGGTCTATTCATCGCTGGTGAAATTCTGGCCCTACAACCTGTCGCTGTCGCTGGCCCACTACCAGTTCGAAGACACGGCCGGCGGCGGTTGGCTGGCCTATCGCAACAGCATCACCATGGCCCTGTGCACCGCGTTGATCGGCAGCGTGCTGATCTTCACCGGCGCCTACCTGATGGAAAAAACCCGCGGCCAGAAGGGCCTGAACCTGGCATTGCGCATGCTCAGCTTCGTGCCGATGGCGGTGCCGGGGTTGGTGCTGGGCCTGGGCTACGTGTTCTTTTTCAACCTCAATGGCAACCCGCTGCATGTGTTCTACGGAACCATGAGCTTGCTGGTGGTGTGCACCATTGCTCACTATTTGACCACCGCACAAATGACCGCCACTACGGCCTTGCGCCAACTGGATGCGGAGTTCGAAGCCGCCGCGCTGTCGCTGAAGGCGCCGCTGTACCGCCATTACTTGCGGGTCACCGTGCCGATCTGCCTGCCGGCGTTGCTGGACATCGTGCGCTACCTGTTCGTGTCGGCGATGACCACCGTTTCCGCCGCAATCTTCCTCTACAGCCCCGACACCATCCTCGCCGCCGTCGCCGTGCTGAACATGGACGACGCCGGCAACGTCGGCGGCGCGGCGGCCATGTCGACCCTGATTCTGTTCACCTCGGCGGGCGTGTCCCTGCTGCTGGCGTGGGCCTCACGCGGCTTGTTGCGCCGCTCCCAGGCCTGGCGCCAAACCGCGCCCGGCCAATAATTCACCCATAAAGGAACTGCACCATGTTCAAGCCCCTGGCGTTAGCCGCTGCTGTGCTCACTGCGTTCAGCCTGAATGCCTTTGCCGCCAAGACCGAGTTGACCGTGTACACGGCCCTCGAAGCCGAGCAATTGAAGACCTACAAACAGGCCTTCGAAAAGGTTAACCCGGACATCGAGATCAAATGGGTGCGCGACTCTACCGGCATCATCACCGCCAAGCTGCTGGCCGAAAAAGCTCGCCCGCAGGCTGATGTAGTGTGGGGCCTGGCGGCGTCCAGCCTGGCGATCCTCGACCAGCAAGGCATGCTGCAAAACTACGCACCGGCCGACTTGAGCAAGATCGGCGCGAACTACCGCGACGCCGCCAACCCGCCGGCCTGGGTCGGCATGGACGTGTGGGCCGCAACCATCTGCTTCAACACCGTCGAAGCTGAAAAGCAGGGCCTGAGCAAGCCGGTTAGCTGGCAGGACCTGACCAAGCCTGAGTACAAGGGCAAGATCGTCATGCCCAACCCGGCCTCGTCCGGCACCGGTTTCCTGGATGTGAGCGCCTGGTTGCAGACCTTCGGCGAAAAGCAGGGCTGGCAGTACATGGACGACCTGCACCAGAACATTGGCCAGTACGTTCACTCCGGTTCCAAGCCGTGCAAGCTGGCGGCATCGGGTGAATTCCCGATCGGCATTTCCTTCGAATACCCGGCCGTTCAACTGAAGCGCCAGGGTGCACCGCTGGACATCATCCTGCCGAAAGAAGGCCTGGGTTGGGACATCGAGGCTACCGCCGTGATCAAAGGCACCGCCCATGCGGACGCGGCACAGAAACTCGCCGACTTCTCCGCAAGCCCGGCGGCGATGGAGTTGTACAAGGAAAACTTCGCGGTCCTGGCCCAGCCGGGGATTGCCAAGCCGCAGACCGAATTGCCGGCTGACTACGAACAGCGGTTGATCAAGAACGACTTTGCCTGGGCCTCGAAAAACCGCGACAGCATCCTGACCGAATGGCGCAAGCGCTATGACGGTAAGTCGGAAAAGGTGGCCGGCCAGTAGGCATTTCGTTTGGGCTGATGGCCTCATCGCGGGCAAGCCCGGCTCCCACATTTTGGATTGTGAATACCTTCCAATGTGGGAGCTGGCTTGCCTGCGATAGCGGTCTCGAATTCAGGACATCACTTCATGACACAACTGCTGATCATCGGCGCCGGCATCCTCGGCCTGTCCCACGCCTACGCGGCCGCCAAGCGCGGCCTCAAGGTCAAGGTCTTCGAACGCAGCGCCACACCGCTGGGCGCCTCCGTGCGCAACTTTGGCCAGGCTCTGGTCACCGGCCAGCCGCCCGGGCCGATGCTCGACCTGGCCCGTGAAAGCCACGATATCTGGGGCCAGTGGGCGCAACTCGCCGGCATCCAGCTCAAGCGCAATGGCTCCTACCTGTTCGCCCGCACCGAAGCCGAAGAGCACCTGCTTGAAGCCTTCTGCGCCGGGCGCGCCCAGGAGCACGGTTATCGCGTCGAACTGCTCCGGGGTGCAGCGCTGCAAGACCTGTACGGCGGCCAGTTCGCCCATCACCGCGCTGCGCTCCATGGCCTGGACGATCAACAACTGTATTCCCGGGAAGCCATCCCGGCGCTGATCAACTACCTTGGCCGCGAACTCAACGTGGAGTTTCACTTCTCCACCCTGGTACGCGACATCGAGCCCGGCCAGGTGCACACCAGCGCCGGCTCCTTTCGCGGCGAGCAGATCATTGTCTGCTCCGGCCACGACTACCAGACTTTGCTGGCCGAGCAGATCGCCGAACTCAACCCGCAAATCTGCCGCCTGCAAATGCTGCGCGCCCGGCCTGCTGTGGATTTGAACCTGCAACATGCCCTGCTGACCGGTCTCAGCTGCGTGCACTACGGCGCTTTTGCGGATCTGCCGGAAGCGGCGCCGGTGCAGGCTGAAATCCTGCGTGAGGTGCCGCACCTGCATGAAAACGGCATCCACCTGCTGATCAGTCCGACACCGTACGGTGAACTGATCATCGGGGATTCCCATCATTACGGCAGCGATCCATCACCGTTCAACGCCGAACAGGTGGACAACTGGATGATCGAGCTGGCGGAGCACACCCTGGGCTGCAAGATCCAGGTCGTGGAGCGCTGGCAGGGCGTCTATGGTTCCCGTGGGCCGGCGCCGTTCTCGTTCCTGCGGGCGGCACCGGGGGTGAGTGCGGCGTTGATGCACACGGGTGTGGGCATGAGCGTCGGGCCCGCGATGGCCGAGCGCAATATCACAGAGCTATGGGGGAATGCGTGATGAACGCTGAGCAGGCAATCGCCGAAGTCTTTGGCTTATACGAACAGCACGGCACCGCCGATTACATCGGTGAGCCGGTGTCGCAGATCGAGCACATGTCCCAGGCGGCGCAGTTGGCCATGGCTGAAGGCTTCGATGATGAAGTGGTGCTGGCGGCGTTCTTCCACGATATCGGGCACATCTGCGGTCAAGGCGGCGAGAACATGGGCGGTTATGGCGTGGTCAGCCATGAACGGCTGGGCGCTGATTATCTGCGCCGGGCAGGTTTCAGCGAGCGCATGGCCAAGCTGGTGGAATACCACGTGCAGGCCAAGCGTTACCTGACCTTCAGCCAGCCGGATTACTACGCGCGCCTGAGCGAAGCCAGCCGCCGCACCCTGGGTTACCAGGGCGGCGTGATGACGGCCGAAGAAGCCCGGGCGTTTGAGCAGGACCCGCTGTGCGCCGTGAGTCTGCGCATGCGTCACTGGGATGAACAGGCCAAGGAAATGCACGTGCCGGTGCTGGACCTTGAGGTGCTGAAGTCCAAGGCCCGGCACCTGTTGGCGGCTTAGGTCTCGTCGAGGCGCTGGGCCAGGGCTTCGATCTGTTCCTGGCGCTCGGCCTGGCTCAGTTTCGGATGCGGGTTGAGGGACGACCATTGCGGGTGGGCGCGGGCCCTGTTCAGGGCTTCCGGCAGCTTGCCTTCGCGCCAGGTCTTGTCCTGGGGCGTGTCGACCTTGATGCTGTGGATCGCCGCATGCCCGCGCAGGTTCAGGGCCTTGAGCAGTTGCCGCTGGCGCAGGGCCAACAGGCGCAGCACGCTGTCGTCGACGGTCAGCTCGCGCTGGCCCTTGATCTTGCCCAACAGGCGGCTGCCATAGCTGCGAGCAGTTTGCAGGGCACCGCCGGCGATGGCCCCGGCGAGGGCGGCGGCGCCGAGAGTCAGGCCGCCCACCAGTAGATCCACACCCGCACCGGCTGCCGCGCCGGCCGCGATGCCGCCGCCGACCCGCACGCCCAGTTGCTTGAGGGTTTCGGGGTTGAACAGGTCATCGCCCCAACGGCCGTCCAGCAGCGGCAAGTCGCTGGCGGCGGCGTCTTGGGGGCGGAAGCCGAACAGTTTGAGCAGGGCCTCCACACACTTTTGTTCGCGCTGGCGCACGGCTTTGCGCAGTTCGCTGATGGCTTGTTGCTCCAATTCAGCTTCGCTGACTACGCTGCGGCGGCAGGCGGCGCAGTCGATCAGCAGTTCGGCAATCAGCCGCGCCGCGCTTTGCTGGCGGGCCTGGCGTTGGGCTTCCTGGTCGAGGATCAGCCGCTCCAGTTGCCCACGGGAATTTTCCAGCAGCAGGGCGAGGCTTTCATACAGGCGGCGCTCGCCGTCTTCCGGCGGCGCCACGCTGTCGAAACGCACCAGTGCGTGCAGGCCAAGGCGGGCCAGGGCTTCGCGCCAGTCCGGCTCGCGGTGGTCGGCGCTGCTGACAAAATTGAGCACCGGCAGCAGCGGTTTGCCGCAGCTGGCCAGTACTTGCAGCTCGTCGCGATATTTGGCCAGCACCGGTTCACGGGCGTCGATTACGTAGAGGCCAGCATCCGAGGCCAGCAGTTGGCGCAGCACCTTGGCTTCCTGCTCGAAACGCTGGCGGGCCTCGCTGCCTTCCAGAAAACGCGCCAGCCGAGCCGGGCCGTCGAGGCGTTCGCCGGGGCGGTCCAGGCGTTCGAGGTAGTCGAGCAGGGCGATGGCATCTTCCAGGCCGGGGGTGTCGTACAGCTCCAGCAAGGCTTCGCCATCTACCGACAGGCGTGCGCCCTCGACGTGCCGGGTGGTGCTGGGCCGATGGGACACTTCACCAAAACCGACGTCTCGCGTGAGGGTGCGCAACAGTGAGGTCTTGCCGACGTTGGTGTGGCCGACCACCGCGAGTTTCAGGGGCTTAGTCATGACCGGTCTCCAGCCAAGTGAGCGGCGCGCAATCGGCGAACGGAATCTCCAACTGTTGCAGTGCTGTGTGCCAATCACCCAGGCGTTCTGCGTCCAGGGCCTGGCCCGCCGGCGCCTGCAGCAGCCAGACCCGGGTGGCTGTGGCGCTGCGGGCCAGTTCGGCGATCAGCGCGAGGCTGCCGCGATCCGGCGAGCGCCGTGGGTCGCAGGCGATGGCCAGGCGTGCGGGCGGGAAGCGAGTGAGCTGTTCCAGCAGCTTGTTGCGCGATTCGCGGCTGTCGAGGATGCCGGCGTCCTTGACGCTGGCCGGGAGCTTCGGCGGCCACGGGCGCTGTTCGTCCAGCTCGATAGCCACCAGCAGGGCGCCGTCACTTTGCAGTTCACTGACGCCGCCGGTCACGTGATGCAATTGGTCGGGCGCTGCATCGTTGACGCCAAGCCGTTCGCTGCTGGGCATCAGCCGTTCGCGCAGTTGGCTGTAGCCGGGCAGGTTGAGGTCGAGGCTCAAGGCGGCGCGCCCGCGTTTCCAGCGCCACAGGCACAGCAGCGCGAGGATCAGCCGCGGCAGGATACCGTACACCAGCAGCACGCCCACCAGCCAGGCGGCCCAGGCCTGGCGGGCACTTTCGATATTCAGGGCGGCATCGCCGCTGGCGCGGATCATCTCGACGGTGGGCACGCTGAAGCCCAGCAACGCCGGCAGGGCGCCAAGGGTTTGGGTCACGGCGACAAAGGTGTCGGCCCGCAAAATGGTGGTTTCCCACACAAAGCCGTAGCGCCGAGTGGCCAACAGCGTCAGCAGGATCACCATGGCGCTGAGCAGCGCCAATAGCCATAGGCAGTTGACCAGCACGCCGACGGCCCAGCGATTGAGTTTGCGCCGTTGCAGCAACAGCAGCAGGGCGGGCGCCAGTTGCGCAGCCTTGGCGTCGCGGGCGAGTTTTTCGCTGAGCCATAACCACAGGCGCCCGAGGCTGGCGCCGTGTTCACCGGCAAACAACAGGCCCAGGGCCCAGCTCAACAACAGGATCAGGTTAAAGCCCAGCAGGCTGCCCAGGGCCCAGAACACATTCACCGGCACCAGGCCATTGCCCAGTGCGGCAAACGCCAGGCCGGCGCCGCTGATAATAGCGACCACCGCCAGCAGGATCAGCGCCAGGCGCGCACCTTGCAGCCAGCGGGTCAGGGCGGCGGTCAGGCCATCGCGTTCGGCCAGCCACAGCGCACGGTTCTGGATGCGCGTGGGCAAGTCACCGCCGGTGCTGCGGGCCAGGCGATTGGCTTCCTGGTCTTCCAGGGCGCCCGCGTGTTCCTCCCGCAGGCGCACGGTTTCGGTCAGCCAGAGTGTTTGCAGGGGATTCAGAGCAGTCACGCGTCGTCCTGTTGAGCCAGTGAGTCTGGAGCATAACCGCTGGAACGCCGGTTGGGGTATGCCGCGCGCGGCTCTGGTATTCTCGTCGCCATGAAAAAAACTCTCCCTTTAAGCCTGATCGCAGCCCTCGGTGAAAACCGTGTGATCGGCGTCGACAACAGCATGCCCTGGCATTTGCCGGGGGATTTCAAATATTTCAAGGCCACCACCTTGGGCAAGCCGATCATCATGGGGCGCAAGACCTGGGATTCCCTGGGTCGACCGTTGCCGGGCCGGTTGAACATTGTGGTCAGCCGTCAGACCGACCTGGCGCTGGAAGGTGCGGAAGTTTTTCCGTCACTGGACGCGGCCGTGGAGCGGGCGGAGGAATGGGCCAAGGCGCAGGGCATGGATGAGCTGATGCTGATCGGCGGAGCGCAGTTGTATGCCCAGGGGCTGGAACAAGCGGATCGCCTGTATTTGACGCGCGTGGCATTGAGCCCGGAAGGGGATGCGTGGTTTCCCGAGTTTGATTTGAACCAGTGGAAGCTGGTGTCGAATGTCGAGAATCCGGCTGAGGGTGACAAGCCGGCGTATCACTTTGAGGTTTGGGAAAAAGCCTAAAAACTCATGTGGCGAGGGAGCTTGCTGTGGCGAGGGAGCTTGCTCCCGCTGGGCTGCGAAGCGGCCCTAAAAGCTGATCTCTCAATCTCTCAGAAAACTCGGTCGCCTGCTTTGGGGCTGCTGCGCAGCCCAGCGGGAGCAAGCTCCCTCGCCACAAAGTTCAGCCGTTAAGCCTGCGCCAGTTCCGCATGCTCATCGGTATTGAGCAGCTCTTTATCCGTCTGCTGCATGATCTGGCTGGTAATCGCCCCCGCCGTCATCGAACCGTTCACGTTCAACGCCGTACGGCCCATGTCGATCAGCGGCTCAACCGAAATCAGCAACGCCACCAGTGACACCGGCAAGCCCATCGCCGGCAGCACGATCAGTGCGGCAAACGTCGCACCGCCGCCCACGCCCGCCACACCGGCCGAACTCAAGGTCACAATCGCCACCAGTGTTGCGATCCACAACGGGTCCAGCGGGTTGATGCCCACGGTCGGCGCAACCATTACCGCCAGCATCGCCGGGTAAAGACCTGCACAACCGTTCTGCCCGATCGTCGCGCCAAACGAGGCGGCAAAGCCGGCGATGGACTGCGGAATCCCCAGGCGACGGGTCTGCGCTTCAATGCTCAGCGGGATGCTCGCGGCGCTGGAACGGCTGGTGAAGGCAAATGTCAGCACCGGCCACACCTTGCGGAAGAACCGCAGCGGGTTGATCCCGGCCAGGGACAGCAGCACGCCATGCACCACAAACATCAGGCCCAGGGCGAGGTACGACACCACCACAAAACTGCCGAGCTTGATGATGTCTTGCAGGTTGGAGCTGGCGACCACCTTGGTCATCAGTGCCAATACGCCGTACGGGGTGAGTTTCATCACCAGGCGCACCAGGCGCATCACCCAGGCTTGCAGGGTGTCGATGGCGTTGAGGACTTTCTGGCCTTTTTCCACGTCATCCTTGAGCAGTTGCAGCGCGGCAACCCCGAGGAACGCAGCAAAGATCACCACGCTGATAATCGACGTCGGCTTGGCCCGGGCCAGGTCGGCGAACGGGTTCTGCGGGATGAACGACAGCAGCAGTTGCGGGATATTCAGGTCGGCGACCTTGCCCGCGTAATCACTCTGGATCACTTGCAGGCGCGCCATTTCCTGGGTGCCGGCCACCAGGCCTTCGGCGGTGAGGCCGAACAGGTTGGTCAGGCCGATACCGATCAGCGCCGCAATCGCCGTGGTGAACAGCAGCGTGCCGATGGTCAGGAAGCTGATCTTGCCCAGGGACGAGGCGTTGTGCAGGCGGGCCACGGCGCTGAGGATCGAGGCGAACACCAGCGGGATCACGATCATTTGCAGCAACTGCACGTAACCGTTGCCGACCAGGTCGAACCAGCCGATCGAGGCCTTGAGCACCGGGTTGCCGGCGCCGTAAATGGCGTGCAGCACCACACCGAAGATCACGCCGAGTACCAGCGCGAACAACACCTTCTTGGCGAGGCTCCAGTGGGTACGACGGGTTTGTGCCAGGCCCAGCAACAGGGCCACGAACACCAGTAAGTTGAGAATCAGGGGCAGATTCATTGAAGCTCCGTTGAGAAGGCAGCCAATCGCGTGAGCCTGCGATTGCGAACAGGGAAGCGTAACAGCTTGATATTTATTGATTTAATACCGTTATCGAATGGTGACTGTCGTTTTTGGAATAAGCGAATGGCGCCCAGGTGTATGGCGTTGGCGCGATCACGACGAAAGCGGTCGCGCTCGGACGGAAACTGTCACAGGGATTTGTTAGCGTCGATGTCTTTCACTCAGGGAGAAAACGCACATGAAGCTAGCGCCGAAACTGTTTGCCGCCGCGCTGTGCCTGGGCCTTGCGAGCCAGGCCTTTGCCGCCACCGAGTTGAAACACTGGCCGGCGGCGGCCGCCAAGCAACTGGACACGATGATTGCCGCCAATGCCAACAAGGGTAACTTCGCGGTGTTCGACATGGACAACACCAGTTACCGCTACGACCTTGAAGAGTCGTTGCTGCCGTACCTGGAAAACAAGGGCCTGATCACCCGCGACACCATGGACCCTTCCCTGAAGCTGATTCCGTTCAAAGACACCGCCGACCACAAGGAAAGCCTGTTCAGCTACTACTACCGCCTGTGCGAAGTCGACGACATGGTGTGCTACCCATGGGTCGCGCAGATTTTCTCCGGCTTCACCCTCAAGGAACTCAAGGGCTACGTCGACGAGATGATGGCGTCGGGCAAGCCAGTGCCGGTCACCTACTACGAAGGTGACGTGGTCAAGAACATGGAAGTGCAGCCGCCGAAAGTCTTCACCGGCCAGGCTGAGCTGTTCAACAAGCTGATGGAAAACGGCATTGAGGTCTACGTGATGACCGCCGCGTCCGAGGAACTGGTGCGCATGGTCGCGGCCGATCCGAAGTACGGCTACAACGTCAAACCCGAGAACGTGATTGGCGTGAGCACCCTGCTCAAGGACCGCAAGACCGGCGAACTGACCACCGCTCGCAAACAGATTGCCGCCGGCAAGTATGACGAGAAGGCCAACCTCGGCCTGGAGCTGACCCCGTACCTGTGGACCCCGGCCACCTGGATGGCCGGCAAGCACGCGGCGATCCTGACCTATATCGATGAGTGGAAAAAACCGGTGATCGTTGGTGGCGACACGCCAACCAGTGACGGCTACATGCTGTTCCACGATGTGGACGTGGCCAAGGGCGGCATCCACCTGTGGATCAACCGCAAGGACAAATACATGACCCAGCTCAACGGCATGATGGCCAAGCACGCGGCGGCCCAGGCCAAGGAAGGGTTGCCGGTGACGGCGGATAAGAACTGGGTGATCGTCAAGCCGGACGAGATTCAGTAATACCGAGGCGTGGCCATCGCAGGCAAGCCAGCTCCCACCTGGACCGAGTTCGCTCAGGCAACTCGGTCCATGTGGGAGTCGGGCTTGCCCGCGATGAGGCCATCAGCAGCACTGCAAAGCCCCAGCAAAAATAGATATCAATTGCGAACAAATCTCATCTTCTGCTAGCGTGCGCACTTCCTGAACATCCCGTTCTTCTCAAGGTAGTGCTGTGCTCTCCTGGAATTCTCAGATCGCGCGCCTGTTTGCGGAGCAGAAGAAGGCCCTCGAAGCCTTCGTCACCCGCCGCACCGGCAGCGCCCAGGTGGCCGCCGACCTGACCCAGGAATCGTTCCTGCGCCTGGCCCGCCTCGACTCCGGCGAGAAGATCGACAACCTCCCTGCCTTCCTCTTCACCATCGCCAGCAACCTGGTGCGCGACCATCAGCGCCAGGCCATCCGCCGCGAGCGCCTGGATGCCGGCGAGCCCAGCGAAGAACTGCCCTGCGGCAACCCAGGTGCCGACGAGCAATTGGCCGCCTATCAACAGGAGCAACTGATGCAGGATGCGATCCTGGCGCTGCCCGAAGCGACTCGGCAGATCTTCCTGCTCTATCATGTCGACGAACTTTCCTACCGCGAGATTGGCGAACGCTTGTCGATCACCCCGCGCAGTGTGGAATACCAATTGCGTCGGGCCTTGATCGAATGCCGTGCCTTTATCAAGGCGCGGCTGGCCTGTGATGAACAAGGACGCCGGTCATGATCGCCGCACCCACTGCCGACGAGTTGTTTGCCGAAGCGTCCGGCTGGTATTTCCGGCTCCAGGCCGACGATGTCACGGCGGCCGAAATCGAGGCGTTTTCCGTCTGGCTGGGGCAGGGCGCCGCCCAGGATGATGCGTGGCAGGAAGTCCAGGCGATGCTGGGCGGCCTGCGCGAACCGGCCCGGGTGATTCGCCGGGCCGAGCAAGCGGCCTGGCGCAAGCCGGCACGGCGTTGGGCGTATGCTGCCGCGATGCTTTTGGCGGTCGGGCTGACGCTGCAAAACACGCCATGGCTGGATCGCCTGCGGGCCGACTACGCCACCGGCACCGGTGAGTCGCGCACGGTCGAACTGGCGGATGGCTCGCAACTGCAACTCAACACTGACAGCGCGGTGCAGATCCGCATGAGTGCCGGTGAACGCCAGGTTCGCCTGCTGCGGGGCGAAGGGTTTTTCAGCGTGACCAAGGATCCATCGCGGCCTTTCGTGGTGCAGTCCGGCGATGGCTGGGTGAAGGTGGTGGGCACGCAATTCAGCGTCGCCCGCCGCGATGCACAGACCCAGGTGCAAGTCGCCCAGGGCAAGGTGCAGGTCAGCTCCGGCCTGGGTGAGCCGGTGTATCTGGAGCCGGGTCGTGCGGTGGAGTATCAGGATCAACGCCTGACGGCGGTCCACACGTTCGACCCCGCCAGTGGTTTTGCCTGGCGCCAGCGACAACTGGTGTTTCGCCAGCAGCCGCTGTCCGACGTGGTTGCCGAATTGAATCGCTACTGGCCCGGTAAAACACTGGTGCTCGGCGATGCGTTGCGCAACCGCGTGGTGTCTGGCGTGTTCGAGATCGACAAGCCCGATGCCGTCATCAAGGCGCTGGAATACACCCTTAACCTGCGTGCCGAGCATTACACCCCGTATTTGCTGGTGTTGCGCGAAGGCAAAGCGTCCTAGACGAATCTTTTTCAAAAAACTTTCAGGGTTTCTCCCCAAGCCATCGTCCTTGATCACTGAGGCGTAAATAGTAAGCACTCTCAAGTAGTGCCGCGCCCGTTCACTGACTTTTGCACCGGGGAGCATCATCCATGGCACACCGATTTGCCGCACGGCCCTTGCTGGCGCTGGCCATTTCCTTGGCGTGCGGCACTGCGCCGTTGTATTTGCAGGCTGCTGAGACGACGCAGGCCCAGACCTACCGCTTCGATATCCAGGAGCAAAGCCTGGACGGCGCGTTGGCGGCGTTTTCGGCGGTGACGCGGCTTCAGGTGCTGGTGCCCAGTGAGTTGACGCAGGGGGTGCTGTCGCCGGGAGTGAGTGGCAACCTGGGGCAGCGGGACGCCCTGGCGAGGTTGCTTGCGGGGACGGGGTTGAGTGCGGCATTTATCAACGCAGATACCGTGACCCTGGAAAAGCGTGTGTCATCAGGCACAGCCCTTGAAGTGGGTGCCACCACCATCAGCGCCGAGCACCTTGGCGCTACAACCGAAGGCACCGGCTCCTACACCACCGGCGCGGTGACCATCGGCAAGGGCGAGCAGAAGCTCAAGGACATCCCGCAATCGGTCAGCGTCATGACCCGCAAGCAGATGGATGACCAGAACACCACCAAACTCTCCGAGGTGGTCAAGCGCACGCCGGGCCTCACGGCGACCAAATCCCCCGGCCCCGGCATGTTCATCTTTTCCCGTGGCTTCGAGGTGGGCACCCTGCAATACGATGGTGTGGGTATCCCGCGTAACACCTACGCGCTGGGCAGCTACCTCACCGAGAACATGGCGATCTATGACCGGGTAGAGACCCTGCGCGGCCCGGCTGCCTTGCTACAGGGCGCCAACAGCCCCGGCGGCACCATGAACCTGGTGCGCAAGCGCGGCCAGCAGGCGCCGACAGTCACCATCACCGCCAAGGCCGGCTCCTGGGACCACTACGGCACCCAGGTTGATGCCGGCGGCCCGCTGAACTCGGAGGGCACCTTGCGCGGCCGGTTTGTGGCGGATTACGACACCACCAACTCCTTCGTCGACTACGCCGGCAGCTGGAACCAGACGGTGTATGCCGCCGTCGACTATGACTTCACCCCCGACACCACCGTCGGCGTCGGCATCAGTAACCAGAAAGGCCACGCCCGCCCGAACTTCATGTCGCTGCCACGTTATGCCAACGGCAGCGACATCGGCCTGCCACGTTCGACGTTTGTGGGGGCCAGCTGGAACCGCAACGTCAATAACCAGACCCAGGTGTTTGCCGATATCGAACATCGCTTCAACGATGACTGGAAGATGAAGGCTGCCCTGGTGGCCATGGATGAACACAACGACGCGACTTACCAAGCGACATGGGACACCATCCCCAACCCCGGTGACATCGGCACCGTGCGTTACGTGGACTGGGTCACCGACTTCAACACCAAGAGTCGCGGTGTGGACGTGTATGTCGACGGCAAGTTCGAAGGCTTGGGTTTGCGGCAGGAGATGGTACTGGGCGCCAACTATTCCAAACTCACCACGGATGATTTCTGGGCGCGCGCGGCAACGCCGGGTGCGGATATCTTCAACATCGACCACAACCGTCCGCAGCGCGACAGGAACCAGTTGTTCCAGGCAGGGAATGCGACGAAGAGCTGGTATGACATTCGCCAGAAGGGCATTTATGGCACCTGGCGCGTCCAGCTATTGGACCCGCTGACGTTGATCCTCGGTGCGCGCACCAGTTGGTATGACTATTCCTACAAGGACGAGAGCGGTTTCCAGGGTGTCTATGGCGACCCGACCCAGAGCACCACGCAAAGCAATGGCCACGTCACTCCCTACGCCGGCCTGGTCTATGCGCTCAACGAGCAATGGTCGGCCTACGCCAGCTATACCGACGCTTTTGAGCCCCAAACCAACCTGACCACCTCATTGACCGTGCTCAAGCCCATTGAGGGCCAGAACTACGAACTGGGCCTGAAGGGCGAACTGGCTGACGGCCGGCTCAATACGTCGTTCGCTATCTTCCGCTATGACCAGGAAAACCGTGCGGCTCAAGACCTGCAAGGCGGCAAAGTCTGTGGCGGCTGGTACTGCTCGCTCGCTTCCGGCAAGGTCCGCAGCCAGGGCTTTGAAGCCACCTTGAGCGGTGAGGTGTTGCCTGGCCTGCAACTGGTCTCCAGCTACACCTACAACACCACCAAGTTCCTCAAGGACGACACCTACGAAGGCAAGATCTTCAGCACCTGGACTCCTAAACACCTGCTCAAGGTGTGGGGTGACTACCAGTTGCCGGGCGATTGGGAGAAAGTCAGCGTCGGCGCCGGCGTCACCGCGCAAAGCAGCACCGTCGCCTATGACCGCACGTTCAGTGTGCCGGGCAACGCGCTGTGGGATTCGCGGGTGGCCTACAAGGTCAACCAGGAATTCACCGTCGCGGCGAACCTGAACAACATGTTCGACAAGAAGTACTACATCCCCGCGTACAACGCGAACTGGGGCAGCAATTACTATGGCGATCCGCGTAACGTGATGTTCACCATGACCTACACGCCGCAATTCTGATTCGAGCAGGCAAAAAAATGCCCCGCACCTGGCGGGGCATTTTTATGGGCGAGGCTTACAGGCCGTCGAGCATCGCCTTGTTACGTACTGCACCCTTGTCGGCACTGGTGGCCAGCAGGGCGTAAGCCTTCAACGCGGTAGTGACTTTGCGCGGACGCTTCTCTACCGGCTTCCAGCCTTTCTTGTCCTGCTCGACCCGGCGTGCCGCCAGTTCTTCATCGCTGATCAACAGGTTGATCGAGCGGTTCGGAATGTCGATCAGTACCTTGTCGCCATCCTGCACCAGGCCAATGGCGCCGCCGGCAGCGGCTTCCGGCGAAGCGTGGCCGATGGACAGGCCCGAGGTACCGCCGGAGAAACGGCCATCGGTCAGCAAGGCGCAGGCTTTGCCCAGGCCCTTGGATTTCAGGTACGAGGTCGGGTAGAGCATCTCTTGCATGCCCGGGCCGCCTTTCGGGCCTTCGTAGCGGATGATGACGATGTCGCCTTCCTTCACTTCGTCAGCGAGGATGCCGCGTACCGAGCTGTCCTGGCTTTCGTAGATCTTGGCGCGGCCTTCGAACACGTGAATCGACTCATCCACGCCGGCGGTTTTCACCACGCAGCCATCCAGGGCGATGTTGCCGTACAGCACGGCCAGGCCACCTTCTTGGGAGTAGGCGTGCTCGACGCTGCGGATGCAGCCGTTTTCACGGTCGTCGTCGAGGGTTTCCCAGCGGGTCGACTGGCTGAACGCGGTTTGCGTCGGGATGCCGGCCGGGCCTGCCTTGAAAAAGGTGTGCACGGCTTCGTCGTCAGTCTGGGTGATGTCCCACTTGGCGATGCCTTCGGCGATGGACTTGCTGTGCACGGTCGGCAGGTCGGTGTGCAACAGGCCGCCACGGGCCAGCGAGCCGAGGATCGAGAAGATCCCACCGGCGCGGTGCACGTCTTCCATGTGGTACTTCTGGATGTTCGGCGCGACTTTGCACAGTTGCGGCACGTGGCGGGACAGGCGGTCGATGTCCCGCAGGTCGAAGTCGATCTCGGCCTCCTGTGCGGCGGCGAGCAAGTGCAGGATGGTGTTGGTGGAACCGCCCATGGCGATGTCCAGGGTCATGGCGTTTTCGAACGCCTTGAAGTTGGCGATGTTGCGCGGCAACACCGACTCATCGTTCTCGGTGTAGTAACGCTTGCACAGCTCGACGATGGTACGGCCGGCCTGCAGGAACAGTTGCTCGCGGTCGCTGTGGGTGGCCAGTGTCGAGCCGTTGCCCGGCAAGGCCAGGCCCAAGGCTTCCACCAGGCAGTTCATCGAGTTGGCGGTGAACATGCCGGAGCACGAACCGCAGGTCGGGCAGGCGCTGCGCTCGTATTCCGCGACCTTCTCGTCAGAAGCGCTGGAATCGGCGGCGATGACCATGGCGTCGACCAGGTCCAGGCCATGGGAGGCGAGTTTGGTCTTGCCGGCTTCCATCGGGCCGCCGGAGACGAAGATCACCGGGATGTTCAGGCGCAGGGCGGCCATCAGCATGCCGGGGGTGATCTTGTCGCAGTTGGAGATGCACACGATGGCGTCGGCGCAGTGGGCGTTGACCATGTATTCCACGGAGTCGGCGATGATCTCGCGGCTCGGCAGGGAATACAGCATGCCGTCATGGCCCATGGCGATGCCGTCGTCCACGGCGATGGTGTTGAATTCTTTCGCTACACCGCCGGCGCGTTCGATCTCGCGGGCGACCAGTTGGCCCAGGTCCTTGAGGTGGACGTGGCCGGGTACGAACTGGGTGAACGAGTTGGCAATCGCGATGATCGGCTTCTTGAAGTCGTCATCTTTCATCCCCGTGGCGCGCCACAGTGCGCGGGCGCCGGCCATGTTGCGGCCGTGGGTGGATGTTTTAGAGCGGTAATCTGGCATGGAACACTCCGGGCGGCTAATCAGGTATCAAAGGGGAGTGAGCTTCTATTGACGTCTGGAACACTCAGAAAATGGCCGTGTGTCCGGAAGTTGCCTCAAACGCTGCGGGATCGCCGTGCGCATTGGCCTTGAGCTCATAAACCCGCCGGGGGATGACTGGCGATGAATAGGTCCGATTCTACACCGCTGGCGGCCGGAGGGAATGGCCGCGAGCGTGTAGATGGCGCTTACGAGACGTGTGGGTGTGCAAGTTTCACGCTCAGCGACCGACCCGGGCGTTCGTCACCACCCCCCAGACGCTGAACACGATGAAGCTGATGGCGATGGTCATCAGCAGGTTGCTTCCCGCTTGGGCGAGCGCGGCGCTGCTGACGGCGGCGGTGATGAACATGATGCTGTTGCCGGCCGAGGCGGCGGTGCCGGCGCTGCTGGAGAACAGCAACATGGCCGCAGAAATCGCGGCGGGGCGAACCAGGGTCACGGCCAGGGCGCTGATCAGCATCGGAATGAGCAGGCTGATGGTGGTCATGGCCTCAAAGCGGATGATTAGCGCCAATAACACGCCGGCGACGCCGAGCAGGCCCAGCCCGATATTGATTTGCCGCGTGAGCGAGATGTGTTTTTGCAGGGCGCTCGCCGCAACGCCACCCAGCAGATAGGCGATGCCGTACACCATCAGCACCACCGCGTACTGGTATTCGGACAGCTTCAACTCATCCATGAATATCAGCGGCGTCACGCTGATCAGCGCGAAGTAACAGGCAAATACCAGCGCGGCGATCCACCAATAGCGGATGAAATCCCGATTCCCAGCGATGGATTTCAGCGTGGTGATGATCGAGACGGGGGCTCTTTCAGGGCTGGCGGCCTTGGACGGCAATAACAGGCAGGCATGGATAAACATGCCCAGCGCCATTACCGCAAACCCGTAGAAGCTGCCCTGCCAATCGAATGTGGTTTGCAGCCAGGAGCCCAGCAGCGGCGACAGCGCAACAAACGAGCCGCTCAAGGTCATGTAATAGATGCGGATGCGGGCGCGGTCCTGTTCTTCGAACAGGTCTTCCACCAGCGCATGGCCGAGTACAAAAAAGCCACAGCCAATGGCCTGCACGGCGCGAAACAGCAGGAAGCTCGGGTAGCTTGTTGCGAGTGCGCAGCCGATCGAGCCGAGAGTGGAAACCACGATGCACCCCAGCAGCACTTCCTTGCGCCCGAATTTGTCTGAAAGCGGGCCGGCGATCAGTTGGGAAATTGCAAATACCAGGGTGAACAGGCTGATGGATAAGGCAACCTCGGCGGTTGACGTGTCGAACTTTGCGGCGAGGGCAGGAAAGGAGGGCAGCAGGATATTGATCGGGAAAAAGCTGATCAGGGAGATGCAGGTGATGAGGATGAAACGCGAGAAATGTTGGCGTTTTGCGTCGCCAATGGGCTGGGAGTAGGACTCAGACATTGTTGTTGTTTTCCGGAGTTAAACCAGAAACCGATACTAGTCTGCGAAAAATGGAATTCAATCAAAACCGTTGCGGGAAGCTATAGGGGCTTGTGTGGGAGCCGGGCTTGCCCGCGATGCAAGCACCTCGGTATGTCAGATACCCGGCGGTGATGCTATCGCAGGCAAGCCAGCTCCCACATTGGTCCGCGGTGTTACTTAGCTATTGGGCAACAACCGGCAAGTAATGCTCTTGATATACCGGGTCTCGGCAATCGCCGGGTGCACCGGATGGTCCGGGCCCTGGCCGCCGCGTTCCAGCATCTGGATATTGCGATCCAGGTGACGGGCGCTGGTCAGCAGGATGTTCTGCAGGTCATCTTCCGGCAAGTGCATCGAGCACGAAGCGCTGACCAGGATGCCGTCCTTGCTGAGCAGGCGCATGGCTTGCTCGTTCAGGCGGCGGTAGGCGCCTTCGCCGTTCTTCATGTCTTTCTTGCGCTTGATGAAGGCCGGTGGGTCGGCCACGATCACGTCGAAACGCTCTTCGCTGGCTTTCAGTTCTTTGAGGGCTTCGAACACGTCGCCTTCGATGCAGGTCATCTTTTCGGCAACGCCGTTCAGCGCGGCGTTGCGCTCTACGCCGTCGAGGGCGAAGGCGGAGGCGTCGACGCAGAACACTTCATTGGCGCCGAAGGCCGCGGCTTGCACGCCCCAGCCGCCGATGTAGCTGTACAGGTCCAGAACGCGCTTGCCCTTGGCATACGGGGCCAGGCGGGCGCGGTTCATGCGGTGGTCGTAGAACCAGCCGGTTTTCTGGCCCTGGATCACCGGCGCTTCGAACTTCACGCCGTTTTCTTCCAGAGCAACCCACTCCGGCACCAGGCCGAACACGGTTTCGACGTAGCGGTTGAGGCCTTCGGCGTCACGGGCGGCGGAGTCGTTCTTGAACAGGATGCCGCTTGGCTTGAGCACCTGAGTCAGTGCGGCGATCACGTCTTCCTTGTGGGCTTCCATGGTCGCCGAAGCGATCTGCACCACCAGGATGTCGCCGAAACGGTCGACCACCAGGCCCGGCAGCAGGTCGGAATCACCGTACACCAGGCGGTAGAACGGCTTGTCGAACAGGCGGTCACGCAGGGACAGGGCCACGTTGATGCGGTGCACCAGCAGCGATTTGTCCAGCGCCAGCTTGATGTCGCGCGACAGCAGGCGGGCGCAGATCAGGTTGTTCGGGCTCATGGCCACGATGCCGAGGGTCTTGCCGCCGGCTGCTTCCAGGATCGCCTGGTCGCCTGCCTGGAAGCCGTGAAGAGGTGTGGCGGCCACATCGATTTCGTTGCTGTAGACCCACAGGTGGCCGTTGCGCAAACGACGATCGGCGTTGGCTTTGAGACGCAGGCTTGGCAGGGACATGACGTCGCTCCGGAAAAAAGAGCGGGAGTATACCGTGTTGTGTAGTACTTGGCGGCGCCGCCGGACATGTGGGTGGTGATATCCCTGTGGGAGCTGGCTTGCCTGCGATAGCATCACCTCGGTTATCTGAAAGACCGAGCCGTCTGCATCGCAGGCAAGCCAGCTCCCACATTCGGTCCGGTTTCAGTTCGGGTTTTTGAGGTGTCAGCCCGGTTGCCATAAAGGTTAGAATCGCCGCCTAGTCCAGAGTGTGCCCCCTATGTCCCAAGAGCTATCCGCCGAACAGATCCAACAGAGCCTCCAGGGCATCAGCGTGCCGCCTCAACCGCAAATCATGGTGGATTTGCAGATGGAGCAGTACATGCCTGATCCGGACCTGGAAGTGATTGCCCGGCTGATCGGCCAGGACCCGGGCCTCTCCGGCTCGCTGCTGAAAATCGTCAACTCGCCTTATTACGGGCTGAGCAACAAGATCGTCTCGATCCAGCGCGCGGTGAACCTGCTGGGCAGCCGCTCCATCGTCAACCTGATCAACGCGCAGTCGATCAAGGGCGAGATGAGCGACGACACCATCGTCACCCTCAACCGTTTCTGGGACACCGCCCAGGATGTGGCCATGACCTGCCTGGCCCTGGCTAAGCGCACCGGCAGCCAGGCCGTCGATGAAGCCTACGCATTGGGGCTGTTCCACGATTGCGGCGTGCCGTTGATGCTCAAGCGTTTCCCGAATTACATGAGCGTGCTGGAAGAAGCCTATGCCAGCGCCGGCCCGGAATGCCGCGTGGTCGACACCGAGAACCAGGCGTTCAACACCAACCACGCCGTGGTGGGTTACTACACCGCCAAATCCTGGCGTCTGCCGGAGCATGTGACCGACGCCATTGCCAATCACCACAACGCCCTGGCGATTTTCAGCGATGAGTCCAACCACAAGCCGCAGCTGAAAAACCTGCTGGCGATCCTGAAAATGGCCGAGCACATCTGTGCGTCCTACCGCGTGCTGGGCAACCAGGTGGATGACCACGAGTGGAACGCCATCGGCCCGCTGGTGCTGGACCATATCGGCCTGTCGGACTACGACTTCGAGAGCCTGAAGTTGTCGATCCGCGAGCTGGGCGCGCACTAACCCTTTTTCCAAGAGGTACACATGCCCGAGTTACCGGAAGTCGAAACCACCCGGCGTGGTATTGCGCCGCACCTGGAAGGCCAGCGGGTCAGCCGTGTGGTGGTGCGTGAGCGGCGCCTGCGCTGGCCGATCCCGGAAGACCTGGATGTGCGCCTGTCCGGGCAGCGCATCGTGCTGGTGGAGCGGCGGGCCAAGTACCTGTTGATCAATGCCGAAGTCGGCACCTTGATCAGTCATTTGGGCATGTCGGGCAATTTGCGGCTGGTGGAAGCCGGGAGCCCGGCGGCCAAGCACGAGCATGTGGACATCGAGCTGGAGTCAGGCCTGGCCCTGCGCTACACCGACCCTCGACGTTTTGGCGCGATGCTCTGGAGCCTCGATCCGCTGAACCATGAACTGTTGATTCGCCTCGGGCCGGAGCCGTTGACCGACCTGTTTGACGGCGAGCGGCTGTTCCAGCTGTCCCGCGGGCGGTCGATGGCGGTGAAGCCGTTCATCATGGACAACGCGGTGGTGGTGGGCGTGGGCAATATCTACGCGACAGAAGCGCTGTTTGCCGCCGGGATTGACCCGCGCCGGGAAGCCAAGGGCATTTCCCGTGGGCGTTACCTGAAGCTGGCGATCGAGATCAAACGCATCCTGGCCGCGGCGATCGAACGCGGCGGCACCACGTTGCGGGACTTTATCGGCGGCGACGGCCAGCCGGGGTATTTCCAGCAGGAATTGTTCGTCTATGGCCGTGGAGGCGAGGCGTGCAAGGTCTGTGGGACCGAATTGCGCAGTGTGACGCTGGGGCAGCGGGCAAGCGTGTTTTGCCCGCGGTGCCAGACTTAGGCCTTCCCGGTAATCAACCGGTACTTCTCCATCAGTTGCTCTTCCGTCTCCGGATGAGCCTCGTCCAGCGGGATGCAATCCACCGGGCAGACCTGCTGGCACTGGGGTTCGTCGTAGTGGCCGACACACTGGGTGCACAGGTTGGGGTCGATCACGTAGATCTCCTCACCCTGGGAAATGGCAGCGTTCGGGCACTCGGGTTCGCAGACGTCGCAGTTGATGCAATCGTCGGTGATGATCAGGGACATGGAAACTCCTGCCAGGGCTGTCAGCCAAGGCATCTGAAAACTAATGCGCGCAATTGTGCCGCATTGGCGCCCGCAGTGCGAGTCACAGCGATGGACTGTAGGAGCCGGCTTGCCGGCGATGGCGATGGGGCCGTTGCACCGTGGCGCCTGGATCGCTGGCAAGCCAGCTCCTACAGTTCGGGATTATTTCTTGAATCGCAGGGTTAGCGCATCCGCCACAGCCGGGTGCACAAACTTGGTGATATCCCCGCCCAGCGCGGCTATTTCCCGCACCAGCGTCGAAGAAATGAACGAATAACGCTCCGACGGCGTAAGAAACAGGCTTTCCACGTCCGGCGCCAGTTGGCGGTTCATGTTGGCCAGCTGGAATTCGTATTCGAAGTCCGACACCGCTCGCAGGCCGCGCAGGAACACATTGGCATTCTGTTCCTTGGCGAAGTGCGCCAGCAGCGTCGAGAAGCCGACCACTTCAACGTTGGGCAGATGCTTGGTGACCTCACGGGCCAGCTCCACGCGCTGTTCCAGGGGAAACAGCGGGTTTTTCTTGGGGCTGGCAGCGACCGCGATAATCACATGGTCGAACAAGCGCGAGGCGCGTTCGACCAGATCGCCATGGCCCTTGGTGATTGGGTCGAAGGTACCTGGGTACAACACTCGGTTCATCGCGTCGTCCTGGCGGAGTCCGTTGGGGAACCGGATGGTATCGCAGCATTACCGGTGGGCCAAGTCGACTTATTCAGAAGAAAGCACTATAGACACCGCGAATATCCGGTTTTTTCAGGCCGTTTTCAGACGTTCGGCCAGCGCCGTCGCCAGTTGCGCCGTCAGTCCGTACACCGACAATTGCGGGTTTGCCCCAATGCTGGTGGGGAACAGCGAGCCATCGTGAATCGATAGATTGCGCAGTTGGTGATGGCGCCCAAGGCTGTCGGCCACGGCGTTTTTCGGCTCTTCACCCATGGCGCAACCACCCATCACATGGGCACTGCCAAGCCGGGTGCGGTGCAATTCCAGGTTCAGGCCGTCAATCATGCTGCGGGCTTCGGCCAATGTGTTCACGTAGCGTGCATCGCCGTGCAGCGGCATCACCGACTTGGCGCCACCGGCAAACTGAATCTCCGCCATGCTGTGAAACGCCCGGCGCAGGCCATCCCAGGCGTAGGGCGAGACCTGATAGTCGAGCACCGGCGTGCCATCGCCGCGCAATTCGACACTGCCGCCCGGGCTGTCGGGGTGGAAACCGTCCCGCAGCAGCGCCAGCATGGCGTGGGTCTTGGGCAGTTGGCCCATGTCCAGCGCGTTCTGCGTGCCGTAGCCGCCAAGCAAGGTACTGGCAAGCCCCGGATGCAACGGCGGCACTTCTAGCTTGTAGGACATTTTACCGGTGGTGCCGTCCTGCCATTGGAAGTGGTCGGAGTAGATCGACTGCGGCGCACCGTAGAACGGGTTGATCACTTCGTCGAACAACCCGGCGGAAAAATTCACCAGGTGCAGGAAGGTACGTTTGCCCAGGCGTGAATGAGGGTCGGGCGCGTCGGAGCGCATCAGCAGCGCCGGGCTGTTGATACCGCCGCCGGCCAGCACGTAGTGCTTGGCTTTGACCGTGATCTTGCGGCCGGTGGGGGCCACGCAGTACTGATCCATGGCCACGCATTCGAGGCTGGTGATGGTGTCACCGCTGAATTTCAGGCGTTCGGCGCGGGCCAGGTACAGCAGCTCGCCGCCTTTCTCCAGGGTGGACGGAATGGTCGTCACCAGCATCGATTGCTTGGCATTCACCGGGCAGCCCATGCCGCAATACCCCAGGTTGAAACAGCCGCGCACGTTGCGCGGGATCACGTGCCAGCTGTAGCCGAGCTTTTCGCAGCCTTTGCGAATCACGTCGTTGTTGGCATTCGGCGGCATGGCCCAGGGCGCGATGCCCAGGCGCTGCTCCATTTTTTCGAACCAGGGCGCCATCTCGGCGCTGCTGTGGCCCTTCACTGCGTACTCGCTGGCCCAGTGGGCGAGGGTCGGGTCCGGGGTGCGGAAGCTGGAGGTCCAGTTGATCAGCGTGGTGCCGCCGACGGCGCGGCCCTGCAAAATGGTGATCGCGCCGTCCTTGCTCATGCGCCCGATGCCTTCCTGGTACAGGCTGGCGTAGGCCTCGTCCTCCAGTAGCTTGAAGTCATTGCTGGTTTTCAGCGGGCCTTCCTCGATCAGCAGCACCTTGTAGCCGGCGGCGCTGAGGATTTCGGCGGTGGTGCCACCGCCGGCGCCGCTGCCGATGATCGCGATGTCGGCCTCCAGGGTCAGGTCCTGGTCGAGGGCGGCGCCATTGTGGGTCTTCCAGCCGCGGGCCATGCCATCGCGGAACAGATCAGGTACGGGCATCAGGGTCGTCTCTTGTTTTTATAGGGATGCGAATCAGATTTTCGGTGGGCCGGGGTAACCGCAATGCGCCCAGGACTCGGGGCGGAAATACCAGGCCATGATCACCAGCTTGAGCAGCGAGCCCTGGCCCATGCGCAGCAGGTTCAGGTAGCTGTTTTCCCAGCGGTGCAGGAAATTGCGGATCTGCTCGGCGCTGGCGTTTTCCCAGCTGCCCCACACGCCGGTCAGCGGCCCGCGGGTGACGGCCATGCCCAGTACGTCGAACAGTTGCTGGGTGAGCTTGAACATCTCCGGCGACAGGTGCTGCAGGCTGAAATCTAGTTTTTTCAGGGTGTCGTCGATGCCGGCCACCACCACTTCGGCGCTGGCTGCGCCCTCCAGCAGCACCGGAATCACCGCCCGCAGAAACGGCAGGTCACTGCTGCGCAGCATCGCAAAGCCGCTGGCCGGGGTGCTGCTGGAGCAGCCACTGAGGCTGGCACCCAGCCCGGCGGTGGCCAGGAAGGCGCTGGCGCACAGGCCGAGTTTCAGTACGCCGCGCCGTGACAGCGCGGGTGATTCAGTCAGGCTAGGGTTCATTCTTATTGTTATCCCGGTGCTGGGGTTGTTAGCGGACGAACAGCTTCTGGATCAACTTCTGGATGGATTTGCCGTAGGGCGGGTAAATCAGCTTGGCCGCGTTCAGGCGTTGCTTGATCAGCACGCCCTTGGCCTTGCTGAAGGTCAGGAAACCCTCGTGGCCGTGGTAGTGGCCCATGCCCGACGGGCCGATGCCGCCGAAGGGCATGTCGTCCTGGGCCACGTGCAGCAGGGTGTCGTTCAGGCACACGCCGCCGGAATGGGTCTCGTGCAGTACGCGGTTCTGTTCGGCCTTGTTGTAGCCGAAGTAATACAGCGCCAGTGGGCGAGGTCGCTGATTGATGTAGGCGAAAGCCTGGTCGAGGCCGCGATAGGGCACGATCGGCAGCACCGGGCCGAAGATCTCGTCCTGCATCACGGTCATGTCGTCGCTGACATTCAGCAGCAGGCTGTGGGCCATGCGCCGGTCCTGGCCCTGGTCGTACAGCGGGACCAGGGTGGCGCCCTTGTCGGTGGCGTCTTTCACGTAGCCGTTGAGCCGGGCCAGTTGTCGTTCGTTGATGATGGCGGTGTAGTCCGGGTTGTCGGCCAGGGTCGGATAGAACCCGCGAACCGCCTTGCTGTAGGCCTCGACGAAGCCGTCTACACGGTCTTCCGGCACCAGCACGTAGTCTGGCGCCACGCAGGTTTGCCCGGCATTCAGGGCCTTGCCGAAGGCGATGCGTTCGGCGGCGTCCTTGAGCGGCACGTCGGCGGAAACAATCGCCGGTGATTTGCCGCCCAGTTCCAGGGTCACCGGGGTGAGATGTTCGGCCGCCGCGCGCATCACGTGCTTGCCGATGCTGGTGGCGCCGGTGAACAACAGGTGATCGAAGCGCAACTTGGAAAACGCCATGCCGACTTCCGCTTCGCCGAGCACCACGCACACCAGGTCTTCGGGAAAGATCTTCGCCAGCAGGGCCTTGAGCAGCTGGCCGGTGGCGGGGGTGGATTCGCTGAGCTTGAGCATCACGCGGTTGCCAGCGGCCAGGGCGCCCACCAGCGGACCGATGGCCAGGTACAGCGGATAGTTCCAGGGCACGATCACCCCGACCACCCCCAGCGGCTGATAGATGACCTTGGCCGACGCGGGCTGGAAGGCAATGCCTACAGCGCGACGGGAAGGTTTCATCCAGCCCTTGAGGTGTTTGCTGGCGTAGTGAATGCCATGCAGGCTGGGCATCAGTTCGGCGAACAGGGTTTCGTCGGCGCTGCGGTGGCTGAAATCACTGCTGATGGCGTTGATCAGCGCCTGGCGCTCGTCGCTCAGCAGGTCGCGCAGGGCCTTGAGCCACTGCTGGCGCTGGGCCGCCGGCGGCATCGGGTTGGCCGCGTAGGCCCGGCGTTGAGCGTCGAACAGGGCCTGGAGCTGGTCCAGCGCCTGGGAATCTTGCAGGTAGGCAACGTTGGCAGACATGGCGAAGTTCCCGATTGTTATTGGAATGCTTCAGTTTTTAGAGTCATTGCTCTAAATTGTCAAATAACATTGCACGAACGTGCCGATTTATCCGGACAAGGATAGTCCGTAAGATGCCGCCATCACGGGTCTAGAAGTTGATTTCCCATGGCACCACGAGTAAAGACCAGCGAGCGCATTGTGCAAACCAGCCTGGAGCTGTTTAACCAGCAGGGCGAGCGCAGTGTCAGCACCAACCATATCGCTGCCCATATGGAAATTTCCCCGGGCAACCTGTACTACCACTTCCCCAACAAGCAGGCGATTATCGCGGTGCTGTTTCGTGAGTACGAAGCGTTGGTGGACAGTTTCCTGCGCCCGCCCCAGGGCCGCGCGGTGACCGTGGAAGACAAGCGCTTCTACCTGCAGGCCGTGCTGGCCGGCATGTGGCGCTACCGCTTCCTGCACCGCGACCTCGAACACCTGCTGGAAAGCGACCCGGAACTGGCCACCGGCTACCGGCGGTTTTCCCAGCGCTGCCTGATCCAGGGCGCCGCCATCTACCAGGGGTTTGTCGATGCGGGCATCCTGAACATGGACCCGGTGCAAACCGAAGCGCTGACCCTCAACGCCTGGATCATCCTTACCTCGTGGGTGCGTTTCCTGTGCACCACCAATGAAAAGTCCACCCACCTGAGCGCCGAGGCGATCAAACGCGGTGTGTACCAGGTGCTGGTGCTGGAGGCCGGGTTTATCACGCCCAAGGCCAAGGATGCGGTGGATGCGCTGTTCAAAGAGTTTTATGTGCCGTTGAATCAGGCGCTGGAAGAAGTGAAGTAGGATGTTTCCCGAACGCTAACGTCGCCACAGGAGTCAGTCATGCCGCTTGCCCAACTGATCAGCCCCCAGCAACTGGCCGAGCGCCAGAAGGCCGGCGGGCTGGTGATCCTTGATTGCCGCTTTGCCCTGGAAGACCCGGATTACGGGCTGTGTAGCTACGCCGAAGGGCATATCGAAGGGGCGCAGTATGCGGATCTGGAACGCCACCTCAGCGGGCCGGTGACCAAGGGTGTGACCGGCCGCCATCCGCTGCCGGCGCCGGATGCGTTTATCCAGCAACTGCGGGCATGGGGCGTTAACGCCGACAGCGATATCGTTTTGTATGATGACGGCCCAGGTGCCTACGCCGCCCGCGCTTGGTGGCTGCTGGCCTGGCTGGGCAAGCGTGATGGGGTTTTCATCCTCGATGGCGGCCTGAAAGCCTGGCACTCGGCGGGTTTTCCCCTGAGCCTGGACGCGCCGGTGATCGAGCCCGGCGCCTTCAGCGGCAAGCCGGACAACCACTTGCTACTGGACGCCGAACACCTGCAAAAACGCCTCGGCCAACCCGGCCTGACCCTGATCGACGCCCGCGCCCAGCCGCGTTTTCGCGGTGACGTGGAGCCGATTGACCCGGTTGCCGGGCATATTCCGGGCGCGCAATGTGCGGCGTTCAATGAAAACCTTGGTGGCGACGGCCGTTTCCTGCCGGCCGAGCAGCTCAAGCAACGCTTTGCCGCCAAGCTGCAAGACCGCTCGCCGGATGAGCTGGTGGCGTACTGCGGCTCGGGCGTGACGGCCTGCCACAACCTGTTCGCCCTGTGCCTGGCGGGTTATCCGTTGGGCAAGCTGTATGCGGGGTCGTGGAGCGAGTGGATCACTGATCCTAAGCGGGAAGTTGCGACAGGCGACTGAGTTTCACCTGATTCATCTGGATAAAAAACTGTGGGAGCTGGCTTGCCTGCGATTGCGGTGTGTCAGCCACCTATTTGTTGGCTGATATACCGCAATCGCAGGCAAGCCAGCTCCCACAGTTTTATCGGCGTTGTGTCAGTAGCCACTCTGGGATGCGCCGTTCCAGGTAGTAACCGGGCTGCTTCAACGTGCCATCCACAAACCCCACATGCCCGCCCTTGGCCAGCAGCTCGAACTCGGTGCAATCCGACAGTTCGCTGGCCTCCGGCAGGCTGTGGGCGAACACGAACGGATCGTCAGCGGCCTGGATGATCAGGGTCGGCGTGCGAATCGTCCCCAGGTAATAGCGGCTGGAGGCGCGGCGGTAGTAGTCCTCGGCGCTGAGGAAACCGTGCAGCGGCGCGGTGACGCGGCCGTCGAAGTCCCAGAACGTGCGCATCTTCTCCAGCGAACCCAGGTCGGCCAGGGTTTTCAGGCCTGCCTCGCGGCCATCCTTCAGAAACCGGCTCTGCTTGACGCGAATATAGGCCAGCATTTCGCGCATGAAATGCTTCTGATAAACCCGTGAAAAACCGAGACCAATGCGATCGGCGCACTGATCCAGGCGAAACGGCACCGACACCGCTGCCGCGCCTTGCAACCCGGAGTCTTCGCCGGTTTCCCCCAAGTGCTTGAGCAGCACATTCCCGCCCAGTGAATAACCCACCGCATACAGCGGCGCCAGTGGGCGCTTGGCCCGTAAGTGAGCGATGGTTTCGGCCAGGTCTTCACTGGCGCCGGAATGGTAGCTGCGGGCGAGCAGGTTGGGTTCGCCGGAGCAGCCACGCCAGTTCAGCGCCACGCTGGCCCAGCCTTGAGCCGCCAGGGCTTTTTGCAGGCCGGCCACGTAAGGCGAGTTGGATGAGCCGGTCAGGCCATGCAGGACCAGCACCAATGGTGTTTGCGCGTCGTGAGGCCCATGCCAGTCGAGGTCGAGAAAGTCGCCGTCGGCCAGCCACAGGCGCTCACGCTGGCGTTCGATGTGGGTGGTTTTGCGCCACAGCGGACCCCACAGTGTTTGCAGGTGCGGGTTGCCGAGGCCGAAGGCGGGGGTGAAGCGGTCGGGCGTTTTTGACACGGTGGTTCTCGCGGCGTATGGCAGGACGGATGAGCAACCTGTGGCGAGGGAGCTTGCTGTGGTGAGGCGCTTGCTGTGGTGAGGGAGCTTGCTGTGGCGAGGGAGCTTGCTCCCGCTGGGCTGCGAAGCGGCCCTAAACGCTAACCCATCAGTCTCTCAGGAAACCCGGTCGCCTGCTTTGGGGCTGCTGCGCAGCCCAGCGGGAGCAAGCTCCCTCGCCACAGCAAGCTCCCTCGCCACAGGTTCAGGAGCTTAGGCGGCGTCTGCCGTCGTACGTTGCCACAACGCGTAATACACCCGCCCGGACTTCTGCTCCCGGTGCAGGCGCCACGTGCCCGGCAGGCCCAGCGTCGACGGTGCAGTCTCGCTTTCAGTGTAGATCCAGGCATCCGGCGCCAACCACTGGCGCTCTTCCAGCAGCGCACATACCGTCGGCAGCAGGTTCTGGTTAAACGGCGGATCCAGGAACACCACGTCAAACTCGCGGGCTTCCTGGGTCTCCAGATAGCGCAGCGCATCGGCGGTCTGCGCCTGGCCGGTGGTGCAACGCAGGGTGCCCAGGTGCTCCTTGAGGCTGGCCACCGCAACGTTGCTCGCATCCAGCGCCTGGCCCAATGCGGCGCCACGGGACAGCGACTCCAGGAACAGCGCGCCGCTGCCCGCGAACGGGTCCAGCACCTTGGCCCCGGCGATATACGGCGCGAGCCAGTTGAACAGGGTTTCACGCACGCGGTCTGGCGTCGGGCGCAGGCCCACGACGTCGGGGAAGCTCAGTTTGCGGCTGCCCCATTCACCACCAATGATGCGCAGTTGGCCCACACCGTTATGAACGTTGTGGACAGGTTTTTTGGGACGGGATGGACGGGCCATTAATGCTCCGGAACCCCGAGCGGTTGCTCGGCGGGTTTATCAGTGGGGGGCGGTAGTGGCTTTTGCGCAATCGTCGGGCCGGCGGTCACGATGACCATCTTGTCGGCACTCAAATGTTTGTTCAAAGCAGCTTTGACCTGATCAACGGTCAGCGCCTGGGATTGTTTCATGAAATCTTCCAGGTAGCTCAGCGGCAGGTTGTAGAAACCCATGGCGCCCAGCTGCCCGACGATGTCGGCGTTGCTCGCGGTGGACAGCGGGAAGCTGCCGGCCAGTTCACGCTTGGCGTCGTCGAGTTCCTTTTGTGTCGGACCGGTCTTGAGGTAGTCGGCCAGCACGTCCTGTACCAGTCTCAGCGTACCGGCGCTCATTTCGGCGCGGGTTTGCAGGTTGATCATGAACGGGCCGCGCACCTGCATCGGTGAGAAACCGGAGTATACGCCGTAGGTCAGGCCGCGTTTTTCGCGAACTTCACTCATCAAGCGGGTACCGAAGCCACCGCCGCCGAGGATCTGGTTGCCCAGGGACAGCGCGGCGTAATCCGGATCGGCACGGTCGATGCCCAGTTGTGCCAGCAGCAGTGTGGTTTGCTTGGACGGGAACTCGATATGCGTGGTGCCAGCCTTTGGTTCCACCGGCTGGGCGATTTTCGCCAGCGCCGGGCCTTTAGGCAGGGACGCGGAAACCTTGGCGGTCATGGCTTCGGCTTCGGCGCGGGTCAGGTCGCCGACTACAGAAATCACGGCGTTGCCGGCGGCGTAGGCCTTGGCGTGGAAGTCCTTCAACTGCGCGAGGGTCACCTTCG
The DNA here is from genome assembly GCF_013386765.1 of Pseudomonas yamanorum. Classification (GTDB taxonomy): domain Bacteria; phylum Pseudomonadota; class Gammaproteobacteria; order Pseudomonadales; family Pseudomonadaceae; genus Aquipseudomonas; species Aquipseudomonas yamanorum_A. The sequence continues at coordinate 555,390 of NZ_JACARE010000018.1, forward strand.
GCACGCTCTCGGCGTTGCCTTCGCTCGGGTGGGCGTAAGGGTGGTCGCCATAGAGCTGCTTGAACAGCTCGATGCTCGCCAGTTTGCCGGGGTTCTGCTTCTGGTATTCAAAGCCGGCCAGCAACTGGTTCTTGATTCGCGCCAGGGAGTCGGCCGGGAAGGTCGGCTTGCCGATCACGTCGTCAAACAACGCCAGGGCCGCATCGCGTTTGTCGCTGGCACTCAGGCTGCGCAAGGAAACCAGCGCCATGTCGCGGTAGGCACCATTGCTGAAATCCGCCCCCAGGCCGTCGAAACCGGCGGCAATCTGGCTGACATCCTTGCCCGGCACGCCTTCGTTGAGCATCGCGTTGGTCAACAACGCCAGGCCCGGGGTGTTGCCGTCCTGGCTGCTGCCGGCGGCAAACAGGATGCGCATGTCGAACATCGGCAGTTCATGGGCTTCGACGAACAGCACCTTGGCGCCTTCGGCGGTGGTCCAGGTTTGCACGTCGAGCTTGCGGTTGGTGGGTGCCTTGTCGTCCAGCTCGGCCAACGATTGCAGCTTGTTGGCCGACTTGGCCTGCTCCAGCGCCTGGCTGGCCACGGATTCGCTGGGGCGCAGGAAATACACCGCGCACGCGGCAGCCAAAGTGACCACGATCAGGCCGGGCAGCACCAGGCGGTTGTTTTTACGTTCACTCATGAGCGGTCTCCTCAGGCAAGACATGGGCGACGCTGAGACGTTCGCGGGTGAAGTAGGTGCGTGCAGCTTTCTGGATGTCTTCGGCGGTGACGCTTTGCAGCTCGGCAAGCTCGGTGTCCATGAGTTTCCAGGACAGGCCGACGGTCTCCAGGGAACCGATGGCGGTGGCCTGGCTGGTGATCGAGTCGCGCTGGTAAACCACGCCGGCGATGACCTGGGCGCGGATGCGTTCCAGTTCTTCAGCGCTCGGCGGCTTGGCCTTCAGTTCATCCAGCAGGCGCCACAGGCCGGCTTCAGCCTGGGCAACGGTCTTTTTCTTTTGCAGGTTCGGTGTGGCGGTCAGGGTGAACAGGCTGTCACCGCGGGTGTAGGCGTCGTAGCTCGACGAACCGCCGGATACCAGTTCTTCACCGCGCTCCAGTTGCGTCGAGATGCGTGCGCTGTAGCCGCCGTCCAGCAGCGCCGAGATCAGGCGCAGGGCGTTGACCGAGCGTTTGTCTTCAGCGGTGGCGAGGCTCGGCACGTTGAAACCCAGGATCACGCTCGGCAGTTTGGTCTGTACGTGCAGGGTCAGCAGGCGTTCGCCGGGCTCGGCCAGTTCCAGCGGGATTTTCGCCGGCGGCACGTCGCGCTTGGGGATCGGGCCGAAGTAGCGTTGGGCCAGGGCTTTGACCTCATCCGGGGTCACGTCGCCCACCACCACCAGCGTGGCGTTGTTCGGCACGTACCAGGATTGGTACCAGTGGCGCAGTTCTTCTACCTTCATGCGGTCCAGGTCGGCCATCCAGCCGATGGTCGGCGTGTGGTAACCGCTGGCGGGGTAGGCCATGGCCTTGAAGCGCTCGTAGGCCTTGGACATCGGGTTGTCGTCGGTGCGCATGCGGCGCTCTTCCTTGATCACCTCGATCTCGCGGCTGAACTCGTCGGCCGGCAGGCGCAGGCTGGCCATGCGGTCGGCTTCGAGCTCGAAGGCGACGCCCAAGCGGTCGCGGGCCAACACTTGGTAATAGGCGGTGTAGTCATCGCTGGTGAAGGCGTTTTCTTCGGCGCCCAGATCCCGCAGGATCAACGAGGCTTCGCCGGGGCCGACCTTGGCGCTGCCCTTGAACATCATGTGTTCCAGGGCGTGGGACAAACCGGTCTGGCCCGGGGTTTCGTAGCTGGAGCCCACCTTGTACCAGACCTGGGAAACCACCACCGGGGCGCGATGGTCTTCGCGCACGACCACCTTGAGGCCGTTGTCCAGGGTGAATTCGTGGGTGGGTTGTGGGTCGGCAGCCAAAGCTGAAAGGGGCAGACAAACTGTGCTGAGCAGCAGGCCTGCGGCGCGGCGGGCTAGAGCATTCATTCGTTTTTAAACCTGTTGGACTGCCCGCTTGGTCTTAGCGTCGGCGGGCGAGGAGGTGCTAGGATACTGATCCGACCTAGGGACGGCCACTGCGGCTGTCTTGTTGAGGCCCTATTTTGGCCTTCAAAATGTTGCGCATGAACGAGCTGGCTAAAAAACAGTCTGTTACGCATCGAATTTTATTTACCGGCGCGCCCCTTGGCGCGTCGCTACCTTGAGATAGCCGTCTCCATGTTTGGTTCCAACGACGACAAGAAGACCCCAGCTGCGGCTGGCGAGAAAAAAGGCCTGTTCGGATGGCTGCGCAAAAAGCCGCAGGAAACCGTCGTCGAACAGCCGCAGGTTCAAGCTGAGCCGATCCCCGAATCCATAGTAGAAGCCGAACCGGTTGCCGAAACGCCGGCCCCGGTGGTGTTGCCGATGGCCGAGCCGGTGTTGCAGCCGGTGGTTGAGCCAGAGCCAGAGCCAGAACCAGAACCTGCGCCCGAGCCGTGGCTGGTGTTGCCTGTGGCGGAAGAGCCCGTTGCGTTGGTTGAAGACGAGCAAGCCGAACACGTGACGCCGCCGATTCCGGCCGTTGTCGAGCCCGTGGCTGCCGTGGTGGAAGCGCCGCCCGTGGTTGAAGCGCCTGCACCGGTTGTCGCCGAGCCCGTTCCGGTCGTGGTTGCCGCCCCGGCGATCATCGAAGAACCTGCCGCCCCCGCCGAAACCGGCAAGACCGGCTTCTTTGCCCGCCTCAAGCAAGGCCTGAGCAAGACCAGCGCCAGCATTGGCGAAGGCATGGCCAGCCTGTTCCTGGGCAAGAAGACCATCGATGACGAGTTGCTTGAAGACATCGAGACCCGTCTGCTGACCGCCGACGTGGGCGTCGAAGCCACCGCCGTGATCATCCAGAGCCTGACCCAGAAGGTCGCGCGCAAGCAACTGACCGACGCCGATGCGCTCTACAAGTCGCTGCAGGCCGAACTGGCCAACATGCTCAAGCCGGTGGAAGCGCCGCTGGTCATCGATACGCAGAAAAAGCCGTTTGTGATCCTGGTGGTTGGCGTCAACGGCGCCGGCAAGACCACCACCATCGGCAAGCTGGCCAAGAAGCTGCAACTGGAAGGCAAGAAAGTCATGCTCGCCGCCGGTGACACCTTCCGTGCCGCCGCCGTGGAGCAACTGCAGGTCTGGGGCGAGCGCAACAAGATCCCGGTCATCGCCCAGCACACCGGCGCCGATTCGGCCTCGGTGATCTTCGATGCGGTGCAGGCCGCCAAGGCGCGCAACATTGATGTGCTGATCGCTGATACCGCCGGTCGCCTGCACACCAAAGACAACCTGATGGAAGAGCTGAAGAAAGTGCGCCGCGTGATCGGCAAGCTCGACGCCGACGCGCCCCACGAGGTGCTGCTGGTGCTGGACGCCGGTACCGGCCAGAACGCCATCAGCCAGGCCAAACAATTCCACCAGACGGTTCAGCTGACCGGCCTGGCATTGACTAAGCTCGACGGCACGGCCAAAGGCGGCGTGATCTTCGCCCTGGCCAAGCAGTTCGGGTTGCCGATTCGTTACATCGGCGTCGGTGAAGGCATCGACGACCTGCGCACTTTTGAAGCCGAACCCTTTGTACAGGCACTGTTTGCCGAGCGGGAGCGTTCATGATTCGTTTCGAACAGGTCGGTAAACGCTACGCCAACGGGCATGTCGGCTTGCATGAGCTGAGTTTCCGGGTGCGTCGCGGCGAATTCTTGTTTGTGACCGGCCATTCGGGTGCCGGTAAAAGTACCTTGTTGCGCCTGCTGCTGGCCATGGAACGCCCAACCACCGGCAAACTGCTGCTGGCGGGCCAGGACCTGGCCACCATCAGCAACGCGCAGATTCCGTTTTTGCGCCGCCAGATCGGCGTAGTGTTCCAGAATCACCAGCTGCTGTTCGATCGCACGGTGTTCAACAACATCGCCTTGCCGTTGCAGATTCTCGGCCTGTCCAAGGCCGAAATCGTCAAGCGCGTGGATTCGGCCCTGGAGCGCGTTGCGCTGTCGGACAAGACCGACCTCTACCCGGGCGACCTGTCCACCGGCCAGCAACAGCGCGTCGGCATCGCCCGCGCCATCGTGCATCGCCCGGCCTTGCTGCTGGCGGACGAACCCACCGGTAACCTTGACCCGCGCCTGGCCGCCGAAATCATGGGCGTGTTCGAAGACATCAACCGCCTGGGCACCAGCGTGCTGATCGCCAGTCACGACCTGGCATTGATCGCCCGCATGCGCCACCGCATGCTCACCCTGCAACGCGGCCGCCTGATCGGCGACGGGGAGGCTGGGGTATGAGTGCGACACGCAGCCCGAAGGTTTCCGAGCGCGTTGCGCCAAAACCGGCCGACCCGCAGCCACAGAAGAAAAAACGCGACGAAGACGATGGCCCGGACTTCGGCACCCTGGTACACGCCTGGATCGAAAGCCACCGCGCCAGCCTGGTAGACAGCCTGCGCCGCCTGGGCAAACAGCCGATCGGCAGCTTCTTCACCTGCCTCGTCATGGCCGTGGCCTTGAGCCTGCCGATGGGGTTGTCGCTGCTGCTGAATAACGTCGAGCGCCTGGGCGGCTCGTGGCAGCGGGCGGCGCAGATTTCCCTGTACCTGAACCTGGATGCCAGCGCCAAAGACGGCGAGGCCCTGCGGGACGAGATCAAAGGCCTCCCGGGTGTGGCCGAGGCTGAATACATCAGCCGCGATCAAGCCCTGGAAGAGTTCCAGCAACAGTCCGGCCTGGGTGAGGCGCTCAAGGAGTTGCCGCAAAACCCGCTGCCGGGCGTGGTGCTGGTCACCCCGAATGAAGTCGACAAGACGACCCTGGAAGCCCTGCGACAAAAACTCGCAGAGCTGCCGAAGGTCCAGCAGGCACAACTTGATCTAGTCTGGGTAGAGCGGCTGGCCGCGATCCTCAAGCTGGGTGACCGGTTTGTGTTCGGCCTGACGGTGTTGCTGGTGTCTGCATTACTTTTGGTGATAGGCAATACCATTCGTCTTCATATTGAAAACCGCCGCACCGAGATAGAAGTGATTAAACTCGTCGGCGGCACGGACAGCTATGTGCGTCGTCCATTTCTGTACATGGGCGCGCTTTATGGCTTCGGTGCGGGGATTTTGTCCTGGGGCGTGCTGGCTTTTGGCCTGAACTGGCTGAACGACGCGGTGGTAGGGCTCGCCGGCTTGTACGGCAGTGATTTCGCCCTGGCCGGCGTGCCGGCAGCCGACGGTCTGTCATTGTTGCTTGGGGCAGTGCTCTTGGGGTATATCGGTGCTTGGATTGCGGTCGCACGGCATTTACGTGAGCTGGCGCCGAAGTAGTTAATGTCAAGGTAATGTGGTTTCGTTTGTATTGACCGTATCAGTGGTTTAGGGAACTTGTCCTACGGTTCCCGGTCAATTTTCGCAGTGCTGAACTGCACGAGTTATGTGAGTCGGAGGTTTTTTCGTATGACCACTTCTTTGCAACCTGCTTATGCTCTGGTCCCGGGTGCGAACCTGGAGGCCTATGTGCACACGGTCAACAGCATTCCATTGCTGACGCCCGAGCAGGAGCGTGAACTGGCCGAGAGTCTCTACTATGAGCAGGATTTGGGGGCGGCTCGGCAGATGGTGCTCGCCCACCTGCGTTTTGTCGTACATATCGCCCGTAGCTATAGCGGCTACGGCCTGGCCCAGGCTGACCTGATTCAGGAAGGCAACGTTGGCCTGATGAAAGCTGTAAAGCGCTTCAACCCGGAAATGGGTGTGCGCCTGGTGTCGTTTGCCGTGCACTGGATCAAGGCGGAAATCCACGAGTTCATCCTGCGCAACTGGCGCATCGTGAAAGTCGCGACCACCAAGGCCCAGCGCAAACTGTTCTTCAACCTGCGCAGCCAGAAGAAGCGTCTGGCGTGGCTGAACAACGAAGAAGTGCATCGCGTGGCCGAAAGCCTTGGCGTTGAACCCCGTGAAGTGCGCGAGATGGAAAGTCGCCTGACCGGCCATGACATGGCCTTCGACCCGGCCGCCGAAGCGGACGACGACAGCGCTTTCCAATCGCCGGCCAACTACCTGGAAGACCACCGGTACGACCCGGCGCGTCAACTGGAAGACGCCGACTGGAGCGACAACTCCAACCACAACCTGCACGAAGCGCTGGAGGTGCTGGACGACCGCAGCCGTGACATCCTCTACCAACGTTGGTTGGCAGAAGAAAAAGCCACGCTGCACGACCTGGCGCAGAAGTACAACGTGTCGGCTGAGCGGATTCGTCAGCTCGAGAAGAGCGCGATGAACAAGCTGAAACTGTCGATCGCGGCCTAAACAGCTGCGAAGTGACAAAAAAATGCCCCGATCGAGAGATCGGGGCATTTTTGTATGCGCAAGTTGCCTTACGCCCTCGTAGCAGCTGTCGAGCCTTGGCGAGGCTGCGTCAGGCGCGACGCGGTATTGAAGACTGCGGCGTGGCCCACGCAGCCTCGCCAAGGCTCGACAGCTGCTACGACGAGAATGTTGGGAGGCCGCAGTGGTGTGTCAGTCGGACCAGGGGGCTTTGCGCGAGTTGTTCAACTCATTCAGGTAACCGTCGCCACCCAACTGACTCATCTGCTGCCGAATCCACGCGGCCCGTCGCGCGACATACGACGTTGGATGGCTGGCACTCCACACCCGCGGGTTAGGCAACACCGCCGCCAGATAGCTGGCCTGCTGGCGGGTCAGCGCCTTGGCGCTCACGCCAAAGTGATGCCGCGCCGCCGCTTCGGCGCCGAACACGCCTTCATCCCACTCCACGCTATTGAGGTACACCTCAAGAATTCGCTGCTTGGACCAGAAAATCTCGATCAGCCCGGTAAACCAGGCCTCCAGGCCCTTGCGGAAATAACTGCGGCCCGTCCACAGGAACAGGTTCTTCGACACCTGCTGGCTCAAGGTGCTGGCGCCCCGAATCGAGCCGCCGCGCTCGTTATGCTGGAGTGCCGCCTGGATCGCGCCGAAGTCAAAACCCCAATGCTGCGGGAAGCGCTGGTCTTCGCCGGCCATCACCGCCACTTTCAGTTCGTCGGAGATCTGGTCCCACGGCACCCAGGTGCGCTGTACGTCAATCGGCTCGCCATCGACCCAGGACTCGACCTTGCGCTCAACCATCAGCGCGGTCCCCGGCGGCGGCACGAAACGGAACAGCAGCACCAGCAGCACACTGCCAATGGCAAACCACTTGAGGACTTTGAGAAAACGCTTGAAGAGGAGACGCAGCATAGAGATGGCTTGGCCGAACCCGTTGAGCGGGCCATTATACAGACCCTGCCCACCGAGTCTGACTGGAGTTCCTCATGTTGCGTGGCTTTCTGATGCTGGCTGCCTTTTTCGGTTTCACCGGCGTTGCCCTTGGCGCGTTTGCCGCCCACGGCCTGAAAAACCGCCTGAGCGCCGAATACCTGGCGATTTTCCACACCGGCGTGACTTACCAGTTGGTGCACACCCTGGCGCTGTTCGGCGTGGCGCTGCTGGCGGCGCATATTCCGGGCCGCCTGGTGACGTGGGCGGGCGTGTCCTTTGCCGTGGGCATCCTGCTGTTTTCCGGCAGCCTGTATGTGCTGACCATGACCGGCATCAGCAAGCTCGGCATCATCACCCCGTTCGGTGGCCTCGCCTTCCTGCTGGGCTGGTTTTTCCTGGGCCTCGCTGCGTGGCGCTTGCAGGCTGCCTGACCAAGGGGCTTGGGCCGGCAACGCCAATCACGCTAGAATGCTGGCCCCTAAAAACGATGGCGGCCCGTGGCATGCGCATTCAGTTGAACGGCGAATCCTTTGAACTGCCCGACGGTGAAACCGTTGCGGCCCTGCTGACCCGTCTGGACCTGACCGGACGCCGCGTTGCAGTGGAGCTCAACCAGGATATCGTCCCGCGTAGCCAGCACGCCGAGACCGCGCTCACCGAAGGTGACCAGGTCGAAGTGGTCCACGCCATCGGCGGCGGCTAGCCGCCCGGCGCTCAAGGGCGCCAACCCGCATTCTGCAGAACCTCACCCCATTTCGAGGATTTCCCATGAGCATCGTTCGTAGCGACAAGCCTTTCGTCCTGGCCGGTCGGACCTTCCAGTCCCGTCTACTGGTCGGCACCGGCAAGTACCGCGACATGGAAGAAACCCGCCTGGCCATCGAAGCCTCGGGTGCCGAGATCGTCACCTTCGCCGTGCGCCGCACCAACCTCGGCCAGATCGAAGGCGAGACGAACCTGCTCGAAGTGTTGTCGCCGGATCGCTACACCTTCTTGCCGAACACGGCCGGCTGCTACGACGCTATCGAGGCCGTGCGCACTTGCCGCCTGGCCCGTGAGCTGCTCGACGGCCACAACCTGGTGAAGCTGGAAGTGCTGGCCGACCAGAAAACCCTGTTCCCCAACGTGATCGAAACCCTCAAGGCCGCCGAGACCCTGGTCAAGGAAGGCTTCGACGTGATGGTCTACACCAGTGATGATCCGATCATTGCTCGCCAGTTGGCCGAAATCGGCTGCATCGCGGTGATGCCGCTGGCCGGCCTGATCGGTTCCGGCCTGGGCATCTGCAACCCGTACAACCTGCAAATCATCCTCGAAGAAGCCAGGATCCCGGTGCTGGTGGATGCGGGCGTGGGCACTGCGTCCGACGCCACCATCGCCATGGAGCTGGGGTGTGATGCAGTGCTGATGAACTCGGCCATCGCCCACGCGCAGCAACCGATCATGATGGCTGAAGCCATGAACCACGCGATCGTCGCGGGCCGCCTGGCGTACCTCGCCGGGCGCATGCCGAAAAAACTTTACGCCAGCGCCTCCTCGCCGCTGGATGGTCTGATCAAGTAAGAGCCATTGATGACTGAATCAAACGAAACGCCGAACACCCTGGAAGAAGGCGACGAGTCCAAGCACCGCCGCATCAAGAGTTTTGTGATGCGCGCCGGTCGCATGACCGAAGGCCAGCAAAAGGGCCTGGAGCAGGGCACGCCGCTGTTCGTCCTGCCGCTGGTGGATGAGCCGGTGGATTACGACCAGGTGTTCGGCCGTTCGGCGCCACGCTCCCTGGAGATCGGCTTCGGCATGGGCCATTCCCTGCTGGAAATGGCCGCAGCTTCGCCGGAACAGGACTTTATCGGGGTTGAAGTACACCGCCCGGGTGTCGGCGCGCTGCTTAACGGCGTGCTGACTCAAGGCCTGACCAATCTGCGGGTCTATGACTGCGACGCGATCGAAGTGCTCAACCGCTGCATCGCCGACAACAGCCTCGACCGCCTGATGCTGTTCTTCCCGGACCCATGGCACAAGAGCCGTCACCACAAGCGCCGCATCGTCCAGGCTTCCTTCGCGGAACTGGTACGCAGCAAGCTGAAAGTGGGCGGCATCCTGCACATGGCCACCGACTGGGAACCGTATGCCGAATACATGCTGGAAGTGATGGATGTAGCCCCGGGCTACCGCAACCTGGCTGAAGACGGCAAATGCGTCCCGCGCCCGGCCGAGCGGCCGATCACCAAGTTCGAACGTCGCGGCGAGCGACTCGGGCATGGGGTTTGGGATTTGAAGTTCGAGAAAGTGGACTGATTAGCTGGAAGCCAATAACACAATCAACTGTGGGAGCTGGCTTGCCTGCGATAGCATCACCTCGGTATCACTGATACACCGAGGTGTCTGCATCGCAGGCAAGCCAGCTCCCACATTTGTTTTGTGCTGTGCTTAACGTCAGCGGCGATCCGCCACAACCCCAATCAACACCAGCACCACCAACAACACCGGCGCCAGGCTGTAGTTATTGAACTGGCTCAACCCCCGCACAATCCACGGCGTGGCATAGATCAGCGCTGCCCCGCTGCCGATCATGCACACCAGCGCCATCAGCGGTACGCGCAGCGCACCCGCAATGCTGCCCAACCGCGCTTCGACCCAGCTCTTGATGTCGGCGCCAAACAGCACCAGCAGGCAGCCGACGAGCGCCAGGGATATTTCCGACAGGTTGCTACGGCTCCAGCGGGACACGGTGGCGAGTAGATCGAGTACCAAATCCATTCGATTTCCTTAAGAGCAATCAGCTCAAAAACTTCTGCAGCAGGTCATTGAGAAAGAGTTGCCCGCGGTCGGTGGCCGCCAGGCGTGACGGTTCGACCTGCATTAAGCCACTTTGTTCGGCATCCTTACGGGCTTCATCGAGGCTCGCCAGGTCCAGGCCGGTACGCTCGGCGTACAGCTTCGCTTCGACACCATCGGTCAGGCGCAGGGCGTTCATCAGGAACTCGAACGGTAACTCTTCGTTGGTCAGTTCTTTCGCGCCGGCCTGGTAGTTTTTCGCCGGGTTGAGGTAGTCCTTCGGCGCCCGGGTTTTCCAGGTACGCACGATGCGCCCGTCCGGGTGGCTGAGCTTGCCGTGGGCGCCGGCACCGATGCCGATAAAGTCGCCAAAGCTCCAGTAATTCAGGTTATGCCGCGCCGGCCGGCCCGGTTGAGCGTAGGCCGAGACTTCGTACTGGGCGTAACCGTGCTCGGCGAGTAATGCCTGGCCGGCTTCCTGGATGTCCCACAGGGTGTCGTCTTCCGGCAGCACGGGCGGCTGGTTCCAGAACACGGTGTTGGGCTCCAGTGTCAGTTGGTACCAGGATAAATGCGTGGGCTTGAGGGCGATGGCCTGGCGCAGGTCGCCCAGGGCGTCGTCCAGGGACTGATCGGGCAAACCGTGCATCAGGTCCAGGTTGAAGTTGTCGAACCCGGCCTGGCGCGCCATGCCGGCGGCACGCACGGCTTCGTCACCGTTGTGGATGCGGCCCAGTGCCTCAAGCTTTTCCTGCTGGAAACTCTGGATACCAATCGACAGCCGATTGATCCCCAGCTTGCGGTACGCCACGAACTTCTCTTGTTCGAAGGTGCCGGGGTTGGCTTCCAGGGTGATTTCGATGTCGCCGGCAAACGGGATGCGCGCTTCCACGCCCTTGAGCAGTCGGCCCAGTGCAGCAGCGCTGAACAGGCTCGGCGTGCCGCCGCCGAAGAAGATCGAACTCAGCTCACGGCCATACACCGCGTGCAGGTCCTGATCGAGGTCGGCCAGCAATGCGTCGACGTACTCTTCTTCCGGCAGCACCTTGCTGGCGGTGTGGGAGTTGAAGTCGCAATAAGGGCATTTGCGCACGCACCACGGGATGTGGATGTACAGCGCCAGGGGCGGCAGGTGAGGCAGGGCCGCCCGAGGTGTTTGCGCGCCACCGTGAATCAGTGGCTGCGCGGAGGTGTTCTGGGTCATTTCAGGCCCAGACGCTGGCGCAGCAAATCCATTGCGCGGGCGCGGTGGCTGATCTGGTTCTTGTCGGCCGGGCTCAGTTCGGCGCTGGAGACATTGCGCTCCGGCACCCAGAACAGCGGGTCATAACCAAAACCGTGTTCACCGCTGGCCGCGTGCAGGATGCGCCCGTGCCACAGGCCTTCGCACAGGATCGGCAGCGGGTCATCGGCGTGACGCACCAGGGCCAGCACGCAGACGAACTGCGCGCCACGCATCGCGTCCGGCACGTCCTTGAGAGCGTCCAGCAGCTTGGCGTTGTTGGCTGCGTCGCCTTTGCCATCGGCATAGCGTGCGGAATAGATGCCCGGCGCACCGCCGAGGAAGTCCACCGCGAGCCCGGAATCGTCGGCCAGCGCCGGCAGGCCGGAAATGCGCGCGGCATTGCGGGCCTTGAGGATGGCGTTCTCGACAAATGACAGGCCGGTCTCTTCCGGCTCTACCTGGCTGAACTCGCCAATCGAACGCAGTTGCACCGACTGGCCGAGCATGGCCTGGAGTTCTTTGAGTTTGCCAGCGTTATGACTGGCCAGTACGAGTTGTGTGAGGTTCATCATTCGGCCGGAAACAGTTCCTGGTTGAAACTGAAACCGTGGGCTTTGCCGCCGGTTTCAACGTTGATCGTGAAAATTCGTACTTCCTGCTGCGGCACGGAGTACTGGGCGAGGTAGTAAATCGCACCCTTCTCGGTGATCTGCTTGAAGGTCAGCATCTCACTCTTGCCGCTCAGGTCCTTGACCGTGCCTGTTACCTGGGCAACCACCGGCGTGACGCCCTTGATCACCGACACATTGATCACGCCCTTGTTCTTGCTGCGCACCAGCTCAACGGCCTGGGCCACATCCGGCTGCAGGAAGCTGGAGGTGAAGGTGTTGTAGTGCACGGTGATGTCGCCGAAATCTTTCTGGCGATTGGGGTCGATAACGTCCGCGGCCATGGCGCTGACGCCCAGGCAGGCAGTGAGTAGAAAAACAGCCAGGCGACTCATGATCGTCCTCCTTGAATATGGTTAGACGGCAATCTGGTGGTCCGTCAGGCCCGGGCTGCTGACCCGGTAGATCCCGATCTCACCCAACAGGTTAGGCCATAGCTTACTCGCCCAGCCGTGACGGTGCTGTTGATCGACGGCAAGGCGGTTGATGACCTTGGCGTCACGCTCGCCACACAGCGCTTCGAAGTCTTCGAAGGTGCAGAAGTGGATGTTGGGCGTGTTGTACCAGGTGTACGGCAGGAAGTCCGACACCGGCATGCGGCCCTTGGTGGCCAGGTACCAGCGGCAGCGCCAGTGACCGAAATTGGGGAAGGTGATGATGCACTGGCGGCCGACGCGCAACATTTCGTCGAGGATCCGGTCCGGGTAATGCACGGCTTGCAGCGCCTGGGTCATGACCACGATGTCGAAGCTGTTGCTGGCAAAGTTGCCCAGGCCCTTGTCCAGGTCCTGCTCGATCACGTTGATGCCCTTGGCCACGCACTGGGCGATGTTGTCCGGGTCGTTTTCCAGGCCATAGCCGGTGACTTGCTTGTTGTCGCGCAGCCAGCTCAGCAGTTCGCCATCGCCGCAACCCAGGTCGAGCACGCGGCTGCCGGCGGGGATCCAGTCTTGGATGATTTCCAGGTCGGCTCTCATGGCGTTCTCACAGTGCGATTCGGTTCATGTAGTTGCTGAAGGCCTGCAGGTAACGCGGGATCGGGATCAGGAAGGCGTCATGGCCCTGCGGTGCATCGATCTCCAGGTAGCAGACATCTTTCTTGGCGGCCATCAGTGCATCCACCAGTTCCCGCGAGCGGGCCGGCGAGAAGCGCCAGTCGGTGGTGAACGACATCACGCAGAACTTCGATGTGGCGTTTTCGAAGGTCTTCGCCAGGTCATCGTCGAAGTTCGCCGCCGGGTCGAAGTAGTCCAGGGCCTTGGTCATCAGCAGGTAGGTGTTGGCGTCGAAACGCCCGGAAAACTCCTCGCCCTGATAACGCAGGTAGCTCTCGACCTGGAACTCGACGCTGTGGAAGTCGTAGTTGAGCTTTTCGCTCTTGAGGCCACGGCCGAATTTCTCGCCCATGGAGTCATCCGACAGGTAGGTGATGTGCCCGACCATCCGCGCCAGCATCAGCCCGCGCTTGGGGATCACGCCCGCTTCCTGGAACGAACCGCCGTGGAACTCGGGGTCGGTGAGGATCGCCTGGCGCGCCACTTCGTTGAAGGCGATGTTCTGCGCCGACAACTTGGGGGCCGAGGCGATGGCCAGGCAATGGCGCACGCGGTCCGGGTAGGTGATGGTCCATTGCAGGGCCTGCATGCCGCCCAGGCTGCCGCCGATCACGGCGGCCCATTGGGCGATGCCTAGTACGTCGGCCAGGCGCGCCTGGCTGTGCACCCAGTCTTCCACGGTCAATACCGGGAAGTCAGCACCAAACGGCTTGCCGGTTTCCGGGTTGAGGCTGCTGGGGCCGGTGGAGCCGTTGCAGCCGCCGAGGTTGTTCAGGCTGACCACGAAGAACGTGTTGGTGTCGATGGGCTTGCCGGGGCCGATGCAGCTGTCCCACCAGCCGGGCTTGCGCTCGTCCAGGCTGTGGAAGCCCGCAGCGTGGTGATGGCCGGACAGGGCGTGGCAGATCAGCACGGCATTGCTGCCGGTGGCGTTCAGTTGGCCGTAGGTTTCATAGATCAGGTCGTAGGCGGGCAGCGAACGACCGCAGGCCAGGGCCAGCGGTTCGCTGAAGTGCGCCACTTGGGGCACGACCAGTCCAACAGAATCGGGGGGGAAGGCAGCTGGCATCGACCCTGCTCTCGTTTAAATGAGGCGTAAGTCTAAAGACCGCTGCACCCAGCGGCAAGCAAAGGCCGGCGGCTGGTGTTTTTAGAGTTTTTTTGGGCAAGGGAGCAAGCTCCCTTGCCTTCCAACTATCAGATCAGTCCGAACAGTTCTTTGGGCATGAATGCATAGAACGCCAGACGTGGAATCACCCAGCTTTGCAGCAGCTGAATCGCGATAAACGCGAAGATCGGCGAGATATCCAGGCCGCCCAGGTTCGGAATCAGGCGACGGAACGGTGCCAGCACCGGCTCAGTGATCTGCGCCACCAACTCGGCACCCGGGCTGCGGCTGCCTGGAGCGACCCACGAGAGGATTACGCTGATGATCATCGACCAGAAAATGATCTTCAAAAACAGCGAGAAGATCCCGATCAAGGCCCACGGCAGCAACAGCAGCGTGGTGGCCTGGTAGCCGTTGAGCAGCAGGATCACCGCGAACAGCAGGATCTGCAGCAGCAGCGCCAACACCAGCGACGACATGTCCAGGCCAAACAGGCTCGGGATCACCCGGCGCAGTGGCTTGAGCAGCGGTTGCGTAGCCTTCACCACGAATTGGCACAGCGGGTTGTAGAAGTTCGCCCGCACCAGTTGCAGGATAAAACGCATCAGCACGATCAGCAGATACAGGCTGCCCAGGGTCTGGATGATGAAAATGGCAGCGTCATTGATTCCGAGCATGTTTGATTCCTATGTTGGGGACGACTATTTGCCCAGCTGCTCGGCCATTTCGGCCGAACGATGTGCTGCGGCACCCAGTGCTTTTTCCACCAGGGCTTCAAAGCCCCCGGCCTGGAACGATTCGATGGCGGCCTGCGTGGTGCCGCCCGGCGAGGTCACGCGACGACGCAACTCGGCGGCATCGACATCGCTGCCGACTGCCATGTTCGCGGCGCCCAGGGCTGTTTGCTCGGCCAGTTGCTCGGCGATTTCGTGGGGCAGGCCCAGTTTCACGCCGGCGGCGGTCATGGCTTCGATCAGCAGGAAAAAATACGCCGGGCCGCTGCCGGACACGGCGGTGACCGCGTCCAGTTGCTGCTCCTGTTCCAGCCACAGGGCGATGCCCACGGCGGACAGCAGCTCTTGTGCCTGGTCGCGCTGCGCAGCGGTCACTTCGCGGGTGGCGTACAAACCGCTCACGCCCTTGCGCAGCAGCGCCGGGGTGTTGGGCATGCAACGCACGATCGGCTGGGCGCCCAACCAGTTGTTCATGCTGGCGCAGGTGATGCCGGCGGCGATGGACACCACCAATTGATGGGGCTTGAGGCTTGGGCGCAGGCTTTCGCACACGGCTTTCATGGCTTGCGGCTTGACCGCCAGCACCACCACGTCCACGCCTTCAATCGCTTGTGCGTTGTCGGCGAAGGTTTCGATACCGTGCTCGGCGCTGACGCGGGCGCGGGTGTCGGCGCCCGGGTCGCTGGCGCGAATCTGTTGTGCTTCCAGGCCCTTGGCCCGCAGGCCGCCGATCAGGCTGGCCGCCATGTTACCGGCACCGATAAAGGCAATACGCGTGTTGCTCATGACAGGTCCTTACTCAGATGGATGTCAGCCATTTCACGGCTGGCCGTAGTCGCGGGCACCAAACAGGGCGGTACCGATCCGCACCCAGGTGGCCCCTTGGGCGATGGCTGACTCAAGGTCATGGCTCATGCCCATGGAAAGTGTGTCGAGCGCCAGGTTCAGGCTCGCTTGCAGGTCGCGCACGGTGGCGAAGGCCGCGTCCTGTTCTGCACGGTCGTCGGTGGGCTCGGGGATCGCCATCAGGCCGCGCAGCTTCAGGCGCGGCAGGGCGCTGATGGCTTCGGCCAGGGCGGGCAGGTCGGCGGGTGTACAGCCGGACTTGCTGGCTTCGCCACTGACATTGACCTGGATGCAGATATTCAGCGGTGGCAGGTCGGCCGGGCGTTGCTCGGACAGGCGTTGTGCGATTTTCAGGCGGTCCACGGAATGCACCCAGGCGAAGTTCTCGGCGATCGCACGAGTCTTGTTCGATTGAATGGGGCCGATGAAGTGCCAACTCAAGGGCAGGTCGGTTAATTCGGCCTGTTTGCCCAGGGCTTCCTGCAGATAGTTCTCGCCAAAGTCTCGCATCCCCGCGGCATGGGCTTCGCGCACGGCGTGTGCCGGTTTGGTCTTGCTCACGGCCAGCAGGTGCACGCTACCAGCGTCGCGCTGCGAGGCCTCGGCCGCTGCACGGATCCGCTCGGAAACCAGGCTGATGTTGTCTGCTATGGTCGACATTCAAGTTGCGCCCGTGGATATGGAGTCCGCGGCATTCTACTGGAAATGGAAAGCCCTATGGATATCACTGAACTGCTGGCCGCCGGCGTGCGCCTGCGGGCCTCGGACCTGCATCTGTCGGCCGGGTTGGCGCCGATGTTGCGAGTCGATGGCGAAGTCTGGCCCTTCGACCGGCCGGTGCTCGAGCCTGCGCAAGTGGCGGAGTTGCTCAGCCCTTTACTCAACAATCAGCAGCAAAAGGATTTCGAAATATCTCTTGAAACGGATTTTGCCTTCGAGTTGCCCGAGGTGGCGCGGTTCCGGGTGAATGTGTTTCAGCAGCACCGGGGCATGGGCGCGGTGTTTCGGACCATTCCGTCAACGGTGCAAAGCCTGGAGGGCCTGGGGTTGGGCGAGGTGTTCCGGCGCATCGCAGACTTGCCCCGGGGGCTGGTGTTGGTCACCGGGCCCACCGGTTCAGGCAAGTCCACGACCCTGGCAGCGATGATCGATTACCTCAATACCCATCGCCGCCAGCACATCCTCACCCTTGAGGATCCGATCGAGTTCATCCACCAACCGAAAAATGCCCTGATCAACCAGCGGCAGGTGCATCGCGACACCCACAGTTTCTCGGCCGCCCTGCGTTCGGCATTGCGGGAGGACCCGGATGTGATTCTGGTGGGGGAATTGCGCGACCTCGAGACTATCCGCCTGGCGCTGACAGCGGCGGAAACCGGGCATCTGGTGTTTGGCACGTTGCACACCACGTCAGCGGCGAAAACCGTGGATCGGGTGGTGGACGTATTTCCGGCCGGGGAAAAGGCCATGGTCCGCTCGATGCTCTCGGAGTCATTGCAGGCGGTGGTGTCCCAGGTGCTGGTGAAGAAAGTCGGCGGCGGGCGGGTGGCGGCTCACGAAATCATGCTCGGCACGCCCGCGATCCGTAACCTGATCCGCGAGGACAAGGTGGCGCAGATGTACTCGGCGATCCAGACCGGTGGGGCGCTGGGGATGACGACGCTGGATATGAGCTTGAAGGCGTTGGTCAGCCAAGGGCTGATCAGCCGGGAGCATGCCCGGGAGAAGGCGAGGGTGCCTGGGGATATTTGAGATCGCTTGGACGATGAACATTTAATGCAGGACTGGCTTATGTGGGAGCCGGGCTTGCCCGCGATGCAGGCACCCCGGTGTATCAGTCACACCGCGGTGATGCTATCGCAGGCAAGCCAGCTCCCACACAAGCCAGCTCCCACATCAGCCTCAGATCAGCGCTGCACAATCCGCAGATTATTCTGTTCTTTAGGCAGGACACGCTTGGCAATCACGTAGTTCTTGTCCCAGAACGGCTTCTTCAGCGTATCGATGCTGACCGCTTTGCCACGACGCGGTGCGTGGATGAAGCGGTCGTTGCCCAGGTAGATGGCAACGTGGTTCACCTGGCGGCTCTTCAGTTTGAAGAACAACAGGTCACCCGGCTTCAAATCCTTGCGCTCAACCTTCAGCCCGTGGCCAGCGGCCATGGCGTTGGAGGTGCGCGGCAAATCCACGGCTTTTACGTCGTTAAACGCATATTTCACCAAACCGCTGCAGTCGAACCCTTTACTTGGGCTGCTGCCGCCCCAACGATAAGGAGTACCGAGCACGTTAACGGCGCGGCTGAGGACGTTGCTGCTTTGCTTGGTGTTGACGGCCATCAGCCCTGGAGCTGTTTTACCGTGGGCCTTGCTCAGTTGAGTCGGGCGCTTCACGGTCAGCTTTACCGATTTGGCGGAGCTGGTGGCAGCGTGAGCTTTAGGGGTGAAACCGTTAACTTCTGGAAGACGTTGCTCACGATTGGTGGCGTGGGCGGCCAGTGGCATTAATAGGCAAATGGTTAGCCATGTCTTGAAAAATGGTCGCATTAGGCGTGGCTCTTTTTGGTTTGCGCGCAACTTTATAACAGCTTTTTGTGTCGTTCTAAGGCCGTTTGTCGACTGAACCCTGGGGTCAAATTCAGGAAAACCGTGACGAATTGCCGCGATTGTCCTACACAAGTCAGGCGGTATAAGGCTTTGAGGGATGGGAAGATACCATTTGCCGCATGTCGGGCGCCCGTAAAAAAGTCACAAAGAAACCAGAAATATTTATCTATCGAGGCAAAAGAGGTACTCCATGAACACCTATCGACAGGATGTTTCGCAACAAGACACCCACAGCAAGGTGATCGGTTACCTGCTCTGGATTTTCGGTTTTACCGGTGCTCACCGCTTTTATTACGGCAAGCCGGTGACCGGGACGATCTGGTTTTTCACCTTCGGTTTGCTCGGGATTGGCTGGCTGATCGACTTGTTCCTGATTCCGGCGATGGACCGGGAAGCGGACCTGCGATTTACCGCTGGCCCCATTGAGTACAACGTGGCCTGGATCCTGTTGGCGTTCCTGGGGGTGTTCGGTTTGCACCGCATGTATCAGGGCAAATGGATCAGCGGGATCATTTACCTGCTGACCGGGGGTTTGTTCCTGATCGGCGTGCTGTACGACTTCTGGACGTTGAATACGCAGATTTCGATCCGCAATGCCGAGCGGCTTGGCGGCCGCTAAGCACGTGAACCCAATCAAGTGTAGGAGCTGGCTTGCCTGCGATGCGGGCACCTCGGTGTATCTGATGTACCGAGGTGATGCTATCGCAGGCAAGCCAGCTCCTACATTTGACCGTGCCCACATTAGAGGTGCGAGGGGTCAAGCCTGGTAGCTGATCCGCCCATCCACCAGCGTGTACCGTACCGTCGCCGGCAGGCTATGGCCGATGAACGGGCAGTTCTCGCCCTTGGACAGCCACTGCTCCCCGGCAATCGTGGAGCTGGCCGGGTCAAACAGCACAATATCCGCCGCCGAACCCACCGCCAGCTTGCCCGCCGGCAGGCGCAGCGCCTCGGCAGGGCCCGCACTGAGACGCGCCAGCAGCGTCGGCAGGTCCAGCAAACCATCTTCCACCAGCGTCATCGCCAGCGGCAGCAGCAGCTCGACACTGCTGATGCCCGGCTCTGTCGCGCCGAACGGTGCCAGCTTGGCATCCCGCTCGTGAGGCTGGTGATGGCTGGAAATTGCCGAAACCACCCCGGACTTCACCGCCGCCCGCAAACCGTCACGGTCAGCGCGAGTGCGCAATGGCGGCTGCACGTGATACAGGCTGGAGAAGTCGATCAGCGCCTCATCCGTCAAAATCAGCTGATACAGCGCCACGTCCGCCGTCACCGGCAAACCGCGGGCTTGCGCCTGGGCGATCAGGGCCACGCCACGGGCGCTGGTCAACTGGCTGAAGTGTGCGCGTACGCCGCTTTGCTCCACCAGCAGCAGGTCCCGGGCCAGGGCCACGGTCTCGGCGGTTTCCGGGATGCCCGGCAAGCCGAGGAAGCTCGCGGTGGCGCCTTCGTGGGCCAGGCCGCCTTCGGCCAGGTCACGGTCCTGGGAGTGGAAAATCACCGTCAGGTCGAAGGTCGCTGCGTATTCCAGCGCACGGCATAGGGTACGGGTGCTGCGAAAGCTCTCCAGGCCGTTGCCGAAGGCCACGCAGCCGGCATCGCGCAAGGCGATCAGCTCGGCCAGCTGTTCGCCGTCCAGGCCTTTGCTCAGGGCGCCGATAGGGAACACTTTGCAGTTGCCGGCTTCGCGGGCGCGGTCCAGGATCAGCTCGGTCACGGCCGAGGTGTCCAGCACCGGTTTGGTGTGGGGCGGGCAGCACAGGCTGGTGACGCCACCGGCTGCGGCGGCGCGGGTTTCGCTGGTGATGTTGCCTTTGCGGCTGTAGCCCGGCTCGCGCAGGGCGACGTTCAGGTCCACCAGCCCGGGCGCAGCGATCAGGCCTTTGGCGTCGATGGTTTCACTGGCGCTGAAGCCTGCGGGTGCGGCGCCGATGGCAATGATCTTGCCGGCTTCCAGGTGCAGATCGGTGACTTGATCCAGGCCGCTGGCCGGATCGATGACTCGGGCGCCGAGAATGCTGAGCTTCACTGGGCGTTCTCCTGCTCGAATTGACGTTGTGCGGTTTGCCCGCTCATGGCCATGGACAGCACGGCCATGCGGATGGCGATGCCGTACGTAACCTGGTTGAGGATCACCGACTGCGGGCCATCGGCCACCGCCGACTCAATCTCCACGCCACGGTTGATCGGCCCCGGGTGCATCACGATGGCGTCCGGCTTGGCGCCGGCCAGGCGGGCGGTGGTCAGGCCGAACAGGCGGTAGAACTCGCCCTCGCTCGGCAACAGGCCGCCGGCCATGCGCTCGCGCTGCAGGCGCAGCATGATCACCACGTCCACATCCTTCAGGCCTGCGGTCATGTCGGTGTAGACCTTCACGCCGTATTGCTCGATGCCGACCGGCAGCAGGGTCTTGGGGGCGATCACGCGGATGTCCGGGCAACCCAGGGCCTTGAGGGCCAGCATGTTCGAGCGTGCGACCCGCGAGTGCAGGATGTCGCCGACGATAGCCACCGAGAGGTTTTCAAAGCTGCCCTTGTGCCGACGGATCGTCAGCATGTCGAGCATGCCCTGGGTCGGGTGGGCGTGGCGGCCGTCGCCGCCGTTGATGATTGCCACGTTCGGGCACACGTGTTCGGCGATGAAGTGCGCGGCGCCGGAGTCGCCGTGGCGCACCACGAACATGTCGGCGGCCATGGCTTCCAGGTTGCGCAGGGTGTCGAGCAGGGTTTCGCCCTTGCTCGCCGACGAAGTGGACACGTTCAGCGTGATCACGTCAGCCGACAGGCGCTGGGCCGCCAGCTCAAAGGTGGTGCGGGTGCGGGTCGAGTTCTCGAAGAACACGTTGCAGATGGTCTTGCCACGCAACAACGGGACTTTTTTCACCGCCCGGCCGCCGACTTCGAGGAACGAGTCGGCCGTGTCGAGGATTTCGGTGAGCAGTTCGCGGGGCAAGCCGTCGAGGGACAGGAAGTGTTGCAGCTGGCCCTGAGCATTGAGCTGCAGCGGGCGCTTGGCATCTAGAGGCGTCATCGCGGGGACTCTTTACAAGGCGGTTTAAAGGGCAAGGTCTTGCAGTTCGAGTTCGAGCGGCGTGGGACCGGACAATTTTACCCGCTGGTGGGGTTCGAGGGACAGCGTGGCGCCGACCACATCCGGGCTGATCGGCAATTCGCCGGCGTCCAGGTCCAGCAGGCAGACCAGGGTCACGCTGGCCGGGCGGCCGTAGTCGAACAGTTCGTTCAGGGCGGCGCGGATGGTGCGACCGCTCATCAGTACGTCATCGATCAGCACCAGGTGCTGGCCTTCGATCTCGAACGGCAGGGCCGAGGGGCGCACTTGCGGGTGCAGGCCGTTCTGGCTGAAGTCGTCGCGGTAGAAGGACACGTCCAGGGTGCCCAGGGGCGAGCTGCTGCCCAGTTCTTCCAACAGCGCCTGGGCCACCCACACGCCACCGGTGCGAATGCCGATAAAGCGCGGCTCGCTGATGGCACGGTGTTCCAGGTGCGCCTTGAGGCGGATCGCCATCTGGCTGATCAGGTCGGCGGGATTGGGCAGGCTCATGGGTGCTCCTTCTAGGCCTCGCGCAGGCAAGGTCCGGGCTCAAACGTAAGAAGACGCGGCAAGCCGCGTCAGTCAGGATTCAAATAAAGCGGCGTTTTCATCCAGCCAGCCCTGCAACAGCAAGGCGGCGGCGATGGCATCCACCGGGTTGTCGCGGTAACTGCCTTTCTGCCCGCCACGGTCGCGGCGCTCGCCTTTGGCTTCAAAGGTGGTCAGGCGTTCGTCGTGGGTATAGAAGGGCAGGTTGTAGCGGCCATTCAGGCGGCGGGCGAACTTTTCGGCCCGCAGGCACATCTCGCTCGGGGTGCCGTCCATGTTCAAGGGCAGGCCGACGACTACGGCGTCGGGCTTCCACTCCTTGATCAGGGCTTCGACCTGGTTCCAGTCCGGCACGCCGTTCTGAGCTTTCAGGGTGCACAGCTCGCGGGCCTGGCCGGTGATGACCTGGCCGACAGCGACGCCGATCTGTTTGGTGCCGTAGTCAAAACCGAGGATCAGACGCAAGGCCATCAGGCGTGCCCCGCCTGGCTGGTCAGCAGGCTGAGGTTGATCCGCAGCTTGGCGGCGGCGGCTTCCAGGCGCAGTTCGCTGGGGGTGTTGAACAGGATGTCGGCGTCAAACGGGCAGGTCAGCCAGGCATTGCTCGCCAGCTCGGCTTCCAGTTGCCCGGCTTCCCAGCCGGCATAACCCAGGGTGATCACACTTTGATCAGGGCCCACGCCATCGGCAATCGCGAACAACACGTCCTGGGAGGTGGACAGGGACAGCCCTTCAAGGTCCACGGTCGCCTGGAATTTCGGCCCGGTGGGGTGCAGCACAAAACCCCGGTCCGTCTGCACCGGCCCGCCGATGTAGATCGGTACGTGCTGGCAGCTGGCGGGTGGGTCGATGTCCGGGCGCAATTGCTCGAGGATATCGGCCAGGCTCAGGTCTTGCGGGCGGTTGACCACCAACCCCATCGCACCATTGGCGGTGTGCTCGACGATGTAGGTCAAGGTCTGCGCAAAGTTCGGGTCGGCCATATGGGGCATGGCGATCAGGAATTGGTGCTTGAGGTAGGTCGGGCTGACATTTTTCATGTCCGCTAGTGTGGCGTTGGAGGGGCGAACTGACAAGCTGAGGATGTGCAGGAATTGGTTTGGCGTGTTGATTCTCTGTAGGAGCGAGCTTGCTCGCGAAAAACCTGAGAGCGCCGGGTTAAACCAGAAAGCCCGCGTTATCGTTAGCGACCTTCGCGAGCAAGCCCGCTCCTACAGAGAGCAGGGTCGGTTAGTTGCTGGACAGCCGATCACCCTTGGCAAAGCGCCAGGTGCGAATGATTTCCAGGCGGTCGATGTCGTTCAAGTCCCCGGTAAACGGCGCAAATGGCGCCGCCAGGCGCACGATGCGTTGCGCCGCCTGGTCCAGCAGCGGCTGGCCGGAGGACTCCAGCACCTGCACTTCGTACAAGGTGCCGTCGCGGTTGATCGACACCAGCAGGCGCAAATTGCCGTAGATCTGCTGGCGGCGGGCTTCGTCCGGGTAGTTCAGGTTGCCGATGCGCTCGACCTTCTTGCGCCACTCGTCCTTATACCAGGCGCCTTTGTCGCGCATGGTGGAGGCGGCATTCAGGCGGTAAATGCGTGGGCGCTTGGCGTACAGCTGTTGTTCGTGGGCCAGTTCGGCTTCCAGGCTGGAGATTTCACTGGAGAGTTGCGAGCTGTCAAACGTCGGGGCCGGCGGGGCAGGCGTGGGTTCGGTCTTGGCCTTTTCCCGTTGGGTGGGGGCCTTTTGCGGTTTGGGCGCAACGGTGGTGACGGCGGCCTTGGGGGCGGCCTGTTTCACTTCCGGCTTGGGCGCCGGCGGTGGTGTGACCTTATTGACCTTGTTGTCCTGGAACGGCGCCACTTCGGTGGTCTTGGGCACGGCCTTCTTGTCGAGGGTGCCGCTGCCTTGCTGGTTGTCCTGGGCGAGAAAGTCAGCCTTCTCGGGCTTCTTTTCGCTTTTGAAGGTGGCGAGGGTGATTTCCAGGGTCTTGGTGATCTGCTTGGGTTCGGCAAAGGTGAAACCCAGGCCGAGGATCAATGCCAGGTGAATCAACGCCGCCAGAAACAGGGTAAATCCGAGCCGATCAGCCGGGCGCACGCCGCTGTGGGAGAGTTCGGGGGGCAGATCGGACGGGAGCGTCATGACAAGAAAACCAACATCGCGCATTTCACAGGTGGGGCATGATAGCGCAATGTTGGTTTGTGTCCGGCTGTTCTATGTCACTTGGCTTGTAGCTTGGCGGCAATCGCCGCCATCAGCATTTCGCCGATGTTCGTGCCAAATGCATTGTCGATCTCGCGAATACACGTCGGGCTGGTGACGTTGATTTCGGTGAGGTTCTCGCCGATAACGTCAAGTCCTACAAACAGCAGGCCTTTTTCGCGCAGGGTTGGGCCGACCTGGGCTGCAATCCAGCGATCCTTGTCTGTCAGCGGGCGGGCTTCACCCCGGCCACCGGCCGCCAGGTTGCCGCGGGTCTCGCCGGCGGCCGGAATACGCGCCAGGCAGTAAGGCACCGGCTCGCCATCAATCATCAGGATGCGCTTGTCGCCGTCCTTGATCGCCGGAATGTAGGCCTGGCCCATGATCTGCTGGGTGCCCAGTGCGGTCAGGGTTTCGAGGATCACCGACAGGTTCGGGTCGCCGGCGCGGTGGCGGAAGATCGACGTGCCGCCCATGCCGTCCAGCGGCTTGAGGATCACATCACCGTGCTTGGCGGCGAATTCACGCAGCACATCGGCGCGGCGGCTGACCACGGTTGGCGGTGTGCACTGCGGGAACAGCGTGGCGAACAGCTTTTCATTGCAGTCGCGCAGGCTCTGGGGCTTGTTGACGATCAGCACGCCGGCGCGCTCGGCCTGCTCCAGCAGGTAGGTGGAGTAGACGAATTCCATGTCGAACGGCGGATCCTTGCGCATCAGGATCACGTCGAGGTCGCTCAGGGGGCTGTCGATTTCGTCTTGCAGTTCGAACCACTTCTCAGGGTTGGCAAACACCTGCAGGGGGCGCATCCGCGCCCGCGCTTCACCGTCGCCCTGGTAAAGATCCGGCTGCTCCATATAGAACAGGCTCCAGCCGCGGGCCTGGGCGGCCAGCAGCATGGCCAGCGAGCTGTCCTTTTTATAGGAAATGCTGGCGATAGGGTCCATGACAATGCCGACGCGAACGCTCATGGGGGATTTCCTCTAGCAAATAAGGGCGCATAAAAGTGGCGTCAGAGTGGCGCTGCGGCTGTTGTGGGTCAAGGGAAATGCTAGGTGCTGTTTGTCGCTGTGGGAAATGTCACACGAGATAGAGTGGGTTGGTCTGATAGCGATTGTGGATGTCGGTTCATAGGGTTGGGGATTCTTTCCGAAAGCGAAAAATCCTATGTACAACCTGTTGAGTCGACTTTTTGGGCTGGGTAACAGTTATGTGGAATCGCGGCCTGAACGGCAGTCTCATCAGGTAAGCCCTGTTCCATCGCCTCCAGTTCCAGAGCCCATTGTCGACCCGCTGCA
>NZ_JACARE010000018.1:581001-581171 GCF_013386765.1 Pseudomonas yamanorum
ACGCCCCCCATCCTGATTTTCTACAGCCTGTACATGCATTTGCAGGACTGGACGGTTTATCAGGCGGATTCAACTATCGTCCGACCAGCCTTCTGGCCTGAGGGCGCCACTCTGCATGTCAAAGACTCGGTTAACGACTTGCGGGCCGGAGAACGCGGTCTGAATGTTCG
>NZ_JACARE010000018.1:581396-581620 GCF_013386765.1 Pseudomonas yamanorum
GGCTCATGACCGGATCGTTGTGCTCGATCAACCCATCGTCATCAAAGCCGGTGACCTGATCGGTCATATGGGCCTTTACCAGGACTGCTACGTCGACCAACCGGAAAAGAAATTGCACCTGGAAGTCATCAGTGGCGAAGGCGTAGACGAGTTCATCGCCGCCAGCCGTGCCTGGGCCGGGCGCCTTCCCTCCAGCGAAAGCACCTGGTTGAAGCTCGCCAAAG
>NZ_JACARE010000019.1:0-69395 GCF_013386765.1 Pseudomonas yamanorum
CCGAAGCAGGTGAAAATAATCTTACAAGGGAACGCCGAGCCTAGGCGAGGCGCCGACAGGCGGGGCAGAGCGTTTTGGTTACTTTGC
The DNA here is from genome assembly GCF_013386765.1 of Pseudomonas yamanorum. Taxonomy (GTDB): domain Bacteria; phylum Pseudomonadota; class Gammaproteobacteria; order Pseudomonadales; family Pseudomonadaceae; genus Aquipseudomonas; species Aquipseudomonas yamanorum_A. The sequence goes on from NZ_JACARE010000019.1 coordinate 88, forward strand.
CGCTTTTTGCAAAGTGACTCGCTGTAAGAGCGAAACCCTAAGTGGCCGTTACCGAAGAAACGGATATGTACTCACACCTCACCCCACAGAAATCACCAAAGGCACCCGATAGCGCACCAACGGCAACGGCTCATCATGTTCCACCACAGTCTTTTCAGTATGCAGCTCAGCCACAAACCCAAGCGCCCGGTAGAAACCCAGAGCACGCCGATTCCCCTGCACCACCCAAACGGTCGCACTGGTATACCCAGCCTCAACCAACTGATCCCGAACCTGCCCCCAAAGCCGCGTGCCAATCCCCTGCCCCCAAATCCCGGGCAACAGATTGAGCGCACGCAACTCTCCAGTGGCCGACGACGCATCCACATCCCGACTGCTGCCAAAGGACGCCCACGCCACCAACTCCCCATCCAGCTCCACCACCCACACCGACAATGTGCCGCCGGCTAGGGCCTGGGCCAGAAAAGCCGTGCGCTGGGACACGCCACCGTTCAGGTCAGCAAGAAAACGCTCGGACAGAATCTCCCGATACGCCGCCTGCCACGTCTGCAAATGAATGTGCGCCAACTGCGGCGCATCTTCCACCCGTGCCGGCCTGAAATACAGCTCGCCCTGAAGCACCCCGCTCACGACGAAAACCGCAACGGCAACGCCGCCTGAAGCAACGCCGCCGGATCCCGATAACGCGCGCCAAAATGATCATGCGGCAACCGCGCCCGCCCAGCCCCGAACAACCGCTCCCGCAGCGTCTCCCCCTCGTTGTACCGCTCACGAAACCGCCCCCGACGACGCAACTCCGGCACCACCAATTCGATAAAATCCCGCGCCGTCTCAAACGACAAATATTGCCGCAGATTAATCCCGTCGATCCCATCCTCATCCAGCCATTTCTCAATGGCGTCCGCCACCACCGTCGGCGTACCCGCCACAAAAAACCGCTCGCGATTAAAACCACCAAGCTGCGCCAATACCGCCCCAACGGTGGAGTCCGCTTTGTACCGACTCAAACTCTCCCACCCCTTGACCTGCAGACTCACCAGATCACTGATCAACGTATCGCGCGGATACGCCGTCAAATCGATCGCAGACTGCCCATGAGCCAGCGACGCCTCGACACTCACCAGCTTGCGATAACTGTCGAGCTTGGCACTGACCTCCTCATCGGTCCGCCCAACGATCACCCCAGCCATGACGATAAACTTCACCCCCGCCGGATCGCGATCATGCTCCACCGCCTTCTGCCGCATGGCCTGGATATTCGCACGCACCTCCGGCGCATCACTTCCACCGGTGAACACCACTTCAGCATGCCGCCCCGCAAACTCGATGCCGGCAGGCGACCCGGTGGCCTGGAACAGCACCGGCGTACGCTGCCGCGAAGGCTGGCACAGGTGCGGCCCGGCAACCTTGAAGTGCTCACCCACGTGGTTGATGTAGCGCACCTTGTCCGGATCGGTATAGATCCGCCGCTCGCGGTCGACAATCACCGCATCGTCGTCCCACGAGCCCTCCCAAAGTTTGTACAACACGTCGAGGTATTCGTCGGCGATCTCGTAGCGGTGATCGTGGACCACCTCGGTGTCGTGCCCAAAGTTGCGCGCCGCATTCGGCAGGTACGAGGTGACGATGTTCCAGCCCACGCGGCCCTTGGTCAGGTGATCAAGGGTGCTCATGCGCCGCGCAAAGGCAAACGGCGGTTCGTACGTGGTGGAAAAGGTCGCGCCGAAACCAAGGTTTTTGGTCACCCCGGCCATCGCCGGAATCACCAGCAACGGGTCGTTACTGGGGATCTGCATGCCTTCACGCAAGGACGTTTCGGGGCCGTCGCGAAAGCGGTCGTAAGTGCCGATCACGTCAGCCAGGAACACCCCGTCGAAGGTGCCGTATTCCAGCAATTGCGCAAGCTCGGTCCAGTAGTCCAGGTCGTTGAAACGGTGCCGGTTGTTGTCGGGGTGTACCCACAAACCATGGACGATGTGGCTGACGCAGTTCATCTCAAACAAATTCACGTGCAGTTGCTTGGGCACCAGGAGCACTCCTTCGTAGATACTTTTTCCAGGACATCAGATCGCTACGTTCAGGTAGAACGGGACTGGCGTGTAGTCGGTTTCAAGGGTCGGAATCGCGTCGATCAGCGCGCGGGTATAGGCGTGGGCCGGGCGGTCGAACACGGCGCGTACCGAGCCGGACTCCACCACTTCACCGGCCTTCATCACCAGCACGCGCTCGCTGACGTGGTTGATCACGCCAAGGTCGTGGGAGATGAACAGGCAGGCCAGGCCGAGGCGGCGCTTGAGGTCGTCGAGCAGCTCCAGAATCTGCGCCTGCACCGACACGTCCAGCGCCGACACCGGCTCATCGCAGATCAGGATCTGCGGCTCGCAAGCCAGGGCCCGGGCAATCGCGATGCGTTGACGCTGGCCGCCGGAGAGTTCGATGGGCCGGCGCGACAAGGCGCTGGCATCGAGGCGCACCAGTTCCAGCAGTTCCAGGGCGCGGTCGCGCCGGGCATGCCGCGGTACGCCGGCCACCACCAGCGCTTCGAACAGCACACGCTGCACGGTGTAGCGCGGGTCGAAGGAGCTTAGCGGGTCCTGGAACACCACTTGCACTGCACGCCGGGCTTCGCGTTTTTGCTTGGCGTCGAGGTCGGACCAGCGCTGGCCCTTTATCCACACCTCGCCAGCGTCGGCGGTTTCCAGGCCGAGTATCAGGCGGGTCAAGGTGGTCTTGCCACAGCCCGATTCGCCCACCACGCCGAGTGTCTCGCCGCGACGCAGTTGCAACGACACCTGGTTCAACACCGTGCGGGTTTTGCCGTCGGGGCCGACAAAGGTCTTGGACAGCTCGCGCGCTTCCAGCAGTACTTCGCCCTGAGGCGCAGGCTCGGGTTCAACCGCCGTGAGCAGTCGGCGGGTGGGCTGGAAGTGCACGGCCTTGGCCGCCCGCAGCAGCAGTTGCGTATACGGATGACGCGGGTCTTGCAGGACCTGTTCGGTGCTGCCCTCCTCCACGATCACCCCGTGGCGCATCACGGCCACGCGGTCGGCCAGGCGCGAGACCACCGACAGGTCGTGGCTGACCATCAGCAGTGCGTTGTGTTCGCCGCGCAGGCTTTCCAGCAGCGCGATGACCTGAGCCTGCACCGTGGCGTCCAGTGCGGTGGTGGGCTCATCGGCAATGATCAGCCGTGGGTTGCAGGCAATGGCCGAGGCGATCAGTGCACGCTGGCGCAAACCGCCGGAGAGCTGCCAGGGGTATTGGCTGGCGCGCAGTTCGGGTTCCGGCACGCCGACATCCCGCAACAGCTCCAGCACCCGCAGGCGGCGCGCTTCCAGGCCCAATGCGGTGTGCAGGTGCAACGGTTCCTCGATCTCGGCACCCACGCGGCGCAGCGGGTCCAGCGCGCCGAGGGCATCCTGCATCACAAAGCCGATGCTGGCGCCGCGCAGCTGTTGCCAGGCCCGCTCGTTGAGCTGGCGCAGGTCGATGCCCTGGAAAGCCAGCTTGGCGGCCTGCACGTGGGCGTCCTTGCCGGTGAGGCCGGCCAGGGTGCGGGCGGTGACGCTTTTGCCGGAGCCCGACTCCCCCACCAGCGCCAGGCATTCGCCGCGATGCAACTGCAGGCTGACACCGTGCAATACCGGTTCGGCCTGACCGAAGCGTACGGTCAAGTCGCGGATGTCGACCAGTGGGCCGAGGGTATGGATATTCATCGTCATAGGGGCTTTCCTTCGCTGCGGCGCAACAGTTCGCGGCCGATGGCACTGATGGAAACAACGGTCAGGGTGATGATCAGGGCGGGCCAGGCCACCAGCCACGGCGCATTGGCCAGGAAGCTGCGCCCGATGGCCAGCATGCCGCCCCACTCCGGCGCGGGCGGCGGTGCGCCGAAGCCGAGGAAGCTCAAGGCGGCACCGGCGGTGATCGCGCCGCCGATGCCGATAGTGGCGAGGATCAGCACCGGCTTGAACGCATTCGGCAGGATGTGCCGCAGCACCACCGCCAGGTGCGATTGGCCGAGGGTGACGGCGGACTCGACGTAGCCGGCGTTGCGTACGGTGAGGGTTTGCGCCCGCACCAGCCGCGCATACCGCGGCACGCCGGCGATGCCCACGGCAAGGATCAGGTTGGCGGTGCCCTGGCCGAAAAACGTGATAATCACCAGCGCCAGCAACAGGTCGGGAAACGACAGCAGCACGTCGATCCCGCGCATCAAGGCGCCGTCCAGCCAGCGCGGGCCGAGGCCCGCGATCAGCCCGAGCAAGGTGCCCCAGGCCAGCCCCAGCGCGGTGGCGGCCAGGCCCATGAACAGCGACGAGCGCACGCCGTAAATCAAGCGGCTGAGCACGTCACGCCCATTCTCATCGGTGCCCAGCCAATGCACGTTGCTCGGTGCCTGGAATGCCAGGCGCGCCGAGGCATCCAGCGGGTCATACGGGGCCAGCCACTGTGGAAAAACAGCGGCCAGCAGCAACAGCCCGACAAATACTCCGGCGAGCAACAGCCCGGGCCGCAGTTGGGTAAACCCGGCAAGACGCAACGGGTGATTGCCGCTCAACGTTTCAATGCTTTGCGTCATGCCAGGCTCCTGGTACTAGGGCGCGGGGTTGGGAATGCGCTGGTGGATGGCCTGGATCTGCGCCTTGATCTCGTCGCTGAGGCTCACGTCCAGCGCGCCGAGGTTGTCGCGCAATTGCGCCAGGCTGGTTTGCCCGGTGAGCGCGCTGGTGACGAAGGGTTTGTCGATGATGAATGCGAGGGCCAACTGGGCCGGTGTCAGGCCGTGTTGCCGGGCAATTTCCACGTAGCCGGTGATGGCTTCCTGGGCCGAGGCGCTGTCATAACGGTTGAAGGTGCGGTACACCGCCGACAGCCGCGAACCCTCGGGGCGTGCGCCACCGAGGTACTTGCCGGTGAGCGCACCGAAGGCCAGCGGCGAGTACGCCAGCAGGCCGACACCTTCACGGTGGGTGAACTCCGAGAGGCCTCCCTCGTACAGGCGGTTAAGCAGGCTGTAGGGGTTTTGCACGCTGGCAATCCGCGGCAGGCCGAGGCGTTCACTCTGCTTGAGAAACTCGGCGACGCCCCACGGGGTTTCGTTGGAGACGCCGATATGCCGCACCTTGCCGGCCTTGACCTGATCGGCCAGCACCGCCAGGGTTTCCTCGATGGCGACGCTCTGGTTGTCTGCCTGATACGGGTATTCGCGCTGGCCGAAGATGTTGGTGGTGCGGTCGGGCCAGTGCAGTTGGTAGAGGTCGAGGTAGTCGGTGTTCAGGCGCTTGAGGCTGCCGTCCAGGGCTTCGACGATGTTGCGCCGGTCGTGGTGGCTGAGGCCGTCGCGGATGTGCTGCTGGCTGTTGGGGTCACGGGCCGGGCCGGCAATTTTGCTCGCCAGGATCACCTCGTCACGTCGACCACTGGCCGCCAGCCAACTGCCGATATAGCGCTCGGTGGTGCGCCAGGTTTCGGCCTTGGTGGGCGTGGGGTACATCTCGGCGGTGTCGATGAAGTTGATGCCTTCGGCCAGCGCCAGATCAATCTGCTGATGGGCATCGGTTTCGGTGTTCTGGTGGCCCCAGGTCATGGTGCCCAGGCCCAGCACGCTGACTTGGATATCGCTGTTGCCCAGTTGGCGGTAACGCATGGGTGATCCTTTTTTATTCAAGGGTTGGAGGCTCATACCGCACTCGCTTCGTCGCGGGCGGCCTGCTGCTCGGCGTCGGCGGCTTGCAGGCTGCGCCAGGCGGCGTTGGGAGTGACGTCGTTGAGGTAGTAATTGCCCAGGGCCCGTTCGCGAAAGATCGCCGGGTTGTGGGAGGCCAGGGTGCGGGCGTTGCGCCAGTGGCGGTCGAAGCGTCGCGACTCGCTGGTGGCAGAGGCGCCGCCGACTTCGAACAGCAGCGTGGTGGCTTCCAGCACTTGTTCCAGCACAATCTGCTGGGCTTGAAAGGCGCGGATCTCGGCCTCGGTGTAATGCTGTTCGCTGGCGTAGCCGCCCTGCTCCGCGTCGTGCACTTGCTGCAGCACCTCGGCAACGGCCAGCACCTGAGTGCGGGCCGCGTAAGCCAGGCTCGACAGGCGACCGATCACCCGCTGCACCAGCGGGTCATCCTTGGGACTCGATTGCCCCGGCACGCCAAACGCACGGGTGCGGCCTTTGACGAATTCGGTGGCGTCGCGCAGCACCGCGTTGGCGATGCCGGCCAGGGTCGCCAGGTGGAACAGTTGGTAGAACGCGCTCAGGTAGGACTCGGCACGCAGCTCGTCTTTCTTGAAGCGCCGCACGATGTGCTGCGCTGGTACGTCGACCGCCTTGAAGCGGGTGGTGCCGCTGCCGGTGAGGCGCTGGCCGAAGCCGTCCCAGTCGTCCTCGACAGTCACACCCGGCGCATCGGTACGCACCGCAAGGCTGACAAAGTCCTCGCCATCCAGGGCCACAGCGGCAATCCAGTTGGCGTACAGCGTGCCGGTGCAGTAGTACTTCTCACCGTCCAGCTGCCAGCCGGAGTCGACTGCGCTGAGGGTCACCGAGTTGCGGGTGGTGTCGGTGCGCTCGGCCATGGCGGCGCCCCACAGTTCGCCGTCGACGACTTTGGCGAACCAGTAATCCTGGGACTCGCTGTCGCGGCTGGACAGCCGGCCTTCAACAAAACCGAAATGCGCGCGCACGATCTGCGGCAGGTTTGAATCAGCCTCCCCCAGTTCAATCAACAGGCGAAACAACTGCGGCAGGCTGGCACCCAGGCCGCCCTGGGCCTGTGGCACGCGCAGGGCACCAAAGCCGGCTTCCCGCAGCCATGCCACCGCATCGTGGGCCAGCTCGCGCTGCTGCTCGCGGGCGACGGCGGTGTCGGCTATCCGTGCAAATACGTCAGCGAAACGCTGGTGCAAGTCGGCATAACTCACTTCAGCGGGGATCGAAGCACTCATGGTTTTTCCTTCTTCAAAGGCACTCACGCTTGATTGGCCCGGGGGTCGATCCAGCGGTTGATCAAATCGACAGCCAGGTTCACCAGCACGTACACCGTGGCGGCGAGCAAGGTCACGCCCAGCACCATCGGCACGTCTTTGTTGCTGGTGGCGTCGAGCATCAAGCGCCCGATGCCCTGGCGTGCAAACAGCAATTCCACCACCACCGCGCCGCCCAGCAGGCTGGCGAACACGAACCCGGCCAGCGTCACCAACGGCACCAGGGCGTGGCGCAAGGCATGGCGCAGGCGCACGGCGGTTTCCGACAGGCCACGGGCACGGGCCATGGCGATAAAGGGTTGTTCGAGGGTGTCTTCCAGGGACTGGCGCAGCAGTTGGGTCAGCACCGCCGCCACCGGCAAGGCCAGCGCAACGGAGGGCAGGATCAGCGAACGCCAGCCCACCGAACCGGAAGGCGGCAACCAGTGCCAATGAAACGAAAACACCAGCAACAGCAGCATACCAATCACAAACGAAGGCGCCGACGACAGCACCAGCTCGGTGCCTGAAGCAACCGAGCGAACCCAGCGCGAACGGTTGGCAGTGAGGATCGCGCACACCAGCGCCAACACCACCGCCAGCAGCGCGGCGCTAAGGGACAATTGAATGGTTGCGCCGATCTGCTCGGCAATCGCCTGCTGCACCGGGATGCGCAGGCGGTAGGACTCGCCCAGGTCACCGTGAGCTAGGCGCAGCAGATAATTGCCGTATTGCACGATCAGCGGTTGGTCCAGGCCGTACTCGGCCCGCACCCGCGCCAGCAGCTCCGGTGTGGGCATCGCATCCGGGCCGCCGAGGATCGCCAGCGCGGTGTCACCGCCGCTGAAGTTGACGGCCAGAAAGGTCAGCGTCGCCGCGCCCCACAGCACGCCGATGCCCGCCAGCAGGCGCCAGGCGATGGATTTGAACAGGCTCATGGTTGCCCCCGGTCCAGCCAGATGCTGGTGAAGAACGGTACGTTGTGGGAGGTATCGAAAATCACGCCCTGGACTTGTCGGCCATAGGCGGTGAGTACCTGGGCTTCCACCGAAGGCACCGACGGCACGGTTTCAGTCAGGCGCTTTTGTGCTTCGCCGTAGAGCGCCTGCAACTCAACCGGATCGCGGGATTGGCGAGCGGCGCTGAGCACGCGATCCAACTCCGCATCACGGAAGCGCCCAACGTTCTGGCCAATCCTTTTATCGGTGCTGATGGACTCGCTGTGATAAAGCACGAACATGCCGTCGGGTGTGTTGGTGTGCCAGTAACCGTCCGCCATCGCCTGGAACTTCCCGGCATAGCGCCGCTCGATCACCCGGGTCAGCGGCAGCATCTCGACGGTCATCTCAAAGCCGACTTTTTTCAGGTCGGCCTGGATGGCCACCGAAACGCTGCCGGGAAAGGCCGGGCTGCTGTAGGCCAACAAGGTCGCCTTCAGGCGCTGCCCGGCCTTGGTCCGATAGCCCTGGGCGTCGCGCCCTGTCCAGCCGGCGTCGTCGAGCAAGGTATTGGCCGCCTTGACGTCGTAGGCCAGGGCCTCTTTGTTGGGTTGATAAAACCGGGTATTCGCCGCCAGGAAATCGGCTTTGGCGATGTATTCGCCGAAGCCGGAAATCCACGCCAGACCTTCGCGGTCGACGGCTTTGGCCACGGCGCGACGTACTCGCACGTCGTCGAAGGGTGCCTGCTCAACGTTGAACACGATGCCGCGGCTGGGGTTGCCCTTGCGAATCCGGCTGCGCATCACCAGGTTGGGGTTGGCGCGGATGGCGGCGGCGTTCTGGGCTGGGGCGTCGAGGGCGAAATCCGACTGGCCGGACTCAAGTGCAGTGAAACGAATCATGGCTTCGGGGACGTAGCTCAATTCGATACGGTCCAGGTATGCCTCACCCTTGTGACGGGTCACCGGCGGCGCCCAGTTGTAGCCGGGGCGCTTGATGAACACTGCGCCCTGGTCACGGGTGTAGCTCTGCAACGTGAACGGGCCGCTGCCAATGGGATGTTCGGCGATGGTCTTCGGGGCCTCGCGGATCTGCCTGGGGGAGATCATGCTCAGCCAGGACTGCGCCAGCACATCCAGGAAGGGCGTGTAGGGTTCGCGCAAATGGGCTTCGAAGGTGTAGTCGTCGATGACCTTGCCACCCACGTACGGCGCGATATAGGCCGCTGCCAACGGGGACTTGGTCGCCGGATCGCGCATGTGTTCCAGGTTGGTTTGCAGCGCCTGGGCGTTGAATTTCTCGCCGTCGCTGAAGGTCACGTCATCGCGCAGGTGAAAGGTGTAGGTCTTGCCGTCGTCGGAGATGTCCCAGGAGCGGGCCAGCCATGGGCTGATATTGCCCTGCTCGTCCTGATACACCAGGCAATCGAAGAGAATCCGGCCCATCCACTGGATGTTGCCGTTGGATAATGCGTGAACATCGAAACTGCCGGCGTCGGAGGCGGCTGAGACTCGCAAAGTTCCACCGCTACGCCCCGGTGACGACTCATGAAAGTCCGCCGCCGAATAAGTCACTACACCGTTGGTGACCGTGCCATCAGCCGCAGACGTTTCATGTTTCGGTGCCGCAGCCGGCGAACAGGCATTGATCGCCAGGGACAGTGAAAGAACCGCCGAAAGTTTCAGGATGGTTGTCAATGACGCTTCCTTTGAGGAACTCTGAAAGTTTGCAACTACACGATGTAATGCAGTGAGCATGCCAGTCTTCAAGAAATGCCTTTTTGACCAACAGACAAGCGCATAACCCTTACAAACAGGGCTTTTCGCTACCAAATACTTATATGGTTATACCCGCAATATCACACTGGGTTGTTGGTAGCCTTACACACTGCTTATCAACTGTTGCGTTCGCGACAGTTACAGTAAACCGGCTAAAAAAGTTGACTGTTGAGAATTAAACATCGATTCAAAAAAAAGTGTCCCGTAGAACACTTCAACCCCACTAAACCACCGTATTCTTTGATAAATAGCGTTGGCACAGAAACTGCTCAGAGCGAAACAGGCATGACTATTCGAATAGAAAGCTGGGGCTCATTTATCTATTCACAAGGAACACGCTTAATGGATCCAATCTTTCGGGGAGAGTTGCAAAAGTTGACACTTGCCGTGCGGCAGGCAACTTGGCTGGCCATGTTGGGACTGGGCTCGGCCCTGGCATTTTCCGCCAGCGTACAAGCCGATGACGAAGTCACACCCGCCACCGGGACGCGGCTGAAAACGGTGACGGTAGAAGCACGAAAAATCACGCCCGTTGAGGCGGCAAAAAGTCAGTTGTCCGAAGTGCCAGGCGGTACCAGCGTGGTGGACAGCGAACAAGTGGCCAAGGGACGGACCGCCACTTTGCAGGACACCCTCGCCTATCAGCCGGGCGTGTTCGTGCAGTCCACCGGCGGCAACGACGCCGCCAAGATCTCCATCCGCGGATCGGGCGCCAACACCTCGCCGGGGTATTTCCGTGAGGGCATCAAGTTCCTGTTCGACGGCCTGCCGATCACCGGGCCGGGCGGTACACCCTACGAATTCCTCAACGGCTCGGGGGTGAACTACACCGAAATCCTGCGCGGTGCCAACGCCTTCCAGTACGGCGCGCTGAGCCTTGGCGGCGCCATCAACTTCGTCAACCAGACCGGCTACACCGCGCCCGGCCTGCGAGTGCGGGCGGAAACCGGAAGCTACGGCTACAACAAACAAAGCCTGAGCGTCGGCGGCGTAGAAGGTGCGTTCGATTACTACCTGAATGCCGACAACTACCGCAGCGACGGTTACCGCGACTACAGCCTGTCGAAAAGCCAGGGCGTGGTGGCCAACTTTGGCTACCGCTTCAGCCCGCAACTCGAAACCCGAGTGATGCTGCGTTACCGCGACGAGTTCCACAACGACCCGAGCGCCACCACCCTGGATGCGGTCAAACACCGCTCCGACCGCGCCAGTGACACCGCCGAAAGCAGCGGCGCCGGCAGCCGTCGCCCCGGTAGCGTATGGGCCGGCAGCAAGACCACCTACACCTTCGACGACGACGCCACCCTGTCGGTGGGTTTCGTCTACTACCAGTACGCCCACAACAACAGCCCGAACAGCCCGAGCAACCCCAGCTACTGGGACTGGCATGACCTGAGCGCCGTGATCAACTACGACCGCCGCGACACCCTGTTCGGCCACGAAAGCCGCTCCAGCCTGGCCTTCACCTCCACCGAACACCTCAAGGGCCAGGTCGACTCCACCTTCGCCAACAAACAGACGCGCAAGTTCGTCGACTACAGCTCCTCGTTCGATCACGTGTTCTCCGTGGGCAACGACCTGGAACTGGTGGACGGCCTGTGGCTGACCAGCGGCGTGTCAGCGATCAACGTACGCCGCCATGCCGACGTTAAGGAAGCCCTGGTGGCCAACACCACCACTTACCCGAGCGACGTGACCTACGACAACTGGAGCCTGGCACCGCGACTGGGCGTGCGTTATGAGTTCACCCCGCAACTGCAAGTGTTTGCCAACGTCAGCCGCTCGGTCGATCCACCGGCGTCGTGGGAATACTCCGGCTCCGGGCCGACCACGCCGTACGTACGGCCGCTGGTGGAGCAAAAAGCCAACACCGTGGAAATCGGCATCAAGGGTTCGTCGGGCATCTTCGACGGCAGCCTGGCGCTCTACCGTTCGTGGGTGAAAAATGAATTGCTCAACGTGCAGATCATCCCGGCCACCTCCACTGCCGCGGCGATCACCGGGGCCTTCAACGCCACGCCGACGATCCACCAAGGCATCGAGGCCGGCTTGAATACGCGCCTGTGGGAGAACACCTCGGGTGAAAAGGTCACCCTGCGCCAGGTGTACACCTATAACGACTTCTACTACCGGCACGACCCGACCTTCGGCGACAACCAGTTGCCGGGGATTCCGAAGCATATCTACCAGGGCGAGCTGCAGTATCAGCACCCGGCGGGCTTCTATACCGGGGTGAATGTGCAATCGGCGTCGCGTACGGCGGTGGATTATGCGAACAGTTTCTATGCGCCCTCCTACACCATCTTCGGGGCGAACGTGGGGTATGAGACGCCGAGCAAGGACTGGAAGGTGTCGCTGGACGTGAAGAACCTGACCAACCAGAAGTACGTGACGGCAGTGCAGCCGTTGTATGACGCGAAGGGCCAGGATACGGCGTCGTTGTATCCGGGGGATGGGATTGGGGCTTATGTGGCGGTGGAAATGAGGTACTAGGTCGGAAATGATCAAGCATCGGCGGCTGGGGTTAGTCGTAGCCCCAGCCGCCGAGCCCATCACCGAAAAAGGACTCAGCCGATATCGACATTCATGGCGATGTCCCAGGTGCCGGCGCCGTTTTTGGCCAGGCCGATCATCATCAGGCCAAGCCACTCGAGCGACTGGGCCATCTGCAGGCCGCCGACATCCAACGGACGCAGCCCGAGACTCTCGAGGAAGGTCGAGACGCGCGCCTTGGCGTCCACATCGTCCGCCGCGATGAACGCATCGAGGCGTTCACCCTTGGCAAGTACGTGGCCGAAGAGCGTATTGAACGCCTTGACGACATGCGCGGTGGCCGGGGCGACCTTGGCGATCTCCTGCGCGCCGGAGCTGCCCTGGGAAGTAACGAGACCCGAGAGATCGGCAGCGACCGGGTTGGTGATGTCGATGATCACCTTACCGTCGAGCGCTTTCCCGAAGTCGGCCAGTACCGCGAGCGCATGGGTGTACGGTACGGCGAGAATGACGATGTCGCCCGCCGGAGTGGCGCCGTAAGTCCCGGTGATCGCTCCGGATGCGAGCTTGTCGGCAAGCGCCTGGGCCTTGCCGGGATCGCGGCTGACCACCTCGACGGTGTATCCGGCCTTGGCGATGCGGCCGCCGATCGCTGTGGCCATGCCTCCCGAACCGATGATGCTGATAGTGCTCATGTGCAGTCTCCGTTTGAAATCGGGTAGTTTTCCAGCATGTGCCCTCATCCCATCAGCCGGCCGGGAAGTAATGACCGTTATCCAGGTCGGCGAAGAGTCCGGGCTGGGTCGGTTCCCAGCCAAGCAGCCGGCGCGTGATGGCATTCGATGTCGGGGTGTCCAGCGTGACCAGATTCGCAAGGAACCCGAAGTATCCGGGCTGCATCAGCACGTCTGCGGGGATTGGCACGGCCGGCAGATTCAAGCGGCTGGCAATGGCTTCGGCGATCTGACGGTATGGGATAGCGACCTCGGCGATTGCATGCCAGTTTCTGCCCGCCGCGCCTTTTTCCAGCGCCAGGCGAAATACGGTGGCGAGGTCGCGGGCATGCACGGCCCCCCAACGGTTGGCACCGTCTCCGGGGTAGCCGACGACGCCCTTTTCCTTGGCCAGCCCGATCAACAACGCAAGGAAGCCGGCGTTATCGGTGGAGCTGTGCATGATCTCCGGGATCCGCACGATAGAAGACCGTATGCCCTTTTCGGCGAGACCGATCACCGTGGTTTCCACGATGTTGCGAACCCGCAGGGTGTTCTTGTACGGATCGCCGCCAGGAAGGGGCGGATCCTCCTCGGTGGCTGGCCGGCCCAGGCCCTCCCACCCGGGCGAGCCGACGCTACCAGACACGACCAACGGCTTTGCGCTCCCGGCCAATGCTTCGCCATAGGCGAGCATGATTTCAAGCTCGGCGGCCGCAACGGCGTTGATCCCGCCGGTTGGAATCAGATCCTGCCGATGCGCGAGGTGAATGACACCGTCCGAGGCTGCGGCCGCTTCCTTCAGCCCGTCGAGATCCTCGAGATTGCCGCGACGTACCTTGGCGCCGAGCGCAGCAGCCTGCGCCGCGGCCGTGTCGGACCGAGCGAGGGCCGTGACCTCATGGCCGGCAGCGATAAGATCGGAGATGACGTATGGACCGGAATGGCCGGTGCCGCCGGTAACAAAAACATGCATGTGCGTGTTCCTCGTGAGTGATGGGGTGCGCGAAAGGTGTTGGGGACTCAACGTAGGAACCATGCTGGTCGCATCACTTGTAAAAAGCAAGTGATCTGGCGAATCTTACTTGCGCCACGCAAGTGATGCTAAGATGCGGCCATGAAAAAAACTCTCAAAGAAGACTTTCGGTCCCATTGCGCGGTGAACTACGGCGTGGAGATTTTTGGCGACCGGTGGTCGCTCTTGATCATTCGCGACATCGTTTTTGTGGGAAAGAAAACGTATGGCGATTTCCTGAAATCGGAAGAGGGAATCGCGACCAATGTGCTGGCTTCCCGATTGGCCTTTCTGGAGGAGCAAGGAGTTCTCTCCAAGGCCCCCAGCCCCGACGACAGGCGCAAGGACTTTTACACGTTGACCGAGAAGGGCCTGGACCTCATTCCCATTGTGATCAACATCGTGCTCTGGAGCGCGAAGCATGACTCGAAGTCGTACGTGCGGCGCAGCGAGGAGTTTTTTGCTCGATTAAGTCAAGACCCGATGCAGGTGAGCGAGGAAGTGAAGGCGCTGGTCCGCAATGGCGGGTGCATCTTTCCTGAGAGCGGAGGATGAACAAGGCGGCTGATGCCGCCCTGTCTATCGGCGAGGACCTGAGGTCATCTCGCATCAAAATGTGCGATCACTGATCCCTCAATCGAACTTGACCAAGTCCTTGAAGATCAGCTGACCCCAGCTGTTTCCGCGCGCCTGCACAAGCAGCCCGCCGTCCGAAAGCCCGCCAAGCTTGATCGGCGAAAAACCGAGATTTTCCGCGAGCGCACCAATCTCCGCTGCGGCGCCGTCATCGTCACTCGCCAGGAACACGACTCTCCTGCCACCCTGTACGGCCGGGTCCTGGTCTAGAACGGCAGCGGCCAGATGGTTGAAGCCCTTGACCAGTCTCGCACCCGTGAAGGCCTGCGCGACGACCCTGGAGGAAGGCTGACCTCCCAGTTCCTCAGGCGGCACACCGTAGGCATTGGTCACATCGATGACGGTCTTGCCCTTCCAGGTCGGCAGTGTCTTTGCGACATCCGGGTGAGACTCAAAACGAACGGCCAAAAAGACGGTATCCGCCTCGAGGGCTTGCGCCAGTGTGTTTGGAATAACCCCGGGGCCGATCGCGGCCGCTTCGGCTGCAAAACTTTTCGGATCGCGCGTGGTTGCAACGGATACTTCGATGCCTTTGCGGGCAAATGCCTTGGCAAGCGCCTGGCCGAGTTTGCCGAAGCCGATAATGGCGTAACTCATAAAAATCTCCTTTGGTCAGATTTGCGCCAGGCCGCCGTCGACGGCGAGCTCACTGGCAGTCATGAAGCTGCTGTCCCGGGACGCAAGAAACGCGGCTGCCGCTCCGATTTCCGCCGGATCGGCCATGCGCTGGAGCGGATTCATCGAGGCGAAGACCTTCATGCCTTCTTCGCCCATCGCTGCCTTCGCGAGTTCGGTCGCAGTCGGCCCGGGCGACAACACATTGACCCGGATACCCGTGCCCTTCAGATCTTCCGCCCACGTGCGCGCGAGGTTGCGCACGGCCGCCTTGCTTGCGCTGTAGACGCTGAATGCCGGGGCGCCCGTGGTGCCGGCGCTGGATCCGGTCAGGATGATCGAACCGCCCTGCCCCATCAGCGGCAGCGCCTTCTGGACCGTGAAGATCAGGCCCTTCACGTTGGTCTCGAAGGTTTCGTCAATGTGCTCGGCGGTGAGCTTGCCGAGCGCAAGCGGGCTACCCGCCCCGGCATTGGCGAAGACGATGTCGAGGGTTCCGCGCTCGGCCTTCACTGCCGCGTAGAGTCGGTCGAGGTCGGCCTGATCGGAGACCGAGCCCTTCACCGCGCGGGCATTGGGCCCGAGCTCGGCCACGGCGGCATCGAGCGCTTCCTGGCGGCGGCCGAAGATGAAGACAAAGGCACCCTCTTCGATGAAGCGTTTTGCTGCGGCGAGGCCGATGCCCGTAGCGCCGCCGGTGATCACGGCGGTCTTTCCATTCAGTCTGGTCATGACGTGCATCCTTCGTTGGCGTTGTACCCAAGCAGGAAATTGCTTGCTTGAGACGAGGATGCAGCGCTGCTAACCTAAGGACAAGTATGCACCTTTTGGTAAGTATCAAAAATGACGACAACATCTGAAATCTGCGACACCGGCTGCGGGCTCAACGCCACGCTGCGCATCATCTCGGGCAAGTGGAAACCGTTGGTCCTGTTTTTCCTGCGCGGAGGCCCGAAACGCTATGGCGAGCTCAAGCGTTTGATCCCTGGCGTCAGCGACAAGGTACTGATCCAGCAGTTGAAGGACCTGGAAGCCGATCAGGTGCTTGCACGGACCGACTACAAGGAAGTGCCCCCGCGCGTGGACTACACGCTGACCCCGCTTGGCCTTAGCCTGGCGGATGCGATCATCCCGCTGTGCACATGGGGAACCGAGAACGCGGCGCAAATGGCAGACATCTTTGCCAGGCGCGACGCGTTGGCCTAGGGAAGAGCCGGCTGTTCTGTGAAGGGTAAAATGCAGGCAAATAAAAAGGCCGCGAGATAAATCTCGCGGCCTTTTCAAATTATATGGTCGGGACGGAGTGATTCGAACACTCGACCCCTAGCACCCCATGCTAGTGCGCTACCGGACTGCGCTACGCCCCGACTAGGCGTGTTACTGGGTTTGCTTCGCAACGAAGCGATCAGGAATATACCGCAAGCTTTTGAAATGTGGAAGTATTTTAAAAGCCGGAATTACTTCTTCAAAACCACCAGCACATCTTCCAGTTCGGAGATCATCTGGCGGATCAGTTGCTTGTATTGGGTGGTGTCGTCTTTGGCCTCATCACCGGACATACGCTGGCGCGCGCCGCTGATGGTGAACCCCTGGTCGTACAACAACGCACGGATCTGCCGGATCATCAGCACATCCTGGCGCTGATAATACCGACGGTTCCCGGTGCGTTTGACGGGGTTGAGTTGAGGAAACTCCTGCTCCCAATAGCGCAGCACGTGCGGCTTTACCGCACAGAGCTCGCTGACTTCACCAATGGTGAAGTAGCGTTTGCCTGGGATGACGGGCAGTTCGTCGTTATGACTTGGTTCCAGCATAAGCCTCAACTCGGGCCTTCAACTTCTGCCCTGGACGAAAGGTGACCACACGGCGAGCCGTGATCGGGATTTCTTCTCCCGTTTTTGGATTGCGGCCAGGCCGCTGGCGTTTGTCCCGCAGGTCAAAATTGCCGAAACCGGACAATTTGACCTGTTCGTTGTCTTCAAGAGCGTGCCTGATTTCTTCAAAGAACAGCTCGACCAATTCCTTGGCCTCGCGTTTGTTCAGGCCCAGCTCTTCATACAGACGTTCCGCCATCTCAGCTTTCGTCAAAGCCCCCATACGTCACTTCCTTAACGTGGCGTTCAACCTTTGTTCGAGCGAGGTGAGGATATTTTGTGTCGTCGTATTCACCTCATCGTCATTAAGAGTGCGCGATGGATGCTGCCAGGTCAAGCCAACTGCAAGGCTTTTTCTATGCGGATCAATGCCTTTACCCTGATAGACGTCAAATAGCCTGAGGTCTGTAAGCCATTCCCCTGCATTTTCACGGATTACGTCCAGAACAGCACTGGCGGCAACACCTTGATCAGCAATCAGCGCCAGATCACGTCGTACTTCAGGGAAACGCGACAACTCGCTGAATTTAGGCATTTTGCCCGAGGCGACTTCAGCCAAGACTAGCTCAAAAACGAAGACTGGACGGTCCAGCCCCAGGGTTTTCGACAGTTCAGGGTGAATCGCACCCACGAAGCCCACCAGGCGACCTTCACGTTCGATACGTGCGGTCTGGCCCGGGTGCAACGCCGGGTGTTTGCCTGGGGTGAAAGTGAAGGCATCCAGCGCACCGGCAAAGCCCAGTACCGCCTCCACATCGGCCTTGACGTCGAAGAAGTCGACGGTGTCGCGCCCCTGTGCCCAGCCTTCCGGCAGACGGCTGCCGCAGACTACGCCAGCCAGCATCGGCTCTTGCTTCAGGCCATCCAGCTGACCGACAAAACGCAGGCCGCTTTCGAACATGCGCACGCGGTCTTGCTGACGGTTCAGGTTGTGGGATAGCGCTTTCACCAGACCCGGCCACAGCGACGAACGCATGGCGGCCATGTCGTTGGAGATCGGGTTAGCCAGCAACAGCGGCTCGACACCTGGGCTGAACAGTTCGAATTGCTTTGGATCGATGAAGCTGTAGGTCACCGCTTCCTGATAACCACGAGCCACCAGCAGGCGACGCAGTTCCGGCAGGTGCGCACGGGCTTCAGCTTTCGGCTGTGGCGCCAGGCGCGCTTGCGGGTAACGGACCGGCAGGCGGTTGTAGCCGTACAAGCGGGCCAGCTCTTCGATCAGGTCGACTTCCAGGCTGATATCGAAGCGATGGCTTGGCACTTCTACGTGCCACTGCCCTGCTTCACCGGCAGAAATACCGAGACCGAGTGCCGACAGCAGGCGCTCGATTTCAACCGGGTCGATCACCAGGCCAAGCATTTGCTCAACGGCCTTGGCGCGCAGGATGATCGGTGCAACCGACGGCAGGTGCTGCTCGCTGACGGTTTCGATGATCGGGCCGGCTTCGCCGCCAGCGATTTCCAGCAGCAGGCCAGTGGCGCGCTCCATGGCTTCACGGGCCAGTTGCCAGTCCACGCCACGCTCGTAGCGGTGCGAGGCGTCGGTGTGCAGGCCGTAGGAGCGGGCCTTGCCGGCAATGGCGATCTGATCGAAGAAGGCGCTTTCGAGGAAGATGTCACGAGTGGTTGCGGACACGCCGCTGTGCTCGCCACCCATCACACCGGCAATCGCCAGGGCGCGGGAGTGGTCAGCGATCACCAGGGTGTCGGCGCGCAGGCTGACTTCCTGGCCATCGAGCAGCACCAGCTTTTCGCCTTCTTCGGCCATGCGCACGCGGATGCCACCGTTGATTTCGGCGAGATCGAAAGCGTGCAGCGGTTGACCCAGCTCCAGCATCACGTAGTTGGTGATGTCGACGGCAGCGTCGATGCTGCGCACTTCGGAACGGCGCAGACGCTCAACCATCCACAGCGGGGTTGGCTTGGACAGGTCGACGTTACGGATCACACGACCCAGGTAACGTGGGCAGGCGTTGGGTGCCAGCACTTCGATGGAACGTACTTCGTCGTGCACGGCAGGGACGGCTGCAACCGCCGGACGTGTGACGACGGCGGCGTACAGCGCGCCGACTTCACGTGCCAGGCCGGCCAGGGACAGGCAGTCGCCGCGGTTCGGGGTCAGGTCGACCTCGATGCTGGCGTCTTCCAGTTCCAGGTAGACACGGATGTCCTGGCCCACTGGTGCGTCGGCCGGCAGTTCCATCAGGCCATCATTGCCTTCACCGACCTGCAGCTCCGCCTGGGAGCACAGCATGCCGTTGGATTCAACGCCACGCAGCTTGGCCTTCTTGATCTTGAAGTCGCCCGGCAGCTCGGCACCGATCATGGCGAACGGGATTTTCAGGCCCGGGCGCACATTGGGCGCTCCGCACACGACCTGGAAGGTTTCCGCACCATTGCTGACCTGGCACACACGCAACTTGTCAGCATCCGGGTGTTGCTCGGTGCTCAGCACCTCGCCCACTACCACGCCACTGAAAACACCGGCGGCCGGCGTAACGCTATCGACCTCAAGGCCGGCCATCGACAGACGGGCAACCAGCTCGTCGCGACTTACCTGCGGGCTTACCCAGCCACGCAGCCATTGTTCACTGAATTTCATCCTGCTCTCCTAAAGATCCGTTACGACTAGCGAAATTGCGCGAGGAACCGCAAGTCGTTGTCGAAGAACAGACGCAAGTCGTTCACGCCGTAACGCAGCATGGCCAGACGCTCAACGCCCATGCCGAAGGCAAAGCCCGAGAATTCTTCCGGGTCGATCCCGGACATGCGCAGCACGTTGGGGTGAACCATGCCGCAACCCATCACTTCCAGCCAGCCGGTCTGTTTACAGACACGGCAGCCTTTACCGCTGCACATCACGCATTCCATGTCGACTTCAGCGGATGGCTCGGTGAACGGGAAGAACGAGGGACGGAAACGCACCGCCAGCTCTTTCTCGAAGAACACCCGCAGGAACTCTTCGATGGTGCCTTTGAGGTCGGCGAAGTTGATGTCGCGATCAACCAGCAGGCCTTCGACCTGGTGGAACATCGGCGAGTGGGTGATATCGGAGTCGCTGCGGTACACACGGCCTGGGCAGACGATGCGGATCGGCGGCTTCTGCGATTCCATGGTGCGGACCTGTACCGGCGAGGTATGGGTGCGCAGCAGCATGTTCGCATTGAAATAGAAGGTGTCATGCATCGACCGGGCCGGGTGATGGCCTGGGATGTTGAGCGCCTCGAAGTTGTGATAGTCGTCTTCGACCTCAGGGCCTTCGGCAATGCCGTAGCCGATGTGGGTAAAGAACTGCTCGATACGTTCCAGAGTCCGGGTAATCGGATGCAGGCCGCCCGAGGTCTGGCCACGGCCAGGCAGGGTCACGTCAATGGACTCGGCGGCGAGCTTGGCCGCAAGATCGGCCTCCTCGAGCGACGCCTTGCGCGCATTGAGAACCTCTGTAACACGCTCCTTGGCCACGTTGATCAGCGCACCGACTTGCGGACGCTCTTCAGCCGGCAAATTCCCCAGGGTCTTCATCACCTGAGTCAATTCACCCTTTTTGCCAAGGTAGTGAACCCGGATTTGTTCCAGGGCATTGATATCTTCTGCGCTTTGCACAGCCTCTAGTGCTTGAGAGACCAGCGCATCCAGGTTTTCCATGTACAGACTCCAGATACAAAATAGGGGAAGAGCTTGAAGGCTCTTCCCCTATTTAAGACGTTTAACACCTTGGGCCACGAAAGCGGCCCAGGGTGACTGTCGGGGGTACTTAAGCCAAGGTGGCTTTAGCTTTCTCGACAATCGCAGCAAACGCCGCTTTTTCGTTCACTGCCAGATCAGCCAGAACCTTACGGTCGATCTCGATGGACGCTTTTTTCAGGCCAGCGATGAAACGGCTGTAGGACAGACCGTTAACACGTGCACCAGCGTTGATACGAGCGATCCACAGAGCGCGGAACTGACGTTTTTTCTGACGACGGTCACGGTAGGCGTATTGGCCAGCCTTGATAACCGCTTGCTTGGCAACACGGAATACGCGTGAACGCGCGCCGTAGTAGCCTTTAGCAAGTTTCAGAATTTTCTTGTGGCGCTTACGCGCCATGACGCCACGCTTTACACGAGCCATGAGTTACTTCCTCTATTCTTGACTAAAATTAACGAAGGCGCAGCATGCGCTCGACTTTTGCCACGTCAGACGGATGCAGCAAGCTGCTACCGCGCAGTTGACGCTTACGCTTGGTCGACATTTTAGTCAGGATGTGGCTCTTGAAAGCGTGCTTGTGCTTGATACCGTTAGCAGTTTTCAGAAACCGCTTAGCAGCACCACTTTTAGTTTTCATCTTTGGCATGTTCGGTACTCCGCATTCAGTTGATAAACATAATCAGAAGGCCTGCCGTGCCCTATTGATTACTTCTTCTTTTTCGGGGCGATGACCATAATAAGCTGGCGTCCTTCCATCTTCGGATGCTGTTCGACCGAACCGTACTCGAGCAGGTCAGCTTCAACCCGCTTGAGGAGTTCCATCCCCAGCTCCTGGTGGGCCATCTCACGGCCGCGGAATCGCAAGGATACCTTGGCCCTGTCCCCATCACTCAGGAAACGTACCAGGTTGCGCAGTTTTACCTGGTAATCCCCTTCCTCCGTCCCTGGACGAAACTTGATTTCTTTTACTTGAATCTGCTTCTGGTTCTTCTTCGCCGCGGCAATCTGCTTCTTCTTTTCGAAGATCGACTTGCCGTAGTCCATCACCCGGCAAACGGGTGGGATTGCGTCGGCGGAGATTTCCACCAGGTCCAATTTGGACTCTTCAGCAATACGAAGCGCTTCATCAATCGAGACGATGCCAATCTGCTCGCCGTCAGCGCCAATTAACCGAACCTCGCGTGCCGAGATATTCTCGTTGATCGGGGCTTTCGGTGCAGCTCGTTTATCTTGTCTCATTTCACGCTTAATAATAATTACTCCGAATCTGGGCGACCACGCCGGGAAACCGCTTGCGCGAGGAACTCAGCGAACTGGGCGACGGGCATCGAGCCCAGGTCAGCACCTTCACGAGTACGCACAGCGACAGTCTGCATCTCGACTTCCCGATCTCCGATAACCAAAAGATAGGGAACCTTGAGCAAAGTATGCTCGCGGATTTTAAAGCCGATCTTTTCATTTCTCAAGTCGGACTTGGCACGAAACCCGCTTTCATTGAGAGTTTTTTCAACTTCAGCGGCAAAATCTGCCTGTTTATCAGTGATATTCATGATCACTGCCTGTGTCGGAGCCAGCCACGCAGGGAATGCACCCTCGTAGTGCTCGATCAGGATCCCGACGAACCGTTCGAACGAGCCGAGGATCGCCCGGTGCAGCATAACCGGGTGTTTACGGCTGTTGTCTTCGGAGACGTATTCGGCTCCCAGACGGATCGGCAGGTTAAAATCGAGCTGCAGGGTACCACACTGCCAGACGCGACCAAGGCAATCTTTCAGCGAGAACTCGATCTTCGGACCGTAGAACGCGCCCTCGCCCGGTTGCAGGTCGTACGCAAGGCCCGCGCTATCAAGCGCGGCGGCCAGTGCAGCCTCGGCGCGATCCCACAGCTCATCGGAACCGACGCGTTTTTCCGGACGAGTGGACAGCTTCATTTCGACTTCGGTAAAGCCGAAATCGCGGTACACGTCCATGGTCAGCTTGATGAACGCAGCGGATTCGGCCTGCATCTGCTCTTCGGTGCAGAAGATGTGGGCGTCGTCCTGGGTGAAGCCGCGCACGCGCATGATGCCGTGCAGCGCACCCGACGGCTCGTTACGGTGGCAGGCACCGAACTCGGCCAGACGCATCGGCAACTCGCGGTAGCTCTTCAGGCCCTGGTTGAACACCTGTACGTGGCACGGGCAGTTCATCGGCTTGATGGCGTAGTCGCGGTTTTCCGACTGGGTGGTGAACATGTTGTCGGCGTAGTTGGCCCAGTGCCCGGATTTCTCCCACAGGCTGCGGTCAACGACTTGCGGAGTCTTGATCTCCAGGTAGCCGTTGTCGCGCTGAACCTTGCGCATGTACTGCTCGAGCACCTGGTACAGGGTCCAGCCGTTCGGGTGCCAGAACACCATGCCCGGCGCTTCTTCCTGGAGGTGGAACAGGTTCAGGCGCTTGCCGATCTTGCGGTGGTCGCGTTTTTCGGCTTCTTCGATGCGCTGGATGTAGGCCGCCAGCTGCTTCTTGTCAGCCCAGGCAGTGCCGTAGATCCGCTGCAGTTGTTCATTCTTTGCGTCACCGCGCCAGTAGGCACCGGACAGCTTGGTCAGTTTGAACGACTTGAGGAAGCGCGTGTTCGGCACGTGCGGGCCACGACACATGTCGACGTATTCTTCGTGGTAATACAGGCCCATGGCCTGCTCGTCCGGCATGTCTTCCACCAGGCGCAGCTTGTAGTCTTCGCCACGGGCGGTGAACACATCGATCACTTCGGCACGCGGAGTGACCTTCTTGATGACGTCGTAATCTTTCTCGATCAGCGCGTGCATGCGCTGCTCGATGGCTGCCAGGTCGTCCGGAGTGAAAGGACGCTCGTAGGCGATGTCGTAATAGAAGCCTTCGTCGATGACCGGGCCGATGACCATCTTCGCGGTTGGGTACAGCTGCTTGACCGCATGGCCAATCAGGTGCGCGCAAGAGTGGCGAATGATCTCCAGCCCCTCTTGATCCTTGGGCGTGATGATTTGCAGGCTGGCATCAGAGGTGATCAGGTCGCTGGCGTCAACCAGCTTGCCGTCGACCTTGCCGGCCACGGTGGCCTTGGCCAGGCCGGCACCAATGGATGCGGCGACCTCGGCTACGGAAACCGAATGATCGAATGAACGTTGACTGCCGTCGGGAAGAGTAATAGTTGGCATGGCGCCTCCTCTCCTAGTGGTGACCCCTACCAAAGGTCACGTGGGTTGGGATGAGCCAGTACAAGATCCAACACCAGGCCGTTCAGTGATGAACGCCTGCCTTACAGCGGCAGGAGCCTTTCGGCCAACCGATAATCGAACCAGAGTGACTGGAGTTAAACAAAAAAGACCTTGGCAAGGCGGCAAAGGGCGCGCCGGAAAATAGCCAAGCGAAAGATGCTAGCACAGATGAACGGTCATGGCGCCGGCTCCGCTTCATGAAACGCAAATTCCCGGCTTTTAGCGCCAAAAGTGAACTTGAACTGTACGGCGAGCCTCAAACACACCGAGAATCACCGTTCGTCCACGACTCCAGGAGCATTTCATTATGCGTTTTACCTCGACTTTCGCCCTTGCTGCATCCCTGACCTTCATGTCCCTTGGCGCGCACGCTGCCGCACCTTCGAACTGGCCTGCCGGCGCGCGGGACAGCTTCATCAAGGATTGCAGTGCTGCCGCCCAACAAAGCGTTGATGCCAAAACCGCCAAAGACCATTGCGAATGTGGCGCGGACAAGATCAATGCCGAATTGAGCGGTGCGGAGATCAAGGAACTCATGACCAACCAGAACGCAGATCCCGCGCTCAAGAACAAAGCTGTCGCGGCTATTTCGTCCTGCAAAGTCGTGAAGAAAAAGTAATATTCAGGCCCTGCCAGACCAGTTAATGGACCAAAAACAGCCCTGAAAACTGCCATTTCTCACAAATTACGCAGCTTTTACGGCTTTTTTTACCAGCTGATATTTCGTGCAGAAGCCCCGTAGATCGGGGCTTTCAGCCAACCAAGGCATGAAACACAACGCGATTGATTAGCAAACAATGCCTTGGGGGGGCTCCCAAGCCGAACATTTCGACTATGATAGCTCGGTGTGCCCAGTTGGCCTGAGCAGCACAGCACTACTGAAAATATATGTTTCTTGGAGATACACCATGTCTAATCGCCAAACCGGCACCGTTAAATGGTTCAACGATGAAAAAGGCTTCGGCTTCATCACTCCTCAAGGTGGCGGTGACGACCTGTTCGTACACTTCAAAGCTATCGAAAGCGACGGTTTCAAAAGCCTGAAAGAAGGCCAAACCGTTTCCTTCGTGGCTGAGAAAGGCCAAAAGGGTATGCAAGCTGCACAGGTTCGCCCAGAGTAATTTCTGCGCTGATCTAAAAAACCCCGTCCATGTGACGGGGTTTTTTATGGCCTGGATAAAAGCGCTGTAACAATCAGCCGCAATTGACCCGATTGATCACCAGGTTGTCATCGGTGTTGAGGTTCAGGCGGTCGGAGCGGTATTCCAGGGTGACCATGTCGTCTGGCTTGAGGATTCGTGCGTTCTGCGCACCGGCGCGGCTACGGGCCTGTTCCAGCAGTTGTGGCGAAGCCTTCTGGCCGATTGCGAATTCGGCCGCCTTCGCCTCACAGCGGCTATGACCGGCATCGGTCACGGCAGTGTCTTTGGCTGGCTCAGAGGTACCCGAGGTGCTGCAGCCCGTCAAGACAAGCGCAGCCAACAAAGTACCGAGTGATGCGAGCTTCCAAGGCATGAAGCCTCCTTTGAGAAAAATGGACAGAGATCGTGCGACCATGGTTTGGCCGTTTGGTTTCAGAATTGTCACAAATGGCCGTGGGCCAGTCTGCCTGAGTCGACGCTTCAGATTGGCGAATCAATCGTCACCAGATATGAACGCACTCAGTAGATGTCGATGTAATCAAACGGCGGCTTCGGCCAGTTCTGCTTGAGGGCGTTGAAAATCTGCATCACCCACACTTCATCGCTGGCCGCGACGTTGCCGACATAACCGGAACCCGCCGCCCAAGTCTCCAGGCGGAACAACAGGCCATCGATATCAACACCGCCCACCACGCCCGAAGAGATGTAGGCAATGCCGGCCTTGGTGACGCGCAATTGGGTGTGAACGTTGTCACTGGCGCTGGCAAGCAACTGCCTCACAGCGTCCAGCGTGAGGCTCTCGGGGTTGTTCAAATCGATCTGCACGCGGCTTGCCCTGGCAATTAAACAGGCCGACAGTGTCGCACAGCCCTCCCCTCATGCCTAAGTAGCAGTGTCAAACGCTGCGCAAAATGGTTAACTCCACGCGCCAGTTAATGCACCAACCGCCTTTCAGCCTCGCGAGACACCCATGACCATCGTGACGATCCACGCCGACATCAAAGCCAAGTGGCCCCACGGGCAAAGCTCCTACAGCCCGGGCAGCCCGGAGGAGTTGGCAATCATCGGTATCGACCTGCTGGTCAAGGAACTGGGAACACAGGCCGCGCAGGCATTTATCGGCCAGGTATTCGAGAAATACCCGGCCGATCACATGGGGGCACCAGACCCCGAGCGCGAATAAGACCCGGCCGACGAGCGTCGACCGGTAGACCGCTTACTTCAGGCGACCAAGACGTTCGGTCAGCAGATCGAAGAAGCCCTGGGCATCGCCGTTTTCAACCCAGAACGCGTTCTTCGGTTGTTTCAGGCCGTCGTACCAGTCGACGATGGTCTGGCCGAAGGTCGGGCCTTCACGGCTGTCCACCACCACGTTGACCTCACGGCCACTGAACAGCGAAGGCTTGAGCAGGTAGGCAATGACGGTTGCGTCATGCACCGGGCCACCCGGGATGCCGTAGTGCTCCATGTCGCCTTTGACATATTCATTAAGAATATCGCCCACCACCTTGCTCGCGTTGTTGTTCAACGCAGCAATCTGCTTCAGGCGTGCGTCGCTGGTCAGCACCTTGTGGGTCACGTCCAACGGCAGATACGTCAGCTTGACGCCACTTTTGAGCACGATCTCGGCCGCGATTGGGTCCGCGAACAGGTTGAACTCAGCCACCGGCGTGATATTGCCGCCGTTGAAGTGCGCGCCGCCCATCACCACCACTTCCTTGATGCCTTGGGTGATTTCCGGTGCCTGGGTCAATGCCAGCGCCAGGTTGGTTTGCGGGCCGAGCATGGCGATGGTGATGCTGTGAGGCTTGGCGGTGCTGAGGGTCTTGATCAGGTAATCAACGGCATTGCCCTCGGCCAGGCCTTTTTTCGGCTCATGCACGGTGACACCGGAGATACCTTCCTTGCCGTGGATGTTTTCGGCATAGATCGGCGTGCGCAGCATCGGTTTAGGCGCACCGGCGTAGACCGGGATTTCCTCGCGCCCTGCCCACTCGCGGGCCAGGCGCGCATTGCGAGAGGTCTTGTCGAGACGCACATTGCCGGCAACGGTGGTCAGCGCGCGAATCTTCAACTCATCGGGCGAGGCCATGGCGAACAGCAGGGCCACCACGTCATCGGCACCGGGGTCGGTATCGATGATCAGGTCGATTTTTTCCGCCCCATGGGCGCTTGCAGCAGTTAGCACGGACAAAAGCAGCACACTCCGGAACAGGTGTCGCAGGGTTTGGGTACCACGTTGCATGACGCACTCCTTGTCGTTGGGAAATTCTAGAACGTTACGCCGGAGACCAGCGCGATATTGCAGTAAGGCTGGCACTCGCCGGTGCGCACCACCGCCCTCGCCTTGCGGCTGAGCTGCTTGAACTCTTCGTGGCTGACCAGGCGGCGTTCGCCAAGGGCGGCCTGCTCGGTCAGGGTATTGAGATCAGCCAGGGCCGGCGGTTGCTTGAGCAGGATTTCTTCGGCAAGCACGTGGCTTTCTACCTGCATTTCGCTGAGCACGATGCGCAGGGTGCTGACGAAATCCGGGATGCCTTTGGTCAGTGCCAGGTCGATCAGCTCGACGCCCGGCGGCACAGGCAGGCCGGCATCACCGATCACCAGAATGTCGCCATGGCCAAGGGACGCGATCAGCCGCGACAGCGCGATATTGAGCAAGGGAGTCTTTTTCATGAGGGCACAAAACCTTGGACGTCATGCAATGTAGGAATGGAGGGTTGTGCGCCGGCCCGGGTCACGGACAACGCCGCCGCCACCTGGCCGAAACGAATGGCCTCGGCCTCGCTCTTGCCGTTGGCCAGCGCCGCCGCAAAACCACCAACGAACGTGTCACCGGCAGCCGTGGTATCCACCGCCTTGACCTTGGGCGCCACTAGGTGCTCAAAGCCGTGGCCGTCGGCAAACAACGCGCCTTCGGAGCCGAGGGTAATGATCACTTTGCCGGCACCGGCCTTGATCAAATGCGTGGCGGCGACCTTGGCGCTGTCCAGTGAGTCGACCACCACGCCACTCAAGGCCGAGGCTTCGCTTTCATTGGGAATCAGGTAGTCGATGGCAGCGTACCAATCCTCAGGCAGCGGACCGCTGGCCGGCGCCGGATTGAGGATCACGGTCTTGCCCAGTGCGCGACCGCGCTTGAGGGCATGGCCGACGGTGTCCATCGGTGTTTCAAGCTGGCAGACGATGACGTCGGCGGCCTGCAGCACGTTATCAAATGTCTGCAATTTGGCAGGAGTCAGCTCGCCGTTGCTGCCGGCGACGATAACGATCGCGTTCTGGCTGCTGTCATCCACCACAATCAGCGCCACACCGCTGGAACCGTCGACGGTGCTGACGGCCTGGCAATCGATACCTTCCACCAACAATGCATCGCGCAGTTGCGCGCCATAGGCATCGGAGCCCACGCAGCCAACCATCGCGACCTCGGCCCCGAGGCGCGCCGAAGCGACCGCCTGGTTCGCGCCCTTGCCGCCCGGGACGGTAGAAAACGATTGGCCGATCAGGGTTTCACCGGCGCGGGGCAGCCGGCTGGCCCGGGTGACCAGGTCCATGTTCAGGCTGCCTATTACCACTACTTTTGCTGGCATACATCAGTACTCATCAATTCGGTTCAGCGGTATTGGGCGAACACACCGGCCAACGGCGCCGTCGACTCGCGCAGGACAATACTCGGCGTCACGATGCGTTGATCGATCGGCAATTGGGGTGTCGCAATTCGTCGCAACAAAAGCTCGGCTGCCATCTCTCCCAGTTGCAGGATCGACTGGCCTACCGTGGTCAGCGCCGGGTACACGTACTGGCTCATTTGAATATCATCGAACCCGATCACCGACAGCTCGCCGGGTACGCGGATATTGCGTTCGGCAGCCGCGCGCAAGACGCCGAAGCCGATCATGTCGTTGCCGGCAAAAATCGCGCTGGGCGGATTATCCGCCAGCAGCTGCGCCGCAGCCGCGTAACCACCGGTGCTGGTGAAATCACTTTCCAACACGCGTCCGGCAGGCACTTCCAGCCCGGCCTCGGCCAGGGCGCGGTAGTAACCCGCCATACGCATCTGCGCCACACGGGTATGGCTCGGGCCACCAATGCAGGCAATGTCGCGATGGCCCAGATCCAGCAAGTGCCGGGTCGCCAGGTAAGCGCCCTGTTCGTGGTCGATGCGCACCAGGTCGACATCGATCCCGTCCAGCGCCCGGTCGACGATGACCATGGGCGTGCGCACCGCTTTCAGGCCCGTCGCCAGGCCGCTGTCGTCACCGCCAACGGAGGTCACGATCAGCCCGTCGATGCGTTTTTCCAGCAGCACCCGCAGGTAGCTGCGCTGTTTTTCGGCATTGTCGTCGGAGTTGCAGAGGATCACGCAATAGCCGTTACGCTCGCAGTAATCCTCGATGCCCCGCGCCAGCTCCGCAAAATACGGGTTGAGGCTGTTAGGCACCAACAGGCCGATGGTCGCGGTGGTCTTGGCCTTCAGCGATCGCGCGACCGCACTGGGCACGTAGTCGAGCTGCTTGATGGCCGCCTCGACCTTGATCCGCACCGGCTCGCTGACCGGGCGCGTCTTGTTCACCACATGGGACACGGTGGTGTAGGAAATCCCCGCCAGCGCAGCCACATCCTTGATCGTTGCCATGGCTCAGGCTCGCCGACTGGCGCGCTGGCTACGGTAAGTATCCAGCACCACCGCGATCACGATCACGGCACCGGTGATGATACGTTTGGTCGGTTCGGTGGCACCAATCTGCGCCAACCCTGCCGCCAGTACCGAGATGATCAGCACGCCGAAGAACGTGCTGATCACCGAGCCACGCCCACCCATCAGGCTGGTGCCACCGATCACTACGGCAGCGATCACTTGCAACTCCAGGCCGGAACCGGCGTTGGGGTCTGCCGCTTCCAGGCGGGAAATCTGGAACAGTGCCGCCACGCCGGCCAGCAGGCCCATCAGGCTGAACACCAAAATCTTGTAGGGCTTTGGATTGATCCCGGCCAGACGCACGGCCTCTTCGTTGGTACCGATGCCGATCAGGTAGCGACCGAACACGGTACGCGTCAGCACCAGCTGCGCGGCGATAATCACCAGCAGAGCGATGATGAACGACGGAGAAATCCCGAAAGCCACCGGGTTGGACAGCCAGGCAAACGAATCACCGATATAGGCGGTGCGCGAGCCGGTCATCTGGTACGCCACGCCGCGGGCCATTTCCAGCACGCCGAGGGACACGATGAACGACGGGATGCGCCAGGCCACGGTGATCGAACCGGTAATGGTACCGGCCAACGCAGCGCAACCCATGCCCAGCACAGCGGCCGGCAACACACTCCAGCCCCAGCCGAGAATCGCCACGCTGACGGCGGATGCGGCCAGGGCCAGTACCGAGCCCACCGACAGGTCGATGCCGCCGATAATCAGCACGAAGGTCATGCCGACCGCCAACACCATCAGGTCGGGAATCTGGTTGGCCAGGGTGCTGAAGGTGTCGTACGAGAGGAAGTGGTCGCTCAGGAACGAGAACAGCGCAATCATCGCCAGCAAGGCACCGGCCAGGCCCAGGTAGGTGCCCAGGCCGTAGAAGTTGCCGCCACGTTTTGCGGGGGAAGAAGTGGTTTTCATGGGGTATTCCTAGGCGCTGCCTCATTGAGCAACGCATCACGTTTCTGATAGCCGGCAAAAGCAGCGGCAAGCAATTCGTCCTGGGTCCAGCTGTCGCGCTCGAAGGTCTCGATCAGGCGCCCGGCGGAGAGCACGCCGATACGGTCACAGATCAGCATCAACTCGCGCAGGTCGCTGGACACCACCACCAGCGCCTTGCCCTGGCGGGTCAGATCGCCGAGCAAAGCGTAAATATCGAATTTGGCGCCGACGTCGATGCCCCGGGTGGGCTCATCAAACAGCATCACCTCACAATCGCGCTCCAGCCAGCGGCCAATCACCACTTTCTGCTGGTTACCGCCCGACAGCTCGGACACCAACTGCGCCGGGCTGGAACTGCGGATGCGCATCGCGTCGACCTGGCGTTTGGCCAGGGCGGTTTCATCGCGACTATTCACCATGCCGGCACTGGACACTTTCGGCATGTTGCCCAGGGCGATATTGGCGCCGATGGATTGGGTCAGCAGCAGGCCTTCGCCTTTACGGTCCTCGGTGATCAGGGCGATGCCATGACCGACCGCGTCGGCGGGCGAGCGAATGCTGACGACTTGTGCAGGCGTGCCCAGGGCGACGGTGCCGCTGTCGGCCAGGTCGGCCCCGAAGATCAGGCGCAACAACTCTGTACGGCCGGCACCGATGAGGCCGGAGATGCCGTAGATCTCGCCGGCACGCACTTCAAACGACACGTCGCGGACCTTGTCCGAGCGCGTCAGGCCTTTGACCGTCAACAGCGGCGCGCCGATGGTGCGCGGGCCCAGGTCGATTTTCTCGCCCAGTTCGCGGCCCACCATCAGCGTGACCAACTGCTCGCTGTTGTAGTTGGCCATTGGCTCGACACACACCAGTTTGCCGTCACGCAATACCGCGATGCGCTGGGCGACACGGGCCAGTTCTTCGAGCCGGTGGGAAATATAGATAATCGCCACGCCCCGGGCTTGCAGGCGGGTGATTTGCTCAAACAGCATCTCGACTTCACGGGCGGTCAACATCGCCGTGGGTTCGTCGAGGATCAATACGTGGCAATCGCCGATCAGGTTGCGGGCGATCTCGACCATCTGCTGGTGGCCGATGCCGAGGCTGCCGACCAGAGTGTCCGGGTCGATGGCGTCCAGGCCAACCTGGGCCATGGCTTCAATCGCGGCCTTGCGCAATTGCTTGCGGCTGATCCAGCCACCGTGGCTGGGCAGGTTATCGAGGAACAGGTTTTCGGCGACCGTCAGGGTCGGCAGCAGGTTGAGTTCCTGCATGACCATGCGGATGCCCTGCTCTTCGGCCTGGGTGCGGCTACCCGGCGTGTAGGCCTGGCCATTGAACTGCATGTGGCCGTCGGTCGGTGTGACCAGCCCACCGATGATCTTCGACAGGGTGCTTTTACCTGCACCATTCTCACCGGTAAGCGCCAACACTTCCCCACGATTGAGCGTCAGGGTGATGTCGGATAGAACCGGTTGGGCATAGGTCTTGCCGATACCGCTGACCGAGAGGACAGCGTTCGGTGCGGAAGATGACATAGGAACGTCTCCAGGCGTCCGCTCGGGGTGAGCGGACGCTGTTTTGTGCTGCCGGGGATTACTTCTTGAGGATGAGTTCGACCGGGGTTTCGATCATGCCATCCACGGCATCGACTTTTTCACCCTTGACCAGTTTCAGAGCGTTCTGGATACCGAACACGGCTTGCTGGGCAGCGGCCTGGTCGGCGGTGGCCAGGACACGGCCGTCCTGCAGCATCGGCTTGATGGCTTCGATGTTGTCGTAGCCAACCACGAATACCTTGCCCGCCTTGCCGGCGCCGCGCACGGCGGAGACTGCGCCCAGTGCCATGTTGTCGTTACCGGCCAACAGTGCCTTGATGTTCGGGTTTGCCTGGAGCATCGCAGCGGCAATCGCGTTGCCCTTGTCGATTTCCCATTCGCCGGACTGGGTGGAGACGATCTTCATGCCGGCGGCATCCATCGCATCCTTGAAGCCAGCGGTACGCTGCTGGGCGTTGGTGGTGGTGGACACACCTTCGATGATGCCAACCTCGTCACCCTTGGTGAGGTGCTTGGCCAGTTCTTCACCCACCAGGCGCGCGCCTTTGCGGTTGTCCGGCCCCACGAACGGAATATTCAGGGATTTGCTTTTCAGCACGTCCACATCAAGACGGTTGTCGATGTTGACGATCTTGATGCCTTTGTCGGAGGCCTTTTTCAGCACGGTGACCAAGGCTTTCGAATCAGCAGGAGCAATGACGATGGCGTCCACTTTGGACAGGATCATCTGATTGACGATATCAATCTGCGCAGCGGTATCGGTTTCGTTCTTGATCCCGTTGGTGATCATGTCGAAATCGGCGGCGTGGGCTTTCTGGTATTCCTTGGCACCGTCTTGCATGGTGACGAAGAATTCGTTGGCGAGGGATTTCATGACCAGGCCGACCTTGGGTTTGGCGGCGGTCTCGGCGGCAAATGCAGAGGAAAGAGGCAGGGCAGCGGATGCGGCAGCAAGCACAGCGACAGCAAGAAGACGTCCAGCAAATGGCAGCTTCATGGGTTCACTCCGATCTTATGATTATTGTGAGCAACGCTTGCACCGAAGAACGCTTCGGCAGCCATCCCACCCGGGCGACTGATACGAGTTTTCACGACACTCGGGGGGCACCCCGTGAAACAACTCGCAAACGTTTGCGTTAGATCAAACTATGAGAAGCTTGTCGAGATTTGTCAACGGGAGAAAACAGCCTTTTGATGAATACGCTCTACGCCCTGCCCTCGCGGCCATTGGCTGCCCTCATTAAACGTCGGCGCCGTTTGCTCGTTCTCTGAAACGACAGGTCGCGGTGTGCCTGCCACGTATAACGCCCTCTCTTTTCCGTCATCCTTTTCGGACAACCGAACACTCACCCGCCAGTTTGTTCGGAAAGCCGGACACAAAACAAAAATCACCGGCTGAAAACCGAACAAAAATAGATATAAATCAATAAGTTAAATTCTATTTAATAACAAAATACCGCTGGTACAAATCCTGCTCTTACTCAGCACCTCGCGGCGCTCAGAACCGCCCGGGTGTTTCTAGATGAACCTGCATCAGCACTCATCCAAAACTAGAGAGAAGAATAATGAAATCTGCGTTGAAAACTTTCGTCCCGGGCGCGTTAGCCCTCCTGCTGCTGTTCCCTGTTGCCGCTCAGGCAAAAGAAGCTGAAACCAAGCAAAAACTGTCCAACGTGGTGATCCTCGCCACTGGCGGCACCATCGCCGGCGCTGGCGCCAGCGCGGCCAACAGTGCGACCTACCAGGCCGCCAAAGTCGGCATCGAACAATTGATTGCCGGTGTTCCTGAGCTTAGCCAGATAGCCAATGTACGCGGCGAGCAAGTGTTGCAAATTGCCTCCGAAAGCATCACCAACGAAAACCTGCTGCAACTGGGTCGCCGCGTCGCCGAACTGGCAGACAGCAAGGACGTCGATGGCATCGTGATCACCCACGGTACCGACACCCTGGAGGAGACCGCCTACTTCCTGAACCTGGTGGAAAAGACCGACAAGCCAATCGTGGTGGTCGGCTCAATGCGCCCGGGCACTGCCATGTCGGCTGACGGCATGCTCAACCTGTACAACGCCGTTGCCGTAGCCGGCAGCAAAGACGCCCGCGGCAAAGGCGTACTGGTGACCATGAACGACGAGATCCAGTCGGGTCGCGATGTCAGCAAGATGATCAACATCAAGACTGAAGCGTTCAAGAGCCCATGGGGCCCGCTGGGCATGGTAGTTGAAGGCAAATCCTACTGGTTCCGCCTGCCAGCCAAGCGCCACACCATGAACTCGGAATTCGACATCAAGACCATCAAAAGTCTGCCGGATGTCGAAATTGCCTACTCCTACGGCAACGTAAGCGACACTGCCTACAAAGCCCTGGCCCAGGCCGGTGCAAAAGCCATCATCCACGCCGGTACCGGCAATGGTTCGGTGTCTTCCAAGGTGGTGCCTGCCCTGCAGGAACTACGCAAGCAAGGCGTGCAGATCATTCGCTCTTCCCACGTGAATGCCGGCGGTTTCGTTCTGCGTAACGCCGAACAGCCTGACGACAAATACGACTGGGTGGTTGCCCACGACCTGAACCCGCAGAAAGCCCGCATCCTGGCGATGGTCGCCCTGACCAAGACTCAGGACAGCAAGGAACTGCAACGGATGTTCTGGGAATATTGATCGCCCTCAGGCCTGGCCGGTAACGGTTGGGCCATCCCGCTCGTGGCGCACCGCGAGCGGGTCCAACTTCCCCCGCTTTACCCCTCGCGCAAAAAATCCTTGAAAAACAAAGCCCTCCTACACCAAATCGGCAAAAACATTGTCAGAAGAACTTCTTGAATTTTAAGCAGTTGCGAAATTGCCCACAGTTAAATACTGTATGCACGTACAGCCTAATAAGGAATACTCCGTGGCAAAGCCCTCCTCCGCCGTATCGACAACCCCTGATGCCTACGAACGCCTGGCCGTTCGCGTGCAGAAAATCATCAATTCCACCAATGCCCAAAAAAACAAGGCGGCGTTGATTTTCCGTTTGCCGGAGGAACCGGAAGACGAGTGGGCGCGACTACTGGAGGAGATTGCAGAAAACGACAACGTCACCCTCGCCTATCGCGATGACGGTGGCGTGCAGATTTTCTGGGTTGTGCCGAAGGAAGATTGAGTCAATGAGTGTCCGTTTTATCAGTGTGCTGTTTGTGTTTTTTGCTGTCACCGCTCACGCGCAAGCCCCCAAGACCTTCAGCGAAGCCAAGAAAATCGCCTGGAAGCTTTACCAGCCGCAATCCACGGAGTTTTATTGCGGCTGCAAATACAACGGTAACCGGGTGGACCTGAAAGCCTGCGGCTATGTCCCGCGCAAGAACGCCAACCGGGCGGCACGTATCGAGTGGGAGCACATTGTTCCCGCCTGGCAAATCGGCCATCAGCGCCAGTGCTGGCAGGACGGCGGGCGCAAGAACTGCACCCGCAAGGATGCGGTATACAAGCGTGCCGAGGCGGACCTGCACAATCTGGTGCCGAGCATCGGCGAGGTGAATGGCGACCGTAACAACTTCAGTTTTGGTTGGCTGCCGGTGCAAAGCGGGCAATACGGGTCGTGCCTGACGCAGGTGGACTTCAAGGCCAAGAAGGTCATGCCTCGCCCATCCATTCGCGGAATGATCGCCCGTACTTACTTCTATATGAGCAAGCAGTATGGCTTGCGCCTGTCGAAGCAGGATCGGCAGCTCTACGAGGCCTGGAACAAGACTTATCCGGTACAACCCTGGGAACGCCAGCGCAATCAAACCGTGGCGTGTGTGATGGGGCGCGGCAATGAATTCGTCGGCCCGGTGAACCTGAAAGCCTGCGGCTGAATAAAAACGCGGGAGCGCTGGCGTCTCCCGCAGGCCGGTAGCTTACTGTGCAACCTTGTGTTCGATGACCTCGGACACGGTGTCATTCTTCTTCGCCGTGACCAGTTTCTGGGTCAACTGCGCCTGCTTCGCTTCAGCCTCGGCCTTGGTGCTGAACGGCCCCATCAATACCTGGTCCTTACCGTCTTCCTTCACCAGATAGAAACTGAAACCGTGTTCGAGCAACCACGCGGTCAGGTCAGTCATCGCCTGGAGCTTGTGATCCGGCGGCCCCACCCATACATCCCACTCTTGAGAGGCGATCGCACCGACCGCAGGTTGGGCCTGGGCGGGCGCCTCGGCAACGGCAGGCCTGGCCTTGGGCGCATCGACGCTTTTACCTTCACCGCAACCGGCCAATGCCAACACCGCAATTGCCATCGCTACTTTACGCACTACCCTGCTCCTTAGAGGATCAAAGAGGCGACTTTATCATTCACTGTCTATTCTGGCCGTCATAAACGTTGGCTTAAACAATGCGAATGATGTATCGCAGACCTGTATGATGGCGCCATGGGAATTAATGCCGCCTCTATGCGTCCTAAAAGAGGCAGCCACAGGGAAGCGCTTCGCAGTAAGCTACACACATCCGACATCTGCCCTGTCTGAACATGTGCCTTTCAAAGCAATCAAGGAGAAGTCCATGCTGATACTCACCCGCAAAGTCGGTGAAAGCATAAATATCGGTGATGACATTACCATCACCATTCTGGGCGTTAGCGGCCAGCAAGTAAGAATCGGCATCAATGCTCCAAAGGACGTTGCCGTGCATCGCGAGGAGATCTACCAACGTATCCAGGCGGGCCTGACGGCTCCGGATAAAAACCAGACACCTTGAAGCGCCTCCAGTAGCCAGCCCTTTCGTTCACTGTAACGGCTGGCGAAAACCTCTTTAGCCTGCTCGCGGCTTTACGCGGCCAGCGCGCCCTATTTCCCTCGCTCCAACCCCGGGCCGCCTTCAGCCAAGGCCGACGCCGCGCGCCATACCCGTTGCCGCGATCATCATCAGCACAACCAGCAGCGCCTGCAGGTGGCTGATGCGTGCAAAAAGACCTGCCTGGTGCAGATCCAGACGCGTGCCCCGAACCAAGCCGATACGCCATTTGATAAAGCGGATCATCGGCGCGAGCTCAAGTAACAAAATTAATGCAAACAGCGTCATCTTCACGTGAAACAACGGCTGGTGCAGGTAATACTCACTGCCTTTTTCGTAACTGCCAAAGGCCCGCAGGCCACCGGTTATCAGGAGCACCAGAGCACTGATCCCCCAGATGTTGTCCGCGATCAACACGCTGCGTACGGTGGATGGGGCACTATCAGAAACACCGCGCAGGGCCTTGCCCCGCGCAAGCACGGCTGATAACGCCATGGCGAATGCCAGTAAATGAACGACTGCAAGAAACCACTGGATGAACATAAGGCGTACTCCCTTCTGTCTGACACATGGCAGGAACCCTGTTCAGTAATAGCCGCTGGCTGCGTTACACGCATGAAACAACCTGCAAACAAAGGGAACTTGTTGAATGTTACAGAGCCGAATCTCGTGACAAATCTTTTACAGTCTGCAGCGCGCCAAGGAGCACGTTGATGAGGCGACCTGGTAAACAACCCCACTTATCCAAGTCCTGGATGATCGCCGTGCTGATAGGCGTGGTCTTTTTTGGGCTGGAATATGGTCTGCGGTACAAAATGGAGGGCACCTCCGACAAGGCCTACTCCTGGCTGGACCTGACGCTGTTCCTGAGCGCCTATTTGTTTTTCTTCTGTCTCAAGCCGATCCAGGCCGCCATTCATCGAAAACTGTGCCGGCGTGCTCCTCGCCGCGAGCGCCGGAAAGCGTCCTCCTGATCCCAGGCAGGGCCCCCGTGAAACCCCGTTTAATCGCTATCAGATCGCCGGTATTTACAGCCGCCCGCCACAACCTATGCTAGGGCGTGCACGGTCAGTGAAAGGTTGCAGCGCAGATGGACACTCTGAGCAAAACTGAAATCGAAGCGGCACTGGCAGCGCGCCTGCCGAGCTACAAAGTCGTATGCACCCTGCATGCCGACGGCACGCTTTCGGCGGTCCTCAGCGGCCCGGAAGCTGATCACTTTGCGGTGACCGGTATCGTCCGGGCGCACCATCGAGGGCCGGAGGCGATTGCCAGGCTCGCCAGCGAAATCCTCAAGGAAATGGTGTTGTCTCGTCAGGGGCTCAAGAGCAACCGCCTCCAGACGCTGGCCGACAACGACCCCGCTGCTGAACCGTCTGCTTACAAAGAAGGCCGATCCGGGTAACCCGATCGGCCTTCTTTTCATGTCAGGCGCTGTAAGTGCAGCAGCCCGGCATCATCGCGCTGAACCTGCAAATGCTCGTACCCGGCAATCGACGGGTGCTCGGTGACCATCGGCACAAGGTGCGTCGACGTCACCACCATCACATCGGCCCCTGCCGCCTCACCGGCGCGAATCCCGACGCTGGCATCTTCAAACACCAGGCAGTCCTGTACCGCCACGCCCAGCCGTTGCGCACCGAGCACATAACAGGCCGGATCCGGCTTGCCGCTGGCGACGTCCTCCGCCGTGACCAGGACCGCCGGCGGATTGATCCCGGCCGCTTGCATACGGCGCAGGGCCAATGCCCTGGGCGCAGACGTGACCAGCGCCCATTGATCGCCAGGCAACGCGTTGAGAAATTCCACCGCGCCGGCAATCGCCACTACCCCTTCCACATCCTCGAGTTCAGCCTCGGTGATCCATTGCGCCTCTGCCTGCGCATCAACACCGGGCAACGCCTGACGGGTGATGGTATCGATGGCCCGGGCGCCATGGATGGTCTTCAGGAACGCCGCGACATCCAGCCCATGGCGTTCAGCCCAGGTGGCCCAGACGCGCTCGGCGGCGGCAATGGAGTTCAGGAGCGTACCGTCCATATCGAACAGAAAGGCACGGTAACGATTGGCGAATACAGCTGAATCGCGGGTGGACACTGCTCGGCTTCCTCTAGCTTTCGTCACCCGGTCTTGGGTGCTGACGAACCACTTGCCTGATGCAATCTACGGATCGGCCCAAACGCTGTAAACCTTATTCCGGGCGACGGTTTTGTATCGGACTGTATGGAAACCCTGCCTGGATACGCGGACCTGCATTTGGCCACGCCCGGGCACACATGGCGGATACACCGCGAGGATCAACTACGACCACCAGCCAATCCGGCTGCCTCACTCGCAGGAGCATCACCATGTTCAATTTCTCGAAAGCTTCCTCCCTGGTATTCGGCCTGGCGGTCGTCGCAGGCCTCGGGCTGTCATCCGTGGCGTCGGCCCACACCCACGCCGCGGTAGTCAAAGGCGAAGCTTCGCACCTGGTTGCCGAGGGTGGTGCGGACCGCCTGCATGAGCGCGGCCTGGCAGAAGGTGGCGCCGAGCGCGTGCAGGCAGCCCGTACGGTGTGATGCGGCATCACACCACGCTGAACCCGGGCAGCCTCCAGGCTGCCCATTGCATTACAAACTTGTCATTAAGCTGTCAGTGTTGCCAGCACCCTCACTTCATACAGTGAAGTCGTCAGTCACCCACAGCGGGTGACCCAACTTCCCACTGATAAAGAAGCGAGCCCGCCCCATGAAACCTGCAAGCAAACTCTGCCTGATCGCCGCCAGCCTGTTGATGCTGGGCACCGGCGCCGCCGTAGCCGGCCCGATTGCCCCGGTGAAAGCCAACAACGTGGTACTGGTACACGGCTCCTGGGCTGACGGCTCCAGCTGGTCCGAAGTGATCACCCGCCTGCAAGCCGCCGGCCTGCATGTGACCGCCGTACAAAACCCGCTGACCTCGGTGGCAGATGACGTCGCCGCCACCAACCGCGTACTCGATCAACAGGACGGTCCTACCGTGCTGGTGGGCCATTCCTACGCTGGTACCGTGGTCAGCGACGCCGGGGCCAACCCGAAGGTCAGCTCGCTGGTGTACGTCGCCGCCCGCGCCCCGGATGCCAACGAAGACTTCGTCGCCCTGTCGGCCAAGTATCCGTCCACGCCCGTACGTGCAGGCGTGGTGGAGTACGACGGCTACCTGACCCTGAACCAGGATGCCTTCCTCAAGTACTTCGCCGCCGACGTGCCTCGCGCCAAAGCCATGGAGTTGTACGCAGTCCAGCAACCCATCGCCAAGACTCTGTTCAGCGGCCGCACCGTCAACGCCGCGTGGCACACCAAGCCGTCCTGGTATGCGGTGTCCAGCAACGACCAGACCATCAACCCGGACCTGGAACGCTTCCTCGCCAAGCGCATGAACGCCACCACCATCGAGCTGCCGTCGAGTCACTTGTCGCTGGTTTCCCACGCCAAGGAAATCACCGACCTGATCCTCGAAGCGTCCGGTCGCCAGCCTTAAGCCCTTCATTACGATCTTGTCATCATCCTGTTGGTTGGCTGTTTGTGTCCCCTGGTTACTGTGAACTCACTGCCGCAGACCGGCAGCCAACCCTTAAAGAGAGATACCGCCATGAAAACTTTTATCCTCGGCTTTGCCGCCCTCCTCGCCACCGGCTCGGCCTTTGCCGATACCACGACCTCGGTGATCCACGACAAACCTGGCTTCTTCATGCACATGGACGTGGCGAAAGTACTGTCGAGCACCGACACCTACGGCCAGTGCGGCATCGTCCCCGCCCGCCTCGACTACCTGGACAGCCAGGGCCGCGAACACGTGCTGGACTACCAGGTACAGGGCATCGGCTGCCCCAATGACAATTGATCGGGCTACACTTGCGCCACGCACAACCGGCACATCAACAGGGCAATCCCATGAATATCCTCGTAGTCGAAGACGAGCCCAAGGCGGGCAACTACCTGCTTAACGGCCTGCAGGAACTGGGTTACTCCGTGAGCCTCGCCCGCGATGGTGTGGACGGTTTGCACCTGGCCCTGGAAACCCCGTTCGACGTGATCGTGCTGGACGTAATGATGCCGAAGATGGACGGCTGGGAAGTGCTGCGTCGCCTGCGCAAGGAAGCCGATACGCCGGTGCTGTTCCTCACCGCCCGGGATGACATCGCCGACCGCATCAAGGGCCTGGAGCTGGGCGCCGATGATTACCTGATCAAGCCGTTTTCCTTCGCCGAACTGGTGGCGCGCCTGCGCACCCTGACCCGGCGCGGGCCGAGCCGTGAAGAAGAACAACTGCAGATCGCCGACCTGCAGATCGACGTGCTCAAGCGCCGCGTCACCCGCGGCGGCGTGCGCATCACCCTGACCAACAAGGAGTTCGCCTTGTTGCACTTGTTTGCCACCCACCAGGACCAGGTCCTGTCGCGCTCGCTGATCGCCTCGCGGGTATGGGACATGAATTTCGACAGCGACACCAACGTGGTCGACGTGGCCGTGCGCCGCCTGCGCCTGAAAATCGACGACCCGTTCCAGCTCAAGCTGATCCACAGCGTGCGCGGCATCGGCTACCGCTTCGATACCCAACCATGAGCCAGCCTCGGCATTACTCCCTGACCCTGCGCCTGGCACTGATCTTTGCCTTGCTGGCCTTCGCCCTGCTGGCCACTCTCGGCGTAGCACTGTACCGCGAGCTTGAGCGCGAACTGATCCACCGTGACGACGCCGCACTGATCTACCGCGTCGA
This sequence comes from Pseudomonas yamanorum, assembly GCF_013386765.1. Lineage (GTDB taxonomy): Bacteria > Pseudomonadota > Gammaproteobacteria > Pseudomonadales > Pseudomonadaceae > Aquipseudomonas > Aquipseudomonas yamanorum_A. The sequence goes on from NZ_JACARE010000019.1 coordinate 41,849, forward strand.
CCAACTGCGCAACCTGCTGAACGACAGCAACACCCTGGACCTGATCAAGACCAAGCCGGAGCTGTTCCAGAACATGCTGGGCAACCGCGAGTCGGTGCTGAGCATCGCAGCGCCCGGGCAGAAGCCATTGCTGGAGGTGAACCCCGGTAACATCGACATGCCCGACGTGACCCCGGTACCCCGGGACCACACCCTGGAATTCGCCGACGTGCAGCACTTGCCCGGCATCAACGGCGTGCCCTTCTCTACCCTGGCAGCCACTATCGATTCGGGCGACCTGGGCAGCCTGCAAGTCACCACCGGGCGGCTGATGACCGAGCGCACCGCCGTGCTCGCCAGCTATCGGCTGAGTGTCTACATCCTCGCCAGTATCGCCGCGCTGGTGCTGGCGGTGGTCGGCTACCTGATGGTGCATCGCGGCCTGCTGCCATTGCGGCGCCTGGCGGTGCATGCCCAAGGCATCGGCGTGGGTAACCTCGCCGCGCGCCTCGACAGCCACGGCGCACCGAAAGAACTGCTGCCGATGATTGATTCGTTCAACACCATGCTCGAACGCCTGGCCAAGGGCTTCGTGCAATTGGGCCAGGTCTCCACCGACATGGCCCACGAACTGCGCACACCGATCAATAATTTGCTCGGAGAAACCCAAGTGGCGTTGCAGCAACACCGCAGCGTCGAGGCCTACCAGCAACTGCTCGCCTCCAACGTCGAAGAGCTCGAACGCCTGGCGCGCATGCTCGACAACATGCTGTTCCTGGCCCGCACCGACCCGGCCAGCGCCCTGCGCCAACGCCAGGAACTGGACGCGGCCGACGAAGTGGAACGCATGGCCGACTACTTCGAAGGGCTGGCGGGCGACGTCGACATCAGCATTCTCGCCCAAGGGCACGGGGTGATCTGGGCCGAACCGATGCTGCTGCGCCGTGCCCTGGCCAACCTGTGTGCCAATGCCATCAAATATGGTGCGCCAGGTACCGAACTGCTGATCCGCGCCACGCCCTGCGCCGAGGGTATCAGCCTGAGCGTGACCAACCACGGCGCGACCATTGCGGCGGAGCACTTGCCGAGGTTGTTCGAGCGGTTTTATCGCGTGGATGAATCCCGGGAACGTTCGGCCCATTCCAACGGGTTGGGGCTGTCGATTGTCGCGACCATCATGCTATTGCATAACGGCCGGTACAGCGTGAGCAGTGAAGACGGCGTGACGTGCTTCGCGTTGTTTTTCCCCGGGCGGGAGGCATAGCTGCTTGCCATGGAGCAGGGTCTTCAAGCATCGTAGCGCCCCCATCGGATACGGTGGCTTCCCCTCTCTCAATCTCTGTGGATACGGAAATCAATGAAAACCTCCAAGGCCCTGTTTGCCCTGTCGTTCGCTGTCGCCCTTTCGATGCTGGGTGGTTGTGCCGCCAAGGTAAAAAGCGGCGGTACAGACGCCCTGGCCATTCCGGAATCGGCCAAACAAAACCTGGTGGTGAGCTTTAAAGGCAACACCACCGTCGAGCAAAACCAGGACTGGCCACTGCTCAAGCAACAATGGGGCGCGGCCCTGCAAACCGAAGCGCAACAGGCCGGTTATAGCCTCAAGGAAACGCCAACCATCAACACCGGCAGTGCCGACGGCGTGGGCATCACCATCAACGTCAGCAAGTTCCGCTACCTGACCGCGGGCACCCGCTACGCTGCCGGTGCGCTGGTGGGCAACGCCTGGGTGTTCTCGAAAGCCGACTTTTCCGACTTGAAGTCCGGCGCACCGCTGGGCGCGCGCACCTATGAAACCGAGTCTTCGGCGTGGGAAGGCATTGCGTCGGCCATGACCCAGAAGCAAGTCCAGGCGATTGCCAAGCAAGTAATCGCGGATATCAAGAACGCCAAGGCGCAGTAATCCCCTGGCGGGTATCCATGTTGCCAGCGCTGCGAGTGCCGACGTTGGGCTATGCCCGGCGTCGGCATTGGGCTCGCTAAATAAAGACAAGGACGAATAAATGAGCATCTACCCTCCCCTTTTGCTGGCACTCGCCATTGTGACCGCCTACGTGGCCAGTCAGCGCGGCCGATCAGGGCCAAGATGGTTTGCGATAGCCGTGTTCGTGCCCGTGGTCCCGCTGATTGTCCTCCTGCTGCTGCCACGCATTCCCAAGACCGGTGTTGACGCCCTGGTGCATGAAGACCTGCGCCCCTGCCCCGCCTGTTCCAGCCCCATCAAAGCCGCCGCCGCGCAGTGCAAACACTGTGGCGCCGAGGTGGAGCCCATCGCCCTGAAAAATCGCAGCGGCTGGGTCGTGCGCATTACCGCCGATAGCGATGAAGGGTTTGGCCTGCTGGTGGCGCAATTGCAGGAACTCGATGTGCCCACCGTTCTCGATGAACCTCCCCACGCCTTTGTCGGCCCGTTTGAAGAAAAGGCCCAGGCCCAGAATGTGCTCAGGTATTTGAAGTCCGATCAGGGTTTGGACGGACTGGTGACGTGGCGGTCCGTGAGTCGCTAGCCCTCAGGCCAGGTGCTTCTGGAAAAAGTGGCGTTTGTGCCCTGGCGGGTAGTCGGCGATATGCCCGAACTCGCTGAAGCCCAGTTTTCGATAAAAGCCGGGAGCCTGGAAGCTGAAGGTATCCAGCCAGATCCCCGCGCACTTTTTCTCCCGCGCCAGGTCCTCTGCCGCCTGCATCAGCTTTGAACCGGTGCCTTGGGTGCGCATCGATTCAGGCACGCTCAAGAGTTCAACAAACATCCAGCCATAAGAGATTTTCCCGTAGAGGCCGCCCACCACGTCCTGGCTGACAGGATCGCGCAGCAAAAGCCCGAAGGTTTCAAACGGGTTCTCGCCACACTGGCTGATGTTGTACGCCCTCAGCGGCTGGAGGATGGCCTGGCGCTCTTGTTCCGTAACGTCGAAAGACAACTCTATCGCTGATGCCATCTCAATCTTCCTGATGTGAATGCCCAATCCGGCGGACATTAGCAGCGATAACCCCCTGTCGCATACAGAACAGTCCTTGCGCCCTCAGCTACACACAGGTCGCAACCGCCCCAGGACAAATACCGCGTGGCCGGTACTCTGGGATGACCACCCGGGAGATTTCCAATGACTTTACGCGCTTGCCTGGCCGCTCTATTGGTACTGACCGCCTCCACCGCCTGTGCCGCCCCGCGCTACGATCACCTGTATGCATTCGGCGACAGCTACTCCGACAACGGTGCGGGTGAACGCTTCACCAAAACCCTGGCCACGCAGAAGGTCAAGGATGCGCAGGAACTGCCCGGCTCGCTGTATTGGAAAGGCCGCTGGAGCAACGGCCCGACTGCCGTCGAGAACCTGGCTCGCGCCTTGAAGACCCCCTTGACCGACTACGCCGTCGGCGGCGCCAAGAGTGGCAACGGCAACTACTACGCATGGATGGAACCGGCGCGCGACACCGGCGTTTCGGGCCAGATCGCCGACTACCTGAAATCCGCCAAGGCACACAAGGCGGACCCGAACGCGCTGTATTTCATTTTCATCTCGGCCAACGACTTTTTTGAATGGGCCGACTTCTCACACCCCGAGTCGGTTGCGGTGCTCAGCCAGAACAGCGTAGCGAATATTCAGAAAGCCACCGAGACACTGATTGCCGCAGGCGCCAAACATGTGATGGTGGTGGGCACCACGGATTTGAGTCATGTGCCGGCCGTGGTGCAGGGCAATCAAGTCGAGAACGCGAAAAGCTACCAGCAGGCGCTCGAACAAAAGTTGCCGGTGGTGCTCAGCACATTGGCCAAAACCCATCAGGTCAGCATCAGCTACTTCGACCACGTGGCGTTCAGCGACCAGCTGCGCGCGGCTCCCGGGGTTGCGGGGTTGAAAGACCTTGATACGCCTTGCCAGCACACCTATCCGGACGTGAAGCCCGTGTGTAAAAACCCGGACGCGCATTACTACTGGGATGAATGGCACCCGACGCGCAAGGTCCATGCCCTGGCCGCCGAGGCGATGCTTGAAACCCTGAAGGCCAGACGCTGACAACCGGGTTTATTCTGGCTTGAGCAGCGCCTCATAGTCCGGGCTGATTTCCGCCAGGATCATCAACGCCGCCGCGCCCAGCGCCACCGCGTCGTGCCCGGCGGTGCCCATTTGAATGCGTGGGTGCAGGCGATCCGAGCGGCTGCTGATGGAGCGGCTCAGGGGTTCGAGGCGGGCGATCAGCCGGACCAGAATCGCTTGGGGCAGAAAGCCGCTGATCAGGATGGTCTGCGGGTCGAGTACCGACTCAAGAATGTTGATGGCCTGCTTCAACGCGGGCGCCGCTTCGTCGAGCCAGGCGTCGACGCCTTCGTTGAGTTCCTGATCATTCATGTCCCAGGTCGCCAGGTCCTGCTCGGCCGGATGCCCCAGATGCTCCAGCAGTGCGGCGATGGAGATGTAGCGCTCCAGACAGCCCTGATTCCCGCAATAACAGGCCTTGCCGTCAGGGATCACCGTCATGTGTCCTATCTCGCCGGCGTTGTGCCAATGCCCGGAATACAGGCGGTTATCCAGATACAGGCCCGCCCCCAGGCCGCTGCCGATAAACAGGTGGACGAAGTTGTGCAGGCCGCTGGCGATGCCATACAGGCGCTCGCCCATGGTTGCCGCGGTGGCGTCGTTTTCAATCAGCACCGGCAAGCCGATGTCCCGCTGCAACCGTAGCGGGATGCCCGGGTCGTCCCAGCCGGACATTGCCGTGGGACCCACACAGGTCATGCCTTCAACGCTGAAAGGCCCCGGCAAGGCAATACCGACACCGAGGAAACGGCCTCCCGGACGTTGCTGGCAGAAGTCCTTTACGCAGCCCACGATCAACGGCAACGCCTGATCGAACGTCGGGTAGCTGACCGTCAACGTCACCTGCGCCACCGTCTCGCCGAGCAAATCGAGCAACACGGCAATGATGTGATGTTGTTCGATATGAAAGCCGATTGAGTAGCCACCTTCGGGGTTCAGCGACAGCGGCACCGGCGGCTGGCCACGGCCGCCCTTCTCGGCCGCGTGCGCCAGCAGAACGCCCTCGTCCTGCAGCTCGGTGACGATGTTCGACACCGTCTGCGCCGTCAGCGAGGTCAGCCGCGTGAGATCGGCACGGGTCAGGCGCCCGCTCTGGCGAATGGCTTCCAGGATCACCCGGCGGTTGTGCTGTCGGGCATGTTCGGCGTTGGTGCCGGTGGTCACCGCACGTTTGAGCTTGGGATTTTTCATGGGCTGATAATCCGCCGCCGCAATTAATTAAATCAAGTTGAATTAATACTCACATCGTGCTTTTCTTAGCGCCTCGGACGATTGCGCCTACAGCAATTTCCGATTACGCCCCATAAAAACAATGACGGGTCGATAGAAGCCCCTGATGGCACGCAACCCCTTTGCAACTGCCCTTCTCCCCTTCTGTCACTCGATTAAGAGGTCGTTACCCCATGAGCACGTTGACACCTGTCGATCCGGACTTACCCAATGGCAAACGCAAAATCGGTCTGTTCCCCGCCATCACCCTGAACATGAGCCAGATGTGCGGCGTCGGGCCGTTCATCACCATTCCCACCATGATTGTGATCATGGGCGGCCCCCAGGCTTACCTCGGCTGGATCCTCGGCGCCTTGCTCGCCCTGTGTGACGGGCTGGTATGGGCTGAACTCGGTGCCTCTCTACCGGGCGCGGGCGGTACTTACAATTACCTGCGGGAAGCCTTCGGCAAGCGCACGGGCAAGCTGCTGCCGTTTCTGTTCGTGTGGACGGCCATGCTGTTCATCCCGCTGATCATGTCTACCGGCATCATCGGCTTCGTGCAGTACCTGACGTGGTTCTGGCCGAACATGAGCCAGACCGCCGGTAACCTGATCGGCCTCGCGGTGATCTGGCTGGTCATCGTCATGCTGTGGCGCAAGATCGAGTCCATCGCCAAATTGAGCGTCGTGCTGTGGGTGATCATGCTGATCAGCATCGGTGCGCTGATCGCCGCTGCCTTTACCAATTTCCATGCCGACCTGGCCTTCAGTTTCCCCGAGGGCGCGTTCAACCTCGGCGACAGCAGTTTCTGGCTGGGTATGGCCGGCGGCCTGACCATCGGCATTTACGACTACCTGGGCTACAACACCTCCGCGTACCTGGCCGGTGAAGTCGAGCAACCCGGGAAGGTGATTCCCAAGTCAATCGTGTTTTCGATCCTGGGCATTCTCGCCATCTACCTGTTGATGCAAGTGGGGGTTTTGGGTGTGGTGGATTGGCACCGCATGCTCGACCCCGAATCCGCTGCCTACAAGTCCGTCGCCTCGGTCGTACTCAGTGAAACCTGGGGCAGCACTGCCGCCGGGATCGTCACCGTATTGATCCTGATCACTGCCGTCGCTTCCGTGTTTGCCGGGCTGCTGGGCGGCTCCCGGGTGCCGTTCGAAGCCGCGAAAGACAAGGTGTTTTTCAACGCCTTCAGCAAGGTCCACCCCAAGCACGCGTTCCCGACCTACGGCATCCTGAGCATGGGCCTGCTGACATCCGTGGGCTTCATGATTGGACGCCTGACCGACCTGAATACGCTGATTCAGTTGCTGACCACAGTGATGATCCTGGTGCAGTCGGTGGCGCAGATCATCTCGCTGCTGGTGCTGCGCAAGACCAAGCCACACCTGGCACGACCTTACAAAATGTGGTTGTACCCGGTGCCCGCGATTATCGCGCTGCTGGGTTGGGTCTATATCTATATGGCGTCCAACCATAACGCCCCGGGTGCTTACCCGATCCAGTGGTCGCTGGTGTGGGTAGCGGCCGGCAGCGTGGCATACCTGCTGTGGGCGCGGGTGCAAAAACTGTGGCCTTTCGATAAGTGATGAGCGTTATGCACGAACCATTGGAAACAACGGGCGCTGCGGCGCCCCGGCAAGGGCTGCTGCTGGCGATTGATGTCGGCGGCACCAAGACGCAGGTCGCCTGCTACAACATTGCACACCCGCGCATGAATACACGGATTCTCGCGACCCACGCCGACGGTTTATCCGGTGTGCCGGCACTGCAACGCATCCTGGATGCCGCCCATGCCTGCGTGGCCGAGTTCGGCGACCTGCCGGTGCTGAGCGTGGCGGCGGTGTTTCCCGGGGTGGTGCGCGGGCCCACCTTGCTGATGGCACCCAACACCCCGGGCTTCGAACACCTCGACCTGCACGGGTTGATCGCCCAGGCATTTGGCAATGCCCCGGTGGCCCTCGATAACGATGTGAAGGCCGGCGCCCTCGCCGAAGTCCGCTGGGGCTCGCTGGCCGGTGTCGATAACGCGATCTACCTGAACCTGGGCACCGGCCTTTCGGCGGCGGCGATTGCCAACGGCAAGCTGATTCGCGGCCACAACGGCGCGGCCATGGAAATCGCCTACCTGCTGTCACCGTTTCTCGACCCGGCGCAGCCTGATCAGTGGCGTACCTATGAGCACGGTGGCGCGCCGCTGGAAGAGCTGTTCTCCGGTAACGCCTTGAGCGAGTTGGCGGCGCAGATGCTTGGGCACGGGCATCAGCCGCTAGACCTGTTTTCCAGCGTCGACCCGCAGGTACGCCAGGCGCTGGAGCTGCGCATCGCCGCGTGCGCCGTGCAAGTGGCCAACCTGGCGGTGGCGCTGGATGTGGAGCGCATCGCAATTGGCGGTGGCCTGTACCGCCAGGCCTCGACGCTGGCGCCGATCCTCGAACAGTTGATCCGCCGCGTGGTGCCCTTCCCGCCCACCATCGCCGCTGCGCATTTCACCCACGATGCTCCACTGTGGGGGGCCCTGAGCATGGCCATGGACGCCGTCGGCTTGAATGGCATCGCGCAGCAGGTGCTCAACGCCGGCAACACCCTTTATCAGGAGTTGAGTCATGTCATTGATGCTCAGTGAAACCGCGTCGATCCCGACGATCCTGCAACGCATGCTTGATGATGACCGCGCCGTGCGGGCACTGGCCGCGCAGTTGGCCAGCGACTTGCCGGATCTGATCATCACCGTCGCGCGGGGCAGTTCAGACCACGCGGCCGCTTACTTCAGCTACGCCATGATGAGCCTGATGGGCGTGCCCTGCCTGTCGATTCCCCTGTCACTGGTCAGCCTGCAACACCCGCCGCTGCGCCTGAAAAAATGCTGGGTGGCCGCCTTTTCCCAGTCGGGTAAAAGCCCGGATCTGATCGACAGCGTGAGCTATCTGCAACAACGGGGCGCGGCCTCGGCAGCGCTGGTCAACACCGCTGACTCGCCACTGGCAGCCATCACGGGGAATGAAATCCTCTTGCCCGCCGGCCTGGAACAAAGCGTGGCGGCGACCAAAAGTTATGTAGCAATGTTGATGGCGAGCGCTCAAATCGTGGCCCGCTTGGCGGCCGATAACACCTTGAGCCAAGCGCTGCTGTCGTTGCCGCAGCAGATGAGTGAAGCCGCCGGCGAGGACTGGTCCCGGGTGCTCGACGTGCTGCAAAACGCCGACAAGATGATCGTGATCGGTCGTGGTGCCGCCTTGCCGATTGCCCAGGAAGCCGCGCTCAAGCTCAAGGAAACCTCTGGTATTCAGGCCGAAGCGTTTTCCAGTGCCGAGGTACGTCACGGGCCCATGGAAATCATTGAAGAAGGTTATCCCGTGCTGGTGTTCGCCCCTTCGGGTCCGGAGCAGGCGGGCACCCTGGCGTTCGCCGAAGACATGCGCGCACGGGGCGCCAAGGTGATGGTGGTGGCCCCACATGGCACGGTTTGCAAGGGATTGTTGACCAGCGTTCCGACCGGCCATCCCGTGCTGGAACCGTTCACCATGATCCAGGGGTTTTACCTGATTGCCGCGCGTCTGGCCGTGGCGCGCGGGCGTAATCCGGATCAGCCAAGGTTTCTGAAAAAGGTCACGCAAACCCACTGACTCAAGGGGAACAGCCGCCTACCACGGCTTCTTTCCTGAACGACTCAGGCGCCTGCCCGGTGCTTTTGTCGGTGATCTCCACCCCGCAGCCACTCACGGGTACCGCCTGAATAATTTGATAAGTCGCGCCAACGGCAGGGATAAAACTGGCCACGTTGGCGCAACTGCGAAAATAATTTGCGCCTTCCTTGTTGGCGCCACCGCTGCTCATGACATTCACGTAGACGCGTCGATCGGGGATCAGTAAAAACCGCTCGCTGGCCTCGCCTTTGCGAGTACCCAGCACGCCGGTCTCTGCCGTGTCATTGCAGCCCGGGTCGTAGTAGGCCCAATACATTTGCACGCCACCGTTGAGCAGGGTGTTGGTTCCCTGGATGGCTTCAAGTGTGGCGTGGGGAGCAGTGGGGGCGGGTTGCTGGTAAAAACCGACACAACCTGTGGTCAGGCTGCAGAACAGCGCCAGGGCCAGTTTTTTCAAAGGCAGATCTCCATGAAAAAAGCCCTGTCATCAAGACAGGGCCAGTCGTTGTCCATCAGAGTTTCTTGAAGGTTGCCTGGGAGACTTCCTGAAGACCGGCTTCGGTGATTTTCTTCCAGTCGCTTTCAGTCACCGCCTGCATGCTTTCCTTCTTGCGGGTGATCACTTCCAGGGTGTTGGGGGCCGAGGTTTCGATGCGCAGATGAGACTTGTTGTTCACGTCCACCGAGAAGAAACCCGGGGTAAACCAAGACCAAAACTCGACGATGTGCACCTTCACCGGCTCTGCACCCGTTGCGTTGGCTTCAGTCACCACTTCATAACCCGCCTGCTTGTAGGCCAGGGCTACAGACTCACTGACCAGTTGCGACACCGTACGACCGGACGGCAACAAAACGTCACCCAGCCCTTTCCCGTAGGTGTTGCGCTTGCGGGCGATAGCGCGCTCGGTGATGGTTTTGTCCGTCACTTCGTCGTTTTTCAAGGAGGGGATATCGGCTTCGGGAGGATCAATCTGGAACACACGCTCGTCCACGGCACTGATCAACACCTTTTTACCGTTGCTGGCTGCAGCGACGTGAGCAGCGCTCAGCGGTGCAACGTTCACATCGACTTCCGAACGGCTGGTAGCGCAGCCCGCCAATACCATCAGTGCCACCATCCCCAACGCTATCCGAACGCTCATCTGAATCACCTATTCCATATCGCCATCATTGGCTTGGCCGGGATCGGCCGCGGGTGATTGTATCCGAGTGATAGCAATTAGACATCAACCTCTACATGACATTAACTGCCGGTTGCCTGCCGATACTGCCTCGGCGTAAACCCGGTCAACGCCTTGAACTGCCGGGTAAACGCACTGTGATCCGTATACCCACACTGCAACGCCACCTCAGTAATCGGCATCTCGGTATGCAGCAGCCGGTGCGCATGTTCCAGGCGTACCTTCTGGATCATCTGGCGCGGCGTCAGGTGGAACACGCGCTTGCAGTAGCGCTCCAGTTGCGCCACTGAAATCCCGGCGATCCGCGTCAATTCACCCAGGGTAACGCGCCGGTTGAAATGCGTCCGAATGTGCTCGTCCACCGCCGCCAGGCGTTGATAGGCCGGGTGGGTTTCACTGGCGGTCTGCAGGTCGACCGAGATGCCCGCCAGGCCGATGATTGCACCGTCGCGGTTATACAGCGGCCATTTGTGCGTCAGGCACCAACCCGGCTCGCGGGTGCCGTACAGGTGCAATTCCAGCTGATCCTCCAGGACAAATCCCTGCTCCAGAACCCGCCGATCCTGCTCGGTGTAGCCGGGCCCCAACTGCGCCGGAAATACCTCGGCGCTGGTTTTTCCCAGCAACGGTTGCAGGTGCTTCAACCCGCACCGCTGCACCAGGGTACGGTTGGCCAATACGTAGCGCGCCTGCACGTCCTTGATAAAGATCGCGGCATTGGGAATCACGTCCAGCATCGGCAACAACAGCCCCACGCCGGCCAGTAATTCTTCAATGGTTTGCGGGCGGTGGGTCTCGCTCCCTTGGCAAAGGGTTGCGAACGCGCTCTGCATCATGACGCTCTCTCCTGCATTTTGCGGACAGGCCAGGCGCCCGGCGGGCGGTGCCTGGCGAGCAGATTGCCGCATGGTGGCGGCCATGTCGAGTATTCGAAACTGTGCTGATTTCGTCATCGCAGCCTGCGCAAAACATCAATCGCGGCGCCGTTGATGGGTTCACTGTATGGCCACTGCATGCCTATCCAATAACCCACAAGAAGGCGCCGCCATGTCAGCCCAAGGCAAGTTCAAGAAACAGCTTTCATTGATCGACCTCACCTTTATCGGACTGGGAGCGATCTTCGGTTCGGGCTGGCTGTTCGCGGCCAGTCACGTCTCCGCCATCGCCGGGCCGGCGGGGATTTTTTCCTGGTTGCTGGGCGGTTTTGCCGTGCTGCTGCTGGGCATCGTGTACTGCGAACTGGGGGCGGCATTGCCCCGTGCCGGTGGCGTGGTGCGCTACCCGGTTTACTCCCATGGCCCGCTGCTGGGCTACCTGATGGGCTTTATCACGCTGATCGCGTTTTCGAGCCTGGTGGCGATTGAAGTGGTCGCCTCACGCCAATACGCTGCGGCCTGGTTTCCCGAACTGACACAGGCCGGTTCCAGCAACCCCACCGTGCTTGGCTGGTTCGTACAGTTTGCGCTGCTCTCGCTGTTTTTCGCCCTCAACTACCGCAGCGTAAAGACCTTCGCCATGGCCAATAACCTGGTCAGCGTGTTCAAGTTCATCGTGCCGCTGCTGGTGATCGGCGTGCTGTTCACCTTCTTCAAGCCGGAGAATTTCCATTCCCAGGGCTTTGCACCGTTCGGCCTGTCGGGCATCGAAATGGCCGTGTCCGCCGGGGGGGTGATTTTCGCTTACCTGGGCCTGACGCCGATCATCTCGGTGGCCAGCGAAGTGAAAAACCCACAACGCACCATTCCGATTGCGTTGATCCTGTCGGTGCTGCTCTCCACGGCGATCTACGTGCTGTTGCAGACCGCCTTCCTCGGCGGCATCCCCACCGAAATGCTCGCCAACGGCTGGGCCGGCGTGGCCAAGGAACTGGCCCTGCCGTATCGCGATATCGCCCTCGCCCTGGGTGTGGGCTGGCTGGCCTACCTGGTGGTGGCCGATGCGGTGATCTCCCCCAGCGGTTGCGGCAATATCTATATGAACGCCACGCCACGGGTGATCTACGGCTGGGCGCAGACCGGGACCTTCTTCAAGGTCTTCACGCGCATCGATGAAAAGTCCGGCATCCCGCGCCCGGCGTTGTGGCTGACCTTTGGCCTGTCGGTGTTCTGGACCCTGCCCTTCCCGTCGTGGGAAGCGCTGATCAACGTGGTGTCCGCCGCGCTGGTGTTGAGCTACGCCGTAGCACCGGTTTCTGTTGCCGCGCTGCGCCGCAACGCGCCAGACCTGCCGCGCCCGTTCCGGGTCAAGTGGATGGCGGTGCTCGGCCCGCTGTCGTTCATCATCGCCGCGCTGATCGTCTACTGGTCCGGCTGGAGCACCGTGTCGTGGCTGCTCGGCCTGCAAATCCTGATGTTCGTGGTGTACCTGCTGTGCGGGCGTTTTGTGCCGACCCTGCACCTGAGCCTGGGCCGCCAGGTGCGTTCCTCCGCCTGGCTGATCGGCTTCTACGCCGTGACCATCCTTCTGTCGAAACTCGGCAGCTTCGGTGGCCTGGGCATCCTCAGCCACCCCTTCGACACCGTGGTCGTCGCCGTTTGCGCGCTGGGTATTTATTACTGGGGCGCAGCCACCGGCGTGCCGGCCCATCTGGTTCGCCTGGAAACCGAAGACGACGAAAGCGAAGCGCCTGAGCCCGACATCGGCCGAGTGCAGCTTGCTTCCTGAGCCTCAGCCCACCCCTGAATGGATAGCGATATGAAACGAGTCCACATCATTGACTCCCACACCGGCGGCGAACCCACGCGCCTGGTGATGAGCGGTTTTCCCGAGCTTGCCGGCGAAACCATGGTCGACAAGCTCGACGACCTGCGTACCCGGCATGACCAATGGCGCAGGGCGTGCCTGCTGGAACCCCGTGGCAACGATGTACTGGTGGGCGCGCTGTATTGCGCACCGGTCTCGGCCGATGCCACCTGCGGCGTGATTTTCTTCAACAACGCCGGCTACCTCGGCATGTGCGGGCACGGCACCATCGGCCTGGTCGCCTCGTTGCATCACCTGGGGCAGATCGCGCCGGGCGTGCACAAGATCGACACGCCGGTGGGCCCGGTCAGCGCCACGTTGCACGCAGACGGCGCCGTGACCCTGCGCAATGTGCCCGCCTATCGCTATCGCCAAAAGGTGCCGGTAGATGTGCCCGGATACGGCCGGGTGTACGGCGACATCGCCTGGGGCGGCAACTGGTTCTTCCTGGTTTCCGAGCACGGCCAGGTGCTGCAAATGGACAACGTCGAAGCCCTGACCGATTACACCTGGGCGATGCTCAAGGCCCTTGAAAACCAGGGCATCCACGGCGAAGACGGCGCCCTGATCGACCATATCGAACTGTTCGCCGACGACGACCAGGCCGACAGCCGCAACTTCGTCATGTGCCCGGGCAAAGCCTACGACCGCTCGCCCTGCGGCACTGGTACCAGCGCCAAGCTGGCGTGCCTGGCGGCCGACGGCAAACTCGCCGCCGGTGAACCCTGGGTGCAGGCGAGCATCACCGGCAGCCAATTCGAAGGCAGCTATGAATGGGAAGGCGAACGTGTGCGCCCTTCCATCACCGGCCGCGCCTACATGACCGCCGACAGCACCTTGCTGATCGACGAACAGGATCCCTTCGCGTGGGGCATCTGAACCGTCCCCGCCCCTTCAATCAAACTGGAGCTGAAACCATGAACACCAACATCTTCACCGGCTGCATCCCCGCGCTGATGACCCCGTGCACCGCCGAGCGCAAACCGGACTTCGACGCACTGGTCGCCAAGGGTCGCGAACTGATCGATATCGGCATGAGCGCGGTGGTGTACTGCGGTTCCATGGGCGACTGGCCGTTGCTCACGGAAGCAGAACGCCAGGAAGGCGTGGCACGCCTGGTGGCCGCCGGCGTACCGACCATCGTCGGCACCGGCGCAGTCAACAGCCGTGAAGCGGTCGCCCACGCGGCGCATGCGGCCAAGGTCGGTGCCCACGGCTTGATGGTCATCCCGCGGGTGCTGTCCCGTGGTGCCTCGGCGACGGCACAAAAGGATCACTTTGCGGCCATCCTCAAGGCAGCGCCGAACCTGCCGGCGGTGATCTACAACAGTCCTTACTACGGCTTCGCCACCCGCGCCGACCTGTTCTTCGAACTGCGTCGCGAGTACCCGAACCTGATCGGCTTCAAGGAGTTCGGCGGCGCTGCCGACCTGCGTTACGCGGCAGAACACATCACGTCCAAGGACGATGACGTGACCTTGATGGTGGGCGTGGACACCCAGGTGGTCCACGGCTTCGTCAACTGCAACGCCACCGGCGCGATCACCGGCATCGGCAACGCGCTGCCACGGGAAGTGCTGCAACTGGTGGCCCTGAGCAAGAAAGCCGCCAAGGGTGATGCCACCGCACGCCGCCAGGCGCGGGAGCTGGAGGCAGCGCTGGCAGTGCTGTCGTCCTTCGACGAAGGCTGCGACCTGGTGCTGTTCTACAAGCACCTGATGGTGCTCAACGGCGACAAGGAATACACCCTGCACTTCAACGAAACCGATGCCCTGAGCGATGCCCAGCGTCGTTATGCCGAGAACCAGTACGCGCTGTTCCGCCAGTGGTACGCCAACTGGTCGGCTGAGCAGAACGTCGCTTAACACTATTCAAGGCAGCAAAGATCAATTGTGGGAGCTGTCGAGCCCCGGCGAGGCTGCGATGGGATCACCGCGGTGTCCCTGTTAAACCGCGGCGCCTGCATCGCAGCCTCGCTCGGGCTCGACAGCTCCCACAGTGGATGTTCTTTGCCCGCCCCATCTTTAGCTTTCAGGACTACGCCATGACTCTGACGGGCACCATGCTGATTGGTCAGCACTCCATTCCAGGCAGCCGCGAAGCAATCCGGGCGATCAATCCTGCCACCCACCTTGCGCTCGAACCCGCCTACGCCGGCGGCACCGCCGAGCATGTGGAACAAGCCTGCGCCTTGGCCTGGAGCGCCTTCGACAGCTATCGCGAAACGCCGTTGGCGGCTCGCGCCGAATTCCTTGAAACCATCGCCAGCGAAATCGAAGCCCTGGGCGATGAATTGATTGAACGGGCGATGGCCGAGACCGGCCTGCCCCGCCCACGGATCCAGGGTGAACGCGGGCGCACCTGCCAGCAACTGCGCACCTTTGCCCGCACCGTGCGCGCCGGTGAATGGCTGGATGTGCGGGTCGATACCGCGCAACCGGATCGCCAACCGCTGCCCCGCTCGGACCTGCGTCAGCGCCAGGTTCCGTTGGGGCCGGTGGCGGTGTTCGGGGCGAGTAATTTTCCGTTGGCATTTTCGGTGGCGGGCGGTGATACCGCGTCGGCACTGACGGCCGGTTGTCCGGTGATCGTGAAGGCTCACAGCGCGCATCCTGGCACCAGCGAACTGGTGGGGCGCGCGGTGGCCAAGGCGGTTAAGCAATGTGGCCTGCCTGAAGGTGTGTTTTCGCTGTTGTATGGCTCGGGGCGTGAGGTCGGTATCGCATTGGTCTGCGATCCGCGTATCAAGGCCGTGGGGTTTACCGGTTCGCGCAGCGGCGGTATTGCCTTGTGCCAGGCGGCCCAGGCGCGTCCCGAGCCGATTCCGGTGTATGCCGAGATGAGTTCGATCAATCCGGTTTATCTGTTTTCGGCGGCATTGAGCACGCGGGGCGAAGCATTGGCGCAGGGATTTATCGCGTCACTCACCCAGGGTGCCGGCCAGTTCTGCACCAACCCCGGCCTGGTGATTGCCGTCGCCGGGCAAGCACTGGACCACTTCATCGACAGCGCCACCCATTTGCTTCAACGCAGCGCAGCCCAGACCATGCTCACGCCGGGGATCTTCAAGGCTTACGAAGACGGCGTCAGCGAGTTTGCCAAGCACGCTCAGGTCGCGGGTACCGGTTTGCCGGCAGCGGGGCCCAACCAGGGCCGAGCCCATCTGTTCGTGACCCATGCCCGGGATTTTCTCGCCAATCACAGCTTGCAAGCCGAAATATTCGGCGCCGCCTCGTTGATTGTGCAATGCGCCAATGCCGATGAAGTCCGCCAGGTCAGCGAACACCTGGAAGGCCAGTTGACCGCCACCCTGCATCTGGATGAGGACGACCTGGACACCGCCCGCGTATTGCTGCCAACCCTGGAGCGCAAGGCCGGTCGCCTGCTGGTCAACGGCTGGCCGACCGGCGTGGAAGTGTCTGATGCGATGGTGCACGGCGGGCCTTTCCCGGCCACCTCGGATTCGCGCACTACCTCGGTGGGTACGGCCGCCATCCTGCGATTCCTGCGGCCGGTGTGCTACCAGGACTTCCCGGATGGCTTGCTGCCGACGGCGCTCCAACACGGCAATCCATTGCTGCTGCGGCGCTTGCTTGACGGTCAGAGAGAAGCCTAGGCCATGTCCGATAACGTCATGCCTGATATCGCCGTAGTGGGCGCCGGAATCATCGGCGTTGCCTGCGCGCTGCAACTGGCTCGCCAAGGCCGGCGCGTGGTCATCATCGACCAGCAGGAACCCGGCCACGGCGCCTCGTTCGGCAACGCCGGCCACCTGGCGACCGAGCAAGTGTTCCCGATCGCGGATGCGTCGATCCTGACGCGCTTGCCCGCCATGCTCATGGACCCGATGGGGCCGCTGCGCCTGGACTGGAAATACATGCCGCGTGCACTGCCCTGGTTTACCCGCCTGCTGTTGAACCTGCGGCCGGCGGCCTTCCAGCGTACGGTCGCCGGCATTCGCGCCCTTAATGAAAGCAGCCTGGGCGCCTGGCACCGGCTGCTGGGCAGTATCGATCGCCCCGGGCTGATGCGCGAAGACGGCTCGCTGCTGATCTTCGAACGCCCCGACTCGCGACAAGCCATCGATGCCTTGCAGGCCCGCATGCACCAGCAGGCAGTGCCGGTGGATTACTGGCAGGCCAGCGCAGTGCTGGAGGTGGCGCCGCAACTCAGCGAAGGGATTCAGGGCGGCTTGTTCTTTCCACGCACGGGGCACTTTCTCGATCCTTACCGAGCGGTCTGCGAGCTGGTGGAAGCAGCCAAGGCCAGTGGGGTGCAGTTTCTCAAGCGCCAGGTGGTGGGCGCAAAGCTGGACGAGCACGGTGTTTCGTTGATGACCGGCCAAGGCGTAGTAGCGGCGCGTCAGGTGTTGATCGCCTGCGGTGCGCATTCGGCCAGATTGACCGCCGCGCTGACGGGCAAGAAGGTCCCGCTGGACACCGAGCGTGGCTATCACCTGATGCTGCCCCACGAGCACGGGCGACTGCCGTTTGCCGTCACCTCCCTGGAGCGCAAGTTCATCATGACGCCGATGACCGACGGGCTGCGATTGGCGGGCACGGTGGAGTTCGCAGGCCTGGATCGCCCACCGAACATGGAGCGCGCATGGCAGTTGCATCGACTGAGCCTGGGGTTGTTTCGTCGTGACTTGACGGCTGAAGACGCGACGCCATGGATGGGGTTCCGGCCTTCCCTGCCGGACTCGCTGCCGATCATCGACAAGGTGTGCCAGGGCAAGGTGTTGCTTGCGTTCGGGCATCAGCATCTGGGGCTGACACAGGCGGCGGTGACGGCGGAGTTGATTGCACAGCTGGCATTGTCTGCACCCGATGGATTACTGGCACTTGGGCCCTATCGACTGGATCGTTTCTGAGATCGCAAGAAACGTCTTGCTACTGTTTCGCACTATCGGCGATACCTGGCAGGTAATTATCGTGCATGACCTTACGGTTACGCCCCGCTGAGAACCTGCCTTGAACAACACGCCTTATATGCAGCCCCGCAAAACGCTCTGGAGCGTTGCTTGCGGCATCCTCGCCCTCGTGCTCTGCACTGTCGCGTTCGCCGAACAGGGCATGCCGTTGGGCCAGAAGTCATTCGAAGCGTACCGACTCGATACCTTGCAATGGCTGCGCGACCATCGCAATTTCCAGGGCACCGACAGGGAAGCCGAACTCAACTGGAATGCACCACAGGAGTGGCGACCGGCTGGAGCGCCCAAACGCGGGATCATCCTGGTGCACGGTTTGGGTGACTCACCCTGGTCCTTCCACGACCTCGGCAGCGCACTCGCCGCACGCGGCTTTCTGGTAAGGACCGTGCTGCTTCCGGGCCACGGCACACAGCCGTCCGACATGCTGCAAGTACGCATGGAGGACTGGCGCCGGGTAGTCGACGAACAGGCCGCGATACTTCGCGCGCAGGTGGGTGAAATCTACCTAGGCGGCTTCTCCACCGGTGCCAACCTGGTGCTCGACTACGCCTACCAACACGACGACGTCGCCGGGTTGCTGCTGTTCTCCCCCGCTTTCCAGTCCAGCATGACCTACGACTGGCTGACGCCGTTGATCAGTTGGGCGCGCCCCTGGCTGCTGGCGCCAGACGCCAGCCGGCCACAACAGAGCCTGGTGCGCTACATGACCCTCCCCACCAATGGCTTCGCCCAGTTCTACCGCAGCAGCCGGGTGGCCCGCCAGGATCTCGAACATCGAACCTACGACAAGCCGGTATTCATTGCCGTCGCCGCCCACGACTCGGTGCTCGATACAAACTATGTGCTGGAGACCTTCCAGCAACGCTTCAGCAACCCCCACAGCCGCCTCGCCTGGTACGGCACATTGCCGGAGAGCGCCTGGGACACCCAGCGCGTAAAAGCACGCACCGACTACTTGCCGCAGCTGCGGATCAGCCAGTTCTCCCATATGGGCTTGTTGTTTTCACCCGATAACGCACTGTACGGCGAACAGGGCAGCCTGCGGTTTTGCTGGAACGGCCAGACGGAAGACGCCACCCGCGCCTGCGAACAGGGGTCAGAGGTGTGGTATTCGGACTGGGGTTATCGTGAAGCGGGCAAGATGCATGCGCGGTTGACGTTCAATCCGTATTTCAACTGGCAGCTGGGGGTGATTGATGAGGTGTTGGGCAAGCAGGACCTAGCCAGTCATTAACAACGAAGTGCAGGAAGACGGTTGCCGAAGTGAAGGGCCTTTTGCAAATTCCCCAGGCAACCCGCCGACTCATTACCGATTTAGTTTTAGCCACCGCCTGTGTTTTGTCCAAAGCCATCTAGAATCTTGTTCAGTCAACAGGATCGTCGATGACTCAAGGGACAACGTCATGCAACGGATTGCTTTCGCAAATGCTTTGCGCGGCATAGCGGCGCTCTGCGTCGTCATTGCCCATTACATCCTTATGTTCAGTTACATCAAGGGGGCTTTCGGTGGTCTGCCACCATTGGATGAACCGCCATTTCCCGTCTGGATGCTCAGCACATTTAACCCTCTCAGCAACATGAACATGGGCGGGTTCGGTGTTGCATTGTTCTTTCTGATCAGCGGGCTGGTCATTCCAATCTCGGTAGTCAGCCTGAGCGGAACACCTCTTGGCAAAATAAAATTCGCGATTGGCAGGCTTTTCCGGATATGGCCGACCTATATCGTCGGCCTTCTAATCACCCTGGGCAGCCTTGAAGTGGCCGCCTCCTATATGGGAAATACAACGGCCTACACAACGCTCCAGGTCCTGTCGCAAATGTCTCTGTTTCGTGACTGGTTCAATAGCTCAGCACCGCTGGATGGCGTGGTGTGGACACTGGAAGTTGAAATCAAGTTCTACCTGTTCGTGCTTCTGTTTTGGTCAATGATTGCCAAGGGACAATTGCGGCCGCTCCTGTTGATTGGTATCGCAACGGTCCTGGCCGCAAACTTATACCCCGGAAATATCCATCTCACCGGCTGGTTGGCCGCTTTAGTTTTCCCATTCAAATACCTATTTTTCATGATGATCGGCGTTGCCTTCAACTATCACTTGCGCGGGCTGCTGAGCATTGAAAAGCTATTCGCCATCACCATTTGCATGCTCTGCGTGTTCGGGTACAGCAGGTTCACTGAGGGCTGGCCGTTTGAAGTGATCGCGGCCTACTTCATGGCATTCGCGGTGTTTACAGTGTTCTACCTGTTTTTCAGCAACTGGAACGGCGGCCCGGTGTTCGATTTTCTGGCCGATATCAGCTATCCGCTGTACGTCTGCCACGGTGCGTTTGGCATCGTCGGGATGCGGATTATGATCGATCAGGGCGTCAGCCCGGTTGCGGCCCTCATTATTCAAACAGCAGCCACCATTTTACTGTCCTGGCTTATCCATAAGGCGGTTGAAACTCCCACCCACATGCTCGGAAAAAGAATCGCCCGCCTGATCGGTACAAAGCCTGCGCCTGATTCAGCACCCAGCTGAATCTCAATAAAAAGCCCGCTCAGTGAGGGCTTTCCTTATCCATGATTTTCAGGAAAATGGTACGGGTTCAACCATATAGCAATCAACGCAGTCTGCCGTGATGACAGTATCGAGAATCAAGGGCGATTCGGTCGCAGGGCGAAGGAACCCCGTACGAATGGATGCGGTATAGACCCCAACGTTTACCGTATTGAGGCGAGCCCTTGCATTAATGGACACACAATCAATGCTGTAATTCATGCCCATCCCCAGGCCGCAATTTTCGCCACCTGAATTAATCACGCGGGTAGAGTCCTGCCCCTCGATGACAACGCCCCAGGCGGTCTGTTCAGGATCAATGCCCGGCTCTGTAGCGGTGCAATAACTATCCAGGATGGTGTTGTACTCACCACCGTTGTCGAGCAACAGCATGCAGCGCCCCGTCCAGTCAACCGACGTGATGTTCTCGATCACGCAGTGTTGTGCGTAATGCAAATGCAGCCCTACCGCAGCGTCCCCAGTGAATTCAAGGTTGCGGATGTACACGTTTTTAATCGGATCACACAGAGCCACGATCGCGTTCTGCGGGTGATCACGCTTGATCACACGGTTAACAATTAATGAGTTAGCCAGCACATAAATAACCTGGCGAACCTCCAGCGGGCCATCAAGTGGCATCGGGTAGGTTGCAAAGTCGGTTGAGGCGTCCGAAATGACAATCCACGAACCGTTAGTGAAGGGAGTGGTGTCAGCCACGGAGATTTCGGTCGTATTGACGTAGGCCGGCGCGGTCAAGTAGCTGCCCGGGCGCACATTGCCCTGATAGTCGATGGCGGCATAACTTGGATCAGTCGGATCCAGCGGGTTACGACCGATCCCTGAAACATCAATAGTGACTTTATCGATCCCTGGCGCAGGCTCGATGATCTGACCACTGTAGGGCCAATTGTCATCGCGGTTTAGCAGGACTGTTGTCCCAATAGGGCAATCGGTGCCATCGATCTGAATCCAACGGTATCCGGCCTTCAATATCGATTGGAGCTGAGGCCCGTTATCCGCAGAGGGATCCGGCGTAAAAATATAAGGGGTATCGGTGTAAATTGACATATGACTTCTCCTGATTAGAACTGGCCATTTTTTGGCCGAGCAACTGTACATGCATACAGTAAAAAAATCCTACAAAAGCAGAAGCTTTTTACGCACTTTATTGCCCCCCGAGTTCGACGTTGCAGCCTGCACCGTGGATTCACTCTTCGGCGCGGGCAACATGGCCTAGCAAATTGCCGGCGGCGTCAGTGGTGAAGTCGGCGGCCCGATCAAGAACACCCGCAGCATCAATCTGAAGGCGCTGGCACACCGGCTTGTCCGCCATTGAGGCCACCAAAGAGTTCGGCATCCACATCAAGCGGGCCAGGCTGATCGCTCAGGAAAACAGCTTCAAGTGCGCGGACAGCCCGTGAAGCGCATCAACAACCATGTTCCCGCTGGCGAGCGCCCCACTTTTCACGGGATCCCTGCACTGGACGCGTGGCTGTACGAGCAACAGAAATTCCCCCAAGAGTACATCCAGGCAGTAACGAGGCATGCGGACGAGAAGATGACGAAGCACTATCAGGGAGGGCACGACGAAAAGAAGATCGGGTACCTTGAGGTGGGCGCCGAATTGGCGTTCTGAGGTGGGAGTTTTGCAAATCCCAGACAACAAAAAAGGGCCCACCTTTCGGTGAGCCCTTCTAGACCGCCCAGCAGAGCGGATTTTGTTTGGTAGGCGCGATTGGACTCGAACCAACGACCCCCACCAAAGGTGACCCCGAGACATCCGTAACCGAATGATCCGTAGCGGAAAGCAAGCGCTTTAGGAAGCTACTAAAATTCCCGTCTCATCCTATAAGAATCAATAAGTTAGCGTTGTATATTCCTACAGTAGTCAACCATCCCCGGTGTCCTGCCGACCGAGCAATTCAAAACCCACTCACTACACCGAAACACGTCTACAATCTCTGCAATTCGAACGGATCTTCGATTACAACAATACAAAGGAACCATCATGATACTGATCAATTTTCAAACACTTTTCGCGCTTTCGGCAAGCTTGCCAAGGTGAGTCAACTAGTCCGGCGCACAGATGGGTGGCATGACGCTGTCTCAACAGGCGCTCAAGACAATAAAAAATGCATGAAGTGCTTTTTTAAGCTTTGTTACTACAGGGATAGTCGAACATGCTTTTATTTTTATCAGCTGTTTTACTGTGCATTCCACTAAGAATATTTGTACCTGCTCTTGGCGTTGAAGTTGCGCCATCTGACTTATTATGCCTACTGATTCTCCCCCACATACTAATTATTCATCACAAGATAAATAAGTGGCTTTTACTCAGCATACTTTTTTCTCTTATCTCACTAATATATATACAATTGTTTTTACAGCCGGAAAACATTGTTAGATCGATTTTTTCCATAGCGTTTTTTTTCAAGCCATACCTAATATATTTGCTGGGTAGAAACATCGGAGAGTCAAGCCTTCACCCTGACAGATTCAACAAGACGTTAATTTATCTACTCGCGGCAACTGCGCTTGCAGCAACGGTTGACGCGATTTTCATGAAGGGGCACATTACAATATTCACTGAATTTGAGCGTATCCCAGGCGAAGTAATTTACGGTGCCGTCTTCGACCCTACGTTTTTCGGTATAAAATTTCATGGCAGCAATGGAATAAATGGAATAGCTGTATTTTTTTCGACGGCTTTCATGATTTTTTATCGCTAGGCGTAATCATGAAACCCAAAAAAAGCATACGAATTATTTCGTACACTGGAATGTTGTGCAGCTTAATACTCGTACTAGGCAGTGGATCTAGACAAGCTGCATTTGGTTTAATCGTTAGTTGCTTATGTTGCTTCTTCGCGGGAAGAATGACAGTCGGCAGGATGTTTAGAGTTGCTCTATACATTACGCTTGCAATAGTTTCATCTGCAACCATAATAGCGTTTTTCTCAGACTACATTGTTGAGCTATTCGCAAAAATACTTTTGATGATCGATAATATTTACTCTGGGAATTGGGATGGGGTTTCATCAGGAAGATTAGGCTTATATATGATAATTATTGATGACTTAATAAGTAGCCCGATATTCGGTACTGGCTTTGGTGGCTATGGTCTTTTTAACTCTGAGCTTGGCTACTTCGATAACGATGTGAGCACATCAGGTTATACGCCACACAATCAATATTTAGGTGCAATTTGGAAAATGGGCGGCCTTGCAGGATTATTCTATTTGATATTCCTTTGGAGCATCGTAAAACCTTTCTTCAAAATCCCACAAAACAATGAATTTCAAAAGAGATTTTACATTGCAATGATTGCGATAATCATACCATTCTTTACTGTATTTAATGTATTTCAAGATGGTCTTTCTTCTCCATCTACAGGCCCTATATTCCTGCTGATACTGGGTTACTATTGGCGACACGCATTCAATTTAAACGCCAAAAGCAATTCAACAATGTTTGCCCAACCTCACACTGCATTCCAGCCAGTCAATTTAAATAAAAAGCATAAGCGGTACTATGCAAACCTATCGTTTTTAGCGCCTCGCAAGAGGTTATGATCGGCAGCATTAGGGATTACCTTCGGGTTGGGGAGGTGGTAAGAGAAACCTATTCAGGGAATATTTTTGAGCGAAGAAGGTCAAGGTTTGGCCTTCTTCGCGCCACCTCTTAAATAACATTGAAACATTGAGAGGCGAACAGATTTTTCATACAGCTTGAGCTTATGAGAAATTCTGTTTGCTAAAGATAAAGCAATCAACGTTCTCTGGACTTTCGTATGTATCAAGAATCAGAGGAAGCTGCGTTCTTGGCCGAATATAACCACTTCGGATAGATTGGGTATATACACCGACATTTACATTATTCCTGCGAGCTCTTGCATCGACAGCTACGCTATCAATACAGTAATTCATTGCACTGCCGTTACCGCAAAGTTCACCACCGCTGTTTACCATGCGAGATGAGTCTTGGCCCTCCATGACTACCCCCCAAGCGTTTTGCGTAGGTCCACCACCAGCCTCCGTGCCAGTGCAGTAGCAATCAATCACTGAGTTATTGCTACCGCCATTATCAATGAGAACAAGCGACCGCCCAGTCCAGTTGACAGAAGTAATATCCTGAATTGTACAATGCTGGCCGTAGTGAATGTGAACCCCGCCGGCGGAGTTACCAGTAAACTCCAAGCCTCGAATTATAACGTTCCGGATCGGCACGCATGTCGCTACGATGGCACCGTTCGGATGTCCTTTTTTTAGGACGTTATTGATCACCAGCGATCCGCTAAATACTCGAATAACCTGACGAACTTCCATGGGCCCATCAAGGGGAAGAGGTTGGGCATAGAAATCAGTAGAAGCATCAGAAATTACGATCCAATCCCCTGCCACATATTTAGTTGGGTCATCGACAAAAATTTCATTCTGATTCAGAAAAGCTTCTCGTGTTAAAAAGCTGGCGGGGCGGACCTTCCCCTCATAATCAAATGCTGCATAGCTTGGATCGGTAGGCACATCCGGATTTCGGCCAATTCCGCTTGAGTCGATAAGCACTTTCTCAATACCCGGCGCAGGCTCAATTACAAGACCATGAATGGGGGTTAGATCGGCCTTATTCAAATGCACGGTAGTCTTGATCGGGCATACGTCGCGGTTAATTTGAATCCAGCGATATCCGGCTTGAATAATTGATCTGAGCTGAGGCCCATTGTCGAGCGTAGCGCTTGGCGTGAATACATATGGTGTTGCGTAGTACATAGACATGACCTTCTCCTGATTAGTGGTTATCCTTAACCACGCGACTACTGTACATACATACAGTATAAAATCAATCGAAAGCAGGTATATTTTTATTGCGAGATTTCTCTGGCGTACGCCTTGCACGCCCGCAGCGAGATCACTGCGCTATCCCCATCGTCGGTAATGGCGATAATTCGTTGAGCATACGCTGGGCCAAGTTGGGCTCTACGGACGGCATGAATCACGCCGACGGCGCCGGGGATGGCGGGCACGTCGCAGTCACTGGCCGAATTCGTGGAGTCGAGAAGGACTGACAGGCCCTTTGAGAGGTAGTGCTTGAGTGCATGAAGTCACCGGTCGTTTGCCCATACCTGATCCACCACTCACCCAAAGCGCGCAAGCGGACACAGCTCGATGCCAAACTGCACTGGAACGCCGTAACGGCCGACTACCTCACCAAGTCATTCGCGCAGGCGCGGGACGATTCACAAGCGCTGGTGAGCGCCCAACGTTTCACGAGATCCGCGCACTGGGTGCATGGCTTTTCGAGCAGCAGGGATTTGCACAGGAACACATACAGGGATTGATGGGCCATGCGGACGTGAAAATGACCGAGCACTATCAGTCTGGCCATGGCAACGAAGCGGTGGTTTACATGAAGGTGAAAGCCGACTTGAAATTGTGATTCGATGGTCGTTTGCCCAAAGTATTCCCAATGTTTGCCCAAACGATGCAACAAAAAAGGGCCCACCTTTCGGTGAGCCCTTCTAGACCGCCCAGCAGAGCGGATTTTGTTTGGTAGGCGCGATTGGACTCGAACCAACGACCCCCACCATGTCAAGGTGGTGCTCTAACCAACTGAGCTACGTGCCTGCTGTGAGGCGGCATTCTACGGAATTCCGGAGGGGTGTCAATACCTTTTTTGCAGCTAAGCCTATGAATATGCGAATTTTTTATTTGTGGCCGGTACAACCGTATTTTTCCGGTGGCTGGCAGCGGATTTTCAACTCAGGTAGGATCGGCGCACTCGTAAAAAATATAAAACAGAGGTTCCAGGATGGCGAACACCCCCTACCCCCAGTCGTATTACGCCGCGTCTGCGAATGCGGTACCTCCTCGCCCGGAGCTGCAAGGCGAAGTCGAAACCGATGTGTGCGTGATCGGTGCCGGCTATACCGGGCTTTCCAGCGCGCTGTTTCTGCTGGAGAACGGTTTTCGCGTGACGGTACTGGAAGCCGCCAAGGTGGGTTTTGGCGCGTCGGGCCGCAACGGCGGGCAGATCGTCAACAGCTATAGCCGTGACATCGATGTGATCGAGCGCAGTGTCGGCCCCAGGCAGGCGCAGTTGTTGGGGGATATGGCGTTTGAGGGCGGCAGGATCATTCGCGAGCGGGTGGCCAAGTATCAGATCCAGTGCGACCTGAAGGACGGCGGTGTGTTCGCCGCGCTGAACAGCAAGCACATGGGCCACCTGGAGTCGCAGAAGCGCCTGTGGGAGCGCTACGGCCACACCCAGCTGGAGCTGCTGGACGAACGCCGGATTCGCGAAGTGGTCGCCTGTGACAACTATGTGGGCGGCCTGCTGGACATGAGCGGCGGGCATATTCACCCGCTGAACCTGGCACTGGGCGAAGCAGCGGCGGTGGAGTCCCTCGGCGGCACGATTTACGAGCAGTCGGCGGCGACTCGCATTGAGCGCGGTGCCAATCCCGTGGTGCATACGGCACATGGCAAGGTCAGGGCCAAGTTCATTATTGTCGCGGGCAATGCCTACCTGGGGAACCTTGTACCGGAGTTGGCAGCCAAGTCGATGCCGTGCGGCACACAAGTGATCACCACTGCGCCGTTGGGCGACGAGCTGGCAAAGACGCTGTTGCCGCAGGATTACTGCGTAGAAGACTGCAACTACTTGCTGGACTACTACCGCCTGACCAGCGACAAGCGTCTGATCTTCGGCGGTGGCGTGGTGTATGGCGCGCGGGACCCGGCGAATATCGAAGCGATCATCCGGCCGAAGATGCTCAAGGCGTTCCCGCAACTCAAGGACGTGAAGATTGATTACGCCTGGACCGGCAATTTTCTGTTGACCCTGTCGCGTCTGCCGCAGGTTGGTCGCCTGGGCGACAACATCTACTACTCCCAGGGCTGCAGCGGCCATGGCGTGACGTACACCCACTTGGCGGGCAAGGTGCTGGCGGAGGCCCTGAGAGGCCAGGCTGAACGTTTTGATGCGTTTGCCGGCCTGCCGCACTACCCGTTCCCGGGCGGGCAACTGTTGCGCACGCCGTTCGCGGCATTGGGCGCCTGGTATTACGGGCTGCGAGACAAACTGGGGTTCTGATCCCGAGTCGCGGGGCTGGCTTGCCGGCCCCTGCACATCAAGCATTCAGCCAAATCGCGGACACAAAAAACCCCGGTCTTTCGACCAGGGTCTTTGCTATCGGTCCAACCAAGCCAGCGGCTTGTTTTGGCGTCTCAGGGCGTTCAGTGGGCCCTGGAACAGATATGGCGCAGCGGACGGGACTC
>NZ_JACARE010000019.1:69421-69567 GCF_013386765.1 Pseudomonas yamanorum
TAACCGACTGAACTACCGCTGCGTATCGCTCAGACTGCTGAAGTGTCACCTTCAACCGCCTTCAAACATCTGACTGATCAGCCTTGGCTGTTCAATCTCAAATCTGAAACATCAGACCTGGAAAATATGGCGCAGCGGACGGGACT
>NZ_JACARE010000019.1:69599-108893 GCF_013386765.1 Pseudomonas yamanorum
AACCGACTGAACTACCGCTGCGCGTCGGTGCAACCTTTAACGTTGCGTCTTGCCCGAAGGCAAAACTCTCAAGAAGTGGTGGGTGATGACGGGATCGAACCGCCGACCCTCTGCTTGTAAGGCAGATGCTCTCCCAGCTGAGCTAATCACCCTTTGCTTCGTTGAGGCCGCGAAATTTACGCAGGTAGCGGACCTAAGTCAATAGCCCGCTTGAAGTTTTTCTGAAAAAGACAAAATTGCTTCAGGACCGTCACGCGCCCTACTCGCTGTAAATCATCTTCTTGCTCATGCCACCGTCAACGACGAACTCCTGCCCGGTCACAAACCCCGCATTGCGCGACAGCAACCACGCCACCATCGCCGCCACGTCTTCCACAGTGCCAACCCTGCCCGCCGGGTGCTGGGCGTGATCGGCATCCGTCAGCGGCTCCGCACGGCGTGCAGCCGGGTCGCGGGCATCGATCCAGCCCGGGCTGACGGCATTGACCCGCACTTCCGGCCCAAGGCTGATGGCCAGCGCATGGGTCAGGGCCAGCAAACCACCCTTGCTCGCCGCGTAGGCCTCGGTGTCCGGTTCCGACTGACGAGCCCGGGTCGAGGCCAGGTTAACAATCGCACCACCGTGAGCCCGCAGGTACGGCGCACAGTGCTTGGCCAGCAACATCGGCCCACTGAGGTTCACCGCCAGCACTCGGTTCCAGTAAGCCAGGTCGAGGCTTTCCAGGGTGATATTGCGCGGGTCGGCCACCGCGGCGTTGCACACCAACGCATCCAGGCGCCCGAACTGGCCAAGCACCTCGGCCACGCCCTGGGCAACCTGCCGCTCATCGGCCACGTCCATGGTGATAAACCAGGCGTTGTCGCCCAGCACCTTGGACACCTTGGAACCGCGCTCACGGTCCAGGTCGGTGAGCACCACCTGCCAGCCTTCGCTGATCAACCAGGCAGCAATCCCCAGGCCGATGCCCCGCGCCGCGCCGGTCACCAGCGCGACCCGCCCGTTACTGGCGCTTGCCGCCTCCATGGACCACTCGATCACAGGGCAGCCAACCCACGGGCCAGATCGGCCTGCAAGTCAGCAACGTCTTCCAGGCCCACGGCAATGCGGATCAGGCTGTCGCGAATACCGGCCGCTTCACGCTCCTGCGGCGCCAGGCGGCCGTGGGAGGTGGTGCTTGGGTGAGTGATAGTGGTCTTGCTGTCACCCAGGTTGGCGGTGATGGAGATCAGGCGGGTTGCATCGATAAAGCGCCAGGCGCCCTCTTTGCCGCCCTTGACCTCGAAACTCACCACGGCGCCGAAACCACGTTGCTGGCGCTGGGCCAACTCGTGTTGCGGGTGGCTCTTGAGCCCGGCGTAGTGGACTTTCTCGATGCCGTCCTGCTGCTCCAGCCACTCGGCCAAGGCTTGGGCGTTGGCACAATGGGCCTTCATCCGCAGGCTCAGGGTTTCCAGGCCTTTAAGGAAGATCCAGGCGTTGAACGGGCTCAGGGTCGGGCCGGCGGTTCGCAAGAAGCCCACCACTTCCTTCATCTGCTCGCTGCGACCGGCAACCACACCGCCCATGCAACGGCCCTGGCCGTCGATGAACTTGGTGGCCGAATGCACGACGATATCCGCGCCCAGCTTCAGCGGCTGCTGCAATGCGGGGGTGCAGAAGCAGTTGTCGACGATCAGCATCGCGCCCTTGGCGTGAGCCACCTCGGACAATGCGGCGATGTCTACCAGCTCGGCCAACGGATTGGACGGCGACTCGACGAACAGCAATTTGGTGTTGGCCTTGATGGCCGCGTCCCAGCCGGACAGGTCCGCCAGCGGCACGTAGTCGACTTCGATGCCAAAGCGCTTGAAGTACTTTTCGAACAGGCTGATGGTCGAGCCAAACACACTGCGCGACACCAGCACGTGGTCGCCGGCGCTGCACAGGCTCATCACTACCGCAAGAATCGCGGCCATGCCCGTGGCAGTGGCAACGGCTTGCTCGGCGCCTTCCAGCGCGGCGATACGCTCTTCGAACGCACGCACGGTCGGGTTGGTGTAGCGCGAATAAACGTTGCCCGGCACTTCACCGGCAAAGCGCGCAGCGGCGTCGGCCGCGGTGCGGAACACGTAGCTGGAGGTAAAGAACATCGGGTCACCGTGCTCACCTTCCGGGGTGCGGTGCTGGCCGGCGCGCACAGCCAGGGTATCGAAAGCTACGCCATCGAGGTCGCTGTCCAAGCGACCGGCATCCCATTCCTGACTCATGCTCTACTCCTCAACTCAATGCTTTAAAAATCCAAACGCCCCCAGGCATAACCTGTAGGAGCGAGCTTGCTCGCGAAAGGCTCAAGAACAGCGCGCTAATTCAGAATGCCCGCGTCATCGTTGACGACCTTCGCGAGCAAGCTCGCTCCTACATTGTCAGCCACCGATACCAGGGCCGGTGTCTACTCAGTTGTTGTACAGGTCGATGATCGCGCTGACCGCCTGGGTCTTGATCTTCGAGGAATCGTTACGGGCCTGCTCGATCTTGTTCAGGTAGGCCTCGTCGACATCGCCGGTGACGTACTTGCCGTCGAACACCGCGCAGTCGAACTCCTCGATCTTGATCTTGCCACCGCCGACGGCTTCGATCAGGTCCGGCAGGTCCTGGTAGATCAGCCAGTCGGCGCCGATCAGGTCCGCAACGTCCTGGGTCGAACGGTTGTGGGCGATCAGTTCGTGGGCGCTCGGCATGTCGATGCCGTACACGTTCGGGTAACGCACGGCTGGCGCGGCGGAACAGAAGTAAACGTTCTTGGCACCGGCTTCGCGGGCCATCTGGATGATCTGCTTGCAGGTGGTGCCACGTACGATGGAGTCATCCACCAGCATCACGTTCTTGCCGCGGAATTCCAGCTCGATGGCGTTGAGCTTCTGACGTACCGACTTCTTGCGCGCCGCCTGGCCGGGCATGATGAAGGTCCGGCCGATGTAGCGGTTCTTGACGAAGCCTTCGCGGAACTTCACGCCCAGGTGGTTCGCCAGTTCAAGCGCTGCGGTGCGGCTGGTGTCCGGGATCGGGATAACCACGTCAATGTCGTGATCCGGACGCTCGCGCAGGATCTTGTCGGCCAGCTTCTCACCCATGCGCAGACGCGCCTTGTACACCGAAACACCATCGATGATCGAATCCGGACGCGCCAGGTAGACGTGTTCGAAGATGCACGGGGTGAGTTTCGGGTTCAGTGCGCACTGACGGGTGTGCAGCTTGCCGTCTTCAGTGATGTAGACCGCTTCGCCCGGCGCCAGGTCGCGGATCAGGGTGAAGCCCAGCACGTCCAGGGACACGCTTTCGGAGGCGATCATGTACTCGACGCCTTCGTCGGTGTGACGCTGGCCGAACACGATCGGGCGGATACCGTGGGGGTCGCGGAAACCGACGATACCGTAGCCGGTCACCATCGCTACGACGGCGTAACCACCGACGCAACGGTTATGCACGTCAGTCACGGCGGCGAACACGTCTTCTTCGGTCGGCTGCAGCTTGCCGCGCTGGGCCAGCTCGTGGGCGAACACGTTCAGCAGTACTTCGGAGTCCGAGTTGGTGTTGACGTGGCGCAGGTCAGATTCGTAAATCTCCTTGGCCAGCTGTTCAACATTGGTCAGGTTGCCGTTGTGCGCCAGGGTGATGCCATACGGCGAGTTGACGTAAAACGGCTGGGCTTCAGCCGACGTCGAACTGCCCGCGGTCGGGTAGCGCACGTGGCCAATGCCCATGTGCCCGACCAGGCGCTGCATGTGGCGCTGATGGAACACGTCACGCACCAGACCATTGTCCTTGCGCAGGAATAACCGGCCGTCGTGGCTGGTCACAATACCGGCAGCATCCTGGCCGCGGTGCTGGAGGACGGTTAGCGCGTCATACAGCGCCTGATTCACGTTCGACTTACCGACGATACCGACGATGCCACACATGCGACGCAACCCCTACTTAATGAATCTTGACTGAACACAACTTACTGAGGCGTTTTGGCCGGCAAGAGGTGTTCCTTGAACGGAAGATCAGCGGGTACGCTGATCCCGCTGGCCAGCCACTGACTGCTCCACCCCAAAATGAGGTTTTTGGACCAATCTGCAACCAATAGAAATTTTGGCACGAGTACCGACTCCTGCCACCACGAATCCTGCTGTACCGGCCCCAGGCTCAACAGCCCGACCGCCACGACCACCAGCAGCCCGCCACGGGCGGCGCCGAAGGCCATGCCGAGAAATCGATCGGTCCCGGAGAGGCCGGTGACACGTATCAATTCGCCGATAAGATAATTGACCATTGCCCCCACCAACAACGTGGCGATGAACATGATGGCGCAGCCCGCGATGACGCGAGCCGAAGGTGTCTCGATGTATCCGGCCAGGTAGACCGACAATGAACCGCCGAACATCCAGGCTACTACCCCTGCGATGATCCATGTCAGCAACGACAGTGCTTCTTTAACGAAGCCGCGGCTTAGACTGATCAAAGCGGAGATGGCGACGATTGCAACGATCGCCCAGTCAACCCAGGTAAATGGCACAGTTCAGCCTACAGACGGATAAGGCGGCGCATTTTAGCAGAGCGCCGGGCTATCGGTAAGCTGTGATTGGCAGTGCATTTGAAATCAATGAGTTGCGCCAGATAAATGCAGGAGCCGGCTTGCCGGCGATAGCGTCCTCGAGGCCGCCATCGCCGGCAAGCCGGCTCCTACAGTTTTAACCGCGCTCAGGCTGGAAGCGAACCACAAAACCTTTCAGGTTCTGCTGGCGGTCCAGCAAGTCCCGCAGGCGATCGGCTTCGGCACGCTCGATCAACGGTCCGATAAAGACCCGGTTCTTGCCATCGGCACTGCGGATATAGGCGTTGTAACCCTGAGTACGCAGCTTTTTCTGCAACGCATCAGCACTTTCGCGGTTTGCCAGGCTGGCCAGCTGGATCGACCAAGTGATCGGCAAGCCGTTCGGATCGATGCGGCTCTGGCCCACGTCCGGCTTACCCGGTGCAGCCGGTTGTGGCGCTACCGGTTTTGGCGCAGGCGCAGGCGTTGCAGGCTTGGCCGCGACGGCCGGAGCAGCAGGCGCAGGCTTCACCACCGGCACGCTCGGCTGAATCGGCATCGACGGCGCTTGTTGTGCAGCCACTTCGTCATCGGTCGGCACCGGCTCTTCTTCAGGCAACGCCTGCGGCTCGGGCACCACCACCGGCTCAACCTGAACCTGGGGCACCGCTGGCGCCTGTGGCGCAGCCGGAGCTTCTACAACCACCTGGCGCTGCTCGTCCTGGCGGGAAAACAGCATCGGCAGAAAAATCACCGCCAACGCCACCAGAACCAGGGCTCCGACCATTCGCTGCTTGTATGCGCTATCCAGTAATGCCATGTGCAGCTTCCTCCGTGGAGCGCCGGGACAACCATTCGAGCGCCTCGGCAACACAATAAAATGATCCGAACAACAGAATCTCATCCTCAGGCGTCGCAATCGCGCACTGGGCTTCCAGGGCGGCTGTCACGCTTGCATGGGACGTCACCGACGCACCAAGGTTCTGCAACGCTACCTGCAACTCGGCAGCAGGACGACTGCGCGGTGTATCCAGCGGCGCAACTGCCCAGGCTTGAACGTTGTCCAGCAAGGGCGCAACCACGCCATCCAGGTCTTTATCGGACAACAACCCGAACACCGCCAGGCGGCGACCGACAGGCGGCGTGCGCGCCAGGCGCTTGGCCAGGTATTCGGCGGCGTGAGGGTTATGCCCCACGTCCAGCAACAGGTTCAGGCGCTTGCCATTCCAGTCGAAGGCACGTCGATCAAGACGCCCCACCACGCGAGTAGCCTGCAACGTAGCGGCAATCTGCTCGGCATGCCAGGGCAAATCCAGCAACAGATAGGCTTGCAGGGCAAGGGCCGCGTTTTCCATCGGCAGGTTCAGCAGCGGCAGGTCGCGCAACTCGACAGCCTGGCCGCGTGCATCAAGCCCGTGCCATTGCCAATGCTGCTCGCCAATCTCGAGATTGAAATCACGCCCACGCAGGAAGAACGGGCAATCCAGCTCACGCACCTTGTCCAGCAAGGTATGCGGTGGATCCAGGTCGCCGCACAGTGCCGGCTTGCCCTGGCGGAAGATCCCAGCCTTTTCATAGGCCACGGATTCACGGGTGTTACCCAGGTAGTCGGCATGGTCGACGCCGATGCTGGTGACCAGCGCCAGGTCGGCATCCACCACGTTGACCGTGTCCAGTCGCCCGCCCAGGCCAACTTCCAGCACCACCACATCGAGTTGTGCACGCTCGAACAGCCAGAACGCCGCCAGGGTGCCCATCTCGAAATAGGTCAGGGAAATTTCGCCACGCCCGGCATCGAGTGCGGCGAAGGCTTCGCAGAGCTGCTCGTCAGTGGCTTCGACGCCATTGAGTTGCACCCGCTCGTTGTAGCGCAGCAGGTGCGGCGAGTTGTACACGCCGACCTTCAGGCCCTGGGCTTGCAGCAAGGCTGCGACAAAGGCGCAGGTAGAGCCCTTGCCGTTGGTGCCGGTGACCGTGATCACGCGCGGCGCCGGCCTGCCCAACCCGAGGCGGGCCGCTACCTGTTGCGAGCGCTCCAGGCCCATGTCGATGGCTGACGGATGCAACTGCTCAAGGTAGGCGAGCCATTCGCCCAGGGTACGTTGGGTCATATGTTTGCAGGCACCGGCGGCACGACGATCGGCTCTACTTTAGGTGCGACGTACACAGGTGTCGGCAGGCCCATCATTTGTGCCAGCAGATTACCCAGGCGCGGACGCAGTTCGCCACGCGCAATGATCAGGTCGATCGCGCCGTGCTCCAGCAGGAATTCGCTGCGCTGGAAGCCTTCCGGCAGTTTTTCGCGCACGGTCTGCTCGATCACACGCGGGCCGGCGAAGCCGATCAGGGCTTTGGGCTCACCGACGATCACGTCACCCAGCATTGCCAGGCTGGCGGAAACGCCGCCGTAGACCGGATCGGTCAGCACGGAGATGAACGGAATACCTTCTTCACGCAGACGCGCCAGTACCGCGGAGGTCTTGGCCATTTGCATCAGGGAAATCAGTGCTTCCTGCATCCGCGCGCCGCCGGACGCTGCGAAGCAGATCATCGGGCAACGGTTTTCCAGGGCGTAGTTGGCGGCACGTACGAAACGCTCACCGACGATGGCACCCATGGAACCACCCATGAAGGAGAATTCGAAGGCGGAAACCACTACCGGCATGCCCAGCAGCTTGCCGCTGACGGAAATCAGCGCGTCCTTTTCACCGGTCTGCTTCTGGGCAGCGGTCAGGCGGTCCTTGTACTTCTTGCCGTCGCGGAATTTCAGACGGTCAACCGGCTCCAGGTCGGCGCCCAGCTCGGAGCGACCGTCGGCGTCGAGGAAGATATCAATGCGGGCGCGGGCGCCGATACGCATGTGGTGGTTGCACTTGGGGCAAACGTCCAGGGTCTTTTCCAGCTCCGGGCGGTACAACACCGCGTCGCAGGATGGGCACTTGTGCCAAAGACCTTCAGGAACCGAGCTTTTCTTCACCTCGGAACGCATGATCGAGGGGATCAGTTTGTCTACTAACCAGTTGCTCATGCTTTCTTTCTCCAGTACCGGTGGCTTGAACACAGCCCCGCGTATGCCCTTGAGCTAAATTCATATGTGGCGATGACACAAGCTGGACGGGGTCAGACGTTCGACCTGCCATTTCCTGCCTGTGTCCTCAGCCTTCCAGACAACCTGCCATGCAGGGTTGCCACTTCATTTCCGGGCCTCCCACAGGCGGCGCCGGGCTGTTTTACACAGTGGTAGTTATGGACGGCGGCAGACTGCCAGCCGTCACATCGTCCCGCTGCTGTCGCGCACGGCTTGCATGAATGCGCGAATCTTTGCGTGATCCTTGATGCCCTTGCCCTGCTCCACCCCGCCGCTGACGTCCACGGCATACGGCCGAACCTGCTGGATGGCACTCGCCACGTTGCCTGGATTCAGACCGCCCGCGAGGATGATCGGCTTGCTCAATCCCTCGGGAATCAACGACCAGTCGAACGCTTCGCCAGTGCCACCGGGAACGCCTTCGACGTAGGTGTCGAGAAGAATCCCGCGAGCGCCAGTATAAGCAGCGCATGCCGCAGCGATATCGTCACCGGCCTTGACCCGCAGCGCCTTGATATACGGACGCTGATAGCTTTCGCACTCGTCAGGGCTTTCATCGCCATGGAACTGCAGCATGTCCAGTGGCACGGCATCGAGGGTTTCGTTGAGTTCGCAGCGGCTGGCGTTGACGAACAAGCCCACGGTGGTCACGAATGGCGGCAACGCGGCAATGATCGCCCGCGCCTGCACCACATTCACCGCCCGCGGGCTCTTGGCATAAAACACGAAACCGATGGCATCGGCCCCCGCCTCGACCGCCGCCAACGCGTCCTCTATGCGGGTAATCCCGCAAATCTTGCTGCGAACGGCAGACATGTCGATGAAACCTCAGGGCGTGTCCGGGAAAGTCCCGGATGGTAACAAATGCTTTTGAGGGCGTCAGCCGCCAAGTTCGCTGAAACCTGTGAGGAAGTGTGGCCCGATGAACCGCTGGGGCAGTTCGAACTCGTCGCGATACTCCACATCCACCAGGTACAGGCCGAACGGATGCGCCGTGACACCGCCGGTGCGGCGAATCCGGCTTTCCAGCACTTCCTTGGCCCACTCCACCGGGCGCTCGCCGGTACCGATGGTCATCAGCACCCCGGCGATATTGCGCACCATATGGTGCAGGAAGGCCCCGGCGCGGATATCCAGCACGATCATCTTGCCGTGGCGCGTCACCCGCAGGTGATGGACTTCCTTGATCGGCGACTTGGCCTGGCACTGGCCGGCACGAAATGCGCTGAAATCGTGGATACCCACCAGATGCTGGGCTGCTTCAGCCATACGCTCGGCGTCCAGCGGGCGGTGGTTCCAGGTGATTTCTTCGTTGAGGTGCGCCGGACGGATCTGATCGTTGTAGATCACATAGCGATAACGCCGGGCAATGGCCTTGAAGCGCGCATGAAAGTGCGCGGGCATCACCTTGGCCCAACTGACGCTGACGTCGTGGGGCAAATTGATATTGGCGCCCATGACCCACGCCTTCATCGTGCGCTCGGCCTGGGTATCAAAGTGCACCACTTGCCCGCAGGCGTGCACACCAGCGTCGGTACGCCCGGCACACATCAGCGAGACCGGCGAGTCGGCGACTTTCGACAAGGCCTTCTCCAGGGTTTCCTGCACCGTCGGCACGCCGGAGGCCTGGCGTTGCCAGCCACGATAGCGCGAGCCTTTGTATTCCACGCCCAGGGCGATTCTGAAAAAGCCTGCGGCCGCCATTTCGGCGGCCGCGTTATCTATATTTGCCAAGAACTGAGAGCCTGATGAGTTGCGCAAAGGCGGCCATTATAAGGCTGCGCGCCGTGCGTGGGGCTTTTTGTAGAAGCGAGCTTGCTCGCGAAGGTCGTTAACGATAACGCG
Source organism: Pseudomonas yamanorum (assembly GCF_013386765.1). Classification (GTDB taxonomy): domain Bacteria; phylum Pseudomonadota; class Gammaproteobacteria; order Pseudomonadales; family Pseudomonadaceae; genus Aquipseudomonas; species Aquipseudomonas yamanorum_A. Next base: position 79,089 of record NZ_JACARE010000019.1, read on the forward strand.
CCAGCCCAGGATAACCGCGGTGCCTGGACGGTCTTCGCGAGCAAGCTCGCTCCTACAGGGGAAGGTATCAAGCCAGCCGGCTGAGCATTTCCTTGGCTTCGCCTTTCTGGCCGTCATCGCCTTCGTTGAGCACTTCGGCGAGGATGTCCCGTGCGCCGTCGGCGTCGCCCATGTCGATGTAGGCCTGGGCCAGGTCGAGCTTGGTCGCCACTTCGTCGGTGCCGGAGAGGAAGTCGAATTCCGGTTCGTCGCCACCCAATGCCGCATCATCGGCAGTGAAGGACGGTTCGATCGACGGATGCTCCAGGCTTTGGGACAGGCGATCCAGCTCGGCGTTGACGTCGTCAAGCTCCGAGGCGAATGCGTCGGGCTTGGCCGCAGCAGGCGCCTCGGGCTCGTCGGCCAGGGACAGGTCGAAATCTTCCGGCAGGTCGAGGTCGTCCAGGTCAGCTGGCGTCAGGGTCGGCGGCTCTACCGGCGGCAGGTCCTTCATCTGGTCTTCAAGGCCGGAGAGGAAGTCGTCGTCGGACTGGGTCGACGATGGCGGATCAAGTTGCAGGTCCAGGTCGAAGTCCGAGAGGTCTTCCTCGCTGGCCTTGGCCTCGGTCTGCTGCTGCAGCACGGACTCGAAGCTCAGGTCGTCCGATTGCGGGCTGACCACGGCCGGCGAAGCGGCTTCCAGGTCGTCCAGGCTCAGGTCGAAATCGGTGTCAAACGCGCCCAGTTCGGGCGCAGGTTCTGGCGCGGGTGCAGGCGACGCGGGTTCGTCCTTGAGCAGGTCCTTGACGTACTGGGCGTCGAGGGCCGCAGCGGCAACGGCAGCGCTGACGCCCGCCGCGAGCACAGCCATGGCCGGGAAACGGCTCTTCAGCTGTTCAACCTGGGCATGGTTGTCACCGTTGGCGACCAGTTGGCGCTCCTGGGTGACGAACCCGTCCTTGTTGCCCTGCAAACCGTGAACTTCCATCAGCTTGAGACGCAGGTCGCTGCGGGCAGGCTCTTGCTTGATCGCCTCTTCCAGCACTTCAGCGGCCTGGTTCAGATGACCACGGTCGATGTGCGACTGGGCTTGCGCCAGGGCGTCGGCTGGACGCTCGGCTGGACGCTCGGCAGCCACCGGGGCCACGACCGGTGCAATCACTGGAGCCACCACCGGAGCAACGACTGGCGCTGGAGCCGGGGCCAGCTTGACGTTCGGCGGCGGTACATCAAGGCCTTCGAAGCTGTCGGATGGCAGGTCGTGATCAATGTTCGGCGCAAACTCCGGCTCTTCAGCCAGGGCCCGCGCCATGCGCAGGTGCTTTTCTTCTTCAAGGCGCGCGTTGCGATGGCGGGCCCACAGCAGTAGCAGCAACAGCACCAGCAAACCCGCCGCGCCGCCGATCACGCCGAGCACGATCGGGTTGGTCAGCAGGTCGTTGAATTTGCCTTCGGTGGTGGCGGGCGCGGCGTCAGCCTTGACCGGCGTTTCGACCGGCGCAGCCGCCGGGGTTGCCGCCGGAGCGGTCGCTGCCGGCGTGGCCGGTTGTGCAGCCAGCTCGGCGGGCATCGTCGCGGTGGTTGCAGGCTGCGCTGCAGCGCCACCCGGGGTCTGCAACTTGGCCAGTTGATTGTTCTTGAGCTCGATCAGCCGCTGCAACTTGTCCAGCTGACTTTGCAGGTCAGCCATGCGGCTTTTCAGTTCTTCATTTTCGCGACGGGTCGAATCCAGGCTTTCCTGGGTCACCGCCAGCTTGTTGCTCAAGGCCCGGCTGTCGCCCGCCCCGCCCTTCACGCCTTTCTTCGCGGCTTCAGCCGAGACCAGGCTCAGGTTGTCCTTGGTATTGGTCTGCGAAGGCGCATTACCCGCCTGGGTACGCTTGGTGGCATCCAGTTGCGCCTTGCCGGCGAGCTGATTGCCGCCGCGACGCCCCTCGCGCCACGCAGCGTTTTGCGCAGTCACTTCAGCAATCGCCTCGGGCTGCGGCAGGCTGGTGCTCTGCCCCGAATCCGGCAGGCGCAGGACCTGGCCGGTTTTCATGCGGTTGATGTTGCCGTCGATAAAGGCGTCAGGGTTCAGCGCCTGGATGGCCAGCATGGTCTGCTGCACCGAGGCGCCATTGCGATTCTTCGCAGCGATTTCCCACAACGTGTCGCGGGAAGTCGTGGTGTGTTCCTTGGGCTTGCTGATGGCCGGAGCCGTCGCAGGCGCGTTCAGGCGTGGCGCCGATGCTGGTGCTGGCGCACCGGCTGCCGGGGTCGACTGATCGAACTTGGCCGGGTCCAGCAACACGCTGTAGTCGCGCATCAGGCGGCCGTTGGGCCATTGCACCTGCAGCAGGAAACGTACATAGGAATCAGGCAGCGGCTTGCTGGAGGTGACACGCACCACACTGCGGCCGTTGGGATTGACCACCGGGGTAAAGGTCAGGTCGTTCAGGAACGCCTGGCGATCAACGCCCGCGTCCACAAAGGCTTGGGACGAAGCCAGGCTGGGGGTGATCTCGGAGGCGGTCAGGCCGCCGACGTCGAGCAACTCGATTTCCACCGACAGCGGCTGGTTCAGCTTCGACTTGAGGGTCATCTCCCCAAGTTGCAGTGCTTGCGCCATACCGGAGGACAGCGCCGAGGCGGCCGCTATTGCTAACACCAGTTTGCGAACTTGAACCATAGCCTCATCCTTTTTGAACACTCCTCGGCCTGCGAGAAGGTTGGTAACCGCTGCCATTAGGCATGGCGAGCCGATAGGTCACCGACGCGCAATTTTTCCAGCTTGGGGCCAAGCATAGCGCTTGGCTAGAATCAATCTACAAATTGCCGCCAAGTATCTTTTACACAAGGCCTTTTATCAACAACTGCGCCAGTTGCACGGCGTTCAGTGCGGCCCCTTTGCGTACGTTATCTGACGCCAGCCACATATTTAGTTCCGCCGGGTCATCGACTCCGGCGCGAACACGGCCGACATAAACCACGTCCTGACCCACCGCATCGCCAACAGCAGTAGGGTAATCACCCTCTTCCACCCGCTCGATACCCGGTGCTGCGTCCAGGGCTCGGTTGACGGCGGCGAGGTCGACCGCTGCGCCCAATTGCAGTGACACAGTCAGGCTATCGCCAAAAAACACCGGGGCTTGAACGCAAGTGACGGAAATCTTTAGTAAAGGCATTTCCAGCACGGCGCGTAATTCGTGCACCAGGCGCTTTTCCAGGGCGGTGTGGCCCTGGGCGTCGGGCTTGCCGACCTGGGCCAGCAGGTTGAAAGCCATCTGCCGGTCGAAGAACTTCGGTTCCAGCGGGCGCACGTTCAACAGCTCGGCGGTCTGCCGGGCCAGTTCGCTGACGGCTTCGCGGCCCTGGGCGGACACGGCGAGGTTGGCGGTGACGTTGACGCGCTGGATATCCAGCAAACCGCGCAGTGGCGCGAGCACCACGGCCAGGGCGGTGGCCGATGGGCTTGGGCTGCTGACCTGATAAGGCTTTTTCAGGCCGTCCAGGACGTGGGCGTTGGCTTCCGGGACCACTTGCGGCGCCTGATCGGCGGGCAAGGCACCGGACAGGTCGATCAGGGTGCAGCCGGCGGCGGTGGCGCGCGGCGCAAAACTCAAGGTGACCGCCGGGCCGGCGGCGAAGAACACCAGCTGGACTTTGCTGAAATCAAATTCGTCGACTTCCCGCACCCGCACGTTCTTGCCACGAAACGGCACCGAATGCCCGGCCGACTCGCTGCTGGCCAGCAGGTGCAGGTTGCCCACCGGGAAGTCCTGTTCTTCGAGGATCTGCACCAGGGTTTCGCCAACGGTGCCGGTGGCGCCGATCACGGCAATATCAAAGGTCTGGGTCATGGGGGCTGCCTCGGGCATTGCGGGGGGAGCGGCACTTTACCGGGTGGCTGGGGGTGAGGCAATTCGCCTGGGGCTTGGGGTGAGGCTGATGGCCCCATCGCGGGCAAGCCCGGCTCCCACAGTTGACCGAGTAATTCAGGCAAACACCGTTCAATGTGGGAGCCGAGCTTGCCCGCGATGAGGCCCGAAAGCGCAATAAAAAACCCGCGCCTGTCACCAGAACGCGGGCTTCTTACTACAAGCAGCGATTACCGCTCCAGCAGAATCCGCAGCATACGACGCAACGGCTCAGCCGCGCCCCACAGCAGTTGGTCGCCCACGGTGAACGCGCCCAGGTACTGAGTGCCCATGTTCAGCTTGCGCAGACGGCCAACCGGTACATTCAGGGTACCGGTCACCTTGTTCGGGCTCAGTTCCTGGATGCTGATATCGCGGCTGTTCGGCACCAGCTTGACCCAAGGGTTGTGCTGGCTGATCAGCCCTTCGATGTCGGCGATCGGCACGTCTTTGTTCAGCTTGATGGTCAGCGCCTGGCTGTGGCAGCGCATGGCGCCGATGCGCACGCAGATGCCGTCCACCGGGATCGGGCTCTTGAAGCGACCGAGGATCTTGTTGGTCTCGGCCTGGGCCTTCCACTCTTCACGACTCTGGCCGTTAGGCAGTTCCTTGTCGATCCAAGGGATCAGGCTACCGGCCAATGGCACACCGAAGTTCTCGGTCGGGTAGGCGTCACTGCGCATGGCTTCGGCCACACGGCGGTCGATGTCGAGGATCGCGCTGGCCGGGTCGGCCAGTTGATCGGCAACAGCGGCGTGGGTCGCGCCCATTTGCTTGATCAGCTCACGCATGTTCTGCGCGCCGGCACCGGAGGCCGCCTGATAGGTCATGGCGCTCATCCACTCCACCAGGCCGGCTTCGAACAAGCCGCCCAGGCCCATCAGCATCAGGCTGACGGTGCAGTTGCCGCCGATGTAGTTCTTGGTGCCCGCGTCCAGCTGCTGGTCGATCACCTTGCGGTTCACCGGGTCCAGCACGATAACGGCGTCATCCTGCATGCGCAGGCTGGAAGCGGCGTCGATCCAGTAGCCCTGCCAGCCGGCTTCGCGCAGCTTGGGGAAGACTTCGCTGGTGTAGTCGCCGCCCTGGCAGGTCAGAATGACGTCGAGGGTCTTCAGTTCTTCAATGTTGTAGGCGTCCTTGAGCGGAGCAATGTCCTTGCCCACAGACGGCCCTTGACCACCCACATTGGAGGTGGTGAAAAACACCGGCTCAATAAGATCGAAATCCTGCTCTTCCAGCATCCGCTGCATGAGCACGGAACCGACCATACCGCGCCAACCGATCAGACCTACACGTTTCATCGCAACTACACCTTGTTCAAAAGTGGGCCGCCTTGCAGCAACATCTGCAAGCGGGCCCGAGAGATTACAGATTCCGTAGCGCGGCGACTACTGCGTCGCCCATTTCTTGCGTACCGACCCTGGTGCAACCCTGGGACCAGATGTCGCCGGTGCGCAGGCCCTGGTCGAGCACCAGGCTCACCGCCTTCTCGATGGCATCCGCCGCGTCGGTCAGGTTGAAGCTGTAACGCAGCATCATCGACACCGACAAAATGGTCGCCAGCGGGTTGGCAATGCCCTGGCCTGCGATGTCCGGCGCCGAACCGTGGCACGGCTCGTACATGCCCTTGTTGTTGGCGTCCAGGGACGCCGACGGCAGCATGCCGATGGAACCAGTGAGCATCGATGCCTGGTCGGACAGGATGTCGCCGAACAGGTTGTCGGTGACGATCACGTCGAACTGCTTCGGTGCACGCACCAGCTGCATGGCGGCGTTATCGACGTACATGTGGCTCAGTTCAACGTCCGGGTAGTCCTTGGCGACTTCCTCGACAATTTCGCGCCACAGCTGGCTCGACGCCAAGACGTTGGCCTTGTCCACCGAGCAGACCTTCTTGCCACGCACTCGGGCCATGTCGAAACCGACACGGGCGATACGGCGGATTTCGCTTTCGCTGTACGGCAGGGTGTCGTAGGCCTGGCGCTCACCATTCTCCAACTCGCGCACGCCCCGTGGCGAGCCGAAGTAGATACCGCCGGTCAGTTCGCGGACGATCAGGATGTCCAGGCCAGCGACGATTTCCGGCTTCAGGCTGGAAGCGTCGGCCAGTTGCGGGTAAAGGATCGCCGGGCGCAGGTTGCCGAACAGACCCAGCTGCGCGCGGATCTTCAGCAGGCCGCGCTCAGGGCGGATGTCACGTTCGATCTTGTCCCATTTCGGGCCACCCACGGCGCCCAGCAGCACGGCATCGGCTGCACGGGCACGGTCCAGGGTTTCGTCGGCCAGGGGCACGCCGTGCTTGTCGATGGCCGCGCCGCCGATCACGTCGTGGCTCAGTTCGAAGCCCAGGCTGTACTTGGCGTTCGCCACTTCCAGCACCTTGACCGCTTCGGCCATGATTTCCGGACCAATACCGTCGCCAGGGAGAATCAGAATCTGCTTGCTCATGCGTTCCTCATTTCATCAAGCGACCCGCCCGCAGGCAGGTCGGGAAAAATTAATCAGCGTTCGGCCCACACCACCAGCACGTCGGTGCTGAAGGTGCCGTCGGCTTGAATCTCGAAATAATCACGCACTTCCTGGCCCATCGCCTTTTGCAGCTCAAGAATCGCCGCACGCAAGACCTCGGGCGTGCGCATGCGCTCTACCCACGAGGTGTATTCCAGGCGCAGGCGCTGGCGGCTGCTGTTGCGTACATGCAAACCGGCTTCGCTGAGCTGGCGCATCCACTCGCCGGCGGAATAATCGCGCACATGGCTGGTGTCGCGCAGCACTTCGACGGTTTGCAGGTAAGTGTCCAACAGCGGGCTGCCCGGTGACAAGACGTCAACAAACGCCGCCACGCCGCCCGGCTTGAGCACCCGGCGCACTTCGCGCAGGGCCAGGCCAAGGTCGCTCCAGTGGTGGGCCGAGTAGCGGCTGAACACGAAGTCGAACTCACCGTCGGCAAACGGCAGGCGCTCCGCGGCGCCGTGCACCGTGCGGATATTGTCCAGGCCACGGTCCACGGCAGCGGCGGCGACCACATCGAGCATTTGCTGGGACAGATCGTAGGCCACCACTTCCTTGACCAGCGGGGCAACGTTGAAACTCACGTGCCCGGCGCCGCAACCCAGGTCCAGCAGGCGTGCAGCGCCCTGCCCGGCCAGCTCGGCCTGGAGCAGCGCGAACTCGGTGCCTTGAGCGTGCACGGCACTGCTCAGGTAGGCCGAGGCCTGTTCGCCGAATTGTTTTTGCACGACTTGGGTGTGGGCGGTGCTGGTCATGGTGATTTTCCTTGGGTTTCGGGGTGTTTGTACGGGCGCTATCGCAGGCAAGCCAGCTCCTACAGTTGACCGGGTTCACAGGTCAAAAAGTGGGAGCGGGCTTGCCCGCGATGGGGCCCGCACGGCCTACCTCAAATCAAGCGTCGCGAAACAACCACGGCTGGCTGGCCCGGTGTTTGGTTTCAAACGCGGCAATCGCATCGCCGTCCTGCAAGGTCAGGCCGATGTCGTCCAGGCCATTGATCAGGCAGTGCTTGCGGAAGGCGTCCACTTCAAAGTGATACACCTTGCCGTCCGGACGGGTCACGGTCTGCGCCGCCAGGTCCACGGTCAACTGGTAGCCCACATCGGCTTCCACTTGCTTGAACAACTCATCCACTTCGGCATCGCTCAAGATGATCGGCAGCAAGCCGTTCTTGAAGCTGTTGTTGAAGAAGATGTCGGCGTAGCTCGGCGCGATGATGCTGCGAAAGCCATATTCTTCCAGGGCCCACGGCGCGTGCTCACGGCTGGAGCCGCAACCGAAGTTTTCCCGGGCCAGCAGCACGCTGGCGCCCTGGTAACGCTCGGCGTTGAGTACAAAGTCTTTGTTCAGCGGGCGTTTGGAGTTGTCCTGGTAGGCATAGCCCACGTCCAGGTAGCGCCACTCGTCGAACAGGTTCGGGCCAAAGCCGGTGCGCTTGATCGACTTCAAGAACTGCTTCGGAATGATCTGGTCGGTGTCCACGTTGGCACGGTCCAACGGCGCGACTAAACCGGTGTGTTGGGTAAAAGCTCTCATCGGGTATTCCTCAGATCAATTCGCGAACGTCGATGAAACGACCGTTGACGGCAGCCGCAGCAGCCATGGCCGGGCTAACGAGGTGGGTACGGCCACCGGCGCCCTGACGCCCTTCGAAGTTACGGTTGGAGGTGGACGCGCAATGCTCGCCCGACTCCAAACGGTCCGGGTTCATCGCCAGGCACATCGAGCAGCCCGGCTCACGCCATTCAAAACCGGCTTCGAGGAAGATCTTGTCGAGGCCTTCGGCTTCGGCCTGGGCCTTAACCAAGCCCGAACCAGGCACCACGATCGCCTGCTTGATGGTCGAGGCAACCTTGCGGCCCTTGGCGATCACCGCCGCAGCGCGCAAATCTTCGATCCGCGAGTTGGTGCAGGAGCCGATGAATACGCGGTCCAATTGAATGTCGGTGATCGCCTGGTTGGCTTTCAAGCCCATGTATTTCAAGGCGCGCTCGATGGAGCCACGCTTGACCAGGTCGGTTTCCTTGGCCGGGTCCGGCACGTTCTGATCAACGGCCAACACCATTTCCGGCGAGGTGCCCCAGCTGACTTGCGGCTTGATCTGGGCGGCGTCCAGGGTGACCACGGTGTCGAACACCGCATCGGCGTCAGAAACCAGGTCTTTCCAGGCTTCTACTGCAGCGTCCCAATCGGCACCGCTCGGCGCGAATGGGCGACCCTTGACGTAGGCAATGGTCTTTTCGTCTGCAGCCACCATGCCTACACGGGCACCGGCTTCGATGGACATGTTGCAGATGGTCATGCGGCCTTCGATGGACAGGTCGCGAATCGCGCTGCCGGCGAATTCGATGGCATGGCCGTTACCGCCGGCGGTGCCGATCTTGCCGATCACGGCGAGCACGATGTCTTTGGCGGTCACGCCGAACGGCAATTCGCCCTCGACCTCTACCCGCATGTTCTTCATTTTCTTGGCGACGAGGCATTGGGTGGCGAATACGTGCTCCACCTCGGAAGTGCCGATACCGTGAGCCAGGGCACCAAACGCGCCGTGGGTGGAGGTGTGTGAGTCGCCGCAGACCACGGTCATGCCCGGCAACGTGGCACCCTGCTCCGGGCCGATCACGTGGACGATCCCTTGACGCACGTCATTCATCTTGAATTCGGTGATGCCATATTCGTCGCAGTAATCATCGAGGGTCTGCACCTGAAGGCGCGACACGGTGTCGACGATGGCGTCGATCCCGCCTTTACGCTCCGGGGTAGTCGGCACGTTGTGGTCCGGGGTGGCGATGATCGAGTCGACACGCCAAGGCTTGCGCCCGGCCAGTCGCAGGCCTTCGAACGCTTGAGGCGAGGTCACTTCATGGATGATGTGACGGTCGATGTAGATCAGCGACGACCCATCATCGCGCCGTTTCACTTCATGGGAATCCCAAAGCTTGTCGTAAAGCGTTTTGCCGGCCATCACGCGGTCCTCATCAGGTGTTTCTATGCCCCGGGCCTTGAACGATTCAATAACCCTTTGGCTTGTGAGGCTGATGGTATGGCGCTACATTAAATAACTCAAATTCATATTTTTTATGCTTTGGATTACCAACTGGAATACGACAATGGACCTGGCCAACCTCAACGCCTTTATCGCCATCGCCGAGACCGGCAGCTTCTCCGGTGCCGGTGAACGCCTGCATCTGACCCAACCGGCCATCAGCAAGCGCATCGCCGGTTTAGAGCAGCAATTAAAGGTGCGACTGTTCGACCGACTGGGGCGCGAAGTCGGCCTCACCGAAGCCGGCCGTGCGTTATTGCCCCGGGCTTATCAGATTCTCAACGTGCTGGACGACACCCGGCGCGCCCTCACCAACCTCACCGGCGAGGTCAGCGGGCGCCTCACTCTGGCCACCAGCCATCACATCGGCCTGCACCGCCTGCCGCCGGTGCTGCGTACGTTTACCCGGGAATACCCGAACGTCGCCCTCGACATTCAGTTTCTAGATTCGGAAGTTGCCTACGAAGAAATCCTCCATGGGCGGGCCGAAGTGGCGGTGATTACCCTGGCCCCGGAGCCGCATACTCTGGTGCGTGCAACGCCGGTGTGGGACGACCCACTGGACTTCGTGGTGGCGCCGGAACACAGCCTGATCAGCAACGGCAGCGTCAGCCTGGCGGACATCGCCCGGCACCCGGCAGTGTTTCCCGGTGGCAACACCTTTACCCACCACATCGTGCAGCGGCTGTTCGAGGCCCAGGGCCTGACGCCGAATATCGCCATGAGTACCAACTACCTGGAAACCATCAAGATGATGGTCTCCATCGGCCTGGCCTGGAGCGTGTTGCCGCGCACCATGCTGGACGATCAGGTGGCACGCATCGCTTTGCCGGGCATACAGCTCAGTCGCCAGCTAGGCTATATCGTGCACACCGAAAGGACGCTGTCGAACGCTGCGCGGGCTTTCATGAGCCTATTGGATGCACAGGTCGATCTGCCAGGGAATCAGGCTTGAATCGCCGTGGCCCCTAGACCGTGAACCCGCGCCGAACGCCCATTGAGCCAAGGCCCTTTGATAATGCGCAACCCCGCCGATTCCGTGCCACCCCTGCCCCGCATCCACGCCCTGGACCCACAGGAGGCGGAGCAAAGCTGGGACAGCGCGCCGCAACTGCTGGCGGCGCTCAACGCTGCCCGGCTGGGCGCCTGGAGCTGGGACATCGACACCGGCCGGATAAGCTGGTCCCGGGGCACCCAGGCGTTGTTCGGCTTCGATCCGCGCCAGCCCCTGCCCAAAGACCTGGAATACCTCGACCTGCTGGCCCCTGAGGACCGCGCCAAAGTGGTTCGCGCGTTTCATGCCGTACTCGCGGGCGAGCCGTTCGCCCAGGCCATGCACCACCGCATCCAATGGCCGGATGGCAGCCTGCACTGGCTGGAAATCAACGGCAGCCTGCAGCCGCAAAAGTCCGGTCGCCGACGGATGATCGGGGTGATCCGCGAGATCACCCAGCAGCGCGAACGCGAACACGCCCTCAGCCATTCGGAAAAACGCTTCGCCACACTGTTTCACCTGTGCCCGCTGATGGTGCTCTTGACCCGCCAGGCCGACGGCCTGATCAGCGAAGCCAACCAATACTTCGAAAGCCTGTTCGGCTGGCCGCTGGCTGATGCCATTGGCCGCAGCACCCTGGACCTGGGCCTCTGGGTGCACCCCGAGCAACGCGCACTATTGACCAAGGCCACCCAGCGCAAAGGCACTCCCATCACCATGGAAGTGCAGTTTCGCGCCAGCAACGGGCAAATCCACGATGGCACCCTCAGCGCCCAGAAAGTCGAGCTGGACGGCGAGGACTACCTGATCAGCACCTTCCTCGACACCACCGAACGCAAGAACGCCGAGCAAGCCCTCAAGGACAGCCAGGAGCGCCTGGACCTGGCGCTGGATTCGGCACAGCTGGGCACCTGGGACTGGCACATTCCCAGCGGCATGCTCTACGGCTCGGCCCGCGCCGCCCAATTGCACGGCCTGGAACCCCAGCCGTTCCACGAATCCTTCGAGGCCTTTTTTGAAGGCATGCCCAATGAAGAGCGCGAGAACATGCGCAACGCCTACCGCACCCTGCGGGAAGGCCCGGCGGGCAACTACCAACTGACCTACCGCGTGCAACTGGAAGATGGCAGTTCGCGCTACCTGGAGAGCCGCGCCCGCCTCTATCGCGATGAGCTGGGGGCGCCATTGCGCATGGCCGGGACCCTGCTCGACATCACCGACCAGGTGGAACGCGAGCAACGCCTGATCGCCTCGGAAGAAAAATTTGCCAGCCTGTTCCTCGCCAGCCCCGACCCGATTTGCGTCACGCGCCTGGAAACCGGGCAGTTCATCGAGATCAACCCGGCCTTCACCCAGACCTTCGGCTGGACCGCCGCCGAGGTGATCAACAACAACGCCGAACAGATCGGCCTGTGGGACGAGTCCAGCCAGCGCCTGCAGCGCATTGAGCAGGTGATTCGCGAACAAGCCCTGAGCAACGTGGCAATCATCGTCCATCACAAAAACGGTCAGGCGCTGAACTGTGTGATTTCCAGCCGCCTGATCCAGGTGGGCGACCAACCGTGCATCGTCACCACCCTGCGGGACATAACCCAACAGCAACGCTCGGAAGCGGCACTCAAGGCCAGCGAGGAGAAATTCGCCAAGGCTTTTCACTCCAGCCCCGACGCGGTGTCAATCACAGAGCGCGATACAGGGCGCTACGTGGAGGTCAACGACGGTTTCTGCCGCCTCACCGGCTACCGTGCCGAAGAAGCGATTGGCCTGACGCTGTACCAGATCGGTATCTGGGCCGACGAAAACCAGCGCGCCGCATTGCTCGCCGAGCTGCAGATCAAGGGCCGCATCCATCATCTGGAAATGCTCTGGCACAACAAGCGTGGTGACGTGCTGGCGGTGGAAGTGTCGGTGGAGCCCATCACCCTCAATGAAACGCCGTGCCTGCTGCTGACCGCGCGGGACGTCAGCCTGCTGAAAAACGCCCAGGCGCAGATTCGCCACCTGGCCTATCACGACCCACTGACCAACCTGCCCAACCGTGCGCTATTGATGGACCGCCTGAGCCAGCAGATCGCCCTGCTCAAGCGCCACAACCTGCGGGGCGCGCTACTGTTTCTCGACCTGGACCACTTCAAGCACATCAACGATTCCCTCGGCCACCCGGTGGGTGACACGGTGCTGAAAATCGTCACTGCACGCCTCGAAGCCAGTGTGCGCATGGAAGACACCGTGGCGCGCCTGGGTGGTGATGAGTTTGTGGTGCTGCTCAGCGGCCTGGAAGGTACGCGCTCGCAAGTCAGTGTCCAGGTCCAGGAACTGGCCGACACCCTGCGGGAGCTGTTGTCGGAGCCGATGTTTCTCGACGGCCACCGCTTGCAGGTCACCCCCAGCATCGGCGTGGCACTGATTCCCGATCACGGCTCCACCCCGGCGGATCTGCTCAAGCGCGCCGACATCGCCCTGTACCGGGCCAAGGATTCGGGGCGCAACACCACCCAGATGTTCCATAACAGCATGCAGAAAACCGCCAGCGAGCGCCTGCGCATGGAAACCGACCTGCGCCTGGCCTTGTCTCGCGGTGAATTCAGCGTGCACTACCAGCCGCAGGTGGATGCCCGGGGCAACCGGATCGTCGGCGCCGAGGCCCTGGTGCGCTGGCAGCACCCGCAACTGGGCGCGCAGTCGCCGACTGAATTTATCAAGGTGCTGGAAGACAGCGGGCTGATCCTGGAGGTGGGCACCTGGATCCTCGACGAAGCCTGCGGGACCTTCGCGCAATTGATCGCCGAGGGCCTGGTGGACCCGCTGAACTTCAGCCTGTGCGTCAACATCAGCCCCCGGCAGTTTCGCCAGAACGACTTCGTGGAGCGGGTGGAACGCAGCCTGCGCACTCACCAACTGCCCTTCACGCTGCTGAAGCTGGAAATCACCGAAGGCATCGTGATCCAGAACCTGGACGACACCATCAGCAAAATGCGCCGCCTGAAAAAGCTCGGCGTGAGTTTTGCGATGGATGACTTTGGCACGGGCTATTCATCACTGACCTACCTCAAGCGCCTGCCGGTGGATGCGCTGAAGATCGACCAGTCGTTTGTACGCGATGCGACTCACGACCCTAACGATGCGGAGATTATCCGCGCCATTGTGGCCATGGCCCGTAGCCTGAATCTGGAGGTGATTGCCGAGGGTGTGGAAACCCCTGAACAGCTGGCATTTTTGCAGGGCTTGGGGTGCCATTTGTACCAAGGGTATTTGCACAGTCGACCGCTGCCGATGGAGGGGTTCAGGCAACTGTTGTTGTAGGCCTTAGACCAACTTTACTGCGTAGCCGCTCTTGTTATTCCAGGTCGACGACAGCAGCGATTCTTTATAACCATAAAGGTCGATATCACCGTTGACCACCACGACCGAGTGCTGAAAGTTGGCCAAGGTGCCCAATACCCCGCCGGCCAACTCCTGAACGGTGCTCGGCCGTGTATAGGCGTAGAGCCCCAATCGACGGAATCCGTCCCCGGGGAGCTCACCATTGTTGAGGGTCTCCATAGCCGTCTCAAAACTCTGCCCGGCGCGACCCTCATGATTTTCCAACTGCGCCCGCTTGGCGCTCACCGCATATAAAAAATTGGCATCCTTCACCAATACTTTGTCAGTACCGTTGAGGTTGGAATGTTGCTCGGCTTTTTTTAACTCTTCGTGGGTAATGCGCAACTTGAAACCATCTCGCATGACGACTGCGTAACCATCACCGGTTGCGCTGATGCGTTTGTAGATGCCCGCTGGGCTTTGACCCAACTTCATCATCGCGGCTTTCATCGCCGACACCGTCACACAGTTACCTTCCACGCCTTGGTAGAAGCCAGCCCAGATATTCTCGGGTTTGACACCTACCGGCACACTGGAAACCTGAACCGTGCCCTTGCGGGGATCGACAAGCAACTCATCTGAAAGGGTTTCATCACCAGTAAGCCTGTAGCCATAGCTGTCGCCAAGGCGCTCCCGTGCCTGATAGTTATACCTGACCCCATCCAGCACCAGGGATGCCCCCAGATAACGCGTTTCAGCGAGGCCAACGGTATCCTTACCCCGTAGAAAACTGGAAGGGACGTATTGCATAAAGCCCGTCATGCCCATGCCTTCCAAAGCCCGCTTTGGAAACTCACCAGACAAGGTTTTTGTCAGGGCCTCGTCAAAGCTTGCGTCCGCCCTGAGCTCCAAAGTTTCCATCTGCTTGCGCTTCACAAAAGTGGCAAATATGAAACTGGCATCCCGTATCGCGCCCTCATCACCGCCACCAAATCTTGCTGCCCGGGTTGCGCGCGTTAACTCATCATGAGCCACATGGACTGTAAAACCGTCTTTCATGGTGATGTCATAACCAGTGGTAGACCGCTTTACCTCATCAAATACATCGGCAGGGCTTTGACCAAATTTGAGCATCATCATCTTGATGACAGCGGCGTGGGTACTGACATCAACATTATCGCCAAAGCCGGGTGCTGTGGCAGTGAACGCGTTAACGATGTCTTTAGGTTTTCCGCCGTTTTTTCTCAGGAAAAAATCTGCAGGGGAATCGGGCATGACAGGTTTGGGAGTATCCAACGGTACTTGCTTGTCGGGTATCACTTTTACCGGGGGCTCTGCGTCTGGAGTTACTGTGTTTTTATCGGTAGTTAACACGTCCCGATCGAGAAGCTCTCGCAGCCATCGCACAATCGTATGCAGGGACGTTAATACGTCCGCCCAGGAAACATTTCCAGAATCCCGAACACCTGAAGCATTACTGGCAGGTATAAATTCCTGGCTACTCTTGGCCGAAGATGGAACGTGCCACAATTCATTATCTTTTATGTTAATCATCCGAACAGGACCGCTCGACACTGAACAAACCATATTCCACTCCTTCATGTTTATACTTAACAAGCGATAACAACCAGACCGCATCAAGCCAACCAACAGGCACAGTTACCCTGCCGGAGGAGGTTGACTCGACGCCCCACCGCTGGTGTTGCCCAAAAAACGGAACTCTATTCAGACGTAAGCCACACTAACCGGCTTCATACCAACGCAATGGCATCGCCACGTTTTGGCGCTCCGCCCTTTTTCCCATACAACTCTTCAATACCGTTGATCACCGCCACCGAATGCCCTGTGCGATTGACCATGCCCAGCGTGCCTTTTGCAAGTTCACTCACCGGCACTTTCTTCATATGCTGCTTCAGGCCCAGTCGCAGGAACCCTTCCCCGGCGCCTCTTTCATCTTCACCATCATTGAGACTGCGCACCGCAGCGCTATAACTTCGCTGGGCAGTGCCATCATTATTTTCCATCTGCGCCCGCTTGGCGCTGACCGAAAACAGAAAGTGCGCATCCTTGAGCATCTCCTTGTCGCGCCCGACAAACTTCGACCCACGAATGCCCTCTGCCAACTCCTGACGGCTCAGGGTGAGAGCAAATCCATCGCGCATGGTCACCCGGTAACCCTCTGCGACCTTTTGAACTTCTTTATAGATATCCGTTGGGCTCTGGCCAAACTTCACCATGGCCGCCTTGATGGCCGATATCGTCACGCAATTGCCGTCCGGCCCCTGGCGGAACCCGCCCCAGATATCATCAGCCTTGGCCCCGTCACGCTTGCTGGAAAGATCCGGAAGGTGGCTCGCCCGGGGATCAGGCAGCGGGATGTGCGGTTTAGGCAGTACGGGTGTCGTGGGGACAGGTGTTGCATCGAGATTTACTTTGGTGCCCTTGTCCGACAGCAGGCTTTGCAACTGCGCAAAAAACTGCGTGAAC
Organism: Pseudomonas yamanorum; assembly: GCF_013386765.1. Lineage (GTDB taxonomy): Bacteria > Pseudomonadota > Gammaproteobacteria > Pseudomonadales > Pseudomonadaceae > Aquipseudomonas > Aquipseudomonas yamanorum_A. The sequence goes on from NZ_JACARE010000019.1 coordinate 95,311, forward strand.
ATCTCAAGCATATTCTTGAGCAACTGCGAACTGTCTGCGGTGTCGCGAAAGCCACCTTGCGCTTTATCGCCAAAGGACAAAGCGTTATCGGTCGCAAAGCTAATATTCTTTGGAGCACTCTTCGCTGCCGCTGTTGCAGGTCCCCCAGACTGTAAGTACTCGGGCCTTATAATCGCTGGACTATTAATCACCTTATCAAACATGCACTCACCTCCTGGAACGTGCTCCCCCTGCATTAACGAGCACGGGGAGCTACCGCCTCTAGTTAAACCCTGAAAAAAACCGTGACGAACTTATGCCCTTGTTCGACGACCGTTATCGAACTGCCGGGGGCTGTCGAACCGACTGCGGTTATATTTATTGAATGAGTTGGTCGAGCAGTCTTCCGCAGGCCCGGGAGCAGTCAAATCCGGCTCGGGCGTGGGACGCACGTCTGGCGTTACATCAGGCTGCGGGACTATGGGTGTTTTTTTATCGACTTCAGACTTCACGGGGGGCTGCGGTATGAGTGGAGTTTTGCCATCGTTCCCAGGCTTTACCGGCGACTGTGGCAGCACCAGCGTTTTGGTATCGACTTGCGGCAGGATCGGCAGATTCGGCACTACCAGGGTGTTGGCATCAACACCCGGCTTTACCGGCGAGTGCGGAACCACCGTGGCTCTGCCATCGATTTCTCGTGTCACTGTCGTACGCGGTGCAACTTTCGCCTCGGGATGGGGGCAGTGGCAGTTAGCGACCTGAACGGTCACGTTAATATCATTCATCGGCTTGTTTTGCGGCTCCGCATCCCGCCTTACTTCAGGCAAAGGGCCGGGCATTACTTTCGCCAAAACCCCCAAATCCGCCTGCACTTTAGGCACCGGCGCAGGAGCCACTTTCAACGCAGGGTTGGCCTCTGGTACAACCTTCGGTGCCGGACCTGCCTCGGGTGGGACTTTAGGTAAAGGGACAACCTCAGACATCGGCTTGGGCAAGCTGCCTTGAGTCGCTAACATGTTGCGCATCGCCTTCACGACAGAATCAAACATCTCAAACAACTTCTGCAGCGAGTCCCTGGTCACCGTAACGTTACTGTCTTTTGAACCTGCGTCATGATCACGAACAACTGCATTGGAAAAACTGTTTGGCAGCAGGTTATTGCGAGGCTTATTCACGCCGCCCTGCTCTTGGTCCAATGAGCGATAGTCGAGATTCATGGGAACAGAAGTATTAATCGACAGATTAGACATGGACTTATCCTTTTCAAGGCTCCCCTGAACCGGCAAACGGCCTGGGAAGTCATGGTCTTCATTTGGTTTTAAATATGTACGAGTGAACTCACTCCCTACTTTCGTGGAACCTGAGCCCATTGAGTTCCGATAATCCAGCCTTACATAAGGAAACCATAAGACAAGCAGAGAATTTTCCCTATGGACATACGGCAGAAATTCGTATTCCGTCTCGTCTCGTACGAAAAAAACCCGATATATCACGCAACAGTCAGATCTGCATGCAACGTAATGAAATCACTCGCATCGAATAACGGAGTTAACTTGTGTTAGTTACCGCGCGCGCCATTACCTCGCGCCAACTAATTCAACCTATACGCCTTAAAACTTCTGCATTACTAAAACCGGACGCACATTATTTTTTACACACATGAAGAAATCCTGCGCCACCGAGAGCGGTCCGTGCGCACTGGCAAAAACCCGTCAACTTCAACAACTTTACTCGCACATCGTTTATTTCAGGCACAAAAAAAGAGGCACTCAGAGTGCCCCTTTAATTACGCGATGAAACTTCTATATATATAAACTTAATCTTGCAACGCCAATGCCTCAGGCTGCCTGATCGGGCACTCCCAGCAAGCGCGCGACCTGGTCCAGGTCCGTTTCACGACGCATCGCCGTGAACAGCTCCACCGCTTCAGGATAATTGCGTGTCAGCATCGCCAGCCATTGCTTCAAACGACCGGGCGCTTGGCGCTCGGTGAGTTGTTCCACCGACTGGCGCCAGAACTCATGCAGCATCGGCTGCATCTCGGCCCAGGTCATCTCCACCACTTCTTCGCCGGCACGCGCCGCCGTAATCTGCCGGGCAAGGTCAGGGCGCGCCACCAGGCCGCGACCGAGCATGATGTCTTCCACACCACTGATTTCCCGGCAACGCCGCCAGTCTTCAACGCTCCAGATATCACCGTTGGCGAACACCGGCACCTTGACCACTTCCTGCACACGCGGGATCCACTCCCAATGGGCCGGCGGCTTGTAGCCGTCGACCTTGGTGCGCGCATGCACGACGATATGCGCCGCGCCGCCTTCGGCCAGGGCCGTGGCGCACACCAGCGCACCGTCCGGGCTGTCGAAACCCAGGCGCATCTTCGCGGTAACAGGAATATGCGCCGGCACCGCGCGCCGCACGTGCTCGACGATCTGGTTGAGCAGCTCCGGCTCCTTGAGCAGCACCGCACCACCACGGGACTTGTTGACGGTCTTGGCCGGGCAACCGAAGTTCAGGTCGACCACTTGCGAGCCCAACTCACAGGCCAGGGCGGCGTTTTCCGCCAGGCACACCGGGTCCGACCCCAGCAATTGCACGCGCAGGGGCACGCCGGCAGCGGTCTTGGCACCGTGCAGCAACTCGGGGGCGAGCTTGTGGAAGTAGGCAGGCGTCAGCAGGCGGTCGTTGACCCGAATGAACTCGGTCACGCACCAATCAATACCGCCGACCCGGGTCAGCACGTCCCGCAGGATGTTGTCGACCAACCCCTCCATGGGCGCCAAAGCAATTTGCATGGAAAACACTCAACGAAAAACGTGGCGCAGTTTACTGGTTTCAGACGCCAGCAGGTAATTCGCCTTGCAGTGCAGGGCCGTAACCCTCAAGAAATTCCGACGGCATGCGCTTGGGCTTGCCGCTGGACAGTTCGATGCAGACAAAGGTGGTTTGCGCCCGCAGCAAGGTGGCGCCGTCACGCGGGCGTACCAGCTGGAAGCGTCGGGTCATTTTCAGGCGCTGGTCCCAGTCGACGATCCAAGTCGCCAACTGCAGCTCGTCGCCTTCGTAGCCGGCGGCCAGGTAATCAATCTCATGACGCACCACGGCCATGGCGCGATCCAGCCGGCGGTACTCGGTCAAGTCCAGCCCCAGGCGCTGGGAATGGCGCCAGGCGCAGCGTTCCAGCCAGGACACGTACACGGCGTTGTTGGCGTGTCCAAGGCCGTCGATGTCTTCGGTACCGACCTGAAGATCGATGATAAACGGCGTTGCCAAGTCCCAGCCCATGCGGTGCTCCCGGTCGATTAATGTCGGCGGCGAGCAGTGTAACCCATGGCTCAGGCGGTTTGGCGCTCCGGCACGTGGCGGCCGGCCAGCAGCGTCAGTACGCCTTCGATCACACGCGGGTCTGCCAGCACCTTCTGGTGCCCGCCCTGCTCCAGGCGCAACAGGCGGCTGTCGAACCAGGCGTCATGGATGACCTGGCAGGCTTTGACCGAGACGAAAGTATCGTCTTCGGCATGCACGATCAGGCCCGGGATATTCATTTGATAGTGAGCGACGTCGAGGTGCTTGAGGGGCATGCCCATCGTCAGCTCCACCTCCTGGATAAACGCCGAACGCGCTCGCGCCGGCAGACCGACCATGCCGGCAAAACCGCGCAATACGTCGAGGAACCGCGAAGGCGCGGCGATGCTGACCAACGCCTCGGTGCGCAACCCCAACTGGACCGCCAGCATCGCACTGGCACCGCCCATGGAGTGACCGACAACGGCATGCAACGGTGGCAGCTCGGCCGCCGCTTCCAGCATGGCACGAGCGAAGAGCAGCACATGGGCTTCGCGCCCCGGTGAGCGGCCGTGGGCCGGGCCATCCAGGGCAACCACCGAATAACCCGCCGCCACTAACGCAGTGATCAGGCTGGCGAATTGCGTTGGGCGCCCTTCCCAGCCGTGCATCAACAGCACTGCCGGGCCCTGGCCCCACTTCAGCGCCGACAGGCCGAAACGCAACGTGATGCGCTCCGACTGCGCCAGCAGCGGCAACTCCCAGTCACGGGGCGGCAGATCCCGAGGCGTCATGAACACCCGACGCATCTTGCTGGCCACCGTTTGCGGCGCCAGCCGGCCCAAGGTGCCATTGACGCCACGAATCCACTTCAACGTGCCCATCGCTCATTCCTCAGGCCAGAAGCCGTTCTTAACGCACCGCGGACTTGGCCGCACGCAACACACGATCCGACAACTCACCCGGGCCCAGGGCGCGGGCCAGCGACAAGCCACCGATCATCAGTGCCATGTCGGCCAGCGCCTTGTCGGTGTCTTCGGGGCTGGCGGCCAGCTGTGCGGCCATCAATTCACAGTGTTCATTCAAGGCTTGGCGGAACTCGTCCGGCAAGCGGCTCATCTCGCCCACCGTGGCCGGGATCGGGCACGCGTGGGACGTGGAGTCGCGGTGCTTGCGTGACAGGTAGAACGCCGCCACCAGCGCGCGACGCTCCTCGCCGGTCAGCGTCGAGTCCATGTCTTCAACCGCGGCGCGACGTCGGGCCAGCAACTCGGTGAACGCCTCCAGCATCAGCGCGTCCTTGCTTTCAAAGTGCGCGTAGAAACCACCGACGGTGAGCCCCGCCGCGCCCATCACTTCGCCAACACTGGGCTCGGCCGGGCCACGCTGGATCAAGGCGGCGCCAGCTGCTTGCAGAATACGTTCGCGGGTTTGTGCTTTTTTATCGTTCATCGTTGCCTCCGAATCTCATGCCTCGAATATTATTACCATAATAATATTTCGCAAGCCACCGGCATGACCATTGGTCAGAAGAACATGTGAGGGAGAGGAAGGAAGATTGGCCAAACGCCAGACAAACAAAAGGGCCATTCAATAATTGAATGACCCTTAAAAATCCCGCAGAGCGGGTAATCGTGGCGTCCCCTAGGGGACTCGAACCCCTGTTACCGCCGTGAAAGGGCGGTGTCCTAGGCCACTAGACGAAGGGGACACAAACCTTCTGTACAACTGATCAGCGCTGAGAACTGATCTGATTCAAGGCCGGTGTGGCCAGACCTTGAACCTGTAAATTGGTGGAGCTAAACGGGATCGAACCGTTGACCTCTTGCATGCCATGCAAGCGCTCTCCCAGCTGAGCTATAGCCCCGGATTTTTCGCCTCGCGGCGCAGCAGACCTTTCGAGCTGCTTGTTGAAACTGGCGTCCCCTAGGGGACTCGAACCCCTGTTACCGCCGTGAAAGGGCGGTGTCCTAGGCCACTAGACGAAGGGGACACAAACCTTCTATACAACGTGATCAGGCTGAGTCTGATCGAATTCAAGGACGGTGTGGCCAGACCTTGAACCTGTAAATTGGTGGAGCTAAACGGGATCGAACCGTTGACCTCTTGCATGCCATGCAAGCGCTCTCCCAGCTGAGCTATAGCCCCTCGTCGGTGAGGACGGGGCGAATCTTAATGGCGTATTCGAAACGTGTCAAATTTATTTTCAACAATTTTCAAAATTTTTTGCCGAGATAACAATCACTTACCGAGCAAACCCCGGAAAACCGGGGTTTGGCCGTTCCCACAGCGGGCTTAGGCGATAGCGCCCAGCAGCTTTTCCCATTCCTTGTTTTCTTTCTTCGACACACCACCAAGCAAATCAAGGGCTTGGCGCAGACGGAAACGCGTCAGGTCCGGGCCCAGAATTTCCATCGCATCGAGTACCGACACCGAACTGGCGTGCCCGGTGATCGCAGCAAACATCAGCGGCATGGCGTCGCGCAGTTTTAATTCCAGGGATTCAACCACCGCCTGGATGGTCGCGGTGATTGCATCCTTCTCCCACTGGCGCAGGCTTTCGAGCTTCCACAGGATCAACTGCATCAACTGGCGAACCTGATCGCCCGACAGCTTCTTCGACTCAAACAGCTTCACATCGGGGTTCACGCCACCGGCAAAGAAGAAACTCGCCAACGGTGCCACCTGGCTGAAGGTCTCTACCCTGCCCTGCACCAGCGGCGCGATCTTCATCATGTACTCGGGGTTCAACGCCCACTGCTGCACACGGCTGGCGAACTCTTCCACCGGCAGGTCACGCAGCCACTGGCCGTTGAGCCACGACAGCTTCTCGATGTCGAAGATCGGCCCGCCGAGGGACACGCGGGACAAGTCGAAGTTATCGACCATTTCCTGCAGCGAGAACTTCTCGCGCTCGTCCGGCATCGACCAGCCCATGCGGCCCAGGTAGTTGAGCATCGCTTCCGGCATGAAGCCCATGCGCTCGTAGAACGTCACCGAGGTCGGGTTCTTGCGCTTGGACAGCTTGCTCTTGTCCGGGTTACGCAGCAGCGGCATGTAGCACAGCTGCGGCTGTTCCCAGCCGAAGTATTCGTAGAGCAGGATCAGTTTCGGCGCCGACGGCAGCCACTCTTCGCCACGCAGTACGTGGGTGATGCCCATCAGGTGATCGTCCACCACGTTGGCCAGGAAGTACGTCGGCAGGCCGTCGGTCTTCATCAGCACTTGCATGTCCATGCGGTCCCACGGGATCTCGACGTCGCCGCGCAGCATGTCCGGCACCACGCACACGCCTTCGCTCGGCACTTTCATGCGGATAACGTGCGGCTCGCCGGCGGCCAGGCGCTGGGCCACTTCTTCTTTCGACAGCAGCAGCGCGCGGCCGTCATAGCGCGGGGTTTCGCCACGGGCCTGTTGCTCGGCGCGCATCTGGTCCAGCTCTTCTGCGGTGCAGAAGCACGGGAACGCATGGCCCATGTCCACCAACTGCTGGGTGTACTTTTTGTAGATGTCGCTGCGCTCGCTCTGGCGATACGGGCCGTGGGGGCCGCCGACGTCCGGGCCTTCAGCCCAGGTAATGCCCAACCAGCGCAGGGCATCGAAAATCTGCTGTTCCGACTCACGGGTGGAGCGCAGTTGATCGGTGTCTTCGATCCGCAGGATGAATTCACCGCCGTGCTGCTTGGCAAAGCAGTAGTTGAACAAGGCGATGTAAGCAGTACCTACGTGGGGATCCCCAGTAGGCGATGGCGCGATGCGCGTGCGGACGGTGGTCATGGCGGGTCTCGAATTGGCGATAAAACTGAAAATGAAACAAGGGGCGAATGGTAACAGCCCCAAGCCCTTGGGCTCCAGCGTGGGGAGGCGAACAAAGGGCATATGAGACAAGCTCCGGTCTCAAGACTCGACATGGCTATTTGCCAGAGCGTTCGCTGGCTATATTCCATTACCTTTTGTTACCGACATGATCGCCATGCCTGCCCCGCTCAAACGCCGCCTGTTTATCTTCCTGTTTATCGTGATCCTGATCGCCGCGGGCTTTTTCGCCCAGTGGTTCTTCAAGGGCCGCTTTTATGAAAGCACCGACAACGCCTACGTCCAGGGCGAGATCACCCGGGTCTCCAGCCAACTCGGCGCGCGGATCGTCGAGGTGCTGGTGGGCGACAACGAACACGTGGAAAAGGGCCAGTTGCTGGTCAAGCTCGAAGGCGACGACTTCCACCTCGCCGTCGACCGCGCCAACGCCGCCCTGGCCATGCGCGAGGCCGAGCGCGTGCAGGCCCAGAGCAAACTCACCCAACAAGCCAGCCTGATCGCCGCCGGTGCAGCCAAGGTGTCCTCCAGCCAGGCCACCCTCGGCCGCTCGCAGATCGACCTGAACCGCGCGCAAACCCTGCGCAAGCCAGGCTACGTATCGGAAGAACGGGTGACCACCCTCGACGCCGACAACCATATCGCCCGTTCCCAGGTGACCATGGCCCAGGCCGACCTGCAGGGCCAGCGCCAGCAGGTCAACGCACTGAACGCCGAGATCAAGCGCCTCGACGCCATGATCGCCAACGCCAAAACCGACCTGGCCCAGGCCGAACTGAACCTGACCCGCAGCGAAATCCACGCGCCCATCAGCGGCCTGATCGGCCAGCGGGCCGCGCGCAACGGGCAATACGTGCAGGCCGGCGCCTACCTGCTGTCGATCGTCCCCGACCAGGACATCTGGGTGCAGGCCAACTTCAAGGAAACCCAGATCGGCCACATGCAGCCCGGGCAAAAGGCCGAGCTGACCTTTGATGCCTACGGCGACACCCCGATCGAAGGCCGCGTGGCCAACCTGTTCGGCGCCTCCGGTGCGCAGTTCAGCCTGCTGCCGCCGGACAATGCCACGGGCAACTTCACCAAGGTCGTACAACGGATTCCGGTAAAACTGACCTTCGCCGCCGACAACCCGCTGCAAGGCAAAATCCGCCCGGGCATGTCGGTGACGGTCAAAGTGAACATCCAAGACCCGCACGATGGCCGGTGATCAACTGCTGGCCCCGGTCGGCGAACCGAGCCGGCGCGACTGGATAGCCGTGATGAGCGTGATGCTCGGCGCCTTTATGGCGGTGCTCGACATCCAGATCACCAACTCCTCTCTCAAGGACATCCAGGGCGCGCTGTCGGCCACCCTGGAAGAAGGCTCGTGGATTTCCACCTCCTACCTTGTGGCCGAAATCATCATGATCCCCCTCACCGCCTGGCTGGTGCAGCTGTTGTCGGCGCGTCGGCTGGCGGTGTGGGTATCCGGCGGGTTCCTGATCGCCTCGCTGATGTGCTCCATGGCCTGGAGCCTGGAAAGCATGATCGTGTTCCGCGCCTTGCAGGGCTTTACCGGCGGCGCACTGATCCCGCTGGCGTTCACCCTCACGCTGATCAAGCTGCCCGAACACCACCGCGCCAAAGGCATGGCCATGTTCGCCATGACCGCCACCTTCGCGCCGTCCATCGGCCCGACCATCGGCGGCTGGCTGACCGAGAACTGGGGTTGGGAATACATCTTCTACATCAACATCCCGCCGGGCCTGATCATGATCGCCGGCCTGCTGTACGGGCTGGAGAAAAAGGATTCCAACTGGGACCTGCTCAAAAGCACCGACTACCTCGGCATCGTCACCATGGCTGTGGGCCTCGGGTGTTTGCAGGTGTTCCTGGAGGAAGGCCATCGCAAGGACTGGCTGGAATCGAGCCTGATTGTGAGCCTGGGCACCGTCGCCCTGCTGAGCCTGATCACCTTTGTGATCGTGCAGATGTCCAAGCCCAACCCGCTGATCAACCTGCGCATCCTCGGCAATCGCAACTTCGGGCTGTCGAGCATTTCGAGCCTGGGGATGGGCGTGGGGTTATACGGCTCGATTTACCTGCTGCCGCTGTACCTGGCGCAAATCCAGAACTACAACGCGCTGCAAATCGGCGAAGTGATCATGTGGATGGGGGTTCCGCAGTTGTTCCTGATTCCGCTGGTGCCCAAGCTGATGAAATACGTGTCGCCCAAATGGCTGTGCACCCTGGGGTTCGGGCTGTTCGGGTTAGCGAGTTTTTCGTCGGGGGTGCTGAACCCGGACTTTGCCGGCGACCAGTTCAACCGGATCCAGATCATCCGCGCGCTGGGGCAGCCGTTGATCATGGTGACGATCTCGTTGATTGCCACGGCATACATCATGCCGAAAGACGCGGGGTCGGCGTCGAGCCTGTTTAATATCCTGCGAAATCTGGGTGGGGCGATCGGGATCGCATTGCTGGCGACGCTGCTGGATGCGCGCACCAAGACGTACTTTGATTATCTGCGGGAGGCGATTGTGCCGACCAATCCGCAGGTGGCGGAACGGATGGCGACGTTGACCGAGAAGTTTGGCAACGAGACGGCGGCGTTGGGGAAGTTGAGTGAGATTGCCCATCAGCAGGCGCAGATCATGGCCTATAACGATGCGTTTCACTTTGTGGGGTTGGCGCTGGGGATCAGCATGGTGGCGATCTTGTTGACCAAGGCGTTACCGGCGGGGCTTAAGGCTGGGGAGTCTCATTAGACCGAGGTGCCGCCATCGCAGGCAAGCCAGCTCCCACAGTAGACCGAGTTGTTCAGAAGAACACCGATCAATGTGGGAGCTGGCTTGCCTGCGATGAGGCCAGACCCGGCACCGCAAATCAAACAGCCAACAGACGCTCGCGCAACTTGCCAATCTCATCGCGCATCTGCGCCGCCGCTTCAAACTCCAGGTCCCGCGCCAACTGGTACATCTTCTCTTCCAACTGACGAATACGCTTGGTGATCTCGCTCGGCGAACGCAATTCCGCTTCGTACTTGGCGTTCTCCTCCGCGGCCTTGGCCATGCCCTTGCGCTTCTTGCTGCGCGAGCCCGGCACAGTCGCGCCTTCCATGATGTCGGCCACGTCCTTGAACACGCCCTTGGGCGTGATGCCATGTTCCAGGTTGTAAGCAATCTGCTTGTCACGACGACGCTCGGTCTCACCAATCGCCCGCTCCATGGAGCCGGTAATCCGGTCCGCGTATAGAATCGCCCGGCCATTGAGGTTCCGCGCCGCGCGGCCAATGGTCTGGATCAGCGAACGCTCGGACCGCAGGAAGCCTTCCTTGTCGGCATCCAGAATCGCCACCAGGGACACTTCCGGCATATCCAAACCTTCGCGCAGCAGGTTGATCCCCACCAGCACATCGAAGGTGCCCAGGCGCAGGTCGCGGATGATTTCCACGCGCTCCACGGTGTCGATGTCCGAGTGCAAGTAGCGCACGCGCACGCCGTGGTCGGCCAGGTAATCGGTCAAGTCTTCGGACATGCGCTTGGTCAGCGTGGTGACCAGCACCCGCTCTTCCAGGGCCACACGCTTGGTGATTTCCGAGAGCAGGTCGTCCACCTGGGTCAGCGCCGGGCGGATTTCGATTTGCGGGTCCACCAGGCCAGTCGGGCGCACCAGTTGTTCAATCACACGCCCGGCATGTTCGGCCTCGTAGTTACCCGGCGTGGCCGAGACAAAAATCGTCTGCGGGCTGATGCCTTCGAATTCGTCGAAACGCATCGGCCGGTTGTCCAGCGCCGACGGCAGGCGGAAACCGTATTCCACCAGCGTCTCCTTGCGGGAACGGTCACCTTTGTACATCGCGCCTACCTGCGGCACGCTGACGTGGGACTCGTCGATCACCAGCAAGGCGTCGTCCGGCAGGTAATCAAACAGGGTGGGCGGCGCCTGCCCGGACTCGCGGCCCGAGAGGTAGCGCGAGTAGTTTTCGATGCCGTTGCAGTAGCCCAGCTCGAGGATCATCTCCAGGTCGAAGCGGGTGCGCTGTTCCAGGCGCTGGGCTTCCACCAGCTTGTTGTTGGAGCGCAGGTATTCCAGGCGCTCCACCAGTTCGCCCTTGATGCCCTCGATGGCGCCCATCAGGGTTTCACGCGGGGTCACGTAGTGGCTTTTCGGGTAGAAGGTAAAGCGCGGCAGCTTGCGGATCACCTCGCCGGTCAACGGGTCGAAGGCCGACAGGCTCTCGACTTCATCGTCGAACAGTTCGATGCGGATCGCTTCCAGGTCGGATTCCGCCGGGTAGATGTCGATCACATCACCGCGCACGCGGAAGCTCGCCCGGGCGAAATCCATGTCGTTGCGGGTGTATTGCAGGCTCGTCAGGCGCCGCAGCAGTTCGCGCTGGTCGAGTTTGTCGCCGCGGTCGACGTGCAGCACCATCTTCAAATAGGTTTCCGGGCTGCCCAGGCCGTAGATGCACGACACCGTGGTGACGATGATCGCGTCCTTGCGCTCCAGCAGCGCCTTGGTCGCCGACAGACGCATCTGCTCGATGTGGTCGTTGATCGAGGCGTCTTTCTCGATAAAGGTGTCGGACGACGGCACGTAGGCTTCCGGCTGGTAGTAGTCGTAGTAGGAAACGAAGTACTCCACTGCGTTGTTCGGGAAGAACGCCTTGAACTCGCCATACAACTGCGCGGCCAGGGTCTTGTTCGGCGCCAGCACCAGGGTCGGGCGGTTCACCTGGGCGATCACGTTGGCGATGCTGAAGGTCTTGCCGGAGCCGGTCACCCCGAGCAAGGTCTGATGCGCCAGGCCGGCCTCGATGCCTTCGACCATCAGGCGGATGGCTTCCGGTTGATCGCCGGCGGGCTCGAAGCGGGTGACTAGCTGGAAATCCGACATAACGTACCTCTTGAGTCACCCCGGGGCCGGAAAGAGCAGCGGGGACGAAAAAGACCGCGACCCGCGACTGTTCGGCGCAGGTTGCAGGAAAAAACCATGATAGCTGTAGAAGTGGAGGCGAATGTGACGGGTTTCAAGGCAATCGTCCTACATGCCGCTGGCCGCCAATGTTGCAATAAGACTAACGGTCGGTAAATAAACCGAAAAACTTGGCCGAAAAGCCGTTTCGGCTGTCGCCGCGAGCGGTGATGGCCTCTATACTAGCTCCCCGTTTGTGCACCGCTCTAGTGCATTCGGCTGGAGCGCGACACGTCCCTCCACTCTCTATAGAGCTGCCGCAAAAATGAGCCTGTTCTCCGCTGTCGAAATGGCACCACGCGATCCAATCCTGGGCCTCAACGAAGCATTCAACGCCGATACCCGAACCACCAAGGTCAACCTTGGCGTGGGCGTTTACTGCAACGAGGAGGGGAAGATTCCACTCTTGCGTGCCGTTGCCGAAGCGGAAGCCATTCGCGTGGCGCAACACGCCGCCCGTGGCTACTTGCCGATCGACGGTATTGTGGCCTACGACCAGGCCGTGCAAAAGCTGCTGTTCGGCGCGCAGTCGCCACTGATCAGCTCCGGCCGTGTGATCACCGCCCAGGCTGTTGGCGGCACCGGCGCCTTGAAAATCGGCGCAGACTTCCTCAAGCAACTGCTGCCCGACGCCGTCGTCGCCATCAGCGACCCGAGCTGGGAAAACCACCAGGCGCTGTTCGAAAAAGCCGGCTTCCCGGTACAGACCTATCGCTACTATGACGCGGCCACCCACGACGTCAACCGCGCTGGCCTGCTGGAAGACCTCAACGCCCTGCCGCCTCAGTCCATCGTTGTGCTGCACGCCTGCTGCCACAACCCGACCGGCGTCGACCTGAGCCCGGCCGACTGGCAACAAGTACTGGACGTGGTCAAGGCGAAAAACCTCGTGCCGTTCCTCGACATGGCCTACCAGGGCTTTGGCGACGGCATCGACGAAGACGCCGCTGCCGTGCGCCTGTTCGCCGAGTCGGGCCTGACCTTCTTTGTGTCCAGCTCGTTCTCCAAGTCGTTCTCGCTGTACGGCGAGCGCGTGGGCGCCCTGTCCATCGTCACCGACTCCAAGGAAGAAAGCGCGCGCATCCTGTCCCAGGTCAAGCGCGTGATCCGCACCAACTACTCCAACCCGCCGACCCACGGCGCGGCGATCGTGGCAGCGGTGCTGAACAACCCTGAGCTGCGCGCCCAGTGGGAAGCGGAACTGGCCGAAATGCGCCTGCGCATTCGCGGCATGCGCGAGCAGATGGTGGCTGACCTGGCCAAGGCTGCTCCTGGCCACGACTTCAGCTTCGTCGGTCGCCAGCGCGGGATGTTCTCCTACTCCGGCCTGAGCGTTGAGCAAGTGACCCGCCTGCGCAGCGAGTTTGGTATCTACGCGCTGGATACTGGCCGCATCTGTGTGGCGGCGTTGAACCAGAACAACATCGATGCCGTGACCAAGGCTATCGTTCAGGTGCTGTAAGCCTGTTGTGATGCACAAAAAGGGGAAGCCGGTGGCTTCCCCTTTTTCATTCTGAACGCCGCGCCCAATGTGGCGAGGGAGCTTG